>NZ_JBVHLJ010000006.1:0-607114 GCF_055559055.1 Streptomyces sp. NPDC024687 | reverse complement strand
AAACGCCCGGTTACATTTCGAACCCGGAAGCTAAGCCTTACAGCGCCGATGGTACTGCAGGGGGGACCCTGTGGGAGAGTAGGACACCGCCGAACAATTTTTGGGAAAACCCCTGTGCCATCCGGCACGGGGGTTTTTTCGTTTCCCGCATTACCCGGCCGAGGACTACTGTGGCCCGTATGAGCTACGTGATCCGGTCCGTCCGCGCCCATGAGTGGCCCGCCGCGAAGGAGTTGCGGCTCGCGGCACTTCAGGATCCGGTCGCGCCCCTCGCCTTCCTGGAGACCTACGAGGCGGCCGCCGCACGGCCCGACTCCTTCTGGCAGGAGCGGACGGCCAAGGGCGCCGAGGGGGCGGACGGGGCACAGACGGTCATCGCCGAGGCACCGGACGGACAGTGGGTCGGGACGGTGACGGTGCTGATGGAAGAGCCCGGGACCACGGACTGGGCCGGGTTTCCGGTCGAGCGGAAGCAGGGGCATCTCGTCGGGGTGTTCGTACGGCCCGAGGAGCGTGGCAGTGGGCTCACGGATGTGCTGTTCGACGCCGCTGTGGAGTGGGCGTGGGCGCATGGCGCCGAGCGGGTGCGGTTGATCGTGCACGAGGACAACGGGCGGGCGCAGCGGTTCTATCGCAAGGCCGGTTTCGAGCCCACGGGTGTGGTCGTGCCGCTGGGGTCGGCTGCGGGGGAGTCGGAGCTGGAGTTCGCGCTGGAGCGCGTCTGACCACGCCGAGGTCCTTGAGGGATCATGAGGCATGCGCTCGGACGACTGGCATCTCGACGACTGGCACCTGACCGAAGACCTCGACGACTTCCTCGCCCGAGGCGGGGAGTTCCTGCGCTCGCGGCCCGTCCCGCACATCATGCAGCTGACCTGGACCGCGAGACTCCGTACCCGTGGGGCGGCCGTGTACGACGCCGAAGGAGCCGTGTTCGGTCTGCTGGAGAAGGCCGGCGAGGTCCAGGGAGCCTTCTACCGTCTGTCGCCCCGCCGCGGGCTGGGTCTGACTCCGCTCACCGCCGGGCAGGCCGACGCCCTCGCCGCCCGGCTGGTCGCGCTCGGCCACTCCGTACCCTCCATCAGCGCGGACGAGCGAACCGCCGCCGTTTTCGCCGAGGCGTGGCAGCGGCGTACCGGGGCGGCGCCGCGGGAGCGCGTCCGGCTCTGTCTGCACCGTCTCGGCACGCTCGTGCCGCCGGAGCCGTTCCCGGCGGGCCGGGGACGGCCCGTGGGGGAGCGGGACCATGAGCAACTCATGGGTATGTGCCGTGGGTTCGCCGCGGATGTGGGGGAAGCCGTCACCATCGACGCCGGCACCTGGGCCGGCACCCGCTTCGCCGACAAGAGCTACACGTTCTGGGAGACCCCGGACGGCACGCCCGTCTCCATGGCGGGCGCCAACCCGATGGTCGCGGGCCTCGTCCAGGTCGACCCCGTGTACACGCCGGCCCACCTTCGGGGTCGGGGATACGCGGGCGCGGTGACGGTCGAGGTGAGCCGGGCCGCGCTGGCGGCGGGCGCCGAGGACGTCGTGCTGTTCACGGACGCGGCGAACCCGACCAGCAACGCCCTCTACCGGCGGCTCGGCTATGTGCCGGTCGTGGACTGGGTCGCGTACGACTTCTGAGCCCTACGCCGGGAACTCCGCGTCCGGCCAGCGGGTGCGGGCCTGTTCGCGGGACCGGAGCAGGGCCAGGGTCGGTAGCCCCCGGTCCGCTCCGGCGGTCAGCAGCTCCGGGAGCTGGGGAAGCGGAGCCACGGCTGCCACGTCGTCCAGGACGAGCGTCAGTGGTGGGTCGAGGCGACCGGAGGATGACCGTTCGGCCATGCGCCGGCCACGCTCGACCACGCTTGAGGTGAGGGCCGTCAGAAGAGGCATCGCGCCTGGCTTCGTCCTGGGGTCCTCGAGGGATTCACCCACCACGTAAAGCGTGCCCCCTTCGTCGACGAAGGAATCCAAGGCGAGGGCATCATTTCGGTTGGGAGTGCATGCCTCGCGGATGTTGACCGTGAGGAGCGCCGAGAGGGCTCGGCCGGCCAGTTCCTGCGCGATGTCACGGCGTTCGGGGTGGGCGGTGAGGGCGGCTTCGAGTTCGCCCGCGGCGCCCGGGGCCGCCTTGGGGTGGGTGCGCAGGGTTCTCACCGCGTCCTGGACCTGGGTGCCCTGGCACCAGCGGTGGACGTGCCGGATGGTGCGGGCCTCTATGGCCGCCGCGTGGAGATAGCTGCGCAGGAGCGTTTCGGCCACGTCGGCCACGGCCTGGTCGATCTTCGCGGTGGGGCGGACCGGGGCGAGCAGCGCGGCGGCTCTCGCCTTCGCCGTCTCCCTGGTCTCGCAGCCTGTGGTGGGGGACCAGTGGAGGCGGGCCGGGGTGTCGCAGAGGTGGGTGGGGTCGTAGACGTGGACCGGGCCCAGTTTGGCTCGGGCGTCCTTGGTGTCCTGCCAGACGGCGGGGTTCGAGGTGACGACGAGAGCGGGGCCTTCGGCGTCCCTGATGGCCTGGGTCGCGGTGGGGTGCCGGGTCGCCGGTGGGCCGTAGTGCACCACGCCTTCGGTGCGAGGGGTTTCCCACCCGCTCACCGCTGCGCCCTGCGTCACCGGGTGCGGGCTTCGCTCGGGCGGTCGGCTCACCGTGACCGGCAAAGGCTGCGGCAACGGCTGTGTTTGTGGCTGTGGCTGCGGCTCTGGCGTCGGTCTCGGGATCGCCACCTCGGGAGCGGCTACCTCGTGAGCCGGTACCTCGTGGGCCGGGGTCTTGTCAGCCGGTTCCGGTTCCGGACGTCGTTCCCGTGCCGCCAGTTTCTCCGCTCGCGTCCTCGCGCGGACCGCTCTCCAGCGGGCCAGCGTCCCCATCACGAAGATCGTCAGGACTACCAGGACCAGCAGCTGGCCGATGAACAGGCCCCAGACCAGGCCGTAGCCGGAGAGTTGGCCCGCCGGGGTGTCGGGCCAGGCGCCCAGGACGTCCTGGGGGTGGCCGATGAGGTGGCGCATGGCCGGCGGGGTGCGGGTGAAGGTGACGCCGCTCGGCCAGTCGCCGTGGGCGAACAGACCCGCGAGGCCCGTCGCCGTCCAGACCAGCAGGGTCATGCCGAGGAGGAAGGCGAGTATGCCGACCAACAGCCCGTCAGGGACGCCTCCTTGGCCTCCCTGACCGCTCTGGTGGCGATCGTCCGGTCTCACCACTGTCCGCCCTCCTACGCCACCGTCGACTCGGAGTCGCCCATGTGCTGTTCCACGAAGGCCGCCGCCCGCTCCTCCGCCTCCAGCTCGGCGGCGCGCAGGGCGTCGTCGGCGAGATCGCTGGAGGACTCCGTCATCGCGCGGTCGGTGAAGACCAGGGGGCGTTCGGTCTCGGTGACCAGGTGTTTGACCACCTGGACGTTGCCGTTGACGTCCCAGACGGCGATGCCGGGGGTGAGGGACGGGATGATCTCGACCGCCCAGCGGGGCAGGCCCAGGACGCGGCCCGTCGCTCGGGCCTCGTCGGCCTTCTGGGCGTAGATCGTCCGGGTCGAGGCCATCTTCAGGATCGCCGCGGCCTCTTTCGCCGCCGCTCCGTCCACCACGTCGGACAGGTGGTGGACCACCGCCACGAAGGACAGGCCGAGCCGGCGGCCGAACTTCAGCAGGCGCTGGAAGAGCTGGGCCACGAAGGGGCTGGCGATGATGTGCCAGGCCTCCTCGACCAGGAAGATGCGCTTCTTGCGGTCGGGGCGGATCCAGGTGTGTTCCAGCCAAACTCCGACGATCGCCATGAGGATGGGCATGGCGATGGAGTTGCGGTCGATGTGGGACAAATCGAAGACGATCAGCGGCGCGTCCAGGTCGATGCCGACCGTGGTCGGGCCGTCGAACATGCCCCGCAGGTCACCGTCGACCAGGCGGTCGATGACCAGGGCGACATCGAGGCCCCACGCGCGGACGTCCTCTATGTCGACGTTCATCGCCTCGGCCGACTCGGGCTCGGGGTGCCGTAGTTGTTCCACGATGTCCGTGAGGATCGGCTGGCGTTCGACGATCGTCTCGTTGACGTAGGCGTGCGCGACCTTCAGCGCGAAGCCGGAGCGCTCGTCGAGGCCGTGGCCCATCGCGACCTCGATGATGGTCCGCAGCAGGGCCAGCTGGCCGGTCGTGGTGATCGCGGGGTCGAGCGGGTTGAGGCGGATTCCCATGTCCAGGGCGGCCATCGGGTCCAGGCGGATGGGAGTTATCCCCAACTCCTGCGCGATGAGGTTCCATTCGCCGACGCCGTCCTCGCCCTGGGCGTCGAGGACCACGACCTGGCGGTCCCGGAAGCGCAACTGGCGCAGCACGTAGGTCTTCTCGAGGGCGGACTTGCCGTTTCCGGATTCGCCCAGGACCAGCCAGTGCGGCGCCGGGAGCTGCTGGCCGTAGAGCTGGAAGGGGTCATAGATGTAGCCCTTGCCGGAGTACACCTCACGGCCGATGATCACGCCCGAGTCGCCGAGGCCGGGCGCGGCGGTCGGGAGGTAGACCGCCTGCGCCTGGCCGGTGGAGGTGCGGACCGGCAGGCGGGTCGTCTCGACCTTTCCGAAGAGGAAGGAGGTGAAGGCGTCGCTGAGGACGGACAGCGGATCCCGCATGCTTGGTCCCCTACTTTCGAATGCCGGTGGCGAACGGAAGCGTGTTCACAAAGGCGCGATGGTGCTCGCGGTCGCACCACTCCAGTTTCAGATACGACTTTCCGGCCGAGGCCCGGATGGTCCGCTTGTCGCGGGCCAGGGCCTCGGGGTTGCGGGAGGACACGGTGATGTAGCCGACGAGGTTGACGCCGGCCGCGCCGCTCGCCAGGTCCTCGCCGCGCTGGTCCAGGCGGTTGTGGGAGGCGACGTCGCGAGGGTCGACGGTGCGGTTCATCTTGGCGGCGCGGGAGGCCTCGGCCTCGTCGTTGGTCTTTTCGGTCAACATGCGTTCGATGGCTACCTCGGTGGGCTCGAGATCCATCGTCACGGCGACCGTTCGGATGACGTCCGGGGTGTGGACGAGCAGGGGTGCCAGGAAGTTGACGCCCACCGGGGTCATCGGCCATTCCTTCACCCAGGCCGTGGCGTGGCACCAGGGCGCGCGGGTGCTGGACTCCCGGGTCTTCGCCTGGAGGTACGTCGGTTCCATGGCGTCCAGCTCGGCCGGCCAGGCGTTGCGCCTGGTCATCGCCTGGATGTGGTCGATGGGGTGGTCCGGGTCGTACATGGAGTGGATCAGGGAGGCGAGCCGGCCCTGGCCGAGCGGCTGGCGGACCCGGATGTCGGCCTCCTGGAGGCGCGAGCAGATGTCGGTCAGCTCGCGGGCCATGACGACCGCGAGGCCGGCGTCCTTGTCCAGCTTGCGGCCGGACTGGGGGCGGGCCGCGCGGGCCATGGCGTGGGCCTCCGCGGCCAGTTCACGGGTGTAGTGCATACAGGCGACGAGGTACGCGCGGTGCTGCTCGCTGCTGGTCGACACCATCGACTGGAGCTGGTCGTACGACGTCTGCAGCCACGGCAGCGCCCTGTCGTCCCCGCGCATGGCGACGTCCTTGGCATGGGCGTCCGGGTCGGCGGGGAGGGTGCGGGCGAGCATCTGGATGCGGGTGACGAAGCCGTCGCCGTTGGCCACGTGCTTGAGGAGGGTGCCGAAGCGGTCGACGAGGGCTTCCTGGTCCTCGGAGTCGCGCAGGCCGACACCGGGGCCCTCGATCTCGATGGCGGCGGTGACGGTACGGCGGTCCGCGTGGAGCAGTACGGCGATCTCGTCGGGCCCGAACGGGGCGGCGAGCCAGTTGATCCGGCCGATGCCGGGGGGCGGGCCGACCTCGACCTCGCGGCCGTCGACGTGGGTGCCGGCCTCCATCACGGAGGAGCGGTAGGTGGTGCCCTGGCGCAGGGTGCGCTTGTAACTGCGGTTGATCTCGAACCACTTGTAGAAGGTGCGGCGCTTGTAGGGGACGTAGACCGCGGCCAGCGCGAGCAGGGGGAAGCCCATCAGCAGGACGATGCGCAGGGACAGGACGGGGACGAGGAGCCCGCACATCATGCCGAGGAACGCGCCCACGATGATGAGCGCGATCTCGCCCGACTCACGGTTGCGGCCGACGATCGCGTTCGGCCGGGCGCGGCCGATCAGATATGTACGGCGGGGCGTGACCGTATGCGACACGTGGGACTCGGTCGTCAACGCCCGTCACCTCCTGTGCTGTTGCTGCCTGCGTTGCGGTTGCCGGCGTGCGGGGTGTTCACCGCGTTGCCCGCGCGGGGAGCGGGAGCGGCGGAGGGGACAGATCCGCCGCCTCCGTTCGGGGTGCGCGAGCTGTGGGCGGCGACTCCGCCGGACGCCGGGTTGCTCGGGCGGGCGCCCGAGCCTCCGGAGGCCTGACCGTTGTTGTCGGCCCGGGAGCTGTGGGTCTTGATGCCCTGGGCGACCAGGGTGGCCGGGGAGCTGATGACCGCGGCGGCCTTGCCCTCGGCGTTCTGCATGATGCGGTTGTTGCGGGAGCCGGCGATCTCGTCGCCGAAGCCGGGGACGAAACGGTAGATCATCGCACTGGCGAAGATGGCGAGCAGGATGATGGCGAGGCCGGAGACGACGGCGGAGAAGGCGTCGGGGCCGTTGTCGGAGGAGAGCGCGCCGGCGAGGCCGAGGACGATGACGATCACCGGTTTGACCAGGATGACGGCGATCATGATGCCGGCCCAGCGGCGGACGTGGCCCCAGAGGTTCTTGTCGACGAGGCCGGCGTAGACGACGGTGCCGAGGAGGGCGCCGACGTAGAGGAGCGCGGCGCGGATGACGAGCTCCAGCCAGAGGACTCCGGCGGCGAGGATGCTGACGAGGGAGACGACGATCAGCATGATGGGGCCGCCGCCGATGTCGTTGCCCTTCTCCAGGGCGCCGGAGAAGGTGCCGAAGAAGGTGTCGGTCTGGTCGCCGGTGGCCTTGGCGAGGACCTCTGAGACGCCGTCCGTGGCGGAGACGACGGTGTAGAGGATGAGGGGGGTGAAGGCGGACGCGAGCACGGTCAGCCACAGGAACCCGATCGCCTCGCTGATGGCGGTGGTGAGGGGGACGCCTCGTACCGCGCGCTTGGCGACTGCGAGCAGCCACAGGAGGAGGGTGAGGATGGTCGACGCGGCGAAGACGACGGCGTACTGCTGGAGGAACTTCTGGTTGGTGAAGTCGACGTTCGCGGTCTCCTTCACGGCCTCGCTGAGCTTGCCGATGGTCCAGGCGGCGGCTTTGGCACAGCTTTTGGCGAGGGAGGACATGGGGTCGAGGGTGGAGGTGGGGCTCAGGGAGGGGGCTCCGCCGGAGGATCCGCCCGAGGAGTCACCTTCACAGATCTGCTTGGCCTGGCCCGACAGGAGGCTGCAGTTGTCGGCCGACTCGGTGGGGGTCGGTGTTGGCGTAGGTGCCGCTGCGGCGCGGGCGGCGAGCAGCACAACGGCGGTCTGTACGGTGGCGACTGTGGCGGCGGCCTTGAGTGCGAGGCGCTGGCTACCGGGCATACGTGAACCCTCCGTACTCCTCGACGGCCTTGGCCATGTCGTCGGCGCTGGACGCCTTGTCGTCTCCGGGGACGGGAGCGGGGCCGTCCTTCTGGGAGAAGCTGTCGACCTTCCAGTCGCTGTCGGCCCAGCGCATGTGGAGGGTCATGGTGAACCAGTCGCTTGTCACCGGGTCGGTCGAATCGGCGCCGGCTGTGCCGTACAAGCCGGTGCACCAGACCTCGACGGCCGCTGAGGTGGCCGATGCGCTCGTGACCTTGGTCCCGATCGGGACGGTGCGGGAGACGTAGGTGTGACCTGCGGCCGCGTCGCCGTTCTGGTCGAGGCCGAGCTTGCTCAGGAAGGCCGCGGAGTAGGCCTTGTTGAACTTGGCGGTCAGGGCGGCCTGCTTGTCGGTCACGAAGACCTGCTGGACGATCTCGGTTCGCTGGGCCGGCTTCAGGATGTCGGCGGAGACCAGTACCGTCGCGTAGTTCGCCGCAGCGCTCTGTGTCCCCTGGGCGTCGTGGGCGTAGCCGGTGGGGATGGTGCCTGGGGTGGACTGCACCGGCTTGGTGCCGGTGGGGGCCGTGGTGGTGGCGTTCGGCTGGCCGCCCGTGCCCTGCGCCGAGGAGGAGGGATCGTCGCCTCCGCGGTTCGCGAAGGCGATCGCGGCGATCAGGAGGACGACGACGCCGACCACGGTGACCAGGCTTCTGGAGGACGAGCGGCCGGAGCGGCGGGCGCCGCCGTACACGTCCGTGGTGCCGCCCGGCAGGTGGGTGCGGGTCTGGCCGGTGCCGCCGTAACCGCCGGAGCCCTCCTGGTCGTCTCCGAGACTCATGCCGCTTACGCCCCCTCGACGTGGTGCGGAACAGCGCGGGAAAACGCGTACGAGTACGACGGTAGCCGGGCTGGTTCCCGCGCGGGCGCGGTGTGGTGACTCGGCATCAGAGTCGTAGGAGTCATCGAGGAGATCGGAGACATCGGGGGAACGCAACCTCAGCCGGTGGGCACTGCGGACGGGTGGGGTAGGGGGTACCGGGCGCGCCCGGCCGGGCCGGAGGTGCGTCGACCGGACGCGGCGGCTATACGGCCATGCCGTACACGATGGTGAAGAGCGTGCCCAGGGAGCCGATGATGAAGACCCCTGTCAGTCCCGCGATGATGAGGCCCTTGCCCTGTTCCGCGCTGAACGTGTCCCGCAGGGCGGTGGCACCGATGCGCTGTTTGGCGGCGCCCCAGATGGCGATGCCGAGGCAGAGCAGGATGGCGACCGCCATGACGACCTGGATCATCGTCTTCGCCTCGGTCCCCAGTGCCCCGAAGGGGCCCCAGTCCGGAGCGATCCCGCCGATGATGGTGTTGATGTCTCCCTTGTCGGCCGCAAAGAGCATGTAAGTCACCGCCCCTGGTGGGTAGTTCCGTCTCCCCTGCGTGTGCGCAGAGGTCAGGCCTCATTGTCGCCGACAATTCTGCCGTCGTATGTCGACTTGGCGTCATTGGTTGGCGGGTTTCGTACGAATGACTGTCTGGTCACTCTGTGTATCACGGCAGGTTACGCCGGGCAATGAGGCCTGAGCGGAACCTGGCCCATGGTTCCGTCGTTGACCCCTCTTACGACCTGCGGCGCTTCTGGCACCGATGTTCTGCGGGTGAAGGCTAACCCGGAAGGCCACCGGCATGACGAACGGGCCGCGGTAGGGGAGGCCCGCGACCCGTTCGTTGACGGAGAGTCAGCTGGTGAAGGCGCTTACTCCCTTCGGGGTGCCCCACCCGGTCGGGCCGTCGTAGCCCGAGCCGGCGGTGCAGAAGTAGCTCGTCGAGCAGGAGCCGTTGGTGCCGGAGGTCACGTCGTTGAGGGCGGACGTGTGCTTGTAGGGGTACTGGGCCGGGTAGTCGCTGCTGCCCGGGGTGCCCGCGAGGGCGTACACCGACGCGATGATCGGGGACGAGGCGCTGGTGCCGCCGAACGTGTACCAGCCGGCGGTGACGCCGTAGGAGTCGTAGACGGAGACGCCGGTGGCGGGGTCGGCGACGGCGGAGACGTCCGAAATCATGCGCTTGGTGCAGCCGGTGTCGGTCTGCCAGCTCGGCTTGGCGTCGTAGGACGAGCAGCCCGAACCCGTGCCCTCGGTGGAGCTGGTGTTCCAGACGCTCTCGGTCCAGCCGCGGGTGGTGGAGGACCTCGAGAGCGCGGTGCCGCCCACCGACGTCACGTACCTGGACGCTGCCGGGTACTCGGCGCCGTAGGCCTCGTCGCCGGCGGAGACGGTGATGGCGACGCCGGGGTGGTTGAAGTACGCGGTGTCGTAGGAGGTGTCCGAGGAGGACTCGGAGCCGCCGTAGGAGTTGGAGACGAACTTGGCGCCCAGGGTGACGGCCTCGTTCACCGCCTTGCCCAGGTTGGCCATGGTGGCCGACTTGGCCTCGACGAGGAGGATCTTCGCGTTCGGGGCGATGGCGGAGACCATGTCGAGGTCGAGGGAGATCTCCTCGGACCAGCCGCTGTCGCTGGAGGGCAGGGACGTCGTGGAGCCGGTCTGGGAGACCTTCTTGAAGCAGCCGTTGGCGGTGGTGCAGGCCGGGAGGCCGTAGTAGCTGCGGTACTTGGCGAGGTCGGCCTCGGCGTTGGGGTCGTTGTAGGCGTCGACGATGGCGATGGTCTGGCCGGAGCCGTTGGAGGCGGAGGCGGCGGTCAGGCCGTAGGCGGACTGGAGGTCGCTGGGGCCGTAGCCGGAGGGGGTGGCGGCGTCGGCGGCCTTCGGGGTGATGCCCCGGGCCTTCTGGAAGGCGGTGGTGCCGCCTGTCACGCGCAGGGAGTCGCAGGCGAGTTCGCCCGCCTTCTTGGGGGTGGCGCAGGGGGTCGCGGCCCAGGTGACCTTCGTGGAGCTCGCGGCGTCGGCGTGGACGGCGGTCCCGATGCCGGCGAGGAGGAGGGCGGCGGTGGCTGCCGCGGCAGAGCTGACGCGGCGCCATCTCAGGCGGGTGTGGGGGAAGTCGGTACGCAAGGTGCAGCCTCCTGATGGTGACGGAACAGGGCGGTGCGGGTGCGTGCCGTCGGTACGGTGTGTCCCCGGCGGCGGGCGGCGGCCTGCGACGACGGTCCACCTTGTTCCGTACGTGACAACAGGCAGTGGCCGGAATTCTGACCTTCGCGATACCGAAAGTTGTCCCGGGCTTACTCGTGCATGGCCGCTCGATGGACTGCGGGCGGTGGTCACTTGACCTGTGTGGAGACGGCGAACGGCGCGCGTGACACGGCGAACGGGCCGCGACCGGATGTCGCGGCCCGTTGCCGTCGTGCCGCCGAGGGGACCCCACGTCCCCCTCTCAAGGGCGGCGCCCCCGTGACCCGACGGGGACGATTCGGGAGCTGTCGGTTCAGCCGGTGAAGGCGCTGAGGCCCTGCGGCGTGCCCAGACCGGTCGGTCCGTCGTAACCCGACTTGGCGGTGCAGAAGTAGCTCGTGGAGCAGGAGCCGTTGTTGCCGGAGGTCACGTCGTTGAGGGCGGAGGTGTGGGCGTAGGGGAAGGAGGACGGGTAGGAGCCGCTGGACGGCGTACCGGCCAGCGCGTACACCGACGCGATGATCGGGGACGAGGCGCTGGTGCCGCCGTAGGTGTTCCAGCCGGTGCCGTCGGCGCCGTAGGAGTCGTAGACGGAGACGCCGGTGGCGGGGTCGGCGACGGCGGAGACGTCCGAAATCATGCGCTTGCTGCAGCCGGTGTCGGTCTGCCAGCTCGGCTTGGCGTCGTAGGACGAGCAGCCTGAACCGGTGCCCTCGGTGGTGCTGGTGTTCCAGACGCTCTCGGTCCAGCCGCGGGTGGTGGAGGAGGTCTTGAGGGCGGTGCCGCCGACCGCGGTGACGTACTTGGAGGCGGCGGGGTATTCGGCGCCGTAGCCCTCGTCGCCGGCGGAGACGGTGATGGCGACGCCGGGGTGGTTGAAGTACGAGGTGTCGTAGGAGGTGTCCGAGGAGGACTCGGAGCCGCCGTAGGAGTTGGAGACGAACTTGGCGCCCAGGGTGACGGCCTCGTTCACCGCCTTGCCCAGGTTGGCCATGCTCGACGAACTCGCCTCCACCAGCAGGATCTTGGCGTTGGGGGCGATGGCGGAGACCATGTCGAGGTCGAGGGAGATCTCGCCCGCCCAGCCGCTGTCGGCGGTGGGCAGGGAGGTCGTCGAGCCGGTCTGGGAGACCTTCTTGAAGCAGCCGTTGGCCGTGGTGCAGGCCGGCAGACCGTAGTACGAGCGGTAAGTCGCCAGGTCGGCCGCGGCGTTGGGGTCGTCATAGGCATCGACGATGGCGACCGTCTGGCCCGAGCCGTTGTTCGCGGCCGCGGAGGTCAGACCGTACGCGGACCGGAGGTCGCTCGGGCCGTAGCCGGTCGGGCTCGCGGAGGAGGCGTTCGGCTTGAGCGTCTTGGCGGTGACGCCCTTCAGCGCGGCCTGCTTCTCCATGAACGCGGTGGTGCCGCCGGTGACGCGCAGGGCGTTGCAGGCGGCGTAGCCCTTCTTGGGGGTGGCACCGCACGCGTTCTCGTACTGCACGTGGGCCTTGGCGACGGCGGTGGCGACGGCTTTGGCGCTCACGTGGTCGGGGGTGGCGGCGGTCGCGTGGACGGCGGTGCCGAGTCCGGCGAGGACGAGGGCGGAGGTGGCCACGGCGGTGGAGCCGGCCCGGCGCCATCTGCCGGACATGTGGGGGGAACGGGAAGTACGCAACGTACAGCCTCCTGGGAGTGGTTGCAGAGGCCTGCAGTGGGGGACCACCGGTGAGGTTCCCGGTGGGGGCGGCGACCCGCGAAGACCATCCCTTTGTTGAGTACGTGACAACAAGACAGGCGGTGGAATCCTGACTTCCGCCATACCGAAGGGCGTTGGGGGATTGCTGATCAATGGCCGGCGGATGGGCGGGGGATGGTCACGGCTTGACCATCTACACGCGTCGCACACAACTCCCGGGTGCCTGACGGTACTTGGAGGATCCCGATCAGCGGGGCTTGAGGCCGTACATCAGGTGGTGGACCAGTTCCGGCACGGTCTGCATCGCGGCCTCGGTGGTGAACATGCCGGTGGCGGCGAAGGACGCGAGGCCGTGGAGGGCGGTGCCCACGACGACGGTGAGTAGCTCGGGGTCGCCGTCGACGATCTCGCCGCGCTGCTGGGCGGCGGCGACGGCCCGCGCCAGGGCGCCCACCGTGCGGTCGATCCCGGCGGCCATCTGTTCGGTGGCGTCGGGCTCGTGCTTGCGGGCGTACATCAGCTCCAGGAGTGCGGCGTTGTCGATGGCGAAGCCCAGGTATGTCCGGGCCAGGACGGTGAGGCGGTCCTGGAGGGGGAGGCCCGGTTCGTCGGCGGCTTCGAGGGCCTCGGCCATGCGGTCGTAGCCGACCAGCGCGAGGGCGTTGAGCAGGGCCTGCTTGTCCTTGAAGTGCCGGCCGGGGGCGGCGTGGCTGACGCCGAGGTCGCGGGCGAGTTCCCGCAGGGAGAGGGAGGCGCTGCCCTTGTCGCGGAGGGTGTGCTCGGCGGCGGCGAGGAGGGCGGAGCGCAGGTCTCCGTGGTGGTAGGGGCGGGTCTCGGGCTTCTCGGCTGGCATGGGCGCCATCGTATCTGGATGTAGGCGATGCCAGCATTGTTGGCGACGTCATCATTGTTGTCATTGACAGCATTGTTGGCGGCGTCTACATTCGGCGCATGGCTACGGACAAGCAGCAGAAGTGGAACGCGACCCGCATCCTCGACCAGACGGGCCGTACGGCGGTGGTCACGGGGGCGAACAGCGGGATCGGACTCCGGGCCGCGCAGGCCCTGGCCGAGGCGGGCGCGCACGTCGTGTTCGCCGTACGGGACCCGGAGCGCGGTGAGGCGGCCGCGAGGACCGTGAACGGCAGCACGGAGGTCCGGCGGCTGGACCTGGCGGACCTGTCGTCGGTGCGCGAGTTCGCGGCGGGCTGGGACCGTCCGCTGGACCTGCTGATCAACAACGCGGGTGTGATGATGGTCCCGCAGCAGCGGACGGCGGACGGCTTCGAGATGCAGTTCGGCACGAACCATCTGGGCCACTTCGCGCTGACGAACCTGCTGTTGCCGCACGTCACCGACCGGGTCGTGACGGTGTCCTCGGGTGCGCACCGCTGGGGCGACCAGCGGATCGACTTCGACGACCTGAACAGGACGTCGGCCTATGACCCCAGGGGCGTGTACGGCCAGTCGAAGCTCGCGAACCTGCTGTTCGTGCTGGAACTCCAGCGCCGGCTGACCGAGTCGGGCTCCGGCGTCCGCGCCCTGGCGGCCCACCCCGGCTACTCGGCCACCAACCTCCAGAGCCACGCGGCGAGTGCGGCGGCCCGGGCGTTCATGAAGTTCGGCAACAGGTTCCTGGCGCAGGACGACCGCGCGGGCGCCCTGCCCACGCTGTACGCGGCGACGCAGGAGCTGCCGGGGGCGAGTTACGTCGGTCCGGACGGGCTCGGTGAGATGAGGGGTGCGCCGACTCTGGTGGGCCGGAGCGCGGCGGCGAGCGACCCTGCCGTCGCCCGGCGCCTGTGGACGGTGTCGGAGGAGCTGACGGGGACGCGTTTTCCCCAGGGCGTGCAGACGCTCCAGGGTGCGCAGACGCGGGCCACCTGACCGGGGCACGCGCCCGTGACTCAGGCGGCGCTTGCCCGGAACCCGCGCAGTGCGTCGGTGAGGTCCCCAGGGCCTCCTCGGCCGTGTGTGGCCCCGAGTCGGTCGGACTGTCCTCCAGAGGGCGTGGGGACGCGGGGCCGAGCCGTTCGCCCGGTGCCCCCGCCGATGTCAGGGCTACTCGGTCGCGGTCTAGGTGTCCGGCGCCCGCCCAGAACCCGCGCAGTGCGCCGGCGAGGGCCTCCGGGGCCTCCTCGGCCATGTTGGTGCCCGGAGTCGGTCGGACCGTCCTCCAGAGGGTGTGGGGACGCGGGGCACCGAGCCGTTCGCCCGGTGCCCCGCCGATGTCAGGGCTGCTCGGTCGCGGTCAGGTGTCCGGCGCTCGCCCAGAATGCGCGCAGCGCGCCGGCGAGCTCTTCCGGGGCCTCCTCGGCCATGTGGTGCCCGGAGTCGATCGGGCCGCCCTCCAGGTGGGCGCCCGCCCAGTCGCGCCAGACGGCCAGGACGTCGCCGTACAGGTCGGTCATGTCGTCCCGCGTGGCCCACAGGACCTGGAGCGGGCGGTCGATGCGCCGGCCGGCCCGCCGGTCGGCGTCGTCGTGCTCGCGGTCGATGCCGAGGCCGGCCCGGTAGTCCTCGCACATGGCGTGCACGGTGGCCGGATCGTGGATCGCGTGCCGGTAGTCCTCGTACGCCTCGGCGCCTATCTGCTCGGGCTTCGCCGTGTACCAGGCGTCGGGGTCGGCGTTGATGACGCGTTCGGCGGGCTTGTCCGTCTGGCCGAGGAAGAACCAGTGCCACCAACTCGCGGCGAAGCCGGCGTCGCAGCGGCGCAGGGCCTCCCCGATGGGGACCGCGTCCAGCACGCTGACCGCGGACACCGCCCCGGGGTGGTCCAGGGCGAGGCGGGTCGCCACGTACGCGCCCCGGTCGTGCCCGACGACCGCGAACCGCTCGTGTCCCAGCCGGCGCATGACCGCGAGGCAGTCGCCGGCCATCGCCCGTTTGGAGTACGGGCGGTGTTCCGGGTCGGTCGCGGGCTTGTCGGAGCGGCCGTAGCCGCGCAGATCGGGACAGACGACGGTGTGGCCCGCCGCGGCCAGCAGCGGGGCGACACGGTGCCAGGTGGCATGCGTACGGGGATGTCCGTGCAGGAGCAGTACGGCGGGGCCGCTGCCGCCGTGCCGCACGCGTAGCCGAACGCCGTCGTCGCCCTCGCACCGCGTCAGTTCGAATCCGTCGAACACGCCCAGCCTCCCGGACTCCCTCGTCGAGGTTCGGCTGCCCGCGGGACGCGGGATCCACACTGTCGCCCGGCACTGTCGCGAAACCTCCGCTTGATGCGTTTCTCACCTTCGTGCGGAATGCTTTCTTCCGTGAAGCGCACGCCACGTCTCGCTCTCCACGCCGCCGCTGTCCTGCTCACCGTCACCTCGGCCTCCGAGGCGGCCGCCGACGACGGGGCGGGGCCCTTCGGGGTGACGACGGTCGCCGCGGCGAACGCGCCGGCCGCCCGCGTGGGACCCCTGTTCAACGGCAGCCGGCACCACTGCACCGCCTCCGTCGTCCGCAGCCCGCACCGGGACCTCCTCGTCACCGTCGCGCACTGTCTCGACGGCGACGACGACCTCGTGTTCGTGCCCGGTTACCGGGACGGCGAGGCGCCGTACGGCAGGTGGAGGGTGCTGACGCGGTATCTGCCCGAGGGGTGGTCCAAGGGGCAGGACGAGGACAGCGACGTCGCCTTCGCCACGGTGGAGGGGAAGGTCCAGGACGTCGTCGGCGGGAACGGTGTCGCGACCGGCACCGCCACCGGGGCCACCGCCGTCACGGTCATCGGGTACCCCTCCTCCCGTGACGTGCCGATCAGCTGCACCAACAAGCCGACCGTGCACAGCCGCACGCAGCAGCGAATAGCGTGCCCCGACTTCACGGGGGGTACCAGCGGCAGTCCCTGGGTGAACGGGGACGGGCAGGTCGTGGGGGTGGTGGGCGGGCACGAGCAGGGCGGGGCGACGCCCGACGTGTCGTACAGCGTGGTGCTGGGGGCCGAGGCCGCCGCGCTCCACCGTGACGCCGTGCGCTGATCTTTGCGCCGACCCGGCCGAGTACCCCGGCTTCCTTCGGGGAAGCTCCTAGACTGGGGCGGGCGGACTCCCGGTCGTTGAGGGGCGGTTGACGGTGCGTAAGGCGTGGCTCGTTGCGGGCGCCGTTCTCGGGGCGGGGCTCAGCTTTGTGATGCTGCTCGTCGTGGGGGTCTACCTCGTCGCCGGCAACCTTGCGGGCGGGGTCGGCGGGGCCACCAAGGCCCTGGCCAAGGGGGCTGTTCCGGCCGCCTATCAGCCGCTCGTGCAGAAGTGGGGCAACCTCTGCCCCGCCATCAACCCGGCCCTGCTCGCCGCCCAGCTCTACCAGGAGAGCGGATTCAACCCGAAGGCCCAGAGCGCCGCGGCGGCGCAGGGAATAGCGCAGTTCATTCCGGGGACCTGGGCCACCCACGGGGTCGACGGCGACGGCGACGGCGACAAGGACGTCTGGGACCCCAACGACGCGATTCCCTCGGCGGCTTCCTACGACTGCTCGCTCGCGTCCTACGTGAAGAACGTCCCGGGCAACATCACCGAGAACATGCTCGCCTCCTACAACGCGGGCGCCTACGCGGTCATCAAGTACGGGGGCGTGCCGCCGTACGCGGAAACCCAGAATTACGTGAAGACCATCACGACCCTGGAGGAGAGCTTCGCGGCGCCCACGACCCGCGTCGATCCCTCCAGGCAGGCCGCCGGTGCCATCTACTACGCGCAGAAGAAGCTCGGGACGCCCTATCTGTGGGGCGGGACCGGTACCGCCGAGCAGGGCGGGCGCTTCGACTGTTCGGGGCTGACGCAGGCCTCGTACGCGAGTGTGGGCATCACGCTGCCGCGCGTCGCGAACGACCAGTACAACGCGGGCCCGCATCCGGCCAGAAGTGAACTGCTGCCGGGGGACCTGGTGTTCTTCTCCAAGGACCTCAGCAATTCGCGCGCCATCCACCATGTGGGGATTTATGTGGGCGGCGGATACATGATCGACGCACCGAGAACAGGTGCTGTGATCCGGTTCGACCCGATCGACACTTCTGAGTACTTCGGCGCCACCCGCGTCACCGAAGATGGCGCGAAAGCATTGCCGACGACGGTGTGACCGAGCGTGAAACTCACCCCCTGAGCTGCGGCGATGTGTCTCTCTTCGATAACGTCTGCGTGATCATTCAGTGGAGTGTGGAACGTATTAACGGGAGCCGTGCGTTCCTGGGGACGTAGCCGAGCGCACATGGGTACGCCGGGAAAGACGACGAAGGGGCCGCAGCACCATGGCTGTTCTCGCCGAATCCGGGTCGAACCCCGACGTCGACCTGCTCTACGACATCAACGGCCTGGCCAAGGACGCCCCGCACTGGTTCGACCGGGTCATGGAGTACGTCGGGGAGTACGGCATTTTGCTCGGGATGGTGCTGCTCGTCCTGTGGTGCTGGTGGTCGGGCCGCCGGCGCGGGGGTGAGGACGCCGCCTCCTCGGTGGCCGCGCTGCTGTGGGCGCCGCTCGCCGCCGCGCTGGCCGTGCTGGTGAACGTGCCCATAAGGGGGTTCGTCGAGCGGCCCCGGCCGTTCCGGACCCATGAGGGGCTCGAGGTCCTGGTGACCGGGAAGACCGACTACTCCTTCGTGAGCGACCACGCGACGATCACCATGGCGATGGCGGTCGGACTGTTCGTGGCCAACCGGAAGTTCGGGCTCGTCGGGATCGCGCTGGCGCTGCTCGAAGGGTTCTGCCGGGTGTACATGGGGGTGCACTACCCGACGGACGTCATCGGCGGGTTCGCGCTCGGGACCGCGGTGGCTCTGTTGCTGTCGCCGCTCGCGATGGCCCTTCTCACGCCCTTGATGAGGGCCGTCGAGAGGTCGCCGAAGGGGGCGTGGATCGTTCGCGCGCGAGACGGCGGGCGGGGAGCGTCGGTGATTTCCGGGGCCCGGCAGGAGACCCCGGCCTCCCAGCGGGACCTCGCCGCGTAGCCGACGAAAGCTGCAACTACCGCTACAGCGACTGCGGGTACGTGAAGAAGCCCTGCGGGTCGTACTGCTTCTTCACCTTGGCGAGCTTGGTCGCCGCGTCGCCGTAATACGCCTTCCGCCAGTCCTTCAGCGTCGGGTCCGTGTAGTTCTGGTAGGCCGCTCCCGAGGCGTACGGCTTCATCGCGCCGTGGGCTCCCGCCAGCCAGGACTGGGCCGTCGTGCCCGGCGTGCCCGACCTCCAGGACGCTATGTACTGGGCCAGCATGCGGGAGCGGCGGTGGACGAAGGCCGTGGCCGTGGGGGAGACGCGGTTGACCGCTCCGCCGAGGGCGGTCAGGGCGATGCTGCCCGAGCCGCCCCGGGCCGCCGCGATCTGCCTCAGCAGGGTCTGGATGCCGGCCGCCGGGATCGAGCGGTCGAAGAAGTCCGAGCGGGCCGCGTAGGTCTCGCGGCCGAGGGCGCCGTGCGGGTCGCGGTTCGGGGTGGAGCCGGGCAGGTGGCACTTGGCGTCCGTGGAGAAGGACGAGCAGCCCGCGTACGCCTCCATCGCGCTCTCGTAGGAGTGCCGCCGCAGTGAGACGCTGCGGGCCGGTGAACCGACCCGGTCGGCCAGGCGGTCGAGGGCGTTCTGGAGCTCGCCGTAGGTGCCCATGGAGAACGCCGCGACCGCCACGGACGGCGAGCCGCCGTTCTCCAGGTGGCAGGAGGACCAGATCTCGTCGGGCTGGCCGGGACCCCACTCCTGCCAGGCCCGCACCACGGCGGCGGCCCTGGACCACGGCCAGGTCGCGTACGCGGTCACGCCTTGCGGGGCCGGGTGGGTTCTGAAGTGCAGTTCGGTCACCACGCCGAAGTTGCCGTTGCCCGCGCCGCGCAGGGCCCAGAAGAGGTCCTTGTCGGTGGACGCGTCGGCGGTCACTTCCTTGCCGTCGGCCGTGATCAGCGTCGCCCGGGTGAGGCTGTCGCAGGTCAGGCCGTAGGCCCGGGAGGCCACGCCGTGGCCGCCGCCCAGCACCAGGCCGGAGATGCCGACGGTCGGGCAGGAGCCCCCGGGGATGGTCACGCCTTTCGCGGTGAGGGCCCGGTAGATGTCGATCAGCTTGGCGCCGGCGCCGACCACGGCGGTGCCGCCCGAGGCGCGGACGCGCTTCAGCCGGGAGACATCGACGATCAGCCGGTTGTTTCCCGAGGACCAGCCCGCGTAGGAGTGGCCGCCGTTGCGGATCGCCACCCGGACGCCGTGGGCGCGGGCGTAGGCGAGCGTGGTGCGGATGTCGTCGGGGTGCGCCACGTACGCCACCGCCGCGGGCTTCAGCGAGTCGAAGCGGGTGTTGTAGAGCTGCCGGGCGGTCGCCCAGTTCGCGTCGCCGGGGCGCACCAGGGTGCCGTCCAGGTCGCGGCCGAGGGCGGTCCAGTTCGCGGCGGCCGCGGCGGGTGTACGGGCGGAAAGGGACTGGCCGAAGGTGCTGGGTGTGGTGCCGGCGCTCTTGCCGCCGTCGCAGGCGGCCGTGCCGATCGCGGCGATCGCGGCCGCGCCGCCCCCGATGAACGTACGCCGTTCCATGTGTCCGTGCCTTTCGTCGGCCGCGTGGCCTTCCCTGGGACGAGACGGGACTGTGGGGGTGAGGGTTCCCTGGTGGGTTCCGGAATCACACTGTGCCCTCGACGTAAGCGTTCCGTGACCTCACCGCACCTTCTGCAGGGGTTCACCCCCCGTTCACTTCCGGCCATGAACGCCTTCACCTGATCTGCCTAATTTCGGCCTTACGCGATGTGTGGTGCGCCGTGAGCGCGCATCCGCATCTCCCAGACTTCGCGCACGCCGCCGGATTCAGGACGGCGGCTCCCGGAAGGAACTCAAGTGAAGCTTCAGCGCAAGAACCGGCGGGCCCTCGCCTTCGGTGCTCTCGCCGTCTCCGGCGCCCTGGCCCTCACGGCGTGCGGCTCGGACGACACCAGCGGTGGCGGCGGCAACGCCTCCGCCACCGCCGCCGCGGGCAACATCAAGTGCGACGGCGCCAAGGGCCAGCTGCTCGCCGACGGCTCCTCCGCGCAGAAGAACGCGATCGACGCCTGGGTCAAGCAGTTCACGCAGGCCTGTGGCGTGCAGATCAACTACAAGGGCAGCGGCTCCGGCGCCGGCATCACCGCCTTCACCAACGGCCAGGTCGCCTTCGCCGGTTCCGACTCGGCGCTGAAGCCGGAAGAGGTCACCGCCTCCAAGAAGGTCTGCTCCGGCGGCCAGGCCATCGACCTCCCGATGGTCGGCGGCCCGATCGCGCTCGGTTACAACGTCCCGGGCGTGGACAAGCTCACGCTGGACGCCCCGACGCTCGCCAAGATCTTCAACAACAAGATCACCAAGTGGAACGACGCGGCGATCAAGAAGCTGAACCCCGACGCGAAGCTTCCCGACCTCAAGATCCAGGCGTTCCACCGCTCCGAGGACTCCGGTAGCACGGACAACTTCACCAAGTACCTGATCGCCACCGCCAAGAGCGACTGGCCCTACTCGGGCGGCAAGGCCTGGCAGGCCGAGGGCGGCCAGTCGGCGTCCGGCTCCTCCGGCATCGCCCAGCAGGTGAAGCAGACCTCCGGCGCGATCGGCTACATGGAGCTGTCGTACGCCAAGGACGGCATCACCCCGGTCAGCATCGACACCGGTGCCTCCGCCCCGGTCGAGGCCAGCGTGGACAACGCCACCAAGGCCATCGCCGACGCCAAGGTCGTCGGCACCGGCTCCGACCTGGCGCTCCAGCTGAACTACGCCACCAAGGCAGAGGGCGCCTACCCGATCACCCTGGTGACGTACGAGATCGCCTGCGACAAGGGCAACAAGGCCGACACCCTGGCCGCCACCAAGGCGTTCCTGCGCTACATCGCCTCCGAGGACGGCCAGAAGGTCCTCGCGGACAACGACTACGCGCCGATCCCCGACGACATCATCGCCAAGGTCCGCACCACCATCGAGGGCCTGAGCTGACCTGAGCGTGTGGCCGGACCGGGCCCGCTTCGAGGGCCCGGTCCGACCGCACCGTCCGGTGCACCGCCGCCAGGAGCCGCACATCGCGTGCGGCTCAGCAGACCGGAGAACCCGATGGACACCACACAGCTAAAAGACGTACATCCTCCAGCCCCCCAGCCGACCGAGGCCGAGCAAAAGCGCGCGACCCGCGGCGCCACCCGACCCGGTGACCGGATCTTCCTCGGTCTCTCCCGCGGGTCGGGCATCCTGCTGCTGGCGATCATGGCCGCGATCGCCGTGTTCCTCACCTACCGCGCCTCGATCGCGATCAGCAAGGACGACGCGAACTTCCTCACCACCTTCGAGTGGAACACCGGTCTGATCCCGCCGAAGTTCGGCATCGCGGTCCTCGCCTTCGGCACGGTCGTCTCCTCGATCATCGCCATGGTCATCGCGGTCCCGATCGCGGTCGCCATCGCCCTGTTCCTCACCCACTACGCTCCGCGCAGGCTGAGCGGCCCGATCGCCTACGTGATCGACCTGCTCGCCGCCGTGCCGTCGATCGTCTACGGCCTCTGGGGCGCCCTGATCCTCGTCCCGCACATGAACGGCCTCTACGGCTGGCTCGACGACTACCTCGGCTGGACCGGCATCTTCGAGTGGCAGGGCGGGGCGCCCCGCTCGATGCTCACCGTCGGCATCCTGCTCGCGATCATGATCCTGCCGATCATCACCAACGTGAGCCGCGAGGTCTTCCGCCAGGCCCCGCAGATGATCGAGGAGGCGGCCCTCGCCCTCGGCGCCACGCGCTGGGAGGTCATCCGCATGGCGGTGATCCCCTTCGGCCGCTCCGGCGTGATCTCCGCCTCGATGCTCGGCCTCGGGCGTGCGCTCGGCGAGACGATGGCCGTGGCCACCGTGCTCTCCCCGACCTTCACCATCCAGGCCAGCCTGCTCGACCCGGGCGGCGGCACCTTCGCCCAGAACATCGCCAGCAAGTTCAGTGAGGCCAGCGACCTCGGCCGGGACGCCCTCATCGCCTCCGGTCTGGTGCTGTTCGTCATCACCCTGCTGGTCAACGGCGCGGCCCGCATGATCATCGCCCGCCGCAAGGAGTACTCGGGGGCCAACGCATGAGCAACGCCGTCATCGCCGACAAGCCCCGCAGCACCCTGCGCGGCGCGCGCCTTCCCAAGTGGAGCCCGTACGCCATCGGTGCCGGCTCCGTCGCCCTCGGGCTCGGCATCAGCGCGGCCGCCGGTCTGCACAGCAGCATCCAGTGGGCCCTGATGGCCGCGGTGCTGTTCGTCCTCGGCACGTACGTCATCGCGTCCCGCGTCGAGGGGCGCCGGCAGGCCAAGGACCGGGTCGCGACCGCCCTCGTGTGGGTCGCCTTCCTGATCGCCCTGGTCCCGCTGATCTCCCTGGTCTGGACGACCGTCGTGCGCGGCGTGAAGGTCCTCGACGTCTACTTCCTGACCCACTCGATGGGCCTGGTCTCCGACACCGAGCCGGGTGGCGGCATCTACCACGCCATCCTCGGCAGCCTGGAGCAGGTCGGCCTCGCCACCGTGATCGCGGCGCCGGTCGGTGTGCTCACGGCGATCTACCTCGTCGAGTACGGGCGGGGCAACCTCGCCAAGGCCGTCACGTTCTTCGTGGACGTGATGACCGGTATCCCCTCGATCGTCGCGGGCCTGTTCATCCTGTCGATCATGCTGATGTTCGACATGCAGCCCTTCGGCTTCGCCGGCTCGCTCGCGCTGGCCATCCTGATGATGCCGGTCGTGGTCCGCTCGACGGAGGAGATGCTCAAGCTCGTCCCGAACGAGCTGCGCGAGGCGTCCCTGGCGCTCGGTGTCCCGAAGTGGCGCACCATCCTGAAGGTGGTCCTGCCGACCTCGATCGGCGGCATCACGACCGGCATCATGCTGGCGGTCGCCCGTATCGCGGGCGAGACCGCGCCGGTGCTGCTGCTGGTGTGGGGCAACTCGCTCATCAACACCAACCCCTTCGAGGGCGCGCAGCAGTCGTTGCCGCTGTTCATCTACCAGCAGTACGCGAACAGTGCGGGTTCCGGTGCGGCGTACGACCGAGCGTGGGCGGCGGCGCTGACGCTGATCGCCTTCGTGATGATCCTCAACCTGGTGGCTCGCGGCATCGCCCGCTGGAAGGCACCGAAGACCGGTCGCTGACGCGGCCCACTCAGCGACCGATCTGGAAGTGAAGCAATCATGGCGAAGCGAATCGACGTCAGCGGGCTCACCGCCTACTACGGCTCCCACAAGGCGATCGAGGACATCTCGATGACGGTCGAGCCGCGCTCGGTGACGGCCTTCATCGGCCCCTCCGGCTGCGGCAAGTCGACCTTCCTGCGCACGCTCAACCGGATGCACGAGGTCACCTCGGGCGGCCGGGTCGAGGGCAAGGTGCTCCTCGACGACGAGGACCTCTACGGCCACGGCATCGACCCGGTGTCCGTCCGCCGCGAGGTGGGCATGGTCTTCCAGCGCCCGAACCCGTTCCCCACGATGTCGATCTTCGACAACGTGGCGGCGGGCCTGCGTCTGAACGGCTCGTACAAGAAGAGCGAGCTGGCGGACGTCGTCGAGAAGTCCCTCAAGGGCGCGAACCTCTGGAACGAGGTCAAGGACCGCCTGAACAAGCCGGGTTCGGGGCTCTCCGGCGGTCAGCAGCAGCGTCTGTGCATCGCCCGCGCGATCGCGGTGGAGCCCAAGGTCCTGCTCATGGACGAGCCCTGCTCGGCCCTGGACCCGATCTCCACGCTCGCCATCGAGGACCTCATCGGTGAGCTGAAGGAGCGCTTCACGATCGTCATCGTGACGCACAACATGCAGCAGGCGGCGCGTGTGTCGGACCGTACGGCCTTCTTCAACCTGGCCGCGGTCGGACAGCCCGGCAAGCTGATCGAGATCGACGAGACGGAGCGGATCTTCTCCAACCCGTCGGTCCAGGCCACGGAGGACTACATCTCCGGCCGCTTCGGCTGAGCCGGAGCCGCCGTACCCAGACCCCTCGCGGTGCTGCATGGCGGTGCCACCGCGAGGACACAGAGGGCCCGCCCCCGGAATCCGGGGGCGGGCCCTCTCTCGGTGTACGGCTCCTACAGGAACGCCAGATGCACGATGCCGTAGGCGCAGGCGGCCACGATCGCCGCGGCCGGCATGGTGATGAACCAGCCGAGGACGATGTTCTTGGCGACGCCCCAGCGGACCGCGTTGACCCGCTTGGTGGCACCGACACCCATGATCGCCGAGGTGATGACGTGGGTCGTCGACACCGGTGCCTTGAACAGGTAGGCGGTGGTGAACATGATCGCCGCACCGGTCGTCTCCGCCGCGAAGCCCTGCGGCGGATCGAGTTCGATGATCTTCCGGCCCAGGGTGCGCATGATGCGCCAGCCGCCCGCGTAGGTGCCCAGCGACAGCATCAGAGCACAGGCGATCTTCACCCAGACCGGGATCGGGTCGCCGTACGTCTTGTGGCCGGAGATCACCAGGGCCATCACCACGATACCCATGGTCTTCTGGGCGTCCTGGAGACCGTGCCCGAGGGCCATACCGGCCGCGGACACGGTCTGCGCGATGCGGAAACCCCGCTTCGCCTTGTGCGGATTGGCGCGCCGGAAGATCCACATGATCGCCGTCATCACCAGGTAACCGGTGACCAGGCCGACGACCGGCGAGATGAACATCGGGATGACGACCTTGTCGAGCACCCCCTGCCAGATCACCTCGGTGCCGCCCGCCAGCGCCGCCCCCACCATGCCCCCGAACAGCGCGTGCGAGGACGAGGAGGGCAGCCCGAAGTACCAGGTGACGAGGTTCCACACGATCGCGCCGACCAGTGCCGCGAAGAGGATCCCCATCCCCCTGGAGCCCTGCGGTGTCTCGATCAGGCCCTCACTGACGGTCTTGGCGACCCCGGAGCCGAGAAAGGCTCCTGCCAGGTTCATGACCGCTGCCATGGCGAGCGCGGCCCGCGGAGTCAGGGCTCGCGTCGACACCGAGGTCGCGATCGCGTTCGCCGAGTCGTGGAAGCCGTTGGTGTAGGTGAAGAAGAGCGCGACCAGGATGGTCACGACCAGAGCGAAGGTGTCCATGGAAGAGGTCAGGACTCCTTGACGGCGATGGTCTCCACCGTGTTCGCCACGTGCTCGAACGCGTCCGCGGCCTCTTCGAGGACGTCCACGATCTGCTTGAGCTTGAGGACCTCGATGGCCTCGTACTTGCCGTTGAACAGCATGGCGAGCAGCTTGCGGTGGATCTGGTCGGCCTGGTTCTCCAGCCGGTTGACCTCGATCCAGTACTCGGTGAGGTTGTCCATGGTCCGCAGGTGCGGCATGGCCTCGGCGGTGAGCTCGGCGGCCCGCGCGAGCACCTCGATCTGCTGCTCCACGCCCTTGGGGAGTTCCTCGACGTTGTAGAGGACGACCAGGTCGACGGCCTCCTCCATGAAGTCCATGATGTCGTCGAGGGAGGACGCCAGGTTGTAGATGTCCTCGCGGTCGAACGGTGTGATGAACGAGGAGTTCAACTGGTGGAAGATCGCGTGGGTGGCGTCGTCACCGGCGTGTTCAGCAGCCCGCATACGCTCTGCGATCTCGGCCCGGCCGGCGGTGTCCGCGCCGAGCAGTTCCATCAGGAGCTTCGAGCCCGTGACGATGTTGTCCGCGGAGGCGGCGAACATGTCGTAGAAGCTCGTCTCCCTGGGGGTCAGACGAAAGCGCACAAGGGGTCCTCGGGGTGCATCGGTTTCGGTCAGGGTGATGCTAAGTGCATCATCCGGCCACGGCTAATGGGCCGTCCCCCAGTGTCGCCCATCAGGCACAGTGGTTGGCACGGGGGCCGTCCGCAGGCCCTATACCCCGGAAACTTCGGTACGATATACCCAGGAGGGGTATAGGAATGCCCCTGGTTGTGAGGACGCGATGACGACGACCGACACCGGCGCCACGGCGCCCTCCGAGGCAGTGGCCGAAAACGTCACGCACGGCTACCACAAGCAGAAGGACGAGCACCTCAAGCGCCTGCGCCGGATCGAGGGCCAGATCCGCGGCTTGCAGCGCATGGTCGACGAGGACGTCTACTGCATCGACATACTCACGCAGGTGTCCGCCTCCACCAAGGCCCTGCAGTCCTTCGCCCTGCAGCTCCTGGAGGAACACCTGCGGCACTGCGTCGCGGACGCTGCCGTCAAGGGCGGCGCGGAGATCGACGCGAAGGTCGAGGAGGCGACAAAGGCGATCGGCCGTCTGCTGCGGACGTGACCGGCCTTCCCCTACGACGCGACCTACGACGCGACGGGCGCCCCCGGCTCACGTGCCGGGGGCGCTCGCGCGTTCTTCGGCCACCTTCAGCACCTCGTCGATGCTCTCCGGGCTGAGCCGGTCGTCCGCGGCCGAGGCCGCGATGATCAGCTCTCCGCACAGCTCGATCTCGGCGAGGGCCACGTGGTCCTGAACCGCCGTACCGCCGACCGGAGCCACGCGCATCACCTCTTCTCTGCCGTTACCGACTTCCTAGAGTAGGGAGCGGCCTACACCCCGCGCATGGCACGGACGGGCTAGTCCTTGAGGCCCGTCACGGCCGCTCACTCCTCGGCGATCCTGCCGGCGTAGATGTCCCGGGCGGCCGGCAGACGTACGTCCGTGGCGGTCCCGAAGTCGTACAGCAGGGTCGTCGAGGCGACCGCCACGGTGCCGTGCCGCCGGCCGTTGACGAAGCTGAAGCGGTGGCGGACCTTGCGGATACGGCCCTGGTCGTCGAGGTAGACGTCGAAGGGCACCGTCGCCGTGGCGAACCCTTTCGCCGCCGCCGCCAGGACGTCCTTGTCGGCGCTCGGGGTGCCCTTGGCCGCGGCCACGAGGTCCGCCGTGCCCCGGTAGTGCCGCACCTCGGTTCCCGCGAGCTCGGTCGCGCCCACGTACGTCGCCGTCCTGGTCCCGCGCAGAATCTCGGCGGCCACCAGCGGATCGGTGGCACCGCCGGTGACGAGGTTGCCGTCGGTCAGGGTCGCGGTGTCGACCCGCACCCACTTGTCGGCGGGCACACCCGCGCCCCGGTTCTTCATGAACAGGGCGCCCGGAGCGAGGAGTTCGGTGATCGGCCGGTGCTCGCTGGTGCCGGCCGGGTCCTGCGGCAGCATCACCTTCAGCCGGCCGAGGCGCTCACGGTAGTCGTACACACCCTCGCCGCGGATGGTGACCAGGGTGCCGCCGGTGGCCATCTCCATGGACGTACGGGCCTTGGAACTGCCCGCGTCCACCAGAGTGTCGGCGGCCCGGCGCAGGGTCCCGACCGGGTCGGCCGCCCGCGCGTCGTCCAACGCGGCGCCGCTTTCCGCACAACTGGTGGCGCAGGCGCAGACCATGAGCACCGCCGCGACGACGACCGACCCGCCGGCCTGCCTCTGCTGCCGCTTCGCCATCGCCGCCAACCCCCAGCCGATACGTCCGTCAAGGACCCGTGTCGTTCCGCATAACGACGGCCGGGTGGGGCCCGTCACGCGTACACCGGCCCTTTACCCGGGGTGGGTAACGTTGTCGGCGTGGCGCAGCAGGACAGGATCCCCCCACCTCCCTCCGACCGACCGGCCCACCACACACAGATGGTCGAACAAGGCCGTTTCTGCCTGGCCCGGTGCACCTGCGGCTGGCGCGGACCGGCGCGCAGAGCCCGCAGCCAGGCCCGGGCGGACGCGGAGGGACATGCGGAGGGCTGAGGCCTACGTGTCGTGGTCGATCACGTGCCCCAGGAGCTCGTCGACCAGGGTCCGGTCCTTGGGCTGGGTCAGCCGGTTCCTGGCGGCCGCCGGGGAGAGCCACAGCACGCGGTCGACCTCGTCGTTCGGGGTGAAGGCGCCGGTGACGGCCTCGGCCGCCCAGTAACGGACCTCCTTGGGGCGGCCGCCCGCGTAGTACTTGGCGGTGGAGAGCGGGGCGCCGGGCACGGCCCGGTGACCCGTCTCCTCCTCGACCTCGCGCAGCGCACCGGCGAGGGCGTCCTCGCCGCGCTTCACCTTGCCCTTGGGGTGCGACCAGTCGTCGTACTTCGGCCGGTGGACCAGGCAGATCTCGAGCTCACCGTCGACGGGGGAGCGGCGCCACAGGACGCAGCCGGCCGCCTGGACGGGTGTCTGCGGGGTGTCGGGGTCGGTCACGGGAGTCGCCGCCTTCCTGTCGCCGCCTTCTTCAGGTGCTGACCGTCTGCTTCTGCCAGCACTGCTGAAACGCGAACCGGGACGCCTCCACCTCGTGGCGCTGGTCGGCGTGCAGGACACCCAGGGCATAGGCGGTGGCCGGAGCTATGCGGGGGGTGCGGGCCGCAGCGGCGGCCTCGGCGGCGGCCTCCGAGGCGTCCCGGTGGCGGTCCAGGGCCTGGCCCGCGGTCAGGAGCCGCACCTCCACCGCGGGATCGCCGCCGGTGAGGGCCTCCCGCGCGTAGCGGTGCAGGCGCAGGAGGAGGCGGACCTGGTGCCAGGGGGCGTCCTGGGGGTGCGGGGAGGGGTCCGGGGAGAGGCCGTGGACGAGGGCCTCGGCGTTGTAGGGGCTGCCCGCGGTGACCAGGGGCAGGGCGGTCACCGCGGCCTCGAGACGTTCCTGGGCGGCGGTGGCCAGGGGGTGGAGGTCGGTGGTGACGGCCGTTCTCGTCAGGGGGACCTCGCTCGCCAGTACGGCGATGCTGTCGGCGACCGCGTGGAAGCGGGAGGAGCCGAGGGCCTGGAGGGCGGTGCTGTGGGCCCGGGTGCGGGCGAGGGTGAGCCGGCGGTCCAGGAGGGCGCCCGCTTTCGCCGCGCCCACCGTCAGGTTGCCGCGGTCCGGTCCGGGCACCACCGCCTGCGTCGGGAACACCGCCCCCGACAGCCTGTGCAGCGCCAGCAACAGCCGCTCCAGCCGGGACTCGTACGCGTGCTCCATGCCCAAGGTCCCGGACAGCCAGGCCAGTTCGGGCCGCAGGGACTCCGACCAGTCGGGGTCCAGGAGGGGGCGGAAGGTGTGGAGGCAGGCGCTGATGCGGCGGACCGAGCGGCGCAGGGCCCGGGCCGCGTCGACCGGGTCCTGCGCGCCCACCGCCGTAGCGCCCGGGTCGCGGTGCTGGCGCAGGGCGCGGAGGAACTCGGTGGCCTGGGCCCGCAGGTAGCCCGCGAGGGCGTCCCCGTTGGGGCCCGGCGGCCCGACGTGCCCGGACCGGGGATCCGTCGGTTCAAGGTGTTGCTGTGCCACGCCGGCGCCTCCGGGCGTCTATGAGCATCTCCTGGACGTTGCGCAGGGGTTGGCCGTCCGCGTCCATGGCGTGCCGGGTCCACTCGCCGTCCGGGCCGAGGTGCCAGGACGCGGTGGTGTCGGACATCCCGGTCTCCAACAGGCGGTTCAGGGCTGCCCGGTGGGCCGGGTCGGTGACCCGGACCAGTGCCTCTATCCGGCGGTCGAGGTTGCGGTGCATCATGTCGGCGCTGCCGAACCACACCTCGGGTTCGCCGCCGTTGCCGAAGGCGAAGACCCGGGAGTGTTCGAGGAACCGGCCGAGGATCGAGCGGACCCGGATGTTCTCGGACATGCCCGCGACGCCCGGGCGGATCGCGCAGATGCCGCGCACCCAGACGTCGACCGGCACGCCCGCCTGGGACGCGCGGTAGAGCGAGTCGATGAGCGCCTCGTCCACCAGGGAGTTGACCTTGATGCGGATGAAGGCCGGACGTCCTGCGCGGTGGTGCTGGACTTCCTTGTTCACGCGGGAGATGAGGCCGTCGCGCAGGGACTTGGGTGCCACCAGCAGACGGCGGTAGGTCTCGCGGCGGGAGTAGCCGGACAGCCGGTTGAAGAGGTCGGAGAGGTCGGCGCCCACCTGCGGGTCGGCGGTGAGCAGGCCGAGGTCCTCGTAGAGCCGCGCGGTCTTCGGGTGGTAGTTGCCGGTGCCGACGTGGCTGTACCGCCGTAGTGTGTCGCCCTCCTGACGGACCACCAGGGACAGCTTGCAGTGGGTCTTCAGGCCGACCAGGCCGTAGACGACATGGCAGCCCGCCTCCTCCAGCTTGCGCGCCCACTTGATGTTGGCGTGTTCGTCGAAGCGGGCCTTGATCTCGACCAGGACGAGGACCTGCTTGCCGGCCTCGGCGGCGTCGATGAGGGCGTCGACGATGGGGGAGTCGCCCGAAGTGCGGTACAGGGTCTGCTTGATGGCGAGGACGTCCGGGTCGTCGGCCGCCTGCTGGAGGAAGGCCTGCACGGACGTCGAGAAGCTGTCGTAGGGGTGGTGCAGCAGGACGTCACGGGTGCGCAGGGCGGCGAAGATGTCCGGCGCGGACGCGGACTCGACCTCGGCCAGGTCACGGTGGACGCCCGCGACGAACTTGCGGTACTTCAGCTCGGGGCGGTCCAGGCCGGCTATGCGGAAGAGGCCGGTGAGGTCGAGCGGGCCGGGCAGTGGGTAGACCTCCGCCTCGGAGATCTTCAGCTCGCGCACGAGGAGGTCGAGCACATCGCGGTCGATGGACTCCTCGACCTCCAGACGGACCGGCGGACCGAAGCGGCGCCGCATGAGTTCCCGCTCCAGGGCCTGAAGGAGGTTCTCGGCGTCGTCCTCCTCGACCTCCAGGTCCTCGTTGCGGGTGACCCGGAAGGTGTGGTGCTCCAGCACCTCCATGCCCGGGAACAGCTCCTCCAGGTGGGCGCCGATGACGTCCTCGATGGGGACGTAGCGGCCGGGGGAGGACTCCAGGAAGCGGGACAGCAGCGGCGGGACCTTGACCCGGGCGAAGTGGCGGTTGCCGTTGACCGGGTTGCGCACGATCACGGCCAGGTTCAGGGAGAGGCCGGAGATGTACGGGAAGGGGTGCGCCGGGTCGACCGCCAGGGGGGTCAGGACCGGAAAGATCTGGTGCCGGAACAGGGTGAAGAGGCGGGCCTGCTCCTTCTCCTGGAGTTCGTTCCAGCGGACCAGGTGGATGCCCTCCTCCGCGAGGGTGGGGGCGACGTCCTCGTGGTAGCAGGCGGCGTGCCGGGCCATCAGCTCGCGGGAGCGGGCCCAGATCATCTCCAGCACCTCGCGCGGCTGGAGGCCGGAGGCGGAGCGGGTGGCGACGCCGGTGGCGATACGGCGCTTCAGTCCGGCGACCCGGACCATGAAGAACTCGTCCAGGTTGCTGGCGAAGATCGCGAGGAAGTTCGCACGCTCCAGGAGGGGCGTGTTCGGGTCCTCGGCGAGTTCCAGGACCCGTTCGTTGAACGCGAGCCAGCTGCGCTCCCGGTCGAGGAAACGACCCTGCGGGAGCTGGGCGGCACCGTCGACCGGGATCTCCTCGTACGCGTCGAGATCGGCGTCGAGGTCGGGCTCCAGATCGGAGACGGTGGCCGACACGGTGTGCGGGCGGTGCGCGGCTATGGAGCCCACGGAGGGCTGCATGTGCTGGACCTCTGCCTGGGCGTTCGACTGGCTCATGGACCCATTCTTCCGCGCCAGGAGCGAAACGGGCGCGTCGGAGGCGGCGAGCGGGAGCACGGCGGCGACCGGGGAGTCCCCGTTCCCTGCGGATTCCCCGGGCGGCGGCGAAGGCTCTGGCACAGCGGGCTTCATCCAGCGAGCCTCGCAAGCCTGTCTGAACCAACGGTTACGGCGACATGGCGTTCGGGATATCGGGGGAGGGCTCGCGGGGGTCTGCGGAGCGGGGGGCGGGTGTTTTTCTCGGGGGTGGGGGGTGAGGTGGGTCCTGGGGCGGGGGTGCGCGGTCGCGAGGCGCGAGTCGGGGCTGGGAGGGCCGCACCTGCCGTGTGCCCGCCCTGTTCCTGCCGGGGGCGTGCCGGAGCTGGGCCGGCCAGCGCGCTGATGCGGCCCGTGGGCAGCCGGAAGGAGCAGCCGTCGAGGGCCGGGGCCGGCCTGCCGTACGGCTTGCCCGGGCCGGCCGCCTCCAGGGCGACGGCCAGGCCCGCGGACTGGGCACGGGCACGGGCACGGGCACGGGCGCCGAGCGTCCTGCGGATGAAGGTGCCGAGGCTGTGACGGGCCTCGGCCAGGCCTTCGCGCTCCCGCTCGCGGGATGCCTCGAGCACGGTGTTCGGGTTGACGGGGGCGGCCTCCACGACCTCGCGGGCCGTGGGGAGCCGCTCGCCGGGTTCCAGGAGGCCCAGCCGCAGGGCTTGCCCTGGTCTGCTGGACGATCTGCAGGTAGGCGGCGACGCCGGAGCGCGGTTTTTTCGGAGCCGGGTGAACCGGTCGGCGGGGGTCGTCCGATGAAGGGGCGTGAGGGAAACGAGAAGCGACGGGGATCTGCTGCGGGCCATCGCGGCGGACGGCGACCGGCGCGCCTTCGAGGAGCTGTACCGGCGGTACGCGCCCTGGCTGCTGGCCCGGCTGCGCGGCCGGTGCGCCGACGCGGGCCTGGTCGACGACGTCGTACAGGAGACGTTCCTCGCGGTGTGGCGGGGGACCGCGCGCTATCGCGAGGAAGGCGACGTGGCCGGGTGGCTGTGGCGGATCGGCTCGCGGCGGCTGATCGACGCGCTGCGCGGTGACGGGGCGCGGGGGCGGCTCAGGCAGGCCCTGTCCCGCCTGCGGCACCGGGACGAGGTGTCCGCGGAGGAACGCGTGCTCGCGGGGGTGGAGCACGGGGACCTCGCGGGCGCCCTCGTCCGGCTGTCACCGGAGCTGCGGGCGGTCCTGCAGGCCACGGTCATCGACGGCCTGACCACCCGCGAGGCCGCCGTCCTGCTGGGCATCCCGCCCGGCACGGTCAAGACCCGCGCGATGCGGGCCCGCAAGCAGCTGAGGGAGGCCCTCGCATGATCACCGACGCACGATCGCAGGGCCCGGCACGGGGACGCACTCGAGAAGGTGGGGCGGCATGACCTGGCATGTGGCCGAAGAAGATCTGCGGGCGTATGCCCTGGGCGAGTTGGCCGCCCCCCTGCTGTGGTCCGCCGACACCCATCTCGCCGCCTGCGCCGAGTGCCGGGGGCTGCTGGCCGGTGTCACCGACCCGGTGGCGCTGGACGACGGGTGGGAGCGGCTGGACGCCGAACTGGACGCACCCCGGCCGGGGTGGTTCGAGTCGCTGCTGACGCGGGTCGGGATCGCCGACCACACCGCGCGGCTGCTCGCGGCCACGCCGGTGCTCAGGCGCTCCTGGCTGGCGGCGGTGGTGTTCCTGCTGCTGGCGACCGTCGGCGCGGTGCGCACCACCGACTCCCCGACCCTCTTCCTCGCCCTCGCCCCGCTGCTGCCGCTGGCCGGCGTGGCGCTGTCCTACGGTCCGGTGCTCGACCCGACCTACGAGATGACGGTCGTCGCGCCCACCCACGGCTTCCGGCTGCTGATGATCCGCACGCTCGCCGTGCTGGTCGCGGGTCTCGGCCTCAACGGGCTCGCCACCCTCGCCCTGCCCGGCTACGGCCTGCGCGCCCTGGCCTGGCTGCTGCCCGCGCTCGCCCTCACGGCGACCGGCCTCGCGCTCACTCCGCGGCTCGGCCCGGTGCTCGCCCCGTCCCTGGTGGGCGGCGCCTGGGTCACGGCACTCCTCGCCGCGCAGGCCGCGCAGCAGACGGCCGCCGACCCGCTCGCGCCCTTCACGGCGGCCGGGCAGGGCGTGGCCGGGGTGGTGGCCACGCTCGCCGCCGGGCTGCTCTTCCTTCTCCGTGACCGCTTCGACCTCTTCAACGGGAGCGCCGAATGACCGCCACCGTCTCCGCCGCCGTGTCCGGTCTGCCTTTTACGGCGGCCGGGCAGGGCGTGGCCGGAACCGTCGCCGCGCTCGCCGCCGGGCTGCTCTTCCTTCTCCGTGACCGCTTCGACCTCTTCAACGGGAGCGCCGAATGACCGCCACCGTCTCCGCCTCCGGGCTCCGTCTCCGCTACGGCGGCACCCGCGCCCTCGACGACGTGTCGCTGCGGCTGACGCCCGGTGTGACCGGGCTGCTCGGGCCCAACGGGGCCGGGAAGACCACCCTGTTGCGGGTGCTCGCCACCGCCGTGCCCGCCGACCGGGGCTCCTTCACCGTGCTCGGCCACGACCCGGGCAGCTCGCGCGGACGTCAGCAGGTCCGCCGTTCGCTCGGCTATCTGCCGCAGACCCCGGGGTTCCACCCGGACTTCAGCGCCTTCGAGTTCGTCGACTACGTGGCGATCCTCAAGGAGCTCACCGACCGCACCGCACGCCACCGCGAGGTGCGCCGCGTGCTGGAGGAGGTCGATCTCGGGGACGTACGCCGACAGCGCATCAAGCGGCTGTCCGGCGGGATGCGGCAGCGGGTCGCACTGGCCGCCGCCCTCGTCGGCGACCCCGGCTTCCTCGTCCTGGACGAGCCCACCGTCGGCCTCGACCCCGAACAGCGCATGCGGTTCCGGGAGTTGATCGCGCAGGCGGGGGAGGGCCGGACCGTGCTCCTGTCCACCCACCAGACCGAGGACGTGGCGATGCTCTGCCACCGGGTACTCGTCATGGCCCGCGGCCGCATCCTCTTCGAGGGCACCCCCGCCGACCTGACCGCCCGCGCCGCCGGCCGGGTGTGGAGCAGCACGGAACGCGCCCCGGGCGCCAAGGCGGGCTGGCGGACCGGCACCGGCTCCTTCCGCAACGTCGGCGACCCGCCCGCCGGCGCCGACCTCCTCGAACCCACCCTGGAAGACGGCTACCTGCTCACCCTCGACGACGTGGACGCCGAGGTGGCGGCCGCATGAGCCTGGCGACGCAGACGGTGGCCGAGCCCGCCGCCGTTCACGAGGACGATCAGCGCCGACGAGCCTGGGCAGCCGTGTTCGCCCTCGCCCGTTTCGAGGCACGCGACCTGCTGCGGTACATCCCGGTGCTGGTGACTCTCGTGCTGTACGTCGGCTACACCGCCTGGACGCTGTTCGACTCGAAGGAGGGCATGGACGCCTTCCCGGCCCTCCAGGACGCCGACCGCGCCACCCAGAGCGGGCCCCTGCTGGTCGGGATCGCCCTGTTCGTGTGCGTCAACCGGTGCACGCTGCGCTCCCGCAGGCGCGGTACCGACCGGCAGTTCGACGTGCTGGTCATGGAACCGTGGCGGCGGACGGTCGCGCATGTGCTGTCGGTGGCGCCCTTCGCCGCCGTCACCGCGCTGGTCGTGCTCGGCGAGTTCACCCGGCAGGCCCTCAGGCCGGGCGCGGTGGGCCACGGCTCAGTCGCCGAACTGGCCGTCGGCCCCTTGTACGTGCTGCTGTGCGGCGCCCTCGGGGTGCTGCTCGCCCGGCTGGTCCCGTCCACGTTCGCGGCGCCGGTCGGCGTGGTCGGACTCTACGTCCTCAGCGTGTTCATCTCCGCGGGCACCAGCGACGCGGAGTGGACCCGGTGGCTGTCCCCGATCGTGGGCGAGGAAGGCGGCAACACGGTCCTCCCCTCGGACCTCATCGGCCGCCCGGCGGCCTGGCACGCGCTGTACCTGACCGGGCTGATCCTGCTGCTCGCCCTCTGCGCGGTCCTGGCGAGCGGCGGCCGGACGCTGTCGCTGAAGGCCGGTGCGGCGGGTGCGCTCGCGCTGACGCTGGCCGGCGCGGTGGGCCAGTCCGGAGGCGTGTCACCGGAGCTGGCCGCCGCCCGCGAACAGGCCTCGGCCTCCCCGCAACGGGACCAGACCTGCGTCAGGCAGGGCACCTCGACGTACTGCGCCTTCCCCGAGTGGACCGGCCGCGCGGGCACCTGGGCGGGGGTCGTGGACCGCGTCCAGTCGCTGGCCGGCGGTACGGCCGCCCGGCAGCCCCTTCTCGTACGGCAGCGGGTCGAGGCCCGTTACGGCCTGAGCGGCGACGCGGCGATCGATCCGCTCACCACGCCGCACCAGGTCACCGTCGACACGCGGTGGGGCGGCAACCGGGTCCCCGAGTTCGCGGTCGCCGTCTCCTACGTGCTGGTCGCCGGTGACGAGTCGAAGGGCGGCGAGCTGTGTGACGGCCGGGTGGTCACCACGATGTGGCTGGCCCTGGGCGGGGCCTCCCACCCGATGACCGACCTCGCGAACGTCCGCCTCGACGACAGCGTCACCGGGTCCGCGTATGTACTCGCCCCGACCAGCGGGCTGTCCATGACGGCCGGACAGACCGCTGTCGTACGAGAGTTGCTGCAACGCCCGCGCGGTGAGGTGACGGCCTCCGTCAAGCAGCACTGGACCGAGCTGACGGCACCGGGGGTCTCGACGGCCCAGGTGGCGCGGGTGCTGGGGACCGAGGTGCCGAAGGGGGCGAAGGATTGTGAGGACGATGAGTGACGGGGGTGTTGAGCGGGGGCTCGGGGGAGTTGGGGCGGGTGCCGGAGGCGTTTCGGGAGTCGAGGGATCCGGGGGAGCTCGAGGCGTGAGCGGCGCGCTGACGGTGGCCGTGGCGCGGACGGTGCCCTGGCGGGCGGTCGGCGCCGGGGCGGCCGTAGGGCTGCTGGTCGTGGGGGTGCCGCGGCTGCTGTCCACCGCCCTCGATGCGCGGCTCGGCCTCAACCTTCTGCGGGCCGCCGCGCTCGTCTTCGCCCTCGGACTGACCTTCCTCCTGGACGACCCGGCCCGGCGGATCACCTCCCCCGTCCCCACCCGGCGTTGGGTGCGGACGGGACTGCGGGTGGCGCTGGTCGCCCCGGTCACCGCGCTGTGGTGGACGGCCGTACTGGTCCTCGTACCGGCGCAGGCGCGCCCCCCGGTCGGCGCGATCACCCTGGAGGCGGCGAGTACGGCCGCCCTCGCGCTGGCCGCCGCGGTCGTCGCCGTCCGCTTCACCGACGAACCCGAACCCGGCCCCTCGGTGGCGGCCGGCGTCCTGACCCTCGCCCTCCTCGCCCCCCTCCTGCTCCCCACCTGCTGGGACCTGTTCGTCCCGGTGGGCGACCCGGACTGGACGGCGGCACACGGCCGATGGGCCCTGGTGCTGACGAGCGCGGTACTGGTGGGGGCGGCTTGCGCGCGGGAGCCGGTGCGTGGCTCTGCCACGAAGAGGCGAGAGGGTCGCGGTATCCGGTTCACCTCGTGACATCCGGTGCAAGGTGTCGCCGACTGGAAGGCGGGTGAAGTCCCCGTCATCGGTGCTGCAGTTGGCGGGCTAGGCTTTTCCTGCTCATGCCGTGGGGCTGCTGTCATGCCGAGATGCCTGGTGTGCGCTGGAGTCGTGACAGGTCGAGGCGAACGGGGTGCGCAGCCGGATGGGCGGAGGCGGGAAGCCGTCGACAAGGACGGCGGAACTCCGGGCGCAGATGGGGGCGTTCCTGCGCGGTGAAGGTGATCCGCGGGCCCTGGTCGAAGCCGTGCGGGGTGCGGAGCTTCTGCTTCCCCTGCTGGGCGAGGGTGCCGTGTGGACTGCGGATTCGGACGACATCCGCTGGCTGTTCGCCTTCACCGGCACCCGCGAGATGCACACCTTCCTGCAGCAGAAGTGGGAGGCCGCCGAGCCCGGCGAACTGCCCGCCGAACTGGCCCGGTACGCGCGCTACGTCGCCGTGAACGGTGAGGAGTTGCTGCACGAGCTGCTTCCCGCCTGGGTGGGGCGGGACCGGGTCCCGATGGGGGTCGTGGTGGACGTGTCCTCCGCATCGCGCGCCTTCCTGCCACCGGTGTCCGGGATCGTGCCGGACGGGATCGCGCTCGACAAGCAGTTGGTCGTCGATGGGGAGGTTGCCGCGTAGTGAGCGGTGGTGGTTACGGGGTCGACCCGCAGATCCTGAAGCAGGTGTCCCAAGGCATCAACGATGCGCTGGACGAGCTGAAGAAGATCACGGACGCGACCGGGGCGACCACGGGTCAGGGCTTCTCCGATCTGTCCGTGTCCCCGAACGTGATGGGCCACTCCGCGGCCTCCCAGAGGCTGGACGACTTCGCCGAGCGCTGGGGCTGGGAGGTCCAGGCGCTCCTGGACGAGGGCAACGAGGTGGCCGGGACGCTGGATCTGAACGCCGGCTACTACCACGAGGCGGAGGAGTACGGCATGGGCGTCCTCAAGGACGTCGCGCTGTCCGCGGCCGCCGACCCGACCCTGACCTCGCAGGACGCGGAGAAGATGTCCTGGAGCCAGGTGGGGGACAAGGCCGGGGACACCTACCGCCCCGACTACTCCATGGCCGGTTTCGAAGCGGCTTCCGAGGAGAGCCGGCAGAACCTCTCCGCCACCTGGACCGACGTCACCGAGACCGGCACGGTCGGCACCGAGATCGGTGTGATGAGGGCCGCCGCTTCCCCGGCCTTCGGCGGTGACGACGACGGGCAGGACTCCGGCGTCGCGGCGAAGGGGAAGTGATGGGCTTCCTCGACGAGCTGGACGGCGCCACCCAGGGCCTGCGCGACACCTTCGCCGACGGGGTGCAGACCGTCAGCCACGGCACGTCGGAGCTGCTCGACGCGGCCGGCGCACACGGCTGGGCGGACAAGGCCGACGGAGCCGGCTCCTGGGTGGCCGACCAACTGGGTGCCCGCACCCGCGAGCTGGAGCTGGACGAGACCGACGACCCGGCCCTGCTGGTGCACGGGGACGCGAGCGCGATCCGTGAGTCGGCGGCGCAGTTGAGGAAGCTGGGCGCGGCCTTCGAACGGACCGGCCTGGCGCTGCGGAAGATGGACCCGTCGGACTGGCACGGACAGGCCGCCGACCGCTTTCGCGAGAAGGTGCAGACCCATCCCAGGCGCTGGCTGAAGGCCGCCGACTCGTTCGAGGACGCGGCCGCCGCGATGGACCAGTACGCCCACGCCGTCGAGTGGGCGCGCAAGCAGGCCCGCGAGGCGGTCGAGCAGTGGAAGCAGGCCCGGCAGCGGACCGAGGCCGCCTCGGAGCAGTACCGGCGCGAGGTCGACGACTACACCCGGCAGGCCCTCGCGTTCCAGGTGGCGGGCCTGTCCGGCACCGAGGACGGGCAGCGGCCTCCGCAGGAGCCGGGCCCGTTCCAGGACCCCGGGGCCGAGGGACGCAAGTCGGCGGAGCACCTGCTCAAGGCGGCCCGCGGCGAGCGTGACAGCGAGGGCGCCCAGCTGGCCGAGAAGCTCGCCCGCGGCACCGACCGGGCCCCCGCCGAGCCCGAGGGCCTGGACCGCCTCAAGCGCGAACTCGGCAACACGCTGAAGAACCAACTGGTCGGGGCCGAGCACAAGCTGGGCGGCGTCCTCAAGACCGGCACCTCGATGCTGCGCCTGGCCCGCACGGTCAACCCCCTGGACCCCTACAACCTGACCCACCCGGCCGACTACACCACCAACCTCACCGGCGTCGCCCGCGGCCTGGTGCACACCGCCAACCACCCCACCGAACTGGTCAATGGCCTTGTCGGCGAGGGCTGGAGCACCGACCGCAACCAGGCCATGGGCGCCTTCGCGACCAACTTCATCGGCGGCGGGGGTGCCGCGGGCAAGATCGGCGCCAGGTCGGTCGCCCACAGCGTGGAGGGCGCGGTCGCCAAGGACACGGCCAAGACCCTCGGCCAGAGCCTCGTCGAGGACGCCGCCGGAGCCGTCAAGCACGTCGACGACGCCTCCGAGGCGGTCGGGAAGCTGGACCCGGACGATCCGCGCAGCCTTCCCGCGGCCGTCGACAAGAACATCGACATCGACGGCATGAGACACCAGCCGGTGTGGCGCGAGAGCCACGAACCCCTGTACCGCAACGACAACCGTCACCCCGGGGAGATCTTCGAGCAGGGCTTCCATCCATGGGACTCGTCCAACAACGACCTGTTCGGCTATGTGGAGGGCAACCACAAGTCGGCCTTCGTGGGCACCACCACGGATCCGGACGCGAACTGGGTGAAGGACTACCGGTACGAGATCGACGCTCCCGGCGGGATCGACGTCAACCAGACGCTGCCGAACAACAAGTACGCCGAAACCGACAAGGAGATCGCCTTCGCCGGCGGCATCGACCGCAAGCACATCAAGGGAGCCTGGGAGATCTCTCGTGACGGGACCAAGGGAGAATGGATACCCAACCCCCACTACGAGCCGCACGTCCCCCGAACTCCCACCGCTCCCAGCCCTGAATCACCGCCCGCAAGCCAACTGCCCCAAGGATGGACCCGATGAGTCTCCTTCCCGACCACTTCGAGGTCCTCGCCTACAACGGCGCCTGGCAGACCGACGCGGTGGTGCGCTGGGAAGGCGACGACCGCGAGCACGACTACACCGTGACCGCCGAAGGCCCCTGGGGGCGGTTCTCCGGCAGGGCGGGTGACTGCTTCGAGGCGCTCATCCGCGTCCGCGAGCAGCTCGAACCCCTGGGGTGGTTCCTGGGTGTCAACGGTTCCCGACGCGACACCTGGCCTTCCGGGATGTGCCGTGGCATGGGCGGTTTCCAGGTGTACCACCTCACGCCGTTCACGCGTCCCACCAACGCCGATCGCATCCTGACCTTCGATCCCGCCCCCCGCGAGACGCTGGCCACCATCGCCGAGCAGACTGCCTTCGAGAAGGAGTGGAGCCCGTCCCCGTGACCCCTCCGCCCGGCTCCGCGCCCGCCGTCCCCCCGGTCACCCCGGCCCTGCGCGCCCAGGCCGCCCGGCAGCGCGGCGGCTACGTGTACGCGATCGACCCGTACTTCGACCCCGCCGGCGCGGTTCCCCCGTACGGCATCGTCGGCGGCTGGTCCGTCGACGGCTCCGGGCAACTCGTCTCCTTCACGCACAACCCGAAGTACCGCCCCTCGCCGGTCGCGCTGGAGTTCCCCGCTCCGCTCACCGCCCTGGACGCCGTCGTGCAGCGAGCGGTCACCGGCTACGGCAGTGAGGCGGAACTGCTCGCGGCCTTCCGCGACGCCACGCTCCTCCTGTTCGCCCAGGAGGGGCAGGACGGGCTCTACACGGTGGTCGACGACGACGGCAGCCGCTACATCCCGGCCTTCACGCACCCCGACCACACCCCCGACGCCTGGCAGCAGTGGCGGCAGGCCACCGGCCACTTCGTCGCGGCCGCCGGCCTCCCGGTCAAACTCAACCCCGGACACCGCATCAGCCTGACCATCCCGGCCGAGGCCGGGAGCGGAGCCGGTGCGCAGAACGCAGGCCCCGGCTCGGCGTCTCCCACACCGTCGCCCCCCACCTGGTCTCCCACAGCGTCGCCCTCCACCTCGTCCTCCGGGCTCCCCGAGGCCCTCGTGGGTGCGCCGCTGCTCGCCGCCGGTCTGCTCGCGGCGCTCGGCCGTCGACGCCGTACGGCCCTGTGGGAGTCCGCGATGAGCGCCGAGGGCCACCCCACCCCGGCGCCTCCCCGGCCGACGGGTGCCGCCGCCGACACCCGGGATGCGCTGGTCGTCGACGCCGACCCGCAGGCCGTACGCGATCTCGACCGTGCCCTGCGGGGACTGGCTGCCGCTCTGACCGCGCAATCCCGCAGCCTGCCGACCGTCCGCGCCGCCTGGCTCACCGACAGCGAGCTCACCCTCCAGCTCGCTCAGCCGACGCAGCAGCCCCCGGCGCCGTGGCAGCCCGGACAGAACGACACGTTCTGGCGTATCCACCTGGCCGACGTCCCGGCACACGAAACGGACCCCGGCGCTGCCGCCCCCTACCCCGGCCTGGTCAGCCTCGGCACCCACGGCCGTGCGCGGCTGCTGCTGAACCTCGAAGCCCTGCCCGGACTCGTCTCGCTGACGGGCGCTCAGGCCGACCGGACGGCAGTCCTCGCATCGGTCGCCGCGGAACTCGCCACCAGCGGCTGGGCGGACCGGATGACCCTCACCCTCGTGGGCCACAGCGCGGAACTCGCCGAGCCGGCCCCCGACCGGGTCCGCCACGTCGACGACATCGACGAACTGCTGGAAGACATGGCGGCCGAGACCGGCCGGCGACACGATGCCCTCGCCATGGCAGGCCACGACTCGGTGCTCACCGGGCGCACCGGCCTGTCCCGCGACACCTCATGGGCGCCCCACCTGGTTCTGCTCGCCGTCCGGCCGAGCGAGGACCAGACAGCGAAACTCGCCGAACTCGCCGCGGACTCCGGCCGACTGGGCATCGGTTACCTGGCCGCCACCGGGGACAAGGGCCTGCCGGGCACCACCTGGGAACTCGAAGCCACCTCCGACGGACGCCTCCTCGCGCCACCGCTCGGTCTGGACCTCCAGGCACAGCGTCTGCCGCAGGACCGGTACGAGGCCGTGGTCCGGCTCTTCGCCGACGCCGTGCCCGACGCCGACCGCGCCCCGGACCCCGACCCCCTGCCGTTCCGGGTCGACCTCACCCCCAGCGGACAACCCGCGGTGTACACACGGCTGGTCGGCACCTACGAGATCATCGGCCTCGACACACCCGACGCCGAGCACGGCCCGCTGCTCCACGAGGCCCTGGCCATGCTCCTGCTCCACCGCGAGGGAGTGCACCCGCGGGTCCTGGCCTCCGGCCTGTGGCCCCGTGGCGTGACCGATGACGTCCGGGACGCCTTCATCACCCGCCTGCGAACCTGGCTGGGAACCGACCCAGACGGAAGCCCGCGGCTCGGCATCGGCACCACCGGGCGGCTGACCCTCGCGTCCTCCGTCGTCTGCGACCTCGACGTGCTGCGCACGCTCCACCACGAAGCCACCGCGGGCAGCGGCTCGGGCAACGCCCGGATGCGGGAGCGTCTGCTCGACGACGCCCTGGCACTGGCCCGCGGCCCCCTGCTGGCCGACCGCCCGAAGGGCCGCTACACCTGGCTCTCCCACGAGGTCGTGGAGACCGAGCTGCCCCTGCTGGTGGCAGACGTGGCACTGGCCCTGTCCGGCCACCACCTGGAGGCCGGCGACCCGGCACCGGCGCTCGACGCCCTCGACACGGCCCTGACCAACGCACCGGCAGACGAGCGACTCTGGAACGAACTCCTGCGCGCCGCGCACGCCACGGGCGACACGGCCAGGCTCGCATCGACGGCAGCAGCGCTCGCCGCCCGCCATCACGAACTCACCGGCGGCGCCCGCGGCCTGCCTCCCCGCACCGAGGCGCTCCTCGACACGCTCCTGCCGGCCTGGCGTGAGGCCCAAGGCGCTGCCGGCTGACTCCCCGTGCAAGCAGCCGTAGGCCCGACTCGTCACGTCTCCGTGCGGTACATCAGGTCCGTCTCGTACGTCGTGAAACCGAGCCGTTCGTAGACCGAGACCGCCGCCTTGTTGTCGGCGTCGACGTACAGCATCGCGGTCGGCAGGCCCTGCGCGGCGAGGTGGCGCAGGCCGATCGTCGTGAGGGCCTTGCCGAGGCCGCCGCCCTGGGTGCCGGGGCGGACGCCGAGGACGTAGACCTCGCCGAGCTGTTCGGTCGCGTGCACCTTGGTCCAGTGGAAGCCGACCAGTTCGCCGTCGCGGAAGGCGAGGAAGAAGCCCTCGGGGTCGAACCAGGACTGCGCCTTGCGGTCGTCCAGGTCGCGCTGGGTCAGGGAGCCCTGCTCGGGGTGGTGGGCGAATGCGGCCGCGTTGACCGCGAGCCAGGAGGCATCGTCCTCGCCGGGGACGAAGGAACGGACCGTCACGTCCGCCGGGAGCACCGGGTCGGGCAGCTCCAGGTCGGTCAGGGGGCGCCGCATCTGCCGTAGTTCACGGAACAGGGTCAGGCCGAGGACCTGGGCGAGGTGCCGGGCGGCGCTGTGGCCGCCGTGGGCCCACACCCGCAGCCGCTTGCCGGAGGCGGCGAGGAGCGCCGAACCCAGGGCGCGGCCGTGGCCGTGACCGCGGTGGGCGGGGTGGACGACCAGCTCCGCCGCCGGTGCCTCCACCGGGTCGGTGTCCTCCAGCTGGGCGTATCCGGCCAGTTCGGCACCGACGTACAGGAGCAGATGGGACACGCCCTCGCGGGCGCCGCCCCGCAGCTGCAACCTGCCCTGTTCGGACACCGCCTGCCTGCCGTCGGCCTGCGCGGCCTCGGCGAGGAGCCCGAGGACGGCCTCGGTCTGCTGCGGCGAGAGCACCGAAAGGGTCTCGATGGAGCGGGAGATGCCGGGGTGTGCGGTGTCGTCGCTGGTCATGGCTACGAGGGTAAGGGCAGGTCCGGGCAAAGCGGCGGCAAAGAAGCAACCGGGATGTAACCATGAAACCCCTGTCGCGCTACGCGCGTTGACCCTAGGCTGCGCCGGACGGGGGCCACTCTCACACCCGGAACACAGGGGGGCGTATGCCAGCCATATCCCAGTCGGACCAGCCGCGCCGGTCGGGCGCCATCCGCCGCGGACGCCGCACGTACCGTCTGGTCGCCGCGGCCGCCGGTCTCGCCACCGTCGGCGCCCTCGCCGCCGCGATGCCCGCGGGCGCGCACGACAGCAAGCACGGCAAGCCGCTGCCGAGCCGCTACCAGGACGTCCAGCTGCTGTCCTTCAACGACCTGCACGGCAACCTGGAGCCGCCGTCCGGCTCCTCCGGCCGGGTCACCGAACTCCAGGCGGACGGGACGACGAAGACGATCGACGCGGGGGGCGTCGAGTACCTCGCGACCCATCTGCGCGAGGCCCGCAAGGGCAACCCGTACTCCGTCACCGCGGCCGGCGGTGACATGGTCGGCGCGTCGCCCCTCATCTCGGGTCTGTTCCACGACGAGCCCACCATCGAGGCGCTGAACAAGCTCGACCTGGATGTGACGAGCGTCGGCAACCACGAGTTCGACGAGGGCGCCAAGGAACTGGGCCGGCTGCAGAACGGCGGCTGTCACCCCACCGCCGGCTGCTACACCGACAAGAAGTTCAAGGGCGCCGACTTCCCCTACCTCGCGGCGAACGTCCTGGACGAGAAGACCGGCAGGCCGATCCTCAAGCCCTACTGGGTGTGGAAGAAGAACGGCGTCAAGGTCGGCTTCATCGGCGTCACCCTGGAGGACACCCCGGGTGTGGTCTCGGCCGAGGGTGTCAAGGGCCTGAAGTTCAAGGACGAGGTCGAGACGATCAACAAGTACGCGCGCGTGCTCCAGAAGCAGGGCGTGAAGTCGATCGTGGCGCTCATCCACGAGGGCGGGCAGCCGGCCTCGGGCTCGTACAACTACAACTGTGACTCGCCGGGCGCCGGTGACGGCATCTCCGGCCCGATCGTCGACATCGCCAAGAACATCTCGCCGTCCGTCGACGCCCTGGTCACCGGCCACACGCACGCCGCGTACGTCTGCACGATCCCCGACCCGTCGGGCAAGCCCCGCATGGTCACCTCGGCCGCCTCCTTCGGCCGCCTCTACACGGACACGACGCTGACGTACGACCGCTTCACCGGCGACATCGCCCGTACGGCCGTGAAGTCGGCGAACCACGTGGTCACCCGGACCGTCGCCAAGGCGCCCGACATGACCGAGCTGATCAGCAGGTGGAACACCCTCGCGGCGCCCATCGGCAACCGCGCGATCGGTTACATCTCCGCCGACGTCCCGAGCACCGGCACCGAGTCCCCGATGGGTGACCTGATCGCCGACGCGCAACTCGCGTACGGCAAGAAGCTCGACCCCGAGACCGACCTCGCGCTGATGAACCCGGGCGGGGTGCGGGCCGGCCTGACCTACGCGGCCAAGGGGACCGAGGGCGACGGTGTGGTGACGTACGCCGAGGGCTTCACCGTGCAGCCGTTCTCCAACACCGTGAACCTCCAGGACTTCACCGGGGCGCAGCTGGTCAAGGTGCTCCAGGAGCAGGTGAGCGGCTCGAACGCGGCCTCGCCGAAGATCCTGCAGCCGTCCACCGGCCTCACCTACACGCTCGACCTGACGAAGACCGGCGCGGACCGGATCGTCGTGGACTCCGTGAAGCTGAACGGGACGGCCATCGACCCGGCGGCCACCTACCGTGTCGCGACCAACAGCTTCCTCGCGGGCGGCGGCGACGGCTTCACCACGCTGGGCCAGGGCACGGGCGACCTCGTCGGCGGCGACGACCTCGCCGCTCTCGTGGACTACCTGACGGCCAACTCCTCGGCGACCGGCCCGATCGCACCGCCGGTCACGAACCGGATCACGGTCGTGCAGTAACTCTCGAAAAAACCCCGGCCCCGCCGACCACCCACCGCCGCACCGGGCGGATGGATGGTCGGCGGGGTCTTTTGCGTCCGCTAAGCCGACGATGTCGTCCTTAAATTCTGTGTCAGCCTTTCGATTCTCAGGAAATGCACATGCAGTCTTATTGAGGTCTAAGGCGGAATGGCCTTTTCTCCCGCAGGATTGCCGTAGTGTTTTCCATGTCGAGATCGAACGACGCAAACGCAAAGGACAACACGATGAGCTTCCACAAGATCGCCCCTGTCAAGAAGGCTCCGAAGCCCGCTCCGGCCCCGAAGAAGAAGGCGCCGAAGAAGCACGCGCCGAAGCGTCGCCCGGTCGCCCACAAGGGCTGACGCAGAATTCACTGAAGTAAAGCAAATTCATTCATAGGTAATTGCAGCAGATCGGCAGAGGAACTGTTGCAGAACCAGGACAGTGAGGGATTCAGACATGAGCTTCCACAAGATCGCCCCGGTCAAGAAGGACGGCAAGCCCCTCGGCCCGAAGCCGAAGGGTGCCCCCAAGGGCAAGGCCCCCAAGAAGCCCCCGGCCAAGCGTCCGGTCGGCCACAAGGCCTGAGGCACGCCGTGAGGCGGGGCCACCGGTCGGCGAGTGCGTCTCGCGCCGGGGGCCCCGCCTCGGCCCTGCCCACCGAGCACCAGAGGAGGTGCCGACGATGAGGGAAGTCCGCGAGGCCTTCCACCGTTTCTGGCCGCTGACCCGCGGCGACCGCAAGTGGTTGGCGGCGATCGTCGCGTGCGTGGTGGTGTCCGCGCTCGCCGAGACCGCCGCGATCCTGCTGTTCGCGGAGCTCACCGACACCGCCCTGAAGGCCGGTTCCCTCTCCGCGTTCTGGGGCCCGGCCGGCGCCTGGCTCGCCGTGGCCGTGCTCGGCGCGCTCGTCGGCTACTTCGGCAACTCGCTCGCGACCTGGACCGCGGAGAGATTCGTGCTGCGGCTGCGCGCGAAGGTCTTCCGGCACATCCAGGACCTGCCTCCGCACTTCTTCCAGAAGCACCGCCAGGGCGACCTGGTCGAACGCCTCACCGGTGACGTCGAGGCCATCGAGCAGATGGTCGTGTCCGGCGTCGTCGGCACGGTCGCCGCCGCGTTCTCGGCCGTCTTCTACTCCGCGGCCGCCCTGTATCTGCGCTGGGACCTGGCCCTCGCCACCTTCGTCCTCGCGCCCCTGTTCCTGGTCGCCGCCCGCCGCTTCTCCGGCCGGATCAAGGATGCCTCGCAGGACGAGCGGGTCGCGGACGGCGCGATCACCTCCGTCGTGCAGGAGTCGCTCGGCAACGTCGTGCTGACCCAGGCGTACAACCGCCGCCGCGACGAGGAGCGGCGCCTGGACCGTGAGGCCCGCGCCTGGATGAAGGCGTCGGTGCGCGGGGCCCGGCTGAGCGAGATGTACGAGCAGTTCGTCGAGGTCGTGGAGACGCTCTGCGTGCTCGCCGTGATCGGCCTGGGCGTCTGGGAGATCTCAGCGGACCGTATGACGCTGGGCCAACTCCTCGCCTTCGCCGCCTTCATCGGCTATCTGTACCCGCCGGTCCGCAACCTCGGCCAGCTGGGTCTGACCCTCACAGCGGCCACCGCGGGCGCCCGGCGCCTGAACGAGATCCTGGACGCGCAACCGTCGGTCGGCGACCCGGTCGAACCCGTCCCCGCCTGGCCGGTCCACGGCTGGGTCGGCTTCCACGGCGTGCACTTCCGCTATCCCGACGCGCCCAGGGACTCCCTCACCGACGTCTCCTTCACGGCCGCCCCCGGCGAGCTGGTGATCATCACGGGCCCGAGCGGCGCCGGCAAGTCCACCCTGTCCAAGCTCCTCACCCGCTTCTACGACCCTTCCGCGGGCGTGATCACCCTGGACGCTGTCCCGCTCACCCACATGGGCCTGGAGTTCCTGCGGGAGCAGATCGCCCTGCTCCCGCAGGAGACGCTGATCCTCAACGGCACGATCCGCGAGAACATCGGGACGGGCCGGCCGGGCGCGAGTGACGCGGAGATCGAACAGGCGGCCCGGTCGGCGGCCGCCCACGACTTCATCTCCTCACTCCCCGAGGGCTACGACACCGAGATCGCCCCCGGCACGGCCGCCCTGTCCGGCGGCCAGCTCAAGAGGATCACCATCGCCCGCGCGATGCTCCGGGCCGCGCCCGTCCTCATCCTCGACGAACCCACCGCCGGCCTCGACTCGGTCGCCGCGCGCCAGGTCGTGCAGCCCCTGCGCAGGCTGATGTCGGGCCGTACGACCATCATGATCACCCACGACCTGAGCCTGGCCCCGGACGCGGACCGGATCCTGGTGGTGGACGCCGGCCGCCTGCTGGAAGCGGGCACCCACACGGAACTGCTCACCCGCCGAGGCACCTACGCCCGCCTGCTGGGCCCACTCCCGGAGGACACGATGATCCTCAGAAGGCCGCCGATCGACATGACGGCACCGCGCGGCTGATGGCGCGGCCGGCCGCCGGCACGTCCTCAGAACGGCTTCGCCGCCTCCACGATCCGCTTCGGCAGATACGGGGAGCTCACCCTGATCTCCCAGCCCCGGCGGCGTGCGTGGCAGGTGAGGGCCAGGGTGTCGAGGTTGAGGGCGGCGTCGGGGTCGGAGGGGCGGTCGGCCACGGCGTAGTGGTCGCGGTGGGCCGTCAGGGCGTCCAGGAGGGCCAGGTTGAAGCTCTCCTCGTCGCCCTCGACGAGCTGGGAGAAGAGCACCACGGGCGGCGGCAGGAGCCCCTGGTCGCGGGCCTTGCCCGCATCCCGCAGGGCCTGGCCCGTGGCGGGCTGGGGGTCCTCGCCGCGCAGGTAGGCGTGCAGGGCCCGGCGGTAGGAGGCCGACACGGAACGGTCCGGGCCGACACGCTCCGGCCCCGCCAGCACCAGCGGCGCCAGATCCTCCCGCCGGCCCGTGATCAGCGCGAGGTGCACCGCCCGGTGCCAGGCCCCCGGCCCGGCGTCCTCGTCCCGGCAGGCGGGGTACGTCACGGTCCTGCCGTCGATCGTCACCGGCACGTCGGTACCGGGTTCCGCCAGCGTCGTACGGAACAGCGCGGCCCCCAGCTCCGCGGCCAGCCGCAGGTTCTCCAGCTGGGCGTCGCTCGCGTCGGGCGTGTGCGAGGCGCGGGTCCGGAACAGGAGCTCCTGGTAGGTGACGGCGTAGGCCAGCTCGAAGGTGGTGAGCGACTTGCCCGGCACCGGGGTGACGGCGTCCCGGGTGTACCGCTCGAACTGCTCCTCGCTGTCCGGGTCCAGCGGACGCGGCTCCAGGCAACGCCCGAACTCCACCACTCCCGCAGCCAGTTCGGCCACCGCGTCCGGGCGGCGGTCCCGGCCGTAGGGCCCCACCCGCGGCGGCGTGGCCTTGAACCCGGTGACCAGCGCGTCCGGCAGGTAGTCGCTGTCGACGGCCGGCGGCCAGCCCTCCTCGCGGTACGCCAGCGCCGTCAGGGCGATCGGCAGCAGCGGGAGGAGACTGCCCGGACGCGCACCGGGCCCGGTGGTGCCGGTGAGCGGCTTCAACAGCCGTACGACCGCCTCGCCGAACCCCTCCCGGTCGCCCGCGGTCAGCGCGCGCAGCGCCTGCAGCCCGATGCCGTACGGCTGGTCGGTGAGGTGCTCGCCGGTCTCCGTCTGCCGTGCCCGGACCCGGTCGAGCGCCGCGTCGAGCGCGGTGAGCTTCTGCTCGCGGGAAGGCGGGTGGTCGGCGTCGTCGTCGGCGGTGTCGCCGAGGACGTACGCCATGAAGCCGTTGATCAGCTCGGCGTCGGGGTGGCCGGATCGGCCCTCCAGCGGGGCCTCGCGGGCGAAGTGGAAGGCCTCGCCGTGCCATTGGGTCTTCTCGGCGAGGATCGCCAGGCAGAACGCGTCCAGCCATTTGGCGGCGGTGACCGGCTCCGGGGTGCCGCCGGGCTCGCGGTCGTAGACCAGGCCCCAGTTCGGGTAGGTGAGGAAGACCTCGAAGTGGTCGCGCGGGAAGTACGCCGCGTACGCCACCGCGCCGGCGGCCGCCTCGGCGGCGTCCTCCAGGATCGCCTTCGCCTCGGGGGAGTGCAGATCGGGGGTCTCCACCGAGAGCGCGCCGAGATACTCGACGAACTCCTGGGCGATCAGCCACCACTCCCACGCCGTCACCGGGCCGGCCTTGGACAAGGAGTGGACCTGCGAACCGATCCTGTTCGCGAAGTCCTTCCGCACCGCCGAAACGGCTGCCTCGCCGACCCGATGCCTTTCGATACGCACCATTGTTCCGCTCCCCCGTCAGTCCTTCTTCAGCTGAACAACCAGCCTAGAACGAGGCACTGACACAGGAGCGGAGCAGATCAGGCCGCGCTCGGCGTCCAGTCGCCCAGCCAGTCGGCGACCTCCTGGGCGGCGGCCTGCGCGTCGGTCAGCTGCGGCCGGTTGGACGAGGCCGCACCCGAGCCCGCGCCGGTGTTCTTGTACTCCGCGAACCGGTCGTCCTTCCAGGAGAAGCCGCTCATGTCGGTCCACGGCGTGGACCTGATCGCCGCGCTCAAGGACGTGTTGCGGACCGTGGTCTGCGGGTCGAGGGTCGTGTCGCCGCCCGCGTGCCAGGGCCGGCCGAGGTAGAAGCTCGCGGAGGAGACGTCCCCGTTCACCGTCGAGTTGGCGATGAGGATGCCCTTGCGGCTCGCGGCGGTGCTGGGCGCGGTGACGTAACCGGCCGAGGTGCCGTTCCAGCGCTTCTTCAGCGTGATGACGGACTTGTCGATCACCGCGGTGGCCCGGCCGAAGATGAAGTCGACGTTGCCGACGACGTAGGAGTTCTTCATGTAGACCCGGCCCAGCTTCTCCTTGGCCGCGGTGTCCACGAGGAGCGTGTCCTGGTCGCCGCTGACGATGACCCCGTCCAGGAACACCTTGTCGGCGGCGGTGCGCAGCGCGACCGCCTGGCCCGCGATGTCCTGGTGACTGGCCTCGTCGAAGTCGTTGGAGATCGACAGGTTGCGGGCCTGGAAGTCGTCGGCCTCCACGGCGACGGTGGCGCTGCCGCCGGTGCCGTAGGTGCCGGAGCCGTCGGGCTTGGGCGTGCCGGACGCGTTGTTGTAGACGATCACCGTGTCGTTACGGCTGGAGCCCGTGCCCTGGATGGTCACGTGCGGCTTGTTGGACGGCACCTTGACCAGTTCGCGGTACGTCCCCGGCTTCACGGAGATCACCACACGCGAGGGGTTGTTGGCGGGTACGGCGTTCACCGCGGCCTGCACGGTCGAGTACTGGCCGCTGCCGTCCTTGGCGACGGTGAGGGTGGTGGCCGCCGCGGCCTTGGTCGTGATGCCGGCCGTCGTCCCGATGGAACTGCGCGGCCCCACACCGGACTTGAGTAGGGCGGGCACGTCGGCGGTCTTGTCGAGCGTGTAGGCGTAGTACGTCTTCGGGTCGAAGGCGGTGCCCCCGCTCTCGTTCCTGCCGCTGGTGTCCACGAAGGTGTTGCCCTTCTGGACGATGCTCGCGGTGCTGTCCTTGATGACGGGGTTCTTGAAGCCCTGGAACCAGGAGTTCTCCAGGACCATCCTGGTCGCGCCGCGCGAGTAGTTGCCGTAGGAGGAGGCGATGTCCGTCCCGGCCACGTCCTCCAGGAAGTTGTTGTAGAGGTGCGCGTGGGCGGCGTTGTCGGTGGAGGGGTTGCGCTGCTCCGTCTCCCGCACCCAGTTGTGGTGGATGGTGATGTCGGTGACGACGTTCTCCGTCCAGCCGATGCCGAACGCCTTGTTGTCCTGGCTGAGTTTGTTCCAGGAGACCGTCACATAGGTGCTGTCCTTGCGGACGTCGATGAGTCCGTCGGCCATGTGCCGCAGATCGTTGTGGTCGATCCACACATGGTGGGCGCCGTCCATCTGGATGGCGTCGAAGTCGTGTTCCTTGTCGTTCCACACGCCCTGGTAGGCGTCCCGGATCGTCAGGTTCCTGATGATGACGTTGTGGACGCCGGAGCCGAGGAAGAAGCCGCCGCCGACGATCTGCCCGGAGGTCCCGGCTCCGACGATGGTCTTGTTGCTCTGGACCTTGATCTCTTTTCCGACCGGGTCCATGGTGATCGTCGCGGCGACGACGATGACGTACGGCTCGCTCGCCGTCGCGTACTTCTCCAGGTCGGCGAGCGTCTTCACGGTCACGATCTGACCGTCCCGGCCGCCGTACGTCCCGTTCTGCCCCAGCGCGTTGACGGAGGCGAAGCCGTCGGCGGTGGCGGTGGCCCAGGCGGGAGCGGCGGTCGTCGCTGCGGAGGCCTCGGGCTGGGAGCCGGGGAGCAGGCCGTAGGCGAGTCCTCCCGCGGCCGTCAGGGCGAGCGGAACACCGAGGGCGAGAGCGGTTGTTCGGCGTCGGCGATGCTGGGCCATGAGGTCATCCGTTCCGTGTGGGGGTAGCGACCGCAGTGCAGTCGCCGCCCCCGCACGGAAGGTTGCCGCCCGAATCGGCCTACTTGGCGCAGGACTTCGGGTCGAGGTTCTCCTGCCACTTGTCCTCACGGCCGTCGGGCTGGCCGTTGGGCAGGAGCTTGTCGGAGATGCCGTCGATGTAGTAGCCGTACGAGTAGATCGTCTTCCAGCTCGCGTCCCGGCCACGCCAGGTGTGCGTGGTGACCTCGCCGTCGCCCTTGTTCCACTGGTAGTCCTCGACGGAGAACACCGGGTTCACGCGGACCACCCGCTGGTACGGCGTCCAGGTGGTCGCCACCTGGGTGCACGGCGGTATCGACTTCTCGCTGCGCCGCTCGAAGGACGAGGACTTCTCCCAGCCCCACTCGTAGCCGGCGCTGCCGCCCACGGTGCCGGAGAAGATGCTCTTGGCCAGCGAGAGGCTGATGCTGGCGCCGACGCTCTTCTTGGCGAAGGTCTTGGTGCTGTACCCGCTGACGAAGGTCACCTTGTCCTCGGTCGTGCCGTGGTTGCCGGTCCACTCGGAGGTGCGCACGGGCTCGCCCTTCACGGACCAGGTCGAGGACTGCGCGTACCCGCACCAGCCGCGGAACAGCTCCCACGGTCCGGCGGGCACCCACAGTCCGAACACGTCCCGCAGGTACTCGTCGCGGGTCTTGAACTCGCCGGTGTCGACGTTGAGCGCGCCGTAGACGCCGGTCAGGCTGGTCTCCTGGCTGCACAGCCGGTCCAGCATGACGTCGGTGTTCCCGGGGTCCACGCCCCGGACGTTCTGGGCCCCGCCGGGACCGGCGGCCTGCGCGGTCCCGGAGCCGGCCAGCAGCCCGGTGACGGCGAGGGCCGCGGACGCGGCGGCGAGGGCGCTCTTCTTCAGAGTCGATGTACGAAACAGACGCATGGGGGGTTCTTCACTCCTGAGTGCTGAGGACAGGTGCGTGGGGCACCTGTGCGACGACTCAGGAAGCTGGCAGAGAACCCGCGAGTAGGGTCGAGAACGCGAGAGGTTTGACAGGACATCGACAGCTTGGCGGTCACTGCCCGGCGGCGGGAGCCTCCGGTGGCGGAGTCGGCGCCCCCGGCAGTCGTACGGTCGCGACGGTGCCGCCGCCCTCGGCGGGACCGAGGGTGACCTCGCCGCCGGCCTGCTGGACGGTGCGGGCCACGATGGACAGACCGAGGCCGGATCCGGGCAGAGCGCGGGCGTCCGGGGAGCGCCAGAAGCGGTCGAAGACGTAGGGGAGTTCGTCGTCGGGGATGCCGGGACCGTGGTCGCGGACGGTGAGGACGCCCTGGGTGAGCTGGACGTCGACGATCCCGCCCTCGGGGCTGAACTTCACCGCGTTGTCGAGGACGTTGACCACGGCGCGCTCCAGGGCGGCCGGTTCCGCGCGGGTGTACCAGGGCTCCAGCGAGGCGTTGATGGTCAGCTCCGGGCCCCGCAGTCGCACCCGGCGCAGGGCCGACTCGACGGTGTCCTCCAGGGACACCACCTGCACCCGCTCCCCGCGCTGGCCCTCGGAGCGGGACAGCTCCTGCAAGTCGCCTATCAGGGCGGCCAGTTCGGTCATCTGCGCCTTCAGGGAGGCGAGCAGTGCCTTGCGGTCGGCCTCGGGGATGGGGCGGCCGGTCTCCTCGCTGCGGGTGAGGAGTTCGATGTTGGTGCGGAGGCTTGTCAGCGGGGTGCGCAGCTCGTGCCCCGCGTCGGCGATGAGCTGCTGCTGGAGCTCGCGGGAGCTGGCGAGGGAGCTCGTCATCGAGTTGAAGGACCGGGACAGCCGGGCGACCTCGTCCTCGGCGTCCTCCTCGACGGGGATCCGGATGCCCAGGTCCTCGGTCCTGGCCACGTGCTCGACGGCCTCGGTGAGCTTGTCGACGGGACGCAGACCGGCACGGGCGACGAAGAGCCCCGCGGCACCGGCACCGAGGACTCCGATGCCGGAGACGAGAAGGAGGATGAGGGCGAGTTCGTTGAGGGTGGACTGGGTCGCCTTCAGCGGGACGGCCACGGTGAGGGCGGCCTCGGTGTACAGCTGGGGCCGTGAGCCCGGGCCCTGGCTGACGTACAAGGGTGTCGTCAGCACTCGTACGGGTTCGCCGTCCGAGTCGGTGCCGTTGCGAAGGATCCCCCTCCTTCTTGTCGTGTCCTTGACCACGTTCTCGTCGGCACCGGTGGTCCTGACCCTGCCCAGGGAGTTCGACGAGACACAGGCCTTGCCGTCCGCCTGCACCAGCTGGAGGTAGACCTCGGCCCGGGTCCGGACATCGCCAAAGGTCTCCACCGGTGTCTGAGGGCACTCGGCGAGGGTGGCCACGACCGCCTGCACCTGCTGCGGCTGCGCCGCGTTCTGCAGATCCTCGTCGAGCTGGTCGTACAACTTCCCCTGCACGATGAACCAGCACGTCACCGAGACCGCCGCCACCGCGAACGCCACCGCCGCCGCCACCAGCAGCGCCAGCCGGGACCGGAGCGGAAGGGACCGGTAGCGCCGTACGAGCCTCTTCACTCCGCGCCGCCCTGCCGCAGGACGTACCCCACGCCCCGCACGGTGTGCACGAGCCGCGGTTCGCCGCCCGCCTCCGTCTTGCGGCGCAGGTACATCACGTAGACGTCCAGCGAGTTGGAGGACGGCTCGAAGTCGAAGCCCCACACCGCCTTCAGGATCTGCTCCCGGGTCAGCACCTGGCGCGGGTGCGCCATGAACATCTCCAGCAGCGTGAACTCGGTCCGGGTCAGTTCCACCGGCCGCCCCGCCCGGGTCACCTCACGCGTCGCGAGGTCCATCCGCAGGTCGGCGAAGGTGAGCGCCTCGTCGTCCGCGGCGGACGCCGCCTCGGCCGCCGCAGCGTAGGAGCTGCGCCGCAGCAGTGCACGGACCCGGGCGAACAGCTCGTCCAGCTCGAACGGCTTGACCAGGTAGTCGTCGGCGCCCGCGTCGAGCCCGGTGACCCGGTCGCCGACCGTGTCGCGGGCCGTCAGCATCAGGATGGGGGTCGTGTCGCCGGCGCCCCGGATGCGGCGGGCGGCCGTGAGCCCGTCCATGCGGGGCATCTGGATGTCGAGGACGACCAGGTCGGGCCGGTACGCGGTCGCCTTGTCGAGCGCGTCGGCGCCGTCCACGGCGACCTCGGTGTCGTAGCCCTCGAAGGCGAGGCTGCGCTGGAGTGCTTCGCGCACCGCCGGTTCGTCGTCGACGATCAGGATGCGCTGGGGGTCACGGTCGCCTTCGGCGGGGCTCATGGCTGGGGATTCCTCGGGTGCGGTGGGAGAACAGGGGACTGAAGGTAGTGAACGCTTTCAGCCTCGCACGGTTCCCCGATGGCGCTGCGGGACGTGCTTTCTCAAGGGTCAGCCGCGTACGGTGCGGCGGCGGCTGCGGGCGGCGCTCACCCCGCGACGGGCCATCGCCGTGGACGCCACCTCGGGCGCCCGGGGCGCCGGGGCGTGCAGTGCGTACGCCACCTCGAGGGCCAGGGCGAACCCGGCCGGGTCGGTACCGGCCACCGTGTGCGAAACCTGCTTGATCATGGCGTACTCCTCGCGAGGGTCGAAGGGGGTCAGCTGTCCGAGCCGCCGGCCCGCAGCGTGGCCAGGTCGGACTTGACGGTGTTGATCGGGATGGAGAAGCCGAGGCCCGCGCTGCCGGCCGTGGACGAGTCCGAAGTGGCCGAGTACATCGCCGAGTTGATGCCGATGATGTTGCCGTTCATGTCGATCAGCGCGCCGCCGGAGTTGCCCGGGTTCAAGGACGCGTCCGTCTGGATCGCCTTGTACGTCGTCGTGGACGAGCCGGTGTCGCCGTTGAACTGCCGGCCGCCGAACTCGAACGGCCACTGGCCGCTGCCGCCGCTCTGGCCCTGGTTCTGGCTCTGGCCCTCGTCGGTCGCGACCGTCACGTCCCGGTTGAGGGCGGAGACGATGCCGCTGGTCACGGTGCCGGTCAGACCCTCGGGGGAGCCGATCGCCACGACCTCGTCGCCGACCTGGACGCCGTCGGAGTTGCCGAGGGTGGCCGGGGTCAGGCCGGAGGCGTTCTCCAGCTTGATGAGGGCGAGGTCCTTCTTGCTGTCGGTGCCGACGACCTTCGCGGTGTAGGTCTTGCCGTCGCTGGTGCTCACCTTGACGGAAGTGGCGCCGGAGATGACGTGGTTGTTGGTGATGATCTCGCCGTCGCTGGTGATGATCACGCCGGAGCCGGTGGACTCCCCGGCGTTCGAGGTGGCGTTGATCTCGACGATGCTGGGGCTGACCGCCTTGGCGACCCCGGAGACCGTGCCCTTGGCGGAGGACGGCACCACGTTGGTGCTGGTGCTGCTGGAGGCGACCGTGTCGTTGCCGGTCAGCTCCTGGATGCCGTAGGCGGTGCCGCCTCCTATCGCCGCGGCGACGATCGCGACGGCGGCGAGGAGGGCGAGGGGGCCGCGGGTGCGCCGCTTCGGAGCGGGAGCGGGCTCCTCGGGGGCCGCGGTGAGGAGAGCGGTTCCGCCGCCGTTGCCGTCACCGCCGTACGAACCGGCGCCCTCGGAGGCGAAGGCGGCGTGCTGAGCCTGCTGCCCGCCCGGCCACACGGTGGTCGGCTCGACGACCGGCGGCTGGGCCGGCGGGGGCGGCCACTCGGGGTTCACGGGCGACGAAGCGTGCTGCTGCTGGGCGCCCTGGTAGGGGTTCTCGTACTGCTCGTACTCGCCGTCGCGGCGGAAGCTCTCGGTCATGACAGCAAGCTTGTCCCGCGACCATGAGAGCTCCCTGAGTGCTCCCTGAGAAGCCCGGCAGAACCGCGTATGCCCGATATAAAGGCGCCGCTGGCCTCGGGCCGGATGTTCTCAGACGGTCTTCAGAAAGCTCACTCGCAGCCGCAGGACCGCCGCACGACCAGCTTCGACGGGAACACCTTCAGCCGTTCCCGGCGGGAGCCGGCGACCCGCAGCCCGTCGTCCAGCACCAGGTCCACCGCCGCCCGGGCCATCGCCGACCGGTCCGACGCGATGGTCGTCATCGGCGGATCCGCGAGCGCGGCTTCCTTGATGTCGTCGAACCCGATGACCGCCAGCTCGCCCGGCACGTCGATGCGCAGCTCGCGCGCGGCCCGCAGCAGGCCGATCGCCTGGTCGTCGGTGGAGCAGAAGATGGCGGGCGGGCGGTCGGGCCCGGAGAGCACCCCGAGCGCCACCTGATAGGCGTCGTAGCGGTTGTACGGCGCCTCGAAGAGCCGTCCCTCGGTCGGGAGACCGGCCTCGTCCATGGCCTGCCGCCAGCCCTGGACGTGGTCGGAGACCGGGTCGCCGACCGCGGGGGTGTCGGCCGTGCCGCCCATACAGGCGACGTAGGGGTAGCCGTGGCCCAGCAGATGCTCGACGGCGGTCTTCGCGCCGGTGAGGTCGTCGAGGACGACGGCGACGTCGTCGATCGCCTCCGGCCGCTCGTGCAGCAGCACGACCCGGGCGTCCCAGGCGTCGATCTCGGCGGCGGCGTTGTCGTTCAGCGCGTGCGAGACCAGGATCAGCCCCGAGACCCGCATCCCGAGGAACGCCCGCAGATAGTGGACCTCGCGCTCGCCGATGTAGTCGGAGTTCCCGACCAGCACCATCTTCCCGCGCTCGGAGGCGGCCTGTTCGACCGCGTGCGCCATCTCCGCGAAGAACGGCTGGCGCGCGTCCGGCACGATCAGGCCTATGAGGTCGGTGCGCCGCGACGCCATCGCCTGGGCCACCCGGTCGGGCCGGTACGACAGCTCCTTGATCGCGGCGAGGACACGCTCGCGCGTGGCCGGGGCAACCGGCCGGGGTCCGTTGTTGATGACGTAACTGACGACGGCAGTGGACGTCCCTGCCAGCCGTGCGACATCATCCCTGGTTACCTTGGCCACGCGCGGAGTCTACGCGGATGGACCCGCTCTGGGCAGGGCGTGAAGGAGGTCCCCGTGCTCCCGCGGACAGGCGTGCGGGGGCGCATCGGTTCCTGAGCCATGCCCATCCGCGGGACCCGCTACGCCTCTACGTCTTCGAGGGCGGCACTCTCGTCCGCATCCTCCGCCTTTGCCCGGTCCGCCTTGGCCTTCGCCTCGTCGGTGACCCGGTCGCCCTTCTCAGGAGTAACGAATCGATAACCGACGTTGCGGACGGTCCCGATCAGCGACTCGTGCTCGGGGCCGAGCTTCGCGCGCAGCCGTCGTACGTGCACGTCGACCGTCCGGGTGCCGCCGAAGTAGTCGTAGCCCCAGACCTCCTGCAGCAGCTGAGCGCGCGTGAAGACGCGGCCCGGGTGCTGGGCGAGGTACTTCAGGAGCTCGAACTCCTTGAAGGTCAGGTCGAGGACCCGGCCCTTGAGCTTCGCGGAGTAGGTCGCCTCGTCGACCGACAGGTCGCCGTTGCGGATCTCCATGGGGGAGTCGTCGTTCACGATCTGCTGGCGGCCCATGGCGAGACGCAGCCGTGCCTCGACCTCGGCCGGACCGGCGGTGTCGAGGAGGACGTCGTCGATGCCCCAGTCGGCGGTGACGGCCGCGAGGCCGCCCTCGGTCACGACGAGGATGAGCGGACAGCCGGGCCCGGTGGAGCGCAGCAGCTGGCACAGGCTGCGGACCTGGGGCAGATCACGGCGTCCGTCGATGAGGATGACGTCGGCACCCGGGGTGTCGACGAGTGCGGGGCCCTCCGCCGGAGCCACACGCACGTTGTGCAGGAGCAGGCCGAGGGCGGGCAGCACCTCCGTCGACGGCTGGAGGGCATTGGTCAGGAGCAGCAGAGAACTCATATGTCTGGTTCCTCCTCGGTCCCGCGAGGTCATGGCCTTCGTATACAGGGGTATCCGAAAGCACAAAAGGACCCGGGGGCTGCGTTGCCCGAGTCCTCTTCCGACGAGAATAGCCCACATGAGCATTGATCCGGCAGGTCGTGTGGTGCGTTCCACGGTGAGTCCGCACTCTGAGACGCGCAGACATGCACCTATACGGACGTTTCTGCACACCGACGACGGCGTGACGATCGATTCCGTATACGATCCGCCCTCCTCCGTATACGAAGCCTCCCGGCCACCCTCCCGTGACCTGGTGTTCGTCGTCGCGCACGGTTTCACCGGCGATGTGGATCGCCCACATGTTCGCCGGGTGGTGAACACGTTCACCCGGTACGGCGCTGTCGTCACCTTCTCCTTCCGCGGCCACGGAGCCTCCGGCGGGCGCTCCACGGTCGGCGACCGCGAGGTGCTGGATCTGGCCGCCGCGGTGTCCTGGGCGCGCGGACTCGGCCACACACGCGTGGCCACCGTCGGGTTCTCGATGGGCGGCTCGGTGGTGCTGCGGCACGCGGCGCTGTACCGGCCGGAGACCGACGGGCGCACGGACGCGCACGCGGACGCGGTGGTCTCGGTCAGCGCACCGGCCCGCTGGTACTACCGCGGCACGGCCCCCATGCGAAGACTCCACTGGCTGGTGACCCGCCCCGAGGGCCGCCTGGTGAGCCGCTACGGATTCCGCACGCGCATCCACCACCGCGACTGGGACCCCGTCCCCCTCTCCCCGGTGGAGTCGGTCCCGGGGATCGCCCCCACCCCGCTCCTGATCGTCCACGGCGACCGCGACGGATACTTCCCCCTCGACCACCCGCGGATGCTCGCGGAGGCCGCCGGCGACCACGGTGAGCTGTGGATCGAGCCCATGGGCCACGCCGAGCACGCGGTCGGCGACGAGCTGCTGGACCGCATCGGGGACTGGGCCGCCACAGCGGCCGGATAGCCTGGCGGCATACACCACCGATCGATTGAGGAAGCGGATGCCAAAGGTCACGGTGCGCTATTGGGCCGCCGCGAAGGCCGCGGCCGGGATCGCCGAGGAGCCGTTCGACGCGGCCACACTCGCCGAGGCGCTGGACGCGGCACGCGAGCGACACCCCGGCGAACTCGTGCGTGTCCTGCGGCGATGCTCGTTCCTCGTCGACGGAGACCCCGTGGGCACCCGCGGACATGAGACGGTACGGCTGGCCGACGGCGGCACGGTCGAGGTGCTCCCGCCGTTCGCAGGAGGGTGACGATGACGAACCAGCCGTACGAGGGCTACGACCAGTACCCGCAGCAGGGCTGGCCGGCCCAGCAGGGGTACGACGACGAGGCCCAGGCAGCCCAGCAGTACACCCAGCAGTGGCAGGGCCAGACCTGGGACACCCAGGTGCACCGACCCGTCCAGGCGGCGGGGGAGACGGCGTACCTGCCGCAGCAGGGCTACGAGGGCGAGCCGCAGGGGTACGGCCACGGGCCCGTGCAGGGCGGCCCCGCCCCGGCGACTCCGGCGGCCGGTGCGTATGGCGCCCCGGCCCCGGGGCACCCCGCGCCCGACTCCTCCGGCTCCGGCTCCGGCTACGGCCCCGCCACCGTCGCCGGCAACGCGCGCATCACCGACGCCCAGCGCGCCCGCCTCGAAGGCCGGTCCCCGATCATCGAGCCCGGCATCCAGCCCGCCGCGCTCACCGCACTGCTCGGCCTGCTGCTCTCCGGCGCCGCGGCCGTCGGGTCGTACGCCCTCCTCGTGCCCCTCGTCGTCCTCCAGGCCGTGACCGCGGCCGGCTGGTTCCGGCTGAACGGCATGTGGCCCGCCCGGCAGGGCATCGCGCTGGCGTTCCTCGGCGCGCTGGTGGCGGACGCGGCCCTGCTGACGGCCGGCCGGGAGAACGCGCCCGCGGCGATCCTCGGCACCCTCGGCGTCTGGGTCCTGCTCAGCCTGGTGCTGCAGCTCCGCTCGCACGCCGACGCCGACGAGCGGATGTACGGCCTGATGGCGACCGTCGCCTCGGCGGCCCTGGCGATCGTGGCGACCGGCCACCTCGCGGCGGACCCGGACGCGGTGACGGTCGGCGCGGCCGCGGTGGCCGTGGCGGTCCTGGCCCGCGCGCTGCCCCTGCCGACCCCGGCCTCCGTGGTCGTCGCCCTGCTCGCCGCGGCGGGCGCGGGCATCGCGGTCGGCGGGATGACGGGCCTCGGCGCGAAGGGTGCCTTCCTCGGCGCGGGCGCCGCGGTGTGCGCGCTGATCGGCCACCGGGTCGCGAGCTACGACTACCCGTCCCGCTTCGTGCACTTCACGGCGGGCGTGGCCCTCCCACTGGCCGCGTCGGCCCCGGCGGTGTACGTGCTGGGCCGGGCGATCGGCTAGGTCGCCGGGGGCATCTGGGTCCACAGACAGAAGGGCTGCCCGGCCGGGTCGAACAGAACCCGGACGTCGCCCTGCGGCTGATACTCGGCGAGCCGCGCGCCTTCAGCGACAGCCCGGGTGGTCTCGGCCGCCAGGCCGCTGACGGGTCGCTGACAGGGACATCGGGCATCTCGACGCCGAGGGGCTCAGTGACGCAGGGACCGAGTTCGTGGTGAGCCGCGTCGACGGCACGTGCTCGGCGCCGGGCACATTCCAGCCCGCCCGGCGCTTGAGGGCGAGGCCGTTCAGGCCGACGGGGGGTCTGGGGCGCAGCCCCAGCCACGGCCACGCCGGGGCCGCTCGGCCTCCTGTCGGGTCAGCCCCGCCGTCGCTTCCCGTCCAGCTCGTCCCACCACTCGTCGGACTTCGGGTCGCCGGAGGGGTCGTCCCACCAGCGGTCGTCGGGGCCGCGCCGGTTGGCGACCATCGCGGCGAGCGGAGGGATCACCATCGCCACCACGCACATTCCCACGGCCACCGGCACCGACCAGAGCCGCACGACTCCCCAGGCCAGGACGAACAGCCCGATGCACGTGCCCATCATCGCGAAATAAGCGTGCCGTCGTCGCGCCAACATGAGTCCAGCGTAGGCCCGGAAAGGCCGGAGGGCCGTACCCCGTGCGACGGGGTACGGCCCTCCGGCCGATCAGTCGGTCGGCTGCCTCAGACGGCGATCGCGACCTCGGCCAGGCCGCCCTGCTGGGCGACGACCGTACGGTCGGCGGTGCCGCCCGGAACCAGCGCGCGAACGGTCCAGGTGCCCTCGGCCGCGTAGAAGCGGAACTGGCCCGTCGCGGAGGTCGGGACCTCCGCCGTGAACTCGCCGGTCGAGTCCAGGAGGCGGACGTAGCCCACCACAGGCTCGCCGTCACGCGTCACCTGGCCCTGGATCGTGGTCTCACCGGGCTTGATCGTCGAGGCGTCCGGGCCGCCGGCCTTCGCTCCACACATGTCTTTCTCCAAGGAAGGGGTCTGACCGGAAGGAAGGCCGGTCGGGATGATGCGGACGGGGTCTTACTTGTTGGCGCCGAGCTCGATCGGAACGCCGACCAGGGAGCCGTACTCGGTCCAGGAGCCGTCGTAGTTCTTGACGTTCTCGACACCGAGCAGCTCGTGCAGCACGAACCAGGTCAGGGCCGAGCGCTCACCGATACGGCAGTACGCGATGGTGTCCTTGGCGAGGTCGACCTGCTCCTCGGCGTAGAGCTCCTTGAGCTCCTCGTCCGACTTGAAGGTGCCGTCGTCGTTGGCGTTCTTCGACCACGGGATGTTGCGCGCGGACGGGACGTGGCCCGGACGCTGCGACTGCTCCTGCGGCAGGTGGGCCGGAGCGAGCAGCTTGCCGCTGAACTCGTCGGGCGACCGGACGTCGACCAGGTTCTGCGAGCCGATCGCGGCGACGACGTCGTCACGGAAGGCGCGGATGGCCTTGTTCTGCGGCTTCGCCGTGTAGGTCGTCTCGGTCCGCTCCGGGACCTCCTCGACCAGCTCGCGGGCGTCCAGCTCCCACTTCTTGCGGCCGCCGTCGAGAAGCTTGACGTTCTCGTGGCCGTACAGCTTGAAGTACCAGTAGGCGTAGGACGCGAACCAGTTGTTGTTGCCGCCGTAGAGGATCACCAGGGTGTCGTTGGCGATGCCCTTCGCCGACAGGAGCTTCTCGAAGCCCTCCTGGTCGACGAAGTCGCGGCGGACCGGGTCCTGCAGGTCCTTGGTCCAGTCGATGCGGATCGCGTTGCGGATGTGGTTCTTCTCGTAGGCGGACGTGTCCTCGTCCACCTCCACGATCGCGATGTTCGGCTCGTCGAGGTTGGCCTCGACCCAGTCGGCGTCGACCAGGACGTCACTGCGGCTCATGCTCGTTCTCCTCCGGGGCAGTTGCGGCGGGGCGTGCGGAAGGGTGCGCGGGGCGCACGGATGCCCTGGGGCGCCAGGGCGAGGGGACGCGGAGGTCGGTGCCGTCCGCTCAGAAGGGGCGACAGAGCATGGCGGCGACGCGGCACAGGTCTACTGCCCGCCGCTTCGTGAGATCCGCCTGTCGCTTCATGGTGCCGATCGTAGGGAGGGACATACCGGCATGTCACCGGTGTGTCGCATACTGAGATGCGATCGTCCGGGATGTGGGACCAAAAAGCCGCCCGGGCCGTGGTCCCACGGTTCCCGGGCGGCTGTAGCCGTCATCACATCTACGGTACGGACGTCACCGTCTCGCCTGTCGGACGCGCGGCATCCGGCTCAGCGTGTCCGCCCGACGCTCGTCCTACCCGGCGAGCTTGACGTCCGAACCCTTCACCGCGATCTCCACACCGTTCGCACCCGCTTCGACCTTGTCGAGCTTGATACCGCCCGGCAGACCCTCGATCTTCTGGTCGAAGTCGGCGACCGAACGGACGTCGGTGTCGGCGAGGGTGATGTTGCCGAAACTGGGGATCGAGTCGGCGTGCACCCGCACGGTGTCGCCGTCGACGACGGAGACGGTGCTGAGCACGGAGACGGGCTTCTCCAAGGCGCTGATCTTGATATCGACCTTGATCTTGCCGTCCCCGCCGTCGGAGAGGCCGACGACCTTGGCGGTGACACCCAGCGGAAGCTGGGCCTCCTCGGACCCCGCGGCCTTCAGTAGCTGGTCGTAGGCGATGGTCGCGGTGCCGGCGGCGGTGGAGGCGGTGGCGGAGCTGTAGTCGCCGGAGAACGCGACGCCCTTCATGGCGGCGTTCAGGTCGTCGATGCGGATCGAGCCCCCGCTGGTGCCGGTGTCCGCGTCGTAGTCCTTCATCCCGACCTCGACGTCGTCGAGCTCGCCGCCGGCCACCTGGGTCAGGAACGGGAACCCCTTGATGTCCACGCTCGGCGTCGTGGTCAGCCCCTCCTGCGTCTTCAGCCGGTCCGCGACCTCGCCCTCCGCGAAGTGGACCGCCAGACGGTCGGCGGCGACGAACAGCCCGCCGAGAATCACGGCGATGATCAGAAGTACTCGCAGGGCGCGCATGCGGTGGGTCCCCCCGGGGCGGCGGTCTTGTCGACGGACGGGTGGCCGTCGAGCGGCAGAGTAACCCTGCCGGGTAAGGCACCCGCCGGATTGTCGATCACCTGTGACAGGCCGCACGCGGTGCCTGCTCAATAAACGAGCGCCTGCGTCCCGTCCGCGAGCGCCTCCTGCACGAAGACCTGCGCCCCCGCGATCCGTACGCCCTCGATGACGTCCTTCTCCGTGATGTCCCGGCGGGCCGCGCACTGGGTGCACAGGGTGAGCCGCCCGCCCGCGAGGACCGAGTCCAGCAGGTCGGGCAGTGGGGCCGCGTGCGGCAGCTCGAACTCGGCGGCCCGCCCCGGCAGCGCGAACCACGCCGACTCCCCGGTCAGCCACAGCGACACGTCCACCCCGCTGGCCACGGCCACCGCCGCCACGGTGAACGCCTGCGAGCACCGCTCGGGGGCGTCGGCCCCGGCGGTCACCTTGATCACGAGCTTCTTCGCCATACCGGCAGCGTAGTGCGGCGGTCACGCCGTCGCGACGATCATCACCAGCAGTCCCGCGACGCTGAGCGCGGTGAGCACACCGGTCCAGAAGGCGTCGTCGGTGAGGATCCAGGGCACCCGCAGGCGCAGCCGTCGGCGCCGGGGACGGGGATCCGGGGCGGGCGGCGGAGGTGCCGACTCCGGCACCTCGGGAGGTGGCGGGCCGCTCGGCCGGCCCGGCGGCGGATACGGATAGTAGGGCGGCGGCACGCTCATGCGAGGTCCGCCTCTCGCCGGTGCCCGCGTGGCTGGTCGACCACGAGGAACGGGCCGTCGGTCAGCGGCGGACCGGGCTCCGGTACGGCGGCCCGCGCGCGGTCGTTCGCCGCGCGGACCCCGGCGCTCAGCCGCTCCTGGTCGGTGGCCGGCCGCAGCGCCGACGGATCGGCCTGCCACTCCCGGCCACCGCCCACGGGACGCAGCATCGCGTACGGCCCGGAGCGGTCCTGGTACTCGCCGACTCTGTTGGTGGCGGGGTCGAAGAGAAGCGTTCCCGGTTCCATCGGTTTTCCATCCTTTCGCCCAACATCTATACGGAATGCGACAGTTGAAATACTCTGCGTGTTCCTGGGTCGGTACGAGCATGGCTCAGGGCGACGACGGAGAGCGACGGAAACGGCCGCAAATTCCACAGCGGGCGCTCCAAATTCCACAAATTCCACAAGGATGATCAAGGAGGGTGCGGTGCCGCAGCGGCGGATGGTCACAGGGCGGAGCCATGAACCGAGGGCACGGTTCGCGGAGGAGCTGCGGTTACTGAGGGCCGGGAAGGGCGGGAGTCTGCGGGACCTGGCGGACCGGCTCGGCTGGGACGCTTCGACGCTCGGGAAGATGGAGAGCGGGCGCAGCCTGGGCAGCCCGGAGATCGTGGAGGCACTGGACCAGCACTACGGGACGCCGGGGATGCTGCTGGCCCTGTGGGAGCTGGCGGTTGGGGATCCGACGCAGTTCAAGGAGCAGTACCGGCGGTACATGGTGCTGGAGACGGAGGCGCACAGTCTGTGGCACTTCGGTGTCAGCGTCCTGCCCGGTCTGCTGCAGACGGACGGGTACGCCCGTGAGTTGCTCGCACTGGGCGGGGCGAAGGGCGATGAACTGGACCAGCAGGTGGAGGCCCGTACCGGGCGGCGCAAACTGCTGGAGGAGGAGGACGCCCCGATCTTCCGGTCACTCCTGGCGGAAGCGGTACTGCGGACGCCGCTGCGGCAAGCGGGCGAGTGGAGGGGGCAGTTGGAGCATCTGCTGGAGGTGTCGCGGTGGCCGCACGTCACGATCCAGGTGGTGCCACAGAGTGCCGGGCTGCACGGCCTGGTGAGCTCCGACGTGATGTTCCTGAAGCTGCTCCGCGGACGGACCATCGCGTATCTGAAGAACGCTCTGCGAGGTGAACTGGTCGAGGAAAACGCCTCGGTCGAACGGCTGCACCGTGCCTACGATGCGATGCGTGACCTGGCGCTGAATCCGGCCGAGTCACGGAAGTTCATCCTGCGGCTGTTGGAGGAAGCACCGTGCGAGCCATCGACCTGAGCGGCCTGACGTGGCGCAAGAGCAGCTACAGCAACCCGGACGGCGGCCAGTGCCTGGAAGTCTCCGACGCCCTGCCCGCCCTCGTCCCCGTCCGGGACAGCAAGAACCCCGGTCGGCGGGCGCTGCTCTTCTCCGACGGGGCCTGGTCCGTGTTCGTTGCCCACGTGTCCGAATCGTGATCAAGTTGGCGTACAACCCTGGATGTTGACCGGCGGTCTCCTGTGAAGCGCGCATACGGAATGCGCGCTTCACGTCTTGTGGGGGACGCGTTGGAAAGACCCGAGGTGCCCGAGGCACCCGAGATACCCGAAGCACCTGAGCCGCCCGAGGAGAGACCCCGGGCGCGCCGCCGGGGCCGTACGACGCTGCTGATCGCCTCCGCCGCCGTACTCGGTGTCGTCGCCGGGACGTGCACGGGATACCTGATCCAGGCCGACCGTGAGCCGACGAAACTGGCCTCGCTCTCCCAGCCGACGCTGGCACAGGCCAAGGGCCCGGCGCCCGAGCCGCTGCCCGCCTCCCAGGACCGCCGGGTGAAGACCGACGGCGACCTGCGCAAGCTGCTGCTGAAGAAGCCGGCCGGGGCGAAGGACGCCGACTGGGGCAGTGACGACCGCTGGATGACGCTGGCCGAAGTCGCGGAGACGGCCAACAAGCCGGGCGGAGCGTTCGGCGAACTCGTCTCCCAGGAGTTCCGCCGCGCAGCGGACACCGGCTGGCAGGTCGGCCGCACCTACGGCGTCGAGATCCGCCTCACCCAGTACCGGCAGGAGGAGACCCGGGAGGCTTCCGACGCGGCCGACGGCGAGAACTACTTCGAGGACTCCCAGGCTGGCACCAAGAGCTGGTCGGTGCCGGGCGGCGGAAACGCCATGGTGTACGTCCACACGAAGCCGGACACCGAGCCCGGTTATCTGCCGCAGTACAAGGCCTCGGCCGTCGCCTGGCGCGGGGACATCCTCATGAAGATCTTCGTCTGGGACACCAGGCCCATAGCGAAGGCGAAGATCATGGATCTGGCCGAGCGGCAGGTGAAGAAGCTGTGAGCGAGTCCGAGAACCAGCAGGTGGGTGAGATCGGTCCCGCCGAGCTCACCGCCTCGACCGAGCCCGCGGCGGCGCCCGCGAGGCGCGTCCGCGTCCGTCGTGGCCGTATCGCCGCGGTCGTCGGGTCAGTGGTGCTCGTCGCGGCCGTCGTCGCCGGGGTGGGCTTCACCGTGGTCACCGTCGACGGTGCCGACCGTGACGCGGGCGCTCCCGTGTGGACGTTCCCGAAGAGCGGGGCCGGCAAGACGAAGACGGAGCCCGCGCAGGGACTCGCGGGAATGCTCGTGCCGTACGGCGCCGACGGGTGGAGCCGTGGGCCCGACATCGGGGAGTACGGCTACGAGACCCGGCTCAGCGGGGCCGAGGCCACCGCCCTGCGCAAGGAGTCGCTGAGCGGTCTGCCCCGGACCCAGCGCAAGGCGCTGGAGAAGCAGATCGACAAGCAGCGCCTCACGGGCATCGCGATGCGCAGTTACGTCAGCACCGACCAGCTCTCCTCCGTCTACACGGACAAGGCATCCACGGTCACCATCGAGCTGACGCAGCTCGACAACAAGGCGGCGGCGCGGGGCATCTCGGAGTTCCAGAACGACTTCCTCGACGTGCTCGGCGACGTCCTGCGCGACGGGCCCCGGATCGAGGGCCACAAGGACGCGCGCTGTTTCCTGACGCCCAAGGACGCCGACACGAAGCTGGACTCGATGTTCTGCTTCGCCCTTCAGGGAAACGTCCTGGTCGACTTCACCGCCGACAGCGCCAGGCCCATGCAGCAAAAGGGGATCGCGATGCTCATGCGCGAGCAGCTCGACCGGATCGCGGAGCCGGGGGAGTCGGTATGACCGAGCAGACCGAACAGATACCGGCCCAGCCCCCGACCCGGGAGCCGGTCGCCCGCCCGGAGAAGGCCGAGGCAGCGGAGCCGGTCGCCGAGGCCGGGCGGTTCGAGGTGGCGGAGCCGGTCGACCGGATTGAGAAGGGCGAGCTGGTGGAGCCGGTCACTGGGGCCGGGCAGGTCGAGGTGGCTGAGTCGGTCGGCAGCGTCGGTCACGGGCACCAGGCCGAGCCGAAGGAACGGCCTGGCGGCGCCGAGCACACCGACGAGCCCGAGCGGAGCGAGCCCCAGAACGGGGTGTCCTCACCCCGGGTCGCCGCGTCCGCGTCCGGGCCCGAGCCCGCGGGCGAGTCCGCGACCGCCCCGATGCCCGTGTCCGCGCCCGTCCCGACACCCGACCCCGCAACCGTCCCGACACCCGACCCCGCAACCGTCCCGACACCCGACCCCGACTCCCTCGCCGCCCCGGAACACCTCCCCGCCCCCAAGGACCGCCGTGTCCTGCGCGCGGCTCTCCGCTGGACCGCCGCCCTGCTCACCTTCGCGGTGGTCGGGGCCGGGACGGCGTACGGCATCGCGGGGATGGAGCGGACGGACGTACCGGGCCTGGGAACGAAAGCGGACGGACGGTGGGAGTACCCGACGCTGACGAAGCCGCCGTTGCCCTCCGGCAGTCCGGGGCCCCTCGCCCCGGACAACAAGGCGGGCAGCCACTACGCCGACCTGCGCGCCCTGGTGCTGCCCGCGCCGAAGGGAGCGGCCGTCGACAAGGCGTTGCGCGGCACGGAGGGCTGGCTGCCGACGAAGGGCCTCCTCGCGGAGTACGGCGAGAAGGAGGACCGCGAGGAGCTGGGGCAGAAGCTCTCCGACAACGGTCTGCGGCACATCGCGGCGCGCGGCTGGACCACCCCGGACGGCACGCACACCCGGATCTACCTGCTCCAGTTCGACACCGCGGCCGTCGTGGACGATCTGTTCGGCGAGGACATAGCCCCCTACGGCAGCCCCGGCTTCGAACTGCGCGACGCCGTCACGTCCGTCTCCGACGAGCACTTCCCGAGCGCGGCCCGGATCCCCGAGATCACCGCCTCCGTCTACGTCGAGTCCAAGCCGTACGGCGCCGAGCAGACCCGGCACGCATACCTGTCCTCCGGTGACGTACTCGCCCTGGTCGTCCAGTCCCGCAAGGGCACCGCGAACCCCGTCCCCTTCCAGCAGACCGTGACCCTCCAGGGCCAGCTCCTCGGCTGAGCGGACCCCTACGGTTCCCCGGGCCCCGGCCGCGTAAGCTGGGGCCCGGCCCGTGTACATGCACCGCACCCCGCTCATCCGAGGAGCACCCCGTGGAGATCTTCTTCGAAGCCCTGCTGGTCCTGGTCTGCGTCGGCGTTCTCGCCTTCTCGTACCTGACCGTGAAGAAGCTGTACCAGGGCCAGCGCTGACCCCCCTCTAGGAACCGCCACTCATGATCGAGATCCCGTCCGACCTCCACAAGGACCTCGTCCCGCTCGCCTTCCTGCTCGGCAACTGGGCCGGCGCGGGCGTGCACGACTTCCCGGGCTCGGAGAAGTGCAACTTCGGCCAGGAGGTGACCTTCGGCCACGACGGCCGGGACTTCCTGGAGTACGAGTCCCACACCTGGGTGCTGGACAACGACGGCAACAAGGTCCGCCCCCTGGAGTCCGAGCACGGCTTCTGGCGCATCGACGCCGACCGCAAGGTCGAGGTGACGATGGTCCGCGACGACGGCGTCGTCGAGATCTGGTACGGCGAGATGGCCGCCCAGAAGCCGCAGATCGACCTGGTGACCGATGCCGTCGCGCGTACGGCCGCCTCGGGTCCGTACAACGGCGGCAAGCGCCTGTACGGCTACGTCAAGAGCGACCTCATGTGGGTCGGCGAGAAGCAGACCCCCGAGGTCGAGCTGCGCCCCTACATGTCGGCCCACCTGAAGAAGGTCGTCACCCCGGAAGAGGTCGAGCGCTGGGCCAAGGCCCTCCCCGACGACCTTCCGGACGACGGGATCGCCTTCTTCAAGTAGGACCCGCGCCGGGAGGTCCTAGACTTTCCGGTGTGGTGAGCACCGACTGGAAGAGTGACCTGAGGCAGCGCGGCTACCGGCTGACGCCGCAGCGCCAGCTTGTCCTCGAAGCCGTGGACACCCTGGAGCACGCGACCCCCGACGAGATCCTCACGGAAGTGAAGAAGACGGCGTCGGGGGTCAACATTTCCACGGTCTACCGGACCCTGGAGCTCCTGGAGGAGCTCGGGCTGGTCAGCCATGCCCATCTGGGGCACGGGGCGCCGACGTACCACCTCGCCGACCGCCACCACCACATCCACCTGGTCTGCCGCGACTGCGAGAACGTCATCGAGGCGGACGTCAAGGTGGCCGCCGACTTCACCGCGAAGCTCCGCCAGGAGTTCGGCTTCGAGACCGACATGAAGCACTTCGCGATCTTCGGCCGCTGCAAGGACTGCTCTCTCAAGGCTTCAACTACCGAGTCGTAGGCTTGGTCGTATGAAGAGCCCCCTGCTGTCCCTGCCCGGAGCCGTCCCCGCCGAGGGCGTGGACGAAGACGTCGCCGCGCACTACGGCGACCTGTTCCGTGAGCAGCGCGCCCTCGCCGACGGCACCGGATTCGTCGACCTCTCGCACCGCGGGGTCGTGTCCGTCACCGGCGAGGACCGCCTCAGCTGGCTGCACCTGCTGCTCACCCAGCACGTCAGCGAGCTGCCCACGGGCCAGGCCACCGAGGCGCTGATCCTCTCCGCGCACGGGCACATCGAGCACGCGCTGTACCTCGTCGACGACGGCACCACTGTGTGGGCGCACGTCGAGCCCGGCACCCAGGGCGCGCTGATCGCGTATCTGGAGTCGATGAAGTTCTTCAACCGGGTGGACGTCGCCGACCGCACCGACGAGTTCGCGGTCGTCCACCTTCCCGCCGGTTCCATCGCCGAGGTGCCGGACGGGGTCGTCGTACGCGAGATGTCGTACGGCCGCGATCTGTTCCTGCCGCGCGGGGATCTGGAGTCGTACGCCGAGAAGTCCGGTCCCGCGGCGGGTCTGCTCGCCTACGAGGCGCTGCGTGTCGAGCAGCACCGCCCCCGCCTCGGCTTCGAGACCGACCACCGCACCATCCCGCACGAGCTGGGCTGGATCGGGACGGCCGTGCACCTGCAGAAGGGCTGCTACCGGGGACAGGAGACCGTCGCCCGCGTCCAGAACCTCGGCAAGCCCCCGCGGCGCCTGGTCTTCCTGCACCTGGACGGCAGCGAGGTGCACCTGCCGCCCGCAGGCGCCGACATCCGGCTCGCGGACGACGGGCCCGACGGCCGCAAGATCGGTTTCGTGACGACGTCCGTACGGCATCACGAGCTCGGCCCGGTCGCGCTCGCCCTGGTCAAGCGGAACGTCCCGCTGGACGCGCGGCTCGTCGTCGAGTCGACGGCCGCGGCCCAGGAAGTCGTCGTGGAGCCGTAGCCCCCGGCTCTCAGATGTCCAGCAGGACCGTGAACGGGCCGTCGTTCGTCAGCGAGACCCGCATCCGTGCGCCGAAGCGGCCGGTGGCCACCGTCGCGCCCAGGGCGCGGAGCTGTGCGACGACCTCGTCGACGAGAGGCTCGGCGATGTCGCCGGGGGCCGCGGCGTTCCAGGTGGGGCGGCGGCCCTTGCGGGCGTCGCCGTACAGGGTGAACTGGCTGATCACCAGCAGCGGGGCGTCGATGTCGCTGCACGACTTCTCGTCGTGCAGCATCCGCACCGACCAGAGTTTGCGGGCGAGTTGGGCCGCCTTCTCCTTGGTGTCCTCGTGGGTGACCCCGACCAGGACGCACAGTCCCTCGCCGCTGATCTCCCCGACCGTCTCGCCGTCGACGACGACGTTCGCGCCGTCCACCCTCTGCACCACTGCACGCATGTGCCCATCATGCCGTTCGCTCAGGAGGGGCCCGTGTTCGGGTTTGTTTTTGATCCTTAACCCCCCATGTGCGGCCGTTCGGGGGCACTCGGTCACATAGCGGCCACTTGGGGTGGCACGATGCTTGCACACGCCGGTCGAGGGGACGGTAGAGGCGCATGAGCACACCGAGTACCGGGCGGCTGGACAGTCGGCGGCCGCCCACACAACGAACGGACAGCCCGCTGCTGCCCCAGGAACCACCCGAACAGGATCTCGCCACGCTGAGCCTGCCCGAACTGCGCACCCTGCGCAGGGACGCCCAGCGGGACGAGGCCGACCTCAGCTATGTCCGACGGCTGCTGCAGGGCCGTATCGACATCCTCCGCGCGGAACTGCTCCGCCGGTCCCCGACCGGCTCCATTCCGGAACGGCTCCCGGAGGCCTCCGTGGTCGATCGGCTCCCGGAGATCCTCACCGACGCCCCGGCCCGCCACCGCTCCTCGGCCCGTCACGTCAGGCTGGGCACCCCGCACAGCGAGGAGTACCGGCTGCTGGCCGCCGAGATGCTCGCCGAGGTCGAGCTCTCGGACCTCTGCGCGCGGACCGACCTGGAACTGAGCACCGCGATGGGCCGGCTCGTCCGCTACGAGCAGCGGGTGTCGGTGCGCCGGCAACGCTTGCAGCGGACTGCGGACGAGTGCAGCGGGGAGATCGCGCGGCGGTACCGGGAGGGGGAGGCGCAGGTGGAGGATCTGCTGACGTAGAGATGTCGGGGGTGTTCGGGGTGCTCCCCGGGGGCGGCGTGCGGCCGTCCGGGTGCGGAAAACGACACGACACCCCGACCCCGCCCGCCTACCGTGGGCCCCATGAGCGCCCCAGCCGACATCGACGTCCGTGCGGTCACCGAGGCCGAGTATCCCGAGTGGCTGCGTGCCGTGCGGACCGGGTTCCTGCGGGAGCCGGTGGTGACGGCGGCGGAACTGGAGGCCCGTAGGACTCAGTTCGCGCCCGGCCGGATCCTCGGGGCCTTCGACGCGGACCGCTGCGTGGCGACCTTCCGTTCCTTCGCACAGGAGGTGACGGCGGTCGGGGGCCGGTCCGTGGCCGCCGACGCGATAACCGGCGTCACCGTGACCGCCACCCACCGCCGGCGCGGCCTCCTGACCCGCATGATGAGCCAGGACCTCGCCGCCGCGAAGGAGCGCGGAGACGTCCTGGCCACGCTGATCGCCGCCGAGTACCGGATCTACGGCCGCTACGGCTTCGGCCCCGCCACCACGGGCACCGAGTGGACGATCGACGTCCCGCGCGCCGGCCTCGACCTCCGTGGCCCGGATCTGGACGGCGGCCGTATCGACCTGGTGGACCCCGACGACGTACGCAAGCTCGGTCCCGAACTGCACGACCGGATGCGCCGGGCCACTCCGGGGGCGATCAGCCGGGGCGACTGGTGGTGGCAGCTGAACACGGGTGCGGTGCGCCCCGACCCGGCGTGGACCGAGCCGTTCTTCGCGGTGTACCGGGCGCCGGACGGCACGGTCGAGGGGCTGATGGCGTACGAGGTCGACGACAAGTGGGCCGACACCATGCAGCCGTCGAACACGGCGAGTGTGCGGGACCTGATCGCCTCGACCCCGGCCGCCGAGCGCGCACTGTGGCACTACCTGTGCTCGATCGACTGGGTCATGCAGGTCAAGAGCGGCTGGCGGGCCCCAGACGACCTGCTCCCGCACCTGCTGCCCAACCCCCCGGCGGCCAGGATCAGCATGCAGTCGGACTGGATGTGGGTGCGGATCCTGGATGTCGTACGGGCCCTGGAGGCGCGGACGTACGAGGGGGAGGGGGAGCTGGTGCTGGAGGTCGTGGACGGGTCCGGGATGACGGGCGGCCGCTACCGGCTGGACGCCGCCCCGGACGGTGCTTCCTGTACGGCGACGACGCGCAGCGCCGATCTCACCCTCGACGTACGGGAGTTGGCGACGTTGTGGCTCGGGGACGAGTCGGCGGTGCGGCTCGCGGCGCTGGGGCGGGTGCGGGAAGAACGAGCGGGCGCCGGCCGGGGGGTCGACGCCCTGCTGCGCACGTCCAGGCGACCTTGGTGCCCGGACATGTTCTGACGCTCCCTTCGGGCGGGGACGGGTGGGGGTATTCCTGGTAGTACCTGGTGGTGCTCTCGCATCCGTAGCGAGCTGTTCAGTTGTGGATGTTCAGTTGTGGCGGTTCAGTTGTGGCGGTGCGGGTGTGTGCAGCTGTCGCTGCTGTTCAGTTGTCGGTGTTCAGTTGTGGCTGTGCAGACCGACCGGGCTCCCGGCTCCCCTCCAGGGGGGAGCCCGGTCAGCCGGATCCTGGGCCCGGCGGGCGGGCGGACGTCATCCGGACTGGGCGAGCAGCATCACGAGGATGACCGCTCCGATGCCACCGATCGCGACGTTCTTGGACTTGACGCCGATGGTCAGGGCGACGAACGCGACGATGCCCATCGCGCCCCACTTCCACTGGACGAGTGCCTCGAAGCCGACGGCGAGAGCGGCGATGGCGATGGCGACGAACGGCATGACGGTCCCCCTTCGGGACGATGGTCCCTGTCGACCACCGAGGTGGCCAACCCTGTGCAGTTTTGACCATGTTTCTCAAGGTTGACCAAGTTGGCGACCAACTTCACTGTACTTATCTCCTTGGATGCGGCTCATAACCACCTTCCGGCGAACTGCCCAAAGATGGCGGGAAGTTGTAGTGTTTGGTCGTGGACCCGAAACACGCCTCCGTCAATGGGCGGAAGAGGTCGCAGAGGCCACAGAAGTCCCATCGCGAGGTGGCCGACGAGCTCCGCGCCCGGATCCGGTCCGGCACGCTGCGGGCAGGTCAGCGCATGCCCACCCAGGCACGGCTGGCCGACGAGTTCGGCGTCGAGCGGGGGGTCGTACGGCAGGCGCTGTACCTGCTGCAGACGGAGCATCTGCTCACCAACGTCTCCAAGGGAAGCCCGGCGACCGTCGCCCCCGACCTGGGGCTCAGCAGGGCGGGCACCGGCCCGGGGGCCGCTCCACAGCCCACGATGGTCACGCTCGGCCCCCGGATCGCCGCCGCGTTCGCGGTCCCGCACGTCGAGATAGAAGCCCTGTGCCTGACGTCGGTGTCCCTGAACCTCGCCGTCGGCGAGGGGCTGCGACAGATCCACGCCGGACGGCTGAATCCGGCCAAGATCGACGTCCGGGTCCTGCTCCCGGGCCGGGACATCGACCTCGCCTTCCCGGTGCCGGTCGGGGGCCGCCGCGACGACGACCCGGTCCACGAGCGCTGGTTGGCCCATCGCAACGCCCAGGTGCAGGTCCTCCAGCACAACCTCCTGGCCCTGCGCGCCACGCACGGCATAGACGTGCACGTCTCGTTCCGTGCCCTGCCCTTCACGCCACCGGTGAAGCTCTACCTGCTGAACGGCATGGAGGCGCTCTTCGCGTACTACACGCTGACCCGCCGCAAGGAGGAGATCGACGACGAACACCTGGAGTTGTACGACTCCGAGGGCACCCAGTCGATGCTGTTCGCCTTCGAGCAGGGCGCCGGCCTGCGGGACACGACGTTCGTGGAGCAGTCCCAGCTGTGGTTCAACGCACTGTGGGAGACGATCAGTTCGGAGCTGGTGCTCTCGGGCTGAGGTCTCCCACAGGGGCGGATCCGGTTGCGCTCGGGTCATAGGGCCGGTCCCGCGACCAGCAGGGCGAGCACCACGGCCCCGACCGAACTGATGGCGGGGTTCTTGGCCTTGAGACCGATGGTGAGCAGGAGCATCCCGATGATGCCGCTGGCACCGTACTTCCACTGCAAGGTCTGCTCGACGCCGACGACGAAGACGGCGGAGAGGAGGGCGAGGGCCGGCATGGTGGTTCCCCCTTCGGGCATCGGGCATCAGGCATCGGGCTGGGTGACGGCGGGTGGTGATGCGGAGGCAAAACTTCCACCAACTCATTGAAGTTGGCAGCCAACTCTACCTATGTTGTCCCCACTTGGTTGGGGTTGATAAACAACTTCGGAACAACTCCCCGTAGATGGATTGGAGTTGTACCGTTTGGTCGTGACCCAGGAGAACGTGGCAGTGAACGGCAGCAGAAGGCTCTCGCCCCAGGAAATCGCCGACACCCTGCGGGAACGCATCCGCACGGGTGACCTCAAGGCCGGTGACCGCCTCCCCACCCAGGCCGAACTCGCGGAGGAGTTCGGGGTGGAACGGGGCGCGGTCCGCCAGGCGCTGCGCGCGCTGCAGGAGGACGGGCTGCTCAGCAATGTGAGCAAGGGGAGCCCGCCGCGGATCGCGGAGGTGCCGGTCACCCAGGGCGGACCGCAGCCGACGATGGTGGCCCTGGCGCCCCGCCTGGCCGACGCGTTCGCCGGCCCGGACGTCCGGATCGACGCGGCCTGCCTCACGGCGGAGTCGCTGATGGTGGCGCTGAGCGAGCCGGTCCGCCTCATTCACGAAGGCCGGATCCGCCCCGAGTCCATCGACGTCCGCATCCTGCTGCCCTCCCGCGACATCAACCTGGCCTTCCCAGTCCCGGTCGAGGCCCCCGACGACGACAACCCGGTCCACCAGCGCTGGCTGGAGATGCGCAACGCCCAGGGTCACGTCCTGCGCCACAATCTCCGCTCCCTGCGCTCCTCCCACGGGATCGACGTCAAGGTCAGGTTCCGGGCGTTGCCGTTCACGCCACCGGTGAAGCTGTACCTGCTCAACGGCGTGGAGGCGTTGATCGCGTACTACATGGTTGCCCGCCGCGAGGAGGCCACGGACACCGGAATGCTCGACATGTACGACGTCCTCGGCACCGAATCCCTCCTCTTCTCCTTCGAGAAGAGCGCCGGCGAACGGGACGCGGCGTTCGTGGAGCAATCGCAGAAGTGGTTCGACGCCCTCTGGGCAACCATCACGACGGACCTGACACTCTCCTAGTGACTCCTGAGACGACGCACACTGAACCGGTGACAGCAGAGACAGCACGAATCGCATCACTGGTCGCCTCCGCTCGGTATGTGCTCTGGGACATGGACGGACCGATCTGCCGGTTGTTCGCGGGGTATTCGGCGGACCAGATAGCCGGTGAACTGGTCGAGAAAATCGATCAGTTGGGCATGGGCGGACTGCTGACAGAGCAGGAACGATCCAGCATTGACCCGCACGATGCCTTGCGAGGTGTCCATGCGCGGCGCCCGGGCAGCGATCTGGTCCTCGAACTGGAGGCATGGCTCACTCGGCGCGAACTGCAGGCCGTTCCCAAGGCGATGCCCACGCCGTACGTGGATCCGTTGATCAGGGCGTGGTCGTCGCGCGGCGTCGGGTTCGCAATCACCACCAACAACGCGGCAGTTGCGGCAGTGACGTACGTCGAGAGCCGTCAGCTGACGGACTGCTTTCCTTACGTCTACGGCCGCACGCCGAACCTCGACCTGATGAAGCCGAACCCGTACTGCCTGGACCAGGCAATCAAGGCCATGGGTGCTGTGCCTTCGGCCACCCTGATGATCGGTGACACTCCGACAGACCTCGAGGCGGCGCGGCTGGCCGGGGTCTCGTTCCTGGGCTACGCGCGTCGCTCGGACAAGGAGCAGGAACTGAGGGATGCAGGCGCCGACGTCGTCGTGAGCTCGATGCAGCAGGTGCTGAAGGCCCTGCCCGCCGCATTGTGAGCAGTCGGTAGAGGCGGAGCCAGCGTGATGGCTACCGGCGACGTAACGAAGTGCGCACGGGGGCGTTAAAAATTCCGGCACGTCCAGACATCTGCGACAGGTCTCACTCCAAAGGGCGCATCGTGGCCATGTGGAGGGGCGCGTGCCGCTATCGTGTGCATCAATTTCCTTGGATGCGCATCGCTTTCGATGTTTAGAACTAGCGTTTCGGGAGCATGAGTGGCGATCGGGGCTTGGCCTGACCGCGGGGGCGAAGTCCGAGATGCCGTTCTTTCGGCGTTTCGTCGGCATGGATACATCCGTGAGGTCTCCCCAGGAGCGCGAGTGGCGTCCCCCGGGGCAGGGGTCGACGCACTGGCCAAGGCCTGTCCGGCCGACAAGCCCGTCGACGCTCTGACCGTCGGGGTGCTGACCCGGTTCCTCGCGCAGTTGATGCTTGTGCGCAAAGAGGCGCTGCCCGCGCTGCCGGCCGAGTGGTCGCGCAACGAGAGGGACAGCCGGGCCTATCTGGACACTCTCGTGCGCCATGCGAATGGGCGGATGTTCAACCCCAACTGGGCCGAAAATGGCGGTCTGTTCGCCGTTCTGGGGGTGCCCGGTGACGCGCCGGCCCGGTTTGCCGAGCGGGTTCCCGCCATGTCCCGCCGGCCCTACGGCCTCCTCCTCACCAACCTTGCCCGGGACAATGTGTTCCTCCTGGAGGGCCCCAAGCTCTCGGTCGCCCGGCTCGACTGGTGCTCGGCGTCGTACGGAGACCCGCTGCACGGTCTCGCCAGCCACGTGGTGCGGATGCGCTACCCCGAGGACCAGGTAGAAGAAGTCGTCCAGGCTTGGTCAGCCGAGATGCGGCGCACCCGGCCACTGGCCGTCACCGGTCTCGGCCGGGACTTTCCGTATTACGTCGACTTCGAGCGCATCCATGCCGCGTACCACGAGGTGATCCGCGCGGCGAAGTCTCTTGATGACTCGGTCGAGGATCGTCGGCTGCTGACGGCTGCCGGGGAGATCAGTACGGCTCTGGACCGCGCCGCCGGCCTGCTCGGCATGTCCGAGGTGCCGCCCGAGAAGGAGATCGCGGACGCCCTGTTCCGCTGGCAGGCCGCGCGGCTCGCGCGCAAGGCCGAGAGGGTGCCGGACTCGCTGTTCCGGTGGCGGCGCGACGATCGCGTCTCCGAGCGGGACGACTTTCCGCCGGAGCTGGTGCGCAGTGCCTTGGCGGCGGAGGGGATCGCGCCGGCCGACCACGTCTTTCGCGGGACGGCGCATCTCAACACCGTCGTTCGTCTCGAGAACCGTCCCGACCCCGTGGTGGTCCGTCGGGAAACCGCGGCGGCTCCTCGCCGTGAGCAGGGTTTCCTCCCCGAACACGCCGTCCTGCAGGTGATCGAGCGGTCCGGGGTGCAGGTCCGGGCGCCGCGAATCCTGGCGCTGGGCCATGACGATCGCGGGCGCCACTTCGCGATCCACACCTTCGAGGGCCCAGGAGGCCGGGCTCCTCAGCACCCGGTGGACGGCTTGTTGCCCGCCGAGGCGGACGAGCTTGTCGACGAACTCGCGGCGCTCGCGCGAGTGGATCACTCGTCCTTGCCGTCCGACGAGCCGAAGGGCGGCTTCTACGGCTGGCTGGCCGAACGGCTTGCCGCCTTCGTCGACCAGCTTCCTCCCGAGACCCTGCGGGCCGCCGACCGACGAGGACTGCCGAACGGGGAGGTACTCCGGTGGATCCTCGGCCGCTACGAGGTGACCGAGCGCACCCCAGTTCTGCTGCACGGTGACCTCAACCCCTGGAATCTGGTGCGTGCCGGACGCCGGGGAGGGCTGACGATCATCGACTGGGAGATGGGGATGATCGGCGATCCCCTTTACGACCTCGTACGCCATCTGCATCTGACGCCGACTCGGACGGACATGCGCATGCGCATGTTCGACCGCTGGAGCAGGAAGCTTCCTTCCGAGTGTGTCGTCGGGTGGGAGCGGGACTGGAGCGTCTATCGCTGGATCGAGCAGATCCGCTCGGCCTACGTGGATCTGGACCGGATGACGACGGGGGCCGCGCTGAGCACGCCGAACGTACGGCGGGCCGTCGACGCGTATGAGATGACCCTGTCCGCCGCCACCGGCTCTCTGGGGCTGCGCAGGCGTGTCGTGCCGAAGCTGCCCGCGCCGCTCAAGGCGTCCTGACTCCCGACCCGGTGCGTAGGCTCACCCCCATGACCGCCCCCGGCCTGCGTGAGCGCAAGAAGCAGCGGATGTACGAGAACGTGTCCGAGATCGCCATCCGGCTCTTTCTGGAGAAGGGCTTCGACGCGGTCTCCGTCGCCGAGATCGCCGCCGCCGCCGAGATCTCCAAGCCCACCCTCTTCCGGTACTTCCCGGCCAAGGAGGACCTCGTTCTGCACCGGATCGCCGATCACGAGGACGAGGCCGCGCGGGTCGTGGCCGAATCCGAGGAGCGGCCCCTCGCCGCGCTCCGGCGGCACTTCCTCGACGGCCTTGAGCGGGAGGATCCCGTCACCGGGCTCAATGATCACCCCGCTGTTCTCGCCTTTCACTCGCTGCTCTACGGCACCCCCGCCCTCGTCGCCCGGGCCCACGGGCACCTGGAGCGGCAGGAGGCCGCGCTCGCCGAGGTGCTCGGGGGTGATCTCGACGCGCGGCTGGCCGCCGGCCAGATCATCGCCGTGCGGCGGATTCTCGCGATGGAGAACTGGCGGCGGATCGCCGAGGGGGAGACGGTCGAGGACGTGCGGGGGGATGCCGTGGCCGCTGCGCAGCGGGCGTTCGGGCTGCTGGCGGACGGGTTGTCGTGGCTCACCTGAGTGAGAGCGAGTAAAAGATTTAACTCAGTCTCACTTTCTCGCGTACGCTCGTCCCCATGACGTCAGCCGACCCCGCTTCCCGGAACGCCCTGAAAGAGGTCCTCCACCGCGAGCGCTCCCACCACGACCGGTGCCGTACCGCCCTTGCCGCCATGGTCGACGGGGCGCAGGAGCAGGTCGTCGTCGGTGAGAACGTCTCCGCCTCCGGGGCCGATGCCGAGGTACTCGGATACCAGCTGCGCAGCCAGGCCAAGGAGATGCGGGAGCTGCCCGAAGGGCCCCTGTTCTTCGGCAAGCTGGACTTCGACCGCGGTGACCATGCCGGGCAGGCGTATCACCTGGGCCGGCTGCGGATCACCGAGCATCCCGCCGCCCCGCCCCTCGTCGTCGACTGGCGTGCGCCCGTCTCCCGCGCCTTCTACCAGGCGAGCGCCCGCGACCCGCAAGGGGTAGCTGTGCGGAGGCGGTTCGGGTGGGCGCCGGGGAGCAAGGGGGACTCCGCCGACCTCACCGGGCTGGAGGACGAGCACCTGGGCAAAGGGGAGTCGGGGCCCAGTGCCATCGTCACCCAGGAGATCGAACGGCCCCGCGTCGGGCCCATGCGGGACATCGCCGCGACCATCCAGCCCGAGCAGGACGATCTCGTACGGAGTGACCTCGCCGTTTCCGTGTGCGTCCAGGGCGCTCCCGGGACCGGCAAGACCGCCGTCGGGCTGCACCGGGCCGCCTACCTCCTCTACACCCACCCGCAGCGCATGCGACGCGGCGGCCTTCTCGTTCTCGGGCCCAACCGGACCTTCCTCTCCTACATCTCCCAGGTGCTGCCCGCGCTCGGCGAGAGCGGCGTACGGCAGTCCACCCTCCAGGACGAGATCGCCCGCCATCCGGTCACCGCCGCCGACGCCCACCCCACCGCCGTTCTCAAGCACGATCCCCGCATGGCGGAGGTACTGCGCCGGGCGCTCTACGCGCGGGTGTCGAGCGAGGGCGTCAACTCCCTGGAGATCCCGGACGGTTCGTACCGGTGGCGGGTCCGGGCCGGTGAACTCGCGCGGATCGTGGCGGACGTACGACAGGAGGAACCGCCGTACGGCGTCGGGCGGGAGCGGGTGCGGGGGCGGGTGGTGCGCAGTGTGCAGTTGCAGGCGGAGCGGCGGGCGGGGCCGCAGAACGGCGCCTGGCTGCAGCGGGTTTCGCGGTCGCGGGTGATGGGAGCGTTCCTCGACACCGTGTGGCCCAAGGTGCGACCCGAGGAGGTCCTGACCGAACTGCTCAGCGATCGGGAGGAGTTGGCGGTCGCCGCCGAGGGGATCCTCGACGCCGAGGAGCAGAAGAACCTGCTGTGGGCCAAGCCGCCGAGGTCGTGGAAGTCGGCGCGGTGGTCGGCGGCCGATCTGGTGCTGCTCGACGAGGTCGCCGGGCTGGTGGAGCATCCCGAGGGGTACAGCCATCTCGTCGTCGACGAGGCGCAGGACCTGTCGCCGATGGAATGCCGGGCAATCGCCCGCCGGGCCCGTTTCGGGTCGGTCACCGTGCTCGGGGACCTGGCGCAGGGGACCACGCCCTGGGCGGCCCGCTCGTGGCACACCGTCCTGCGGCACCTCGGCAAGCCGGACGCTGCCGTCGTACCGCTGACCATCGGCTTCCGGGTGCCGCAGGCCGTCGTCGGGTTCGCCAACCGGCTTCTCGCACACCTGGATGTGGAGGTGCCGGAGGGGCGGTCGCTGCGCGGGGACGGGGAGTTGACGATTCGGGCCACCTCCCTGGACGCCTTGCCGGACACGGTCGTGGACGCGGTACGGGGCTCGCTCGCGCACGAGGGGTCCGTGGGGGTCGTCGCGGCCGACGCCGACGTGGCACGCGTACGGCAGGCCCTGGACGCGGCCGGGATCGTCACCGCCGGGCCGGACGAGCTGGGTGCGCGGGTGAGCGTCGTACCGGCCGGTGTGGTCAAGGGACTCGAGTACGACCACGTCGTGGCCGTCGAGCCGGCCACGATCGCGGAGGCGGAGGAACGGGGACTGCACCGGCTGTACGTCGTGCTGACCCGGGCGGTGTCACGGCTGGTGGTGGTGCATGGGCGGGCGCTGCCGTTCTAGCGTGGCGGTGGCCGCCTGTGGGGGTCCAGGGTGTTGCCGTTCGTGGGGTCCGGCGGTGGCGGCCGCACTGCGGGCATTCCGAGGTGGTGGGGGCTCTGCGGGCGGGTCCGGTGGGGCGGCCGCCGTCCATGAGGGCGGCGAGGTGGCGGCCGTCCGTGAAACCTGTGGTGGCGGCCGCCCGCGAGTTTCCTCCGCGGTATCCCGAGGTGGCGGCCACCCCGCCAGCAAGGTTCACGCGGGGTGGCCGCCACCTCACCGGTAGGTCAGGTGCGGTCGAGGAGGGGGATCAACTGCTCCTCCTCGTACGTCAGATGAGCCTCCAGCTCCGTCGTCAGGCGGTCGACCTCCGTGCGGACGGAGTCGACGTCCGTGCCGCCGCTGAGGGTCTGCCTCAACTCCTCCACCAGCGCGGCGATGTGCTCGTGCTCGGCACGCAGGCGGTCGAGGGCCGGGCCCGCCTCCGGGTGGCGGTCGGCCAGGAACGGGAACATCGCCACGTCCTCGCCGGTGTGGTGGTTGTGCAGGCCCTGGCAGAAGGTCAGGCAGTTGACGCGGAGTTGGGCGCCGAGGGTGCTGGTCGAGGCGGACAACTCCTGTCGGACAAGAGCCAGTTCGCGGCGGAAGGCGTCGTGGACGAGCCTGATCGCCTCGCCCGGGGAGGAGGCGTTGATGTCCGGCGGGCCCGGCCGGGCGATCTCGTGCAGTGCGACCACGGGGAGAACCCGGTCGGTCTTCTCCTGGTACACCGCCCAGCCGGGGTCCGACTCCACCGCCCGCGCGAAGGCTCGGTCCCGTTCCTCGCCCGCCAGGACGACCGCTTTCGCCTCGTACGTGAACACGCCGCTCTCCACGGTGACTTGAGGGTGCGCGAGAAGGTTGCGGTACCAGTCGGGGTGGCGGGGCGAGCCGCCTGCCGAGGCGATCACGAGGATGCGGTCGCCGCCGTCGGGGAGGTAGCCGACGGGGGTGGTGTGCGGGGTGCCGGTGCGGGCGCCGGTGGTGGTGAGGAGGATCAGGCGGCCGCCCTCGAAGGGGCCGCCGACCCGGCCGTGGTTCGCGCGGAACTCGTCGATGATCCGCTGGTTGAAGTCCTGGATGGGGTTGGTCACTCTCTCTGCTTTCTCTGGTCTCCGGTCATTTCCTGGACGACTCAGAGAAAGCGGAGGGCTTCTCGCCCTCCCCGGCCTCACTCAGAGGCCGGGCACCCAACTCGCTCACGGCACAAGGCCGACCCGGCAGTCATACACGCACGGTAACGTCCGGGGCATGATCGAGACCACTGAGTTTGCGGACATTCCCACGACCACCTTGGCCGATCTGCTCGGTCGCGACCAGGTCATGGACATCGGGATCCGGCCGCTGTGGGGGCCGGTGCCGAGGGTCGCGGGGCCCGCGTTCACCGTACGGTGCCCTCCCGGCGACAACCTCATGCTGCACGCGGCGATCTACCGGGCGCCGGCCGGCTCGGTGATCGTGGTCGAGTCGGGGGACCTCGACTACGCCCTGGCCGGCGGGAACGTGTGCGCGGTCGCGCAGCGGCGGGGGATCGCCGGGTTCGTCCTCGACGGGCTGATCCGCGACTTCGCCGAGGTGCGGGAGGCCCGTTTCCCCGTCTTCGCGCGGGGCGTCATCCCGATCCCGGGCGCGAAGAAGGCCGTGACGCCGCTGGGTGAGGGCGTGCGGTGCGGCGGGGTGCGGGTCGAGGCCGGGGACGTGGTGGTGGCCGACGAGGAGGGGGTCGTGGCGGTCCCCGCCGCGCGGCGGGCCGACATCCTCACCGCCGCCCGCGCCGCGCTGGCGAAGGAGGCGGCCGAGACGCTCGACGACTGGGAGGCGGCGCACCGGGCTCGTGTCGACGAGATCCTCGCGGAGGGTGGATTCGAGGAGTGAGGGCGCTTCTCTTCCTGGACGTCGACGGGACGTTGCTGCCGTTCGGGGCGGCGGGGCCGTATCCGCTGCACGAGCCGGCCTTTCCGCTGCCGGATGCCCTGGTCATACGCTGCTGACGCGCGTCGATCCCACGCTCGGTGCGCGGCTGACGTCGCTCCGCTGTGCGCTGGCGTGGGCCACGACCTGGGTCGACGACTAGATCACCGATGCCGACCGGGCCTGGGTGGCGGCCCAGCATCCCGGGCGGACTCTCCCGCACCGAGTGGAGTCCCAAGTTGGGCTCACCGACAGGGACTTCGTGGTTCTGGAGGAGTGGCTGGCGAGCGAGGGGCGGTGACTGGACGATATCGGGTGGCCGGCCCGGCCCCCTCCCCCTACGGTCGAGCGCATGGCTGACGAAGGCTTCACCCATCCACGGCTCGCCGCGATCTACGACGCGCTCGACGGCGATCGCGGCGACCTCGACGCCTATGTCCGCATGGTGGAGGAGTTCGGGGCGCGGCAGGTGCTGGATATCGGCTGTGGGACAGGGGTGTTCGCGCTGCTGCTGGCCGGGCGGGGCGTCGAGGTCGTCGGTGTCGATCCCGCCCTGGCCTCGCTCGACGTGGCCCGCGGGAAGCCGGGGAGCGAGCGGGTGCGCTGGATCCACGGGGACGCCTCCCAACTGCCGCCCCCGAGCGTCGACCTGGTGACCATGACGGCCAACGTCGCCCAGCAGATCGTAGGAGCGGATGCCTGGCGGGAGACCCTGCGGGGGGCGTACGCGGTGCTACGGCCCGGTGGGCGGCTGGTGTTCGAGACGCGGGACCCCGCGCGGCGGGCCTGGGAGGAGTGGAACCGGCAGGAGTCGTACGCCGTGACCGACGTGCCCGGAGCCGGGGTGGTGGAGAGCTGGGTCGAAGTCAGCGCAGTGGAGGGGCAGTTGGTGACGTTCCGGTGGACCTATGTGTTCGCCTCGGACGGGCGGGTGCTGACCTCGGACTCGACGTTGCGCTTCCGGGAGCGGGCGGAGGTCGAGGCGGAACTGGGCGCGCAGGGATTCGTGGTGGACGACGTACGGGACGCGCCGGACCGGCCGGGCAAGGAGCTGGTCTTCGTGGCCCGGCGCCCCTAGGTGTCCCCCGCGCGAGCCCGCCGGTGTCCTCCTGCCGGGTACGCCAGGCGGGCCACGTCGAGTTCCGGGCAGGCTCGTGGTCAGCGCTGAAGTCGCGTCGGCAGGGGCACCCAGCGGCGCGGGGCCCGGGGGTCGATCGCGTCCCGTCCATCGTCGATCCGCAGACCGGCCGCGGCGCAGCAGTAGGCGAGGATGTCGGCGCCGTAGGGGAACGCGTGCTTGCCCTGCCAGAAACGGAAGGTCCAGTAGGCGGCCGGGTCGGAGGCGTGCGGCCCGAGGCCGATCTCGTCGTACGCGACGATCTCGCCGTCGCGGGCCAGGGTGCCGAATCTGCCGCCCTTGGGGTTGAAGTAGACCCCGTAGGCGGTGGTGCCCGCCGATATCGCCCGCAGTACGGCGTCGTCGCTCGGCATGAACCCGTTCTGGGTGATCACACAGCCGCCGGGGGTGCCGTCGACGCCCGTGATGCCCACGTGGCGCAGGGACTCGTCGTAGTCGTCCGGCTCGAAGGGCGCGTGGTCGGGATCGGTCCTCGGGCACTGCGCGGGATCGGCACCGAGCCGCCGTATCAGCTCGTCCTCGTCGAGGCCCTGGACGAAGCAGATGCCGAGCCCCTCGGTCCATATCTCCTGCGTGCCGAAGGCTGCGATGAGCGCGTCGGCCGCCTGCTGGGCGGCGACCTCCTCAGGCGGCAACTCGACCGCTCCCGGTAGGTGTCGGACCAGCGGGGCGAGGGGAGTGGTCAGCAGCAGCCGACCCGGTGACCAGGGCTCTGCCTGCGGTGTCCACACGTCCGCCCCGGCGTCGATCAGCGCCCGCACCGTGGCCTCGTCCATGCTGTGGACGGCGTGCCAGAGCGGGGTGTGCTCCTCGTCGTCGAGTACGTCGACGTCCGCGACGTGGGGCAGGAGTGCGGCCACCGCTTCCGCCGAGCCCTGTTCCGCCGTGAGGTGCAGCGGGGTGGCGCCCTGCCATCCGACGCGGGCGTCGGGCGGGGCGCCCGCCTTCAGCCGGGCCCTGACCAGGGCCGCGTCGCCCCAGTCGGCGTAGCCCATGCGCTGCCAGTCGGGCCGCGGTACATAGCGCTGCCGGGCCTCCTCCTCACGGCGTAGAGCCTCGCGCCGGCGTCGGTTGAGGGGTGGTGCCAGAAGTGCCGGCGGTCCGCTGACCTCGAAGGTCGCGATCGAACCCGTGGCCGCCTCCTGCTCCGGCGGTTCGAGCCCTGGCCAGACCTCGAACGCGCGGCGCGAGGCGGTACGGAGCGCGTCCGCGTCCACGGGGGTTCGCGTCTCGGGCACGCCCTCGTCGGGCCACTCGACGACCAACTGCGCCTGCCCGGGCGGGGGAAGCTCCGGCAGATACAGGTCGACGTCCGTCTTGAACAGGGATCTGCGGGAGTGGTGCAGGCCCGGATCCAGCGGGATCAGTCCGACCGCCTGCTCGGTCGCCGCCTCCAGCGCCTCACCCTGCGGCCCGGTGTACGGGATCCTCAGCGTCACCGTGCCGTCCAGCGAGGTCACCCGGCGGCCGTCGGAGAACAGCAACCCCACCCGTAGGCCGGACTGCCGCCGCTGGTCCCCGCTCTGTCTGCGGACCTTGCGGAACACCGTCAGGTGCAAGGTGACCGACCCCGGCCACACGGACCAGCCCGTCACCACGACCCGCGTCTCGGGCCCGGCACCGACCACTTCCAGCTGCGGCGACAGCGCGGGTGCGAACCGGTCGACGGGCGGCGCATACCGTCCCTCGTCCTCTCGCGGCGGCCATAACCGCACCAGCACGGCCTGTTCGACGGCCGGTTCCTCAGCAAGTACCAGATCGTCAAAGAACCCCATGCGCCGAGCGTCGCACACGGCACTGACAATGCCCGGTGCCGCAGGGAACGCGTGGAGGCCGGGCGTCAGGACGGGGCGAGGACGCAGAACTCGTGGCCCTCCGGGTCGCACAGGCAGGTCCACGGGACCTCGCCCTGGCCGAGGTCGAGATCGGTGGCGCCGAGGGCACGCAGCCGGGCCACCTCGGCGGCCTGGTCGTCACCGGGATACGGCAGCAGATCGAGATGGACGCGGTCCGGCACGGTCTTCACGTCGGGGGTGCGGAGGAACTCCAGATACGGGCCGCTCCCCGCGGCGGAACGCAGCGTCGCTTGATCGTCGGTCACCTCGTGCGGGGTCCAGTCCATCGCCTCGCCCCAGAACCGGGCCATGGCCCGCGGATCCACACAATCCACGACCACGGCGGCGATCGGCCCGGTGTCCCGGTAGACCTCCCGGGGCTCCAGCACGCAGAACTCGTTGCCCTCGGGATCGGCGAGGACCGTCCACGGCACGTCGCCCTGGCCCACGTCGACGGGCGTCGCGCCGAGAGCCCTCAGACGCGCGACCAACTCTGTCTGATGGGCGGCGGAGGTGGTGGCGAGATCGAGGTGCAGGCGGTTCTTCGTCGCCGTCTTGGGCTCCGGGACGGGAACGACGTCGATACCGAAGGCGACCGGGTCCGGCCACACGAGACCGCCCGCGGGGCCGACGTAGGTGGTCACGCCGGGACTGTAGGCACTCCACCCGAGCGCCTGCGCCCAGAACCGACCGACCGCCGACGCGTCAACGGCCTTGATGTTCACCTGAACAGGTCGCAGTGCCATGCCGACGATCCTATGCAGTCGCCTCTTGTCGGGTTTGTCGGTGAGGTCAGCTGCCCGTCGTCGCCCGCGCGATTGTGGAAACGCCGGCTACCGCTTCCCGACCGTGTAGGTCAGGTGGGTCACCCGGGACGACGGGTCCGTGCGGGACTGGCCCAGTGTGAGGCGGTCGGGGTCCACGTGGTCGAACAGGCGGATGCCGGTGCCGAGCAGCACCGGTGCGAGGGTGATCGAGAACTCGTCGATCAGGCCGCCGTCGAGGTACTGCTGGATGGTCTCGGCGCCGCCCGCGATACGCACATCACGGTCGCCGGCGGCCTCGCGGGCCCGGAGCAGCGCGCTGTCGATGCCGTCGCCGACGAAGTGGAAGGTGGTGCCGCCCGGCCGCTCCCACGGGTCACGCCCGGTGTGGGTGAGGACGAACACCGGCGTGTGGAACGGCGCCTCCTCCGGCCAGGCCGGCTCGCCGAGGTCGAACATCCGCCTGCCCATGACGCTCGCGCCGGTGCGTTCGTACGTCGCCCGGGCGATGTCGTTGTCGATGCCCTCCTCGCCGCCCTCGCCGAGCCCCAGGTTCTCCCGGAACCACCGCTGCGGGAACGCCCAGGCCTGCAACTCCGACCACTTCGCGTTCCAGCGCCTGACGCCCGGGTCGTCCTGCTTCTCGGGCGAGAAGGCGTCCTCGGGCGACACCGGTTCGGGTGCCATGAACCCGTCGAGCGACATCGTCACGCTGAAGAACACCTTCCCGGCCTTCCCGGCCATCAGCTGTCCCCTCCCCTCGGGGCGGCCTCGAGTTCGGCGACGTAGGCCGCCAGGTTGTTCAGCGTCTGCTCGCCGCCCTCGACCGCGTGGTACTTCTCCACGGCCTCGTCGCGCAGCTCCTTGGTGGGGAACACCGTGCGCATCACGATCCGGGTCTCCTCCCCGGCGGGCTCGAAGGTCAGGACCGACTCGAAGGCATTCGGGTCGTCGCGGGACTCTCCGTGCAGCAGCGCGATCCGTTCCGACGGGACGATCTCCCGCCAGGTGATCCACTCCTGGTAGTCGGTCCCGTCCGGGCCGTGCATCACGAAGTCCCACGACCCGCCGACACGGAACTCGAAGGACCGTGTCGTGGTGGTGAAGCCCTCCGGCCCCCACCACCGCGACAGGTGCCGCACTCGCGTGAACGCCTCGAACACCAACTCCCGCGGGGCGCCGATCATCCGGAAGATCACGATCTCGCGGTCCGCGGTCGGGTGCGCGGCCTCGCCGCCGCTACTCGTCGTCGCCATCGTGTGGTCCCTCCTGCCGTGTCTGCTTCAGCTCCTGCACGTACTCGTCCAGCCGGTCGAAGCTCTCGCTCCAGAACCGCTCGAAGCCGCCCAGCCACTCGTGGACCGGACGCAGCCCGTGGGCGTCCAGGCCGTACAGCCGCTGCTTGCCCGCCCCGCGGACCCGCACCAGCCCGACCTCCCGGAGCACCCGCAGGTGCTTGGAGGCCTGCGGCTGGGTCATCCCCAGGTCCCGCGCGAGGTCGTTCACCGGCCGCTCGCCGTTCCGCAGCAGCACCAGGATCTGCCGCCGCTGCGGTTCGGCTATCGCGTTGAACGCGTCCGAGGTCGTCGCCGCTCGTGCCATGGCGTCATCATATGCCTATATCGGAATGTGTGGAGTCCCTCCCGTGTGCCGCGCGGTCCGGAACGCGAGATACCGGCCGAAGGCTTCGTGACTGTCGGGAGTGAAGCGCCACTCCAGCAGGGCCGACCGCAGCTCCGGCTCCGTCAGCCGGCCGTGCCAGGCGACCTCATCGGGATCGGCGGCGACGGTGTCCGGCACTACGGCTTCGTGCACGCCGAGCCAGTGGGGGCTCAGGCCGCTGCGGTTGAGGAACGTGAACAGCAAGCGCGGCAGCACACGGACGCCCAGCTCTTCGGTCAGCTCCCGCCCGGCGGCCTGTTCATAGGTTTCACCGACATTCACGGCGCCACCGACCATGACCTCGTAGAGCCCGGGGAAGCGTGACAGCCGCTCCGCCCGCCGGTGGACGAGGATTCGCCCACGCTCATCACGACACACCGTCACGGCGACCCGGTGCAGCCACCCTTCCCGGATAGCCTGCCGGCGGCTGACCGCCACCCCCAGAACACGATCTTGATCGTCGACCCGCTCCACCAGTTCATCCACGACGGACACCCTGGCAGGGCCCACCGACAACGGGAGTGGCGTGGCGCACTATTGCAAGCGCCTGCTTGCAATAGTTAGCGCGGGTGGTGCACAGTGGGGACATGGCATCGCTCAACGTCGGCAATCTCGGTGAGTACCTGCGCGAACAGCGGCGCACTGCGCAGCTGTCGCTCAGGCAGCTCGCCGATGCCGCCGGGGTGTCCAATCCGTATCTGAGCCAGATCGAGCGCGGGCTGCGCAAGCCGAGCGCGGAGGTGTTGCAGCAGGTCGCCAAGGCCCTGCGGATCTCCGCCGAGACGCTGTATGTGCGAGCCGGCATCCTCGACGCCGAGCGCGACCGGGACGACGTGGAGACGCGTGCGGTCATCCTCGCCGACCCCACGCTCAACGAGCGGCAGAAGCAGGTGCTGCTCCAGATCTACGAGTCCTTCCGCAAGGAGAACGGCTTCGAGATCGCCCCGCCGGACGCGGCCCCCGCGCCGAGCGACGGGCAGAGCGGCCGATCGGACGACAGTGCGGCGGGCATCCAGGAGGGCCTCGGGGACATAGCCGTCCCGGCCGACGGCGACCCGGACGGTGACACCGCCGTACGGGAGACCCGCCGACCGCGCGCCACCCGCAAGCCCCGCACCACCCGCACGCCCCCCAAGACCGACGGCAGCGACGCCGACCCGCAGCAGACGGCCAGTTGAGCCCGGCAGGGTTCGTCACAGCTCGACACGCTCGACGCACGCCGACACGCACCGCGGGACCCAAAACCCTCATCAGAAAGCAACCCGGGAGGACCATCACCATGGCCATCACCGACGACATCCGCAAGGCCGTCAAGGACCCGACCCCGCTCTACTTCCTCGCCGGCGCCGGTGACCTGGCCCTCCAGGAGGCCAAGAAGGTGCCCGGCCTGGTGGAGCAGCTGCGCGCCGAGGCGCCGGCCCGGATCGAGGCCGTGCGCGGCACCGACCCGAAGGCGGTCCAGGAGAAGGCCCAGGCCCGTGCCAAGGAGGCCGGCGCCAAGGTCAAGGAGACGCAGGAGACCCTGCAGACCAAGGTCGGCGAGTTCATCAGCAGCCTCGACGGTGACCTGAAGAAGCTCGGCAGCACGATCGACGCGGACCTGAAGAAGCTCGGCGAGTCCGCTCAGGATCTCGCCCTGCGCAGCGTCGGCGTCGCCGCCGAGTACGCCGTCAAGGCCCGCGAGACCTACGAGAAGGTCGCCGAGCACGGCGAGCAGACCGTCAAGACCTGGCGTGGCGAGGCCGCCGAGGAGATCGAGGAACTGGCCATCGCCGTCGAGCCGAACGCCGAGCCGGGCGAGGTCAAGAACCAGGCGACCGCGACTCCGGCCGCGAAGCCGGCCACGCCTGCCACGGTCGCCGCGGCGGCTCCGGCTCCGGCGAAGAAGGCGACCACGACCGCCACCGCCAAGAAGACCACGCCGGCGCGCAAGACCACGACGGCCAAGAAGACCCCGCCCGCCAAGTAAGGCACCGCGGGACACTTCAGGACTGAGGGCCGGGCACTTACTGAGTGCCCGGCCCGTTCTGCGGGTAGCGGCCTTGCGGGGACGGGTAACGGGTACGGTGACCGCGTAATCGTTGAGATGACGAGCCGAGTCAGGTGGTGGACGTTGTGCTGATGCAGGGGTTCGCAGGCTTCATGTGGCTGCTGAGCATGGCCCTGATCGTTTTCAGCGGCTTCGCACTGTTCGACGCGGCCATCCGCCGTGAGGACGCCTACCGCGCGGCCGACAAGAAGACCAAGCCCTTCTGGCTGATCATCCTCGGGCTCGCCTTCGTGGTGAACCTGATCTTCAACATCCTGTCGTTCCTGCCGATCATCGGCCTCGTCGCGACGATCGTCTACATGGTCGACGTACGCCCGGCGATCCGCGCCCTTCCGGGTGGCGGCCGCAGCGGCCGGGGCAGGGGTTCGAGCAGCGACGGCCCTTACGGCCCGTACAACGGGGGGCGCTAGCCCCTTCGGGGACCGCCGGGGACGTATCGATGGGTGGCTGCGTGGCGGGTGCGACCGTCGTCGCTCGGCCACCAACTCGGCGTGGCCTGGCTGTGCGCGGCCGGCTCCCGCAGCGGGGCCACCAGGACGACGCCGACGTGGACTGCGCCAGCGGCACAACGAGATGGGCTCGGGGCGGACCGAGATGGGCCGCCGACGGGCTCGCGGTGGGCTACGACAGACCCGCGACTGGGAGTGCTGGACCCACGCATCCGCAGCGGACGCGCGGCGGGCACCTGTGGTCGGCGGCAGCGGGTCCGCGAGGGACAGAGATGGACCCCAGAATCCGCGGCGGACGGGCAGTGGGCAGCCGTGAGCCCGTAATGAGGCCGCGGTGGGCCGCCACGGACCTGCGGTGGACCCGTCGCGAACCGCGGTGGGCCGCCACGGACCTGCGGTGGACCCGTCGCGAACCGCGGTGGGGCGCCACGCACCCGCGGTGGACTCGTCACGAACCGCGGCGGTGAGCCTTCGCTCGGCGGTCGGGCCTCACGTCTCCCGGTCGAGCAGCAGGACCGCCACGTCGTCCGCCAGTTCGCCGCCGTTGAGTGCGCGCACCTCGTTCACCGCGGCCCGGAGCAGCGCCTCGCCCCGCAGGCCCTCGGACAGCTGGCGACGGATCATGGACACCATCCCGTCCTGGCCCAGCCGCTCTCCGCCCTCCCCGACACGCCCCTCGATCAGCCCGTCGGTGTAGAGCATCAGGCTCCACTCGGCACCCAGCTCCACCTGCATCCGGGGCCAGCGAGCCCCCGGCAGCAGTCCCAGCGCGGGGCCGTTGTTGTCGTACGGCAACAACCGCGCGGGTCGCCCCGGCCGGGCCACCAGCGGTGACGGATGCCCGGCGAGACACAGCCCCGCCCGCCGTCCGTCCGGCGCGATGTCCACCGTGCACAGGGTCGCGAAGATCTCGTCGTCGGAGCGCTCGTGCTCCAGCACCTCCTGCAGCGTGCCGAGCAGCTCATCCCCGCACAGCCCCGCCAGGGTCAGCGCACGCCAGGCGATCCGCAGCTCCACGCCGAGCGCCGCCTCGTCGGGGCCGTGCCCGCAGACGTCACCGATCATGGCGTGCACGGTCCCGTCCGGAGTCCGTACGACGTCGTAGAAGTCACCGCCGAGCAGCGCACGCGACCGGCCCGGCCGATACCGCGCGGCGAACCGCAGCGACGACCCCTCCAGCAGCGGCGTGGGCAGCAGCCCGCGCTCCAGGCGCCGGTTCTCCTGCGCCCGCATCCGTCCCTCGGCGAGTCTGCGCTCCGCCGTGTCGGAACGTTTCCGCTCCACCGCGTACCGAATCGCCCGGCTCAGCAGCCGTCCGTCGAGTTCGTCCCGGTAGAGATAGTCCTGGGCGCCCACCCGCACCGCTTCCGCGCCGCGCTCGGCGTCGCCGGACGCGGTGAGCGCGAGGACGGCGTGCCGGGGCGCGAGTTGCAGGACATGGCGGAGTACGGCGAGCTCGTCGTCGTCATTCAGGCGGCCGGGCGCGGACAGCGCGAGGTCGAGCAGGATGCAGTGCACGTCGTCCGTGAGCAGCCGCTCGGCCTCGGTGAGGTTGCGGGCGGTGCGGACGCGGATCGGCTTGCCGGTCCAGTCCAGGAGTTCGGGGACGACCGTGGACCCGCCGGGATCGTCCTCGATCACGAGCAGGGTCAGTTGGGTGACGGCGTTGTGGTCGACCGTGGCTTCCTTGCGCGGGGCTTCTTCCTGGGAGGGCTTGTCCTGGGATACGGCCGGCGCCTGACCACTTTCCACGGCCGGGATCGCTCGCTGCCGCGGTATGGGTACGGGCATGGTCTCGGTTCCTTCCCTCCCCCCGAGGGCATGGTGGAGCGAGGGGTCTCGATCCACCGACGGGGACCATAGCGGGTGCCGGGCCGGGAAAGGAATGGCGTGAGACACGCCGCTTGGCCGGTGGCCACTGTCATATGCCGCGTTATCCACCGCAGTTGGACACGTGGCGGGTGTTGCGGGGATGACGAACGTCACGTTCGCGGAAGGTTTGCGGAGGCGTCAGGCGTGCGCCGCATCACATGACCCAGGTCTCAGTCGGTCGCCCGGCGACGACGCTCAGGCGTCCGGCCGTACCACTCCGAGTATCGGCATCGAGCCCGCCCCGGCGATCGTCACCGTGCGCCCGGGCCGGGGGGCGTGCACGATCGCGCCGTCGCCGAGGTACATCGCCACGTGGCTGGCGTCGTCGAAGTAGATGATCAGGTCGCCGGGCCGCATGTCCTCGACGTCGACGTGCTCGAGCTGTTTCCACTGCTCCTGAGAGGTGCGGGGGATGGGCTTGCCGGCGCTCGCCCAGGCCTGTGAGGTGAGTCCGGAGCAGTCGTACGAGTCCGGGCCCTCGGCGCCCCATACGTACGGTTTTCCGATCTGGTTCGTCGCGTAGGCGACGGCGGTCTTCCCGGCCTCGCTCGCCTTGCCGCTGATGTCCTTGAGGACGCCGGAGTCGAGCCAGGCGGTCTGTGCCTGACGGGCGGCCTGTTCCTGGAGTTCGGCGAGGCGCTTCTTCTCCTTCGCCTCCAGTCGGGACTCGAGCTTCTCGGCCGCCGCGATCTGCTGCTCGACCTTCTTCCTGGCCGTGGCCTTCGCCTTGCGGTTCGCCTCCAGCTTGGTCCACTGGGCGGAGGCGTCGTCGGCGTACTGCTTCAAGTCCTGCTGGGTGCGGGCCAGTTCCGCGATGAGCGCCTTGGTGGCGCGCTGGCCCTGGAGGACGCGGCCGGTGCTGTCCAGGAACTCCTGCGGATCGTCGCTCAGCATCAGCCGGGCCTCGTCCGACAGGCCGTACGTGCGGTACTGGGCGGCGGCCGCGGCGCCCGCGCGGGCCTTCAACTCCGCCAGCCTCTCCTGGCCCTTGACGATCTTCCGGGCCAGCGCGACGATCTGCGCCGACTGCTGCTCGGCCTTCTCCTCGGCGGCGTTGTAGGCGTCGGTGGCGACGGCCGCGTCGTGGTAGAGCGCGTCGAGCTGTTTGCGTACGGCTTCGATGTCCTTGTTGGTCACGGCCGTCGGTGAGGCGGTGGGCGAGGGGGTCGGACTCGGGGCGGCGAAGGCGGTGCCTGGCGTCGCCAGTACGGCCACCGCGCCGATCACGGTCACGGCCGTAGCGATCAGACCGCGCTTGCCCGTCCTCATACCCTTGCCCCCAAAGCTGATTTACCGTCAGTAACTTACGGTGCTCGGGGATCGTGCCACGTCACGGCCGAAAGCGACAGAGGCAGGCCTTCCCGGCGTATCCCTCCGGGCCGCTCACTGCCGACCTGGCGCTTCCCGGTGCCTCCCCCTCTCCCCGCCTGCCGAAGACGATCTCCCCGCCTTTGTGACGAACGACTCACGGAGATCGTTCCCTGCGGGTCCCTCCGGGGGCGGGCCGGTGTTCGTGTGCTCGGCATGTTGTGCGGCGCACCGGAGTTCAGGCGGGCAGTAGGCGACACCTGGCGAGGCGGGCCCAGGGCCAGGGTGGCTGTACTCCGCGCGGCACGCGGAGTTCAAGCGAAGGCCCCCCGCTGTGGACCGGGGGCCATGGGCGGACTATCCGGCGTGGAGCACAGGAGTTCTTCGTTCGGGTGGCTCTCGGCGAGGCGGGCCGGGGCCGGGGCCATGCCGGCGGCAGCATGCAGGCGCACCGCAATTCACGCAGCGGCATCCCGCGTGCGGTGACAGAGTTCAGGCGAGCGGCACCCGGCATTGCGCACCGCAGTTCAAGCGTGCGGCACCTTGTGCGGCACACGGAGTTCATGCGGCGCCCTGTGCGGCACCCGGAGTTCAAGCGTGCGGCACCCCGCAAGACTCCCCGGCGCTCACGCGAGCCCACCCGGCGCCAACGCCCCCCACCCCACCGTCACTTCCCCCTGCCGCCACCGCGAAGGCCCGTCCACCACCGGCCAGTCCGTCGTCAGGTTCCGTATCGTCCGGATCCACCGCTGCCGGGCGCCGTACGACGCGTAGGGCGCGGCGGCCGCCCACGCGCGGTCGAAGTCGCGCAGGAAGCGGTGTACCGGCTCACCGGGGACGTTGCGGTGGATCAGTGCCTTCGGCAGCCGCTCGGCGAGGTCGGAGGGCTGGTCCAGCGAGCCGAGCCGGGTCGCGAAGGTGACCGTCCGCGGCCCCTCGGGCCCGAGCGCGACCCACACGTGCCGACGTCCGATCTCGTCGCAGGTCCCCTCGACGAGCAGCCCGCCGCGCGACCCCCGTGCCGGGTCGGTCGGAGCCAGCCGGGCACACAGCCGCTCCCATACGGCGGCCACCTCGCCCTCGTCGTACTGGCGCAGCACGTTGGCCGCCCGGATGAGCAGTGGCCGCTGGGGGAGCGGGATCTCGAACCCGCCGTGCCGGAAGACGAGCCCCTCCCGTTCGTACGGTTTCGCCGCCGCCACCCGGGCCGGTTCGATCTCCACGCCCACCACGCGCGTGCGTGGAGCGTTCTCGCGGAGCCGGGTGAGCAGTTCGACGGCGGTCCAGGGCGCGGCCCCGTACCCGAGGTCCACGGCGACCGGATCGGCGGCGCGGCGCAGCTCGGCGCCGTGCGTGGCCGCGATCCACCGGTCCATGCGGCGCAGCCGGTTGGGGTTGGTCGTCCCGCGCGTGACCGTGCCCACAGGGCGGGAGGCGGCGCGGGGGGTCATGCCTACGAGGGTATGCGCCGGCCACGGGACCGGACGCCGGCGCCGGCGCCGGCACGGCAAGCGTGGCACCCGACCCCGCCACAACGCACCGACAGACCAACGCACCCCACCCTCGAACGGTTGAGCGACCCCCGGTAATACCTCGGCAAAAACCACCCCACCCGGAATGGGAATACACCCCTCCGGTGTTGCCTCCCTTGGAGGGTCCCCACGCCCTCCGTCCGGCATGCCCGCTGCAAGGAGGAACGCCACGTGAGCCAGTACGTCAGCAGGCTCCAGCGTCGCTCCCAGGTCACACCTCACCGGTTGCGACTGCACCGCCGCCCCCGCCGCGTCGCCATGCTCTCCGTGCACACCTCCCCGCTCCACCAGCCCGGCACCGGCGACGCGGGCGGCATGAACGTCTACATCGTCGAGCTCGCCCAGCGTCTCGCCGCGATCAACATCGAGGTCGAGATCTTCACGCGCGCGACGACGGGCGGTCTCCCGCCCACCGTCGAGATGGCCCCCGGCGTCCTGGTCCGCCACATCGACGCGGGCCCCTACGAGGGCCTCAACAAAGAGGACCTCCCCGCCCAGCTGTGCGCCTTCACCCACGGCGTGATGCAGGCATGGGCCGGTCACCGCCCCGGCCACTACGACCTGGTCCACTCGCACTACTGGCTCTCCGGCCACGTCGGCTGGCTCGCCGCCCAGCGCTGGGGCACCCCGCTCGTGCACGCCATGCACACCATGGCCAAGGTAAAGAACGCCAACCTCGCCGACGGCGACACCCCCGAGCCCGCCGCCCGCGTCATCGGCGAGACCCAGATCGTCGCCGCCGCCGACCGCCTCATCGCGAACACCGCCGAGGAGCGCGAGGAACTCGTGCAGCACTACGCCGCCGACCCCGCCAAGGTCGCCGTCGTCCACCCCGGCGTGAACCTCGAGCGCTTCCGCCCGGCGGACGGCCGAGCGGCGGCCCGGGCCCGTCTCGGTCTGCCCCAGGACGCCCTGATCCCTCTCTTCGCGGGCCGCATCCAGCCCCTGAAGGCCCCCGACATCCTGCTCCGCGCGGTCGCCGTTCTCCTCGACCAGCGGCCCGACCTGCGCTCCCGCATCCTCGTCCCGGTCGTCGGCGGCCTCAGCGGCAGCGGCCTCGCCAAACCCGAGGGCCTGCAGAAACTCGCCTCCCGCCTCGGCATCGCGGATGTCGTACGGTTCCACCCGCCCGTCGGCCAGGACCAGCTCGCCGACTGGTTCCGGGCCGCGTCCGTGCTGGTCATGCCCTCCTACAGCGAGTCCTTCGGCCTGGTCGCCATAGAGGCCCAGGCGGCCGGCACCCCGGTGCTCGCGGCGGCGGTCGGCGGGCTGCCGGTGGCCGTGGCCGACGAACGGACCGGTTTCCTCGTACGCGGACACGATCCGGCCGCCTACGCGCGCGTGCTGCGCGATTTCGCCGACGACCCGGCGCTGACGCCCCGCATGGGAGAGGCGGCCGCCCGGCACGCCCAGTTGTTCGGCTGGGACACCGCGGCCGCGGCGACGGCGGACGTGTATGTGGCCGCCGCGCAGTCGTACCGGCGTCACGTACGCTCGCTTCATGGCTGAGGCAGAGAAGGCGGCACAGGTCATCGAGGGCGTCCTCAAGGACGCCGAGATCGAGTGGGAGAGCCCCGCACCCGGCAATTACGTCGTGCAGCTCCCCGGCACCCGCAAGCTGAAGACGACTGTCTCGCTCCTCGTCGGCCGCCACTCCCTGTCGCTGAACGCCTTCGTCATCCGTCACCCCGACGAGAACGAACCCGGCGTCCACCGCTGGCTTCTGGAGCGCAACCTCAAGCTGTACGGCGTGAGTTACGCCGTCGACCGGCTCGGCGACGTCTACGTCACCGGCAAGCTCCCCCTCGCCGCGGTCACCGCCGACGAGGTCGACCGACTCCTGGGCCAGGTCCTGGAGGCGGCCGACGGCAGCTTCAACACCCTGCTGGAGCTGGGTTTCGCCACCGCGATCCGCAAGGAGTACGAGTGGCGGGTGGCCCGGGGCGAGTCGACGCGCAACCTCGACGCGTTCGCGCACCTGACCCAGCGGTCGGAGGGCTGACCCCCGGGCCCTGGAGTCCTCCGCGGCTTACGACTCGCCGGGCGGAAGGGAACTGGTGGGCGGATCGTTGGTCGGCTCTTCGGACCCGCCGGGGTTCTCGGGCGCGGTCGGCTGGTCCAGCTGGTCCGCGAAGGCCCGCAGCGCGTCGGCGAGTTCCTTCTTGGTGGGCAGCTCGTCGACCTTCTTGTCGAGCTCGGCGATACGGCGGTTGAGCTCCGCCAGATCGCCCGGAGCGGAGGGTTCGGCCGTGGGCTCGTCTGTGACCGGGGGATCGTCCGGGGAGGTGGGTCCCGGGGTGGGATCGGACCCGCCGGTGCTGCCCTCGTCGCCGCCACCACTGCCACCGACGGTACTGCCGTCGCTGTCGCCGCCACCCACCGTGCCCGCACCCGGCGGGAGGCTGGCCGACACGCTCGGCTCGGCGCCGCCGGGCTCGTCGTCCGAGCTCGCGGCGATGGCGCCACCCACGCTGAGGGCGACCAGGGCGGCCGCGCCCGCGACGGCCACGGAGAGACGTCTGAACGGTAAGGAGTTCTGTCTGTCATCCATGGCGACGACGCTAACCGGCGTCGATCACCGGACGGACGCCTTCCGTCGAACACCTGTTTAGAGTCCGGCCCTTCCCGCCCTGGAGCTGTTGCGGTAACGCCCCGGCGTCACCCCCACCAGCCGCTTGAAGTGCCGGGTGAGATGGGCCTGGTCGTGGAAACCGGTGAGCGCGGCGACCTCGGCGGGGCCCTGCCCCGCGAGCAGCAGGCGCCGGGCCCGGTCGACGCGACGGGAGTTGAGGTACTGGTGCGGCGCGATGCCGTAGGCGGCACTGAAGGCCCGTACGAGGTGCGCCGGATGAGCCTGGACGACCCCTGCCGCCTCCTCCAGCGACAGCCCCTCCACGACCCGCTCGTCGAGGAGTTCGCGCAGTCGGCGGGCGAGGGCTGGGTCGCGGCGCGCGGGGCCGTCGTACAGCGGGGGTCGTAGCAGGGTCCTGAGCCGGTCGCCGATGAGCGTCAGCCTGCTCTCCGCCTCGAACTCCTCGCCGGGCCTGGTCAGCGCCGTGTGCAACTGCCCCACCCGCTGCCGCAGTACAGGATCACGCAGATCGGGGCCGTCGACGGCCGCCCCGATGAGCTCGTCGCCGAGGTGGGTGTGGTCGAGGTAGAGAACCCGCTTGCGGAAGCCGTCCGGAGTGGCGGGCGAGCCGTTGTGCGGGACGTGCGGCGGCAGCAGCGACACGGTGTCGTCCGGCGTGCCGTGCTCGTGTCGGTCGAGGTCGTACCGTACGGCCCCGTCGTCCACGATGAGCAGCGTCCACGCCTCGTGCACATGCATCGGGTACGCGTACTCGGTGAAGTGGGCGTGGAAGACCTCGGTGACGCCCGGAACGGCGGGGCGCCACGCGGTGACGTGCTGCGCGGGCATGGTTCTGGCCGCCATGCAAAGAACGTACAAGACGAGGCCGTGCGACGCCCGCGAGTCTCATCCCATGAGCACTGAACCCATCCGCTTCGACACCAAGATCGCCGTCCTGCTGCGCGAGGACCTGGAGACCTGGCAGCGCCTGAATGTCACCGCGTTCCTCGTCAGCGGCCTGGGCACCCAGGCCCCCGAGGTGGTCGGCGAACCGTACGAGGACGCCGACGGCGTGCCCTACCTGCCGATGTTCCGGCAGCCGGTGCTGGTCTTCGAGGGCACGAAGGAGACGCTGAAGGCGGCCCACGCGCGCGTGCTGTCCCGTTCGCTGCCGCGCGCGCTTTTCACGAGCGACCTGTTCGCGACGGGCAACGACCGGGACAACCGCGCGGCGGTCCGGGCGGTGGCGACGGGCGAGCTGGACCTGGTGGGCCTCGCGGTGTACGGACCGCGCAACGCTGTGGACAAGGTGCTCAAGGGTGCGCGGATGCATCCGTGACGGATCAGGCCGGGCTGGCCTCGGTGGCGGCGGACTTTTGGATGACGGCGTTCTCGGCGGCCGTCTCCCCGGACAGGTGCCGCATGAGGGCGGCGTACCCGACCGCCGCCACCGTCCCGACGACCGCGCACAGTCCCCACAGCCACTCCGCCCCGAACCGGTCGATCACGAAACCGGACATCAGGGGCGCCACGAGGGCGGCGACGGACCAGGACAGGGTGTACATGCCCTGGTAGCGACCGCGGCCGTGGGCGGGGGAGAGGCGGACGACGAGCCCGGTCTGGGTGGGCGCGTTGATCATCTCGCCCAGGGTCCACACGCACACGGTGAGGGCGATGAGGCCGACGGATCCGGCGAAGGCGGTGAGCCCGAAGCCGTATCCCGCGAGCAGGGACGAGACGACGAGGAGCCGCTGGGGATCCCGGTCCTGGATGAACCGGGTCACCGGGATCTGCAGCGCGACGATCAGGACGCCGTTGAGGCCGACGGCCAGGCCGTAGTCGGCGGGCGTGAACCCGGCCCGGCCCATCGCGACGGGCAGCCCGATCGAACCCTGCTGGAAGACCACGGCGACCAGGAAGGACAGCCCTACGACACACATGAACCGCCCGTCGCGCAGGACGGTGCCGAGGCGGACGTCGTCGGGGGTCTTTTCGGCGTGCTGTGCGAGGGGCCGGGACTCGGGCAGCTTGAGGAAGACGACGACCGCGCAGAGGGCGGTCATCGTGGCCTCGATGAGGAAGCCCGCGAGATAGCTGTACTCGGCGATGAACCCGGCGGCCATGGAGGAGACGGCGAAACCGAGGTTGATGGCCCAGTAGTTGAGCGAGAAGGCCCGGACCCGGTCCTCGGGCCGCACGATGTCGGCCATCATCGCCTGCACGGCCGGCCGGGAGGCGTTGGAGGCCATGCCGACGAGGAACGCGACGGCGGCGATGGCGACAGGATGGTGCATGAAGCCGAGCAGCGCGACAAAGGCGGCGGTGGCGGACTGCGCGACGAGCAGGGTGGGCCGCCGCCCGAGCCGGTCGGTCATGACTCCCGCCCCGATCGACGAGACGACTCCGCCCAGGCCGTGCAGCGAGGCGACGAGACCGGCGTAGGAGGCGGAGTAGCCGCGGTCGAGGGTGAGGTACAGCGCCATGAAGGTGGCGACGAAGGCACCGAGCCGGTTGACGAGTGTGCTGGTCCACAGCCACCAGAACGCTGGGGGAAGCCCGGAGACGGTCTCGCGGGTGGCGCGTCTCAGGGTGGCGAGTGGCATGGACGGTCCCCACGTATGTAAGCGGCTCGGTAAGCGACCACACCTTACGAAGGCGGGATGGCCTGGGGCCACTCAATTAACGGGTCCCGTCAACCGTCCGTCTGTCGAGCGGGCACCACCCGGATCGAAGGCGTGGATTACGCTCATACGCATGGCCGACGCACCGTACAAGCTGATCCTCCTCCGCCACGGCGAGAGCGAATGGAACGCGAAGAACCTGTTCACCGGCTGGGTGGACGTCAACCTCAACGAGAAGGGCGAGAAGGAGGCAGTCCGCGGCGGCGAACTCCTGAAGGACGCCGACCTCCTGCCCGACGTGGTCCACACGTCCCTCCAGAAGCGCGCGATCCGCACGGCCCAGCTGGCCCTCGAATCCGCCGACCGCCACTGGATCCCGGTCCACCGCTCCTGGCGCCTGAACGAACGCCACTACGGCGCCCTCCAGGGCAAGGACAAGGCGCAGACCCTCGCGGAGTTCGGCGAGGAGCAGTTCATGCTGTGGCGCCGCTCCTACGACACCCCGCCCCCGCCCCTCGAGGACGGCACGGAGTTCTCCCAGTCGGACGACGCCCGCTACGCCACGATCCCCCCGGAGCTGCGCCCCCGCACGGAGTGCCTGAAGGACGTGGTCGTCCGCATGCTCCCGTACTGGTACGACGGCATCGTCCCGGACCTCCTGGCCGGCCGCACGGTCCTGGTCGCGGCCCACGGCAACAGCCTCCGCGCCCTGGTCAAGCACCTGGACGGCATCTCCGACGCCGACATCGCGGGCCTGAACATCCCGACGGGCATCCCCCTGTACTACGAACTCGACGCGTCCTTCAAGCCGGTGACACCGGGCGGCAAGTACCTGGACCCGGAGGCGGCCGCGGCGGCCATCGAGGCGGTCAAGAACCAGGGCAAGAAGAAGTAGTTTTCGTGCTCCCGCCCCCGACCTGCGAGTTCCTCGCGGGTCGGGGGTTTTTGCTGGGATGGGCCGTCAGTCGCTGCAAGCACGCCGCCACTCGTAGGCCTCGCGGGCAAGGGCGAGCAGGTCGCGCTGCTCGGTGACCCACTTCGGTGACGGCACGGACAACAGGACGCGCGAAGTACGGCGCTTCGACTACACCATGGGCCGCGATGCCGCCGGAGATGCGGCGAAAACGCCGTGCCACGAAAACCCCATGTCACCGTGAGCCGTGACATCGACAACATACGTGCCGTTTCTCGGCGTTGTTCTCGGCGTGCTGGTGTCGACGCTGGCCCAGTACTGTCTGGGGCGCGCGTCGGAGCAGGCTGAAGTGCGGCGGAGTCTGCGTGAGCGGGTGGAGGTGCGGCGTGGTGAGCGCGTCACCCGTCTCATCGACTTCCTGTCCGCGGTGCAGGAAGCCGAACGGGTCGCGGTGGACCGCTATCACCACGGTGAGAGCGACGAACAGTGGCAGGCGCGCGCGAAGCAGTCCATCGACAGGATGTGGGTCGCGCAGAAGACGATCCACATGCTGTGCGGCTCCGAGGTCAACGACGCGGCACGTCTTCTGGCGTACGACGTCCAGAACGTGATCAGGAACGGCCCCGCTCCCGGGGAGCCGCGGGACGAGATGGTCTGGGCGTACATCCGCCCCAACCGCAGGGCGTTCCTCGACCTCGTCCGCGAGCACCTGCAGTAGGAGACCCCGCTGTCAGACCGACAGCGGCACCGAGTGGATCTCGTCCGCCTTGTGTCCGGCCCGTTCGTGGATGCGCTGGACCGCGTCCGCCGACGGGGCCTCCGAGAGGCAGTACACGAGGCCGGCCTCGGGGTCGGCCCAGGCGCGCTCGAAGTGCACGCCCTCTTCGTTCTCAATCGCGAGGTCCGCCTGGTGGGCCGCCATCAACTGGTCGGCCGTGATGCCCTGCATCCCATGGTGTACGTCCATGAACCGCGCCATGGCCTCCACCTTCCTGCCATCCCCGAGCCGAACGGTGACCTTCACCCCTGCGCCCCCGTCCCCGCACTCTCATGCTCCTCCTCTCCGCCCGCCCGGGCGACCCGAACGACGAAGGGCCCCGGAATCACCCGGGGCCCCTCAACGTCGTACGGGATCCTGGATTCAGGTCCCCTCGACCCCCGTCGCCGGCTGGACGTCCTGCTGGAGGTCGTCCGCGTGCTCGCCCGTCACCAGGTACACCACCCGCTTGGCCACCGACACCGCGTGGTCGGCGAACCGCTCGTAGTAGCGGCCGAGGAGGGTGACGTCCACCGCCGTCTCGATGCCGTGCTTCCACTTGTCGTCCAGCAGGTGCTGGAAGAGCGTGCGGTGCAGCAGGTCCATCTCGTCGTCGTCCTGCTCCAGCTGGAGCGCCAGGTCGACGTCCTTGGTGATGATGACCTCGGCCGCCTTCGCCATCAGGCGCTGTGCGAGCTGGCCCATCTCCAGGATGGTCGCGTGCAGGTCGTGCGGGATGGCCTTCTCGGGAAAGCGCAGCCGGGCCAGCTTCGCCACGTGCTGGGCCAGGTCGCCGGAGCGCTCCAGGTCGGCCGACATGCGCAGCGAGGTGACGACGATGCGGAGGTCCGTCGCCACCGGCTGCTGCCGGGCGAGCAGCGCGATCGCCCGGGCCTCCAGGTCGTGCTGGAGGTCGTCCACCTTCTGGTCGGCCTCGATGACGCTTTCGGCCAGCTTCAGGTCGGAGTCGAGGATGGCCGTCGTGGCGCGTCCGATCGCCGACCCGACCAGCCGGGCCATCTCCACCAGACCGTCGCCGATCGAATCAAGTTCCTCGTGGTACGCGTCCCGCATCGTCGGTTCCCTCTCCTACGTCGTTCCTGTGGGCTCCAGGGGCCGAAACCGGCCGTGAAACCGGTGCCGCGTACCCCACGCTCCCACGTTCGGCCTCCTACGCGTCCGTTTCCGCCCTCCCAAATGAACCAGTACTGGCTCCAAGGTGAACTCTGGGCGACGAGTGTTCGAGCTCGCACTCGGACGGCTGTGGCCAGGACGGATCCCATGCCTAACCTGGAGGCATGGACGTGAACGCGGCAGTCGCCGCAGCGGCAGCGATCGCCGGTGTGCTCACCGGTGTCATCGCGATGCTGGCGTTCCGCTGGAGCGAGCGGGAGCAGAAACGCCCCACCCGCACCTCCCTGCACACCGACCCGATGCTTCCGCCGGGCGTGGACACCGTCCTGTCCGTGCTCCGCTCCTCCGCCGTCGTCCTCGACGAGGCCGACGCCGTCGTCAAGGCCAGCTCCGCCGCGTACGCCCTCGGGCTGGTCCGCGGCGGCAAGCTCTCCGTGGAGCCGATGCTCCAGATGGCCCGGGACACCAGGAGGGACGGGGAGATACGTCAGGTCGAGCTGGACCTGCCCAGGCGGGGGACCGGACGCGGCGAGGCCCTCGCGGTCTCCGCCCGTGTCGCGCCCCTAGGCTCCCGGCTGGTGCTGCTCCTCGTGGAGGACCTCACCGAGGCCCGGCGGATCGAAGCGGTACGACGTGACTTCGTCGCGAACGTCAGCCATGAACTCAAGACCCCCGTCGGCGCGCTCTCCCTCCTGTCCGAGGCCGTCATGGACGCCTCGGAGGACCCGGAGGCCGTGGAACGCTTCGCCGGCCGGATGCAGATCGAGGCCACCCGCCTGACCAGCCTGGTCCAGGAGATCATCGACCTCTCCCGGGTGCAGAACGACGACCCGCTGGAGGACGCCGAGCCGGTCCGCGTGGACGAGCTGGTCGCCGAGGCCATCGACCGCTGCCGGCACCAGGCCGGCACCAAGCAGATCACCATGGCCGCGGCCGGCGCGGCCGAGCTGAAGGTCTGGGGCAACCGCGGCCAGCTGGCCGCCGCCCTCGGCAATCTCGTCGAGAACGCCGTCAACTACTCGCCCGCCCGCACCCGCGTCGGCATATCCGCCCGCCGGGTGGCCGTGCCGAGCGGCGACCTCATCGAGGTCGCCGTCACCGACCAGGGCATCGGCATCTCCGACAAGGACAAGGAGCGCATCTTCGAGCGCTTCTACCGCGTCGACCCGGCCCGCTCCCGCCAGACCGGCGGTACGGGCCTCGGCCTCGCGATCGTCAAGCACGTGGCCGCCTCGCACGGCGGGGAGGTCACGGTGTGGAGTTCCGAGGGACAGGGCTCCACGTTCACCCTCAGGCTGCCGGAGGCGGGCGCGGCCCGCGACCGCGCGCTCCAGCACCCCGACCTCGACGACGAGGACGGGCCCACTCCCGAGTCGGCTTCTTACGACCCGCTTCCCGCCCCGGAGGTCCTGCCGTGACCCGAGTGCTCGTCGTCGAGGACGAGGAGTCCTTCTCCGACGCCCTTTCGTACATGCTCCGCAAAGAGGGCTTCGAGGTCGCCATCGCGGCCACGGGCCCCGACGGACTCGACGAGTTCGAGCGCAACGGCGCCGACCTCGTCCTCCTCGACCTGATGCTGCCGGGCCTGCCCGGCACGGAGGTCTGCCGCCAGCTGCGCGGCCGCTCCAACGTCCCCGTCATCATGGTGACCGCCAAGGACAGCGAGATCGACAAGGTCGTCGGCCTGGAAATAGGAGCCGATGACTATGTCACCAAGCCGTTCTCCTCGCGCGAGCTGGTCGCCCGTATCCGCGCCGTCCTGCGCCGCCGCGGCGAGCCCGAGGAGGTCACCCCGGCCGCTCTGGAGGCCGGTCCGGTCCGCATGGACGTGGACCGCCACGTGGTCACGGTCTCCGGCTCCAAGATCGACCTGCCCCTCAAGGAGTTCGACCTGCTGGAGATGTTGCTGCGCAACGCCGGCCGCGTCCTGACCCGCATGCAGCTCATCGACCGCGTCTGGGGCGCCGACTACGTCGGTGACACCAAGACCCTCGACGTCCACGTCAAGCGCCTGCGCGCCAAGATCGAGCCCGACCCGGGCGCGCCCCGGTACCTGGTGACGGTCCGCGGCCTCGGCTACAAGTTCGAGCCGTAGAGAGCCTGAAGAATCAGCTGCGGTACGCCGAAGGGCGGGACCTCCTCGGAGGTCCCGCCCTTCGTGTCGTACGACGGTCTCGTACGGCCGCTCAGTGGCTCGCGGCCGACTCGCCGGCCGTCGCGCTCGCGGACACGGAAGCGGACGCCGCGCCGGTCGGCGTGGCCGCACCGGTCGGGGTCGCGGAGCCGGTCGGCTTCGGCGAGGTCTCCGGCGCCGACGGCACGGCGCTCGGGCCCCACTGGGTGTAGTAGCTGTCGGCCGGGACGACGAAGGCGCGCAGGCTCACGTCACCGGTCGTGCTGAAGGTGAAGGTGACCTTCTGGGCGTTGCCGTTCTTGACGCTCTCGCCGAGCTCGGTCACCGCGGCGGAGGCGTTGTTCTTGCCGCCGAGGACGACGGAGCCGTGGGCCGGGACGGTCACCTTGCCCTTGCCCTTGGCGGGCGTGATCTCGGCGCTGCCGCCGCCGTCGATGCTCACGGAGTCCAGCGTCTGGGGCTTGTCGCCGGCGTTGAAGACGGTGGCGGAGATGACGGCCGGACCCGTGGTCTCACCGGAGGCCTCGGGGGTCGGCTGGGTGATCACCACGACGTTCTGGAGCTTGATGTCGCCCACGCGGGTCTCCGCGTTGTCCGGCTTGACCTCCAGGGTCTGGGCGTTGCTGCCGGCCGCGCACGCGGAGAGCGCGGCGATCGAGAACGCGATGGCAGAGGCGGCGAGGGCGCCGCGTCGAAGGCTGCTGCTCACGGCGGCGGCAACTCCTTGACTTGAGCGGGGCGGCCCGTAAAGCCGCGCTAAGTGTCTGTCAGCGGCCTTAGGTTACCGAGCCGTTCCCGCAGGGCCGCACCCGACCCTCCCCAAGAGGCGTGTCACTCGCTTCACAAGTGACTCACCAGTCACTTGTGACCCGTACTCCGGCCCGGTCCGGCTTTCACATAACCGCGTTCGCGGCCAGTAGCAAAACTTCCGTGAAGGAATGTGTGATCGCCCCCGGAATTGATCACCACCTGATCCGCCGACCGCGCGTGATCAATTCCGGATTCGGCGGGGAAGTGACACCGGGCACCGAACGGAGTAGCGGAAGTCGCACACTTGGAACCGGACATTTGGGGACGTTAGCCCGTCCGGAGGGGGCTCCGGATGCGTGTAACGTACGCGTTTCACCTCGCCCGGAGAGCCGCTCCGACCTGCGAATTCCTTCTTCCGCGCGGCCTCCGCAGCACGTTCCTGTTGCTGTTGTCAAGCCCCGAGATATGCTCTGACCTGCGAAAACACCATTCAGAACCCGCAGTTTCCGTGTTACCCTGGATAGCCACGGAAGGGGTACCTGTCACATGACGTTCAAGGTTGGCGACACCGTGGTCTATCCCCATCACGGGGCCGCGCTGATCGAGGCTATCGAAACTCGCCAGATCAAAGGCGTGGACAAGACCTACTTGGTGCTGAAGGTCGCCCAGGGTGACCTGACGGTACGTGTGCCAGCGGACAATGCAGAGTTCGTCGGCGTGCGCGATGTGGTCGGTCAGGACGGGCTGGACCGGGTCTTCGAGGTGCTGCGCGCGCCGTACGCCGAGGAGCCCACTAACTGGTCCCGTCGTTACAAGGCAAACCTGGAGAAGCTCGCCTCCGGCGATGTCATCAAGGTCGCGGAAGTCGTGCGTGACCTGTGGCGTCGTGAGCGCGAGCGCGGACTCTCCGCAGGTGAGAAGCGCATGCTCGCCAAGGCTCGGCAGATCCTGGTGAGTGAACTCGCCCTCGCGGAGAACACGAACGAGGACAAGGCCGAGGCGCTGCTCGACGAGGTTCTCGCGTCCTGAGCGTCTCTGTGCAGGCACCTCGCCCGCTCAGCTCAGCACACACTGAATCCGAATTGCCGCACTGAAATGCCGCGGTGCCCGATGACGCAACAGCTGTCGCCGGGCGCTGCGGCATGTCTGTCTCCGGATGCCGGACCCATCACGCCCCGAAGACGCTCCGGCGAAGACGCCCGGAGTGCCGTGCGCGTGTTTCTCTCGGAGAAAGATCCCCCGATACTTGGCGTGCCGGGCCCGGGCAGCAGGCTCGACCGGGGTCACGGAAGGGTCCGGTCAAGGCGTCGCGCCCGGCACGCTGTCTCCGTACCCACGTTGGCCGAGCACACAAACCTGACAGGAACCGATGTCTGACGTTTCGCGTCCTTCGCCCGCCGAAGCACGTGCGGGGGCCCGCACCGCGGTGGTGATTCCGGCCGCCGGACGGGGCGTACGCCTCGGTCCGGGCGCTCCCAAAGCGCTCCGGGCGCTGAACGGCACACCCATGCTGATCCACGCGGTCCGCGCGATGGCCGCATCCCGCGCCGTCTCCCTGGTCGTCGTCGTGGCCCCGCCCGACGGCGCCGGCGAGGTCAAGTCCCTCCTCGACGCGCACGCGCTGCCCGAGCGCACGGACTTCCTCGTCGTCCCGGGCGGCGAGTCCCGGCAGGAATCGGTCCGGCTCGGCCTGGACGCCCTGCCCTCGGACTTCGGCATCGTCCTGGTCCATGACGCGGCCCGCCCGCTCGTCCCGGTCGACACCGTCGACGCGGTCATCGAGGCCGTACGGGACGGTGCGCCCGCCGTCGTCCCGGCGCTGCCCCTCGCGGACACCGTCAAGGAGGTCGAGCCCGCCGTCGCTCCCGGTGAGCCGGAGCCGGTGGTGGCCACCCCGGTCCGCGCGCGGCTGCGTGCCGTACAGACCCCGCAGGGCTTCGACCGGGCGACCCTGATCCGCGCCCACGAGACGGTCACCGAGGACGTCACCGACGACGCGAGCATGGTCGAGCAGCTGGGGCTCACCGTCGTGGTGGTGCCCGGTCACGAGGAGGCCTTCAAGGTGACCCGCCCCCTGGACCTGGTCCTGGCGGAGGCAGTCCTGGCCCGCAGGAGGCTCAACGATGGCTTCTGAGCAGCCCGTGCTCCTGCCTCAGGTCGGCATCGGCACCGACATCCACGCCTTCGAGGAGGGCCGTGACCTGTGGTGCGCCGGCCTGAAGTGGGAGGGCGAGGGCCCCGGCCTGGCCGGCCACTCCGACGCGGACGTCGTCGCCCACGCCGCCTGCAACGCGCTCTTCTCCGCGGCCGGCCTCGGCGACCTCGGCGCGCACTTCGGCACCGGCCGCCCCGAATGGTCCGGTGCGTCCGGCGTCACGCTGCTGACGGAGGCGGCCCGGATCGTCCGCGCGGCGGGCTTCCGGATCGGCAACATCGCCGTACAGGTGGTGGGTCCGCGCCCGAAGATCGGCAAGCGCAGGGACGAGGCGCAGCACATCCTGTCGGAGGCGGCGGGTGCCCCGGTGTCGGTGTCGGGGGCGACCACGGACGGCCTCGGATTCCCCGGCCGCGGCGAGGGACTGATGGCGGTGGCGACCGCCCTGGTCGTCAGGCAGGGGTGACAATCGGCCGTAAGGGAAGGGTGACAAAAGGACTGCTCCACGCACCCCCTTCGGCCCACTACCCTAGGTCCCGTGACTATTCGCCTGTACGACACCAGCGCCCGGCAGATCCGTGACTTCGCCCCGCTCACGCCGGGCTGTGTCTCGATCTACCTGTGTGGTGCCACCGTGCAGGCCGCCCCGCACATCGGTCACATCCGCTCCTACCTGAACTTCGACATCATGCGCCGCTGGTTCCGGTACCGCGGCTACGACGTCACGTTCATCCGCAACGTCACCGACATCGACGACAAGATCATCGCCAAGGCGGCCGACCAGAACCGCCCCTGGTGGTCCATCGGCTACGACAACGAGCGCGCCTTCAACGACGGCTACAACGCCCTCGGTTGCCTCCCGCCGACCTACGAACCGCGCGCCACCGGCCACATCACCGAAATGGTCGAGATGATGCGCGGCCTCATCGAGCGCGGCCACGCCTACGAGGCCGACGGCAGCGTCTACTTCGACGTGCGGTCGTGGCCCGCCTACCTGGAGCTGTCCCGGCAGGACCTGGACGAGATGCGCCAGCCCGCCGAGGAGGGCATCACCGGCAAGCGGGACCCGCGGGACTTCGCCATGTGGAAGGCCGCCAAGCCCGGCGAGCCCGACTGGGAGACCCCGTGGGGCCGCGGCCGCCCCGGCTGGCACCTGGAGTGCTCGGCGATGGCCCACAAGTACCTCGGCTCCGTCTTCGACATCCACGGCGGCGGCCTGGACCTGATCTTCCCGCACCACGAGAACGAGATCGCCCAGGCCAAGGCCTACGGCGACGAGTTCGCCCGCTACTGGGTGCACAACGCCTGGGTCACCATGAGCGGCGAGAAGATGTCCAAGTCGCTCGGCAACTCGGTCCTCGTGTCCGAGATGGTCAAGACGTGGCGCCCGATCGTGCTGCGCTACTACCTCGGCACCCCGCACTACCGCTCGATGATCGAGTACAGCGAGGACTCCCTGCGCGAGGCCGAGGCGGCGTTCGCACGGATCGAGGGCTTCGTGCAGCGCGTGGTCGAGAAGGCCGGTCCCGTGGAGCCCTCCGCCGAGGTACCGCCCGCCTTCGCCGAGGCCATGGACGACGACCTGGGCGTCCCGCAGGCGCTCGCCGTCGTGCACACCACCGTCCGGCAGGGCAACAGCGCCCTCGCGGCCGACGACAAGGAGGCCGCGGGGGCCCGCCTCGCCGAGGTGCGCGCCATGCTCGGCGTCCTCGGTCTCGACCCGCTCGACGCGCACTGGGCCGGTGAGTCCGACCGGGGCGAGGACCTGCACGGCGTGGTCGACAGCCTCGTACGCCTGGTCCTCGACCAGCGGGAAGCGGCCCGTGCCCGCAAGGACTGGGCCACCGCCGACGCCATCCGCGACCAGCTCGGCCAGTCGGGCCTGACCATCGAGGACGGCCCGCAGGGGCCGCGCTGGACGCTGGGTCTCCGCTAGCCCCTTTCTTGATCGATTGTGCCGCCCGGCCCTCCGGGCGGCACACTGCATAGACGTATGAACGTTTCACCGACGCAGACACTCACGGAGAACAGGTAGGTCATGGCAGCCAACAACCGCCGCATGTCCGGCAAGAAGGGCGCGCAGGTCGGCAGTGGCGGCCAGCGACGCAGGGGCCTGGAGGGCAAGGGGCCGACCCCGCCCGCCGAGGCGCGCAAGGGCCACAAGAAGAACCGAATCGCCAACGCCAAGGCGAAGCAGACGGTGCGCCGTTCCGCGCCGCGCGGCCGGGGCGGCAAGGGCACCTCGGAGATGGTCGTCGGACGCAACCCCGTCGTCGAGGCGCTGCGCGAGGGCGTGCCCGCGGTGACGCTCTACGTCCAGCAGTTCATCGACAACGACGAGCGGGTCCGCGAGGCGCTCCAGCTCGTCGCCGACCGGGGCGGCGTCCACCTCATGGAGGCCCCCCGCCCCGAGCTCGACCGCATGACCAACGGGCTCAACCACCAGGGCCTGGTCCTCCAGGTCCCGCCGTACGAGTACGCCCACCCCGAGGAGCTGGCCAACGCCGCCTACGACGAGGGGCAGGACCCGCTGATCGTCGCCCTCGACGGCGTGACCGACCCGCGCAACCTCGGTGCCGCCGTCCGCTCCGTCTCCGCCTTCGGCGGCCACGGCGTCCTCGTACCCGAGCGGCGCGCGGCCGGCATGACCGCCGGTGCGTGGAAGTCGTCCGCCGGTACGGCCGCCCGCACCCCGGTCGCCCGCTGCACCAACCTGACGCGCGCCCTGGAGGCGTACAAGAAGCAGGGCATCGCGGTCGTCGGCCTCGCCGCCGACGGCGAGCACGAGATCGGCGACCTGGAAGCCCTCGGCGGCCCCGTCGTCATCGTGGTCGGCAGCGAGGGCAAGGGCCTGTCCCGCCTGGTCGGCGAGACCTGCGACTACCGGGTGCGGATCCCCATGCCGGGCGGCGCGGAGTCGCTCAACGCCGGTGTGGCAGCCGGGATCGTGCTCTACGAAGCGGCTCGCCGCCGGGCCTGAACGGCTGTTCGGCGCCGTCCCCCACACGGGGTGTTCCCGGCGTACGGGGCAAGCTTGACGGGGTCCGGACACATCCGGCGAGTCAAAGCAGTGTCCTAACCACACGTCACTCGGTTAGATGAGTGTGGACACCAGAACACCCCGCACACCCACGGGGGACGGCCCGTCGGGATTCGACGACGCTCCCGCGCTGAGCATGGTGAAGGTGCCGAGCGATCCGGCGCAGATCATCGTCAATCATGCGAGCTTCCGCGTGCAGTTGGGCGCGTCGACGAGACGCGCCCAATCCCCGCGGATCGCACGGCACTTGATCGCCGCCGAGGACACCGCCCGGATGCCGGCCGTAGGCGCCGCGGGGCGCCGTCGGCCCGTCGTGTGGAGCGGCAGGTCCGCCCCCGACGACACCGGCGCCCACCGCCTGTTGCAGGCCGTGCGAGGCGGCAGCGTCGGCCATGCCGAGCCGCCCACCGCCGACGCCGGAGCCACCCAGGTCATCCCCCGTATCGACGTCGACCACGGCTACCAGGCCGACTACGACGACGAGTTGGCCCAGACCATGGCGACCCCACTCGTCGGCGCCCAGCGCACCCCCGACGGCGACGGCACCCGGCTCCTGCCCCACATGCGCACGGTGGGCAGCGCGTACGACGAACCCGCCCACGAGGGCGAGGAGTTCGACGACGGCTTCGACGAGGCCCGCGCCGACCGCGCCACCAGGCGACAGGGCGACGAAGCCGCACGGCACGCCTACTACCCGGGCCGCCGGATGAACCTCGGCGTCGTCCTCCTCCCGCTCCGGATCTTCCTCGGCTTCATCTCCATCTACGCCGGCATGGGCAAGCTGTGCGACCCCGTCTACTTCGACGGCGGCAAGCGCGGCTCCATGGTCAAGTGGCTCAACACCCTGCACCCGTGGGACGTGGCCGAACCACTGCGCCAGTTCGCCCTCCAGCACCCCGTCGGCTCCGGCCTCGTCATCGCCTTCCTCCAGGTCATCGTGGGCGTCCTCACGATCCTGGGCTGCTGGCAGCGCGTCGCCGCGGTCGTCGGCGCCGGCCTGTCCGCCGCGCTCCTCGTCACCGTCAGCTGGAAGAGCGTCCCCGCCTACGACACCCCCGACATCATCTACCTCGCCGCCTGGTCCCCGCTGATCATCGCCGGCGCCCCCGTCTACTCCATCGACGGCCGCCTCGCGGGCCGCGCCTGGCGCCGCCTCGGACCCCACTCCGACATCTGGGAACTGCGCAGCTACGTCCTTCGACGCGGCGCCCTCGTCACCACCATCGTGATGGGCCTGACCCTGCTGATCGGCTCCGTGCTCGGCAGCGCCGTCCGCGACGCCGACCGCATCATCGTCCCCGGCCCCGGCGAGGCCCCGCGCAACGAACTGCCCGGCTCCCCGCTCCCGCAGGACTCCGCCAAGGCCCGCAAGAAGAGCCCGTCGGCGTCCACCCGGCCCAGCCAGGGCGCCACCACGGGCCCCTCCGCCGGCACCTCGGCGACCCCCGGCGCCACCCGCGACACCGACACCGGCACGACCACTACCACTACCGGCGGCTCGCCCAGCCAGACCCAGGGCACCACGGGACGGACCTCGCCACAGCAGTCCTCCCCGGCCCAGCAGGCCCCCAGCACCACCTCGGGCCCGACCGGGGGCACGAGCACCTCCGGCGGTTCCACGGGCGGCTCCGGCACCGGAGGTTCCTCCTCCGGCCAACCGGGCCTGGTGGGCGGCCTGTTGGGGTAGGCGGGCCGGTGGGCGACGTACTGGGCGACCCCACCGGCTGAGAGACACCGCCCACACACGGAGAAGGTCCCGCACACAGGATGTGCGGGACCTTCCCGGTGTACGGCGCCGCTATCGGCCGAGTGCCGCGAGCTCCTTGGCCGCCTCGGTCAGATCCTTCGCGGTGTCGATGGCCCGCCAGTACGCCCCCTGAGGGATCGGGAACCCGGCCAGCCGCAGCTCACGCGCAAGCGTGGGGAACGTCGTCCGCTCATGGTCCCCCCGCTCCGGCAGCAGATCGGCGAACCCGGGCGAGAAGACGTACACCCCCGCGTTGATCTCGAACGTCGACGGCGGCGCCTCTATGAAGTCCGTGATGTGACCGAACCCGTCGGTCTGCACGGCCCCCCAGGGAATCCGCGGCCGCGCCAGCGCGAGCGTCGCGATCGCGTCCCGCTCGGTGTGGAAGTCCGCCATGTCCCGCAGCGAGAACCGGGTCCAGATGTCACCGTTCGTCGCGTACCACGCCTGATCCGGCTGCGGCAGACGCGCCGCCGCGTACTTCAGTCCGCCGCCCCGGCCGAGCGGCTCCGTCTCGATGACCGTCTGCACGCGCAGCGGCAGGTCGGCCGTCTTCAACCAGTCCTGGAGCACCTCGGCGAGATGCCCGCAGCTGATCACCACGTCCGTCACGCCCTCCTCGGCGAGCCAGACAAGCTGATGGCCGATGATCGGAGTTCCCGTGCCGGGGATCTCGATCATCGGCTTGGGCCGGGTGTCGGTGTAGGGGCGCAGCCGGGATCCCTGGCCGCCGGCCAGGATCACGGCCTGGGTGGGGCGGGACGCGGCGTTCGGATCGGTCATGACCGGAACCTTACGACGCGCCCCTCTCCCGACCTCGGTCGGCATCCCCTCTCGCGGGGTCAGCCGCTGTGTGCCGCGGCCACACCCGTCGCGAAGGACGTGTCGCAGACGGGGCGGGCGTAGGACTGCGCGCGCGTGGGGCCGTAGACACGGACCGCGGCGCGGCCCAGGGCCTTCGCGATGGAGGCGCAGTGTCTGGCGAGCGAGGGGCGCTCGTTCACGGCCTCCTGGAGGTGCGTGAGGGCGATGCCGGGGTTCTTCTCCTGGAGTTCGGTCAGGAGCTGCCCGCGCAGGGCGTCCTGGGGGGCGAGGGGGGCGCTGCGCGGCTTGCTGTCCGAGACCGTCGCGTCCGACGCGGTGAGCACCGAGGAGCTCGAGGGATCCCCCGACCAGTTGACTCGGGTGACCGCGAGGGTCCCGGAAAGCACCAGGACGACCGGCAGGACAAGGGCGAGGGAGCGGCCGATACGGCGGGCGGGGCCCCGGCCGCGTCGCGTCTGTTGGTAAGTGGAGTGCTTCACGCGTGTGAGGGTAGCGTGCGGTAATGATTTGGCGACATTTAGTCACCGGTTCGGGGGATGAGGCAGTGCCGATTTTCGGGTAGGGAGTTGACGAACACTGCTCGAAATGGCCGGTGTGCCGGGGTATTTGTCGACGCGTTCGGGGGCGTTCGGGGCGGGTTCCGGGCGCGAGAAGGGCCCCGCAGAGGCTCTGCGGGGCCCTTCTCGTCAACCTGGGTGAATTGCTGCGGTTCGTCCTCAGTCGGTGAGGCGCTCGCCCGTGGAGGTCGAGAACACGTGGGTCTCGCCCGGACGCGGCACGACGTGCAGCGTGGCGCCCTTGTCCGGGACCGCGCGGCCGCTGACGCGGACGACCAGGTCCTTCAGCTCGCCGTCGACCTTGGCGGAGCCATAGACGTAACCGTCGGCGCCGAGCTCCTCGACCACGTTCACGGTGACCGCGAGACCGGCCGGGGCGTCCTCGGCGTCCTTGGAGAGCGCCGAGGCGGCGGCGCCGTTGTGCTCGACGATGTCGAAGTGCTCGGGGCGGACGCCCACGGTCACCGTGGTGTCACCCTTGTCGGAGGCGGCCTTGAGGGCCTCGCGGTTGACGGGCACCACGCTGTTGCCGAACTTCACACCGCCGTCGGTGATCGGGACCTCGACGAGGTTCATCGCCGGGGAGCCGATGAAGCCGGCGACGAAGAGGTTCGCCGGGCGGTCGTACATGTTGCGCGGCGAGTCGACCTGCTGGAGCAGACCGTCCTTGAGCACGGCGACCCGGTCGCCCATCGTCATGGCCTCGACCTGGTCGTGGGTGACGTAGACGGTGGTGATGCCGAGACGGCGCTGCAACGAGGCGATCTGCGTACGGGTGGACACACGGAGCTTGGCGTCCAGGTTGGACAGCGGCTCGTCCATGAGGAAGACCTGCGGCTCACGCACGATGGCGCGGCCCATCGCGACACGCTGGCGCTGACCACCGGAGAGGGCCTTCGGCTTGCGGTCCAGGTACTCGGTGAGGTCGAGGATCTTCGCGGCCTCCTCGACCTTCTGCCGGATCTCCGTCTTGTTGATGCCGGCGATCTTGAGCGCGAAGCCCATGTTGTCGGCGACGGTCATGTGCGGGTAGAGCGCGTAGTTCTGGAACACCATGGCGATGTCCCGGTCCTTCGGCGGCAGGTGCGTGACGTCGCGGTCACCGATGCGGATGGCGCCGCCGTTGACGTCCTCGAGCCCCGCCAGCATGCGGAGCGAGGTGGACTTGCCACAGCCGGACGGGCCGACCAGGACGAGGAACTCGCCGTCCTCGATGTGGATGTCGAGACCGTCGACGGCGGGCTTCGTGGAACCCGGGTAAATGCGGGTCGCCTTGTCGAATGAAACAGTGGCCATGGCTCAGAGGCCCCCTTCTACCGGCAGGAACGTGCCGGACGATCCGTTGTAGGAAGGTGGTGTAGTCCACACAGGTGTGGACTGGCTCTGGACGGTACCTGGCGTTCACGCCTATGTCAGTACCTGGCGGACTGTGAACTTCGCGGAAATTTTCGAACGGGCAGAGCAACTTACTTTTGACCTTGCCCAGCGGCTTCCTGCTTCAACACCCACTGCCAGCCATGCACAGCTACGGTGAGCTGGGCCTGACCGGTCTTACACGGACTCCACAGGCATTCCGGCCGACGGCCCGTCGGTCCGTACTGCAGCGCAGCCGCGCTCTACGCGGCCAGCAAACGCAGACCCTCGTCCCTGAGGTTCACGGCAGCGTTCACATCTCGATCGTGCAGGGCCCCGCACCCGGCGCACGTCCACCTGCGAACCGAGACGTCGAGTCTCGGCCCCGTGACATGGCAGGCGGAGCACCGCCGTGTCGAGGGGAAGAAGCGATCTACAACCACCAGCGTCCGGCCGTACCACTCGCACTTGTAGCGCAGCTGCCGTAGCAACTCTCCCCACGAGGCGTCCATGATCGCCTGATTCAGCTTCGCCTTCCGTCCACGTCCCTTGCCGCGCGCCACCCGCATCAAGGTCTTGACCGACAAGTCCTCCACCACGAGCACTTGGTTCTCGCGCACGAGGCGGGTGGTGAGCTGGTTCAGCATGTCCCTGCGTACGTCGCTGATCAGGGCGTACAGCCGCGCGATCTTCTTCCGGACCTTCTGCCGATTCTTCGACCCCCGCACCTTGCGGTGCAACTCCCGTTGCAACCGCGCCAACTTCTCCGCGTACCGCTTCAACAACCGCGGATGATCGAACTTCGTCCCGTCATCCAGGATCACCAGTGAGACCAGCCCGACATCCACCCCCACTGCCTTCGGCTCCCGCGTCCCCGGCACGAACACCACAGGCAGCGGCGCTATTCGCGCCTCCACCAGCACGGACACGAAGTACCGGCCCGCCCGATCCCGCGTCACCGACAACCGCACCGGAACCTCCCCGGCAGGCAACGCCCGGGACCACCGGATGTCCAACGGCACCGACTGCTTGGCCAACGTGATCAGCCCAGTCCCCGGTCGCCCCGGATCCTCCACCCACTTGAAACCGGTACGCACATACGTCGCCGCATCCCGCGCACGACCCTTCTTCTTCCGCCTCGGATACCTGGCCTCACCCTTGAAGAAACGGCCGTACGCCTGATCCAGATGACGCAGAGACTGCTGAAGCACCGTCGACGACACATCCCTCAACCACGCCGTCTCCTCCTTCCGCTTCCACCCCGTCAGCGCCCGACACGTCTCCGCGAACCCCACATTCACCCGATGCCGCTCCCAGGCCCCCGAACGCAGCGTCAGCCCCTCGTTGTAGACCCACCGACACGCGCCGAACGTCCGCTCCAACTGCTCGGGCTGCTCCTCGGTCGGATAGAAGCGGAACCGATAGAGGCGGTGATGCGTGTCGGGCGCCTTGGTGTGGGACTTCAGCGGAGTCGCCTTGCGTGTGTGGTGCTTCCGGCGCTCGCCGATGCCGAGGACCTCGCGCTTGACGCGCTCGGTCTCTGTCCCCTCCATGACCCCTCCCCTGACGATCCGATCTTCGGAACAGCACGTCAGCTCGATCAACGAACGGGTGCACGGACGGTTACGCACGGTTTTGGGTGCGCGTGGTGTGCGGAACTTCGTGGCTTGGGGAAACGGGCTCTGTGTAGAGTGGTCCAGCCTCCGCGCATGTGTTGCGGTACGCGGTGCCTCCTTAGCTCAGATGGCCAGAGCCACGCACTTGTAATGCGTAGGTCGTCGGTTCGAATCCGACAGGGGGCTCCACTGAACCCCAGGTCAGACCTCGTCTGGCCTGGGGTTTTGTGCTGGCAGTTCTACGGTGATGCGCAGGCCGCCCGTGGGGCGTGGGGTCAGGGTGAGGGTTCCGTCGTGGGCCTGGGTGATGGTCTTGACGATGGCGAGGCCCAGGCCGACGCCCGCGTGGTCGGTGTGGATGCGTTCGGTGCCGCGCTGGAAGGGCTCGGTGAGGGTCGGGAGCAGTTCCGGGGTGAGGTGGTCGCCGGTGTTCTCGACGGTGAGGACCGCCGTCCCCGGGCGGACCTCGGTGGTGATCCACACGGTGCCCTGCTCGGGCAGGTTGTGGACGATCGCGTTGTGCACGAGGTTCGTGGTCAGCTGGAGGAGAAGGGCCTGTGATCCGGTCGTCGAGGTGATGTCGCCGCGGGTCTCGATGGTGACGCCGTGCTTCTCCGCGAGGGGGAGGAGTGTCTCGGTGGCCTCTTCCGCCATGAGGGAGAGGTCGACGCGTTGTCGGGTGAAGGACCGCTGCTCGGCGCGGCTGACCAGGAGCAGTGCCTCGGTGAGGTCGATGGCCCGGGTGTTGACGGTGTGGAGGCGGTCGATGAGCCGCCCGGTGTCGTGGTGCGGGTCGGTGCGGGCCACGTCGAGGAGTGACTTCGAGATCGCGAGCGGGGTGCGCAGTTCGTGGGAGGCGTTGGCCGCGAATCTGCGCTGTTCGGCGACGTGTGCTTCGAGGCGGGCGAGCATCGCGTCGAAGGTGTCGGCCAGTTCGCGGAATTCGTCCTTGCGGCCCGGCAGCCGGATCCGGTGGGAGAGGGACCCGGTCGCGGCCGTACGGGTGGCGTCCGTGATGCGGTTCAGGGGGGCGAGCATGCGGCCGGCGAGGATCCAGCCTCCCAGGACGCCGAACACCAGCAGGAACGCCATCGTCGCGGCTGCCGTCGGGGCGAAGGCTTTCAGGAACATGGTGCCCGGGGTGGCCTGCACCGCCCCCGCTTCGTTGAACAACTCCCCCTGGAGAGACAGGTACAGCCCCACGGTGATGATCAGCAGGATGCCCGCGAGCATGAGGAACCCGGCGTAGCTGAGGGTGAGTTTGAGGCGGACGCTCAGGCCGGGTGCTCTATCCACATCCACGGTTCGCTCCCTCGTCCGAGGCCCCCGGCTGTGTGTCGATGCGGTAGCCGACGCCCGGCACGGTGGCGATGATCCAGGGTTCGCCGAGCCGTTTGCGCAGGGCCGAGACGGTGATGCGCACGGCGTTGGTGAACGGGTCGGCGTTCTCGTCCCACGCGCGTTCCAGGAGAGTTTCGGCGCTGACGACACCGCCTTCGGCGCCGACGAGGACTTCGAGCACGGCGAACTGCTTCCGGGTCAGGGCGACGTAGCGGCCGTCCCGGTGGACCTCTCGGCGGAACGGGTCCAGGCGCAGGCCCGCGATCTCCCGTACGGGAGGGCGGTGGTGGGCGCGTCGGCGGTCGAGTGCTCTGAGTCTGAGCGCGAGTTCCTGGAGTTCGAAGGGTTTGGTGAGGTAGTCGTCGGCGCCGAGTTCGAAGCCGGTGGCCTTGTCGTCGAGGCGGTCGGCGGCGGTGAGCATGAGGATCGGCGTGCCGGTGCCGGAGGCGATGATGTGGGTGGCGATCTCGTCGCCGGAGGGGCCGGGGATGTCCCGGTCGAGGACGGCGATGTCGTAGGTGTTGATGCTCAGCAGTTCGAGGGCCGTGTCGCCGTCGCCCGCGATGTCGGCCGCGATCGCTTCGAGGCGTAGACCATCGCGGATGGCTTCTGCCATGTAGAGCTCGTCCTCGACGATGAGCACACGCATGCCTTCGATGCTACGAGCGGGTGCATATCGTCGGCGTATCGGAATCCGCATACGGGGCGGCAACACCGCGCTGCCTTGACTGGTCGCATGACGAGATACCCGCCCTCGGTCCGGACAGCGACCCGCCGGACCCACCCGTCCCCGCAGGGTGGCTCCGGTCGCGGGGACACCGGCATCCGACGGGTGCTCCGCGCCTGCTCCCCGCCGGGTCTCTGGAAGCGCGGCCCGGTGCTCGCGGCGCTGGCGGTGCTGCTCGGCCTGGTGATGCTGCTGCACGCGCAGATCCCGGACCACGGCGGGCTCGGGAGTCTGGTGGAGACCTTCCTGCCGTGGTTCGGCCTGTTCGTGCCGGTGTTGCTGGCCGGTGCGCTGTGGCGCCGTTCCGCTTCCGTGGTGGTCGCGCTGCTGCTGCCGGTCACGGTGTGGGTGAGTCTGTTCGGGGGGCTGCTCGGCGGCCGGTCCCACTCGGGCGGTGACCTCGTCGTGGCCGGTCACAACGTCGGCGCCGACAACCCCGACCCGGCCGGTACCGCTCGCGACCTGGCCGCGTCGGGGGCGGATGTCCTGGGCCTGGAGGAGATCACCCTGCGGGCGAGGCCGGTGTACGAGGAGGGTCTGGCGAAGTTGTACCGGTACCACGCGGTGCTGGGCACGGTCGGGTTGTGGAGCAGGCTGCCGCTGTCGGACGTCCGGCCGGTGGACACGGGGATGGACGCCGGGCCGTTGGGGGACACCAAGTCGGCCGCCGTCAAGCTGTCCTACAACCGCGCGCTGCGCGCCACGGTGGCGACGAGCCGGGGGCCACTGGCGGTGTACGTGGCCCACCTGGGCTCCGTAAGGATGATGCCGACGATGGGCTTCTGGACGGCCAGCCGGGACCGCAACGCGAAGGCACTCGCCCGGGCCGTCGCCGCCGAACCGAACGACCGGGTGGTGCTGCTCGGCGACCTGAACGGCACCACCGACGACCGCGCGCTCGTCGGCCTCACCTCACGGCTGCACTCGGTCCAGGACACGGCCGGCGCCGGTTTCGGCTTCACCTGGCCGGCGAGGTTCCCGGTGGCACGGATCGACCAGATCCTGGTGCGCGGAGTGACCCCGCGGAGCTCCTGGGTCCTGCCGCCCACCGGCAGCGACCACCGCCCGGTGGCGGCCGGGATCAGCTGGTGAGCGCCGTGAGGCGGAGCTTCTTCAGCGCGTGGAAACGCCTGCGGCGTTCACGAGGGCTTCGTCGGTCAGGCGGTACACCGTCCAGTCGTCCTGGGGGCGGGCGCCGAGGGATTCGTAGAAGTCGATCGCGGGGGTGTTCCAGTTCAGGACGGACCATTCGAGGCGTTGGTAGCCGCGCTCGACGCAGAGGCGGGCGAGTTCGGTGAGGAGGGCCTTGCCGTGGCCGGCGCCGCGCGCGGTGGGGCGGACGTAGAGGTCCTCGAGGTAGATGCCGTGGACGCCGCGCCAGGTGGAGAAGTTGAGGAACCAGACGGCGCAGCCGATCACGGAGTCCGTGGAGTCGGTCGCCACGTGGGCGTAGGTGGCGGGGCGGGGGCCGAAGAGGGCCTCGTGGAGTTGTTCCTCGGTCGCCTTCGCTTCGGACAACGCCCTTTCGTAATCAGCGAGTTCGCGGATCAGGGTGTGGATCGCGGGGATGTCGGCGGGGGTGGCGGGGCGGATCACGGCTGTCGGCTCCGGGGGGTGCGCAGGCGGTCGGCGATGTCGAGTTGGCGGGGTACCAGGGGGCGGCCGTCCTCGATGTTCCAGAGGGCGTTCTGGAGGAGCCGTCCCAGGGTCCAGGCACGCGCGCGTGCGCGGTCCAGGCCGAGGATGTCGGTCATGGCGTCGAAGCGCCAGGTGACCTCGTCGGCGTCGTAGCGGTTGTCGAGGGCGGGCCACAGTTCGAACCCGGGGTCGCCGGCGAGGGGTTTGGGGTCGATGGCGAGCCAGGGGGCGCGGTCTGCGGCGAGGACGTTCTCGTAGTGCAGGTCCCAGTGCAGGAGCCGGTCGCCGGGTTCGTCGACGACCTCGCGTACGGCGGCCGCGCAGTCGGCGACGGTACGGCGGATCCCGGGGTCGGGGATGCGCGTGAGGGCCTCGGGGGTGCGGTCCAGCATGGCTCGTGCGATGTCACCGAGGCGGCGCATCCCGGCGGGGGCGGGCCCCGCGGTCAGGTGGGCCAGCAGACCGGCGATGACGAGGACCGCGTCCCGCGTGCCGGGCAGGGTGGACAGCATGCGGGCGGAGTCGAGGCGCTCCAGGAGCATGGTGTGGGTGACCGGGTCGTGGTCGAGGAGGCGGACCGCCCCGTCGCCGTCCCACAGGCGCAGGGCGACGGGTTCGCCGGCGCTCTCCTCGTCGAGGAGCTGGAGCTTGAGGGCGGCCGGGGTGGCGTCGGCACGGCGGACGACGGGCAGGACCAGCGCGGCGACGCCGTGCATCGGGGAGCCGTCCGGTCTCAGGTCCCAGCGCTCCAGGAAGTCCTCGGTCAGAGCCGGCAGCCCGGCGATGAACTCCCGGCCCCGGTCGCCGTTGTAGAGCTCCTGTGCGGCCGCCAGTTCCTCCGGGATGTCGATCACGTGCCGGACCCTACCGGCGTGCGTGAATCGACTCATGCGAATTAACCGGGGTGTCCACAGGGTGTGGACGTACGTCCGCAGCGCCCCCGGCACCTATGTGTGGCTGGCGGTCCTCTTCTTGACGACGGTGGCGTTGCACCACATGTCGCCGGAGTTCGAGGAGGAGTTCCTGCGGCAGCGCTCGACCAACATCCACGAGCTGTCGAGCGATCCGCCGCGGGTGCTGGTCTCCAGCGCGATGTGGATCGACAGCGGGCACTGGCTGCCGTACGTCGTCCTCTACTCCCTCTTCCACGCGCCGGCCGAGCGCTGGCTGGGCACGGCGCGCTGGCTGGCGGTGTGCGCGGCGGCGCACGTGCTGGCCACGCTGATCAGCGAAGGGGCGCTGCTGTGGGGGATCCGGCACGGGATGGCGCCCGCCTCCGCGGTCAACACGCTGGACATCGGGGTGAGTTACGCGCTGGCCGGGGTGATCGCCGTGCTGGTGTACCGGATTCCGGCGCCGTGGCGGTACGTCTACGGGTTCGCCGTCCTCGTCGTGTACGCGGTGCCCCTGGTGACCGGGCGGACCTTCACCGATCTCGGACACTTCGCCTCGGCGCTGGTCGGGTTCGGCTGTTATCCGCTGGTCGCCGGGCGGGAGAAAGCACGGAATCCGAAGGAGACAGCGGGTGTGCCGGCGGGTTAACGTCCCAGGCCATGAGCAGCAGGGTCGTGAACGGCGGCATCTCCTTCTGGTACGCGGACGACGGCTTCCCCGAGGCGCGGGAGCCGCTCGACGGTGACGCGTCGGCGGACGTCGTGATCGTCGGCGGCGGGTACACCGGACTGTGGACGGCGTACTACCTGAAGAAGGCCGTGCCCTTTCTGCGCATCACCGTCCTGGAGCAGAAGTTCTGCGGTTACGGCGCCTCCGGGCGCAACGGCGGCTGGCTCTACAACGGCATCGCGGGCCGCGACCGGTACGCGAAGCTGCACGGCCACGAGGCCGCCGTACGCCTGCAGAAGGCCATGAACGGCACCGTCGACGAGGTCGTCCGGGTGGTCGGGGAAGAGGGCTTCGACGCCGGGCTCCACAAGGGCGGCGTCCTCGAAGTCGCCCGTACGCCCGCGCAGTTGGCGCGGCTGCGGGCCTTCCACGAGCACGAGCTGTCGTACGGCGAGAAGGACCGTGAGCTGTACGGCGCCCGGGAGACGGCCCAGCGGATCCGGGTCGCGGACGCGGTCGGGTCGTCGTGGACGCCGCACGGGGCGCGGGTGCATCCGGTGAAGCTGCTGAAGGGGCTCGCGGCGGCCGTCGAGGCGCTGGGCGTGACCGTCCACGAGCAGACGCCGGTGACGGAGATCCGGCCCAAGCACGCTGTCACCCCGTACGGCACCGTCCGGGCGCCCTATGTGCTGCGCTGCACCGAGGGCTTCACCGCCGCGTTGAAGGGCCAGAGACGGACCTGGCTGCCGATGAACTCCTCGATGATCGCCACCGAGCCGCTGACCGACGAGCAGTGGGCGGCGATCGGCTGGGAGGGGCGACAGACGCTCGGCGACATGGCGCACGCGTACATGTACGCGCAGCGCACCGCCGACGGGCGGATCGCACTGGGCGGACGCGGGGTGCCGTACCGCTTCGGTTCGCGCACCGACAACGACGGGCGGACGCAGGCGGCGACCGTCGAGGCGCTGCGGGAGGTCCTCGTCGGGTTCTTCCCGATGCTGGCCGGGACGCGGATCGCGCACGCCTGGTCGGGGGTGCTCGGTGTGCCCCGCGACTGGTGCGCGTCGGTGACCCTGGACCGTTCGACGGGTATCGGGTGGGCGGGCGGTTACGTCGGCTCGGGTGTCGCCACCGCCAACCTGGCCGCCCGGACCCTGCGCGACCTGGTCCAGCAGGACTCCGGGCAGGGCGGCCGGACCGAGCTCACCGAACTGCCGTGGGTCGGCCACAAGGTGCGCAGGTGGGAGCCGGAACCGCTGAGGTGGCTGGGCGTGCAGGGCATGTACGCCACCTACCGCACGGCGGACCGGCGGGAGTTCACCGGCCACCGCGCGGAGTCGTCGCGGCTGGCGCGGTGGGCGGACCGGGTCGCGGGACGGCACTGATCGGATAACGCTTTCTGCGCCCTGTGGATACTCGTGAGGGCGTTGTCGTACCCCTGTGTCACTATCGCCTCAACGTTTGCTGATCCAGGGGGGATCCTTTGCCTGACGTTGACTCCTGTCCGCCTGTCGGAAGACAGAGACGGGCGGCCGTCTTCGCCGCTCTCGTCGCGCTGTTCGTCTCGCTGCTGAGCCTGACCGGGGCAAGCCCGGCCGCCGCCGAGGACGCGGACTGCGCACCGCTAATGCTCGCGCCCTTCGGCGATCCCGGGGGCGCCGTCAACAGGACGACCGTCCCGGTAGGGGAGAGCACCTGCTTCACCCTGACGGCGCCGACGGCCGGCCGGTACTTGGTGTCCAAGGACCGGAGCAGCCCCGCGTCCGCGACGCTGTACGCCGCGGACGGCACCGAGGTCGACTGCTACGACGAGACGTTCTCCGAGAGCGGCCGGTGCGACCTGCCCGCGCCCGGCGACTACACCCTCAGGATCGTCAATACCGGCCAGTGGGGCCCGGCGGACACCACGTTCACCGTCGTCCCGCTCGGTTCGGCCACCGAGGGCTGCTACGACGACGCCGGCACCGCCTGGTACCCGCCCCTGCCCGTCCGGACCGCCGTGAGCGAGCTGGAGATCGACTGCCAGGCCTTCGAGGGCACACCGGGCAAGCGCGTCCTGCTCAGCCGGGCCACCAAGGTCTACGGCGAGATGGTCTCCTGGATCACCGACGCGACCGGCACCCGTATCTGCCCGCGTGTCACCGCCGACGACGAGAGCAGCCTCAGCTGTGTGCTGCCCGGTGAGGGCCCCTACCGGGTGATCTCCCAGGTGACGTACTCGGAGAAGGGCTTCCCCGCCGAGTACACGGCCGGGGTGCACTCGCTGACCGACCCCGAGGGCTGCCGGACCGCGTCCGTGCGCCCCTTCGGAGCGCCGGAGGGCCTGGACTACCAGGACAACCCCTGCTTCACCTTCACCGTCGGCAAGGCCGGACCGTACGTGGTCCACGAGGTCGACGACTACTCGGCGAGCGCGGCCCTCGTGTACGACGCGGCCGGCAAGATCGCCTGCGAGGAGACCGACCCCTGCAGGCTGCGGGCCGCGGGCACCTACACCGCGATCATCCATCTCGGCGTCGACCCCGGTGACGACCTGCTCCTCCTCGACCGTGCCTCCGACGCCGGGTGCGTGGCGGCCGGGACCGGCGTGTTCCAGGGCGAGTTGAGCGTCGTGGGCGAGTACGACTGCCTGGCCCTCGACGTCCCCCAGGGCGCCACGATCGCCGCGCTCACCCCGATCGGCTCCGACGGTGTCGACGCCGAGGTGGAGGTCGTCGACGCGAACGGCACCATCCAGTGCGGCAGCACGAAACTGGCCGACGGCACGTGCGTGCTGACCGGCACGGCTCCCTTCCGGGCACTGGTGCACACCGACGCCCTCGGTACGGGCAACTCCACCGGCCCCTACTCGATCGCCTTCCACCGCGTCGACGGGGCGAACGACTGCCCGGTCCTGCCCGCCGGAAGCTTCGGTGCCGACGGCGCGAAGGCCGCCTTCGGCACGGGTGACGGCGTGTTCTCGCAGTGCCTGAGCATCCCGGCGGACGCGCACACGGGCGCGGAGGTACTCCAGCTGGTCAACACCTCCGGGGGCGTGCCGGCGAAGTTCTCCGTGCTGGACGCCACCGGCAAGCAGGTCTGCGACCGCACCGCCACCGGCAACGGCTGGGTGGTGTGCGCGCTGACCCCGGGCGTGGCCCACACCGTGCTGGTCACCGGCCGCGACCTGCCCGCCACCTACACGCTGGCCCGGCGGGACGTCACCGCGAGCGCCTCCTCGGCGGGCTGCGTGAAGACCGCCGCGACGAAGGTCGGCGGCCCGTCCGTGACCGGCGTGGCCGGCGAGCCGGGCACCCTGACCTGCCACCAGGTCACCACCGACGCGGCCACCGACGTCCTGCACCTCGACGTGCGGGACGCCCTGGGCACCGCCAACCTCGCGGTGTTCGGCGGTGACGGCGGCTCCGAGTGCTCCTTCCGCAACCGCTCCTGCGCGGTCACCGGGTCCACCACCCACCAGGTCCTCGTGCAGACCCCGGTCACCCTGAAGGCGGCGCCCGAGTACCACCTGGACGCCCTGCGCGTCGCGACGGCGGACGGACCGGCACCGGAGTGCACCCGGGTGCCCTCGGTGGCGTACGGCTACGGGCCCGTCACCGGCACGCTCGACGAGCAGCACAGCGCGGTGTGTGCGGTGCTGCCCACGGCAGGGTTCGACCGCTTCGACATGGCGATCACGGACACCACCGGGGCGACCACCACGGCGGTGCCGGCGCTCTACAACAAGTCCTGGAACAACGGCTGTTCGCTGTACATACCGTCCGGCTGGCAGTGCGCGGCGGGCGGCTCGTCCTCGGCGGCCGGCCCCAGCGTCCTCGTCCTCGGTCTGCCGGAGAAGGCGTCCAGCACCTCCTACAGCGCCAAGCTGACCTGCACGTCCACACTGTGCGGGCCGGACAGGGTGAGCGTTGCGGCGGTCGGTCCCGCCACCGGGGTCGCCGGCACCAAGGTGAAGCTCACGGTGACCGGTACCGCACTGCCCCTGAACGCGACCGTACGGCTCAGTCAGAGCGGCAAGACCCTGACCGCGACGACGGACTCGGTGTCCGCCGACAACCGGACCCTGACCGCGACCCTCGATCTGACGGGGGCGGCGGCCGGCACCTGGAACGTCAGTGTGTACGCGGGCTGCTGCGAGTTCCAGAAGGGCACCTTCACCGTCACCGAGCCCCAGCTCACCAGCACGGCCGCGCCGAAGATCACCGGGACCGCCAAGACCGGCGCCAAGGTGACGGCGGAGCCGGGCAGTTGGTCGGTGACGCCGACGTCGTACACGTACCAGTGGAAGGCGGACGGCAGGGCGATCAGCGGGGCCACGGCGAAGACGTACACCGTCGCCGCCGCGGTCGTCGGCAAGAAGCTCACCGTGACCGTGGCCGCGCTCAAGAGCGGCTGGAAGAGCGGTACGGCGACCTCGGGCGCGGTGACCGTGGCCAAGGGCGACGCGCCCAAGGCGACCAAGCTGCCGGTGCTCAGCGGCACCGCGAAGGTGGGGAAGACGCTGAAGACGACCAACGGCACGTGGAGTCCGGCGGCGACCTCGTACGCGTACCAGTGGTATGCGAACGGCACGGCGATCAGCGGGGCCACCAAGTCGTCGCTGGTGCTGAAGACCGCCCAGAAGGGCAAGAAGATCACCGCGAAGGTGGTCGCGCACCGCACCGGGCACAAGGACGGGTCGGCGGTGAGCAAGCCGACGACGGCGGTCGTCAGGTGAGCTGAGCTGTCGAAGGGGCGGCCTCCGCGGCCGCCCCTTTGCCGTTCAGGCCACCGATCGTTCAGGCCACCGATTGTGCGCGTCAGGGCTCCAGTACCACCTTCCCGGTCGTGCCGCGGGTCTCCAGCGCCCGGTGCGCGGCGGCCGCCTCGGCGAGCGGGAAGCGCTGTACGGCGGGGGTGAGACGGCCCGCGGCGGCTTCGGCGAGGGCGCGCAGTTCGAGGGTGCGGACGGGGTCGGGGCCCGCCTTCTGGAACATCACGGGGCCGAGGACCTGCTCGGAGACGCCCTCGACGAGGTACGGCTGTCCGTCGTGGATGCCCTCGCCGGACCAGCCGAAGACGATGTGCCGGCCTCCGTCACCGAGCAGGGCCACGGACTCGCGCGCGATGTCCCCGCCCACGCCGTCGAAGACGACGGTGGCGGTGCGGCCGCCGAGGAAGGCGCGGACCTTGTCCGGCCACGAGGGGTCTGTGTAATCGACGGCGAGGTCGGCGCCGTTGCCCTGAACCCGTGCCGTTTTCGACGGTCCGCCCGCGAGGCCGATGACCGTCGCCCGGGCGTTCTTCGCGTACTGCACGAGCAGCGTGCCGATGCCTCCGGCCGCCGCCGGGATCACGGCCACCGAGTCCGGGCCGAGCTCGGCGAACTGGACGATCCCCATGACCGTACGGCCCGTGCCGATCATGGCGACGGCCTGGGCGAAGTCGAGGTTCCCGGGGATCTCGTGGACGCGGTCGACCTCGGTGACGGCGAGTTCGGCGTAGCCGCCGGGCGCGAAGCCGAGGTGGGCGGTGACGCGCTTGCCGAGCCACAGCCCGGCGACGCCCTCGCCGAGGGACTCGACCGTGCCGGCGACCTCACGGCCGGGGATGGTGGGAAGCGTGGTCGGCCGGGGCGCCGGCCCCTGGTGCCCCTCGCGCAGGGCGGTGTCCAGGAGGTGGACCCCGGCCGCCCGTACGGCGATACGGACCTGGCCGGGGCCCGGTACCGGATCCTCGGTCTGCTCGTAGGTGAGGTTCTCGGCGGGGCCGAAGGTGTGCAGGCGGACGGCGTGCATGGGAATCCCCCTCGGTAGGAATGACCTGTAGACAGGGCACCCACCCTCCGACCTCAAGCGTGCTTGAGGTCAAGGGCGTTCCGGCCGAGGGCCAGCGACACGGCGGTGAGCGCGCTGGTGAAGGAGACCTCCGAGAGCACCCCGGGCGCCGCGACCTGGTCGCCCGCGAGATAGACGCCGTCACCCCGGTCGACGGCGGGCCGGTCCCGCCAGCTGGTGCCGGGCAGGTCGACGGCTCCCGTACGGCCGTTCGCGACGGACTCGCGCCGCCAGGTGACGCGCTCGCGCCAGCCCTCGAAGGCGAGATCGAGCAGCTGCTCCGCGCGCGCGACACCGTCGGCCTTGGTCTCGTGCGGGGCGATCGGGATCTGCCCCTGGAGGAGCTGTTCGCCCGCGGGCGCCAGGGTGCGGTCCTGGGCGGTGAACCGTTCGATCCAGCCGGGGGAGTCGAGGTCGGAGACTGCGAAGGCGTCGCCGCGCCGGGTGCGCAGGGCGAGGTCGATCAGTGTCGTACGGCCGCTCGGCCAGGTCAGGGAGTCGTCGCGGAGGAGACGGCGGGCCGCGTCGAGGGACGTGGCGACGACGACCGGGGTGTCGGTGGGGAGGGTGTCGACGCGGGACAGGGTCTCCATCCGGACGCCCAGGTTCCAGGCGCGGGCGGCCATCCGGTCGACGACGCCGGCCCAGCCGCCGAGCGGGTAGTGCGCCTCGGGCGGCAGCTTGGTGGCACGCCGGAGCCGTTCCTGCACGAACGCGGCGGACAGGGCACCGGGGTCGTGGTGGAAGAGGGCGACGGCGGAGTAGTGGGCGGCGGCGCGGGCGCCTTCCTCGCCGGCCTGCCCGGTGGCCCAGGACATGAAGTCCACGTCGACGGGGGCCTGTCGGGCGCTGCGGCGCAGGAGCTTGAGCATCGCGAAGGGCGGGGTGCGGCGGAGGGCGCCCTTGTGCCGCAGTCGCAGCCGGGCCGCCTCCAGGGGTGGGAGTGGTGCGAGCGGTCCGACGAGGTCGCGTTGCTGGAGCCAGGACCAGTGCGGGCCGCCGTTGTAGAGGGCGTGCGGGCCGTCGTTCGTGCGGTACGGCCCCTCGGCGGTCCTGGCCCGGCCGCCGAGCGTGTGATGGGCCTCGTACACGGTGACCTTGACGCCCGCCTCGGCGGCGGTGATCGCCGCGGTCAGCCCGGCGAGGCCGCCGCCGATGACGGTCATGCGGTGCATGTCTGGGGTCTCCCTCTGCTCGGGTTTCGCGTTTTGTTGTCGTGGTCGTCCTCGCCGGTATGACTGATTGAGGGCACCGGAATGTGACATGAGGACTGTTCGCGCAGGTCAGGGGATTGTCAGTGGTGGGGTGCAGGATGGGGGCATGGTGAGTCGAGCGGCGGGTGCGAGCAGGGTGAAGGGGGCGCGGCGGCCGGAGGTGCGGCTGCCACCGCTGGAGCCGTACGGGGGAGGGGAGCTGGAGCCGGACGGGGACTACGACGGTCTGGAGTTCCTGGAGGCGGACTTCGTGGGGCAGGACGGGGCGGGGGCCCGCTTCATGGACTGCGCGCTGAGAAGCTGCGCGCTGGACGAGACCCGGCTCCACCACGCCCGCTTCCTCGACTCGGTCCTCACCGGCATACGGGGCGTGGGCACCGACCTCGCGGAGTCGACCCTGCGTGACGTCGAGCTGATCGACGCGCGCCTCGGCGGAGTGCAGTTGCACGGGGCGGCGCTGGAGCGGGTCGTGATCCGGGGCGGCAAGATCGACTATCTGAACCTGCGTACGGCGGTCCTGAAGGACGTCGTCTTCGAGAGCTGCGTGCTGGTGGAACCGGACTTCGGCGGCGCCCGCCTGGAGCGCGTGGAGTTCGTGGACTGCGCTCTGAAGGGCGCGGACCTCACGGCGGCGACCCTCAAGGACGTCGACCTGCGCGGCGCCGCGTCCCTGGAGATCGCCCGGGGCATCGACCGCCTCGCCGGGGCGGTGATCAGCCCGTCCCAACTCCTGGACCTGGCACCGGTGCTGGCGGCGGAGGTGGGGATTCGGGTGGAGGGGTGACGGGGGAGGGGTGACGGGGAGGGGTCAGGCCGAAGGAACCAGGGGCGGCATGTCGCGGCCCGCCATGCGCATTCCGCCGCTTCCTTCACCGCTCACTTCACCGCTCACTTCAACCTCGGGAATCGAGCCTGGAGCGTCCAGATCGCCGGGTTCTCGCCCAGGTCCTCGTGCAGGTCGACCAGGTCGGCGATCAGGTCGTGGAGGAAGTCGCGGGCCTCGCGGCGCAGGTCCGCGTGGGAGAAGGTGAGCGGGGGTTCCTCCACCGGCATCCAGTCGGCCTCGATGTCCACCCACCCGAAGCGGCGCTCGAAGAGCATGCGGTCGGTGGACTCGGTGAAGTCGAGTTCGGCGTGCTGGGGGCGGGAGGCGCGGGAGCCCCGCGGATCACGGTCGAGACGTTCCACGATGTCGCACAGCGCCCACGCGAAGTCGAGCACCGGCACCCATCCCCAGGCTGTGGACAGTTCCCGGTCCTCCTTGGTGTCCGCGAGATACACGTCCCCGCAGAACAGGTCGTACCGCAGCGCGTGGACGTCCGCGCGGCGGTAGTCGGTCTGCGGAGGGTCCGGGAAACGGTTGGAGAGGGCGTAGCCGATGTCGAGCACGTAGGCGATGGTGTCACGCGGCCCTCGTAGGATCACGGCGTGCCCCGATCCGTGCCGCTCGTCCACCGTGCCCCGCTCGTCCCCACCGCCCTGCTCCTGGCGGGAGCCCTCGTGCTCACCGCGTGCGACGGCGGAGTGCACGGCACCCCCGGCGGCTCCGGCCTGCGCGACCGCGACCCGTACTTCCCGAAGTCCGGCAACGGCGGCTACGACGTCACCCACTACGACCTCGGCCTCGCCTACGACCCGGACACATCCAAGCTCTCCGGCACCGCGACCCTCACCGCCCGCGCCACCCAGGACCTCTCCGCCCTCAACCTCGACCTCGACGGCCTGGACGTCCAGAAGGTCACCGTCGGCGGCGACCCGGCCCGCTGGAACCGCACCGGCCGGGAGCTGACCGTACGCCCGCACGACGACCTCGACGAGGGCCGCGCCTTCCGCGTGACCGTCACCTACTCCGGCACCCCGAAGACCGTCACCGACCCGGACGGCTCCGAGGAGGGCTGGCTGCCCACCGACGACGGCGCGGTGGCCCTCGGCGAACCGACCGGCTCGGCGGCCTGGTTCCCCGGCAACCACCACCCCTCCGACAAGGCGTCCTACGACCTCACGATCACCGTGCCCGAGGGCCTCCAGGCCGTGTCCAACGGCGAGTTGACGGCGAGCAGGACCAGCGGCGGCCGTACGACGTCCCACTGGCACACCGCCGAACCCATGGCGAGCTACCTCGCCACGCTCGCGATCGGCGACTACGACATCCACCGCACCACCACCCCCGACGGCCTGCCCGTCTACACCGCGGTCGACCCGGCGCAGGCGGCCGCGAGCCGGAAGGTGCTGGCGCAGATCCCGGCCGTCATCGCCTGGTCCGAGGACACCTTCGGCGCGTACCCCTTCTCCTCCACCGGCGCGATCGTCGACCGTATGGGGGACGCCGAGTACGCCCTGGAGACCCAGAACCGCCCCTACTTCCCCGGCGCCCCCGACACCGAGACCCTCGTCCACGAACTCGCCCACCAGTGGTTCGGCGACTCCGTCACCCCGAAGACCTGGCGGGACATGTGGCTCAACGAGGGCTTCGCGACCTACGCCGAGTGGCTGTGGGCCGAGGACCACGGCGGTGACAGCGCCCAGAAGACCTTCGACGAGCTGTACACGCACGGCGACGACGTCTACGACGACCTCTGGGACTTCCCGCCCGGCAAGCCGTCCGGCGCCGCGCACCTCTCCGACAGCCCTGTCTACCAGCGCGGCGCGATGGTCCTCCACCAGATCCGCCGGCAGCTCGGCGACACCGCCTTCCGCGCCCTCCTCCGCGACTGGCCCACCACCCACCGCCACGGCAACGCGGACACCGAGGACTTCACGTCGTACGTCGAAGACCTCGCCCCCGACAAGGACTTCGGCCCGATCTGGGAGCAGTGGCTGTACGGGGACGGAAAGCCGGAGCGCTCCGCGTAGCCGACAGGCCTATCGCCCACCGTCCCGTTTGCGCTCGCTGCGCCGCAGTGCGCGACGCTCCTTTCCCGGCAAGGTGACGGCCAACTCGCCCACCGGACAGACGTCATGGCCTGTGCCGTCCCGGCTGCCCCGGCACCACCACACCACCGGGTCCGACGGGTCGGCCTCGCCCCCGCACCAGTCGTCAGCGGTCCCCGCGGGGCGAACGTGCACCCCGATCTTGTGTTCCCGGCAGATCGGCCAGACCTGCCAGAGCAGCTCCATGATCGTCTCCTGCGCCGCTTCCGCGACCAGCGTCAGGGCCGTCATCGCGTCATCCGGCTCCGGCGGGTCGCCCTCCTCCAGGTCGAAGGCGTTCACGGCATTGCCCTGCCAACGGCCGTCCGGCATCGCCACATGGACCAGTCCCTTGTCGATCCCGCTCGCGGGCAGCGGCTGCCAGGACGGGGCAACCATGAGTATCAGCGCTTCCTGACCGGGCAGGGTCGCCGTCACGTCGCGATTGACCACAGCGAGCGCGGCCTCGAACATCGGCCACTCACCGGGCTCGGCCTGCCTGGGCTCCGAGAGGTCCGGCCGGTCATGACCAGGACCGATGCGGTCGTACGAGAAGGAGTTCACCGACGCATCGTCTCAGCCACGCGGAGTGCGGATTCAGTCCTTGTAGCGCGGCAGGTTCTCCGTGGAGATGGTCCAGTCACCGATCGTGACGTCCTCGCCATACACGAAGTCCTTGCGGGTGGCGTAGCGGGGGCCTTCGGGGGTGGGGTGGATGTCGGTGAGGACGGCTCCGGTGCCGGTGCGTGGGTCGAAGATCGCGTAGACGGGGATGCCGATCAGGGGGTAGTCGCGGACCTTGCCCACCCAGTCGTTGTCGGGGTTGGAGCGGGAGACGACCTCGATGGCGGCGATGAGGGTGCGGGGCTCGAAGGAACCCGGGACGTCCATGTCCGCCCAGGCGATCACCATCACGTCGGGACGTCGCATGATGCCCGCGGACTCGTCCTCGACGTCAGGGCTTCCGGTGTGGGCGACAATCTCCATCGGCATGATTTTCTCCAGCCGCTTCCGGAGCCCAAGCCTGGTCAGCTCGTGGGAGCTGTTGGGCGAGATCATGTCGTGGACGATCCCATCCCTGGTGATCTCGAACTTGCCGGGGAGGACGTCGTCCATTGACTGAACGACGTCCCGCATGGCTCGGTAGACATGGATCGCCACGTTCATGGTCAGAATCCGAGATAAGTGATCTGAACGATGTAGACACGCTCGCTGCGGACGACGACCTGGTATCGGAACCAGCCGCCGGAGACGATGATTTCGCCGCCCTTCGGGTCGACCCCCTTATGGGCTCGGCCGTGGAGATGAAGGGCTTCAGCTGCCCTGACGAGTTCGTCGGCCCGGGACGAGACAGTGGCCAAGAAGTCTGCCGGGGCGGAGCGGGCGGTTTCTTCGGCCCCGAAGGCGTACTCCCATTTCCAGCTCACTCGCGAACTGCCCTCAGCGCCTCATCAAGGACCGCGCTCAGCTCTCGGAGGGCCTCTTGCGCAACGGCTGGATCCTCGTGTTCCAGGTTGTTCTCCGCCTGGGTATAGCGGTTGCGCAGATCCGGCCGCCGGGCGATCTCGATGTCCCTGGCCCAGATCAGGACCCAGCTCTGCACCGGACTGAGGGACTGCCACTCGACGGCTTTGGCGAAGGCTTCGTCCTTCATGGCCTGCATTTCGTCAAGGCGACCGGGAGCGACCACGGCGAGGGCTGCACGCAGGGCATCCGGCGTCAGCTCGGGACGGGGGATCAGCTCGTGCCCATGGTCGGCCTGAGTGCTCATGGTGTCCTCCAGAGAGTGCCCAGCCCAGCCTACCGAGGCGAGCCGAAGGGGACGGGGCTGAGCGGTCTCAGGCGGTGGTGGCGATGGGAGTGCGGCAGTCACGGCAGAGTCCTGGAGTCGGTGAGCGGAAGACCCGAGTGCAGCCGTCGCAGGTCTGGAAGGGGTGCCGGATGGGCGGGGGTGGGGCCGGAGGCCGGTACGGGGGCAGGGGTGGCAGCTCAGCTGTGAGGCGGTGGGCCAGGAAGGCCGCCGGGCGGTACAGGGGCTCTGCGGGGAGGCGCGCGGTCAGGGCGTCTCGTACGTCGGTGGGGGTGAGGTCCCGTTCCAGCCAGGCGGCGACTCCGGGGGCCAGGTGTTCGGTGTCCGTGGCCGAGAGGAGCAGGCGGGGGTCGTGGCGGCGGAGGGTGCTGAGGAGGTCGATGGCCTGCTGGAGGAGGGCGGGGGCCGGGTAGCCCGGTTGCGGTACGGCGGGGAGGAGCCTCTTGCGGGGCGGTTGCCGCTTCTTCGGAGGCGCCGGGGCATGGTCCCCTCCGGACCGGCCGCGATGACCGGGCCGGTTGCAGGAGACCGTGCGGGTGATGATGCGGCCACCGGGGAGGCGTTCGCGGGTGCGGCGGAGGTAGCCGTGGGTTTCCAGTTCCCGCAGGGCGGCTGCGATACGGTCCCGGCCCTCGGGGAAGCGGGCGGCGAGGGTCTTGATGTCGACGCGGGCCTCGGCGGGGAGGGACTGGATGTAGACGGCCAGTCCTCTGGCGACGAGCGAGAGGTCGGGGTGCTGGGCGAGGTGGTTGCCGATCACCGTGAAGCGTTCGGTGTGGCGGGCGTTGTCGTGGCGGAGACCACCCGTGTGGGGGTGGTTTTTGCCAGCGGTACGGGACTTGGCGCGCGGGGGCGCGCTAGGGTCTTGCGTGTCCATCGGGAAGCCGTACTTCCTTGGTGGTCAGGCCCTCGCATTGGGATGCCAGTCCCGGCGAGGGCCGTTGTATGTCCGCAGCAGGTCTGCGGTTGTGTCGCGCTGAGCGTAGAGCAAGCAACCCGGCTGAAATCCAGCTGAGTTGGTGATGTTCACTCGCGCGGGTGAGCTGCGCTTCGGGCGGGAGGAAAGGTGGGGCTTGGTTGGGTTCCTTTCTCCCAGGGGTTCTTTAGGGAAGACCGCCCACGTCACCGAAGCCCGGGTTTCCGGACGACGGTGAGAGGTCGATTTCCGCCCACACCGTCTTGCGGGGACGGGGTCCCGGTGCCACACCCCATCGGTCGGCGAGCGCGTCCACGAGTACGAGACCTCGGCCCGACTCCGCGTCCGGCGCGGGGAGTTCGATGTGCGGAAGGCGGTCGCCCCGAGTGTCCGTGACCTCGATGCGCAGGGTGTCGCCGACGACGTAGAGCGTCAGGCGGAAGTCGCGTCCCGGGACCCGGCCGTGCGTGGCCGCGTTCACCGCCAGCTCCGCCACGATGTGCTCCGCCGGGTGCAACGGCAGTCCCCACTCGCGGAGTTGCTCGACCGCCAGCAGGCGCGCTAGGCGTGCTCCACGCGGGGTGGGGGACAGCAGGACGCTGAAGTTGCGGATGACGGCGGTTTCTTGATTCACGTCACTCAGCGTGGCCGTGGGTGCTTACCGTGAACAGTGACGACTCCGGTACGTACGGTGACTGTCCGGAGCTTGTCCGGTCGTGTCCGGGCTGTCGGGGGCGGTTGTCGGGGTAGGGCGTCGCGGGTACGGACGTACGGCGGAGGGGTGCGGGATGGGTGTGGACGGCGAGACGGTCGAGCCGGGGTGGGAGGTCGATCCCGACGACGAGTGGGGTGTCGCGGTGATCGCCACGGTGGGTCGCCAACTGAAGTTGCGGCGCGAGGCAGTGGGGATGCGGGCCGCCGAGTTCGGGGAGGCGGTGGGGTACGGGGAGGACCTGGTCTACAAGGTCGAAGGCGGGAAGCGGATTCCTCGACAGGAGTATCTGGACAGGGCCGACGAGGTTTTGGGTGCGGTTGGGCTCATCGCCGCGACTTGGGAGGACGTCAAGAAGGTCCGGTATCCGAAGAAGGTTCGGGAGCTGGCCAAGTTGGAGGCGGAGGCCGCTGAGATCGGGGTGTATGAGTGCATCAGCGTCAACGGTCTGTTGCAAACGCCCGCACATGCTCGGGCACTATTCGAGGCTTGGCAGCCCGCGTACTCGGAGGACGACCTGGAGCGCGTACTGGCGGCTCGTATGGCCAGGCGGTCCATCTTCGAGCGATCACCCGCCCCCGCACTCGGTTTCGTCCTTGAAGAGGCAGTGCTACGGCGTTGCGTCGGCGGCACAATGGTGTGGCGGCAGCAACTCGAACACTTGCTGGAGGTAGGCCGGTTGCGCAACGTCACGCTTCAGGTGATGCCGACGAACGGCGGGGCGCACCCCGGTCTGGGAGGCAGGATCGAGATCCTGAAGTTCCCCGACGGTACGGCTGCCGGGCGGTCCGACGGTGCGTTCAACGGCCGGCCCACTTCCGACCCGAAGCAGGTCCGCATCCTTGAGCTGCGGTATGGCACCATCCGGGCGCAGGCTCTCTCGCCTCAGGAGTCACTGGCCCGCATCGAGCGCATGCTTGGAGAAACATGATCCGCAAGGCATCTGCCGGAACCCACTCCGAGCTGAAGTGGTTCAAGAGCAGCTACAGCAGCGGGCCGGACGGCGACTCCTGCGTCGAAATAGCCTCCGCTCCCCACGTCGTCCACGTCCGCGACTCCAAGGACGACACCACCGGCCCCCGCCTCACCTTTGCCTCAACCACTTGGACCGTGTTCATCTCGCAGACGTAGGGAGAGACATGATCCTGGTGTGGTTCAAGAGCAGCTACAGCAGCGGCAATGACGGCAACTCCTGCGTCGAGATCGCGGTAGCACCCCGCACGATCCACGTCCGCGACTCCAAGAACGACACCACGGGCCCCAGCCTGGGCTTCACCCCTACCAGCTGGGCCGCGTTCGTCTCACAGGCGTAGGGAGAGACATGACCTCCGAACTGGCGTGGTTCAAGAGCAGCTACAGCGGCGGCAACAACGGTGAGTCCTGCGTCGAGATAGCGGCCACCCCCGACACGATCCACGTCCGCGACTCCAAGAACGCCCCCACCGGCCCCCGCCTCGCCTTCACCCCCGCCACCTGGACCGCGTTCGTCTCGCACGCGTAAGACAGAACGCCGGGAGCCCCCGGCCGACAAGACCAGGGGCTCCAGCACAGCTCAGCTCAGTGCAGCGGGTGTCAGACGTTGACGCCGAAGTCCTGGGCGATGCCGACCAGGCCGGACGCGTAGCCCTGGCCCACCGCGCGGAACTTCCACTCCGCGCCGTTGCGGTACAGCTCGCCGAAGACCATCGCCGTCTCCGTGGCCGCGTCCTCGGAGAGGTCGTAGCGGGCGATCTCGGCGCCGCCGGCCTGGTTGACGATGCGGATGTAGGCGTTGCGGACCTGGCCGAAGTTCTGCGAGCGGTTCTCCGCGTCGTAGATCGAGACCGGGAAGACGATCTTGTCGACGTCGGCCGGGAGGCCGGCCAGGTTGACGTTGATCGCCTCGTCGTCGCCGGCGCCCTCGCCGGTGCGGTTGTCACCGGTGTGGACGATGGTCTGGTCCGGCGTCTGCTTGTTGTTGAAGAAGACGAAGTGGGCGTCGGAGTAGACCTTGCCCTCGGGGTTGACCGCGATCGCGGACGCGTCGAGGTCGAAGTCCGTGCCGGTGGTGGTGCGGACGTCCCAGCCGAGGCCCACGGTGACGGCGGTCAGGCCCGGAGCCTCCTTGGTGAGCGAGACGTTGCCACCCTTGGACAGGCTTACAGCCATTGTTGGGAGTCCCTTCCTTCGTTGAGTAACGGGCACGAAGCTACAGCTACCTCTATGAACGCCGCGAGCGGTGTCGAAGGTTCCCCGCTTCTTTACTTTCTTTACCCAAGCCCACCCGGGGGACGGACAGGCGATATTGGGGTGACGTGGACCGGACAGACCCGGGAACATGGACCCCATGTCCGGTCCCCACGTCATCCGCGGCTCCGTCTCCCTTCCCGAGGCCGAGCTCATGTGGCGTTTCTCGCGCTCCTCCGGCCCCGGTGGCCAGCACGTCAACACCAGTGACTCCCAGGTGGAGCTGCGGTTCGACCTGGCCCGCACCGAGTCCCTGCCCGACGTGTGGAAGCAGCGGGCGCTGGCCAAGCTGGCCGGGCGGCTCGTCGACGGGGTCGTCATCGTCCGTTCCTCCGAGCACCGCTCGCAGTGGCGCAACCGCGAGACCGCGGCCGTACGGCTGGCGGCGCTGCTCGCAGAGGCCACCGCGCCGCCGCCCAAGCCCCGCAGGGCGACACGCATCCCGCGCGGGATCAACGAACGCCGGTTGCGGGAGAAGAAGCAGCGGTCGGACACCAAGCGGGGGCGACAGGGCCGGGACTGGGGCTGACGGCTCGCGTTCACGTTCGTACACGACCGGATCGTTCGTACCGTCACCAGATCGTTCGTATCCGACCGGATCAGCCCTGCGCCAGGTCCAGAACTCCCACCGTCTCTCCCTCGCTCAACTCCCCGGTGCGGCGGAAACCGAGCTTCAGGTAGAACTCCGCCGGGCCGTCCGGCCCCTCGTGCCAGGTGACGTACAGCTCCTTCGTGCCCCGGCGGCGCAGCTCCGCGGCGACGGACTCCACGGCGAAACGGCCGTACCCCCTGCCCTGGGCGTCCGCCGCGATGTTCAGGCGCCACAGGCCGGAGCGGGTCACGGTGCCGCCGTCGGCGCGCCAGTCGATGTCGAGGAAGGCCATCAGGAAGCCGACCGTGCGGTCACCGTCGACGATCAGGCGGGGCCAGGCGACGCCCGCGGGATGGACGTAGGCCTCGGCGAGGGACTGCATCACGGGGGAGACCGCGAATTCCTGCTCGGGGCGGACGCGTATGCCGGTCGCCGTTTCGAAATTCCCGGGTGTGATCTCTTCGAGACGGGGTGCGAATGTCATCCGGGGACCTTAGGACGGGCCGGACGCACACCGCCACGCAATTCATCCCAACTGCCGGTACCGGCCGCGGAAATACGTCAGCGGCCCACCTTCCGCGCTCGGTACGTCGGCGGTCAGGACGCGGCCGATCACCAGGGTGTGGTCGCCGGCCTCCACGCGCTGCTCGGTGCGGCACTCCAGTGTGGCGAGGGCGCCGCGCACCAGAAGGGCGCCGGTCGCCGAGCCGCGGACGTACGGAATGTCCTCGAACAGCAGGCGGTCGCTGATGCGGCCCTTCATGGCGAAGCGGCCGGCGATGTGCCGCTGGCTCTCGGACAGGACGGACACCGCCCACAGCGGCTGCTCGTCGAGCAGGTCGTCCATGCGGGAGCCGGTACGCAGGCTGACCAGCACCAGAGGTGGGTCCAGGGAGACCGACAGGAACGCCGTGGCCGTCATGCCGACGTCCTCGACCTTGGGGTCCTCCGCGTCGAGCGGCGGCTCGAACGCGGTCACCAGGACCACGCCCCCGGCCAGCCGGGACATGGCGGCGCGGAACTCGTCGTTGCTCACCCCCACAGCATGCCCGGAAGCGGGCGGAGGGATCATCGGCGCGGTGGCGGCAGCAGTGTTCGGCACGCCTGGAACGCTAATGTCACGTCGGGGCGGCCCGCATCGGGCCTTCGTCCGAGGCCGGACCTAGGTCTACCGGCGGAGACGTGACGGCCTTCACAAACGGCCAAAGTTTACGTTCAGTAAACGCACAGGAAAAACGCAGAAACCCCACTCAATTGTTCATCTTTCGCTGTGACTTGAGTCACAAGGGACGCTAATTGTTGACCCTGTGTACCGAGTGGGCAGCGCGCTGTGATTCAGTGGCGGGGAAGTACCGACGAAGCGCACCAACGAAACGGCACGGAAGATACGCCGAAGAGAACCCTTGATTCGCTGCGAGGTCTCGGGGGGAGGGCGAGCAATGGAGAGCGAGTCGGAGCCGTACGTCCGTCTTGCGTCCCTGCGACAGCTGCACGAGGTCATGGCCGACATGAACACGGCCCGCAGCCTGGCTGACACGCTGCAGACCGTCGCGAACGGCGTGGTCACCGCACTCGGCTATGAACTGGCGTGCGTCAATCTCGTGCGCCCCGACGGTGACCTCGTGGTCGCCGCGTTCTCCGGGAACCAGGCCGCCGAGGCGCTGATCACCGGCCGGGTGGGCTCGCGCGAGTCCTGGGACCGCCGGCTGAACATGGGGGAGACCTGGGGCGACCTGGTCTTCATCCCGCACACCGAGGGCTGGGTCCTCGACGACGACGACGTCCCGCAGTGGTACACCGACGGGCCCGCGCCCCGCTTCGAGGACGAGTGGCACCCCTCCGACCGGCTGTTCGCGCCGATGTACACGCCGGGCGTGCAGGGCGGCCAGTGCGGCGAGCTGATCGGCGTGCTCTCCGTGGACCGCCCGCGCAACGGCCGCAGGCCGGGCGCATGGGGCCGCGAGGCGCTCCAGATGTACACGTTCCAGGCCGCCATCGCGATCAGCAACGCGCGTCTACGCGCGAACATGCAGCGCGCGCTGGTCAGGCTCGAAAGGGAGCAGCAGGCCCTCAGGGCCAGTGAAGAGAGCTTTCGGCAGGCCTTCGAGTACGCCCCCTCCGGCATGGCCATCGCCGAGATGGGCGGCGACCAGCACGGCCGGATCCTGCGCACCAACGACGCCCTGTGCCGTCTCCTGGGCCGCCCCGCCTCCGCGATGCGCCGCTACTCCTTCTCCGACCTCGTCCACCCCGAGGACATAGGCACCCTGCTGCGCACCTCGGCGGAGGGCGGCCGGGCCGAGCTGCGCCTCGCGCGCCGGGACGGTACGTACGTCTGGGTGTCCCTGCGCAACTCCGTCGTCGCCGACGCCGCCGACGGGCCGCGCTTCCTGCTCACCCACGTCGAGGACATCGAGGACCGCAAGCGCCGCGAGCTCCAGCTCGCCCACCGCGCCTCCCACGACTCCCTGACCGGTCTGCCGAACTCCGCCGAGCTGCGCTCGCGGCTGTCCTCCCGGCTCTGTCAGCGCTCCACCCAGACCGGCGCCGCCCTGGAGTCCATAGACGCGGCCTTCGGGCACCCGGCCTTCGACGCCAACGGGCACGGCTTCGACTTCCGGCAGGGCGGCACCGAGGCGTTCGCCGCCTTCGACCACCATGTGCACACCGTCGCCCCCGAGGGGGAGCGCGACGATGGCACCAAGGGGCTCGCGGTGCTCTTCTGCGACCTCGACGGCTTCAAGTCGATCAACGACCGGTTCGGGCACAACGCGGGTGACGCGGTGCTCATCGAGGTCGCCCGGCGGCTGTCCCAGTGCGTCCGTGACGGCGACACCGTGGCGCGGCTCGGCGGCGACGAGTTCGTGATCCTCGCCGACGGGCTCGGCAAGGCCGACGCGGCCGACCTCGCGGTACGCCTGCGCAACGAGATCATCCAGCCCATCCGGGCCGAGGGACGGGCCGTGCGGGTCGGTGCCAGCTTCGGTATCGGCTGGGCGCACTGCGGCATGACCGCGGACGAAGTGCTGAAGTCGGCTGACGAGCGGATGTACGTCGAGAAACGATCTCGTCCCAAACAACACAGACGCGCGGGCTGAGTCCCAGGTCAGCGGGCTGGTGCGATCCGAGTCACCTGTTTGGGCCAGCGGGAGCGGGTAGGCTCGCCATTCTGACTCCACGTATCGCATCCGATCGCACCTGCTGAGGAGTACCAAGGGATGACGTCCGGCAACAACGGCGCGAGCACGCCCGAGGACGACGACCCGTTCGGCTACCTCTACGCCGACGGCCAGGCCAACGGGGCCCAGCCGCCGTCCGGGGGCGGCTACGGCTACGGCTACCCGAACTCCGTCAACCGGTCGCGCTCGGTCGGCCAGCGCCAGTACGGGCAGCAGCAGGCACCGACCGCGCCGACCGCGGCGTACGGCCAGGTTCCGCAGCAGCAGGCCCAGGGCGGCTACGGCCAGCCCAGCGCCCACTACGCGGCCCCCGAGACCTTCCCGGGCTCGGCGCCCACCTCCCAGCAGCCCATGCCGGGCCACGGCGGTGGCGGCCGGAGCGGTGGCCCCAACACCAAGGGTCTGCTGATCGGCGCGATCGCGGTGGTCGCCGCGGTGGTCATCGGCATCGGCATCGCGATGGCGGGCGGCGACGGCCAGAACGACGACAAGGGCAACCAGGCGGCGACGACCCCGACCACGTCGCAGTCCTCGCAGCCGAGCGCGTCGACCTCGGCGGCAGCGGAGGTGGAGCTTCCGAAGGCCGACGCGAAGACGATGCGGCTGGAGGGCGGCACGCGCGTCGCGTCCGACGTGAAGGGCGCCAAGTCCGACGGCGGCGTCTACGTGCAGGACTTCAACCAGGTCGGCGCCTCGGTCACCTGGACCGTCAACGGCATCAAGAAGGCCGGCACCTATCGGGTCTACGTCCGCTACGCCCTCCCCGCCGAGGATGCCAACGGGACGATGACGGTCAACGGCAAGCCCGCCTCCCGGCCGCTGAACATGAAGAACTTCGGCGGGCTCCCCGCGAACGGATGGCAGGAGACCTGGGCCCAGGTCTCGCTGACCAAGGGCACCAACACGATCCAGCTCTCGTGCCAGCAGGGCAACCAGTGCAACGCCCTGCTCGACCAGTTCACCGTGACGGAGAACGTCGACCAGTAGGGCTCACGCCGCGCCGGCCTCCCCCGTGACCGTGACCCGGCCCAGCAGCTCCTCGTAGGTTGCTCGGTCGTAGTCGCCCGCCACCGGGGCCAGTACCGTCGCCGCGGACAGCGCGGTCGCGCGGGTCAGGCGGTCCGGCCAGGGGAGTTGTTCGACCAGGCCCGACAGGAGGGCCGCCACCGCCGAGTCGCCGGCGCCCGTCGGGTTGCCGTGGACCGGTGCCGGGAGGGCGGCTCGCCAGCGGCCCTCGGGCGTGGCCGCCAGGAGGCCCTCCTTGCCCAGGGAGGCGACGACGGCGAGGGCGCCCCGCCGCCGGGCGTCCTGCGTCGCGCGCAGCGGTTCGTGGGAGCCGGTCAGTTCGGACAGTTCCTCGGCGTTCGGCTTCAGGATGTCCGGGCGGGCGGCGACCCCGCGGCGCAGTGCCTCCCCGCTGGTGTCGAGGAGGACCGGCACGCCGGCCGCCTTCGCCGTGCGGATCAGACCCGCGTACGCCCCCACCGGCACCCCCGGCGGCAGGCTCCCGCACAGGGCCACCGCCGAGACGGACGGGACGAGATCCTCGTACGCCTCCTGGAAGGCCGACCACTCCGCGGGCGTCACCGTCGGACCCGGTTCGTTGAGCTGGGTGGTGTCGCCGGACCGATCGTCCACGACGGCGATCGTGCGCCGGGTCGGGCCGCCGACCGGGACCAGCGCGTCCACCAGGCCCGGTACGGCGGTGAGCCGGTCCTGGACCGTGCGGCCCGTGGCGCCGCCCGTGAAGCCGGTGACCGTCACCTCGTGGCCGAGCGCGGCCAGCACCCGGGCCACGTTCAGGCCTTTGCCGCCGGGGCGTTCGACGACCTCGGTCACCCGGTGACTGGTGTGCGGCCGCAGTGACCGTACGCGATAGGTGATGTCGAGAGCGGTGTTCAGTGTGACCGTGAGGATCACCTGGCCGACCTCCCACGTGTCCCCCGACGACAGAATGTGCCCGTCCAGTCTCCCAGGACCGTCCCGGCCCCAACAGCGGGACAGATCAGACCAGTTGGGGATCGACCACCCATTCCCCCCGGCGCATGACGCCCTTGAGGTCGAAATGATGGTCGAGGAGGACCAGGTCGGCGTCCTTGCCGGGCTCCAGGGAGCCGACGCGGTCGGCCATCCCCAGCAGCCGGGCCGGGTTGGCGGAGATCGCCGCGACCACGTCCTCGACGGGCAGCCGGTCGATCGTCACCGCCCGCTTGAAGGCACGGTCCAGGGTGAGCGTCGAGCCCGCGATCGAACCGCCTTCCACCAGCCGGGCGACTCCCTCACTGACCTCCACCTCCAGGGGGCCGAGCAGATAGCGGCCGTCGCCGATGCCGGCCGCGTCCATCGCGTCCGTGATGAAGGCCACCCGGTGCGCCGCCGCGTGATGGAACGCCAGCCGGAGGGCGGCGGGGTGCAGATGCGTGCCGTCGTTGATGAGCTCGACGGTGACGCGCTCGTCCTCCAGGAGGGCGGTGATCGGGCCCGGTGCCCGGTGCCCGATCTGCGGCATCGCGTTGAAGAGGTGGGTGGCGACCGTGGCCCCGGCGTCGATGGCCTCGACGGTCTGCTCGTACGTCGCGTCGGTGTGGCCCACCGCCGCGATCACGCCGTGCTCGGTGAGCAGCCGTACGGAGTCGAGGCCGCCGGGGAGTTCGGTGGCCAGCGTGACCATGCGGGCCTGCCCGCGTGCCGCGTCGATCAGCTTGCGGACCTCGGCCGGGTCCGGGTCGCGCAGCAGTGCCTCCGAGTGCGCGCCCTTGCGGCACGGCGAGATGAAGGGGCCCTCGAAGTGGATCCCGGCGATGTCCCCCTGCTCGGCCAGTTCCGACAGCAGACCGGCCTGCCCGACCAAGAAGTCCATGTCATCGGTGACGGTGGAGGCGACGAGGGTGGTCGTGCCGTGCTCGCGGTGGACGCGGATGGCTTTCTGCACGTCCTCGGCCGGGCCGGAGAAGGAGGCTCCGCCGCCGCCGTGGTTGTGGAGGTCGACGAAGCCGGGGACGAGCCAGTGGTTGGTTACGTCTATGACGTGGGCGTTCTCCGGGGCGGTGGCGGTGATGCGGGTGCCGTCGACGATCACTCGGCCGTTCTTGACGGTTCCTGTGGGGAGGACGACCGTGGCGCCGGACAGGACGAGGGGGGTCTTGCCCGTTGCGGGGTGCGGGTTCGTTGTGGCTGGTCGCGCAGTTCCCCGCGCCCCTAGCGGCGTTGCCATCAGGGCGTTACCTCCGAACCGTTCGTAGTGTCTAGGAGATCCCAGGCCAGGAGGCCGGCGCCGAGGCAGCCCGCTGTGTCGCCCAGGGCCGCGGGGACGATCGTCGGGAGCTTCTGGAAGGTGACCCGGCTTCGGACCGCCTCCCTCAGCGGTGTGAACAAGGTTTCCCCCGCCTCCGCCAGGCCGCCACCGATGATCAGGGTGCGTGGGTCCAGGAGGGTGAGGGCGGTGACCAGGCCGTCGGCGAGGGCGTCCACGGCGTGCTGCCAGACCTTCCGCGCCCTGGGGTCCTCCGCCTCCACCGCCTTCGCGCAGTCCGCCGCGTCCGCCTCCGGGTTCCCGGTGACCGAGGCCCAGGCCTCGCTGACGGCGGCCGCGGAGGCGTACCGCTCCAGGCAGCCCCGTTGGCCGCACGGGCAGGCGGCGCCGTCCGGGCGTACGACGACGTGGCCGATCTCGCCCGCGAAGCCGTGCGCGCCCGCCTCCACCCGCCCCGCGATACCGATCGCGCCCGCGATGCCGGTGCCCAGGGCGACGAAGAGGAAGCGGTCCGTGCCCTGGCCGGCTCCGACGCGGCCCTCGGCGAGGCCGCCGGTGCGGACGTCGTGGCCGAGGGCTACCGGGACGCCGCCGAGGCGGTCGGCGAGCAGCTCGCGCAGGGGGACGTCCCGCCAGCCCAGGTTGGCGGAGTAGGACGCGACGCCGAGGTCCTCGTCGACGATGCCGGGGACGGCGACGCCGGCCGCGGCCGCGGGGGCGCCGAGGTGTTCGGTGCCGTACGCGCGCAGCTCGGCGGCGAAGTCGAGGATGCCGTCGACGACCGCGTCCGGTCCCCGCTCGCGGCCGGTCGCCCGGCGGGCCCGGTGCAGGAGCTCGCCGCCCGCGCCGACCAAGGCCGCCTTCATCCCGGTGCCGCCCACGTCGAGGGCGATGACATGTCTCACGGGGGACAGTGTGACCCTTGAACCCGCGAGAGGTCTAGTCCACTTACGTGGTGTAGACCTTAGTTCTGGAATATGTATGACTTTACGAAAGTGTTCGAACGTGAGTGTGGGGCGGTTGTCGGTGCGGCGGCGTAGGACGGGAACGATCGCGGCGGTGTCCGCACTGGGTATGACTGCGGTCCTCGGTGGCTGCGGGATGGGCGAAGGATCGGACGAGGTGACGCTGAAGCTGGTCGCCGCCGACTACGGCGACAGCTCGGCCAACAGCTCCCAGAAGTACTGGGACGAACTCGTCAAGGAGTACGAGGCCCGGCACTCCGGCGTGAAGATCGACGTCAGCGTGTACTCCTGGACCGACGTCGACCGCAAGGTCAAGGAGCTGGTCGACGCCGGGAAGGCTCCCGACATGGCGCAGATCGGCGCTTATGCCGACTACGCGGACAAGGGGCTGCTCTACAAGGCCGACGACCTGATCGGGATCCGGGAACAGGCCGACTTCGTCGCCCAGCTCGGCTCCGCGGGACGGATCAACGGGATGCAGTACGGGATGCCGTTCGCCGCGTCGACCCGGCTGCTCTTCTACAACAAGACCCTCTTCGCCGACGCCGGGCTCACCCCGCCGAAGACGTGGAAGCAGCTGGCCGCCGACGCCGAGGCGCTCAAGGCGGACGGGGTGAAGTACCCGTACGCGCTGCCGCTCGGCCCCGAGGAGGCGCAGGCCGAGACCATGCAGTGGCTGCTGAGCGGGGGCGGCGGGTACGTCGACGACGTCGGCACGTACGGGATCGACTCCGACGAGAACATCGCGACGCTGACCTGGCTCAAGGACGACCTCGTCGGCAAGGGACTGACCGGTCCGGTCGCACCCGAGAACCTGAACCGGGCCGCCGCGTTCTCGGCGTTCGCCGCCGGGGACGTCGGGATGCTCAACGGGCACCCCTCGCTGATGAAGATCGCCGCCGAGAAGGGGGTGAAGTTCGGGATGGTGCCCATGCCCGGCACCGACCGGCCGACCAAGAACTCCATGGGCGTCGCCGACTGGATGATGGCCTTCAAGCAGAACGGGCACGCCGAGCAGGTGGGCGACTTCCTCGACTTCGTCTACAGCGAGAAGAACGTGCTCGCCTTCTCACGGGAGTACGACCTGCTGCCGGTGACCAACTCCGCCTCCGAGGTCATGAGCAGGGCCTCCCGGGACGCCGACCTCAAGCCCTTCCTCGACGCGCTGCCCTCCGCGGAGCTGCCTCCGGTGGGGAAGACGTCGTGGGCCTCGGTCAGCGCGGCCGTGAAACGGCGGATCGGCTCCGCGGTGAGCTCCGACGGGGACCCCACGGAGGTGCTGCGCGCGTTGCAGCTGACCGCGCGGAACGCCGAGTAGGCGCCCTGTAGGCGCTGTCTGTCAGTGGCGGGCGTTACGGTCGGGGGCATGGAGCATGCGGAACTCGACCGCCGGGAGCGGGACATCCTCGCGCTGGAGCGACGCTCCTTCGCGGGGCCCGGTGCCAAGGAGCGGGCGATACGCGAGGAACTCGGCCTGGCGCCGGTCCGCTACTACCAGCTGCTCAACGCCCTGCTGGACGACGAACGCGCGCTCGTCTTCGACCCGGTGACGGTGAACCGGCTGCGGAGGGTGCGGGAGGCCCGGCGGGCGGAGCGCTGAGGGCCGGCTGAACGTCGGCTGCGGGCCGGCGGCGGTCAGGCGAGCCGTTCCGCCAGGTCCCGCAGCAGGCCCACCACACCGGCCGGGCCGTCCACCACCAGGTCCGCCCGCTTGCGCAGTTCCGCCACCTCGTCGCTGCCGCTGCACACCAGGAGGCCGGGGGTGCCGGTGCCGCGGAGTTGGTCGACCGCGGCGAAGGCGGGCAGGTCGCCCAGGTCGTCGCCGGCGTAGAGGACGGAGCCGGCGGACAGGTCGCGGACGTGGGTCAGCAGGGCCACGCCCTTGTCCATGCCCGGGGGACGCAGTTCCAGGACCAGTCGGCCCGGCTCGACGATCAGGCCGTGATGGGCGGCCAGGTCGCCGAGAGGGGCGCGGAGGGCGTCGAACGCGGCCTGCGGGTCCGGGGCGCGGCGGGTGTGCACAGCCACCGCCCGGCCGCCCTTCTCCTCGACCCAGGCGCCGGTCCCGTCGAGGAGCTCCGGCAGCTCGGCACGGACCGCGGCCACGCCGGGATGCGGCTCGGGCGCCGTGACCTCGCCCGTCGCCGCGTCCCAGCGTTCCGCGCCGTAGTGACCCAGGACGGTCAGGTGCTCCAGGCCGGGTACGCCCGCGAAGCCGCCGTAGCGGACCGCGATCTCGGCCGGGCGGCCGGTGATCACCGCGACGGAGGCCACCTTCGGTGCCAGGGCGGCGAGGACGGCCACCGCCTCGGGGTGCGCCCGCGCCTGCTCCGGATCCGCCACGATCGGCGCCAGCGTCCCGTCGAAGTCGAGCCCGATCACCGCCCGCCGCGGCTCCGCGAGAAGCGCCCGCAGACCGTCCCGCCCGGCAGGCGTGGTGGGTGTAGGAAGGTTCATGCTCACCCGTTCAGTACCTTCAGGGCGTTCAGCTGGTCCAGGAACCACTGAGCCGGTGGGAGTGCCGTCGCTGCCGCGGTGAGCCTCTTCGCGCGGTCCACCCGTTCGTGGGCCGGCATCGTCAGGGCCTCGTGCAGGGCCGCCGCCGTCTGCTCGACGTCGTACGGGTTCACCACGATCGCGTCGTCACCCAACTCCTCGTACGCCCCGGCCTCCCGCGACAGCACCAGCGCGCACCCCTGGTCGGACACCACCGGCACCTCCTTCGCGACCAGGTTCATGCCGTCCCGGATGGGGTTGACCAGCGCCACGTCGGCCAGCCGGTACGCGGCGAGGGAGCGCGCGAAGTCGTCCTTCAGATTCAGCAGGACCGGCGTCCAGCCCGGTGTGCCGAACGTGTCGTTGATCTCCTCCGCAACCCGCTGCACCTCGGCCGTGTAGTCCCGGTACACCGCCAGGTCCTGCCGCGAGGGATACGCGAACGCCACGTGCACGACCCGCTCGCGCCACTCCGGCCGCGACTCCAGCAACCGCCGGTAGGCCCGCAGCCCGCGCACGATGTTCTTGGACAGCTCGGTCCGGTCCACCCGCACGATCGTCTTCCGGCCCGCGCCGATCTCCTCGCGCAGTCCGACGATGCGTTCCTCGACATCGGCCTCGTGGGAACGCGCGCGCAGGAAGTCCGCGTCCGCGCCCAGCCCGTGCACCCCGATCCGGGTCTCGCCGAGCCCGTCCGCGAGCTCCGTACAGCAGGCCGTGAACGCGTCCGCCCAACGCTGGGTGAGGAAGCCGAGCCGGTCGGCGCCCAGCATGCCGCGCAGGAGCCGGCCCGCGATGTCGTCGGGCAGCATCCGGAAGTAGTCCACCGGCGCCCACGGCGTGTGCGAGAAGTGGGCGATGCGCAGGTCGGGACGGAGTTCACGGAGCATCCCCGGCACCAGGCACAGGTGGTAGTCCTGGACCAGGACCGCCGCCCCCTCGGCCGCCTCCTGAGCCAGCGCCTCGGCGAACGCGCGGTTGTACGTCTCGTACGACGCCCACTGCCGCCGGAACTCCGCGTCGAAGGACGGCTCCAGCGGGGTCTGGTACAGCAGGTGGTGGACGAACCACAACACCGAGTTGGCGATGCCGTTGTACGCGTCGGCGTGCACGTCGGCCGGGATGTCGAGCATGCGGACCCCCGCCTCGCCGACCCCGCGCCGGACCGCCTCGCGGTCGCCGTCGCCGAGCGCCGAGCACACCCACAGGGAGCCCGCGTCGGAGCCGATCGCCGACAGGCCCGAGACCAGCCCGCCGCCACCGCGTTTGGCATGCAGCGAGCCGTCCTCGCGCACTTCGTACGAGACCGGGCCGCGGTTGGACGCGACCAGCACCTGAGCAGCACTGTTGGTTGACGCCATACGCCTCAACCTAGCCCGGCCCCCAAACGCTCAAACGTGCGGTTGCGCACTTCCGCGCACTTACGCGACCTTCCGCTCCGCGTACTCCGCGATCTCCACCATCGGCGGCCGCTCCTCGGTGTCCACGGAGTACGTCCGCGGCTCGAAGCCGTCCCGGCCCCGCTCGAACTGGGTAATGGCGGGCCGGATCATATGGCCGCGGGCCAGCCTCAGCTGGGCGGTGCGGTAGATCGCCGCGGACATCCGGCCCAGGGCCTGACCGTCCTGGTGGCGGTGCTTGCGCACCCCGACGTCGACCTGGGCGAGGGCGTCGAGACCGACCAGGTGCAGGGCGTCGACCAGCATGCCCAGCTCGATGCCGTAACCCACGGGGAACGGCAGCTGCTCCAGCAACGAGCGCCGGGCCGCGTACTCGCCGCCCAGCGGCTGCACGAAACCGGCCAGCTGCGGCCAGTGCATGTTCAGCAGCGGGCGCGCCATGAGCTCGGTGACCCGGCCGCCCTGCCCGGCGGCGCCGCCCAGGGGACGGTCGTACATGCCCTTGACCAGGTCGACCCCGGGATCGGTGAGCAGCGGGCCGACGATGCCGGAGACGAAGTCCGAGGAGAACTCCTTCAGGTCGGCGTCGATGAAGCAGACGATGTCCCCGCTGGTGACCAGCAGGGAGCGCCACAGGACCTCGCCCTTGCCGGGCACGGCGGGTATGCGCGGGAGGATGTCGTCGCGGTGGACGACCCGCGCGCCTGCCGCGGCCGCGACCTCGGACGTACGGTCGGTCGATCCCGAGTCGACGACGACGATCTCGTCGACGAGCGGGACCTGTTGCATGAGGTCATGACGGATCACGGCGACGATGTCACCGACCGTCTCCTCCTCGTTGAGCGCGGGCAGGACGACACTGACGGTCTGCCCCGAGCTCCGCTTCGCGGCCATGATCCGGTGGAGCGGGCGATCAGTCGCGGACCAGGACCTGGTGGCCAGCCAGCGCTCGACTTCGTTCAGCACAGTGCGCGGCTCCTTAGCGTGCCCGCCGCTGGAAGCGGCTGATGGGTAGGTCATCTCGCGGTTCGGACGTCTCTCTCAACTGTCCTGGTCGTCGGTTACAGTCTTGAACAACGCGGATGACCATCGCATGTCCTGGGTGGCCGCCGTTAACAACTTCATACCGCTCATCCAGAGGGGCAGAGGGATACGGCCCGATGAAGCCCCGGCAACCCTCCAGTCGGTTCTCGTAGCGATCGCTGGCGATCGTCTCCGCGAGGCTCCCGACTCGGGAAGGTGCCAAATCCGTCTCACGGCGAAGTGCGTCGTGAGGAAGATGAGGAGAAAGGGCCTCGCCTCCATGGCTGCGCAGACTGTTGCAAGCACCACGAACTCCGTCGATCTGGGTCCCGCCGCGGCACTGAGCTGCCGCGAATGCGGCCACCGCGTCCCGCTCGGCCCGGTCTTCGCCTGCGAGGAGTGTTTCGGCCCGCTCGAGATCGCGTACGACTTCTCGGCCTACGAAACCGAGGAGCTCCGCAAGCGCATCGAGGCGGGACCTTCGAACATCTGGCGCTACGCCCCGCTGCTGCCCGTCCCCGCGGACGTGGCCGACAAGCCCAACATCAACCCCGGCTGGACCCAGCTCGTCAAGGCCGACAACCTCGCCCGCGAGCTTGGCGTGACCGGCGGCCTGTACATCAAGGACGACTCCGGCAACCCGACGCACTCCTTCAAGGACCGCGTCGTCGCGCAGGCCATCGAGGCCGCCCGCGCCTTCGGCTTCACCACCCTCTCCTGCTCCTCCACCGGCAACCTGGCCGGCGCCGTCGGCGCCGCCGCGGCCCGGGCCGGCTTCCGCTCCTGCGTGTTCATCCCGCACGACCTGGAGCAGGGCAAGGTCGTCATGGCCGCGATCTACGGCGGCGAGCTCGTCGGCATCGAGGGCAACTACGACGACGTGAACCGCTTCTGCTCCGAGCTGATCGGCGACCCGGCCGGTGAGGGCTGGGGCTTCGTCAACGTCAACCTGCGGCCGTACTACGCGGAGGGCTCCAAGACCCTGGCGTACGAGATCTGCGAGCAGCTGGGCTGGAAGCTCCCCGACCAGCTGGTCGTGCCGATCGCCTCCGGCTCGCAGCTCACGAAGATCGACAAGGGTCTGCAGGAGCTGATCAAGCTGGGGCTCGTCGAGGACAGGCCGTACAAGATCTTCGGCGCGCAGGCGGAGGGGTGCTCGCCGGTGTCGGTGGCGTACAAGGCCGGGCACGACGTGGTCCGCCCCCAGAAGCCGGACACCATCGCCAAGTCGCTGGCCATCGGCAACCCCGCGGACGGTCCGTACGTGCTGGACATCGCGCGTCGTACCGGCGGTGCGGTGGAGGACGTGAACGACGAGCAGATCGTCGACGCGATCAAGCTGCTGGCGCGGACCGAGGGGATCTTCGCGGAGACCGCGGGTGGCGTGACGGTGGGTGTGACCCGCAAGCTGATCGAGAACGGCGTCCTCGACCCGACGAAGACCACGGTGGTGCTGAACACCGGCGACGGTCTCAAGACCCTGGACGCGGTGGCCGGTACCGGGCTCACCGCCACGATCCGTCCGAATCTGGACTCTTTCCGAGAGGCTGGCCTCGCATGAGCGTCAACGTCCGCATCCCCACCATCCTGCGCACCTACACCGGCGGCAAGGCCGAGGTGCAGGCCGAGGGTGGGACCCTCGCCGAGGTCATCTCCGATCTGGAGAAGAACCACACCGGTATCGCGGCGCGTGTTCTCGACGACCAGGGCAAGCTGCGGCGGTTCGTGAATGTGTACGTGAACGACGACGATGTGCGGTTCGAGCAGGGGCTGGAGACGGTGACGCCCGACGGGGCCGGAGTCTCCATCATCCCGGCGGTCGCCGGCGGGTGACCGTATGACTGGTCATTACCTTCGGTAACAGAAATTACCGAGTGTTCATCCGATTGCCCTCTCCGCGAAGAAGCGGAGGGGGCAATTCTCTATGGTTGAGCACGGTACAGTTGGGGAACCTGCTGCTTCCTTCATGCCGCACGCATATGAGTTCCGACTTCGGATGCGACGAGAAGTAGCCAAAGTGTGTGGGTTCTTTGCGTCTTATGCTCCTTTTGTGGGGCCCGACTTGCCCCGAATTCGGGCGAATTCTCACTACATTCCGGACCCCTTCCGTCCGGAATTCTCGTCCGATTGACCTGTTGCAGACGGCAGTTGGACAGATACATTCAGCCGCGGTCGACGCGTTCCGGCGCACGCCCCCAACCATGTGGGGGGTGAGGTCTGACCCGGATCCATGAAGTGTGGATCCGTGCAAGGGCCAGTAATAGGGGAGTTAGGCATGGCTCAGGGCACCGTCAAGTGGTTCAACGCGGAGAAGGGGTACGGCTTCATCGCGGTCGACGGTGGTGCGGATGTATTCGTCCACTACAGCGCGATTCAGATGGACGGCTACCGCACCCTTGAAGAGGGCCAGCGGGTCGAGTTCGAGATCTCGCAAGGTCAGAAGGGGCCGCAGGCGGACATGGTTCGTCTCGCGACTGGCTGAAGCACGCGCCGGGTAACAACAGCGTCGTTCTTCGTTCTTCTTCGGAGGGCTCGTACCCCATGGGGAGTCATGGGTACGGGCCCTTCGGCATGCGTGTGCCTCCGGAGGGCGAGCAGTGTTCGTCTGCGGGTCCGGTGGGGGCGGGCGTTGTGCGCAGTTCCCCGTGCCCCTGAATGCCTGCGGCGGCCTGTTTCGGTCCGGTGGGGGCTTGGGTGGCGCGTGCGGTGTGTTGGGGGTCGGTGCCGGGACGCCGGCCGCTGCGGGCGGACACCCCCCACCCCGTCCCCTGCGCGCCGTACGCGGGTTGCGGCCCGTGTCGTCACAGGTCACGCCCGGGGCCTGCCGCCCCCGGACCACCCGCCCGGGCGGCCCACTCACCCCCGCCCCGGGGGCCCGATACGCGAGAGGCGCTTGCACTCGACCATGCCGAGTGCTAATCATTGGCGTTAGCACTCTGAAGGTGAGAGTGACAAAGATGGACCGGGTCGGTGAGGCCCGCAGGCCTTGTGGGGCAAGGATCCACAGGCCGGCGAGCCGTCCGTCGCGGGCGCGGGCGCGGTCCGAAGGAATCACCCCCAGTCCTGGAGGGACCACTTCACATGGCCAAGATCATCGCGTTCGACGAGGAGGCGCGGCGCGGCCTCGAGCGCGGCATGAACCAGCTCGCGGACGCCGTCAAGGTGACGCTCGGCCCCAAGGGCCGCAACGTCGTCCTCGAGAAGAAGTGGGGCGCCCCCACGATCACCAACGATGGTGTTTCCATCGCCAAGGAGATCGAGCTCGAGGACCCGTACGAGAAGATCGGCGCCGAGCTGGTCAAGGAAGTCGCCAAGAAGACGGACGACGTCGCCGGTGACGGTACGACCACCGCGACCGTGCTCGCCCAGGCCCTGGTCAAGGAAGGCCTGCGCAACGTAGCCGCCGGCGCCAACCCCATGGCCCTCAAGCGCGGTATCGAGAAGGCCGTCGAGGCCGTCTCCGCCGCCCTGCTCGAGCAGGCCAAGGATGTCGAGACCAAGGAGCAGATCGCCTCCACGGCCTCCATCTCCGCCGCCGACACCCAGATCGGCGAGCTCATCGCCGAGGCGATGGACAAGGTCGGCAAGGAAGGCGTCATCACCGTCGAGGAGTCCCAGACCTTCGGTCTGGAGCTGGAGCTCACCGAGGGTATGCGCTTCGACAAGGGCTACATCTCGGCGTACTTCGCCACCGACATGGAGCGGATGGAGGCGTCGCTCGACGACCCCTACATCCTGATCGCCAACTCCAAGATCGGTTCCGTCAAGGACCTGCTCCCGCTCCTGGAGAAGGTCATGCAGTCGGGCAAGCCGCTGCTGATCATCGCCGAGGACGTCGAGGGCGAGGCCCTGTCGACCCTGGTCGTCAACAAGATCCGCGGCACCTTCAAGTCCGTCGCCGTCAAGGCCCCGGGCTTCGGTGACCGCCGCAAGGCGATGCTGAACGACATCGCCATCCTCACCGGCGGCGAGGTCATCTCCGAGGAGGTCGGCCTCAAGCTGGAGAACACCACCATCGACCTCCTGGGCCGCGCCCGCAAGGTCGTCATCACCAAGGACGAGACCACCATCGTCGACGGTGCCGGCTCCTCCGAGCAGGTTCAGGGCCGGGTCAACCAGATCCGCGCCGAGATCGAGAACAGCGACTCGGACTACGACCGCGAGAAGCTCCAGGAGCGCCTGGCGAAGCTCGCCGGTGGCGTCGCCGTCATCAAGGCCGGTGCCGCGACTGAGGTCGAGCTCAAGGAGCGCAAGCACCGCATCGAGGACGCCGTTCGCAACGCGAAGGCGGCCGTCGAGGAGGGCATCGTCGCCGGTGGTGGCGTGGCCCTCATCCAGGCCTCCTCGGTCTTCGAGAAGCTGGACCTGGAGGGTGACGAGCTGACCGGCGCCAACGCCGTGAAGCTGGCCCTGGAGGCCCCGCTCAAGCAGATCGCCGTCAACGGTGGTCTCGAGGGTGGCGTCATCGTCGAGAAGGTGCGCAACCTGCCCGTCGGCCACGGCCTGAACGCCGCGACCGGTGAGTACGTCGACATGATCGCCGAAGGCATCATCGACCCGGCGAAGGTCACGCGCTCTGCCCTGCAGAACGCCGCCTCCATCGCCGCGCTGTTCCTCACCACCGAGGCCGTCATCGCCGACAAGCCGGAGAAGGCGGGCGCTGCCCCGGCCGGCGGCGGCATGCCGGGCGGTGACATGGACTTCTGATCGACCCCTGGCCGCCAGGCCTGACGGTTGATCAACGTCCTTGCCGGGGGCGGCACTTCCTGGAAACAGGGGGTGGCCGCCCCCGGGCTTTTCTTGCGCTATGCTTGATCACGAGCCGCCCGACGTGAACTTCCGTCGGTCGACTACGCGTTGGTGGTCCAAGGAAAGACGCCCCGCTTCCTGCGGGGAGATGCAGGTGCAAGGCCTGCCCGGCGCTCCACAAGAAGCCCGCCCCACAGTCGTGGGGCGGGCTTCTTCCATGCGTGGCCCGACTCACAGCGCTATCGGAAATCCTGGGGCCGATGAGGCGGTTGACTCCTGGGTACTGTCCATGCGCATGCACATACCGAGGAGTACCCCCACGTGACCGCCCCCGCCACGCCTCCGGCCGCCTCCCGGGCCGCCGAGATCCTCTCCCGTCCGGTCCACATCAACGGTCTGACCGTCCCGAACCGCATCGCGATGGCGCCGATGACCCGGTACTTCTCCCCGGGCGGTGTCCCCGGTGAGGACGTCGCGTCGTACTACTCCCGCCGGGCGGGGGCCGGAGTCGGTCTGATCGTCACCGAGGGCACGTACGTCGGCCACGAGTCGGCCGGGAACAACGGCAGCGTCCCGCGGTTCCACGGTGAGGAGCAGCTGGCGGGCTGGGCGAAGGTCGCCGAGCAGGTGCACGCGGCGGGCGGCACCATCGTCCCGCAGCTGTGGCACATCGGCATGGTGCGCGAACAGGGGCAGCCGCCCTACGCCGACGCCCCCGCGGTCGGCCCCTCCGGCATCCGTCCCGGCGCCGACGAGCCCACCGGCAAGGCGATGACCCAGCGCGACCTGGACGACGTCATCGGCGCGTTCGCCGAGGCCGCGGCCGCCGCCGAGCGCATCGGCTTCGACGGTGTGGAGATCCACGGAGCCCACGGCTACCTCGTCGACCAGTTCCTGTGGGCGGGCACCAACCGCCGCACCGACGCCTACGGCGGTGACCCCGTCGCCCGTACGAAGTTCGCGGCGGAGATCGTCGCGGCCGTACGCGAGACGGTGTCGCCGGAGTTCCCGATCATCTTCCGCTACTCGCAGTGGAAGCAGGAGGCCTACAAGGCGCGGCTCGCCGAGACGCCGGAGGAGCTGGAGGCGATCCTCGCCCCGCTCGCCGCGGCCGGTGTCGACGCCTTCCACGCCTCCACCCGCCGCTACTGGCTCCCCGAGTTCGACGGCTCCGACCTCAACCTCGCCGGCTGGACCAAGAAGCTCACCGGCAGGACCACCATCACCGTCGGCTCGGTCGGTCTCGACGGCGACTTCATCCGCGGCTTCGCGGGCGAGGGCTCCCCGGTCAAGGGCATCGACGACCTGCTCGACGCCCTGGAGCGCGAGGAGTACGACATGGTCGCCGTCGGCCGCGCACTGCTCCAGGACCCGCAGTGGGCGGCGAAGGTACTGGCCGGCCGCTTCGACGAACTTCAGCCGTACGACGCGTCCGCGCTGAAGTCGTTGAGCTGACGGCACAAGGCTCCCCGGCTTGGTTGACTCGGGCAAGGGACGTGGGCTGGAGTGAGGCGAAGCAGCCCCGACCTGTGAGGAGTTCGACCGATGACGTCAGCCGAGGGTCTCGAAGTGCGCACCGCGGCCGGTGCCGTGCGCGGGCGGGCCGAGGACGGACTGGTGGTCTTCCGGGGGATCCCGTTCGCCGAACCGCCGGTGGGCGAGGCGCGGTTCCAGGCGCCGCGGCCCGTGCAGGGCTGGGAGGGGACCCGGGAGGCGTACGACTTCGGGCCCCCGCCCCCGCAGGAGTCCGCCTTCCAGGCGCGCGCGGGTGCGCTGGAGACGCCCACCGGCGACGACTGGCTGACGGTCAACGTCTGGACGCCCGGCACGGACCCGTCGGCCCGCCGCCCGGTGATGGTGTGGATCTACGGCGGCGCCTACAAGCTGGGCCACTCCGGCAGCCCCGGCTACGACGCCCAGCACCTCGCGCGCGCCGGTGACCTGGTCGTCGTGACCCTCAACTACCGCCTCGGCATCGAGGGATTCGCCCTGCTGGAGGGGGCGCCCGCGAACCGGGGGCTGCTGGACCAGGTCGCGGCGCTGGAGTGGGTGCGGGACAACATCACGGCGTTCGGCGGGGACCCCGGGCAGGTCACGGTGTTCGGGGAGTCGGCCGGGGCCGGGTCCGTGGCCTCGCTGCTGGCGATGCCGAGCGCGCGGGGACTGTTCGGGCGGGCCGTCGCACAGAGCGTGCCCGGCCCGTACTTCTCCGCCGAACTCGCCCGGGACATAGCCGTGGAGATCGGCAAGGAGGCGGGTCTGGCGCCGACCGCTGCCGCGCTGTCCGCCGTGGATCCGCGGGAACTGCCCACGGCCGGGGAGCGGTTGAGCGCGCGGATGCGCGAGTACGACGACCGGTGGGGGCAGGTGGCCCCCACCGCGACGCCGTTCGCACCGGTCGTCGACGGCGAGGTGCTGCCCACGACCCCCTGGGAGGCGCTGGCGGCGGGCGCGGCGCGGGACGTGGAACTGCTCGTCGGGCACAACCGCGACGAGTACCGGCTCTTCCTCGCCCTCGGTGAACAGCTCGGCAGGATCACCGAGGAGCAGGCGGCCGCGGCGCTGCGGATCTTCGCGCCGGGCCCGGACGGCGAGCGCTCCTACCGCGAGGCCTTCCCGGACGCCACCCCGACCGGACTCCACGAACGCGTGCAGACGGACTGGCTGTTCAGCATCCCCTCCCTGCGGCTGGCCGAGGCGCAGACCGCGGGCGGCGGCCGGGCCCACCTCTACGAACTCACCTGGCCCGCACCGGCGTTCGGTGGCGCGCTCGGTGCCTGCCACGGCCTGGACATCCCGCTCCTGTTCGGCACGTACGACGCGGACCTCGGGAATCTGCTGTTCGCGGGGACCGGGGTGCCGGACGAGGCGAGGGCACTGACCGCGCGCTTCCAGGCGGCGTGGACGGGCTTCGCGCGGACCGGGGACCCGGGATGGCCGGCGTACGACGGCGAGGGGCGCGCCACTCAGGTCCTGGACGCCACGCCGGAGGTGCGGCCGTACCCGGAGGAGGTCTCGCGGCGGCTGTGGGAGGGGTACGACTTCGCGGCGCTGCCGCTGCTCAAGTAGGTCTCCCGGTCTCCCGTGCTCCCGTGCTCCCGGGCTCCGGGGCGTTCGGGCGTTCGGGCTCTAGAGATTGCCGAGCGGCTCGATGTCGACCCGCACCGGGGTGCCCCACACCCGCAGCACCTCGTAGTCGGTGAACTCGTGGACGAGCCGGTACGCCATCGCGGCGCGCGGTCCGCGACGCTGGGCGTTGATGTACAGCTCGGCCTCGTGCCGGTCCCGCCTCGGCGTCCCGCACAGCTGCCACTCCTGGCCGGTCCACAGCTCCGGCAGCCAGCGCTGCTGGGGCTGGGGGCGGTCCTCGCGGACGCCGTAGCGGGAGGGAGTGGGTTCGGCGGAGCGGGGGCGGGCGGCGGGACCGTTGATCTCGGCGCGACGGGCCGCCCTGCGCCGGGTCTCGCACAGCAGGCACAGGTCGGGGGCGTTCTCGTCGACCGGGCCGTTCGGGTGCTCGGCGCAGCGGGTGGTGGGGACGGCGGTGGTGACGGTGGTCTCCAGCAGCTCCAGGGCCCGCTTGAGGTCCGTCCTGACCTCGTGCAGCTTGGCGTCCGGGGCGTCGCCGGAGAGCGACTCGCCGTGCTCGCCGAGGAGACGGAGGGCGCGGCCTAGGGCGGTGAGCTGGGCGTGGTTCATGGTCCCAGTCTGCGTAATCCTTGAGTTTTTCGGTATCGAGGGTGCATCCATGGTGTCCCGGGGTGGTGTCGGCGGACCGCAGGAGCGGTCACACGGGCGTCCCTTCTTCTCGTTTCAGGGACATCGCGGTCCGGATCTCGTTCGCGCGGGCGTGGATCTCGGGGGCGGGCAGGAGCGAGGCGGGGCGCGCGGGGGCGTATCCGTCCCGGCAGCCGTTGCACAGACCCCCCGGCAGGGCCTCCGGAGGGCCGGGGACTCTGCACTCCGCGCACTCCAGGATCCGGTGGGGCGCTTGGGGAAGCGGCAGCTCCGGGGGCACTTTGTCGGTCAGACGGCGACGGGAGCAGGGCGGCCGGGTGGTGGACCGGGGTCGGCAGCCCGCTGGTCAGGGCGTGGCGTACGACCTCCTCGCTCGCCCCCCGGGCGAACCACTCGCCCACCAGCGGGGCGAGGGCCGCGCAGTCGGCGGCGGAGAGGGACAGCGAGGGGGCCTCGCGGCCCAGCGCGGCGAGGAGGATGTGGGCGCGGGAGCGGGTGGGCGGGCGGTGTTCGGTGTCTTCCGGTACGTCACCCCTCGTGAAGGCCGCCCACCAGTCGTCATCGCGTGCGGTACGGGACCACCACGATCGGGTGATCCAGCGATGCCCTCCGGAAGCGGAGTCCAGGCGTTCGCGCCCCCGGCGCAAGTGGCCTTCCTGTTGGAGGCGGTTGAGGGCCGTGCCGAGCGCACATTGCCCGTACGGCAGCGTCTTGGCCAGCGTCTTTACGGAGATGTCGGCGCCCTCGGGGAGGCGGTCGAGGTACGCGGCGATGGCGGCTTCGCGGGGTGGGAGGTAGGCGAAGTCGTGCGCGGTGCGGGGGCGTTGGTCGGGGACGCTGCGTTTGCCGTACCCCGGCTTGGCCATGGGGTGCGGGGATGCGTGCGCGGGCAGGAAGGCAGGACTAAGCTTGGCGTCAGCCACGGGTCGACTCGCGTTCGATCTCGTAGGTCAAGCCCCCGCAGGTGTTGGTAGCACCTGGCGGGGGCTGTTCGTTATTCGGGCACGCTAGACGATCGTAACGCTGCGTGGCAAGTCGAACGCGTCAAGTCAACACGCGGGGTGGGAGGGCGGGTTGGGGCCCTCCATCCATTCCTTGAAAAGAGGGCTCGGAGCTGGAGGCTTGAGCTTCGGGGCCGGTCAGCCCATGCTCTTGGCGCCGTCCAGGGACTCGCGGATGATGTCGGCGTGACCCGCGTGCTGAGCGGTCTCGGCGGCGATGTGCAGCAGCACCCTGCGGGCCGACCAGCGGGCCCCAGGCTCGTTCCAGGGCGCCTTGGGCAGTGGGTGAGAGACGTTCAGGTCGGGCAGGGCGGTGACGAGTTCGTCGGTGCGGCGGGCCGTCTCGTCGTAGTCGGCGAGCACACCGGGTAGTCGGCGAGCACACCGGCCAGCGTCTCGCCGGGCTGCATTCGGAACTCGTCGGCCCGTCGGGCGAAGTCTTCCTCGGTCATCGCGGTGAAGTCGGGCATGGCCGCGGGGCCGTTGAGGATGAAGTCCGCCCAGTGTCGCTCCACCGACGTGACGTGCTTGATCAGGCCGCCCAGACACAGCTCGCTGGCGGTCGTCCGCTGCCCGGCCTGCTCGTCGGTGAGGTCGCGGGTCGTGAAGCGCAGGAAGCGCCGGCTGTGGGCCAGCGCCTCCAGCAGGTCGGTGCGCTCGTCGGTGGCGGTGGCGGTGGTGTGTGTGGTGTCGGTCATGGGACCACGCTAGGAGCCGTATAGGTCAGATCCTGACCTCTACGACCGCCTCGACGAAGGCGGACCATGACTCCGGCCGGAGCATGAGCTTCGGGCCGTGGGGGTTCTTGGAGTCGCGGACGGGGACGGTGGTGGGGTGACCGTCGGCTACTTCCAGGCAGTCGTCGCCGGTGCCACCGCTGTACGTGGACTTGCGCCAGGACTCAGGGGTGTTCCTCATGTGCGTAATCCTGCGCCATCGCCCTGATCAAGACCAGGGACTTCTCGCGGGGGAGGGCGGATGACGTGAGGAGTTCGTAGTAGAGCCGGTAGCGGGCGACGCTCGCGGGATCGTCCTCCAGCCGTCCGGTGTCGACTCCCTCCAGGTAGACCAAGGGCGGAGCGTCGTCGAAGTCCATCAGCTTGATGGAACCCTGCATCGCCGGGTGGGCTCCCGCGTCGAACGGCAGGACCTGGACGATGACACGGCTCCGGTGGGCCAGGTCGACGATGTGGTTCAGTGCCTCGCCCATGACCGCTCGGCTGCCCGTGACCCGACGCAGCGCGGCTTCGTCAACCACGGTCCACAACAGCGGCGTTGTTGGATCGGCCAGGATGCGGGTCCGCTCCATCCGGCCCTTCACCAGTTCCTCGATCACGTCGTCCGGAGCTGTCGGCTGATAGGCACGGCAGACGGCTCGTGCGTACGCGGGTGTCTGGAGCAGGCCGGGGATCAGCATCGACGCGTATTGCCTGATCGCCGTACACCTCGCCTCCGCCTCGGCGGCCTCCGCGAAGTGCTCCCGGTACTTGGACTTCGCCGACGCCCCACAGTTCCGCCGGAAGAAGTCCTCCGTCCCCAACACCTCATCCAGCAACCGCGCGTACTCCGACTGCATCCTCCGCGTACCCGACTCCAACTGCCCCACGAACGACCCGCTCACGAACAGCCGTTGCCCCAACTCCTCCTGGCTCAGCCCCGCCTTCTCCCGCGCGTGCCGCAACTCCGCGCCCAGCAGCGCCCTCGGGGACGACGACGGGTCCAGATCCTTCGGTCCTGCCATGCCCAGCTCCCGATCCAGCAGACGAGGTTGTTGGGACGCCCTGTCTGGCCAGGTTAGAGCCGCACCCGACACGCTGTGTTGCGAATCACCAACTCTGCGTGCCGATGGAGGAAGCGTGCGGTCCACCCAAGAAGTCCTGGAGTCCCTGCGGGAGGCGCTCACCGGCGTAGGTGTCGTCCTGCCGTCCCTCGCCGTCGACCCCCTCACCGGCGCCGGTGACGAGCCCTTCCCGCTGGTCGACCTGGGGCGCTGCAACGTACGGACGGCCGAGCGGCTGGCGTCCGTACTGCGCGGGGAGCGGCCACCGGTGGGGTCGTACGTCGTCGACGAGCGGGACGGGCGCGTGGGGGAGGTGATGGGGCACCTGTCCGGAAGAGTCCAGCTCAGGCCCCTCGGTGGCGGGCGGGAGTGGGACTGTCCGCCGGAGTCCACCGGGCCCGCGCCGCAGGCCGACGTACTACGGGCCAGGGTGCGGAAGGCCAACAGGGAGGGACGGCTGCCCTGTTGAAATGGACCCATGCCGCTCCTGGACGCCCTCGCTCGCTTCAACGACGCCCACCCCTGGTCCCACAACGCCCACTTCCACCCGTGGCTCATGCGCCGGCTGCCCCGCCGCTACGACCGTGCCCTGGACGTCGGGTGCGGATCCGGAGACCTCGCCCGGCTGCTGGCCACGCGCGCGACACACGTGCACGGCATCGACAGCGACGAGCGCATCATCGACGCGGCGAGGGAGTCGACCGATCCCGGCCTCCCCGTCACCTTCTCCGTCGCGGACGCGCTGTCGTACGACGAGGGGGGCCGTTACGACGTCATCACCTGCGTCGCCGTACTCCACCACCTGCCCCTGACCGAGACCCTCACCCGCTTTCGGCAGCAGCTGGCCCCCGGTGGAACGCTGGTGATCGTCGGGCTGACGCGAGAAGACACCCGCGTACAGGCTCTCCTCGGCCTCGTGTCCGTACCGCTCAACCTGGTCACCGATTGGGTCAAGAACAGGGGACGCAGGGCACCACGGCGTCCCGTCGCGATGACCGCCCCGACCCGCCCGGCCGACGTACCCCACACCGAATTCGTCCGGGAGGCTCGCCGCATCCTCCCCGGGGTCCGGCTGCGGCGGCGCCTCTTCTGGCGATACACCCTCGTCTGGAAAAAGGTGCGCGGGGATGTCGATCCAGGCAGGCTCTGAACGACGCAGGGGGTGAGAGCACGACATCCCACGAGAGGTGAAGGCCATGCCCAAGGTCCGGGTCCACAACGTGACGATCTCTCTCGACGGCTTCATGGCCGGTCCGAACCAGCGACTGGACGCCCCGTTCGGCGACGGCGTCGGCTGGGGCGACGAGCTGCACAGCTGGTTCATCTCCGCGTCCGAGGACGCGGCCGCGGGGAAGACCGGGACCGATGTCGACCACTTCGTCCGCGGTGATCAGAACATCGGCGCCACGATCATGGGGCGGAACATGTTCGGTCCGCAGCGCGGGCCGTGGGAGGACGAGTCCTGGCAGGGCTGGTGGGGCGAGAACCCGCCCTACCACCACGACGTCTTCGTCCACACCCACCATCTGCGCCCGGACCTGGAGATGGCCGGCGGCACCACCTTCCACTTCACCGACGAGCCGCCGGAGACGGTCCTGGGGCGCGCGTTCGACGCCGCGGACGGCAAGGACGTCCGGATCGGCGGCGGGGCGGCGGTCATCCGGCAGTATCTGCGCGCCGGGCTGATCGACGAACTGCACGTGGCGATCGCGCCGCTCCTCATCGGCGGCGGCGAGCGGCTGCTCGACGACCTGGGCGAGGGGATCGACGGCTACCGCGTGTCCGAGCTGGTCAGCTCACCGAACGTGACGCACGCGCTGTTGGTCCGCCGCTGAGGCCGTTACTGAGGTTTTCGGCCTGGGGTGACGGTGATCTCGCGGGTGGGTGTATCCGTGAGGGATGCGGTATCCCAAAGTGACGGTATCGGGCGTCTCAGCCCACCACGCCTGTTGCATAGAGCAGCCCCAGGACGGCCAGGACCGTCTGTGTTTGGCGGTGCCGGAGTACTTGCCAGGGCTTCCGCCTGTGCCCACGCGGCGGCATAGGCGTCGGTGGCCCGCGGGGATGCTCAGCGCCGGGCGGCGGTCCCCGCAGCGTCACAACACGGCCACAGCGCCCCCACAGTGGCTCCACGCGTCGCATGATGCCCCCTCAGCATCCAAGCCCCGGGGGAACCATGAAGACCCGCACAGCCGCCTGCGCCGCACTCCTCGCCCTCACCGCCGCCCTCACCGCATGCAGCGACGGAGGCGACGCCAAGGCCGACCCGGCCGCCTGCAAGACGGCCATGCGCAAGCAACTCCAGGACGCCATCGACGCCGGCGCGAGCGCCACACCCGGCACCCACCCCTCCCTGTGCGCCGGCATCGCCACCAAAACACTGGAGAAGTACGCGGGCGAGCTCATGGCCGACCAGGTCCGCGACGCCGTGAACGGCGCCCTGCCCACCGCCATTGCCACCGCCACCACGGGCGTCACGTCCGAGTGCCGGGCCTGGATCGAAGAGGAACTCCTCAGCACAGGCGGCGGCATCGACGCCACCGAGGGCTACAAGGTCTGCGGCAACGTGCCCGAGGACGAGCTGAACCAGGCCATCGCGGACGTCACCAGCAGCCTGATCACCGCCACACCCACACCCTGATCCATGCGGGGAGGCGGCGCCGGTACCCAGCCACACCACCTGCCGGCCGCGCTGCTGTACCTAACGGCGGAACAGCTTCAGGATTGGGACGTGGCGATCGCGCTGGTAGGCGCCCACGCCGAGTGCTTCTCCGACGATCCAGACATGCACGACAACCATCTGTGGCACATGGACCTGCCGGCCCGAGCGGAACGGATTCCAGAACTTACGGAGCGCGCCCTCACGAGAGCGGGGTATGGAGGCGGCGCCGCGTGCCCGCGCCGGATGCCGGTGCAACGAATCCACACCGTGCCGGAGGGGAAACTATTTGCGTCGCGTGCGCCCTATCACGGCTGCGACCAAGAGGACGGCTACGACTATGACGACCAGAACTGAGATTGGCGTTCCGGACGGCCATCCCTTGTAGGCCATTGTGACGTCGTTCATTTCACCTCACGAAGTTGCTCGATTATAAATTCCTGCCGTTTCGTTGCCGAGCTTGTCGTGCGACCACCGCGTGGTGGAGCCGGTCTGGCCGGTCAGCCGGCTGGCGTCGTTGTCAGTGGGTCGTCGTCGCCAGGGCCGCCCGCAGATGGCCCCCCGTCTCCTCCAGGAGTCGGGCCGCCGTGGGGCCGTCGACGTCGGCCAGGATCGTCAGGATCGCGTTCTTGACCTCGCCGTCCGTCGCGGCCAGGGCGCGCTCGACCTCCTCGTCGTCGGCGCCGGTGGCCAGGGCGACGATACGGCGGGAGCGGGCGCGCAGCTTGTCGTTGGAGGCGCGGACGTCGACCATCAGGTTTCCGTAGGTCTTGCCGAGCCGGATCATCGTGATCGTCGACAGCATGTTGAGGACGAGCTTCTGGGCCGTGCCGGCCTTGAGCCGGGTCGAGCCGGTGAGCAGTTCGGGGCCGACGACCACCTCGATGCCGTGATCGGCCGCGGCCGCCAGCGCGCTGCCCGCGTTGCAGGACAGGCCGACCGTCAACGCCCCCTGCGCGCGGGCGTGTTGAACCGCGCCCACGGCATAGGGGGTACGGCCGGACGCGGACACCCCGACCACCGTGTCCAGGGTGGTCACCGCGAGGCCGTCGAGGTCGGCCCGCGCCAGCTCCGCGGAGTCCTCCGCCCCCTCGACGGACGTGACCAGGGCCCCGGGGCCACCCGCGATCAGGCCCACGACCCGCGCCGGGTCCGTGTTGAAGGTCGGCGGGCACTCGGAGGCGTCCAGTACGCCGAGGCGTCCGGCGGTGCCGGCACCGGCGTAGATCAGCCGGCCGCCACGGGCCATCCGGTCGGCGATCGCGTCGATGGCGGCGGCGATCCCCGGCAGCTGCCGGGACACCGCGGCGGGCACGGAGGTGTCCTCGCCGTTCATCAGCCGGGCGATGCCGAGGGTCGGCAGCCGGTCGATGTCGGCGAGCTCGGGCCGGAAGGCCTCGGTGGTCAGTGACTCCAACTGAGCTTGCAGATCACGGGGGTCGGAGGTGGAGGTCATGGAAATCGGCTCTTTCTTCGTAACCGACGTCTGGCGGATGGGTCGTGTCTACCGGCGGTGCCGGTGCGCCAGTGCCTCATAGGACGCGGAGAGCGCCGGCGCCGCCGTCTCGTACGTCCGCTGCGCCACCCCCACGAACAGACAGTCCACCACCAGCAACTGACTGGTCCGGGACGACATCGCGGCCGGCCGCAGCTCACTCTCCCGGGCCGTGGACGTGGTCAGCACCTGGTCGGCGTACTGCGCCACCGGCCCGTCCGGCCGCCCGGTGATGGCGACGGTCGTGGCCCCGTGCTCGAACGCGACCCGCAGCGGCTCGATGACGTCCCCGGTCGAGCCCGAGTGCGTGATCGCGATCGCTACATCCCCGGCCCGCAGCTGTACGGCGTTCGTCACGGCGAGGTGCGGGTCGCTGTGCGCCTGCGCTATCAGCCCTATGCGCAGCAGCTTCTGCGTGAGGTCCTGCGCGACGAGACCGGAGGCCCCCACGCCGTACACGTCGATCCGCCGCGCCGAGGCCGTCGCGGCGACCGCCGCGCCCAACTGCACGGTATCGAGACCGGCCGCCGTGTCCGCGAGGGTCTGCTGCTCGTCGTAGGCGAGCTTGGCGACCACGTCCGCGAGCGAATCGTCCACCGCGATGTCCGTGGTGATCGCGGGCGACCGCCCGGACTGCTGCTGCGCGGCCAGCCCGGCGAGGGCGAGCCGCAGGTCACGGTAGCCGGGGTAGCCGAGGATCCGGGCCGTTCGCACCACCGTGGCCTCACTCGTCCCCGTGAGCTCGGCGAGGCCCGTGACGGTGAGTGCCGCGCACCCCGCTGGGTCCTTCGCGACGGCCTCGGCGACCCGCTGCATGGAACGGGTCATGGACGGACCCAGCGTGCGCACCTTCGAGGCGAGAGCGCTGCCGAAAATTTCCTTCACTTCCTGGGGCACGTCTGAAAGATATTTTCGGCCCGGGCCGGTGGTCAAGAGCGCGCACAATGGCTCCATGGAGTCGATTGGTCCACTTGAGCAGGCCCTGCACACCGCCCGCGCCCGGGTCCTCGCCGATCTGGCCGCGGGGGAGGTCGCCGCGCCCGACGTGGTGTCGCTGGTCGAGGACTCCGTCGTACAGCGCCGCTGGTGGGTGGAGCAGTGGCCCGAGGGCGCGGAATTCGTGCCGGGGCTGGTCGCCCAGGACGTCCAGGACGCGCTGCTCGAACGCTACGGCCGCTGGCCCCTGTGCCCGGTGTGCGGCTCCGGTGACCCGCACGCCCTGGAGGTCGAGCCGGAACTGGGCCCCGATCCGCACTGGGTGTGCCACAAGGCGGGCGTGAAGGTGGCGGCGGTCGGCTCGCTCGGGACCGCGGCGGGCGGGAGTGCCACCTCGTGACCGTCTACGTCGACCCACCCACCTGGCCGGGCCACGGCCGCATGTGGTCCCACCTGATCAGTGACACCTCCTTCGAGGAACTCCACACGTTCGCCGAGGAGGTGGGCGTCCCCAGGCGTGCCTTCGAGCGCGACCACTACGACATCCCGTCACACCGGTACGCCGACATCGTCGCGGCGGGCGCGGTGGAGGTGAGCAGCCGGGAAGTGGTGCGGCTGCTCACGGGTGCGGGACTGCGGCGACCCAAAGGCCGCGCCTGGTCAACCGGCCCCGCCGGAAAGGACGTACAGCCGTAGCCCCGGCTCCGCCTCCCCGTACGCCTGCTCCTCCTCCACGGTCGCCCGGACGAATCCGGCGCGGGCGATGACCCGCTGCGAGGCCGCGTTGTCGGGCTCGATGGTGGCGCAGAGGCTGCGCACGTCGTCGCGGGCCAGGGCCCAGTCGCTCAGGGCGCGCAGGGCCTCCGTGGCGTAGCCCTGGCCTCGGGCGCTCTCGGCGAGGTCGTAGCCGACCTCCGCGCGGCCGTCCTCGTCCGGGGTGCCGTGGAAGCCCATGCCGCCGATCGCGCGGCCGTCCTCCCGTCGTACGAGGACGAAGAGGCCGAACTCCGGGCGGTGGACGCCCGCCTCGTAGGCCTTGATGGTCATGCCGGCGGCCTCGCGGGTGCCCTCGAAGGGACCGTCCCCGACCCACTCGAAGTCCCCGTCGCCGCCCGCGGCCAGTTCGGCGGCGGACGCGGGTGTGACGCCCTGGAGGGTCAGGCGTTCGGTGGGCAGGACGAGGTTGTTGCTCCAGCGCCACTGGGTGCGCGGGGCGCGGTCGGGCAGGTCGCCGCGGCCGGTGGCCCACAGGAGGGTGCGCCAGGGGTCGGGGCCGGGCTGGACCTCGGGGAAGATCCGGGTGAGGACGTACTCGGGGAGGTGGGCGGGGGGCTCGTACTCCAGGTTCAGGCCCTCGGCGATGTCGTAGGTGTGCAGCAGTACCTCGGTGACGCCCATCGCGGCGAACCCCACGCGGTTCGCGCTGCGGAAGGGGTACGGGTGGAATGCGCGGGCCTCGCGGGGCGCGGTGCGGACCGCCGCGGCGAGCAGGGCGCCGCCTGTCTCCAGGACATGCAGCAGGCCCGTGTTGTCGGTGCCCTCGTCGAGCGTGATGTCGAAGGGGACGTAGTCGTCGTGGGCGCCTCCGGCCAGGTTCGCGGCGTACGAGATCAGGCAGCCGCAGATGTGGAAGGCCGTCTCGTGGACGGTCCACTCCGTCGCGGCCGGCTTCACGGCCGTCCAGTCCCGGTCCACCGCAGGCCGCAACACTGCCACCGCGCCCGCGACGGCCTCCATCACCCGTTGTCCGCCCAAGTCCCCGCCCATGTCTGCCATGCGGGCAGGCTATGACGCCGGACGCCTCAGAGCGACAGCATTTCCAGCTCCGAGGTGAGGTTGTAGCGGGCCGTGGCCTCCCACTCGCGCTCCCCGTACGGCGTCCTGAAAAGGCGCGGCAGATCCAGCAGTTGACGCAGGACCGCGGACCGGCCCTCGCGGAAGGCGTCGGTCGGGACGAAGCCGTACTCCTCGCGGACGGCGGCCGTGTAGGCGGCGTACGCGGAGGGCGGGGCGGCGAGGATCGCGAGGTCGGCGTCGCAGAGGACCTGGCCGTCGCGGTCGTCGTCGGCGGGATCGTGGTCGGTGGTGAGACGGACCAGGCGGGCGACCTCGGCCGTGCCTTCCTGGGTGAGTCCGGCCTCCGGGAGGGCGCGTTCGGCGAGGCGGGCGGAGCGCTCCTCGTTCTCCGAGCGGTCCGGGAGGTAGACGGCGTCGTGGAACCAGGCGGCGAGACGCACCAGGTCCGGGTCGTCCGCGTACTCCTCCAGTACGTCGATGTGGTCGAGGACCGCCGTCAGGTGGGAGAGCGTGTGGTAGCGCCGCTGCGGCTCCTGCCAGCGGGCGAGGAGGTTGTCGGCGTACGGCGCCGGGTCGGGGCCGCCGTCACCGGCCCGGGCGCTCTCCAGAGCACGGACGAAACGGTCGCGGAGGTCGTCGAGATCGGCCATGGCCTCATTGTCCCGCGCGTCACCTGTTCTCGGGGTGCAGTGGTGAAGGGGGCCCTGTATCGGCGTATTCTGAAATTGGACTAGACCTGTAAGGCATGAAAGACCTGTAGACCTGTAAGGCCTGTAGCCGCCCGAGACCGTCGACGAATGGGGTCCCATGAGCAAGCGTGCAGTCCTGGAGGTGATCGCCCTCGACGCCGAGGACGCGATCGCCGCCCAGGCCGGAGGCGCGGACCGGTTGGAACTGGTGACCGACATGGCGGCGGACGGTCTGACGCCGGCGGTCGCCACGGTCGCGGAGATCCGGGGGGCCGTGGACATCTCGCTGCGGGTGATGCTGCGGTTGTCGGGCGGGTTCGGCGCGGGGGACGTCTCGCGGGTGGTCCGGGCGGCGGGGGAGATGCGGGACGCCGGGGCCGAGGAGTTCGTGCTGGGATTCCTGGACGCGGACGGCGAGGTGGACCTGAGGGCCGTGGAGCGGGTCGTCGGGGCGCTGGACGGGTGCCGCTGGACCTTCCACCGGGCCATCGACCACGCGGCGGACCGGGACGCCCTGCGCAAGCAGCTGGCCGACCTCCCGGGCCTGGACACCTACCTCACCGCGGGCTCGGCGGCGGGCGTCGACGAGGGACTCCCGGTGCTCCTCGCGGAGGCGTCGAGGGCGGGAGACCCGGGGTACGAGCCCCAGCTCCTGGTCGGCGGAGGCCTACGACTGGACCACGTCCCGGGGCTCCGGGCGGCAGGCATCGACGCGTTCCACATCGGCGGGGCGGCGCGGTCGGGGGGCTGGGGGGTGCCGGTGTCGGCGGAGGCGGTTGCGGAGTGGCGGCGGGTTTTGGATGTGGGGTGAGGGGATCACCCCGGGGGTGCGGGGGCCGGCGAGTGCGGGGGAAGGGGACTGCGCCAGGTTGGGCGGGGGGCGGCGCGTTTTACGTCGGCGGGGCGGCGGGTGGTGGGCGAGGTGCCCGGTCAGCCCTTCAGAGGGCGCAGACACAGGGGCTCGTCGTGGTCCTTGCTGTACGACGGGCCGACGGAGTGGTCCTCGGACGTGCACGAGTCGTTCGTCCAGAGGTGGACGCTGTACTGCGCGGCCGGGGCGTCACAGGGCTCGGGCTTGAGGTTCTCGTAGGGCCAGGTGGCGTCGTTGCGGGCACATGAGCCGACCGTCAGGGTCGGGTAGTCGCCGCTCGGGTAGTCGGAAAGCCCCCTGCCGCTGTCATCACTGCTTGCACCGCTCTCCCCGCTCGGGCCCGACACCAGACCGATGACCAGGAGCGCCGTGAACGCGAACACCGCCAGACCCAGCAGGCCCATCGGGATCAGGGCCAGGATGCCCGCCGGCCGCTTGAACACTGGCTTGCCGGGGTTCAGGGGCGGCCGGAACCCCGGGGCGACCGGTTCCGGGATCCGCCGGATGCCGGACAGCGTGCCGAGGTTGGCCAGCAGGGTGAAGGGCGTGATCAGCAGTGACAGCGGACCCCACCAGCCCAGCACCATCGTGTCCGCCTGCATGTCCCTGAAGCTCGCCAGCGCGCAGGTGCGGCAGAACATCCCCTCGCGCTTCAGGAACCGCATGATCACCAGCATCCCCTGGTGACCGCGGATCGTCACCGGCGCGGCGGGCGCCGCCCCGCAGATCTGACAGGCCACCGGCCCCGGTCCTGCCGCCCCAGGCTGCCCGCCGCCGTACTGCTGCGGCCAGCCGGGGGCGGGCAGCTGCTGATACGGCCCCGGGACGGGCGTCGGCGCCTGCTGGTAAGTCCCCGAAGCCGGTGTCTGCTGATAAGGCCCCGGATTCGGCGAATACGCGGGGTGTGAGGGCGGTGGCGTGCTCAACGGGGGCCTCTCCGGGGGGACATGGCGGAACGGATCAGCACCCTACCCGGCGAGCGCCGCGGGCAGCGGGGCCGTGTGGGTCACGGTCAGGCCTGACACCGCTCGGGTCAGGGCCACGTACAGCCGTCGCAGGCCCGTGCGCTCGTCCGGTTCGCCGTCCACCACCGCCTGCGGCTCGTCCAGGACGACGTAGTCGTACTCGAGGCCCTTGGCGAGGGACGCCGGGACCAGGGTCAGACGGGTCTCGGCCGTGGTCTCCTCGCCCGGGGCGAGATACGGGATCCCCGCCGCCGTCAGCGCCTCGGCCAGTTCCGGGACACGGGCGTCCGCCGCGATCAGACCGGTCGAACCCTCGTTGCGCAGCAACTCCTCGCACGCGGCGACCACTTCGCCCGCACCGGAGATCTCGCGCACGTCGAAGAAGCCCGGGTTCTCGCGGACCGACGCGACCGGCGTCAGGCCCGGCGCGATGTGCGGGAGGAGACGGGAGGCGTACGTGATGACGTCCGTCGGGACGCGGAAACCGGCCGTCAGCTCCTCGATCACCCCGTCCGCCTTGCCGAGGTGGGCCAGCGCCTCGTCCCAACTCCGCGTCGCCCACGGCGTGGTGCCCTGCGCCAGGTCGCCGAGGACCGTCGCCGAACCGGTCGAGCAGCGACGGCCGACCGCCCGGTACTGCATGGGGGACAGGTCCTGCGCCTCGTCGAGCACCACATGCCCCAGCGAGTGCGTGCGCGCCACGATGTCCGTCGCCTCGTCGATCAACACCGCGTCCGCGGAGGACCACTTGGCCGACTTCACCGACCGCACCGGCTTCGCCCACAGGATCGTCTTGCGCTCGTCCTCGTCGAGGATCCCGTCCGCGTGTACGGCGAGGAAGTCCGCATCCGTCAGCAGCCGGAGCACCAGCTTCGCCGGATCCACTGGCGGCCAGATCGCCTTCACCGCCGCCTTCACCGCCGGATTGCGGGCCACCGCGTCCTGCACCCGGTCGTCCGGAGCCTCCCCCGACCGCTCCATCTGCACCAGCACGGCATGCGCGATCCGCTGCGGAAGCGCCTCGCGGGCGGCGCCGTACCGGATGCCCCGGTCGAGCAGCTCCCGCACGATCTCCTCGATCTCGTACGCCGGGACCCGCCACCTGCGCGACCCGCGCACCACCATCACCGGCTCGGTGGGCATGGTCACGTGCGAGTAGACGGCCCGCCTGAGCACCTGAGCCATCCTCGCGTCGCCCTTGAGGACCGCGGCGGTCGCGTCATCGGTGCCGCGCACCTGAAGGCCCACCGCGACCAGGTCGTCGACGGTGGCCTGCTTCACCGTCAACTCGCCCAGGGCGGGCAGCACTTGCTCGATGTAGTGCAGGAAGGACCGGTTCGGCCCGATCACGAGGGTGCCGGTGCGGGCGAGCCGCTCGCGGTGTGCGTAGAGGAGGTAGGCGACGCGGTGGAGGCCGACGGCGGTCTTTCCGGTGCCGGGGCCTCCCTGTACGCAGACCGTGCCACCGAGCCCGGACCGTACGATCTCGTCCTGCTCGGGCTGGATGGTCGCCACGATGTCGCGCATCGGGCCGACGCGCGGGCGCTCGATCTCCTGCTGGAGCAGCTTGCTGGTGGCCGCGGCCTCGGCGGGGTCGGAGAGGTGCTCGTCCTCGTAGGCGGTGATCTCACCGCGCGTGTAGCCGAAACGGCGGCGCAGCCCGATGTCCATCGGGTCCTTCTTGGACGCCCGGTAGAACGGCTGCGAGACCGGCGCCCGCCAGTCGATCACCATCGGGTCGCCGTCGTGGTCGTGGACGTGCCGGCGGCCGATGTAGAAGCGCTCCCCCTCCGCGCCCTCGGCCCGGTCGGCGCCGGGGGAGTGCAGGTAGTCGAGGCGGCCGAAGAACAGCGGGGTGTCGCTGAGGTCGGCCAGCGACTTGATGCGCTCGCCGATCTGGCGGGCCAGGACCTCGGCGTTGACCCAGTTCGCGGTGACGTCCTTGATGTCCAGCGACTCGGCGTCCTCGCGCATGGCGCGCAGTGCGGCACGGGAGCCGGCGAGGTGGGAGCGTTCGCGGGCCAGGGGGTCGTCGGCTACGGGCACGGGCGTGGGCGGCCTGGACAAGGGGGTGCCTCCGAAGGTGCTGCGAGTGGGTGGCTGCCGGGTGGACGGCGGCGAGGTGCCGGCCGGTTTCCGTCCGGTCGGCGGCGCTCCGGGAGGGAGGCGGGCAAGAGCGGAGATTCTAGACCGGCGGGGTGTGAGGCGGCCAACGAATTTTCCCGCGTCTCAGGGTCGGGTCCGGCGTCCCGTAGGGGTGGCTCCACCCAGGAGGTGTACTCAGGTAGCACAGGAAGTGGCTACCTGGGACCGATGCCCTCCTTATGCCTCGAAGGCCACCATGGAGACATGAGTGCAGCGACCTTCACCCCAGCCCCCGGTCGCCCGTCCGGGGCGACCCCCGTCTCCGGCCTCACCCCCCGCCACCGCATCAGCCAGGCCCTCAGAGCCGTCCGCGTCATCGCCGGCGCCGCCTTCGACGTCGTCATACTCGGCGAGTACGGCGAGGAGGCGGGCGTCGTCCGGCGTCACCGGTGAGTACGAGGCACGGCCCGGGATGAGTACCCGAGCCGATGCCTGTCCGTCCCCCGGGCGGTTCACTCGGACGCATGACGACAGCGACCGCACCGGTTTACGCCACCGACCAGGACCGTCACGCCTGGGTGGCCCCCCTCGTCGCGACGATTCTGCTGGTCCTCCTCGGCCCGGCCGCCCTGTTCCTCGGCGGCCTCTCCGCGATGGCCACCGACTCCTGCGGCCCCGACGACTGCCCGCCGGCGCTGATGACCTCTCTGACCGTGATCTACGGGATCCTGGAGTTCGGGATCCTGGTCACCCTGCCCGCGTACGTCGCCTCGTGGGCGCTGCCCCGGCATCGCCGCTGGTCGGTACTGCGCGCATGGCTGGCGGCGGTGGCGGTGCTGCCGCCGCTGACCGTGCTGGTGCTGGTCTTCACCCTCCCGATGCCGTGACCGGGGCTCCGGTTCAGGCGCTGTCGTCCGCCAGGATCTCGTCCGCGTCCACGATCCGGTAGGCGTACCCCTGCTCGGCGAGGAACCGCTGCCGGTGGGCGGCGAAGTCCTGGTCGAGCGTGTCGCGGGCGACGACCGAGTAGAAGTGGGCCTGGTGGCCGTCCGCCTTCGGGCGCAGGACCCTGCCGAGCCGCTGAGCCTCCTCCTGGCGGGAGCCGAAGGTGCCCGAGACCTGGATGGCGACGGTCGCCTCCGGCAGGTCGATGGAGAAGTTCGCGACCTTGGACACCACCAGCACGCTGATCTCGCCCTGCCGGAAGGATTCGAAGAGCTTCTCGCGCTGGGCGTTGGAGGTCTCGCCCTTGATGACGGGGGCGTTCAGGTGCTCGCCGAGTTCGTCGAGCTGGTCGATGTACTGGCCGATCACCAGGATCTGCTGGCCCGCGAACCGTCGTACCAGAGCCTCCGTGACCTTCCGCTTCGTCGCGGTCGTGGCACAGAAGCGGTACTTCTCCTCCTGCTCGGCGGTGGCGTAGGCGAGCCGCTCGGAGTCGGTGAGGTTCACCCGCACCTCGACGCAGTCGGCCGGCGCGATGTAGCCCTGCGCCTCGATCTCCTTCCACGGCGCGTCGAACCGCTTGGGTCCGATCAGTGAGAAGACGTCCGACTCCCGCCCGTCCTCCCGCACGAGGGTCGCGGTCAGCCCCAGCCGCCGCCGGGCCTGGAGGTCGGCGGTGAACTTGAAGACGGGCGCCGGCAGCAGGTGCACCTCGTCGTAGAGGATGAGCCCCCAGTCCCGGGAGTCGAAGAGTTCGAGGTGCGGGTAGACGCCCTTCCGCCGGGTCGTCAGCACCTGGTAGGTGGCGATGGTGACGGGCCGGATCTCCTTCCGCGTCCCGCTGTACTCGCCGATCTCCTCCTCGGTCAGGGAGGTGCGCTTGATGAGCTCGTGCTTCCACTGCCGGGCCGAGACGGTGTTGGTGACGAGGATGAGGGTGGTCGACTTGGCCTGCGCCATGGCCCCGGCGCCGACGAGAGTCTTACCGGCACCGCAGGGCAGCACCACGACCCCGCTGCCGCCGTGCCAGAAGTTCTCCACGGCCTGCTTCTGGTAGGGCCTGAGCGCCCACCCGTCCTCGTCCAGCTCGATCGCGTGCGCCTCGCCGTCGACGTACCCGGCGAGGTCCTCGGCGGGCCAGCCCAGCTTCAGCAGCGTCTGCTTGATCTGCCCGCGCTCGGAGGGGTGCACGGCCACGGTGTCCGGGTCGAGCCGCGCCCCGACCAGCGGGATGATCCGCTTCGAGCGCAGGATCTCCTCCAGCACCGGCCGGTCGGTGGTGGTGAGCACGAGCCCGTGGGCGGGGTGCTTGCTGAGCGTGAGCCGCCCGTACCGGTCCATCGTCTCGGCGACGTCGACGAGCAGGGCGTGCGGCACCGGATACCGGCTGTACTGCACCAGCGCGTCGACCACCTGCTCGGCGTCGTGTCCGGCGGCGCGCGCGTTCCACAGGCCCAGCGGTGTCACCCGGTAGGTGTGGATGTGCTCGGGCGCCCGCTCCAGCTCGGCGAACGGCGCGATGGCCCGACGGCACTCGTCGGCCTGCTCGTGGTCGACCTCGAGCAGCAGGGTCTTGTCGGACTGGACGATGAGAGGACCGTTCACGTACAGGCATCCTTCCGCACGGGCCAAACGTCCAGTGTGCCTCAACCTGGGACGATCAAGGGAGGCCGAGGAGACCGCCGGGCCTCCCGGGGCAACCTCGGCCCCCGCTCGTGTGTCTTGACTGGCGGGAGCGGGCCAGGGAGGACACATGGGGATGTCTGCGGGCAGATGGGTGGTCGGCGGGGGCGCGGCAGTGCTGCTGGTGGCGACCGGTGCCTGGGCGCTGCGGCCGGTGGACGTCGACACGGACCTGTGGAGCCGGGTGCGGCCGGCCATCGAGGCGCGGCTCGTGGACCAGGCGCGCGGCACCGGGTACGGGGAGAGCGAGCCCGGGCTCGGGGCCCGGTGGTTCTGCCGGGCGCAGGCGCTGGACCTCGACGAGCGGGACGGACTCGTGCGGGCCGGTGTCAGCACGTTGTGCCTGGAGTACGGGGTGCGCGCGGGGCGGCTGCTGGAGTGCAGCGGCGCCGAGGTGCCCCAGGTGCTGCGGCTGCGGCGGGAGGCCGATGGCGACTACGTGGTCGTGTCGCAGGAGGAGCCGCCCGATGGCGCGGGCAACGCGGAGTGGCTGACGACCCACTTCGGCCGCGTCACCACCGCCGCACTCGACACCACCGTGCCCTCCACCCCCCTGGAATCGGCGGCCCGCACCCACTTCGGTCTGCCGGCCACGGCCCCGGTGAACACGGACTGCTGAGCCGCCACGGCACACCGCGCGGGCCGTGGTGGGCTGCAGTCCGGTCACTGACCGCGTGGCCTCGCCTCACCGATCAGGCCGGTCCACGTCCTCCGCCGGCTCCGCCACCGGGTCACGAGGTGCGGCGGAATCGTGGCGTCGGGATGCCGGGGACGCGCTCGGGTGCCGGCCAGGGCTCGACGGTGTCCGGAGCGCCCTGCCAGGCCGCAGTCCGGTCACTGACCGCGCGGCCCCGCCCCGCCGGTGGTCAGTCCGTGTCCTCCGCCAGTTCCGCCACCCCGGTCACCCGGTGCAGGGGATACGTGCGGACCTCGTCCGCCGTGTGGTCGTAGGCCGTCACGAAGCCGCCCTCGACGCGGACGGGGGCGATGACGCGCTGGCTGGCGGCGCCCTCGGCGTTGACGTAGCCGATCCACAGGGCCTCGCCGGTGAGGACGGCGGCCTGCATGGTGGCGAGGGTCTCGGCGGGGCTGGTGCGGGGGAGCGCGCCGTTGGCGGGCAGGGACTGGTCGGACTGTCGGCGCGGGGTCGTCGAGGCCAGGTCGCCGGCCCGGATGGCACGGATCGCGGCCGACAGGAGCGTCGCGTCGGGAATCGGGGGGCCGTCCGGGACGGGTTCGGGGGCCGTGCGCGGCGGGGTGCGGTGGGCATGGGCCCGGGTGATCAGGACGTCGCCCTCCGCGGACTCGGCGGCCGGGGCGAAGCCCATCGCGCGCAGGCCGTCAAGGAGCGACGCCGGGTCCGCCTGGGCGGCGAGGACGGTCGGGGCCAGGCGGCGCAGGCGCAGGCCCGCGGCGCGCTTGTCGGCGAGGATCTCGTTGAGCAGGGCGTCGTCGTCGCAGCGGACGTACGCGGAGGCCGCGCCCACCCGAAGGTGGCCGTGCCTGCGGGCCACGTCGTCGATCAAGTACGTCAGCGGCTGCGGCACCGGCGTACGCGCGTGCGTGGCGAGGAAGGCGTGCAGGTCGGAGGCGGACTGACCGGCGTCCAGAGCACGGCGTACCGACGCGGGGGTGAAGCGGTAGACCGTCGCCCCGCCCTTCGAATCCACGTCGGCCAGGACGTCCAGCACCTCGGCCAGCGACCGCTGCAGGGGACCGGGCGCCACCGCAGTCAGGTCGGCCTGGAGCAGGACGTGGTCGAGCGGTTCGGGCAGGAGTGGTGCGAGCAGTCGGGCCGCCGCGGCGGACGCGGTGGCCTGCTCGACGGGGGACAGGGGCTCCGTGACAGGGGGACGGTGGTGCACAGGGGGACGGTGGTGCACGGGGAGTTTGTCGCCGGGGCCCTCCGGAGCCGTGGCCGGCGTCCTCGGCGCGGTAACGCCCAGCAACGCCCGCCCGTGTCCCGACAGCGCCCCCCGCCCCGTCACCCCCAGCAGCTCCGCCTCCGCCAGCGTCCACTCGGCTAGCCGTGAGCGCAGGTCGTCCTCGCGCTGCGGCCCCCGCAGCGGACGCTCCCAGCGCAGCCGGGCCAGCACCGACTCCTTCGACGGCGACGCCCCTTCCGGCAGCCCCGCCAGCAGCGTCAGCACCCGGTGCCGTACCTCCGGCGCCGCGCTGCGGTCGAGTCCCGGGCCCAGCGTCGACAGCGTGCGCTCCTTCGCGTCCCGGCCGCCCACCAGACCGGGCACCCGCGTCGCCGTCAGCCACGCCTCCGCCAGCCGGGTCCAGCGCTGCGCCGCGGGCTGCTCCAGCCACTCGTCGTGGGCCGGGGTCGCCGCGTACCGCTCGTCGGCCTCGCCGTCGGAGGCCAACAGGCCCGCCGCGTACGCCAGCTCGACCCAGAACGCGGCGACCGGCTCCGCCACGTCCAGCGCGACGGCCGTGCGCTTGAGGTCACGGACGCTCAGACCGCCCGCCCGCAGCACCGCGGGACCGCCCTCGTCCCAGTCCCTCAGCAGCTCCTCGACGGTCGCGAGCGCGGTGTACGCCTGCCCGGCCGCCGTCGCGTCCACCACCTGTGGACGGTGGGTCGCCGCGGGCTCCACGACCGGCGGCAGCGGCTCCACCTCCCGGTGCGCACGGCCACCGCGCAGATGCAGGGCGACCTCGCGCGGCAGCACGACCGTCCCGGGCGCCGTCGGCACCAGCAGCCCGAGGTCCAGGAGACGGCGCAGATGGGCCGCCGGCTCCGCGGTGACCTGGCCGTACGGCGGACCCCACACCAGCCGCGAAAGCACCTCCCGCGACTCCTCCGCAAGCCCGGCGAGCAGCGCCGACATCCGCTTGCGGTCGGTGAACAGGGCCGTCAGCGACGCCACCGCGGACACCGCGTCGTGGGTCGAACCGAGCCCCGCCGCCGTGACGATGTCCTGGATACGGCCCGGCGACATCCCCGCGGTGGCCTCCTGCACGGTCGGCCCGAGCCCGGTCGGCGACGGATGCTGCGGCGAGGGCGCGAGCAGCTCACGGGCCGTGCGCACCAGCCGCAGCCGGTCGTCGTCCCCCCACACCAGGGCCTGCTCCCGCAGGGTGACAAGGGCGCGGGGAAGCGCCGAAGACACGGCCGCGTCGCCGCCGTCGCCGGTCAGCAGCGCCAGCAGTTCCCCGTACGGCGCGGGGTCCGCCGCCACCGCCAGCGCCTCCGCCGTCTGCAGCGTGAAACGGTCCAGCCGCTCCAGCGCCCGCACCACCGACGCGCGCGTCCCGGCCCGGGTCGCAAGCTGCGTCAGGTCCGTGGGGACGGGCGTGATGAGGTCGGGGCGGGCACGCAGAAGCGCGGCCAGGGAGGCGTCGTCCCTGGCCCGGAGCGCTTCCGCGAGGGAGCGCGGCGGTACGGCCGGGTTGCTCATCCGACCAACGGTAGCGGGTTGCCCCCGGCGGCCGGGCCGGGCAGGTGGGGTCGGCGGGGGTGCGCGCCCCGGGGTGCGGTGCGCTAGTTTCGTCCCACGGGGGAGCCAACGCACCAACCCCGGAGGGGACTTCGTGGGTATCGAGAGCGATCAGGTCGTCTACGAGTATCTGAGCCGCGTCGGCGATGTCGCGCAGCAGCGGCAGTTGCCGTCGTCCACCCGTATGCGGCTCGTCTCGGAACTGCGCAACGAGATCGACCGGCGGCGCGCCAAGGTCACCGTGGACTCGCCCGCCGCCGTCCGCCGGATCATCGCCAAGCTGGGCAGCCCCGACGAGGTGGTAACCGCCGCCGGCGGTACGGCGGACAGCGCCCCGCAGGCGCCGGTCGTCGCCATGCCCGTACAGCGGGACCGGGAGGCGGAGGGGCCCGAGCGGCCCAAGCGCCTGCGCAAAGCCGTCCCCCGGCAGCGCCCCGACACCCCGCCCGAGCCCGCCCCCGCCCGCGACCTCTCCAACGGACCCCATCTGGCCGGCCTGGACGAACTCGGCGACACCGCGGCGCAGCCCGACTGGTGGCGGGTGGACAGCAGCCCCTTCGGCGTCGGCGACAGTGTGCCGGGGTTCGTGGGCGGAGTGGAGATCCCGGAGCTGCTGAAGCCACCGCCGCCCAAGGAGGAGCGGAAGCCCGAGCCCGTACCCGTCGTGGAGCAGGCCCCGCCCGCGCCGGTGGTGAAGGCCCGCACGGCCTGGTGGAAGCCGAAGACGGTCGTCAAGGTCGCGGAACCGGTCGCCGAGGCCGCCCCGGTCCGCCGGCGCCGTTTCTTCCGGGCCAAGGGCTCCGGCGCCGCGGTCTCCGGAGCCGGCGGCTGGAGCAACCCCCTCCTCCTGCTCGCCGCCGCCCTGCTCGTCGCCGGTGCCGTGCTCGGCAACCTGCTCGTCCTGGTCGTCGGCTGGCTCATCGCGTGGGCCTCGCGCCGGCTGACCGACGCCGAGACCAAATGGGCCGTCGTGTTCCTGCCGAGCCTCTCGCTGACCGCGGGGCTCCTGTGGCTGTGGGGGAGGAACGAGGGCCGCTGGGGCGAGCCGATCGCCCGGGGCCACATGAACGACGCGGTCGCCGAGACCTGGCCGTGGGTGGTGCGGGGCGCGGCCGTGGCATCGGCGCTGTTCCTGGTGTGGCGCTCACAGCGGCGCCGGCCCTAGACCCCCGGAAATCCGGTGTCCGCGCGCCCGGCGCCCCGGGCACAATGACCCATATGGCCTCTACAAGCATCTCCGCCCCCGGACCCACCGTCGGCTTCGACCTCGACATGACGCTGATCGACTCCCGTCCCGGCATCCACGCCTGCTGGGTGGAACTGTCCGAGCGGACCGGGACGTACGTCGACGCCGACCTGGTGGTCACGCGGCTCGGGCCGCCGCTGGCGGAGGAGATGGCGCACTGGTTCCCGGCGGACCGCATCGCGGCCATGGCGGACCTCTACCGCGAGCTCTACCCGTCGTACGCCATCACCGGCACCCTGGCGATGCCCGGCGCCCGCGAGGCCATGGACGCCGTACAGGCGGCCGGCGGGCGGGCGATCGTCGTGACGGCCAAGTGGGAGCCCAACGCCAAGCTGCACATGAAGCACCTGGGCATGGAGCCCGACGCGGTGATCGGCAACCTGTGGGCCGAGCAGAAGGGCGAGGCGCTGCGCGAGCAGGGCGCGAGCGTGTACGTCGGCGACCACCTCGGCGATGTCCGCGGGGCGCGGATCGCCGGGGCGTTCTCGGTCGCCGTGCCCACGGGACCGTGCAGCGCCGAGGAACTGACCGAGGCCGGAGCCGATGTCGTCCTCGGCGATCTCACGGAGTTCCCGGGATGGTTTTCGGCCTATCGTGCGGACTACCGGCCGGCCCGCGCCTGACGCCTTCCGGCCGCGACCGATTGCAGCACGCCCGCACCGGCCACCACGAACCCGACGGCCATGAGCATGCTCAATCCGAACATGTACGTCGGAAATGGCTTCGTTCCGAGCAGAAACGGGGCCACGGTGACCAAAGTGGCCACCGCGCCGATGAAGAACACGATGGCTCCGGCACGGATCAGTCGGTCGCCGGGAGCGGCGGAATTCGTTTGGGTTTTGTCACGCACCGGACCAGGGTAGTTCCCTGCCCGAAGGAACAACCGGGGGACGTCTTGTCACCGGCCTGAAGACCATTAGCCTTGGTACCGGCGGGTCCCACGACCCGCCCCAGTGCTATCAAGACCCGTTTCCAGAAGCAGTTTTCCGACGAGTACGAGGACGAGGACAGACGTGCCTACCGGCAAGGTCAAGTGGTTCAACAGCGAGAAGGGCTTCGGCTTTCTCTCCCGCGACGACGGCGGTGACGTCTTCGTCCATTCCTCGGTCCTCCCCGCCGGAGTCGAGACGCTGAAGCCCGGGCAGCGGGTGGAGTTCGGAGTGGTCGCCGGGCAGCGCGGTGACCAGGCGCTCTCGGTGGCCATCCTCGACCCGACCCCCTCGGTCGCGGCGGCGACGCGCAAGAAGCCGGACGAACTGGCCTCCATCGTCCAGGACCTGACGACCCTCCTGGAGAACATCACACCGATGCTGGAGCGCGGCCGCTACCCCGACAAGGCCGCCGGCGGGAAGATCGCCGGCCTTCTGAGAGCGGTCGCCGACCAACTCGACGTGTAGTGAGCGAGATACGGGCCGAGGCGCCGTCCCCCCAGCTGCTGGAGTACATCCGGCGGCAGCGGCGCCACACCCTGGAACTGCTGACCGTCTGCGCCATCGGCCTCGTCCCGTGGACGATCCTGCTGGCCTTCACGCTGCCCAGCGGCTACACGGTCCGTCAGTGGCGCACCACCTGGGTCGGCTTCGACGTCCTGCTCCTGCTCGCGATGGCCGCCACGGCCCTGCTGGGCTGGCGCCGCCACCGGGGGGTCGTGGTGGCGGCCGTGTCGACGGGTGCCCTGCTGGTCTGCGACGCGTGGTTCGACGTCTCGCTGGCCCTGGGCACCCCGGAGGTGTGGTGGTCGGTGGCACTGGCGGTGTGCGTGGAACTCCCGCTGGCCGGCTTCCTGATCCACCGGGTGCTGGGCATGCTGAAACTGGCGCAGTGGCCCATCGCCCCGAAGAGCGTCAGATGAACGACAACGCGTCGGGCCGCAGAGCCGGCACCAGGCCTTCCGCGGCCGCCCGGGTCAACAGTCCCCGGATCGCCGCGTATCCGTCCTCGCCGAGGTCCGCGGTGAACTCGTTGACGTACAGACCGATGTGCTGATCGGCGACGGCGGGATCCATCTCCTGCGCGTGCTCCATGACATAGGGCCGGGACACCTCGGGCTCGTCCCAGGCGGCCCGCACGGACGCACGGACGGACTCGGCGAGCCGTGACAGCCGCTCCGCCCCCAGCGACCGCTTCGCGATGATCGCCCCCAGGGGAATCGGCAGCCCGGTCGTCGACTCCCAGTGCTCGCCCATGTCCGCGAGCTTGTGCAGACCGTAGTTCTGGTACGTGAACCGGGCCTCGTGGATCACGAGCCCCGCGTCGACCTTCCCGTCCCGCACGGCCGGCATGATCTCGTGGAACGGCAGCACCACGATCTCCCCGACCCCGCCCGGGAGGACGTCCGCCGCCCACAGCCGGAACAGCAGATACGCCGTCGACCTCTCGGACGGCACGGCGACGGTACGGCCGGTGAGGTCCACCCCGGCCTCCCGCGTCAGCACCAGCGGCCCGCACCCGCGCCCCAGCGCACCCCCGCACGGCAGCAGCGCGTACTCGTCGAGGACGTACGGCAGCACGGCGTACGACACCTTCAGCACATCGAGCTCACCGCGCTCCGCCATCCCGTTGGTGATGTCGATGTCCGCGAAGGTCACGTCCAGCGCGGGCGCCCCCGGCACCCGGCCGTGCGCGAGGGCGTCGAAGACGAAGGTGTCGTTCGGGCAGGGGGAGTAGGCGATCCTCAGTGATCCGGTCGTCGGCTCAGTCGTCATGGTGTCTCCAACTCTCCAGTACGGGCGTCAGCTTCCCGAACCCCTCCGTCAGGGCCGCGAGCGCGTCGCCGATGCGCCAGGCGGCCCGGTCGCGCGGACCGACCGGGTTGGACACGGCACGGACCTCCAGCACGGGCACCCCGTGCGCCCCGGCCGCCTCGGCGACCCCGAAACCCTCCATGGCCTCGGCGAGGGCGGTGGGATGGCGTGCTCTCAGGGCGGCCGCGCGGGCGGCCGTACCGGTCACGGTGGAGACGGTGAGCACGGCTCCGGCGCGCCCCCCGGTCGCGGCCACCGCGGCACGTACGAGTGTTTCGGGCGGACGGTGGGTGACGACGCCGAACCCCAGCTCGGTCACCGGCACGAACCCGTCGGCGGTCTCCGCCCCGAGGTCGGCCGCGGTGATCTCGTCGGCGACGACGAGCGAGCCGACCGGCGCGTGCGGCAGGAAACCGCCCGCGATCCCGGCGGAGACCACGAGGCCGTACGGAGAACCCGCCACGGCGGCCCGGGTGAGCGCGGTGGCGGTGCGGGCGGCGGCGAGAGCGGGCCCGACCCCCACGTCGAGGACGTCCACGGGGAGCCCGGTGCCTTCGAACGCACGGGCCACCGCGTCCCGTTCGACCGGGACGGCGGTGGCCACGAAAACGCGCATCGGATACCGCGGATCAGTAGTCGGAGTTCTCCAGCTTGAAGTTCCACACGCCCTTGTACGCCTTGCTCTCGCCCGAGGACTGCTTGTCCTGCTCGACGATGCTGATGTACAGCGTCTTCTGCGGCGCCTGGCCCTGCTGCTGGGCGAAGAGGTCGACACCCTCGAAGGAGTAGTACGACTTCTTGTAGACGTACGTCATCTGCTGGCCGTTGATCCACAGCGCCCAGCCGGTGTCCGCGACCTTCCGGTCGACGCCGACGCGCAGGGTCTCGCTCTGCTTGACCTTGATCGTCTTGACGTCCGACTTCTTCAGGGCGCACTTGGCGGCCTTGGCCTTGCCGAGGTCGTTGCCGTCGTCGTAGCAGACGGCCTCGGAGCTCACCGAGGTCGAACCGACCGTGACGGTGACGCGCGGCGTCGGCTTGTCGCAGGCCGACAGGACGAGCAGTCCGGCGGAAACGAGGCCGGCGGCGGCGACGGCGCGGCGGCGTCGCACATCGGATTGCAGCGTGGTCATGGCGGAAGGCTATCGGGCGGGTACAGCAGTCCCTCTACGCGGGGTGCGGCGAGCCCTGTTCGTTACGCCACTCGCGCCTTGGGAGCACTGCCGTGCCGTGCCGAGCTGAGCAGCCCCTTCGCCGTGGCCAGCCAGCCCGCGGCGACGACCGCGGCGGCCACCGACAGGCCGAGATAGCCGTTGAGCGGCATCACGATGCCGACCGCGCCACCGAACACCCACGACACCTGCAGCAGCGTCTCGGAGCGGGCGAACGCCGAGGTGCGGACCAGTTCGGGCACGTCCCGCTGGATCAGCGCGTCCAGGGACAGCTTGGACAGGGCCTGCGAGAAGCCGGCGACCGCCGCCAGACACGCCACCACGAACGCCCCGAAGAAGATCGCCGCCGTGATCGCCGCGCCCAGCACGATGGCCACCACCGTCAGGATGATGATCTCCGGCGCCCGCGACCTGAGCCAGGCCCCGACCGCCGTGCCGAGCGCGTTGCCCACGCCCGCCGACACGGCCACCAGGCCCAGGGAGACCGCCGCGCTCTCGCCGGTCAGCGGATGCTCGCGCAGCAGGAAGGCGAGGAAGAAGGTGAGGAAGCCGGACAACCAGCGCAGGGCGGCGTTCGCGCCGAGGGCGTGGGTGACGGCGGTGCCGACCGTGCGCAGCCCGGGCCGCTTGAGGGGCTTGAGGTGCGGCCCGTGCAGATGTTCCTCGTCGGCGGCGAGCAGCGCCACGTCCTCGCCCTTGGCGGAGTCGACCTTCGGCGGCAGCGAGAAGGACAGGAACATCCCGGCGATGAAGATCACGAAGGCGCCGTAGAGCGGCCAGCGCGGACCGATGGCCTGGAGTCCCGCGCCGATGGGGGCCGCGACACCCGTGGCGAGGAGGCCGCCGAGGGTGACGCGGGAGTTCGCCTTGACGAGGGAGAAGCGGGGCGGGAGCAGCCGGGGCACGACCGCGCTTCTGACGACGCCGTACGCCTTGGAGGCCACCAGTACGCCGAGGGCCGCCGGATACAGCTCCAGGCTGCCCGTGGCGACCGCCCCGGCGATGATCAGCGAGAGCATCGCCCGGGCGAGCATGGCGCCCGCCATGGCGGCGCGGCGGCCGTGCGGGAGGCGGTCCAGGAGCGGGCCGATCACGGGCGCGAGGACCGTGAAGGGGGCCATGGTGATGGCGAGGTACAGGGCGACGCGCCCACGGGCCTCGTCGGTCGGCACCGAGAAGAACACCGTGGAGGCGAGGGCCACGGTGATCATCACGTCCCCGGCGCCGTTGACCGCGTGCAGTTCGATCAGCTTGCCGAGGCCGGACTCGCCCGCCCCGTGCGCGTGGGTCGCCTTGCGGATGCCGCGGGCCGTACCGGTGAACGGGAAGTGCAGGGCACGGCCGACAGCGCGCACGGGCCCGGTCATCCGGCCCGCACCGCCACCGATCCCGGTGGCTCCCTGGGGTGTCCTCGTGGCTGCCACCCCGTCATAGTGCCCCGAGAAAGCTGTGAGTAGTGCGGTTACCGCTCGTATGAACGCATATGAAGTGCCGGCGCGGGCCCACTGGAGGCAACGAACCATCACGTCGGTGTAGGCCGAGCGGCGGCGAACAGGTAGCGTGCGTAGCGCGCCGTGGCGAACGTTCTCGGCCGCGCGCCTCTCCGGCATCCCGCAGAATGGATGGGAGCAGGTGCGCCCGAGCGCGATCGGGCGCGGACGTCGACGCGGTCCTCCGGTCCGCTCCGTCCGCACCCACCGCCTTCAGGCCGGCGCACCCGAGTGACGGCGTAGGAGAGAAGCGATATCTGTGAGCGCAGCGACAACGCGAAGCCGCACCCCCGACCGCCTGTGCGCCGAGGCCGTCGACCTCGCCCGCGCCGCAGCCGAGGAGGCCGCCGCGCCCGGGGTGGTGGGCGAGCACTCGGGCCTGGTCTCCGAGGGAGACCGGGTCGTCACGCACTTCTTCGAGTGCAAGGAGCTCGGGTACCGGGGCTGGCGCTGGGCCGTGACGGTGGCGCGCGCCTCCCGCGCCAAGCTGGTGACGCTGGACGAGGTCGTCCTGCTGCCCGGCCCCGACGCGCTGCTGGCACCGGAGTGGGTGCCGTGGAGCGAACGCCTGCGCCCCGGCGACATGGGCCCCGGCGATCTGCTCCCCACCGACGCCGAGGACCTGCGCCTGGAGCCCGGCTACACCGGCGAGGACGAGCCGCTGCCGAGCGCGCCGGTCTCCGAGGAGATGGCCGAGCTGGTCGAGGCGGAGGACGCCGAGCTCACGGCGGGCACCCCGTCGCACCTCCCGGTGGTCCCGACCCGCGGCTCGATCGCCGCGGTCGCCGAGGAACTGGGCATGCGCCGGGCCCGGGTCCTGTCCCGCTACGGCCTCCATATCGCCGCCGACCGCTGGGAGGAGTCCTTCGGCGCCAAGACGCCGATGGCCCAGGCGGCCCCGGCGCCCTGCGCCAGCTGCGGCTTCCTGGTGCCGCTGGGAGGCTCGCTGGGCCAGGCATTCGGCCTGTGCGCCAACGAGTTCGCCCCGGCGGACGGCCGCGTGGTCTCCCTGTCCTACGGCTGCGGAGGCCACTCCGAAGCGGCCGTCATGCCCAAGCCCCCGCAGCCGGCCCTGCCGGTGATCGACGAGACCCGGGTGGACCCGTTCCCGCTGCGTCCCGCACCGGACTCGGGATCGGTGCCGGTGGTCACGGACGAGGACGCGGCGGAGCTGGGTCACTCGTAGGACGGGCCCGCTCAGGGGCGCTGCTTCACCCGGTCCACCACCCCCTGGGCGGTCACGTGCTGCCACTGCTCGTATGACTTCCCCCCGGCCGTGACCCGCTCACGCAGCCCGAGGTACTGGTACGACTCCGCGTCGAAGAGCAGCACCCGGCCCCCGGACGCCCAGGGGGTACCGGCCGGGCCCGTGTACCGGACAGCGACGGCCGCGTGCCCGTCGACGTCCGTCGTGCCCGGCAGCACCTTGACGCCGGGGACGGCGGCGAGCGCCTCGAAGGCCGCGGAGCGCAGCCCCTTGGGCAGGACGGGACCGCGGAGCAGGCCGGAGATGAAGTACTGGACCATCGGCCACTCGTCGGCCCTGGTCGGCCGGCCGAATTCGGGCTTGGCGCCCATGTCGCGCAGGGTGATCGTCAGCCTGCCCGGGTCGAGGGGCAGTTTCTCCAGCTCCGACCACTCGGTCGGCGGCCAGGAGTACTGGCCCTTCTGGGCCGGCGGCACCCACTGCGTGTGGCCCAGCTCGCTGACGTAGGACTTCTTGGAACCGTCGACCGAACTCCAGCTCTCGTCCACGTACGTCTTCGCCGGGCCGCCCGAGACCGGCGTCCGCTCGATGACCTCCTTGGTGTAGATGAACTGGTCGTCGCGTGGGGCGAGCGGCTTCTCGGTCCGGAGTGCCTCGGCCGCCGCGCCCCGCAGCACGGTGGTCGCGCTGACCGTCTGCGTGCGGGGTGCGTTCTCCCCGGTGTTCTGGCTGACCACCACGGTCGCGGTGACCGCGGCCGCGGCCGCGCAGGCCACGGCGACCCGCAGCAGCGGACGGCGGTGGACGGCGACGACGGCCGGGGTGGCGGGAGCCTGCATCGCCTGCTGGAGACGGAAGCGGGCACGGGCGCGGGCGGTGTCCGAGAGAGGGGGCGCGTCCGCGTCCCACTCCCTCAGAAGCTCGATCTCATTCATCGACGGATTCCTCTCGAAGAGCGGTCGGATCGGATCCGCCCAATGCCTCACGAAGTTTTCTGCGAGCCCTGTGCAGCCGCGACCGGACCGTCCCCACCGGCACGCCGAGGGCGCTCGCGACCTCGTCGTAGCCGAGGTCGGCCCAGGCGACCAGCAGCAGCACGTCCCGGTGCCGGGCGGGCAACCGGGCGAGGGCACCGGCGAGTTCGCCGCCCACGGCCTGGGCGCTGACCCGCGCCGCCACCCGGTCGGCGACCGTCTCCTCGGCCGGCCCACCGGGGCCGGCCGAGGGCAGCCGGCTGAGTGTCTTGAGCCGGCGGGCCTCGGCACGCCGGTGGCGGCCGATGAGGTTGGTCGCGATGCCGAACAGCCAGGGACGGGCGTCGGCCGCCTCCGTGCGGTACCGGAAGCGCTGCTGAAACGCGGTGGTGAAGGTCTCCGCCATGACGTCCTCGGCGGCCTCCGCACCGAGCCGGCGGGCCGCGTAGCGGTGCACCGAGTCGGCATGGCGGTCGAAGAGCGCGGCGAACGCCTCGGGCTCGTCCCACGACCGTTCGATCACCGAGGCGTCGCTGTCCTGCCCCACCCTGACGCCTGGTTCGACGGTCATCGGGGCTCCTTTCGTCGCTGTGGCGCTGTGAAGCTCGGGCTTACACCCGTACTTCGCCACTCGCGGGAATCCGGTTCCCTGCGACGACGAGGAGACGTGAAGAGCAGATACGTGCGGTGGGGGAGCGGGGCCCTACTTTCCGAGCACGGCGGCCAGCGCCACGACGGCGAACATCATCACGAGCACACCGGCCATGATCCGGTTCCGGGTCTTCGGGTCCACGCATCGAGCCTAACCGGCCCCGCCCAGCGCCCAGCGGCCGACCACCTCGTAGCGGGGCTGCTCCCCCGGCACCCCGGACTGCGGAAGGTTGCTCCGCACCAGCGCCAGCTCGTCGACGGTCCAGGTACGGCTCGTGAATCCGTCCAGAGCCGAGAGATACGGCCCTGCCTCCACGGCCTCCCGGCTGCGCGCCACGGTCAGATGAGCCTTGTACCGCCGATGCTCCTTCATCTCCACCCCGGCCCGGCGTCCCGCCGCCTCCGCCCGCTCGGCCAGCAGCCGCAGCAGCGGAAGATCACCGGAGGCCCCCGCCCACAGCGCCCGCCCGTGCCCGAACTGGCCACCGCCGCGCACGGCCAGCGGGAAACGGGCGGTGCGCCGGGCCGCCCGCTCCAGCCGCTCCGACAGCTCCGGTACGACGTCCTCGTCCACCTCCCCGTAGAAGGCGAGCGTGAAGTGCCAGCCGGCAACGCCGGTCCAGCGCAGCTCGGACGCTCCGGGAAGCCGCCTCAACTCGGCCACCTTCAGCGCGAGTTCATCGGTCACGTCCTGCGGGGGCAGCACCGCGGCGAAGAGTCTCATGGAGGGCAGCCTGTCACCATGAGGGCATGGAGATCAGCATCAGGGACGGCGGACCCGACGACATACCCGTGATCCTCGGCATGCTCGACAGCTGTGTGGAGTGGCTGGTGGCACAGGGGCGTTCCGGTCAGTGGGGGACCGAGCCGCTGTCGGGAAGCCCGCGGACGGTGGAGTCCGTCGCCCGGTACATCGACGAGGGCCGCGTGTTCATCGCCGAGGCCGACGGGGTGCCGGCCGCGACCCTCACGATCACCGACTCACCGGGCGCGTACCTGGCCCATCTCCCGTCGCCGGGCGAACCCGAGCGGTACATCCACTGGCTCGCCTCCGACCGCCGCTTCAAGGGCCACGGCATCGGCAGCGCCCTCCTCGCGCACGCCGCCGAGGAGACCCGGCGCGCGGGCGTCGCCCTGCTGCGGGTGGACTGCTACGCGGGCGCCGACCGCAGACTGGTCGCCTACTACCAGGCCAACGGCTTCACCCCGACGGAGACCTACACCGCCGGGGCGAACAACGACTGGCCGGGCCAGGTGCTGGCCCGGCGGGTAGGGCCCTAGGGCTCAGGCCGCCGGGGCCAGTTGCTCCTGATTCTCGCGCGGCACGAACCGCACGTGCGGGTGGCCGCGGTTCCAGCCGACCGACAGCCGCAGGTTGCCCATGCGGGCCAGGACCAGGCCGATCGTCGCGGCCGCGACCGCGGCGATCGCGCCGCCCACCGCGAGGCCGGCGCGGACGCCGTACGTGTCGGTGATCCAGCCGGCGATCGGCGCGCCGATCGGGGAGCCGCCCATGAACACCATCATGTACAGGGCCATCACGCGGCCCCGCATGGCCGGGTCGGTGCCCATCTGCACGCTGGTGTTCGCGGTGACGTTGACCGTCATGCCGAACATCCCGATCGGGGCCATCAGCAGGGCGAACAGCCACAACGAGGGGGCGATCGCGGCCACGATCTCCAGCGCGCCGAAGGCCACCGCGCCCACGACCAGCACCCGCATCCGGGCGGTGCCGCGCCGGGCCGCGAGCAGGGCGCCGGCCAGGGAGCCGACCGCCATCACCGTGTTGAAGAGGCTGTAGGAGCCCGCGCCCGCGTGGAAGACGTCGTCGGCGAAGGCCGAGAGATAGACGGGGAAGTTGAAGCCGAAGGTGGACACGAACCCGACCAGGACGATGGTCCAGATCAGCTCCGGCCGCCCGGCCACGTACTGAAGGCCCTCCCGCAGCTGTCCCTTGCCGCGCGGGGCGCGCTCGACGGCGTACAGCTCGCGCGGCCGCATCATCAGCAGGCCGACCAGCGGGGCGACGAAGGACAGGCCGTTGGCGAGGAACGCCCAGCCGGTGCCCACGCCGGTGATCATGACGCCCGCGACGGCGGGGCCGATCAGCCGGGCCGACTGGAAGTTCGCGGAGTTCAGGCTGACCGCGTTCTGCAGCTGGTCGGGGCCGACCATCTCGGAGACGAACGACTGCCGGGCCGGGTTGTCGACGACCGTCGCGAGGCCCGCGGCGAAGGCGGCGAGGTAGACGTGCCAGACCTGGACGTGGCCGGTCAGGGTGAGGACCGCGAGCGCGATGCCGGTGGCGCCCATCGCGGACTGCGTGAACAGCAGCGCGCGGCGCTTGGACAGCCGGTCGACGAGGACACCGCCGTAGAGGCCGAAGAGCAGCATCGGCAGGAACTGCAGGGCCGTTGTCACGCCGACGGCGGTGGCGGAGCCGGTGAGGCTGAGCACCAGCCAGTCCTGGGCGATGCGCTGCATCCAGGTGCCGATGTTGGAGACGACCTGGCCGAGGAAGAACAGGCGGTAGTTCCTGACCTTCAACGAGCTGAACATGGACGACTTGCGGGACACACAGGTAGAAGGGATCGGTGCGGGGGCGGAGGGTGCTCCGGGTCCCGTACTCAAAGTGCGTTCGCCTCCTCTTCGTGACTTACAGGTGTGCGAGTTTCTCCAGCACGGGGGCGGCGGCGCGCAGTTTCGCCCACTCGTCCTCGTCGAGGCCGTCGACCAGGGTGGCCAGGAAGGCGTTCCGCTTGGCGCGGCTCTCCGCGAGCATGGCCTCGGCCTGCTCGGTCTTGGTGACGACCTTCTGGCGCCGGTCCTCGGGGTGCGGCTCCAGCCGGACGAGTCCCTTGGCCTCGAGCAGCGCCACGATGCGGGTCATCGACGGCGGCTGCACGTGCTCCTTGCGGGCGAGTTCGCCCGGGGTGGCCTTGCCGCAGAGGGAGAGGGTGCCCAGCACCGACATCTCGGTGGGGCTGAGCGACTCGTCGACCCGCTGGTGCTTGAGCCGACGGGACAGTCGCATCACGGCTGATCGCAGGGAGTTCACGGCGGCTACGTCGTCGCCATGGGTAAGGTCCGGCATCTCTTTAGCGTAACTCATTACTCTCGCTAAACAAACTGGCGCACACGCGGATTCCCGTGACTCAGGCCACTCGTCATCACTTCGTCATCCAATGCGGCACAACCTTCGGCGACCGTGACCCACCTCACGCCGGAACCTCAACTACCGCCCCATTTAAGAGATTTAACACCGTGGACAGGGTCTTGAGCACAGGGTTACATCAGCTGTTCCTTCCGTCCGCCCCCGTGCCGCGTCCCGTCCGTGACGTCACTCTCCCGCTCAAGGAATCCCGTCTTGCGACACTTCAGACAGCTACGTCTAGCCGCACTGGCAACGGTCCTCGCAGCAGGTCCGACCGCATTGTCGGCCGCACCGGCGCCCGCCGTCACCGGCACGCCCGTCGCCGACGCCACGCTGGGCTACACCGCGCAGCTCGTCGTCGGCGATCACGACCGCGGCTGCTCCGGGGTTCTGGTCGCCCCCCAGTGGCTGCTCACCGGCGCCAGCTGCTTCGCCGCCGATCCGGCCACGAGCCTCGCCGTACCCGCGGGCAAGCCGGCGTCGGCGACCACCGCGACCATCGGCCGCTCCGACCTCACCACCGGCGCGGGCGCGGTGCGCCAGGTCGTCGAACTGGTGCCCAGCAGTACCGGCCGGGACGTGATCCTGGCCCGGCTGAACCAGGCGGTCACCAACGTCACCCCCATCGCCCTGGCCACTGCCGAGCCCACCGTCGGTGAGACGCTGACGTTCGCCGGGTTCGGACGGACCCGGACCGAGTGGGCACCCCTGAAGCTGCACACCGGGACGCTTTCGGTGGACGCCTCGGACGCGACCACGGCGACGGTCACCGGCGTGGACGGGGTGGCCGCGTGCGCCGGCGACACCGGCGGCCCGGTGGTGCGCAGGACGAACGGCACCGACCAGCTGGTGGCCCTCACCAGCCGGTCCTACCAGGGCGGTTGCTACGGTACGGACGCTGCCGAGATGCGCACCGGCGGTGTCGCCGCCCGCGTCGACGGGCTGGCCTCCTGGATCGCCGCCGCCGTCGCCACCCCCCACCCCCTGACCAACCAGGGGACCGCAAAGTGCCTCGCCGTGCCCCAGGCCAGCACGGAGAACGGCACCGGTCTGCTCCAGTGGACCTGCAACGGCGGCGCCGAACAGAAGTGGCAGCTGACGCAGGTCGCGGGCGGAAACGGCGACCGCTATGTCGTCAAGAACGCCAACAGCGGCAGGTGTCTCGCCATGCCGGGGGGCTCCGTCGCCGACGGCACGCAGGCCATTCAGTGGACCTGCAGCACCGGCAAGGAGCAGATCTGGATCCACGACAGCCTCGACCGGCTGCGGAACCTGAACAGCGACAAGTGCCTCGCCATCCCGGCGTCCAACCCCGCCATCGGCACCAAGGTCATCCAGTGGCCCTGCTCGGCGAACACCGACCAGAGGTGGACCTGGTAGCGGTAGGCGACCGCAGAAAACCCGAGGTTCACCCGAACGAGTGAGTCGGGTGCGGAAAGTGAACGCTGCTCCCCTGCGGACGACGACCCTCGTCCTCATGGGGACCAGCGTGCTCAGCCTGCGGATAGACGGGGAGCTGCTCGAGCGGCTCCGGGACCATGCGGCCAAAAGGGGGATGAGCGTCCAGGACTATGTGATCCGAACGCTCATCCGGGACGACTTCGACGAGCGGTTCCAGACCGCCGTCGACGAGACCGAGAAGTTCTACGGGGTGACGTGAGGGCGGGTCAGGTGAGAGCCGGTCACGTCAGGCCCAGCGCCGGCATCAGGTAGTAGAAGCCGAACACCGCGGCCACGACGTACATCGGCACCGGGATCTCGCGGCCACGGCCGGCCGCCAGCCGCAGCACCACGAAGGTGATGAAGCCCATGCCGATGCCGTTGGTGATCGAGTAGGTGAACGGCATCATCACCATGGTGATGAAGGCCGGGATCGCGATGGTGTGGTCGGCCCAGTCGATGTCCTTGACGTTCCCGGCCAGGATCAGGAAGCCGACCGCGAGCAGGGCCGGGGTCGCCGCCTGGGACGGGACCATCGTCGCGACCGGCGTGAGGAACAGCGCGAGGGTGAAGAGACCGCCGGTGACGAGGTTGGCGAAACCGGTGCGCGCACCCTCGCCGACCCCCGCCGTCGACTCCACGAAGGCCGTCGTCGCCGACGACGAGCTCGCGCCGCCCGCGGCGACCGCGAGACCGTCCACGAAGAGCACCTTGTTGATGCCGGGCATCTGACCCTGGGCGTCGGTGAGCCTGGCCTCGTCGGAGACGCCCATGATCGTGCCCATCGCGTCGAAGAAGCACGACAGCAGGACCGTGAAGACGAAGAGGATGCCGGTCAGCACGCCGACCTTGTCGAAGCCGCCGAAGAGGCTGACCTTGCCGATCAGACCGAAGTCCGGGGAGGCGACCGGGTTGCCCGGCCACTTCGGGACGGTGAGCCCCCAGGAGGGGACCTTGGCGACGGCCTCGATGATCATCGCCACGACGGTCATCGTGACGATCGAGATCAGGATCGCGCCGGAGACCTTGCGGACGATGAGCGCGAGGGTGAGCAGGGCGCCCAGGATGAAGACCAGGACCGGCCAGCCGTCGAGGTGTCCGTCGCCGCCGAGCTGGAGCGGGACGGTGGTCTGGGCGACGTCCGGGATGCGGGAGACGAAACCGGAGTCCACGAGCCCGATCAGCATGATGAACAGGCCGATACCGATGGAGATCGCCTTGCGCAGGCCGAAGGGCACCGCGTTCATCACGCGCTCGCGCAGACCGGTGGCGACCAGCAGCATCACGATGAAGCCCGCCAGGACCACCATGCCCATCGCGTCCGGCCAGGACATCCGGGGCGCGAGCTGGAGCGCGACGACGGAGTTCACGCCGAGGCCTGCGGCCAGCGCGATCGGGACGTTGCCGACCACGCCCATGAGGAGCGTGGTGAAGGCCGCGGTCAGGGCGGTCGCGGTGACCAGCTGGCCGTTGTCCAGCTGATGGCCGTACATGTCCTTGGCACTGCCGAGGATGATCGGGTTCAGCACGATGATGTAGGCCATCGCGAAGAACGTGGCGAAGCCGCCCCGGATCTCGCGGGGCAGGCTGCTGCCCCGCTCGGAGATCTTGAAGTAGCGGTCGAGGGCGGTCGGCATTGGATGTTCCTACGAGCAGAAGTGGACAGACGCAAACTGTTTCAGTATGAACGTATAACGTTCACCGGGCCATCTCTGCGCGTAGATGTGATCGCCTCGTAAGCTGTCCCCATGGACGTGTTCTCTTCGGGATCCTTCAAGCACGAGGCGCCGGAGCCCCTGGAGGGCCCCGTGGTCGCCACGGTCACCGGCGGCACGATCTTGTGGTTCGTCCTGTTCCTGGTACAGCTCCCGTTCTACGGCTGGTTCGAGGACCACGGACACACCTGGTGGCTGTGGACCTGCCTGGCCGGTGGCGGGCTGGGGCTGTACGGCACCTGGTACGTCCGCAAGCGCGACGCGGCGATCAAGGGGGCGGCCGGCACCGATCCCGCCGGCACCCCTGCTGCCGAGTGACGAGCGCCCCCTAGTACCAAGGCATCACTCGCCCGTTCCCTTCTCCTCCCCAGGTCGGAACTTCCGGTCACTCGGCGGGTGAAGCCGCAAAACCGCACGTACCGTCGAATGCATGACGCACATCGACGCGGGCGCCGAACTCGACCCTGTGCACCCCGTGGCACTCCCGGCACCGGCGGCGGGCGGACTCACCGCGGCCGAGGTCGCCGAGCGGGTGACGCGCGGGCAGGTCAACGACGTGCCGGTGCGCAGCAGCCGGAGCCTGGGGGAGATCGTCCGGGCGAACGTCTTCACCCGGTTCAACGCGATCATCGGTGTGCTCTGGCTGGTCATGCTGTTCGTCGCGCCGTTCCAGGACAGCCTGTTCGGATACGTCATCCTCGCCAACACCGGGATCGGCATCGTCCAGGAGTGGCGGGCGAAGAAGACCCTCGACTCGCTCGCGGTGATCGGCGAGGCAAGGCCGACCGTACGGCGGGACGGGACCGCGTCCCAGGTCAGCACCTCGGAGATCGTCCTCGACGACCTCATCGAGATCGGACCCGGCGACAAGGCCGTGGTCGACGGGGTGGTCGTGGAGGCGGACGGCCTGGAGATCGACGAGTCGCTGCTGACCGGCGAGGCCGACCCGGTGGTGAAGCGGCCCGACGACCAGGTGATGTCCGGGAGCTTCGTGGTCGCCGGCGGCGGCGCCTTCCGGGCGACCAAGGTGGGCCGCGAGGCCTACGCCGCCCAGCTCGCCGAGGATGCCTCCCGGTTCACCCTGGTCCACTCCGAACTGCGCTCCGGCATCTCCACGATCCTCAAGTACGTGACGTGGATGATGGTCCCGACCGCGATCGGCCTGGTCATCAGCCAGCTGTTCGTGAAGGACGACGACCTCAAGGACTCCCTCGCCCGCACGGTCGGCGGCATCGTGCCGATGGTCCCGGAGGGGCTCGTCCTGCTGACCTCCGTCGCCTTCGCCATCGGTGTGATCCGGCTCGGCCGGAACCAGGCCCTCGTCCAGGAACTCCCGGCCATCGAGGGCCTCGCCCGCGTCGACACGGTCTGCCTCGACAAGACCGGCACCCTCACCGAGGGCGGTATGGACGTCACCGGGCTCAGGCCGCTGCAGGGCGCCGACGAGTCGTACGTACGGAAAGTCCTGGGCGCCCTCGGTGAGTCGGATCCGCGGCCGAACGCCTCACTCCGGGCGATCATCGACGCCTACCCGGACGCTGAGGAGTGGCGCTGCACGGAGTCGCTCCCCTTCTCCTCGGCCCGCAAGTACAGCGGGGCCACCTTCAGCGAGGGCGACGGCGAGTCCAGTACGTGGCTGCTGGGGGCGCCGGACGTGCTCCTGGCCCCCGAGGACCCCGCGCTCGCCGAGACCGGGCGGCTCAACGAACAGGGACTGCGTGTGCTGCTGCTGGCCCGGGCCTCCCGCGACCTCGACGATCCCGAGACCACCCGGGGAGCGCGGCCGACCGCCCTCGTCGTCCTGGAACAGCGGCTGCGGCCCGACGCGGCCGACACCTTGCGGTACTTCGCCGAACAGGACGTCCGCGCCAAGGTCATCTCCGGGGACAACGCGGTCTCTGTCGGGGCGGTGGCGGCCAAGCTCGGGCTGAACGGCAGCGTGGTCGACGCACGTCAACTGCCCGCCGACCCGGAGGGCATGGCGAAGGCGCTCGACGAGGGCACGGTGTTCGGGCGGGTCACCCCGCAGCAGAAGCGGGACATGGTGGGGGCGCTCCAGTCGCGCGGGCACACCGTCGCGATGACCGGTGACGGGGTCAACGACGTGCTCGCCCTGAAGGACGCCGACATCGGGGTGGCGATGGGCTCCGGATCGGAGGCCACGCGGGCGGTCGCGCAGATCGTGCTGCTCGACAACAGCTTCGCGACGCTGCCCTCGGTGGTCGCGGAGGGTCGGCGGGTCATCGGCAACATCACCCGGGTCGCGACGCTGTTCCTGGTGAAGACCGTGTACTCGGTGCTGCTTGCCGTGTTCGTGGTGTGCTGGCAGGTCGAATACCCCTTCCTGCCCCGGCACCTGACCCTGCTGTCGACGCTGACGATCGGCGTCCCGGCCTTCTTCCTGGCCCTCGCGCCCAACAAGGAACGCGCGCGACCGCACTTCGTGCGGCGGGTGATGCGGTACTCGATCCCGGGCGGAGTGGTGGCGGCGATCGCGACCTTCGTGACGTACCTGATCGCCCGGCACCACTACACGGGCCCCGGCGCGCTGGACGCGGAGACGAGCGCGGCGACGTTGACCCTGTTCCTGATCTCGATGTGGGTGCTGGCGATCATCGCCCGCCCGTACACCTGGTGGCGTCTCGCGCTGGTCGCGGCGATGGGCCTCGGGTTCGTGCTGGTCCTCGCCGTGCCCGGGCTCCAGCACTTCTTCGCGCTGAAGCTGGTGGGGGCGACGATGCCGTGGATCGCGGTCGGCATCTCGGTGGTGGCGGCGGCCGCCCTGGAACTCCTGTGGAGATGGGTCGACCGCCGCGTTCCCGCTTAGCGCGGGGCTTCAGCCCGGGTGGTGGGCCGCGGTTCTACTGGACGTCGACGAAGTCCCCGGTCGAGGTGACCGGCGAGGTCGTCGTCGTGCCCGCGAAGACGTAACGGAAGGAGCCGTCGGCGGAGGCCGTCACCGTGGTCTTCAGAGCGCCCGTGGTGCTGGTCTTGATGGTCTTCAGGGTGGTGTAGGAGGTCGCACCCTTCTTCTTGAACTGGAGCTTCACCGGCTGGGTCGAGTAACCCGCGTACGTGTTGGTGTCCCAGTTGGCGCGGGCGAGCTTGCCCGTGACGGTGATGGTCTTGCCCTTCTTCACCGGCTCGGGGGCGGCGTTGGTGGTGAGGGTGGACCGGCGCTGGAGGTGGGTGGTGCCGAGGTTGCCCTGCCAGGTGATGCCGTCGTCGTCGTTGACCGCGACGGCGCCGAGCTTCCAGGTGCCCGCCTGGCTGCTGATCAGGTCGCCGGTCTCGTCGGTGCCCTTGGGGCGGAACTGGATCTTCGCGGTGCACTTGAGGACCGTCGAGGAGGACGTCGTGCAGGTGCCGGGGCCGTCACCGAGGAGCAGGTCGTCGGAGTTCTCGCCGAGCGTGGTGCCGCGGTAGAGGACGGGGCCGGTCTGGATGGAGCTCGGGTCCAGGTTCGAGGGCTTGGTCACGGTGTAGCTGGCCGAGACCGTGACCGTCGCCGTCGAACCGACCACGATGTTCTTGCCGCTGTTGACCTTCAGGCCGGAGAAGGTGACGGCGGGCCCGGCGGTGGTGGCGGCCTGGGCGGCCGGCACGGCGAGGGCGGAGAGTGCCACGGCGCCGGAGACGGCGAGGACGAGGGCGCGTATGCGCATGTGCGTTCCCCATGAGGAGAGAAGGATCTGGGAGTCTGATGACTCACTCCCTAGATCCCTGACTCATGGGACAGGTTGTACGCGTGGGACGTGATTTTGTTCGCACATGCGCAACGCTTTACTTCCGGCCTACTTACCTGACGTCGATGAAGTCGCCCGGGGCGTTGACCGCCGGGGTGGTGGAGGTGCCCGCGAAGCTCCAGCGGAAGTAGCCGTCGACCGTCGCCTTGACGGTGGTCTTCAGGTCACCCTTGCTGTTGGTCTTGACCGTCTTCACGGTGGTGTAGGTGTCGGAGTCCTTCTTGCGGAACTGCAGCTTCACCGGCTGGGTCGAGTAGCCGCCGTACTTGCGGGTCTCCCAGTTGGCCCGCGTCAGCTTGCCGGTGACGGTGATGGTCTTGCCCTTTTTCACCGGCTCGGGGGCGGCGTTGGCCGTGAGCTTGGAGAGGCGCTGGACCTTGTGGGTGCCGTAGGAGTCGTTCCAGTAGTCGCTGCCGGTCTCGTCGGCGGCGATCGCGGCGGCCGTCACGTGCCAGGTACCGGCCAGCGAGTTCATGTACACCTCACGGCCGACGTCGACCGTGATGGTGAGCTTGCAGTTCGAGGTCGTGGCGCTGACCGCGGTGCAGGTGGCGTTCTGCTCGTTCGGGGCGAACACGCCGTCGTGGTGGGCCAGGTCCCTGCCGTGCCACAAGTCGATGTACGCGTCCTGGATACCGGCGGAGTGACTGGCGGTCAGCGACACGGCGAACGTCTTGACGCCCGTCGTACCCAACACGATGCTCTTGCCGCCGTTGACCTTCACGTCGGAGACGACCGGAAGTTCATCGTCGGCGGCGGCGCTCATCGCGGCTCTGGAGACGCCGAAACGCTCCGCGGCGGTGGGTTTGTGCAGGCCCCCGCCGTCGGCCTGGGCGGCCGGGACGGCGAGAGCGGAGAGGACGAGGCCGCCGGAGACGGCGGCCACGATGGTGCGGATGCGCATGCGTTCCCCCAGGGACTGGTCGTGGAGCCTGGCGGCTCGTGGGGTCAGATGCGAGACGCGGCTGAAGCGTTGCAGCGGACCCCGATTTTCTCCGAGCCGGAATACTGGAGCCGGACCGAGCCCGCCGATCCCACCCGGAAGGTGACACCGTGACCGTGTACTTCCTTGTCACCTGCTATCCCAAGGACGGCGACTGGCCGCTTTCCTCCACCGACGTCACCGCGGTCGGCGCCCAAGCCTGGGGAGAACTCCTCGGGACGGCGCCGGACCAGCTGGTCGACGTGTACCCGCTGACCCAGCAGCACGCCGAGCGTGTCCGGCAGCTGACCGGTATCACGCTCGACCTGGAGACGTACGACTACTTCCTGGAGCCGGAACAGGGCCCTTCCCTGTGAACGTCCGACTCGCCATCTCCCGCTTCCCGAAGGACGACGAGTTCCTCGACTCCTCCGTCGATGTCACGGCGGTCGGACTGGACGTCCTCGCGGACCTCGTGGGGATCGCGCCGGACGAGCTGATCGGCGATGTGCCCCTGACGGAGGAGCATGCCGAGCGTGTCCGGCAGCTCACCGGTATCACGCTCGACCTGGAGACGTACGACTACTTCCTGGAGCCGGAACAAGACGGTTCCGGGTGAGCGGCTGATCAGTCGAACCAGCGGTCCCTCGCCAGTTCCTCCGTGCGGGTCGGGTCCTCCAACAGGGCCGCGACCTCGAAGCGGCGGGGCCACTGGCCCGCTGCCCAGGCCAGGCCCGCGGCCACGCCCTCCACCGTGGACGCGTGCAGGATGCCGTCGTCGGTGAGGCGCCAGTCGAGCTCCACGCCGTCGACGACGAGTTCCTCGTGCTCGATGTACGAGGACGGGGTGTCCGGGCCCAGCAGCAGCCCGACCGCCTCCGGTACGTCGTGTTCGGTGCCCTCGGAGTCGATGGAACCGGTGACGGACTCGCTCAGGCGCCGGACCTGGAAGAGCTCGGCCAGCTCGGCGGCGCGGGACGGGCGGACCGGCAGCAGGGGGACGCCCTGCGTGAAGGGGAGCAGGTCCGGTGAGTCGACGACCATCGCGTCGGCCGCGTCCACGACCTCGACCCGGCCGTCGGTCACCGCCCGCAGCTCGTCGGGCAGGGTGACCTGTTCGGGGTCCAGGTCGGCCAACGCGCTGTAGAGGGCGTGCAGTTGGGCGCCGGTCACCGATCGGTCGGGGTCGGCGAGGCGGTCCAGGAGTTCCGCCGCCCCGCCCGGCTCCGCCAGCAGCGCGGCCACCGACGTCCGTACGCCCAGCGCCCGCAGCACCTGCTCGTCGTCGAACCCGGTCGCGTCCGCCTCGTCGTACAGGCCGCGCAGGAGGGGGTCTCCTCCGGCCGCGAGCAGACCGGCGGGGCGGCGCCCGTCGAGCACCGGGTTCCCGCGCAGCCACCAGGCGGTGTACGGCCGTACGACCTCGTGCGTGCCGTCCGGCAGGAGGATGCGGACCTGCTGGGTGATCGCGTCCCTCAGGGGCGGCCGGGACAGCAGGGCCAGTGCCTCGGGCCACTTGTCCTCGTCGACCAGGTCGAGATCGCGTACGGCGACCAGTTCGGTGGCGACCGGCGGTACCGGGGTGTCCGGGAAGCGGTCGAGGATGTCCTCGCACCACACGTCCACGGCGTCCAGGAGACCGGCGTCGTCCGGTTCCGCGAAGTCGCCCTCGCGCGGCTCCAGTTCGTCGGGGTCGAGGACCACGTCCGTGGCCCGGACGAGGGCGAAGTCGGCCAGCACCCCGCAGGCGGCGAGGGGCTGCTCGCCCCACTTCGCGGCCAGTTCGCCGTCCACGAAGGCGAGTTCGTCCTCCCGCATGACCCGCGCGAACGGGCTGCCGGGGAGGACGAGTTCACCCGCGGGGACCAGTTCCCCCTCCTCGTCGGGCAGAGCGAGCGCGCCCAGCCACGGCTCCTCGCCGGGCTCCAGGCCCGCGTCCCGGACGAGCGCGAGGACGGTGTCGGCCAGCTCCTCGGCGTCCGGGGTGTCCTCCTCCCAGCTCATGCCCCCGTCGTCGTCCAGGGAGGCGGCCACGGCGGCCCGTACCTGGGGCGTGGTGAGCACCGCGCGCGGAGTCGCGGGCAGCGCGCCCAGCTTCTCCAGGAGCGGATGGGCGGCGGCCGGGTGGGCGACCTTGAGGCCGAGCCGGGCGAGGATCTCGGCGTCGATCAGGGGCCCGTCCGACGTGGGCAGCAGCACCTGCCGGGGCCCGATGGTCGTACGCCCGTCGGCGAGCGGCACCGGCAGGCCGGAGAGCCGGTCGGGGTCGACGCCCGCGAGGCTGTCGTAGAGCCGCTGCCACCACTCCGGCTCCTTCTCCAGTCCGGCGAGCCGGTCGACGGCCTCGGTCAGCGGGACCCGGGCCACGCCCAACGTCCGCAGCTCCACCCGCCGTTCGAGACCGGCGGGCAGCAGGGTGGGCAGCACCTCGGCGAGCACCCGTACGGTGTCGGCGCCCGCGCCCTCGACGACCTCGGCCTCGCGCGGGCGCAGCACCTCGGGCAGTTCCGAGTCGTCGCCGGGCTCGAGTGCGGGCGGGAGGAACGCAGTCCGGGGGAGGCGGTCGAGGATCGCCTGCCGCAGCGCGCCGTCCAGCTCACCCTTGCCCAGCGGGCCGGGCACCAGCGCGATGATCCCTTCGCCGACCGGCCGCCAGCCGGCGAGGAGGTCGGCGTACACGTCCGCCGCGCGCTGCACGAGGAAGTCGGTGAGCGGTCCGGGTGCCGCGTGCCGGCGGGTGGTGTCCAGCGGGAAGGACGCGATGAGCAGCGCGGGGACGCCGAGAGGCTCGTCGCTGGGCGTCGGGGCGTGCACGACGGGGCTGGTGCGGGGGTGGGCCGGGGTGCCGTCGGGGTCGGCGGGCACGGCCCAGGTGAGCGACCAGTGCGGCCGCAGCCGCTCCTCGACGGGCCGGCCGGCGAGGAGGCCGGGGGTGAGGGGCCCGTGCGCGGACGCCGTACGCCACCGGGTCGTACCGTCCCGGGAGTCCTCCACGACGGTGAGGTGGTCCTCGGCGCGGCGGCTGATCGTGCGGGTGGTGTCCGTCTCGATCACCACCTCCTCGAGCCCGGGGAGGGCGAGGAGGAGGGCGTCGTCGACGGCGTTCAGGAGCCGCTCGGCGAGATCGGCTGCGGCGGCGTCGCGCAGCGGGAGGATCACGACGGTGTCGTAGGGGTCGGGCGCGCTGCCCTCGGCGGCGAAGGGGAGCCGCAGCAGCGGGACATGGCCGTCGCGGCGGCGGATCTCGTCGCCGAGCCCGGGGCTGTGGCGGGCGGTCTCGGCGGCGTGCTCGCGGGCCTCGGCGAGGGACCAGCGGATGCCGCCGTGGCGGCCGACGACGGCGGGCTCGTCGGTGACGGCGAGCACGGCGGCGAAGCCGACGCCGAAGCGGCCGACCGAGCCGTCGACGCTGTCGCGCTTGGCGGAGGCGCGCAGCGTGGAGAGGGACTCGACACCGGCCGCGTCCAGCGGGGCGCCGGTGTTGGCGGCGAAGAGGACACCCTCGCGGAGGGTGAGCCGGAGCCGTCCCGGCACGCCCGCCCTGGCCGCCGCGTCGGCGGCGTTCTGCGCGAGCTCGACGACGAGCCGGTCCCGGTATCCGCCGAGGACGAGGTCCTCCTCGGCGTTGGCGTCCTCCCGGAACCGGGCGGGGCTGGTGGCCCAGGCGTCCAGCACCCCTCGCCTGAGCCGGGCGGTCCCGAACGGGTCGGCACCCTCGGCGGCGGGCCGCACGAACTTGCTCACGTTGACTCTCCTCATCGGCGTGACGATGAAGGTACCGCGACGAGGGAGGACCGTAACCCGAGGAGGCTTCGCAGCGGCGAAGACGGGCGGCGAGGGATTGCCTCGCCGCCCGTCGGTGCCCGGGCCGGGCCGGCGGACCGGCGTACAGGGCGCTGCGGGCGCCGATGCCGTCGCCGACGCCCACCGCCGGGCCGGCGGTCGTTCGCACCGGGCGAACAACCCCGCGCTCCGTGGAGGGAGCTACCAGGCGAAGGCCTCCGGAGACGGTCCCGGGCCCGGGAAGATCTCGTCCAGGCCCGCCAGGACCTCCTCGCTCAGCTCCAGCTCGACCGCACGGACCGCCGACTCCAGCTGCTCAGCCGTACGCGGGCCGACGATCGGGCCCGTGACGCCGGGGCGGGTGAGGAGCCACGCCAGGGCCGCCTCGCCGGGCTCCAGACCGTGCTTCTCCAGCAGGTCCTCGTACGACTGGATCTGGGCCCGCTTGGCCGGGTCGGCGAGGGTGTCGGCGGCACGCCCTGAGGCGCGGCGACCGCCCTTGGCCTCCTTCTTGATGACCCCGCCGAGGAGCCCGCCGTGCAGCGGGGACCAGGGGATCACGCCGAGGCCGTACTCCTGGGCGGCCGGGACGACCTCCATCTCGGCGCGCCGCTCGGCGAGGTTGTAGAGGCACTGCTCGCTGACGAGGCCGATGGTGCCGCCCCGCCGCGCGGCGATCTCGTTGGCCTGGGCGATCTTGTAGCCGGGGAAGTTGGAGGACCCGACGTACAGGATCTTGCCCTGCTGGACGAGGGTGTCGATCGCCTGCCAGATCTCCTCGAAGGGGGTGGCGCGGTCGACGTGGTGGAACTGGTAGACGTCGATGTAGTCCGTCTGGAGCCGCTTGAGCGAGGCGTCGACGGCACGGCGGATGTTCAGCGCCGACAGCTTGTCGTGGTTGGGCCAGGCCTCGCCGTCCGCGGCCATGTTGCCGTAGACCTTGGTGGCGAGGACCACCTTGTCGCGGTGGGCGGCGCTCTTCGCGAACCAGTTGCCGATGATTTCTTCGGTACGGCCCTTGTTGTCGCCCCAGCCGTAGACGTTGGCGGTGTCGAAGAAGTTGATTCCCGCGTCGAGAGCCGAGTCCATGATCGCGTGGGAGTCGGGCTCGTCGGTCTGCGGGCCGAAGTTCATGGTCCCGAGGACGAGTCGGCTGACCTTGAGTCCGGTGCGTCCGAGCTGCGTGTACTTCATGACCCCTCAGCCAACGCCTTCGAGTGCGCTCAAGGCAAGGATGCGCTTCGGGGGGTTGGCTCCCCCGGGGAACCGGGGGTCAGCCGGAGGGAGTTTGGGCGGTTCCGTCTCTAGCGTGCAGTACATGACACATACGGAGGGATTCCGCGCCACCCGGCGGGGCGTGCTGGCGCTCGGCACCGCGGCGGCGGCCACGCCCTGGCTGGGCATCGCCCCGGCGCAGGCGGCAGTTGTCGGGCCCGGGGAGTTCGACGAGCTGGGCGTCACCGAGCTGCGCGCGCTGATGGCCGGGGGACGGCTCGACGCGGAGCGGCTCACCCGCTACTACCTGGAGCGGATCGAGCGCATCGATCCGCTGCTGCACGCGGTGATCGAGGTCAACCCCGACGCGCTGCGGGAGGCCCGGCGGCTGGACGCGGACGGGCGCCCCAGGGGTCCGCTGCACGGCATGCCCGTGCTGCTGAAGGACCTGGTCGAGACCGCGGACCGGATGCACACCACGGCCGGCTCCCTCGCCCTGGAAGGGGTCAGGCCCACGCGGGACGCCACGGTCGCCGCCCGGCTGCGGGCCGCCGGTGCCGTCGTCCTCGGCAAGACCAACCTCAGCGAGTGGGCGGGCGGGCTGTCGCTCACCCACCACGCCGGGTGGAGCGCGCGTGGCGGGCAGACCCGCAACCCGTACAAGCTGGACCGCTCGCCCAACGAGTCAAGCTCCGGCACCGGCGTCGCCGTCGCGGCCAACCTGTGCGTGGTCGGCATCGGCACCGAGACCAACGGTTCGATCATCGACCCGTCGTCGGCGAACTGTGTCGTCGGGGTCAAGCCGACCGTCGGACTGGTCGGCCGGGGCGGGGTGATCCCCGGTGTGCCCAGCCAGGACAGCGTCGGTCCGATGGCCCGCACGGTCCGGGACGCGGCGATCATGCTCGGCACGCTGGTCGGCATCGACGGCAGGGACCCGGCGACCGCGGCGAGCCGGGGGCACTTCCACCGCGACTACACCCGGTTCCTGGACGCGGACGGGCTGCGCGGGGCGCGTATCGGTGTCCCGCGGACCGTGTACTTCGGGTACAGCGACCACGCCGACGCCATCGTGGAGCGGGCGATCGAGGTGATGCGCGCGGCCGGGGCGGTGGTCGTCGACCCCGCGGACATCCCCACGGCCGAGCAACTGGAGGATCTGCCCGGCTCGATGGTCGTGCAGGCCTACGAGTTCAAGCGCGCCCTGAACACCTATCTGGCCGGGGCGGGCGGTGAACACCCGCGTGACCTGGGGGAGTTGATCGCCTTCAATCGCGAACACGCGGACCGTGAGCTGCGCTATGTACGGCAGGACGGGCTGGAGGCGGTGGAGAAGCCGGACTTCTCCGAGCGGGAGTACCGGGAGGCACTGGCCACCAACCACCGCCTCTCCCGTGCGGAGGGCATCGACGCGGTGCTGCGCTGGCACCGCCTGGACGCCCTGGTGATGCCCACGTCCGGTCCGCCGGCCAAGATCGACCTGATTCGCGGGGACACGTACGGCGGCGGTGCGTCCATGCCCGCGGCTCTGGCCGGGTACCCCGCGGTGAGCGTGCCGGCCGGGTTCGCGTTCGGGCTGCCGGTGGGCGTGACGTTCATGGGGACGGCGTGGAGTGAGCCGGTGCTGTTGCGGCTCGCGTACGCGTACGAACGGGCGAGCGGCGTTCGGCGGGTGCCGGCGTATCGGGGGCCGGATGTGGGGTTCTGACCTCGCGCCTTGTTGCTGACTCCGTGCACAGGGTTTTTCTCAGGGGCGCCGGTGCAGAGTCGCGAACACACCCCGGACGCGGGTGCCGTCAGGGGCGTCCCAGACTCCGGAGACATGGCCGGCCGCTCCCTCGGGGGCCGTGGGCCGCGGGCGCCGGTGCAGGCGGAGGACCGTGCCGTCCTGGAGGCGGAGTTCGGTGCCGTCTTGGTCGTCGGTGACCTCGGCGGGGCCGGTGGGGAGGGCGGGTCCCGCGTAGGAGTGGGTGACCTCGTGGTCGGGGGTGTCGGTGAGGCTCTGGGCCTGAGCCTGGGCACGGCCCTCGAACAGGGCGAGGAGTTCGGTGCGCAGGACCGGGTCGTGGGTGCCGTCGTAGGCCCAGCGGGGGCCCAGTACGCCGTGCTCCATGGTGCCGACCAGGGCGTGTTCGGCGCCGGGGAGCGGGGCGGCGCGGTAGGTGAGGGGGGCCAGCCAGGCGACGGGTTCGGGGCCGGAGGAGTCGAGGGCCACCATGAACTCGATCCCGACCTCACCCTCCGGGTCGTCCAGCCGGAAGCCGCCGGCCTTGGTCAACTCGGGCGTACCGGTGCCGGTGTACCACGGGCGGGTGGGCAGCCACGTGGTGAGCAGGTCCAGCTTGGTGGGCTTGAGGGTGGTGTGGTGGATGATCGCCATGCGGTGGATTCTGTCAGTCAGTCGCGGGGGAACTCATCGGTTTTGAGGGTGAGGCCGACGACGGTGTCGGTGAGGTCCACGTCCTTGCCGAATGGCACCCTGGTCTCGACCTCGTAGTCGCTGCCCTTGGGGTCGGTGTAGATGTGACACCGCCCCTGATACGGATCCGCGATGACGTAGACGGGGACTTCCGCCGTGGCGTAGGCGGCCTTCTTCGGGCCATAGTCGTTGGGCCGCGGTTCCCTTGGAGATCACCTCGGCGACGAACTCGACGTCCTCGTAGGACCAGTGGCCGTTCTCCGCCTTGGTGGCGCCTTCGGCCATCACCGTCACATCGGTTGCGAATCCGTTGAGGTGCCCTGGGTAGTCGATGCGCACGTCGGACTTCACGCGCTTCCGCGGGTACTTGGTCCGCAGCTGCTCGTAGATGTCCGCGATGATCTCCCAGTGGGTGTCCCGCTGCGGCGACATGTAGACGGTCCCCTCGACGATCTCGACCTTGTATCCCTCGGGGACGGGCATCGTCTCGAGCCGCTCGAACATCTCGTCGAGCGTGCTCGTGTTGTCGCTCTCGGCCATCGCGATCCTGTCTGTCTTCAAGGACGGTCATCTTGAATCCTCCCCTCCCTGAGGCTGTGGGGAGGGGATTCCTGGCTCAGGCTGCCTCCTGGAGCGGGGCTCCAGTAGGTCTTACGCCCTCGGCACCAGCCGGGTTGAGACCAGCCCGGACGAGCATCACACGGGCGGAGTTCTTGTCTCTGGGGGAGACGGCTCCGCATGCGGTGCAGGTGTAGGTGCGTTCCGACAGCGGAAGTGCGTGCTTGGTTCTCGCTCCGCACGATGCGCAGTCCATGGTGGTGTGCGCGGGATGTACCAGGCGGACGTCCCGCGTGTGTTTGCGGCCCATCTCCAAGAGGGCCTGTTTGGTGGCGCCGACGGCGGCGTCAGCGGCCTTGCGGGCCATGGTGGTCTTGGCGAGGAACTTCGGCCGGAAGTCCTCCACCGCGATCGCGTCATGGTCGTGCACGACCTTCTTCGCCCATTTGCGGCCGGTGTCCTGCCGCTGCCGGGTCACCTTCTTGTATGCCTTGGCTCGCAGGTGCTTTGCCTCCCGGTAGCCCTTCGAGGCGGCCTGTCCTCTGGCGGGTCTGCGGCGGGCCATCATCCGGTCGTAGCGCGACAGTTTTGCCTGGGCCTTGCGGCCGTGCTGGGCGTGGGGCAGGTCGTGGGCGTCACTGGTGGTGGTGGCGGTCTCCGAGACGCCCCAGTCAACCCCGATCACCGCGCCCGTCTCCGGCAGTGGCTGGATTTCTGCAGGGACGACGAAGGAGGCGTGCCAATGGCCGAGGCTGTCCTGGTAGATCCGTACCGAGGAGGGGGCGGCGGGCAGATCGCGGGACCATACGACCGTCAGCACGATGTTGCCCGTGAGGTGCAGGCGACCGTCCTTGAGTCGGAACCCGCGCCTGGTGTAGTTCAGGCTCGGGTCGGCCTCGCGCTTCTTCTTCCACTTTGGCATCCCCGCCCGCTGGCGTTGTGGCAGGCGTTCCTTGATGTCCTTTTGTGCCTTGGCGCGGGCTTTGCCGAAGTCCCGGATGGTCTGCTGCTGCGGCATCGAGCTGCCCTCGCGCAGCCACGGCGTGCGCTCGCGGGCCTTTGTCAGCATCTTGTCCAGCTGGGCCGGGCCGCACGTCAGCTTCTCGCTGGGATGGGCCTTGCTGTGCGCGTGCAGGGCCTTGGTCTTGGCCACGCACTCGTTCCAGACCCACCGGCAGCGGTCCCACTCCGCCAGCAGCCGAGTGCGGGCGGTCGACGACACGCGCAGCCGGTACGTGTATCGGGCATGCCCACCCTGTGCGGCCTGAACCACCGACACTCCAGCACCCCCTGCCACACGTCGCCCGCCCTTTCCGGTTCCCATGAAGCGACCGTACGTGCGACCTTTGCACATGCGTGCCGCAATCCCACACATTCACCCCATCCGGCGAGCACAGGAACACGCGTTCGCCTCCCCTCGGGCCCGACCACTGGCTGCGGGTGGCGCTTCATGCTTCACGAGACCCAAGGTGAAAAGACGATGCCCATGCCAGCCGACGACACTCGAGCCGTGGTGCGGATCCTCCACCGCACCCTCGGCGACAACATCCTCGGCAACTACCTCCACGGCTCCGCCGTCCTCGCCGGTCTGCGCCGGTACAGCGACATCGATGTGCTGGTCGTCGTACGGAGGTCGCTGACCGAAGACCAACGTCGGGCCTTGATGGGGGAGTTGATGCGGGTGTCCGGTGTTCCGGGTGCTCGGCCCGTCGAGCTCGTCGTCGTCGGGCAGGACGAGGTACGGCCCTGGCGGTACCCGCCCGTCTGCGACTTCCTCTACGGAGAGTGGCTGCGCGAGGAGTACGAGCGGGTGTCCTTCCCGAGCCCGAGCCCAGTCCCGATCTCGCGCCTCTGCTCACCATGACCCTGGCCGGGGACACGACCCTGCACGGCCCTCCGCCCGCCCAACTCCTCGACTCCGTACCCCTCGTGGACCTCAGGCGCGCGATCGTCGCCGGAGTCCCACAGTTGCTGGGCGACCTGGATCACGACACCCGCAACGTCCTGCTCACCCTCGCCCGTGTCTGGACCACCCTCGCCACGGACACCATCCGCTCCAAGGACGCCGCCGCCGACTGGGCGCTCGAGCGGCTGCCGCCCGAGCATCGGGCCGTCCTCGCCCACTCCCGGGCCGTCTACCTCGGGGAAGAGGAGGAACGGTGGTACGGCCAGCTGCGAGCCGGGGTCCGGCCCTGCGCCGGCTTCCTTGTCGACGCCATCGGGCGTCAGTCGCTCACGCAGTGCTGTCCGAGGGTGTCTCCGGTTTCGTGTGCAGGACCTCGCGGGCCTGGTCCGCGGCGCGGGTGAGGCTCTCGGAGACGAAGTCGAGGAAGCGGGCGATGTTCTCCAGGCGGACCGCGGCCGGGGTGCCCGGGACGAGGACGCCCACGCCCTGGCGGGCGACCTCGGCGACCTGAAGCGTGCCGCGGGCGCTGGCGATCATGGACTGGTACCAGACGTCGTCGTCGACGACATAGCGCTCACGCCGGCGGTCGTCGCGCTCCCGCCGGACCAGGCCCTGTCCTTCGAGGTAGCTGATGGCCTTGGAGATGGACGCGGGGCTCACCTGGAGGCGCTGGACGAGTTCGGCGGCGGTCAGGCTGCCGCTGTCGCTGGTGCAGAGGCAGCTCAGCACCCTCGACATCATCTTGGGCGCGCCCGACTGCATGAGGACGGTGGTGAACGTCTCCTCGTACTCGCGCACGGCCTCGGGGTCGCGCCCGTGGGCCGCCCCGGGGGCCTGCGTCGCCCGGGGCGCGGCCTGTCGGCGCCGGTGGGCCCGGCGTTCGGCGGTGCGGTGGGCGAGGTCGGCGCGGTAGGCGGCGGGGCCGCCGTTGCGCATGACCTCGCGGGTGATGGTCGAGGTGGGGCGCTCCAGGCGGCGGGCGATCTCCGCGTAGGCGAGGCCGTCGGCCACTCCCAGTGCGATCTGCTGACGTTCCTGCTGGGTGAGCCTGCCTCCAGGCATCGCGGTCTCCTTCGTGGCTCCTGTCGCCGCAGTATAGCGTTCACTTCCCGGCTATTGCAACGACAAGTGGATTCCCGTTGCGTTGATTTCAGGGCGGTTGCAATGAAATTGCCGACTTCACCTGCGTTTATTGAGATGGAGTGCAACAAGTATGTTGCTGGATCGATGAACGCAACGTAGCTTTTCGTTCATCGGAAACAGCGACGAACGCAGGAGCACCTGATGCAGAAGTTCGACACCCCCGCCCCCGTCACCACCGTCATCGACCTCCCCGCCGGACGCGTCCAGATCATCGCCGCCGACCGCGCCGACACGACTGTCGAGATCCGGCCCGTCGATGCCGACAGGAGCCGGGACACCAAGGCCGCCGAGCAGATCGAGGTCGACTACCGCGACGGCGTCCTGCGGATCGCCGCCCCGGCCGCCAGGAACCAGTACTTCGGCCCCTCCGGCTCCGTCGAGGTCACCGTCCAGCTGCCGGCCGGCTCCCGCGTCGAGGCCACCGCGGCCGCCGCCGGGTTCCGGGCTGTCGGACGCCTCGGCGACGTCGTCTTCGAGGGCGCCTACGGCCCGGTCAAGATCGACGAAGCGGCCGGTCTCCGCCTGACCGTCGCCGACGGCGACGTCACCGTCGGCCGCCTCACCGGACCCGGCGAGATCAGCACCCGGCGCGGCGACATCACCGTCGCCGAGGCGGTCAGCGGCACGGTCGTACTGACCACGCAGAAGGGCGACATCACCCTCGGCGCGGCCGCCTCCGCCTCTCTGGACGCCGGCACCTCCCACGGCCGCGTCCACAACTCCCTCAAGAACACCGAGGGCGCCGACGCCGCCCTGGCCATCCGCGCCACCACCGCCCACGGCGACATCACCGCCCGCGGCCTGTGACCCGTAGTCCTCGACAAGGAGCTCCCACCATGACCGACCTGGCCATCGCGGCGAACGGACTGCGCAAGTCCTACGGGGACAGGACCGTCCTCGACGGCATCGACATCCAGGTGCCGGCCGGCACGGTCTTCGCCCTCCTCGGGCCGAACGGCGCCGGCAAGACCACCGTCGTCAAGATCCTCTCCACCCTGATCTCCGCCGACGCCGGGCAGGCACGCGTCGGCGGCCACGACCTCACCGCGAAGGCCCAGGCGGTACGGGCCTCCATCGGGGTCACCGGGCAGTTCTCCGCGGTGGACGGGCTGATCACCGGTGAGGAGAACATGCTCCTCATGGCCGACCTGCACCACCTCTCCAGGAGCGAGGGCCGGCGGGTCACCGCCGAACTGCTGGAGCGCTTCGACCTCGTGGCGGCGGCGAAGAAGCCCGCCTCCACCTACTCGGGCGGCATGAAGCGCCGCCTCGACATCGCCATGACCCTGGTCGGCGACCCGCGGATCATCTTCCTCGACGAACCGACCACCGGCCTCGACCCCCGCTCCCGCCACACCATGTGGCAGATCATCAGGGAACTGGTCTCCGGCGGTACGACCGTCTTCCTCACCACGCAGTACCTGGAGGAGGCCGACCAGCTCGCCGACCGCATCGCCGTCCTCAACGACGGGAAGATCGTCGCCGAGGGCAGCGCCGAGGAGCTCAAGCGGCTGATTCCCGGCGGGCACGTCCGGCTCCGCTTCACCGACCCGGACGCCTACCGCGGCGCCGCCTCCGCCCTGGGCGAGGCCGTCCGGGACGACGAGGCACTCACCCTCCAACTCCCCAGCGACGGCAGCCAGCGCGAGCTGCGCGCCGTACTGGACCGGCTGGACGCGGCCGGCGTCGAGGCCGACGAACTGACCACGCACACCCCCGACCTGGACGACGTGTTCTTCGCCCTGACCGACAGCGCCGACAGCGCCGATGTCACCCACGTCACCGACCAGCCCAAGGAGACCGTCCGATGAGCAATCTCTCCCTCGCGGTGCGCGACTCGTCCACGATGCTGCGTCGCAACCTCCTGCACGCCCGGCGCTACCCGTCCCTCACCCTGAACCTGCTGCTCACGCCGATCATGCTGTTGCTGCTCTTCGTCTACATCTTCGGCGACACCATGAGCGCGGGGATCGGCGGCGGCGACCGCTCCGACTACATCGCGTACCTCGTCCCGGGCCTGCTGCTGATGACCATCGGCTCCACCACGATCGGCACCGCGGTCTCCGTCTCCAACGACATGACCGAGGGCATCATCGCCCGCTTCCGGACGATGGCGATCCACCGCGGTTCGGTGCTCGTCGGGCACGTCGTCGGCAGCGTGCTCCAGTCGGTGGTCAGCGTGGTCCTGGTCGGCGCGGTCGGCGTGGCCATCGGCTTCCGCTCCACCGACGCCACCGCCCTGGAGTGGCTCGCGGCCTTCGGACTGCTCGTGCTGTTCGCGACGGCGCTGACCTGGATCGCCGTAGGCATGGGCCTGATCAGCCCCAACGCCGAGGCCGCCAGTAACAACGCCATGCCGCTGATCTTCCTGCCGCTCATCTCCAGCACGTTCGTCCCGGTCGACGCGATGCCGGGCTGGTTCCGGCCGATCGCGGAGTACCAGCCCTTCACCCCGGCCATCGAGACCCTGCGCGGTCTGCTCCTCGGCACCGAGATCGGCCACAACGGCTGGCTCGCCGTCGCCTGGTGCCTCGGCCTCGCGGTGCTCGGCTACCGCTGGTCGACCGCGAAGTTCAACGCCGATCCGAAGTGACCGTGGGGGCCCTTCGTGCCGGATCAGTCGGCCTCGTAGGGCTCGCCCAGGTCCCACGCCTGGTGCATCGCCTCCGCGAAGGCCGCCGCGATCTTGTGCTCGCCGCTCGCGTTCGGATGGGTGCCGTCGTAGGTGTCGTGGTCGATGTCGTACGACGACGGAGGCGACGCCGGCAGCAGGGGCGAGCGGGGCTCGTCCAGGTCCGCGATCGCCTTGGCCAGAAGCTCGTTGAAGCGGGTGACCTCCGTCGCGAAGGGTGCGTCGGACTCCGCCCGGACGTTGGGGATCACCGGGAGGACGACCATCCGGACCCGGGGGTTCGCCCGGCGGGCTTCGGCGACGAAGGCGCGGACGTTCTGTGCCGTCTGTTCCGCGTTCGTGTAGAAGCCGAGGTCGATCAGGCCCAGGGACACCAGGAGCACGTCCGCACGGTGTGCCCGTACCGCCTCGCCGATCAGCGGGACCATGTGCTGCCAGCCCTCGCCCCAGCCGGCCAGGTGGGCCCGGGGGAAGTCGGGATCGGCGTACTCGTACGACGTCGGGGCGTCCGCCGCCTTGTCGTACAGCGTCTCGCGCGGGCCCACGAGGGTGAAGGGGCCGCCGGATGTGTCCCGCAGGTGCTGCCACATCCGGTACCGCCAGGTGTGCTCACCCGCACTCCCGATCGTCATCGAGTCACCGACCGGCATGAATCTGAGCATCCGCTCATGATGGATCATCTCGGGTCCCGATGGCATGTGAATCCGCCCACGCGGCCGGGCTGCGCGGCGGCGGCGGGCTGCGCGGTGCCGGGACTACGGTCCGAGGCCCTTTACGCACGCCGTCAGTCCGGTCGATGCCCTGCTCATCGTGCCGTCACGGCGTGTGACAATCGGATTCGACTGGTGCATGGCGGCGAGGTGGTCTCGATGGCGTTGACGATACCGGCGGGTGATGCCCGGGTCGGCGCGGTCCGGGCCGCGTTGGAACCGTTCGCGTGGCGGTCGTTCACCGCGGAGCTGGTCTGCCGTCGCGCGGTGGCCGCCATGGACGGCGGGCAGGTGCTTCCCCGACCCCGCGGTCCCCTGAGCCGGCCGAGCCCGCAGGAGGAGTGCGCCGGGGCACTGGTGGAGATCCTGAGCACTTACCCGTGGCGGTCGCTCACCGTCGACGGGCTGAGCCGGCTGCTGGTGGGTGCGGCGCAGGCTTGGCGACAGGAGCGGGCCTGGTTCGACATCCGGCTGGGCCTGCTGCTGGACGGCATCGGCTGACCACCAGCAGGTCCGGCGCCTTCGGGCCCTTACTGCCGGGCCATGTGCATGCGCATCTCGCTGGGAGCGTCGACGATCAGGTCGCCGGACATGTCGACGGTGACGCTGTGCAGGGTGCCGGTGAACCGGAACGGTGCCCGGTAGTCGGAGGTGACGGCCGATCCCGGATTCGCGCCGCAGCACATGCCGCCCGGGTTGAAGGCGACCGGTGTCGTGAACGGCATCTCGGTCTCGCCGACCAGGCGGTCGTCGAGGTAGAGCTGGGCGCGGCCGGGTGAGCCCTTGCCTGCCGCGATGTCGGGACTGCCGGTGGGCTCGAATTCGAAGCGCAGCGTGTGGCGGCCCTCGGGGAGGGTTTCCCCCGAGGTCACCTGGTGCAGTGTGCGGTGGACGTAGTTGTGGGCGTAGTGCAGGTGGTTGTCCTTGACGTAGAAGGACCAGCCGCCGGCGTTGGTGCCCTGGCACAGCAGCACGCCCTCGGCGCCGCCGGGCGGGATCTCCACGTCGGCGGTGATGCTGTGCGGGCGGTTGAGGACCCGGGGAGCGACGGCGGCCGGCAGGGCCTGCGTGTCGGGGCGGAGGGTGTAGCTGGTCCTGTCCTCGGTGATCTGCGGACGCTCGAGCATCATGCGCTCGAGGGCGCTGCCGTCGATCGGGAGCACGTTGTACCTGCCGGCCTCCACGTACCACAGGGCGATCATTTCGATGAGCTTGCTGCGGTGTTCTTCGGCGACGTTGCGGGTCTCGGCGACGTCCTCGGCGACGTGGTAGAGCTCCCAGTGGTGGGCGTCCAGGTCGTCCAGGTCCGCCATGGTGATCGGAGAGCCGAACGGCTTCTCGGCCTCGGCGAATGAAGGTCCGGGCCAGGGACAGACCGCACGCCAGCCGTCATGGTCGATCGCCCGGTGCCCGAACATCTCGTAGTACTGGGTGCGGTGGCGGGTCGGGGCCGCGGGATCGTCGAAGGTGTGCGCGAAGCTGACCCCGTGCAGCGGTGACTGGGTCACGCCCCGGATGGTCGTGGGCGGCTCGATGCCCAGCACGTCGAGCACGGTGGGCACCATGTCGATGATGTGCGCGAACTGGGAGCGGATCTCGCCGCGTGCCCGGATGCCCGCCGGCCAGTGGACCAGGAACGGGTCACTGACGCCGCCCCGGTAGGTCTCCCGCTTCCACCGCCGGAAGGGCGTGTTGCCCGCCCACGTCCAGCCCCACGGGTAGTGGTTGAACGTCTCCGGGCCGCCGATGTCGTCGATCCGCGCCAGGCTCTCCTCCAAGGACTCGGGCGCGTTGTTGAAGAACTGCAGCTCGTTGGTGGTGCCGGTGGCCCCGCCCTCGGCACTGGCGCCGTTGTCGGAGACGACCATGATCAGGGTGTTGTCGAACTCGCCGATCTCTTTCAGGAAGTCGATCAGCCGGCCGATGTGGTGGTCGGTGTGGGAGAGGAACCCGGCGTAGACCTCCATCATCCGCGCCGCGAGGCGGCGGGCGTCCGGCGACAGGGACTCCCAGGCGGGCACGTCCGGGTCGTGCGGGGACAGCTGGGCATCCGCAGGCACGATGCCGAGTTGCTTCTGCCGGTCGAAGGTGCGCTCGCGGTAGGCGTCCCAGCCGTCGTCGAACTGGCCCCGGTAGCGGTCCGCCCACTCCTTGGGCACGTGGTGCGGGGCGTGCGTGGCCCCGGTGCAGAAATTCAGGTGGAACGGCTTGTCAGGGGCGACCTGCTTGGCATCCGCGATGAACGACATCGCCCGGTCGGCCAGGTCCTGGGTGAGGTGGTAGCCCTCTTCCGGCGTCACCGGCTGCTCGATCTGGTGGTTGTCGTACACCAGGTCCGGATACCACTGACTGGTGTCGCCGCCCAGGAAGCCGTAGAACCGCTCGTAGCCACGCCCCAGCGGCCACCGGTCGTACGGGCCTGCGGCCGACTCGTGCTCCGAGGGCATCAGGTGCCACTTGCCGACCATGTACGTGTTGTAGCCGTGCTGGAGCAGCATCTCGGAGAGGAACCCGTTCTCGAACGGGATCTGCCCGTTGTAACCGGGGTAGCCGGTGGCCAGCTCGGTGATCGCCGCCATGCCGTTGGCGTGGTGGTTGCGGCCGGTCACGATGCACGAGCGCGACGGCGAGCACAGCGCGGTGGTGTGCATGTTGTTGTACAGCAGCCCGCCCGACGCCAGGGCGTCCAGGTTCGGTGTGGCGATCGGGCTTCCGTAGCAGCCGAGCTGACCGAAACCGGTGTCGTCCAACACGACGAACATGACGTTCGGCGAACCCGGCACCGCCCGCACCGGCTGCGGCCACGCCGGAGTGGACTCATCGGTCGTGCGCCCGATCACCCCCGGGAACGACCGCCCCGGCTTGTACTCACTCCAGGATGTCTGCGACATACCCGGCCTCCATTCCACCGGCGCACAGCACTCGTTCCGGCCGGCGTTCGATGTCTGTGAGCGATGAGGCACGTGTGCACGACCGGGCTCCTCCACCTCTGCGGTCCGTCCACGAAGCGTGCGTGACCTGCGCCGCAGCGGGAACCTGGCTCGCTGATCGACGGCGCGGGTTCCACGCTAGGCCGCGAGGATCAATGCTGCCATCCGGGCAGATCCGCCTGGGGCGGGGCCGGCGCCCAGGGGCTCTGCGCGACGAGCGCCCGGCCTGCCGTCGGCCATGTCGGTCGCGTCGGGCTCATCCTTCAGGGTTCGTCAACAGGCGAGGTTCGAGGCGTGGGTGCGGCGAAGGGCCCGTGGCTCGTTCACGCGCGGCGGCTGATGTGGCCAGGTCGATCCGGACGCCTTCCGCCACGGAGAGGGAGAGGACCGCGATGTCCTTCCCCAGGCGTTTCCCCTCGCCCGGCTCAGCCGTACGGTCCGGTCGAGCCAGGGCATCCGCCGGGACGTCTTCCCCGGGCCACGGCCCCACCACACCGCCCGCCCAGTCCGCTCCCACCCGCGCACGCCACCCCCGCCCCCGCCCACCCCCCTTCAACCGAACGCCGGGATGGCAGTCTTGGGGCATGCGTCGACCCTTCGCCCTGCTTGCCGGGATTCTGCTCGTGGGCGGCTTCACCCTGCCCGTCGCCGTGCCCGCCTCCGCCGCCGACGGGGGCGGGAAGGGGGACCAGGGCTTCAGCATCAGCGACCCCCGGATCACCGAGTCCAGCGGGCTCGCCGCCTCGCGGCAGCACCCGGGCATCTACTGGACCCACAACGACCAGGACACCGGCGCGTACCTGTACGCCGTCGACAGCGCCACCGGCAAGACCGTCGCCAGGATCACCATGACCGGCGTGGGCACCCCCCGGGACGTCGAGGCCATCGCCATCGGGCCCGGCAACGAGATCTGGGTCGGGGACATCGGGGACAACGACGGGGTCAGCTGGCCCTACGTGTGGATCTACAAGCTGCCCGAGCCGAAGGTCCTCAAGGACCAGTCCGTCAAGGGCACTCAGTACGTCGTGAAGTACACCGACGGCTCACGCGACGCCGAGTCGATGGTCGTCCACCCGAAGACCGGGCGCGTCTACATCATCGACAAGCAGGAGGACGGCGGGCATCTCTACGAGGGACCCACCACCCTCTCCTCCTCCGGGACGAACGCCTTCAAGCCCGTCAAGGCCGTCGACCTGTGGGCCACCGACGCCGCCTTCTCGCCCGACGGCCGACAGCTCGCCGTACGCGGCTACTTCGGCGGCATCTGGTACGACTGGAACGGCGGCGACATCAAGCGCAAGGGGCGGCTCAGCGTGCCCCTCGGGCAGGGCGAGTCCGTCTCCTACTCGCCCGACGGGACCAAGCTCCTGCTCGGTATGGAGGGCGCCGACAGCGAGGTCGAGGCGCAGGACGCGCCCGGTGACGGAGAGTCCAAGTCGCCCTCGGGGAGCGGGAGTTCCTCGGCCTCCGGAAACGACGGCGGCGGGAACTCGGACGGCATGATCAAGATCGGCGCGCTCGCCCTGGTGGCCGTCGCCGCCCTCTTCGGGCTCCGGCGGCTATTCCGCCGCTCGTGAGCCCTCGCGCCCGTACGGCGACGTCGCGCCGGTGACATCCCGTGCACATGAACACGTCCAGCGTCTTGACGTGTTCACGTGATCTGTCTTCCATGGGAGATGCAGGGTGATGGGAGCGCTCCCATCTAGTTCCGGGCCCGCGCCTCCCGAGAGGAAGCAGCGAACATGTTCCGCAGCTTGCGAAGAGCGCTGTGTGCGGTGGCGGCGGCTCTCCTGGTGCCGCTGGGGACCGCTGGTCTTCAGACGGCCGACGCCGCCGAGGCGGCCGGGGCCGGCTACTGGCACACCAGCGGCCGCCAGATCCTGGACGCCTCCGGGCAGCCGGTCCGGATCGCCGGGATCAACTGGTTCGGCTTCGAGACCTCCAACAACGTGGTCCACGGCCTCTGGTCCCGCGACTACAAGTCCATGATCGACCAGATGAAGTCGCTGGGCTACAACACGATCCGCATCCCGTACAGCGACGACATCTTCAAGTCGGGGACGGTCCCCAACAGCATCGACTTCTCCAGCGGCAAGAACGCCGACCTCCAGGGACTCAACTCCCTGGGCGTCCTGGACAGACTCGTGTCGTACGCCGGCCAGGACGGTCTCAAGGTCATCCTCGACCGGCACCGCCCGGACTCCGGCGGCCAGTCGGCGCTCTGGTACACGGCCGCGGTCCCGGAGTCGACGTGGATCGCCAACCTCAAGGCCCTCGCGACGCGGTACAAGGGCCAGGACACCGTCGTAGGCATCGATCTGCACAACGAGCCGCACGATCCCGCCTGTTGGGGCTGCGGGGACACCGCCACGGACTGGCGGCTGGCCGCCCAGCGGGCCGGGAATGCCGTGCTGTCCGTCAATCCCGAGCTGCTGATCTTCGTCGAGGGCGTGCAGACCTTCAACGGCGTCTCCGGCTGGTGGGGCGGCAACCTGATGGGTGTCGCCCAGTACCCGGTGCAGCTGAACGTGGCGAACCGGGTCGTGTACTCCGCCCACGACTACGCCACCAGCGTGGCCCAGCAGAGCTGGTTCAGCGACCCGTCCTTCCCCGCCAACATGCCGGGCATCTGGGACAAGTACTGGGGCTACATCTTCAAGCAGAACATCGCCCCGGTGTGGGTGGGCGAGTTCGGCACCACGCTCCAGTCGACCGTGGACCAGAAGTGGCTGGCGGCACTGGTCTCGTATCTGCGGCCGACATCGACGTACGGCGCCGACTCCTTCCACTGGACCTTCTGGTCCTGGAACCCCAACTCCGGTGACACGGGCGGGATCCTGAAGGACGACTGGCAGACCGTGGACACCGTGAAGGACGGATACCTCGCGAGCATCAAGGCGCCGGGCTTCCCGGGCGGCGGGAGCGGTCCCGGTGACCCGGGCGACCCCGGCGGGAACACGGCCGCCTGCACCGCCGCCTACACCGTCAGCAGCGACTGGGGCAGCGGCTTCAACGCCGAGGTGAAGGTGACCAACTCCGGTACGACGGCTCTCTCCTCCTGGAAGGTCACCTGGACCTGGCCAGGCTCGCAGAAGGTCAGCTCCATGTGGAACGCGTCGTACACCCAGACCGGCTCAAGCGTGACCGCGACGAACGCCTCGCACAACGGGTCGGTCCCGGTGGGCGGTTCGGCGAGCTTCGGGTTCGGGGGAGCGCCCGGGGGTGGCGGAGTGCCGAGTGTGACCTGTACGGCTGCGTGAGGTCGTGGGACGGAGGTGCTTGGTGCGGGCCAAGTGCCTCCTGACCAAAGGAGTTTCAAATCTTCCGCTCAGGTGTTCCTCATACGAGAGGTTCTTCGACAGGATGCGCCCATGAGAAGAAGCGCAGCCGTACTGTGCGGCGTGACCGCCGTACTGGCCGGGACCCTCACGGCCCTTCCGGCCGAGGCGAGCCCGTCCGTGAGCACCGCACCACTGGCGAAGGTCGCCTGGAAGAAGTGCGGTACGGAGAACTACCCGACCCTCCAGTGCGGGTCGGTGAAGGTGCCGCTCGACTACGCCAAGCCGCAGGGCCGGAAGATCACCCTGGCCGTGTCCCGGGTCCCGCACACCGCGAAGAAGTACCAGGGCCCGCTGCTGGTCAATCCCGGCGGCCCCGGCGGCAGCGGTCTGACGCTCGCCGGATTCGTCGCGTCCGCGCTGCCCAAGGCGGTCGCGGCCCAGTACGACGTCATCGGCTTCGACCCGCGCGGAGTGGGCGCGAGCAAGCCCGCCCTCGACTGCAAGCCGGGCTACTTCAACCCGGTGCGCCCCGCCAGCGTTCCCCGCACTCCCGCGATCGAGAAGGCCAACCTCGACCGCGCCAAGTCCTTCGCCGCCGCCTGCGGCCGCAAGTACGCGGACCTGCTGCCGTACATCAACACGATCAACGCCGTGAAGGACATGGACTCGATCCGTAAGTCCCTCGGCGCCAAGAAGATCAACTACTTCGGTTACTCGTACGGCACCTACCTGGGCCAGGTCTACGGCAAGCTGTTCCCGACCCACGTGCGCCGCCTGGTGCTCGACTCGATCGTCGACCCCGACGGTGTCTGGTACGACGCCAACATCTCGCAGGACTACGCCTTCGACGCCCGCCAGAAGGCGCTCATGGCGTGGATAGCCAAGTACGACTCCACGTACAAGCTCGGCACCGACCCGGCCGCGATCGAGGCCAAGTGGTACGCGATGCAGGCCGAGTTGGCCAAGAAGCCCGCGGGCGGCAAGGTCGGCGCCGCCGAGCTGGAGGACACCTTCATCCCGGGCGGCTACTACAACGGCTACTGGCCCGACCTGGCCAAGGCGTTCGCCGCGTACGTGAACGACAAGAACGCCGCCCCGCTGGTCGAGGCGTACGAGAACTTCGCCGCCATCGACGCCTCCGGGGACAACGGCTACAGCATCTACACCTCGGTGCAGTGCCGTGACGCCTCCTGGCCGCGCGACTGGCGCCAGTGGCAGAAGGACAACTGGGCCGTGTACAAGAAGGCCCCGTTCATGGCCTGGAGCAACGCCTGGTACAACGCGCCGTGCGCGTTCTGGCCGACGAAGTCGCTCAAGCCGGTGAACGTCGCCAACAGCAAGCTGCCGCCGGCGCTGCTCTTCCAGGCCACGGACGACGCGGCCACCCCCTACCAGGGCGGTGTCACCGTCCACCACCTGCTCAAGCACTCCAGCCTCGTCGTCGAGCAGGGCGGCGGGAACCACGGCATCACGCTGAGCGGGAACGCCTGCCTGGACAAGTACCTGGCGAAGTACCTGACCGACGGCACGGTGCCGCGCGGCCACGGCACGGCCGACGCGGTGTGCAAGAAGACCGCCGACCCGACGCCGTCGGCCGCGGCGAAGGCTGCCATGAGCACGCAGCAGTCGGCCACCGTCTCGCGGGGCGACACCCTGCACGGGCTGCTCGGCTTCCGCGGCTGAACCAGCGGGACATGAGAAGGGCGCCCGGTTGCACACCGGGCGCCCTTCGTCGTCGTAGCGGAAGCGGGTGTTACAGCTTCTCGATGACGTAGTCGACGCACTTCGTCAGCGCCTCGACGTCCGCCGGGTCGATCGCCGGGAACATCGCCACGCGCAGCTGGTTGCGGCCGAGCTTGCGGTAGGGCTCGGTGTCCACGATGCCGTTGGCGCGCAGCACCTTGGCGATCGCGGCGGCGTCGATCTCGTCCGAGAAGTCGATCGTGCCGATGACCTGGGAGCGCTTGGCCGCGTCGGTGACGAACGGGGTCGCGTGCTTGGACCCCTCCGCCCAGCTGTACAGGCGGGTCGAGGAGTCCTTCGTACGGGCCGTCGACCACGCGAGACCGCCCTGGCCGTTGATCCACTCCAGCTGCTGGTTCAGCAGGAAGAGGGTGGCGAGGGCCGGGGTGTTGTACGTCTGGTTCTTGCGGGAGTTGTCGATCGCCGTCGGCAGCGAGAAGAACTCCGGGATGTGACGGCCGGACGCGTGGATCCGCTCGGCGCGCTCGATCGCGGCCGGGGAGAACACGCCGATCCACAGGCCGCCGTCGGAGGCGAAGGACTTCTGCGGGGCGAAGTAGTAGACGTCCGTCTCGGCGATGTCGACCGGCAGGCCGCCGGCGCCGGAGGTGGCGTCCACGAGGACCAGCGCGCCCTCGTCCGCGCCGGCCACCCGCTTGACGGGGGCGGCGACACCGGTGGAGGTCTCGTTGTGCGTGAAGGCGTACGCGTCGACACCGGCCTCGGCCTGCGGCTCCGGGTGGGTGCCGGGCTCGGAGGAGATGACGGTCGGGTCGGCCAGCCAGGGGGCCAGCTTGGACGCCTTCGCGAACTTCGACGAGAACTCGCCGAAGGTCAGGTGCTGCGACTTGTTCTCGATCAGGCCGTGCGTCGCGACGTCCCAGAACGCGGTGGAGCCGCCGTTGCCGAGGACGACCTCGTAGCCCTCGGGGAGGGAGAAGAGCTCACTGATGCCCTCGCGCACCTTGCCGACCAGGTTCTTGACCGGAGCCTGGCGGTGGGAGGTGCCGAGGAGGGAGGTACCGGTTGCGGCCAGCGCGTCCAGCGCTTCCGTCCGCACCTTGGAGGGGCCCGCGCCGAATCGACCGTCGGCGGGCTTGATGTCAGCGGGAATCTGGATCTCAGCCACGGGGCGAGCGTAGCCGCTGGGGGAAACCTGGTCGAAACGTAGTCCGTCGGGTGAGACGCGGTGGTGTCGACCCACCTGGTTTGCTGGAGCCATGACGGATCTTGAGGCCGATCTGCGGAAGGCCGTCCGGGGCGAGGTCGCTTTCGACGTCACCTCCCGGGCCCTGGTCACCATGGACGCGTCCAACTACCGGCGCGTCCCCCTCGGGGTCGTCGCCCCGCTGGACGCCGATGACGTGGCCGCCGTGCTGGAGGTCTGCCGCACCCACGGCGTCCCCGTCGTCCCGCGCGGTGGCGGTACCTCCATCGCCGGGCAGGCCACCGGCACCGGCGTCGTGCTGGACTTCACCCGGCACATGAACCGGGTCCTGGCGCTGGACCCCGGGGTGCGTACCGCGGTCGTCCAGCCCGGCCTGGTGCTCGACCGGCTCCAGGACGCCGCCGCCCCGCACGGGCTCCGCTTCGGGCCCGACCCCTCCACCCACAGCCGGTGCACGCTCGGCGGAATGATCGGCAACAACTCCTGCGGCTCGCACTCGGTGGCGTGGGGGACGACCGCGGACAGCGTGAGCGAGCTCGACGTCGTCACCGCGCGCGGGGAGCGGCTGCGGCTCGGGCAGGGGTGGGCCGGGGCGCCCGCCGGACTGCGGGAGCTGGTCGACGGGGAGCTCGCCCGGCTGCGGACGGGCTTCCCCGAGCTGCCCCGGCGGATCTCCGGGTACGCCCTGGACGCCCTCCTGCCGGAACACCGGGCCGACGTCGCCCGGTCCTTCTGCGGCAGCGAGGGCACCCTCGGCGTGCTCACCGAGGCCGTCGTCCGGCTCGTGGAGGCGCCACGCGCGCGTGCGCTCGCGGTCCTCGGGTACGCGGACGAAGGCGCGGCCGCCGAGGCGGCGGCCGGGCTGCTGGTGCACCGCCCCCTGACGGTGGAGGGCATGGCGGCCGACCTGGTGCCCTCGGTGACCGCGCTGCCGCGGGGTGGCGCCTGGCTGTTCGTGGAGACGGGCGGCTCCGCCGAGAGCGAGGCACGCGCACGTGCGGAGCAGATCGTGCGCGCGGCCGACGTCCTCGACGCGCTCGTGGTGACCGACCCGGCCGGGCAACGCGCCCTGTGGCGCATCCGCGAGGACGCCAGTGGCACGGCGACCCGGATGCCCGACGGAACCGAGGCCTGGCCCGGCTGGGAGGACTGCGCGGTGCCGCCGCGGCGGCTCGGCGCGTATCTGCGGGACTTCCGGGAACTGCTGGGCGCGCACGGGCTGCGCGGAACGCCCTACGGCCACTTCGGCGACGGCTGCATCCACGTCCGCATCGACTTCGACCTGCTGACGCGGGCGGGGATCGGGAGGTTCCGCCGCTTCTCCGAGGAACTCGCCGACCTGGTCGTCGCGCACGGCGGGTCACTGTCCGGGGAGCACGGCGACGGGCAGGCGCGCGCCGAACTGCTGCCCCGGATGTACGGCGACGAGATGATCGCCCTCTTCGAGCGGGCGAAGGCCCTCTGGGACCCGGACGACCTGCTCAACCCCGGCATGCTGGTCCGCCCGGCCCCCCTCGACACCAACCTCCGCTTCTCGGTCCTGCCCCGCGAGCCGGTCGACGTCGCCTTCGGATACCCGGACGACGGCGGTGACTTCTCCGCCGCCGTACGCCGCTGCGTCGGGGTCGCGAAATGCCGTACGACAGCGGCGACCGGGTCCGCCGTCATGTGCCCGTCCTTCCGGGCCACCGGCGAGGAGGCGCACTCCACGCGCGGGCGTGCCCGGCTGCTGCACGAGATGCTCGCGGGCGAGGCGGGCGGGGTGGTCACCGACGGCTGGCGGTCCGAGGAGGTGCGCGAGGCGCTGGACCTGTGCCTGTCCTGCAAGGGCTGCCGGTCCGACTGCCCGGTCGGGGTCGACATGGCCACGTACAAGGCGGAGTTCCTGCACCACCACTACGCGGGGCGGCGCCGCCCGGCGTCCCACCACAGCATGGGCCGGCTGCCGGAGTGGCTGCGCCGGGTGGACCGGCTGCGGCTGGCTCCTGTGCTCAACGCCCTTGCCGCCGTACGGCCGTTGGCGGCCGTCGCCAAGAGGCTGGGCGGGATCGCGCCGGAGCGGCGGATCCCGAGGCTGGCGGCGGAGACGTTCAGCCGGTGGTGGGAGGGGCGGAAAGCCCTCGGGCGGAACGCCCGCGACACCGGTGACCTGGTGATCCTGTGGCCGGACACCTTCACCGAGCACCTCTCGCCGTCCGTGGGACAGGCGGCCGTACGCGTGCTGGAGGCGGCGGGGCTGCGGGTGGCGCTGCCGCCCACCCTCCACCTGGAGAAGGCGCCAGTGGGCGACGGCAGGACGGTCGCCCTCGACCCGGTGTCCCTCCTGCGGGGCCGGGGCCGGGTCTGCTGCGGCCTGACGTACGTGTCGACCGGCCAACTCGACCGCGCCCGTACGGTATTGCGCCGCACCCTCGACCTGATGGCGCCGGTGCTGGAGACCTCGGTCCCGGTCGTCGTCCTGGAACCGAGCTGCGCGGCCGCCCTCCGCACCGACCTGCCGGAACTGCTGCACGACGATCCGCGGGCCGCCCTCCTCGCCTCCCGCGTCCTGACCTTCGCGGAGGCCCTGGAGCGGCTCGCCCCCGACTGGCGGCCACCGGCCCTGAACCGCCCGGTCGTCGGCCAGACCCACTGCCACCAGCACGCCGTCCTGGGCGACACGGCCGACCGCCGGCTGCGCGAGGCAGCGGGACTCACGGGCGACCTGAGCGGCGGCTGTTGCGGACTCGCGGGCAACTTCGGCTTCGAGAAAGGCCACTTCGAGGTGTCGCGGACCTGCGCGGAGGAGCAACTGCTGCCGACGGTACGACAGGCGCCGCCGTCGGCAGTCGTGTTGGCCGACGGGTTCTCCTGCCGCACCCAGCTGGAGCAACTGGCGGGCGTGCGGGGGAGACACCTGGCGGAGGTGTTGGGGGAGGGGCTCGCACAGAAGCCCTGAAGAGCGTCCCCGACACCGTCCGCATGATCGTCTGCGGCCGCCCCGGCGCCCACTGGTGCCTGCTCGGCCCCGGCACCGACCTGCGGGCGACGGACACGGAGCGTTGAAGACGTTCGGGGCGCGGGACGGAAGGGCGGGCGCGTAGGCCCCGTTGCGATACTCCCGCTGTGGAAACGAACACGCCTCTCACGAGCTGGACCCTGCGTCCCGCGCACCCCGCCGATGTCGAGCCGATAGCCGAGCTGCGGGCCGTGGTCATGCGCCCCGACCTGGAGCGGCTGGGCCGGTTCGACGAGCACCGGGTACGGCAGCGGTTCCGGGACGCCTTCGACGAGCGGCACATGTCGGTCATCCTGGCCGAAAGGCGTTTCGCGGGCTGTGTCGCCCTGCGGCCGGCCGAGGACGCCCACTGGCTGGAGCACTTCTTCATCACCCCGGACCTCCAGGGTCACGGCCTGGGCTCGGCCGTCCTGAACACCCTCCTGGCCCGGACCGACGCCGACGGCGAACTCGTCCGCCTGAACGTCCTGCAGGGCAGCACTGCCCGACGCCTGTACGAGCGCTACGGGTTCGTAGTGGAGAGCGAGGACGCCGTGGACGTGTTCATGGTGCGTCGGCCGCGCCGCTGAGAGCCGTCACGAGGGTCAGGCCCCCCCGAGACAGTCGTATAACGGGTTTACGCACATGACTGAGTCCATTACCGTGTACTGAGTAGTGCAGCATGATGGACGAAACCCGAGTCGACCCCTGGAAGCCCCGTGACCACCTCCAGCAGCGCCCAGACGTCGTCGCCGACCTCGGTGGGCGCCACTCCCGCACGCGGGCCCCGTCGCTCCGGCTCGCTCGGTCCCGTGGGGCTGGTGCTCGCCGGAGGCGTCTCCGTGCAGTTCGGGGCGGCGCTGGCCGTGACGCTGATGCCGAGGGCGGGCGCCCTCGGGGTCGTGACCCTGCGCCTGCTGGTGGCCGCGCTCGTCCTGCTCGTCGTCTGCCGTCCCCGGCTGCGCGGGCACTCCCGTACCGACTGGGGCACGGTCGTCGTCTTCGGCCTCACCCTGGCCGCGATGAACGGCCTTTTCTACCAGGCCGTCGACCGCATCTCGCTCGGCGCCGCCGTGACCCTGGAGTTCCTCGGCCCCCTCGCCCTCTCGGTGCTCGCCTCCCGCCGCGCGGTCAACACCGTCTGGGCCGCGCTCGCGCTCGCCGGTGTCTTCCTCCTCGGTGGCGGGGACTTCGGCGACCTGGACCCGGCGGGCGTGGCCTTCGCGCTGGGCGCGGGTGCCATGTGGGCGGCGTACATCGTCTTCAGTGCGCGTACCGGCCGCCGCTTCCCGCAGGCCGACGGCCTCGCCCTCGCGATGGCGGTCGGCGCGCTGGCGTTCCTGCCGCTCGGCATCGCGGAGTCGGGCACCAGGCTTCTCGACCCGGTGACCGTGGGCCTGGGCGCGGCGGTGGCCCTGATGTCCTCCGTCCTGCCCTACACCCTCGAACTCCTCGCCCTGCGCAAGCTGCCCGCCTCCACTTTCGCGATCCTCATGAGCCTGGAGCCGGCCATGGCCGCCCTCGCGGGCTTCCTGATCCTCGACCAGGCCCTGTCCGCGCTCCAGGCCCTCGCCGTCGCCCTCGTGATCGCGGCGAGCATGGGAGCGGTGCGGACGCAGGTGGGACGGGGCAAGGCGATCACCCCGTAAGCCTCGACCGGGCCGTACACGGCGTCAGTCCGCGAGCTTCTCCCATACCGAGACGTGTGACTCGCTCTCGCTCGTGAAGGGTGCCCGGCTCCAGTCCGCCCACCGCTCCCGCAGCCGCATCCCGGCCAGCCGGGTCATGAGGTCCAGCTCCGCGGGCCAGACGTAACGGAAGGGGATGGACCGGAAGGAGCCCTGGCCGTCCTCCGTGACTCTGACGTGGTGGGAGGCCATCGCCTGGGTGGCGGTGTCGTAGGTGTCGAACCCGAGGCGGTCCGTGCCGACGTGGAACGGCACCGCGTTCTGTCCGGGCGGCAGTTTCCGCAGCTGGGGGACCATGACCTCGACCACGAAGGTCCCGCCGGGTGCCAGATGGGCCGCGACATTGCGGAAGCAGTCCACCTGGGCGTCCTGGGTCGTCAGGTTCATGATCGTGTTGAAGACCAGAAAGGCGACCGAGTAGGTGCCGGGCGCGCGGGCCGTCGCGAAGTCCCCGATCGTCACCCCGACCGCCTCACCGCCGGGCTTGGTCCGCAGCCGGTCCGCCATCGCCCGGGACAGCTCGATGCCGTGCACATCGACCCCGCGCTGTGCCAGCGGCAACGCGATCCGCCCGGTTCCCACACCCAGCTCCAGGGCCCGCCCCTCGCCGGCGAGCTCCGCCAGCACGTCCACGGCCGGCTCGACCGCCTCGGGCGCGAACGTCGTCGCCGACGACTCGTCGTACGTCGCCGCGACGGACTCTCCGAAGTAACCGTCGTCATGGATCACCGGGGACCGTACTGCGGATGAGGCAGCGGACGCGCGTGAAAATCCGGCCCGTGAATGTCCGACCCGTAGATTAATGCAAGCACGCTTGCTTGTTTCTGGCCCCGCTGCCATCCTCTCCCCATGGCAGACCCCACGCCCGTCATCGACGACCTGTGTGCGGAGAGCGAGGAACTCGACCTGCTGGTAGCCGAGTTGAGCCCGGCGCAGTGGTCGCTGCCGACCCCCGCCCCCGGCTGGACCGTCGCCCACCAGATCGCCCACCTCGCCTGGACCGACCACTCCTCCCTGCTCGCCGTCACCGACCAGCGGGCCTTCTCCCGCGAGGTCGAGAAGGCGCTGGCGGCGCCCGGGGACTTCGTGGACGAGGGCGTGGCGGAGGGTGCCCGAAAGCCCCCGGCGCGGCTGCTCGCCTACTGGCGGGCGGGACGCGAGGACCTGTCCGAGGCTTTGCGGAACGCTCCCGAGGGCTCCCGTTTCCCCTGGTACGGCCCGCCCATGTCCACCGCCTCCATGGCCACCGCGCGCCTCATGGAGACCTGGGCCCACGGCCTCGACGTGGCGGACGCGCTGGGAGTGACCCGTGAGCCGACCGACCGGATCCGGCACATCGTCCGCCTCGGCGTCCGCACCCGCGACTTCGCTTTCGGCGTGCACGGACTGACCCCGCCCTTCGAGCAGTTCCGCATCGAACTCACCTCCCCGTCCGGTGAGTTGTGGACCTTCGGCCCCGAGGACGCCATCGACCGCGTCACCGGCCCCGCCCTCGACTTCTGCCTCCTGGCCACCCAGCGGGCCCACCGCGCCGACCTCGCCCTGCGCGCCGAGGGCGAGGACGCCGACCGGTGGCTCGAGATCGCCCAGGCCTTCGCGGGCCCGCCGGGCGCCGGACGCCCGGCGAAAGGAACGGCTTCCGGCGGTGCGGGGGAGGGAATGCGGCCCGGCGGTCCGGCGGAGGGGATGCCTCCCGGCGGCCCGGGGGAGGGGACGACTTCCGCCGGCTCGGGGAAGGGAAGGGCTTCCGGCGGCGTGGGGGAGGGGGTGCCTCCCGGCGACTCGGCAAAGGGAACGGCCTCCCCCGGCCCAGGAGAGGGAACGGCTTCCGCCGACTCGGCGAAGGGAATGCCTCCCGGTGGCCTGGGAGAGGGAATGCCTCCTGGCGGCCCGGCAAGGGGAGTTGCCGGATGACCCTGCGCATAGGCAACGCCTCCGGCTTCTACGGCGACCGCTTCGACGCCCTGCGCGAGATGCTCACCGGCGGTGAACTCGACGTCCTCACCGGCGACTACCTCGCCGAGCTGACCATGCTCATCCTGGGCCGCGACCGGCTGAAGGACCCCGGGGCCGGATACGCCCGCACCTTCCTGCGCCAACTCGAGGATTGCCTCGGCCTCGCACACGAGCGGGGCGTGCGAATCGTCGCCAACGCGGGCGGCCTCAACCCCGCCGGACTCGCCGCCCGCGTAAGGGAGTTGGCGGACCGACTCGGCCTGCCGGTCCGGGTCGCCCATGTCGAGGGCGACGACCTGACCCGTGACCACCCGGGCGCCCTCGCCGCCCACGCCTACCTCGGCGGCTTCGGCATCGCCGCCTGTCTCAGGGAGGGCGCGGACGTCGTCGTGACCGGCCGGGTGACGGACGCGGCCCTGGTCACCGGGCCCGCCGCCGCCCACTTCGGCTGGTCGCCGACGGACTACGACCGCCTCGCGGGAGCGGTCGTCGCCGGGCACGTCCTGGAGTGCGGGACACAGGCGACCGGCGGGAACTACGCGTTCTTCGCCGACGGCGAGCACGATCGCGGAGTTCTGAGAAAGCCCGGCTTCCCCCTCGCAGAACTCCACGAGGACGGCACCTCCGTCATCACCAAGCACCCCGGCACCGGCGGCTTCGTCGACATCGGCACGGTGACCGCCCAGCTGCTGTACGAGACGCAGGGCGCCCGGTATGCCGGCCCCGACGTCACCGCCCGCCTCGACACGGTCCGGCTCACCCAGGACGGCCCCGACCGCGTCCTGATCTCCGGCGTACGCGGCGAGGCCCCGCCGCCCACCCTCAAGGTCGGCCTCAACCGCCTCGGCGGCTTCCGCAACGAAGTCGCCTTCGTCCTGACCGGCCTCGACATCGAGGCCAAGGCCGCCCTGGTGCGGGAGCAGCTGGAGCCCCACCTGGCCAAGGTCACCGACGTGCGCTGGGACCTGGTCCGGACGGACCGCCCCGACGCCGGGACGGAGGAAACCGCCAGCGCCCTGCTGCGGCTGGTCGTCCGGGACGCGGACCAGGAGGTCGTCGGGCGGGCGCTCAGCGGGGCCGCCGTGGAGCTGGCGCTCGCGAGCTACCCCGGGTTCCATGTGCTGGCGCCACCGGGGAAGGGCTCGCCCTATGGGGTCTTCGAGGATGTGTACGTCCTCCATGGGGCCGTGGACCATGTGGCTGTCCTCCACGACGGGCGGCGGATCCCGGTGGCACCGGCCCAGGAGACCGCCGTACTCGAAAACCCACCGGAACCACCCCTGCCGGATCCGCCGCCGCCCGGCCCGACCCGGCGGGCGCCCCTCGGCCTCGTCGCCGGCGCCCGCAGCGGTGACAAGGGCGGGAACGCCAATATCGGGGTGTGGGCACGGACGGACGACGGCTGGCGGTGGCTCGCCCACACCCTCACCGTCGAGCGCCTGCGCCAACTCCTCCCGGAGGCAGCGGAGTTGAACGTCACCCGCCACGACCTCCCCGACCTCCGCGCCCTGAACTTCGTCGTCGAGGGCATCCTCGGCGAGGGCGTCGCCGCCCAGCACCGTTTCGACCCGCAGGCCAAGGCCCTCGGCGAATGGCTGCGCTCCCGCCACCTGGACATCCCCGAGGTGCTGCTGTGACTGTTCTGCCGTCCACCCTGGACCCGAAGAGCCCCGAATACCTCTCCCACCGCGAAGCCATGCTCGCCAAGCTGGAACAGTTGACCGCCGAGCACGCGAAGGCGCTCGCGGGCGGCGGCGAGAAGTACGTCGAGCGGCACCGGGGGCGCGGCAAGCTGCTCGCCCGCGAGCGCATCGAGCTGCTCCTCGATCCCGACACACCCTTCCTGGAACTGTCCCCGCTGGCCGCCTGGGGCAGCGACTACACGGTCGGCGCCTCCCTCGTCACCGGGATCGGGGTGGTGGCGGGCGTGGAGTGCCTGATCACCGCCAACGACCCGACCGTGCGCGGCGGCGCCAGCAATCCGTGGTCGCTGAAGAAGGCCCTGCGGGCCAATGACATCGCCCTCGCCAACCGGCTGCCCTGCATCAGCCTGGTGGAGTCCGGCGGCGCCGATCTGCCCTCGCAGAAGGAGATCTTCATCCCGGGCGGGGCCATCTTCCGAGACCTGACGAGGCTGTCGGCGGCCGGTATACCGACCCTCGCCGTCGTCTTCGGCAACTCCACGGCCGGCGGCGCCTACGTCCCCGGCATGTCCGACCACGTGATCATGGTCAAGGAGCGGGCCAAGGTGTTCCTCGGCGGCCCGCCCCTCGTCAAGATGGCCACCGGCGAGGAGAGCGACGACGAGTCCCTCGGCGGTGCCGAGATGCACGCGCGCGTGTCGGGCCTCGCGGACTACTTCGCCGTGGACGAGCGGGACGCGCTCAGGCAGGCCCGCAGGGTCGTGGCCCGCCTCAACCACCGCAAGGCGTACGGCGATCCGGGCCCCGCCGAACCTCCCAAGTACGACGTCGACGAACTGCTGGGGATCGTCCCCGGCGACCTGCGCACCCCCTTCGACCCGCGCGAGGTCATCGCCCGGATCGTCGACGCCTCCGACTTCGACGAGTTCAAGCCGCTGTACGGGACGAGCCTGGTGACGGGGTGGGCGGCCCTGCACGGCTATCCGGTCGGTGTGCTGGCGAACGCCCAGGGGGTCCTGTTCTCCGAGGAGTCCCAGAAGGCGGCCCAGTTCATCCAGCTGGCCAACCAGCGCGACATCCCGCTGCTGTTCCTGCACAACACCACCGGCTACATGGTCGGCAAGGAGTACGAACAGGGTGGCATCATCAAACACGGCGCGATGATGATCAACGCGGTCAGCAACTCGAAGGTCCCGCACCTCTCCGTCCTCATGGGCGCCTCGTACGGCGCGGGCCACTACGGCATGTGCGGCCGCGCCTACGACCCCCGCTTCCTCTTCGCCTGGCCCAGCGCCAAGTCGGCCGTCATGGGCCCCCAGCAGCTCGCCGGCGTGCTCTCCATCGTCGCCCGCCAGTCGGCCGCGGCGAAGGGGCTGCCGTACGACGAGGAGGGCGACGCGGCCCTGCGCGCCATGGTGGAGCAGCAGATCGAGTCCGAGTCGCTGCCCATGTTCCTGTCCGGGCGGCTCTACGACGACGGCGTCATCGACCCCCGCGACACCCGGACGGTACTGGGACTGTGCCTGTCCGCGATCCACACCGCCCCCTATGAGGGCGCCCGCGGCGGCTTCGGCGTCTTCCGGATGTGAGGGACCCTTCAGTGATCACTTCTGTGCTCGTCGCCAACCGGGGCGAGATCGCCTGCCGGATCTTCCGCACCTGCCACGAGCTGGGCATCCGGACGGTCGCCGTGCACTCCGACCCGGACGCGAACGCCCTCCACACGCGCGTGGCGGACTCGGCCGTACGGCTCCCGGGCGCGTCCCCCGCCGACACCTACCTGCGCGCCGACCTGGTCGTGAAGGCGGCGATCGCCTCCGGCGCCGACGCCGTGCACCCCGGCTACGGCTTCCTCTCCGAGAACGCCGGCTTCGCGCGGGCCGTCCTGGACGCGGGCCTGGCCTGGATAGGGCCGCCGCCGTCCGCGATCGAGGCGATGGCGTCCAAGACACGCGCCAAGGAACTGATGGGCCTGGCGCCCCTCACGGACGTGACGCCGGCCGATCTGCCGGTGCTGGTGAAGGCGGCCGCGGGCGGCGGAGGCCGCGGCATGCGCGTCGTACGCCGCATCGAGGACCTGGCCGCCGCCCTGGAGAGTGCCCGCGCCGAGGCCGCGAGCGCCTTCGGCGACGGCGAGGTCTTCGTCGAGCCGTACGTCGAGGACGGCCGCCACGTCGAGGTCCAGATCCTCGCCGACACCCACGGCACGGTGTGGGCCCTGGGCACCCGCGACTGCTCCCTCCAGCGCCGCCACCAGAAGGTGATCGAGGAGGCCCCGGCTCCCGGTCTCCCGGACGAACTCAGGGAGGAACTGCACGAGTCGGCCGTAAGAGCCGCACGCGCGGTGGACTACGTGGGCGCGGGCACGGTCGAGTTTCTGGTCTCCGGCACCCGGGCCCACTTCCTGGAGATGAACACCCGCCTCCAGGTCGAACACCCGGTGACGGAGGCGGTGTTCGGCATCGACCTGGTGGCGGAACAGATCCGCGTCGCCGAAGGCGCCCCACTGCCCGACGAGCCCCCACGCGCGCGTGGCCACGCCGTCGAAGCGCGCCTGTACGCCGAGGACCCCGCGCGCGACTGGACCCCGCAGACCGGCACCCTGCACCACTTCTCGGTCCCCCCGTCCGTCCGCCTGGACACGGGCTACGAGAACGGCGACGACATCGGCGTCCACTACGACCCGATGCTCGCCAAGGTCGTCGCGTACGCCCCCACGCGCGCGGAGGCGGTCCGCAAACTGGCGGGCGCCCTGGAGCGGGCGACGATCCACGGCCCGGTCACGAACAGGGACCTGCTGGCGAACTCCCTGCGCCACAAGGAGTTCACGACGGCCCGCATGGACACCGGCTTCTACGACCGCCACCTCACGGAACTCGTCGGCGGAACCGGGGACCCTCACGCCCCCCTGGCGGCGGCCCTCGCGGACGCGGTCGGCCGCTCCCGTTTCGGCGGCTTCCGCAACCTGCCCTCGGCCCCGCAGACCAAGCGCTACGAGCTGGCGGGCGAGGAGCACGAGGTCCACTACCGCCACACCAGGGACGGCCTGGAGGCGGACGGGGTCCGGGTGATCCACGCGGACCCGAGCGGGGTCGTACTCGAAGTGGAGGGCGTGCAGAGGAAGTTCGAGGTGGCGCGGTACGGCGACCGGGTGTACGTCAACGGGACGGCTCTGACGGCCCTACCCCGCTTCCCCGACCCCACCACGCAACACGCCCCGGGTTCCCTCCTGGCGCCCATGCCGGGGACGGTGGTCCGGATCGCCGAGGGTTTGGCCCAGGGAGCCGCAGTAGAGGCCGGCGAGCCTTTGGTGTGGCTGGAGGCGATGAAGATGGAACACAAGATCACGGCACCGCACACAGGAACGCTCAGCGAGCTGAATGCAGTTGTCGGCCAACAGGTAACGGTCGGCTCTTTGCTGGCAGTAGTGCGATCTACCTAGGGGCGCGGGGAACTGCGCGACCAGCCCCCACGAAGGAGCCACATGCCCACGATCGAAACCGATGAGCACAAGTCCCTACGCGAAGCGGTAGCTGCCCTGGGTAAACGCCACGGCCGCGACTTCAACCGAGAACAACTCTGGTCCGAGGCAGCCAAGCTCGGCTATCTCGGCGTCAACCTCCCCGAGGAATACGGAGGCGGAGGCGGCGGAATCGCCGAACTCTCCATCGTCCTCGAAGAGCTCGGCGCAGCCGGTTGCCCCCTCCTCATGATGGTCGTCTCCCCGGCCATCTGCGGCACCGTGATCGCCCGCTTCGGCACCGAGGCCCAGAAGCAGGAGTGGCTCCCCGCCCTCGCCGACGGCACCCGCACCATGGCCTTCGGCATCACGGAACCGGACGCCGGCTCCAACTCCCACCGCATCACCACCACGGCCCACCGCGACGGAGCCGACTGGCGGCTCACCGGGCGCAAGGTCTTCATCTCCGGCGTGGACATAGCCGACGCCACCCTCATAGTCGGCCGCACGGAGGACTCCCGCACCGGCCGCCTCAAGCCCTGTCTCTTCATCGTCCCCCGGGACGCCGAAGGCTTCACCCGCCGCCAGATCGACATGGAACTCCAGGCCGCGGAAAAGCAATTCGAGCTGACCCTCGACGACGTACGCCTGCCCGCCGAAGCCCTCGTGGGAGACGAGGACGCGGGCCTCCTCCAGCTCTTCGCCGGCCTCAACCCCGAGCGCATCATGACGGCCGCCTTCGCGATCGGCATGGGCCGCTACGCCCTCTCCCAGGCGATCACCTACGCCAAGGACCGCACGGTCTGGAACGCCCCCATCGGCGCCCACCAGGCCATCGCCCACCCCCTCGCCCAGGCGCACATCGACCTCGAACTGGCCCGCCTGATGATGCAGAAGGCCGCGTACCTCTACGACGAGGGGGACGACGCGGCCGCGGGCGAGGCCGCCAACATGGCGAAGTACGCGGCTGGGGAGGCCTGCGTGAAGGCCGTCGACCAGGCCGTCCACACCCTCGGCGGCAACGGCCTCACCCGGGAGTTCGGCATCGCCTCGCTGATAACGGCCGCGCGCGTGGCTCGTATCGCACCGGTCAGCAGGGAGATGATTCTCAACTACGTCTCCCACCAGACCCTGGGCCTGCCCAAGTCGTACTGACCGTCCTGGAGGAACCGTGTTCCGCAGCGAGTACGCAGACGTCCAGCCCCTCGAACTCCCCATCCACGACGCGGTCCTCGCCCGGGCCGCCGAGTTCGGGGACGCGCCCGCCCTGATCGACGGCACCGACGGTACGACCCTCACGTACGGGCAGCTCGACCGGTTCCACCGCCGGGTCGCCGCGGGACTCGCGGAGGCGGGCGTCACCAAGGGGGACGTGCTCGCGCTGCACAGCCCCAACACGATCGCCTTCCCGACCGCGTTCTACGCCGCCACGCGCGCGGGTGCCTCCGTCACGACCGTGCACCCGCTCTCCACGCCGGAGGAGTTCGCCAAGCAGCTCGGTGACTCCGCGGCCCGCTGGATCGTCACCGTCTCCCCGCTCCTGGAGACGGCACGTCGGGCCGCCGAACTCGCAGGCGGCGTACGGGAGATCTTCGTCTGCGACAGCGCCCCCGGCCACCGCTCCCTCATCGACATGCTGGCCTCGACGGCCCCCGAGCCGGACCTCGCCATCGACCCGGCGACGGACGTCGCGGCACTGCCGTACTCCTCGGGCACCACCGGCGCCCCCAAGGGCGTGATGCTCACGCACCGGCAGATCGCCACCAACCTCGCCCAGCTCCAGCCGCTGATGTCGGCCGGCCCCGAGGACCGCATCCTCGCGGTCCTGCCCTTCTTCCACATCTACGGCCTCACGGCCCTCATGAACGCGCCCCTGCGCGTCGGCGCGAGCGTCGTCGTCCTGCCCCGCTTCGACCTGGAGACCTTCCTCGCGGCCATCCAGAACCACCGCATCACCGGCCTGTACGTGGCCCCGCCGATCGTCCTCGCCCTCGCCAAGCACCCCCTCGTCGAGCACTACGACCTGTCGTCCCTGCGCTACATCGTCAGCGCCGCCGCCCCGCTGGACGCCCGGCTCGCCGCCGCCTGTTCGGCCCGCCTCGGCCTCCCGCCCGTCGGCCAGGCGTACGGCATGACGGAACTCTCGCCCGGTACCCATGTCGTCCCCCTGTCCGCCATGCGCGAGGCGCCCCCGGGGACCGTCGGCAAGCTCATTCCCGGCACCGAGATGCGGATCGTCTCCCTCGACGACCCCGGCAAGGACCTCGGCGTCGGCGAGCCCGGCGAGATCCTCATCCGCGGCCCGCAGATCATGAAGGGCTACCTCGGCCGCCCCGACGACACCGCCGCCATGATCGACCCCGACGGCTGGCTGCACACCGGGGACGTCGGCCATGTCGACGCCGACGGCTGGCTGTTCGTCGTCGACCGGGTCAAGGAACTCATCAAGTACAAGGGCTTCCAGGTGGCCCCCGCCGAACTGGAAGCCCTCCTGCTCACCCACCCCGGCATCGCCGACGCGGCCGTCATCGGCGTCTACAACGACGACGGCAACGAGGTCCCGCAGGCCTTCGTCGTCCGCCAGCGCACCGCGAGCGACCTCTCCGAGAGCGAGGTCATGATGTACGTCGCCGAACGCGTCGCCCCCTACAAACGGGTCCGCCACGTCACCTTCGTCGACGCGGTGCCCCGGGCCGCCTCCGGCAAGATCCTCCGACGGCAGCTCAGGGAGCGCACATGACACTCATCGCCCGCACACACGCGCGGGGCGTCGAGACCCTCACCCTCGACTCCCCGCACAACCGCAACGCCCTGTCCGCGGCGCTGCTGGGGGAGCTGGCCTCCTCGATGGCGGACTGCGCCAAGGACGGCGAGGTCCGCGCGGTCGTCCTCACCCACACCGGCAACACCTTCTCCGCGGGCGCCGACCTGAAGGACCCCCCGGACCCCGAGGCCCTGGTGGGACTCCTGCGGCAGATCGTGGAACTCGGCAAGCCGGTCCTCGCACGCGTCACCGGGCACGTCCGCGCGGGCGGCCTCGGCCTCCTCGCCGCCTGCGACATCGCGGCCGCCTCCACCGCGTCGACCTTCGCCTTCACCGAGGTACGGATCGGCGTGGCCCCCGCGGTCATCTCCCTGACCCTGCTGCCCCGCACCGACCCCCGCGCCCTCGCCCGCCACTACCTCACCGGCGAGCGCTTCGACGCCGCAGAGGCGGCCCGCATCGGCCTGGTGACGGCGGCCGGCGACGACGTGGACGCCGTACTCGAACCGATCCTGGACGGTCTGCGGCGGGCCGCCCCCGAGGCCCTGGCCGAGACGAAACGGCTGCTCACCGCTAGGGTGCTGGAGACCTTCGACCGGGACGCGGCCGACCTGACCGCGCTCTCGGCCCGGCTGTTCGCCGCACCGCACGCGCGCGAGGGCATGACAGCCTTCCTGGAACGACGGGATCCCTCATGGGTGGTGTGACCACGACCGGCGACCGGGCCGACCGCGTACCCAAGCAGGACCGCAGCCGGGCCACCCGGCAGCGCCTCCTCGAAGCCGCCGTGGCCTGCCTCGCCGAACACGGCTGGGCCGGCTCCACGGTCACCGTCGTCGCCGAACGCGCCGGCGTCTCCCGGGGCGCCGCCCAACACCACTTCCCGACCCGCGAGGACCTCTTCACCGCGGCCGTCGAATACGTCGCCGAAGAACGCTCCACGGCCCTGCGCGCCCTGTTCCCGCAGGGCGCGGCCGACGACCGGCGCGCGGTGGTCTCCGCCCTCGTCGACCTCTACACCGGCCCCCTGTTCCGAGCCGCCCTCCACCTCTGGGTCGCCGCCTCCAACGAGGAGCAACTGCGCCCGAAGGTGACCGAGTTGGAGGCCCGGGTGGGCCGCGAGACCCATCGCATCGCCGTGGACCTGCTGGGCGCGGACGAGTCACGCCCCGGCGTCCGCGAGACGGTCCAGGGCCTCCTGGACATGGCCCGCGGCCTGGGTCTCGCCAACCTGCTCACGGACGACACCGGCCGGCGGGACCGTGTGGTGGCGCAGTGGGCGCGGATCCTGGAAGGGACGCTGGTCTGACGGGAGCCGACGGGAACCTGCACGCACCCTCCGGGGCACGCCCCGGCCTCACGGACTGAGCCGCTCCACCCGCCAGCTTCCGTCCGCCTCCGCTACGTACCGCAGCCGGTCGTGCAGCCGGTTCTCGCGGCCCTGCCAGAACTCCACCGCCTGCGGGGCCACCCGGAAACCGCCCCAGTGCGGCGGCACCGGAACCTGCTCGCCCTCTGGATACCGGGCGGCCAGCTCCGCGTACGCCGCGTCGAGGCCGTCCCGGCCCGCGATCACCGAGGACTGGCCGCTCGCCCAGGCGCCCAGCTGGGAGCCGTGCGGGCGGGTGCGGAAGTAGGCGGCGGTCTCGTCGCGGCCGGTGCGGCGGGCGAGGCCGGTGACGATGACCTGGCGGGCCATGGGGTGCCAGGGGAAGAGCAGGGAGACGTACGGGTTCTGCGCGAGGTCCCTGGCCTTGCCGGAGCCGTAGTTGGTGTAGAAGACGAAACCCTGTTCGTCGAACTGCTTGAGCAGGACCGTGCGGGAGCTGGGGTGGCCCTCGGCGTCCGCGGTGGAGACAATCATGGCGTTCGGCTCGAAGAGGTGCGCCTCGGTGGCCGCCTGCTTGAACCAGCGCGCGAACTGCTCCACGGGAGTGGCGGCCAGGTCGGCCTCGGCGAGCCCTTCCGCCCGGTACTGCTTGCGCATGGAGGCGGGATCAGGGGAGACGGCGTCTGCGTCGGTCACATGGTCATCCTGCCGTATCGAGCGCGGCTCCATGGAAGGTGGCACTGAGTGCCGCGAGGACTCCTCAAATGTGGCACTCGGGGATATGGTGCAGATGCCATTCCCAGCCGTCCTCCCGGTGGCTGACCGCCCATCGCACAGGGCAGCACCGGGGTGACTGCCCAGCACCGCGAGTCCCGCAACCGAGGATCCGCCGGCGCCACCTGTCGCACACATCACGAGGAGCCGCCTGATGTCCGACTTCGTACCCGGCCTCGAAGGAGTCGTCGCGTTCGAGACGGAGATCGCCGAACCGGACAAGGAGGGCGGCGCCCTGCGGTACCGGGGCGTCGACATCGAGGACCTGGTCGGCCACGTCTCGTTCGGCAACGTCTGGGGCCTGCTCGTCGACGGCGCCTTCAATCCCGGCCTGCCGCCCGCCGAACCGTTCCCGATCCCCGTCCACTCCGGCGACATCCGCGTCGACGTCCAGTCCGCGCTCGCTATGCTCGCCCCCGTCTGGGGCCTGAAACCGCTGCTGGACATCGACGCTGAGCAGGCCCGCGCCGACCTCGCCCGCGCCGCCGTGATGGCTCTGTCCTACGTCGCCCAGTCCGCCCGCGGCCAGGGCCTGCCAATGGTCCCGCAGCAGGAGATCGACAAGGCGCAGTCCGTGGTGGAGCGCTTCATGATCCGCTGGCGCGGCGAGCCGGACCCGAAGCACGTGGCGGCGGTCGACGCGTACTGGACCTCGGCAGCCGAACACGGCATGAATGCCTCCACCTTCACGGCACGGGTGATCGCGTCCACGGGCGCGGACGTGGCGGCCGCGCTGTCCGGCGCCGTGGGCGCGATGTCCGGCCCACTGCACGGCGGTGCCCCCTCCCGTGTCCTCGGCATGATCGAGGAGATCGAGCGGACGGGCGACGCCGAGGCCTACGTCAAGCGGGCCCTCGACAAGGGCGAGCGGCTGATGGGCTTCGGGCACCGCGTCTACCGCGCGGAGGACCCGAGGGCCCGTGTGCTGCGCCGCACGGCCCGCGAACTGGGCGCCCCGCGCTTCGAGATCGCCGAGGCCCTGGAGAGGGCGGCCCTGGCGGAACTCCACGCCCGCCGCCCCGACCGCGTCCTCGCCACCAACGTGGAGTTCTGGGCGGCCATCATCCTCGACTTCGCCGAGGTGCCGGCCCACATGTTCACCTCGATGTTCACCTGCGCCCGCACGGCCGGCTGGTCGGCCCACATCCTCGAACAGAAGCGCACCGGCCGCCTGGTCCGCCCTTCGGCCCGCTACATCGGCCCGGGCGCACGCGACCCGCGCGACATCGAGGGCTACGGGGACATCTCGTCCCGCTAGGCCCCGTGTACGCAGACGACCCGCGAGCTCGGGGTCCCTCCGCCTGACGGCGGAGAAGCCGGCCGGACGTACCGGCGAGCTCGCGGGTCGGGTGACTGCTTGGGATTGGGCCGGCTGCACGCGTCTGTGACGCGCTGGTCCGGCACCGCACTCGGTGTGGTGACGGGCGCTAGCCCGCAGTCACCTCACGCGTCCGGGTTTCATACATCTGCCGAACCACCTCCCTTCTCGTGTAGCCCACACCTTAGGAAGCGGTCGGCGCCGGATCAAGCGCTTTTTCCCCGCGGCTCCGTGACGCGGTGACCGAGCCCACCACGGCCGGGTCGGTGGCATACACCCCCCTGGGTGAATTCCGCCGCATCTCTTTCTCTTACTTCCGGAGGGTGAAAATCCGATTCTTTCAGCGACGGGTAGTAAAAAATAACAAACGAGAGATTACTGATGAAATCTCCCGAACGCCAAAAAGGCGGCATTGCTTGACCTAGCAGGCAAAACGCTCATGACCATGTGCGTTCGGCGCTGATCACTTTCTGTGCAACGTTTATCGATTTCCTGCACACAGGCACCAGAGATGCCCTTCCGTCAGTCTCTTTCTGTCGATGGGTGCAGGTGGCTCCTGGTTTCGCTTGCCCGCGAGCGCGGTAGGAGAGAGGATACGAAAAGCTACATAGCACTTCGCTCTCGAGCGGAAGGGTTGGTGCCAACCCGCCTCTGAACCGTCCGCCTCCCTCCCGAGTGCCGCGACACCGACTGCCCTCAACATGACAGCTAGCGTGCCATTGGTCACAATGCAGTAACACTCCGTAATGTTGATCTTGAAGGGGAAGAATTTACGTGCCCACGCAGGAACAGGACCCGATCTACCAGCGCGAGCGTCTCCGGGACCGGCTTCGCAAAGCGCGCGAGGCGGCCCATCACACGCAACGTGACGTAGCGGAAGCCCTGGAGTGGTCACCCTCGAAGATCATTCGCATTGAGAACGGCAGTGTGGGCGTCTCGATCACGGATGTCCGGGTCCTTCTTGACCACTACGGCGTCAACGACCCCGCCGACGTCCGTGAACTCACCGACATGGCCAGGGCCGCCAAGCAGCCGCCGTGGTGGGCTCCGTACCGCGGCATCGCCCATCCGGAGTATCTGACATTCATTTCTTATGAGACGTCGGCCTCCATCATTCGAAACTTCCAGACCAACCTGATCCCAGGTCTGCTGCAGACAGAGGAATACGCCCGAGAGATCATCGGCAGTGACGTGAAAGCCGACCCGCAGTTGCTGGATCTCCGCCTCGAGCGCCAGGACCGGCTGATCAGGGAAGGGGGCCCGGAGCTTTTCTTCATCCTGGACGAATCCGCCGTCCGCCGCGTCGTCGGAAATCCGGGAATCATGCGGAATCAGATGGAGAAGCTGCTCACGGTCAACGAACTGCCCAACGTCACCGTGATGGTCGTCCCGTTCGAGGTCGGCCTCTATCCTCAGTTCAGGTCTCCGTACGTGATCTTCGAGTTCGCCGCAGCCAGTGATGACCTGGTGGCGTACCTCGAGAGTCCGGACGGCCAGGTCCTCTTCAGCGAGAAGAATCCCGGATACAGCGGCCCGAGGAGGCCGTCGGACTACCTGGACTCCTTTTGGGCGGTGGAGAAGACCTTCGCGAAGGAAGTGTCCGAAGACCTCCTCTTCCGGGGGGTGGGTTAATTGTCTCCGGCTCGAATACCACTCCCGAAAAGCGCCGGGGGTGCGTCCGGCCGAGCAGCGTTTCAAGCCGCCCGAGCGCGCCCCCGTAGTGATTCCAAGAACAGGCGCCAGGCCGGACGACTGAACGTTGCGACAGGCCCAGCGGCGTCTTTGGTGTCCCGGACCCTGATGTGGCCGGCATCGGAAATTTCAACACAGTCACCCTGGGAAGCCGAATACGAGCTCCTCCGCCACACCACTTCCGGTATCTCGGGTTCCATGCGCCCCCGTCCCTTGTCGACGCCAAGTGATGCATCTTCGTGGTCATTATGGCGAAGGCAAGGTGACGTGCCAAGAGCGGGGCGCAGCGTCAGGAAACAGGCCATACCGGAATAAAGTCCACCAATGGGTGTAAACGGAAAGGAGTGATGTGGCTGGAAATGATTCGAGCAGTGCAGGGAACGCCCTTACTCATGTCAGCAAAAAGGGAGTCCTGCAGGTCTGCCGGCAAGCATTCGACCTGTGGACTCCCTATTGCAAAGCACCCTCTTCTGCAGTTTCACACCAAGGAGCTTCCTCATGGAGTCTAGCGGCTCCCCTCCGAAGGACCACACCGGAGGACCGCGCAACATGGAGAGCTGGCGACGCTGGTCCCGCATGATCGGGGAGAACCTCGTCAAGGGAGCCACCACGGCCTTAGGGACAGGGAGTGTCACCCTGTTCATCTGGTGGATACAGAGTCGCTGAGCCACGCAGCAATCACTCGCCCTCCTCCTGACCAACCGGGCACCACTGGTCAGCAGGAGGGCCACGCGTCCCCTGCCCGTAATCACGTTCGACGTCTTCGCGGCGCTCACCTACCGTTTCGCCCATGACAGACCTGGGCGAGGTGCGGCGGTCGATTCTCAGCGGATCGGCCTTCGAGGAGCAGATCGGGTACGCGCGTGCCGTAGTCGACGGGGACCGGGTGCATGTGTCCGGGACGACCGGGTTCGACTACGCCGCGATGACGATCTCGGACGACGTGGTGGAGCAGGCCGAGCAGTGTCTGCGGAACATCGGGGCCGCGCTGGCCGAGGCGGGGTGCTCCTTCGCGGACGTGGTGCGGGTGCGCTATCTGCTGCCTGAGCGGGAGGACTTCGAGCCCTGTTGGCCGGTCCTGCGCCGCCGCTTCGGCGAGGTCCGGCCGGCCGCCACGATGCTCGTGTGCGGCCTCGCCGATCCCCGGATGAAGATCGAGATAGAGGTGGAGGCGCGGAAGGGGAGTGGTGGCCGTGGCTGACCTGCGGATCGAGCCGGTCGTCGGGGACGGCATGCTCGAGCAGTGGCGGTATGTGCACAACGGGATCGTGCCGCCGGCCGCCATGAGCGCCGAAGCAGCACGCGAGCGTGCCGGGCGGTACCGGCTGGAGAACGCCTATCTCGGGGACACGCTCGTGGGGTGCTCGACCGTACGGCCGCCGGACGGGGGCGACGCCGTGGCGACCGTCATCGCGCGCGTGCTGCCCGATTACCGGGGACGGGGTTTCGGGACGGCTCTCTACGAGAAGGGTCTTGATCATGCGCGTGTGCTCGGCGCCCGGGTGATCGAGACATGTGTGCTGGCCGTCAATGGGGACGGGACGCGGTTCGCGCAGGCGCGCGGGTTCGTCGAGGTCGACCGGTATGTGCTGGACGGCGAGAGCGACGAGTGGATCGACCTGCGGCTGGAGCCGGACCGGAGAGCTGATTGAGGGGATTCGGGGCGTTTCCGGCGTACAACGATTCTCTCAATCTTGCGGGAACCCGGTGTGTGCTGCGTCACGTTCGAGTTGAATGATTGTTGGTGAGTGAAGCAGCTGGCAGGGGGTCCAGGTGAGTGCTTCCCGGCGTAGTGGGACCACCGACGAGCTGGGACCGGACGGGCCCGAGGGCCCGGGTGGTTCCGATCTGCTCGCCGCGTTGCTGGACGGCATGGACGCGGCACTGTGTGCCTTCGACGCGGACGGTGTCGTCACGCATTGGAACCGTGAGGCCGAGCGGATCCTCGGCTGGACCGCGGCCGAGGCCGTGGGCCGGCACGGGTTCGCCGGGTGGGCGGTGCGGCGGGCGGACGCCGAGGAGGTCGAGGGGCGGCTGATGTCCGCCATGCAGTCGCCCGGCCGGCAGGTGCACGAGTTCGCGCTGCTGACCAAGGACGGCGGCCGGGTGCTCGTACGCACCCAGTCGGCGGCCGTGCGCGGTCCCGACGGGAAGCCGGCCGGGGTGTACTGCGCCTTCAGCGAGGTGCACACGCAGATCGATCTGGAGCGGTCGATCGCGCTGAGCGAGGCGCTCTTCGAGGACGCGTCGTGGGGTGTCGTGCTGGTCGACGCCGATCTGCGGCCCGCCGTGGTCAACGCGCACGCGGCCCGGTCGCTGGGCATCGGGCGTACGTCGGTGCTGGGGCGGCCCCTCGGGGAGCTGCTCGCGCAGGGCGTGGAGGAGCTGGAGAGCGCGCTGACCCATGTGCTGGCCGAGGGCGCCCCACCGGCGCCGGCCGAGATCTGGGTGGCGGTGCGGACACCGGACGGCGAGAAGCGGCGCTGCTGGCGCTGCGGATTCGTACGGCTCTCCTCGCCGCTCGCTGAGGAGCCGGTGCCGTTGGGTGTCGGCTGGCTGTTCCAGGACGTCACCGAGGCCAAGCAGAGCGAGCAGGAGGCCTCGCTGCTGCGGTTCCGGACGAACCAGCTGCACCGGGCGGCCCGGGCGGCGGCGGAGTGCGAGGACCCGGCCGAGGCCGCCGTCGTCCATCTGGACTTCGCGCTCGCCGGGTTCGCCGACCACGCGCTGATCGACCGGGTCGCCGGGGGTGCGGTGGCCGACGGGGAGGAGACCGGTCCGGTCCGTCTCGTACGGGTCGCCGCGACGCCGTCCGGGGCGCCGGGGCCGAGTCTGCAGGCGTCGGGAGCGGCCGGGCTGCCCGTGCGGTACGGCGAGGGGCATCCGGCGCTGCAGTGCGTGGAGCGGGTCGGATCGGTACGGGCGAGTGTGGGGGCGGTGTCGGGCGACCGGGCCCGCGAGTGGGCCGAGGCCCGCCAGTGGCCGTCGGACGTGGTGCACGCGTTGTGCGCGGTGCTGCGGAGCCGGGGGCGGACGCTGGGAGTCGTGACGTTCCTGCGGGGCTCCGGCAGGGGGCAGTTCGAGCGGGGTGACGCGGTGTACGCGGAGGACGTGGCGGTCCGGATCGCCACGGCGCTGGATCTGGGTGGGGTGGTGGGGCGGGCGTAAGGGCTCGTTGCCTCGTTCGGCCCCACGGCTCATGGCCCACGGCGGTCCGGCCTGCCTCTGACCCGTGCCGTCACTGCCGGTAGAAGATCCGGTCCCCGTACTCCTCGAACACCCGCTCGTTCCACTCCAGGCCGCCGTCCACGTTCCCCGAGCGCAGCAGCGGCGGCTCGATGCCCCGCTGCGCCAGTGCGCCCGCCGCCGTCGCCATCACGGCCTGGAGCAGGGCCGAGGTCACGACCGTGGAGGCCGGGGCGAAGGGGGCCGGGATGGTGTCCAGGGAGAGTTCCGCGTCGCCCGGGGCGATCTTGGAGTCGAGTACGACGTCGCAGTGGTCCTTGAGGAAGGTGCCGGAGCTGTGGCGGGGCTTCGTCTCCGTTGTGTAGGCGACCGACGTGACGCCGATGACCTTCACGCCCAGCGAGCGGGCGGTCAGGGCCATCTCCACGGGGAGCGTGTTGCGGCCGGAGAGGGAGATGATCACCAGGGCGTCGCCGGCGCGGAGGGGCGAGCAGTGCAGGACGGCGCTCGCGAGGCCGTCGACGCGTTCCAGGGCCGAGCCCAGGGTCGCCGGCATGACGTCGACGCCCACGACCCCCGGCACGGTCAGCAGGTTCATCAGCGCGAGTCCGCCGGCCCGGTAGACGAGGTCCTGGGCGGCGAGCGAGGAGTGTCCGGCGCCGAAGGCGAAGAGGCGGCCGCCGGTGGCGACGGTGTCGGCGAGGAGCTCACCGGCCGCCGCGACGGACTCGGCCTCCTCGTCGCGGACCCGTTGCAGCAGCCCGATCGCGGCGTCGAAGAACTGCCCGGACAGCTTGCCGTCACCGCTCGCGGAGCCCGTCCCGCCCATGCGTCACCCAACCCTTCGTCGCTGTGTCGCGGATCACCGTGCGGTCTGGACCAGTGGGATGTCAATACGGCCGCGCGCCTGCTCGTAACCGCCCGGTTTCACCGGCGCGGCACGCTTGTCAGTGGCATCCGGCAGAATTGAGGCCAGGGCCAGCGCACACACCGGGAAGCTGTCGTGCTTCCGGCAGATCTCATCAAGGGGCACGTATGTCCGGACTGATCGACACCACGGAGATGTATCTCCGCACCATCCTCGAGCTGGAGGAGGAAGGTGTGGTCCCCATGCGTGCCCGGATCGCCGAGCGGCTCGACCAGAGCGGCCCGACTGTCAGCCAGACCGTGGCGCGGATGGAGCGCGACGGGCTGGTGTCGGTCGCCAGTGACCGGCACCTGGAGCTGACGGACGAGGGCCGGCGGCTGGCCACCCGGGTGATGCGCAAGCACCGGCTCGCGGAGTGTCTGCTCGTCGACGTGATCGGCCTGGAGTGGGAGCAGGTCCACGCGGAGGCGTGTCGCTGGGAGCACGTGATGAGCGAGGCGGTGGAGCGCCGGGTGCTGGAGCTGCTGCGCCACCCCACCGAGTCGCCGTACGGCAACCCGATCCCCGGTCTGGAGGAGCTGGGCGAGAAGGACGGCCCCCACCCGTTCCTGGACGAGGGCATGGTGTCGCTGGCCGAGCTGGACCCGGGGCTCGACGGCAAGACGGTCGTCGTACGCCGTATCGGCGAGCCGATCCAGACGGACGCGCAGCTGATGTACACGCTGCGCCGGGCGGGGGTGCAGCCCGGTTCGGTGGTGAGCGTGACCGAGTCGCCCGGCGGGGTGCTGGTGGGCAGTGGCGGCGAGGCCGCCGAGCTGGAGTCGGACGTCGCCTCGCACGTGTTCGTCGCCAAGCGCTGAGCCGCCGGGAGGCTCAATTGCCGGGTGCTGTGCGGCAGTTGTGGCTTTGCTGGGTCTCGTGCCCGGGCTCGTCCCGGGTCTGGTCGATCCGAGATTCACTGCGCGGAATCGCAGCGCTTCGACGCTCGTCGTGCGCGGCTGTCGCGTGAGGCATATGACCTGAGGGGGGCGGGCGGATGTGCCGTGGACGTGGGGGTGGCCCCGGCGCCTTTCGGTGCCGGGGCCGGTCCTCCCCTGTGCTGACCCGGAGCCCCGAGCTCCCAGGGTCATTCCCCTCGGACCGATGTCCCCGAGCGGTCCGCCTCCCGCTGAAGATCTCCCCTCAGCGGCGGCGATCATTCCTTGAGCGGGGTCACTCGAACGAGGGGTGTTATCGCCCGAGGCGTCATTTTCGAATGGGTATTCGATAATCTGCGAGTGACGGGGCGGGCGGGACGTGCGCTGCAGGATGTAGGGCAGATGCAGAGCAGAGATATACGGCAGGCAACGGCGGGCAGGTAGGCAGGACAGGCACGGCAGTCAGGACACGGTTCACAGGGCGGCGCGCGCGGGGAGCGGGCGGTCCGGGCGGAGCTAGGGGGGTGCCAATGGCGCGGCGCATCGACGTGACCGGGGCGGGCGGCGTACGTCTTGCGGCCTGGGAGTTCGGGGACCCTCCCAAGACCGACCCGGCGGAATTGGCAGATCCGGCGCGGGAGACCTCGCCGGTCCCGGAGAAGCGATCACCCGGGGTGCTGTTACTTCACGGCCTGATGGGCCGTGCCTCGCACTGGGCGTCCACCGCCCGCTGGCTCTCCGAGCGCTACCGGGCCGTCGCGCTCGACCAGCGCGGTCACGGCCGGAGCGACAAGCCCCCTCGGGCCGCCTTCACCCGTGACGCGTACGTCGAGGACGCCGAGGCCGCCCTCGAACAGCTCGGCCTCGCCCCCGTCGTCCTCATCGGCCATGCCATGGGCGCCCTGACCGCCTGGCAGCTCGCCGCCCGCAGGCCCGACCTGGTCCGCGGGGTGATCATCTGCGACATGCGGGCCTCCGCCCTCGGCGCCGCCTCGCAGCGGGAGTGGGGCGAGTGGTTCAAGGCCTGGCCCGTCCCCTTCGCCACGCTGGCCGACGTACGCAAGTGGTTCGGCGAGGACGATCCCTGGGTGGAGCGTCCCAACCCGGCGCGCGGTGAGTTCTACGCCGAGGTGATGGCCGAGTCCCCCGACGGCTGGCGCCCGGTCTTCGAGCCCGAGCAGATGCTGTCGTCCCGCGAGACCTGGGTCTACGACGCCCACTGGGAGGAGCTGACCCAGGTCAGGTGCCCCGCCCTGGTCGTCCGCGGCCTCGACGGCGAACTGGGCCGCGCCGAGGCCCAGGAGATGGTCCGCGTCCTGCCCCGCGGCGAGTACGCCGAGGTGGCCGACGCCGGCCACCTCGTCCACTACGACCAGCCGGAGGCCTGGCGGGCCGCCATAGAGCCCTTCCTGGACGGCCTGGAGACCGCCGAGACCAGCGACTGAGGGCGTCACCTTGCCGCCGCCGGGACCGTCGGGCGCCTCCGGTGCCCGACGAGTCAGCCCTTGCTGACCGCCTGGAGGATCTCCGGCAGCCGGCGTGCCGTTCGTGGGGCCGCCAGGTGTAGGCCGGCCAGTGTGATCGCGGTGCCGTACACCGCGCCGACCGGGAGCAGTACCCAGTTCCAGTCGTCGCCGTTCGCGCTGAGGCGGGCCCAGAGCGTCAGGGCGATCACGGGGGCGCACAGCAGGGCGGCCGAGACCATTCCGCCGACGACGGCTGCGGCGGCGAGGCCGGACTGTCCCGGGGCCACGTTCTTGTAGCCCTCCTGCGGGATCGAGTACGGGAAGCGCGCCGACGTCCACGCCCCGGTCGCCAGCATCGCCCCGAGCAGCGCGAAGGACAGGCCGAGGGCCTCGGGCAGCATCGGCCAGTCGCCGATCAGCGCGGTCGTCAGAACCGTGACGAGCGTGGCGTACGGCAAGGTGATCACCAGCAGCGCCAGCGCACGCGCGCGTAGTTCGACGTAGGCGTCCCGCGTGGAGGAGATCGTCATCGCGACCATCCAGAACGCCGAGGTGTCCTGCCCGAACTGGTTGTACATCTGCACGCCGAGCATTCCCGCGGCGAAGCAGGCGAAATAGATGGACCCGGTGCCCTGCAGCGCGTTGAACACCGGCACGATCAGCCCGATGGCCAGCGAGGTCACCCACGCGGCCTTGGTCTTGGGGTCGCGCCACACATAGCGGAGGCTGCGTTCCATGACCGTGCCCGTGCGGCCGGCGGGCAGCAGCCGGGCGAGTCCCGTCGAGTTCCGCTCCCGCGCGGCGCCCGCGGCGGAGGGGAGCGTGGAGCCGTCCGGGGAGGTCATCAGCCGGGTCAGGTGACGGGACCAGAGGGCGAGCAGGCCCGCCAACGCGGCTGTGGAGAGGGCGAGTTGCAGTACCGCGACCCCGTACGCCCCCTCGCTCGCCGAGTCGACGGCCCCGATCGCCGACGCGGGCGGCAGCCACTTCAACACCGCCGCCGGACCGTCCAGTTGGCCGAGCCCGCCCGAACCGAGCCGCTGCGCCCCGAAGTTGACGACCTGCGCGCCGACGGCGATGACGAGTCCGCTCAGCACCGCCAGATCGCGGCCCTTGCGGCTGGTCAGCAGGCGGATGTTGGCGACGGCGACGGCTCGCGCGAGCGCCACGCAGACCAGCAGCGCGAGCACGACACCGAGCACGGAGAAGACGTACGCCATGGCGCCGTGCGCGACCGAGACGACGGAACCGACGAGCAGGCACAGGGTGAACACCGGCCCGATGCCGATCAGGGAGGCCACCAGGAGCGCCCGCACCAGGGGCCGGGGTCGCAGCGGCAGCATCACCAGGCGGGTGGGGTCGAGGGTCTCGTCGCCGCCGGGGAAGAACAGCGGCATCACGGCCCAGCCGACCGCCAGCACGGCGGCCAGCGGGACGACGACGGATCCGGCGTGCTCGTCACCGCGCAGGGCGATGAGACCGAGCAGCTGAAGGACGGAGAAGAGGAGTACGGCGACGGCCGAGGCGATGTAGGCGGCGCGTCGGCCGCCGGACTGCCGCAGCCCGTTCCTGAGCAGCGACAGCTTCAGCCGTACGACGACCGGGGTGATGTCCGCGGTCATCGGGCCCCGCCGCCCAGCCAGTCGAGGTTCGCCCCGGCGTCCTGGCCCTGGGCCCCTACGAGTTCCAGGAAGGCGCGCTGCAGCGACGGCGCGTCGCCGCGCACCTCGTCGAGCGGCCCGTGGGCGCGGATGCGGCCGGCGGCCATGACAGCCACCCAGTCGCACAGGGACTCCACGAGCTCCATCACGTGCGAGGAGAAGACGACGGTGGCGCCGGAGGCGGTGTACCGCTCCAGCACGCCCCGGATGATCTGTGCGGAGACGGGGTCGACGCCCTCGAACGGCTCGTCGAGAAAGAGCACTTCGGGGTTGTGGAGCAGGGCGGCCGCGAGCCCGATCTTCTTCCGCATCCCGGTCGAGTAGTCGACGACCAGCTTGTGCTGGGCCCCCGCGAGATCGAGCACGTCGAGCAGCTGAGCGGCCCGCCGGTCGACCTCGGCCCCGGGCAGCCCCCGCAACCGTCCGGAGTAGGCGAGCAGTTCGCGCCCCGACAACCGTTCGAACAGCCGCAGACCCTCGGGCAGGACGCCGATCCGCGCCTTCACGGCCACCGGGTCCCGCCACACGTCGTGCCCGACGACGGAGACGGTCCCCTCATCGGGCCGCAGCAGCCCGGTCACCATGGAGAGAGTGGTGGTCTTCCCGGCCCCGTTCGGGCCGACAAGACCGATGAACTTGCCCGCGGGGAGTTCCAGATCGATCCCGGCAACGGCCACTTGCTGCCCGAACCGCTTCCAGAGCCCACGCACACTCACAGCCGACGTCATGGACGCCCACCTTACGGGCGCATGTCACCGGTCCCGGCCGCAGGCATAGGCGAGCGGCGAGATCAGTTCCTCGGCATCCGGCAGCCAGCGGTTGGCGGGCGTCGGACGACAGGCCCACTGCACGGCACCGGACGACCCGTACCGAGTGGGGGGAGCCACCACGTACGCCCCCTCGCCCAGCGCGACCAGATCGAGCGACGACGGGGTCCAGCCGAGCTTGTGCACCAGCTCGGGCAGCTTCACCGAGGCCCCCGGCAGCACGAAGAACTGCATCCGGCGATCCGGCGTCAACGTCACAGGGCCCAGCGTCAACTCCATGCGCTCCATGCGCGCAAGGGCGAGGAACCCGGCCGTCTCGGAGACGGAGATCGCGTCGAACGTCCGCCCAGTCGGCAACAGGATGGACGCGGCCGGCTGCTTCTGCCACATCCGGCGCGCGACCGTCGCACTGCCGGTGGCCTGCGTCGCCCAGTCCTCCCGGGAGGGGTGCGCGCCGGGTGCGGCGCACGCGGTGTCACCGCAGGAGCACCGCTGCACCCCGTCGACGGCTTCCAGCCAGGTGCCGGGAAAGACGTCCCAGTGGCGCTCCTCGGCGTAGCGTACGGCTGTGTCCAGCAGCGATTCCCCGCGCTGCTTCGGAATCTGAGCGGCTTCGGTACCTGCGATCGTCTCTTCCACGCAGAACACAACTCCCGCGCCCACCTCGGGTTACGGCCGTGACGCGCGCGGGGGCAGCGCATCGATTCCGCACCTGGGGCGCATGGATGCATGTGTGGGGGCGCAGAGGAGGAACCTCGGCGTGAGCTGGGTAGCCACGTGTGGGGTCGGTACGAGTCTTCACCCCGGCAATCCTCGCAAGCCTCGCATTTTCGACACGTCGGCGGGGCATTGATCTTCACGGCCGGAACTTTTCGGTGGAAGACACGTCAACTCGGTGCGTGGGCAGGCACCGCAGCCACAGGGGGTACGCCATGGCCGCAAGGCCTCTCGTCGCGCGGCAGCCGAACGAACGGCTGCAGGCGCTCATCCAGGAGGCGGGGTGCTCGAACGCCGGGCTCGCCCGCCGGGTCAACATGTGCGGCGCCGAGCACGGCCTCGACCTGCGCTACGACAAGACGTCCGTGGCCCGTTGGCTGCGTGGACAGCAGCCGCGGGGCAGGGCGCCCGCGATCATCGCGGAGGCCCTCGGGCGCAAACTCGGCCGTACGGTCACGATCGACGAGATCGGCATGGCCAACGGCAAGAACCTCGCCTCCGGCGTCGGGCTCCAGTTCTCGCCGACGGTACTGGGTGCCATCGAGCAGGTGTGTGAGCTGTGGCGCAGTGACGTGGGCCGCCGGGACTTCCTGTCCGGCTCCTCGGTCGCCGCGTCCGCGCTGGTGGAGCCGAGTCGTGACTGGCTGATCTCCTCGCCCGACTCGCAGGTGGCGCGCCAGGCGGGCCCGCGCGTGGGGCAGTCCGACGTGGCGGCCGTGCGCGCGATGACGCAGGCGCTCGTCGACCTCGACCACCAGTACGGCAGCGGGCATGTGCGCCCGGTCGTCGTGCACTACCTCAACAGCGTGGTGTCCGGGCTGCTCGCGGGGTCCTACCGGGAAGCGACCGGTCGTGAACTGTTCGCCGCCGTCGCGCGGTTGACCGAGCTGGCCGGGTACATGGCGATCGACACCGGGCAACCGGGCCTGGCCCAGCGGTACTACATCCAGGCGCTGCGGCTCGCGCAGGCCGCGGGCGACCGCGGATACGGCGGCTATGTGCTCGCCGCGTCCATGAGCCACCTCGCCGCGCAGCTCGGGAACCCCCGGGAGATCGCCCAGTTGGCGCGGGCGGCGCAGGAGGGGGCGCGGGGGCGGGTGACACCGCGCGCGGAGGCGATGTTCTACGCGGCGGAGGCCCGCGGGCACGCGCTCATGGGCGACGCGCGGGCCACCCAGGCGGCCTCCGGACGGGCCGTGCACGCCCTGGAGGCGGCGGACCCCTCCTCCGGTGACGACCCGGCGTGGATCGCGCACTTCGACGAGGCCTATCTGGCCGACGAGTTGGCCCACTGCCACCGCGACCTCGGCCACGCCGACGCGGCGGCGCGGTGCGCGCAGGAGTCCCTGGACGGGCTCCCCGAGAACAAGGCGCGCCGGCGGGCCATCGGTCTGGTCCTGCTCGCCTCCGCGCAGGTGCAGCAGCGCGAGATCGAGCAGGCCTGCAACACCGGCCTGAAAGCGGTGGAGTTGCTGGAGACCCTGCGTTCCAACCGGGGCGCGGAGTATCTCGACGACTTCCAGCAGCGCCTGGAACCGTTCCGGGACGAGCCCGTGGTCAGGGAGTTCGGGGCCCGGATGGATCTTCAGGCGGCCGCGTAATTTGTTACTGCGGTCACAGGGGCGCAGGTCACGTCCTGTGCTACGTGGCACCGGGCTCGGAGGACCCGGTAGCGTGAGCCGACGATTCCGAAGTTCCCCCATAAGTAGGAGTCCCGGTGACGCAGAGTGGACAGGGCGAGCAGCCCTCGGCGCGCGAAGCGCGCGAAGGCATCGTGCTGCCCTCCGACGGCGGGGAACCCCTGCTGCCGGGACAGACGGGTGGACACGGCGGTCCGCAGCCCGGCTACGGGCCGCCTCCGCAGCAGGGCGACCCCCAGCAGCAGGGCGGCTACGGAAGCCCTCCGCAGGCGGCCGGACAAGGCCCGGCCGCCGACGCCGGCTACGCCCAGCCGCCCGGCGGCCAGGCATGGGGCAACCCGTGGGGGCCCGGCCGGCAGCAGGACCAGGCGCAGCAGCCGGACCAGGCCTACCAGCCGCAGGCCCAGGACTGGTCGCAGCCGCCCGCCCAGACCTGGGGGACACCCCAGCAGCAGCCCGGCGGCATACCGCCCCAGGCCCAGCCGCAGTCTCAGGCCCAGCCGCAGTCCCAGCCGCTGCCCCCGCAGCAGGGCCAGGTCGCGCCCTACGAGGTCCCCGGCACCGGCGCACCGCAGCAGCAGCAGGCCACGCCGGGCTACAACACCGACGAGCCGACGTCCTACTACCTGCCGCCGGTGGGGCAGCCTCTCCCGTCAGCGGCATCGGGCACACCCGCCTCCGCGCCCCTGCCGCCCGCCGACGAAGGCGCCACCCAGTTCATCCCGCCGGTCCCGTCGGCCCCCGCCTCCCCCGAGGGAGCCACGCAGTACCTCCCGCCCGTGCGCCCCGGCGCGCTGCCGCCCGAGGTGTCCGCCGAGGCGGCGCGGTACCCCGACCAGTACTCGCAGGCCCCGTACGGCGCGCCCACCGGCCCCGACGCCGAGGCCACGCAGTTCATCGCGCCCGTACCCGGACAGGCCCCCGGCGCGTCCTACGGCGGGGACCGGCAGCCGCCCTCCGACTTCGACAACCTCTTCCGCGGCGGGCCGACCGGTGACGGCGGGGCCGACTCCACGCAGCAGATGCCCCGCTTCGGCCGGCCCGAGTCCGTACCGCCCGCGTACGGGGCCCAGCAGCCGTCGTACGGGGCCCAGCAGCCAACTTACGGGGCCCAGCAGCCAACTTACGGGGCCCAACAGCCCGCGTACGGCGCCCAGCCGCCGTACGGGCCGCCGGGCGGTGACCTCTACGACGACGGTGACCGAGGCGGCCGCAGGCGCTCGCGGGTGCCGGTCATCGCCGCCGTGGGCATCGGGATCGTCGTCCTCGGCATCGGTGCGGGCGCGCTGCTCGCCGGAGGCGGGGGCGGTGACGGCGGTGACAAGAACCAGACCGTGTCGGCTTCGGCCCCCGCGACCGACGGGTCCTCCGCGCCGGCCGCCGACCCGGCGAAGGCGCAGGCCGTCGAGCTGGACAAACTGCTCGCCGACAGCGGCAACAGCCGTTCCTCGGTGATCAGCGCGGTGGCGAACGTGAAGTCCTGCAAGAACCTCGGCCAGGCGGCCACGGACCTGCGGAACGCCGCGTCCCAGCGCACCGGCCTGGTGACCCGGCTCAAGACGCTCGAGGTCGACCAGCTGCCGAACCACGCCGAGCTGACCGACGCCCTCACCAAGGCCTGGCAGGCGTCCGCGTCCGCCGACAGCCACTACGCCGCCTGGGCCGACCAGGCCGGCGGGAAGAAGGGCTGCAAGAAGGGCCAGGCCCGCACCACGGGCCAGACGCAGGCCGGCAACCGGGACAGCGGGACCGCCAGCACCGCGAAGGCCGAGGCGGCCCGGCTGTGGAACGCGATCGCCAAGAAGTACAGCCTGACCGAGCGCACGTCCACCCAGCTGTGAGCGGTCCGCGGGGGGCGCGTCGGCGCCCCCCGCGGGTCAGTCGACGTCCGCGTTCCGCAGGGTCCTCGTCACGTCGGTGAAGCCCTCGCGCGCCGACATGAGCTGGCCCTGGCGGACCACCTGGAACGTCACGTGGGCGTTCACCAGGCGGGGGAAGCCGACCGAGGCGAGGTCGTCGGTGGAGCTCCAGGTGTCCCGGGTGGGCCACCGCAGGGTCGGCGTCAGACCGCCGGTGGAGATCTTGAGGCCGTCGTTGAGGGCGCCGCGCACACTGTCGGCGGACACCTCGCCGCCGCCCAGTGACTCGACGGCCTTCTCGAACACCGTGTAGGCGATCCAGGTGGTCTGCACCCCCGCGTCCGCCGAGTCGATGCGGTTGTCGCCGAAGGCCTCCGCGCTGATGACCTTCTTCATCGCGTCCCAGCGGGCATCGCTCTCCACCGGGTACCAGCCGGTGATGTACGACCCCTCGTAGGGCCCGGACGCCCCGCCGGACGCGTCGATCACCGTCTGGTCGACGCTGCCCATCGCCATGGCGGTGCGCACGGTCGGATAGTCCTCGCGGGCGCGCCGGAAGGAGTCCATGAAGGTACTGGTGCGGTCGCCGAGCGCGGGCACCACACACCCCTGCTTCGCACCACGGGCCCGACCATCGACGGCCGCGCCGTCGAGCGCCTTCGTCGACTGCGTCGAGTACTCGGTGGCGTCGTCCGCCGCCCGCACGTCGCTCGCGACCCGGTGACCGCCGGTGGTCAGCCCGGAGTCCAGCAGGATGGGCAGCTCGTCGCCCGCGATGGTGTCGGGGCGTACGAGGGTGACGTTGCCGCAGGCCGCGGCGAGCTCCTTGCCGAGACCGGCCAGGAGGGTGGGCTGGCCGCCGTTGACGGGGTAGGACAGCGGGCTGGTGAACTCGTCGTTGGTGACGCCGTAGCCGCCGATGTAGGGGATGCCCGCGCCCTCGAGCGGCGGGAAGAAGGAGTCGCCGTACTGGCTGTAGGAGCCGACGACCGCGACGACGTTCTCCTTGACCGCGCGCCGGGCGCAGGTCGCCGCGGACACGGCGTCGTTGTGCTCGTTGCAGGTCAGGACGGTGAGCCGACGGCCGTTGATGCCGCCCTTGGAGTTGATCCAGCGGGCGTAGGCCCGGGCGAAGGCGGGCATGCCGGGCTTGTTGGTCGCCTCGGTGTCCGACGGGGCCCAGGTCATCACCTTGATCGAGTCGTCTCCGGAACCCGCCGTGGTGCCGGGGACGACCCCGCAGCCGGCGGTGAGGGCAGCACACGCCACCAGTGCTCCCGCCGCGAGGGCGGTGGCTCTGACGGGCCGGTGGTGCCGGTGGAGGAAAGTGCTGCGGAAGGTGCTGCGGATGCGTCGCCTGCCGGTCATGGGCACACACGCTTTCGCCACATCGCCAACTCGGATGTGACGCTCGGTCGACGAAAGGTGACGTAAGGGTGAACAGCGAGGGCCTGTGCGGCACGTATGGGGGAAGAACGTACGATCGGTGACCGTGCAAGGTTCGGAGAACTCTTCCCGTCGCGGCCGTCGCTCCTCCACCATGGGCGGCATGCCACAGAACGACATGCCGTGGTGGCGCTGGCGCAGCAATGTGCGCTCCGCGCTGCACATGCTCTCCGACCCCGCCTTCCAGCAGAACGTCTGGCTGGCCGGCGTCGAGGGGTACGGGGACGTCACCGACGCCGTGTACCGCCTCGTCGAGGACACCTGGCTGGACAACTGGTCCGCCGAGAAGTACGTCGGCACGATCTTCCGGGACTCCCAGGAGGCGGCCCTCGTCGACACCGCCGTGCTGCGGGTGCTGCGGATCATGCACCAGGTCGGCCCGGACGCCCCCGTCTCCGTGTACATGGAGAACCCGGGGTGGCCGGACGCGGTGCGGGCGGCGCGGGACGCGCACGTGCGGATGGCGAGCGCGGACGGGGAGGATCCCGACGTGCCGCCGCGCACGCTCCAGGTGCTGCAGATCATGACCCGGTCCGCGTGACGGACGCGGTGTCTGCCGCGCGTGCGGATATGCGACCCTGTCCTGCATGAACGAGCAGTCCACCCCCGCCGACCAGTACGTCCTGACCCTGTCCTGCCCCGACAAGCCGGGCATCGTGCACGCCGTGTCGAGCTACCTCTTCATGACCGGCTGCAACATCGAGGACAGCCAGCAGTTCGGCGACAGCGACACGGGTCTGTTCTTCATGCGCGTCCACTTCGCGGCGGAGGCGCCGGTCACGGTGGACAAGTTGCGGGCGTCCTTCGCGGCGATCGGTGACTCCTTCGGCATGGACTGGCAGATCAACCGGGTCGAGGACCGGATGCGGGTCGTGCTGATGGTCAGCAAGTTCGGGCACTGCCTGAACGACCTGCTGTTCCGTGCGCGCATAGGAGCCCTCCCGGTGGACATCGCCGCCGTGGTCTCCAACCACACCGACTTCGCCGAGCTCGTGGGGTCGTACAACATTCCCTTCCACCACATTCCGGTGACGCGGGAGAACAAGGCCGAGGCGGAGGCGCGGCTGCTTGAGCTGGTGCGCGAGCAGGACGTCGAACTCGTCGTGCTCGCCCGGTACATGCAGGTCCTCTCCGACGACCTGTGCAAGCAGCTCAGCGGCCGGATCATCAACATTCACCACTCGTTCCTGCCGAGCTTCAAGGGCGCGAAGCCCTATCACCAGGCTCATACGCGGGGGGTCAAGCTGATCGGGGCGACGGCGCACTATGTGACCGCGGACCTCGACGAGGGGCCGATCATCGAGCAGGAGGTCGAGCGGGTGGGGCACGGCGTCACTCCGGACCAGCTTGTCGCGATCGGGCGGGACGTGGAGTGCCAGGCGCTGGCGCGGGCGGTCAAGTGGCATGCGGAGCGCAGGATTTTGTTGAACGGTCGGCGGACGGTCGTTTTCGCCTAGGAGCTCGAGGGCTTCTGGTCGCGGGGCGGCTGCGGGCCGGTGGGGGCCGTTCGCGCAGTTCCCCGCGCCCCTGAAGGTGCGTCCAGCTGACTTCTTTTAGGGGCGCGGGGCTGTGTCTATTTGCGGCTCCGCCGCGCGGGCGCGACCAGCCCCCACTCGCCCGCAGCCGCCGACGAACCCCCCCGCCACGCCACCCCCTACATCCGGCTCAGGCTCGCCGCGGCGAACAGCACATCCCTGATCGCCTCACGGTCACCCACCTGCCCCGCCGCAGCCTCCGCAGGAGACACGTGGCCCGCCGCTAGCCGGCAGAACTCCACGCCGTCCAGCGCCACGTGCGCCACCTCGTGCTCCGCCGAAGCCACCGCCGCGGGGGAGTCGAGCGGGATCAGCCATTCGCCGCCGCCCAGCCCCTCGATCTCCAGACGCAGGGTGCGGCCGGGGCCTCCGGCGCTCACGAGATGCCGTCCAGGGGTCGGTGACGTCAGCCCCTTCTGCCGCCGTTGTGCCAGGACCGCGGGCAGCATCCGCGCGGCCAGGTCGATCATGCGGTTGAGATGCCGGGGGGACGGGGGGTCGTAGGGATAGTCGACCGCCTCCGCGATGTCCTCGGCGTGGACCCAGCACTCGAAGGCGCGGTCCAGCATCGCGTCGTGGAGGGGGAGCGCGAAGTCGCCGTAGGGCACCTCGAGTCTGCCGGAGGTGCCGCCGGTGAAGGACACCGTGCGGACGAGGTCGTGGCTCTGCTCGCGCCAGGGGGTCCGGACGGTGCGGGTCGGCGGGAAGTGCGACGCGCGCCAGAACGCCTCGGTGCGGCTCGACGGCGTGGGCGTGTCCGCGGGGGTCTCGCCCAGCGGGTCGTCCAGGCCGAGGGCGACCGCGACGAGGCCGTCGACCGACAGCAGATGGGCTATGACCCCGGCGACCGTCGTACGGCGGCTCGTGGCCTCGTCGGCGTCGAACCAGCGGAGCCTGACCGGGGAGTGCCACTCGGCGTCGCCGAAGTCCTGCAGCAGGGCGTCCAGGCGGGCGGTCTCGGCGTCGTACGGCATGGCCCACTCGGGGATCGGGATGCGGGGCGGGCGCCGGTCGAGGCAGCCGTTGAGGACGCGGGTGCGCAGGCCGGGGTCCAGGTCGAGGCTCTCCGGCCGCTGCAACAGGCCCACCGCGCCGCGCAGCCGCAACGCCTCGTCGGCGCAGGAGCCGCAGACGCCGAGGTGGTCCTCCACGGCGGCCGTCTCCTCCACGGAACACGCGGCCAGCGCCCACGCCCCGAGCAGTGACTTCAGCACATGGTGCTCCAGGACGAGGGGAGCGGGCGGAACCGGCTCCTCCAGCGCGGGCAGCGGCCGGCCGGTGTCCTCGACGGAGGCGCGGGGCAGCGGTATGCGGGGCGGCCGGCCCGGTTCGCCACCGCCGCCAAGGCCGCCTCCGGCGTCACCCGGTCCCCCGGCACCGGCTGTGCCGTCCGTGCCGGCGTGGGGCGGCCCGCTCACGCCATCCGTCCCCTCTGCGCCGGGGTCGCTCGGCGGGCCGGCGTCGTCGTCCGAGTCGCTGAAGCCGTGACCGTGCCCGAGAGCAACCGTGCTCTCAGTACCCCCGACCCCGCTGCCGGCTGTGCCGTCGGGGCCTGGGAGAGGCGCTCCACTTGTGCCGCCCGTTTCCCGAGCGTCCCCGGAACCCCGGGTGCCCTCGGCCCCTACGGCGTCGGCGCCTTCCCGAGCGTCCCCAGGACCCCGGGTTTCCCCGGTCCCTACCATGCCCGCGCCTTCGCGAGCGTCCCCGGCGTCGCCAACCCGTCCCGTGCCCCCGACACCCCCCGCACCCTCGGAAACCACCCCCCGCCCCCCGTACCCGTCCCGATCGTCCCGTGTCTCGAAGTCGTCGCTCATGCCGCGCCCCCGTATCCCGGCGGAGCCCCGGGTGCTCCGGTGTCGTGGGCCGTGGAGAGGAGTTGGAGGCCCAGGCGGAGGCGGCGGCGGGCCTCGTCCTCGGTGATGCTGAGGTCGGCGGCGGCCTGGCGGTAGTCGCGGCGCTGGAAGTAGGCCAGCTCCAGGGCGGCCCGCAGCGGGGTGGGCATGGACTGGACGATGTAGTCGGCGCGCGCGGCGACCGAGGCGTGGCGCACCCTGCGCTCCAGTTCCTCGGCGGAGCCCTCGCCGGCCCGGGTGAGCGCGGCGGTCTCGGTGGCGCGCAGCCGCTGCACGGCCAGGCGGTGGGTCAGACCCGCGACCCAGGAGCGCAGCGGGCCCTGTTTAGGGTCGTAGGTCTCGGGGTGCTCCCACACGTGGGCGAAGACGTCCCGGGTGATGCGGTCGGCCGCGCGCTCGTCTCCGAGCACGCGGTGGGCGAGGCCGTGCACGAGTGAAGCGAAACGGTCGTAGAGCTCGCCGAGGGCGGCCGCCTCACCGCGTGCGAGCCGCTGCTGCATCTTGCGGTCCCAGCGGGGTGGTGCGTCCTTTTTCGCCATGCGGCCCCCTCACCCCTGGAAGTGTCCGGGTCAAGCCTGCGCCGACCATCTCCTCGAATGTAGTCGGCACCTCCGGCAGCGCACGCCCCTTTGTTCCAATGCGCGCCCCCCGAAGGGCTTCAGGTGGTAGTGGACCTTCCCCTGCCTCTTCACCCCTTCACCCATTGACCGGACCCGATCGAACAGGAACGAAGACGACCGGAACAAGCCTCTTTCACCCGCTTTCCGTTTCTGGGTCTGTGTTTCAGGGAACCGCCGCTGGGCAGCCACGCTGCACGGAAGCGTAAGAAAAGCTTCCGTTTGCTTTCCGGCGAATGAAGGGCATGGTGGTGGCGTTCAATGTGACCAGCGACGAGCAGGGCGAGTGGACCGTGCTCAGTGTGTCGGGCGAGCTGGACCTGGTGACCTCACCGGTGCTCCGCCAGCACGTCCACGACGTGGTGGCCGAGGGGCGCCACAGTCTCGTCCTCGACCTCTCCGAGGTCTACTTCTGCGATTCCAGCGGCGTCGGCGTCCTCATCGCCTCCCGCCGCCTGATCCATTCCTGCCGAGGCCATCTGCGTCTGATCCTCCCGGCCCAGGGCGCGGCCGACGGCTCCCACGTCAACCGCGTCCTCGGCGCGCTGGGCGTCCGCCGCCTGTTCGAGGTGCACCCGGACGTGGACTCGGCGACCGACGAGGAGGCGGAACCACTGTCCGCCTGAGCCGTACGCCCGTACACCCGTAAGGCCCTTCTGTACGCACGGCTGTGACCTGGGGCACCCCGACTGCCACACCCTTGTCCCGAAATTCTCCCGGTGTCGGCACAAGCGCCGCCTTCCGGCCCCCGGGGTGCCGCTCGCGTCGTACGCTCCGTGCGAGATACACCCGATGTGATGTGAGGCGGCGCGAAGACAATGGTCAGCAGCGAGTACGAGCGCAGGATCGCCGACCGGTTCGCCACCTTCGACCAGGACGGCAACGGCTACATCGACCGCGAGGACTTCAACGTGGCGGCCAAGGCGCTGCTCACGGAGTTCGGTACGGCCGCGCGCTCCGACAAGGGACAGGCGCTGTACGTCGGCGCGGAGGCGTTCTGGCAGGGCATGGCCGGGATCGCCGACCGGGACGGCGACCAGCGGATCACCCGCGACGAGTTCGTGAACGGCGCCCTCAAGCGGCTGCGCGACAACCCGGACCGGTTCGCCGAGATCGCGCGGCCCTTCCTGCACGCGGCGATCGCCGTCGCCGACCAGGACGGCGACGGACGCGCCACCGTCGAGGACACCGCGCGCGTGCTGAGGATTCTCGGTGCGAGCGAGGACCTCGCCCGGGCCGCCGCGGCCACCCTGGACACCGACGGCGACGGCAAGGTCGGCGAGGCCGAGATCGTGCCCGCCTTCGCCCGCTACTTCACCGTCCCCGAATAGCGCTCGCGCAGCTTGTACTTGAGCACCTTGCGCAGGGTCTCGTTGCGCGGAAGGGCGTCCACCACCTCCAGCTGCTCCGGCAGCTTGTGCGTCGACAGTCCTTCCGCGCGCAGATAGTCCGTCACGGCGTCCAGGGTCAGCTGCTCGGCGCCTTCGGGCTGTTCCACCACGGCACACACGCGTTCCCCGCGCTCGGCGTCCGGCAGCCCGACCACCGCCACGTCCCCGACGGCCGGATGCGCGGCCAGCAGGTCCTCGATCTCCCTCGCCGAGATGTTCTCGCCCTTGCGGATGATCACGTCCTTGAGCCGTCCGGTGAGCACCAGATGACCGGTGGCCGTGAGATGTCCGAGATCCCCGGTGCGCAGATAGCCCTCCTCGTCGAAGGCCTCAGCCGTCTGGGACGGGTCGAGATAGCCCTGGCACACCGCCTCCCCCTTCAGCCGCACCTCCCCGTCCACGATCCGCACGGACATCCCCTCCGGCGGCCGCCCCTCGGTCGTCGCCAGGTTCTCCACCGTGTCGTCCGGATCCCCCATGGTGATCATCGGTACCTCGGTCATGCCGTACCCGTGGGTGAGCTGCACGCCCAGCTCCCGTACGACGGCGTGGTAGACCTCCGGCGGCTTGGGCGCGCCGCCGCCGGCGAGCAGCCGGAGCGAGGGGATCACGGGGACACCGGGCCGCTTGCGCTGCTCGGTGAGGAACATCGAGTAGAAGGCCGTGGAGCCGCCCGCCACCGTCACCCCGTGCCTGCGGTAGCCCTCCAGCGCGTCCGGCAGCGCGAACTGCTCGAACATGACCGCCGGGAAGCCGTACAGCAGCAGCATCACGGTGTAGTCGGGGCCCGCGATGTGGGCGTACGGAAAGGCCATCGACCCCACGTCGTCCGCCGTCAGGCGCAGCGCGTGGGCGAGGCAGGAGCCGCCGGCGATGAGTGAACGGTCCGTGTGGAGCACGCCCTTGGGGTCGGAGGTGGTGCCCGAGGTCCAGTAGATCCACCGGACGCTGGTGCCGTCGATCGGCGGGGGCGGGAGCACGGCCGGGTCGCCGTCCGGGAGGTGGTCGTACGCCTCGAAGATGCCCTTCGCGCCGAGCCGCCGGGCCATCTCCGTGTGGTCGAAGCCACGCCAGACGCCCGGGACCGCGAAGAACTCCGCCTTCGACTCCCGCAGGGCGAAGCCGACTTCGCGGTCCCGGTAGAAGGGGATGACCGGCGACTGCACGGCGCCGAGGCGGGCCAGGGCGAAGGAGAGCAGGGCCGTCTCGATACGGGTGGGCAGCTGCCAGGCGACGACCGTGCCGGGGCGTACGCCCATGTCGTACAGGCCGGCCGCCACCCGCTCGCCGCGCGCGTGCAGCTCGCCGAAGGTGAGCGCGCGGTCGTCCTGGAGGAGGACCGGGCGGTCGGGGGTCAGCTCGGCTCGGCGGGCGACCAGCTCCCACAGGGTGCGGGACGCGCTGAGCGCGTGGGCGGTGTCGGTCACGGCGGCCCCCTCGTGGCACTGACCAGAACTGACGCATCGTCAGATCGTGGCAGAGCGTAGGGCGCCACGCCTTGTCGGTCCAGGGGTGCGGGACCTAACCTTCCGGTGCGAGCGGTATCTGACGGGTTATCAGATGTGGAGTGCCGCCATGGATCTCGCGTACACGCCGGAAGAGGAGGAGTTCCGGGCGCGGCTGCGGGAGTGGCTCGCCAAGGCGCTCCCCACGCTGCCGCCGAAACCGTCCCCGCAGGACTGGCCCGGACGCAGGGCGTACGACCTCGGCTGGCAGCGCATGCTCTACGACGCCGGGTACGCGCACGTGCACTGGGACGCGTCGCCCACCACGCGGCTGATCTTCCTGGAGGAGACGGAGACCGCGGGCGCGCCCTATGTCGGCGCCGGATTCGTCGGGCTGCTCCACGCGGGTCCGACGATCGCCGCCGAGGGCACGCCTGAGCAGCGGGAACGCTGGCTGCCGCCGATCCTGCGCGGTGCGGAGGTCTGGTGCCAGGGCTTCAGCGAACCGGACGCCGGCAGCGACCTCGCCTCGCTCCGCACCCGCGCGCGCCGGGACGGCGACGACTATGTGGTGAGCGGGTCCAAGATCTGGACCTCGCACGCCGAAGTCGCCGACTGGTGTGAGCTGTTGGTGCGCACGGACCCGGCGGCCCCGAAGCACCGGGGCATCACCTGGCTGGCGATGCCCATGTCCGCGCCCGGGGTCGTGGTGCGTCCCCTGCGCACCCTCGCCGGGTCCGCCGAGTTCGCCGAGGTATTCCTCGACGAGGTGCGGGTGCCGGTGGCCAACCGGGTCGGCGAGGAGAACGACGGCTGGCGCGTGACCATGGTGACGCTGTCCTTCGAGCGCGGCACGGCCTTCGTGGGCGAGGTCGTCGCCTGCCGGCGGGTGCTGCGTTCACTGGCCGCGGAGGCTCGGGGCAACGGGCGTTGGGACGACCTGTCCCTGCGACGGAGGTTGGGGCGGCTCAACGCGGAGTTCCGTGCGTTGTGGCGGCTCACGCAGTGGAACGTGAGCGAGGCGGAGGCGAGTGGGGGCGGGGTGCCGGGGGTCGGGGGTTCGGTGTTCAAGCTGCGGTACTCGCACGCGCGGCAGGAGCTGTACGACGCGGCGGCGGACGTCCTGGGTGTGGAGTCGCTGGATCTCGAACGGCCTTGGGTGCTGGAGCGGTTGTCGTCGTTGTCGTACACGATCGCCGCGGGGACCTCGCAGATCCAGCGGAACATCGTGGCCGAGCGGGTTCTCGGGCTGCCGAAGGGGCGGTAGCGGTTGAGCGCCGGGTGCGGATCCGTTGTGGTTGGTCGCGCAGTTCCCCGCGCCCCTAGGGTGCTGCCGTGGCCTGTGTGGAGAAGAGGGCGTGGCATGCGGTTTCAACTTACCGATGACCAAGTGGCTTTGCGGGCCGGTGTGCGGGAGTTGCTCACTCGGCGCTTTGATGGGGAGGTGCTGCGCGCTGCCCTGGACGCCCCAGGACTGGACCGGGCGCTGTGGCGGGAGCTGGGTGCCGCCGGGTTCTTCGCGCTGCGGGTGCCGGAGGCAGAGGGCGGAGTGGGACTGGGGCTGCCGGAGGCCGTGTTGGCCTTCGAGGAGGCCGGGCGGGCCCTGTTGCCGGGGCCGCTGGTGGCCACCCACCTCGCGGCCGGTGTCGTGGACGGGGCCGCCGAGGGGGCGGTCGTCGTGGCCGACGTCGACCCGGGTGGGCTCGTGGAGTGGCTGGAGGAGGCTGACGTGGTGCGGGGGGAGGCCGCGGGAGCCGTACCCCTGAAGTCGGTGGATCCGCTCACGCCGCTGCACCGGGTGCCCGGCGCACGCGCGCGTGCCGCCGATCCCGTCGCCGTGCTCCTCACCGCTGCCGAGCAGCTGGGCACGGCCACGCGCGTGGGTGAGCTGGCCGTCCAACACGCGCGGACGCGGGAGCAGTTCGGGCAGCCGATCGGGGCCTTCCAGGCGGTCAAGCATCTGTGCGCGCGGATGCTGGTGCGGACCGAGACGGCCCGGGCCGCGGTGTACGCGGCCGCCGTGACCGCAAACCCGGTGGACATCGCCGCGGCCCGGCTGCTGGCCGACGAGGCGGCCGAACGGGGCGCCCGGGACTGTCTCCAGGTGCACGGCGGGATGGGCTTCACCTGGGAGTGCGAGGTGCAGCTGCATCTGAAGCGGGCCTGGGTGCGGGCCCGGCGGGGCGGCGGCGGTGCGGAGAGTGAGGAGTTGCTCGCCGTCGATCTGTTGGCCTGAGGCGCCCGCGACCGGCCCGCTCTCCGGGGCGCCCCGAGCGGATGTCGCGGATTGTGGCATACCGGAATCACGGAGCGTTGATATCGGGTTGTGTCCTATGTGTAACTCGTCACGTCCTGGAGTCGGCGGCCTGCTCCGGTACCTTGTGTGAGATGCGAGTGGTTCCGAGTACGAGCCATGCCGGTGTTGCCGATGGGGCGGCCCCGGACCCGGCGATGCGCACCGCTGCTCGCAGGGCGGGAAGGCCTGTGTCCACCGCCTGTTCGACTCCCCGCGGCGAGCGTCGCACAGTATCCCGCAGGGGTACTCCTTCGCGCTGGAATATGCCCGAAGCGCTTGTTGGCGTGACTGTACGTCAACCATGCTGTCTCGTAAGGGATTCACGTTCTGTGACCCCGGCTTTGGTCATTGTTCTGGTCATGCAAAAAATGGCTACGATCGTGGCCCTCGTGAGGCGCGAGGCCATGTGCCCGCCGGTTCGGATGGTGTGAGCGGTGCAGGTGCTTCAAGTGCAGCTGGAGATCCGGCCCGACCCCTCGGAAGTGGGGCGAGCCCGGAGATGGGCCCGCTCGCGGCTGGCCGGATCCGGGATAGGGGGCGACGAACCGCTCGCGGAGACGCTGATCCTGCTCGTGTCGGAACTGGTCACCAACGCCGTGGTGCACACCGGCCGTCCGGCCGTCCTGCGGCTGTCCCTGCCGGGCGCCGAGGGGGAGTCGGCCACCGTCCGCCTGGAGGTCGCCGACCGCAGCGGCCGGGCCCCCGTGCCGCGCTGCGTGGACGGTGACGCGACCGGTGGCCGCGGCCTGGCCCTCGTCGACGGCCTCGCGGACCGCTGGGGCTGGAGCGCCGAAGGCGCCGGCAAGAGCATCTGGTGCGAACTCGACCGCTGCGACCGGCCGCGGCAGCTCACGGAGACCTACGGCATCGATGCCTCGGCCTACGAGGGGCTGGCCTTCGAGGCGGTGTGACCGGCGCACGGTGGCAGGCGCCACCGGGACCCCGCCTCGGTGAGAGGGCGGTGCGCCGGGGATGTGCATCCGTGCGCGGTCGTGACAAACGGCTCGTAAGCCACAAATCACCGTACGGGTGTTGACGCACCGTGTTCGATTGATGACGCTGGTGGTCAGCGATTCGCCGCGAGGGGACGCCGAGGGTTGCGGTGACGGGAGCCCTCGACGAGTGCGGATCGTGACGCGGTGTCGATTTCCTCAGGGCGGAAGGAAGTCGATGACGGCGGCGCGCGAGCCGTGCTCGGGGCGGATCCGCGCGCCGCCGACCGACCTCCTCACAACACGGCCACCGGGGCTACGGGTGTTCCGGTGCCGCCGACGAACGGCTCGGGCATCGCCGACAGCAGGAACGCGTACCGGCCGACTTCTCCACAGGCTGTGGACAACTTTTCCAGATTCCAGTTCTGGCCCTGGAGCATCCCCATCTCCACCAGATCCAGCGCGTGCACGGGCAGCCACAGATCCTCGATCTCGGGCGGGAAGATCTCGAACGTGAGGGTGTCATTGGCGACCGCGGCCACATCGCGCGCGTGGAACCACTCCGGGGTGCGGACCGACAGGCCCGGCGACGGATAGGCGTACGCCTCCTTGTCCCCGGCGAGATACACCTGGACCTGCCCGGTCCGTACGAGCACGATGTCCCCGGCACGCACCCGCGTGCCCGCGAGTTCCTCGGCCGCCTCCAGATCCTCCGGCGTCACGGCGTGCGCCCCGTCGAGCCGGTCCACGCCCCGAGCCCGGGCCACATCGAGCAGCACCCCGCGCGAGACGACATACCGGGCCTTGTCGATGCCGCTGAACTCGGCGCCGCCGTGCGCGGTGACGGTGCCGACCGGGCGGCCGTTGTAGAGCATGCCCGAGTGCGAGACATGGGTGAGCGCGTCCCAGTGGGTGGCCGCCTGCAGGCCCATGGTCACCGCGTCGTCGCTGCACGCGACCGTCCCCGGGCCGAAGATCTCCTGGTTGATCTGCACCATCGTGTGCAGCGGGTTGACCCGGCCCGGCATCATCCCGGTCTGCACGCCGTCCTGCCTGAGGGGGAGGGCGAGCGGGATGCGGCGGCCGGTGCGGACCGTCGCGGCGGCCTCGCGGACGACCTCGTCGGTGATCAGGTTCAGGGTGCCGATCTCGTCGTCGGCTCCCCAACGACCCCAGTTGTTCACGCGCTTGGCGATGTCGTGGAACGCGGCCGGAAGTGACATCGGGCCCTCCCCGGGGCTTGTGTCCGCACATCTGACGGGTCATAAAATCTAACGGTCCGTCAGAAACCGCGGGAAGGGGCCGGGCGTGGGGAACTTCTTGGCAGGCAGGGTCGTCGCCGTGACCGGCGCGGGACGGGGGATCGGGCGGGCGGTCGCGCTGGCCGCGGCGGCGGAGGGCGCGCGGGTCGTCGTCAACGACTACGGCGTCTCCGTGGACGGGGGCTCTCCCACGAGTGAGATCGCCTCGGCCGTGGTGAAGGAGATCGAGGCGGCCGGGGGTGAGGCCGTCGCCGTGGCCGACGACATCTCGACGATGGCGGGCGGGCAGCGGGTGGTCGATGTCGCGCTGTCCTCCTACGGGCGGCTCGACGGTGTCGTCTGCGTCGCCGGGATCCTGCGGGAGCGGATGCTGTTCAACATGACCGAGGACGAGTGGGACCCGGTCCTCGCCACCCATCTGAAGGGGACCTTCACGGTGTTCCGCGCGGCCTCGGCGGTGATGCGTCAGCAGCGGGCGGGGACGTTGATCGGGTTCACCAGCGGGAATCACCAGGGGTCGTATTCGCAGGCCAACTACAGCGCGGCGAAGGGCGGGATCATCTCGCTGGTGCGCAGTGCGGCGCTCGGATTGCACAAGTACGGGGTGACCGCGAACGCGGTGGCGCCCGTCGCCCGTACGCGGATGTCGGCGAGCGTTCCCTTCGACCTCGCGGAGATCGGGGAGCCGGAGGATGTGGCCGCCATGGTGGTCTACCTGCTGTCGGAGCGGGCGCGGGAGATCACCGGGCAGGTGTACACGGTGGCGGGGTCGAAGATCGCGGTGTGGGCTCAGCCGCGGGAGTTGCGTGCGGCGTATTCCTCCGGTGGGTGGACGCCGGAACTGATCGCGTCGTTCCTGCCGGGGAGCGTTGGTGTGGATCCGATGCCGTTGCTTTCTGGGCCGGATGCCTAAGGGGGTTGGGGGTTTGTGATGTCCAGCGGCTGCGGGTTGGTTGTGGCTTGTCGCGCAGTTCCCCGCGCCCCTAGGTGGGTCATCGCGACCGGCGTTGAGAGGAGAGCCTTGTGGACTTCGGGTTTACCGGTGAGGACGAGGCGTTTCGAGGAGAAGTGAGGGAATGGCTCTCCGCCCACCTGGACGGAGCTCAGGATCGGCGGGTCTGGGAGCGGGCCCTTGGGAAGGCCGGGTGGATTGGGCTCGGTTGGTCGGAAGGTGGGTACGGGAACCGGACTGCCACCCTTACCCAGCAGGTCGTCTGGGCCGAGGAGTATGCGCGGTCCGGGGCGCCCGCGCGGTCCGGGCACATCGGGGAGAAACTGCTCGCGCCCACTCTTCTCGCGCACGGCAGTGACGAGCAGAAGGCGCGCTTCCTTCCTCCCGTCGCCGCCGGGGAGGAGCTGTGGTGCCAGGGGTACAGCGAACCCGGGGCGGGGTCCGACCTCGCCGGGGTGCGGACCAGGGCCACGCGGGCCGAGGACGGGACGTACCGGATCAGCGGGCAGAAGATCTGGACGTCCCTCGCTCATGAGGCGGACTGGTGTTTCGTGCTCGCCCGGACCGATCCGCAGTCGCGCCGGCACCATGGGCTGACCTTTCTCCTCGTTCCCATGGACCAGCCCGGGCGCATCGAGGTGCGGCCGATTCGGCAGATGACCGGGACCAGTGAGTTCAACGAGGTCTTCTTCGACGGGGCACACGCGCGTGCCGAGCATGTCGTCGGGGGCGAGGGGCAGGGCTGGCAGGTGGCGATGAGCCTGTTGGGGTTCGAGCGCGGGGTGTCCACGCTGGCCCAGCAGGTGGGATTCGCGCAGGAGTTGACCCGGGTGGTGCAGGCCGCCGTGCGCACGGGCGCGGTCGACGATCCCGTCGTACGCGCTCTGCTCGTGCGGCAGTGGGCCGAGTTGCGGACCATGCGGTGGAACGCCCTGCGGACACTGGGGGGTTCGGGGGACGCCGGGGCATCCAGCGTGGCCAAGCTGCTGTGGGCGGGCTGGCATCAGCGGCTCGGGGAGCTGGCGATGCTCGTGCGGGGGGCGGAGGCGACGGTCGGGCCCGGGGACTGGTCGCCTTCCTCGCCGTACGAACTCGACGCGCTGCAGCAGCTGTTCCTGTTCTCGCGGGCCGACACCATCTACGGCGGCTCCGACCAGATCCAGCGCACCATCATCGCCGAGCGCGTGCTCGGTCTGCCCAGGGAACCCAAGGGGGTCGTCTGATGCGCGGCGTGCTGTTCGACGGGAGGCAGATCCAGGTCGTCGACGATCTGGAGGTGCGGGATCCGGGGCCGGGCGAGGTGCGGGTGGCGATCGCGGCGGCCGGGCTGTGCCACAGCGACCTGTCCGTCGTGGACGGGACCATCCCGTTTCCGGTGCCCGTGGTGCTGGGACATGAGGGCGCGGGCGTGGTGGAGACGGTGGGGGAAGGGGTCACGCATGTCGGGCCCGGTGACCACGTGGCGCTGTCCACCCTCGCCAACTGCGGGGCCTGCGCGGACTGCGACCGGGGGCGGCCGACCATGTGCCGCAAGGCCATCGGGCGGCCCCAGAAGCCGTTCTCGCGGGGCGGGGAGCCGGTGTTCCAGTTCGCGTGCAACTCCGCCTTCGCGGAACGGACCGTGGTGAAGGCCGTGCAGGCGGTCCGGATCCCGAAGGACATTCCCCTGACGTCCGCCGCGCTCATCGGGTGCGGGGTGCTGACCGGGGTGGGGGCTGTGCTCAACCGGGCCCGGGTGGACCGCGGGGAGAGCGTGCTGGTGATCGGGACCGGGGGCATCGGGCTCAACGTCATCCAGGGTGCCCGGATCGCGGGGGCGTCGCGGATCGTGGCGGTGGACGCCAACCCGGCGAAGGAGGCGGCGGCCCGGCAGTTCGGGGCGACGGACTTCCTGACCTCGACGGACGGGGTGCGGGACCTGCTGCCGCACGGGGTGGACCAGGCCTTCGAGTGCGTCGGCCGGGTCGAACTCGTGCGCGCCGCCGTCGACTTGCTCGACCGGCACGGGCAGGCGGTCCTGCTGGGGGTTCCGGCGGCGGGCGCCCAGGCATCCTTCGTCGTCTCCTCGATGTTCCTGGACAAGTCCATCCTCGGCTGCCGCTACGGATCGTCGCGGCCCCAGCGGGACATCCCGCTGTACGCGGACCTCTACCGCCAGGGACGGCTGCTCCTGGACGAACTGATCACCGAGACCTACCCGATCGAGGACTTCGAGAAGGCGGTCGGGGACGCGGAGGCGGGGCGGGTGGCACGGGGGGTGCTTACGTTCCAGCCCAGGGTGCCGACGTCGTCGTAGCGCCCGGAAGGGGAGGCGGGGCTTGCGCCGGCGGACCGGAACGTGCGGCGATACGCGGTCGGAGTGACGCCGAGGGCCGTCTGCAGGTGCTGGCGCATGGACTGGGCGGTGCCGAAGCCGGCGTCGTGGGCGACCTGGTCGACGGAGAGGTCGGTGGACTCCAGGAGGTGCCGGGCGCGTTCCACACGTTGCTGGGTGAGCCACTGGCCGGGGCTGACGCCCACCTCCTCGCGGAAGCGGCGGGTGAAGGTGCGCACCGACATGGCCTCCTGCTCGGCCATGTCCCGCAGCTGGATCGGCTCGTGGAGGCGGCCGAGCGCCCAGGCGCGGGCCGAGGTCGTCGTCGACTGCTGCGGGTCGGGCACCGGCCGGTGGATGTACTGCGCCTGCCCGCCGTCGCGGTGCGGCGGTACGACGGTGCGGCGGGCCACGTCATTCGCGATCGCCGTGCCGTGGTCGTGGCGCACCATGTGCAGGCACAGGTCGATGCCGGCGGCGACGCCCGCGGAGGTCAGGACGTCCCCGTCGTCGATGAACAGGACGTCCGGGTCCACCTTGATCTGCGGGAAGAGCCGCTGGAGACGGTCGGAGTCGGCCCAGTGCGTGGTCGCGGGGCGGCCGTCGAGGTAACCGGCGGCGGCCAGGACGTAGACGCCGGTGCAGATGGAGGCGAGCCGGGTGCCGGGGCGGATGTGGGCGAGGGCGGCGGCCAGTTCACCGGTCAGCACGCCCTGCTCGAAGACCGGGCCCAGTTCGTAGGACGCCGGGACGATCACGGTGTCGGCGGTGGCCAGGGTCTCCGGGCCGTGCTCGACCTGGACGGCGAAGTCGGCGTCGGTCTGCACCGGGCCGGGCGGGCGGATCGAGCAGGTGACGACCTCGTACAGCAGGCGTCCCTCGGCGTCCCTGGGGCGGCCGAAGATCCGGTGCGGGATGCCCAGCTCGAACGGCAGGACACCGTCCATGGCCAGGACGACCACGCGGTGCGGGCGGAACTCCGGGTCGCTGGGGACCTGACGGTCACGGCTCATGGCCCGATCCTAACGAATGCTGTCCTTCGGGCCAATGGATCGGGCGGGCCGCAGGCCCCACGCTCTATGTCGTGACCCAGACAACCGAAGCCGCCGTCCAGACGTCCGGGGCGGAGAAGCAGCCCGGACGTGTCCACCGCGCCTGGTTCGTGGCCGCCGTCGCCTTCGTGACGATCATCGGCGCGGCCGCCTTCCGCTCCCTGCCGGGCCTGCTCATCGACCCCCTGCACGACGACTTCGGCTGGTCGCGCGGCACCATCAGCGCGGCCGTCTCCGTCAACCTCGCGCTGTACGGCCTGACCGCGCCCTTCGCGGCGGCGCTGATGGACCGCTTCGGCATCCGGCGGGTCGTCGCCGTCGCACTGACCGTGATCGCCGTCGGTTCGGGCCTGACCGTGTGGATGACGGCCGCCTGGCAGCTGATGCTCTACTGGGGCCTGCTCGTCGGCCTCGGCAGCGGCTCGATGGCGCTGGCCTTCGCCGCGACCGTCACCAACCGCTGGTTCACCGAGCGGCGCGGCCTGGTCACCGGCATCCTGACCGCCGCCTCCGCCTCCGGCCAGCTGATCTTCCTGCCGGTGCTGTCCTGGATGGTGGAGAAGCACGACTGGCGTCCGGCGGCGATCACCGTCGCGCTCGCCGCCCTCGCGGTCGTCCCCTTCGTCTGGCTGCTGCTGCGCGACCACCCGGCCGACGTGGGCCTGAAGCCGTACGGCGCCCAGGAGTTCGTGCCGAAGCCGGCACCCGTGCCCGGTGCCGCCCGCCGGACCGTCAAGGTCCTCTTCAAGGCCGCCCGCACCGGCCCCTTCTGGCTGCTCGCCGGCACCTTCGCGATCTGCGGCGCCTCCACCAACGGCCTGATCCAGACCCACTTCGTGCCCGCCGCCCACGACCACGGCATGCCCGTGACGGCCGCGGCCTCGCTGCTCGCGGTCATCGGCGTCTTCGACGTCGTCGGCACGGTCGCCTCCGGCTGGTTCACCGACCGCTTCGAGCCCCGCCGCCTGCTCGCCGTCTACTACGCCCTGCGCGGCATCTCGCTGCTGTTCCTGCCCATGCTGCTGGCCCCCTCGGTCCACCCGCCGATGCTCTTCTTCATCGTCTTCTACGGCCTCGACTGGGTCGCGACCGTCCCGCCCACGGTTGCCCTGTGCCGTGAGCAGTACGGCGACGACAGCGCGATCGTCTTCGGCTGGGTCCTCGCCTCCCACCAGGTCGGCGCGGCCCTGATCGCCTTCCTCGGCGGTGTGGCCCGGGACGTGTTCGGCACGTACGACATGGTCTGGTACGCGTCGGGAGCGCTGTGCGCGGCGGCGGCGCTGATGGCGCTCGTCATCCGGCGGCGGCCGGTCCCCGTTCCCCTGGCGGCGGCCTAGAGGAACCGCCCCCGGTGGAACAGCAGCGGGGCCTCGCCCTCGCCCGCGCCCAGCGCGTCCACCCGGCCCACCACGATGAGATGGTCACCGCCGGTGTGCACCGCGTGGATCGTGCAGTCGATCCACGCGAGCGTGCCCGCCAGGCGCGGGGAGCCGGAGCCCGGGGCCGGGTCGTGGGTCACGCCCGCGAACTTGTCCGCGCCGCTCACCGCGAACGCCCTGCACAGCACGCCCTGGTCCGCGCTCAGGACGTTTACGCAGAAGACGCCCGCCCGGGCGACGCGCGGCCAGGTCGTCGACGTACGGCCCACCATGAAGGCGACGAGCGGTGGGTCGAGGGAGAGGGAGGAGAAGGACTGGCAGGCGAAGCCGGCGGGAGGCGTGCCGGGAGCCGTGATCACCGTGACCCCGGTCGCGAACTCGCCCAGCACACGCCGGAACTCGGCCGGGTCGACCGGTGCCCGCTCGTCCTCGCGCACACACCGCAGCTCCGGGCGGGGCAGCGCCTCCACGGCGAGGGCCCTGCCGGACCTGAGGTAACGGACGGCCGCTTCCGCCGTCCCCGCTTGTCCCATCACATCTCCCATTGAAGCTGACGGTGTGTCAGATGGGAAGGGGGCGGGCAGGCGCGCGGAGGGGCGGACGTACGCTGCGGCCATGGGGTGGGGCAACAGACGGATCTTCGAGGCCGCAGCGGTGTGCGCGGCGCAGTTCCCGGCGATCGGACTGATCTGGTGGATCAGGGATCAGCTGGGCGACAACTACGCGTACGCGGGCGCCACCGGGGCCCTCGCCGTGTTCGGCCTGCTGTGCCTCCTGGTCGTGGCACCGCTGTGCCTGCCGGTCCTCGGCCTCCTGCACGCCCTCGTCCAGGTGCTGCCCGCGGAGCTGCTCGCGCGCCGGGCCGCCCGTCGGGCGCGGGGACCGGTGTGGGTCTGGCACCTGGGCCTCACCTCGGTCCTCGGCGTGGCCTGGGCCGCGCTCGCCCTGCTGTGGAACTGGCCGTTCACCACCACCGCGCCCCTCTTCGCCGCCCTCGGCGTGCTCCCGGTGCTCGGCCTGGGATGGCTGCGCAGACGGACCCGGAGCCTGGGGGGCACCTGCCTGCCCGCGCTGTTCGCCTCCGTCGGCCTGTTCCTCCTGACGCTCCTCGGCGGAGTGCTGGCCACGGTCACGGGGATCGTCGACGAGTACGAGCCTCCCGTGCTGTCCGCCGGGCAGGTCACCGGGGTCTGGCGGGGCGAGGACGGCGCGGTCCTGCGCCTGGGCACGCGCGGCCGGGCCCAACTCATCCACCTCCCCGCCGAGTTCGAGACCGGCGCGGGCGACCCTTACGCCGCCCGCCCCTACACCGTGTGCGACGGCACCGGCACCTGGCTGCTCGACGGCACGGGCGGCCACGACCCCTACACCACCGGCTCCGGAGGACGTCCCGGTGTCGTCGTACGGCTGGACGGCGGATGCGGGCGCGAGACGTACTGGAGGATCGGCGGGAGCGAGGCCGCGCCCGAGCTGTTCGTGCCGTTCGGCGACCCGGACGCGCCGGTGGTGCGCATCCTGACGCGGGACTGAGCCGTCAACGGCCCCGGTACTCGGGGCTCCTGCGCTCCACGAAGCTCGCCACGCCCTCCTTCGCGTCCGCCGTCGTCATGTTGATCTCCTGCGCGGCGGCCTCCGCGGCGAACGCGGTGGCGCGGTCGCTGTCCAGGGAGGCGTTCACGAGCTGCTTGGTCAGGGCAAGGGCCCGGGTCGGCCCGGTGGCCAGGCGGGTGGCCCACTCGCGGGCCGCCTTGTCCAACTCCTGGTCCGGGACCACACGGTTGACCAGACCCAGGCGCTCGGCGTCGGCGGCGCCGAGCGCGTCGCCGAAGAACATCAGCTCCTTGGCGCGCTGAGGGCCGAGCAGACGGGTCAGGAGATACGCGCCGCCACCGTCCGGGACCAGGCCCCGGCGTACGAACACCTCGATGAAACGCGCCGATTCGGCGGCCAGGACCAGGTCGCAGGCGAAGGCGAGATGCGCGCCGATGCCGGCCGCGGTGCCGTTCACCGCCGCGATGACCGGCTTCTCGCAGTCGAGGACGGCGGCGATCAGCCGCTGGGCGCCGAGGCGGATCGTCCGGGCCACGTCACCGGGGGCCGCGGCCGCGGGTGCGCCCCGCAGGTCCGCGCCCGCGCAGAAGCCGCGCCCCGTACCGGTGAGGACCACCGCCCGTACGTCCGGATCGGCCGACGCGCTCGCGAACAGCTCGATCAGCCGATCCCGCTGGCCGGGCGTGAGGGCGTTGAGCACCTCGGGCCGGTTCAGGGTGACGTACGAGACGTGGCCGTCGACGGTGTGCGTCACCTCGCTCACCGGCACACCACCAACGCGTCCAGCGCCACCGCCCCCTGCCCCCGGGGAAGCACCATCAACGGATTGATGTCCAGCTCCGCGAGCTCGTCCCCGAGCTCCAGCACCATCCGCTGCACCCGGAGCACGACCTCCACGAGCGCGTCGAGATCCGCGGGCGGCCGCCCCCGGACCCCGTCCAGAAGCGCCCGCCCGCGCAGATCTCCGAGCATGTCCCGGGCCTGCTCCTCACCGAAGGGCGGCACCCGTACGGCAGTGTCCCGCAGCACCTCGACCAGGACCCCGCCGAGCCCGACCGTCACCGTCGGCCCGAACAGCTCGTCGTGCGCGGCCCCGACGACCATCTCGACGCCCCGCTCGACCATCTGGCAGACCAGGACACCGTCCAGGGAGACGTCCTCGTAGCGGGCGATGTCGGTCAACTCGCGGTAGGCGTCCCGGACCTGGCTCGCCGAGGTCAGGCCGATCTTCACCAGGCCGAGCTCCGTCTTGTGGGCGATCTTCGCGCCGGACGCCTTCATCACGACCGGGTAGCCGACCAGGCCGGCCGCACGGACGGCCGCCGCCGCGCTGGTCACCAGCTGCTCGCGCGGCACCCGGATCCCGTAGGCCCGCAGCAGTTGCTTCGCCGCGTGCTCGCTCAGCTGCTGGCCGGGGCGCATCAGAGCCTGCGCCTTGCGGAAGGAGGGCGACGGGGTGCGCGGGGCCTCGTCGAAGGGGGAGCGGTAGCCGGCGACGAAGCGGTGGTGGTCGAGGTAGGCGCGCACGGCGGTGATGCAGTTGCCGACCGTGCGGAAGGTGGCCACCCGGGACGAGCCGAGCAGGACCTCGCGGTAGGCCGGCTCGGTGCCGACGGGCGAGCCCCACACCACGCACACCAGCTTGTCGGTCTGCTCCGCCGCGTCCACCAGGTCCTGGACCAGCCGGTCGCTCAGGGGAGGAAAGGGCCCGGTGACCGGGCAGATCAGCACCCCGACCGACGGGTCCGCGAGGATCGCGTCGATGATCTTCCGGCCACGCCAGTCACCGACCGGGTGCCCGCCGTTGTCGACGGGGTTGGCCACGCTCAGGAACTCCGGTATCCACTGGTGCAGTTCGGCCTGCTTGGCCTCCGAGAGGGTGGGCAGACCCAGCCCCGCCTCCGTCGCCAGGTCGGCGAAGTGCGCGCCGGTGCCGCCCGAGATCGAGTAGACGACGACCCCCTCGGCGCGCGGCGGCTTCGCGCGAGCCAACAGGGCGGCAGTGTCCTGGAGTTCGTCGAGTCCGTCGACACGGATCACGCCGTACTGGCGCATCGCGGCGTCCACCACGGTGTCCGCGCCGGTGAGTTTGCCGGTGTGGGAGGCGGCCGTGCGGGCGCCGGTCTCGGTGCGGCCGACCTTGACCGCGACGACCGGTACCTTGCGGCGGGCGGCCCGGTCGGCGGCGAGCAGGAAGGAGCGGCCGTCCTTCAGTCCCTCCAGGTAGCAGGCGATGGCGCCGACCTCGGGGCGTTCGGCGAAGTAGGACAGGAAGTCCGCGGTCTCCAGATCGGCCTCGTTGCCGGTGGGGGCCCAGTGGGTGAGGCGGATGCCGAGTTCCTGGAGGGCGTACACCGGGCGGCCCTGGTGGCCGGACTGGGTGATCAGGGCGATGCCCGGGCCGTCGAGGTCCTCGCGGAACGACGAGAAGGCGTTCAGGTTGGTGTTGGGCCCCAGCAGCCGCATCCCGGACTGCGCCACGGCGGCCGCGAGACGCTCCTGGGCGGCCGCTCCCTCCTCACCGGTCTCGGCGAACCCGGAGGCGAAGACGACCGCGAACTTCACCTTGACCTCGGCCAGTTGCTCGATCAGCGGGAGAGGATCGGCGACCAGCAGCACAGCGAGATCGACCTGCTCGGGCAGCTCGGACACGGCGGCCACACAGGGGATGCCGAAGACGGCCGGGCGGGTCGGATGCACCGGGTGCAGCCGGGCGCCGACCCGGTCCGCCCAGTCGATCAACTGCCGGGTGACGCCCGTGTTCGGGCGGCCCTCGGTGTCCGAGGCGCCGATCACGGCGACCGACTCCGGACGGAAGAAGCGGTCCAGATCGGGGACGTCGGCATACAGCGGCCGGCCGCCGACGTCGAGATCGTCGACCTCGGCGGGCCGGCCGTGGACGGCGGGCCCGGGTTGCTCGCCGCACGCGATGACCCGGGCCCGGCGGGAGTCGGTGGTGAGGGTGCCGTGGGTTGATCCAAGCATCGGTCCGCCCGCTCCTGTGTGACAGCCTGAATAACTGACGCACAGTCAGATTACAGAACTGACGGTGTGTCAGGAACGGGCGTGCACGCAAAGTTGAGACGCGGACCACGGCACCCGCGCCGGCAGCAGCACCCGCGCCGGACACAGCACCCCCGCCGGCTACAGCACCGCGAGAACCTCCTTGGCCACCCGCTCGCCCGACCGCACCGCACCGTCCATGAAGCCCATCCAGTGGATCGACGTCTCGGTCCCGGCCCAGTGGATGCCGCCGACGGGGGCCCGCAGTGCGGGGCCGTACTGGGTGAGCACCCCGGGCGCGCCGATGGAGACGGGGCCGCCGCGGGTGTAGGCCTCGTTGTTCCAGCGTTGCAGGACGAAGGAGGTGGGGGAGGCCGCTTTCGAGCCGAAGTACGTCACGTAGTCCTTGAGGACGGCCGCCTTGACCTCCGCCTCGCTCGCCGCGTCGTACTTGCGGGCCTCGTCGGCCTCGATGAAGCCCATCAGGGCGCCGTACGAGGCGTCCGGCGGGGAGTTGTCGAAGGTCGAGCTGATCACGCCGGTGTCGCTGACGACCTGGCCGTTGAGGCCGTCCGCCCGCCAGAAGGGGGTGTCGTAGATCGCGATCGCCTTGCCGACCGAGGCCATCGGGAGGCGCTGGGTGAGCTGGTCGCGGGCGGCGGGCAGCAGCGGGTCGTAGGTGATGCGGGCCGCGAGCGGCGGGGGTACGGCGACGACGACCCGCTTGGCGGTGACGGTGACCCCGTCGGCCGTGACGACGTACTTCGCGCCGGACTTGGCGATCGTGCGCACCGGGGCGTTCAGTATGACGCGGTCGCCCAGCGTGGCGGCGAGCTTGACCGGCACCAGCTGCGAGCCGCCGACGAAGCGCAGTTCCTGGGCGCCGCCCGCGGTCTCGGTGAGGCGCTCCAGGGTGCCGGGAGTGGTCTCGTTGCCGGCGGCGGCGATGTAGAAGAGGACGAACAGCAGGGACAGTTCGCGGGGTTCGGCCGAGAAGATCGACGTGCAGGCCACGTCCAGGAGGAACTTGGCCGACGGGATGACGGCGTTGGCGCGCAGCCAGCTCTCGAAGGTCTGCCGGTCCCATTCGTCGGCCTTGGGGGCGGTCCAGGGCGCGTCGAGCGGGATCGTCTTGGCCATGTCGTCGAGGGAGGCCTGCACGATTGCCGCGTTGGCGAGGCCGGCCGCGTCGATCGGCGGGACCGAGCCGAGGAGGCCGTCGGTGGCGTAGGGGGTTTTCTTGCCGTCCTTGTAGAGGAGGTTGTTGCCGGTGTTGTAGGTGGCGAAGGTCCCCACGCCCAGCGAGTCGGCGAGGGCCTTGATGCGGTCCTGGGTGGGGCCGATGAACTCGCCGCCGCCCTCGGTGACACCGCCGTTGGCCAGTTTCAGGTTGAGTACCCGGCCGCCGACGCGGTCCCGGGCCTCCAGTACGGCGACCGTCTTTCCGCCCGCGACCAGGTCACGGGCGGCGGTGAGCCCGGCGAGACCGGCGCCGACGATCGCGACGTCCACGTCACGGGTGGCGGCGAAGGCGGGGGAGGCGGCGGTTGCGGTGAGGGTGGCGGCCCCGGCCGCGGCGGCGGCACCGCCGAGCAGGGAGCGGCGGGAGAGCCGGGACGGCTGGGAGGGCCGGGAAGGCTGTGAGGGCTGGGGGAGCTGTCTTTCGCGTGCCACGTGCGTCCTCCGTGGTGGAGAGAGTGTGGAGCTAGAACATGAGAAGTGTTCACATTCTGGCCCCGTACGGCGGCACACGACAACGCTCCCGTCACATCTCTCACAGATGTAACAGGAGCGCCGGTGAAGCGAGTTGAGGTGTTCTCCGTCCTTCCCCGTCAGACGGGCAGCCGCGAGAGCCGGCCCGCACCGTTCTTCACGACGGCCTTCGCGATCTTCTCCGCGTCGATCGCCACTTCCCGGAAGGTGCCGCTGATGGGAGTGACGTAACCGGTGAAGTAGAGGCCGGGGGCGTTCTCCGGGGCGTGGGCACCGTTGACGACCGGGCCGCCGCGCGCGTCGAGGACGTCGAGGTGGCCGACGAGTCCCTCCAGGGAACGCGCGTACCCGGTCGCCGCGATCACCGCGTCCGGGCTGACGCGGGTGCCGTCGGCGAGCAGCACCTCGCCGTCCTCGAAGCCCTCGACGGCGGCCACGACCTCGACCCTGCCCTTGCGGATCGCGTTGATGAGGCCGACGTCCTGGACCGGGATGGCGCCCTGTTTGACGCGGCTGTAGAGCCCGGTGTCGGGGCGGGGCAGCCCGTGCGCGGACAGGTCGGGCACGCTGAGCTTCGCCATGGGCCGGGCCAGCCGGTCCACGAGGCCGACCGGCAGCCGCCGTACGAGAACGCCCGTGTACTGGGCGGCCCAGCCTGCCGTGGAGCGGCGGACGATGTGCGGGGCGGTGCGCACGGACAGCCGTACCCGTGCGGCGCCGCCCTCGACCAGGTCCACGGCGATCTCGGCGCCGGTGTTGCCGACGCCGACGACGAGGACGTCACGGCCGGTGTACGGCTCGGGGTTGCGGTACTCGCCGGCGTGCAGGAGCTCGCCCTTGTACTCCTCGCGGCCCGGCCAGTCGGGCAGCAGCGGGGTGTGGTTGTAGCCGGTGGCGACGACCACCGCGGCGCCGGTCAGTTCGCGGCCGCCGGTGGCGTGCAGCAGCCAGCCGGTGTCGTCGGGGGTGCGCTCGACGCGCGAGACCTCGACGCCGGTGACGGTCTCCAGTTCGTGGAACTCGGCGTACTTCTCCAGGTAGCGCACCACGCCGTCGCGGGCGACCCAGCGGCCGAAGCGGCGGGGCATCGGCAGGCCGGGCAGGGCCGACAGGCGGCGCGTGGTGTGCAGGTGGAGGCGGTCGTAGTGGCGCCGCCAGGACGCGCCGACGTGCTCGGACTTCTCCAGGACGACCGCGCGGACGCCCCGGGCGCGCAGCGCGTACGCGACGGAGAGCCCGGCCGGGCCGCCGCCGATGACGTACACGGGGCGATCGGGCTGCTCGGGGCGGTCTGCGGGTGTGGAGTCGGCCATGAGCGCGAGCGTAATCAGACAGCGCGTTGATGGGTCTCGGTCAAGACGGGAATTGGTTGCGGATCGATCACGCCTGTAGGAGGGGCGGGTGGGGCCTGTGGCGTAGGTCACCTGGTTGTGGGGGCAGGGAAAAGATCATGGCGGAAAGACCACGGCGCCGGGCCCGCTGCTGCGGAGCTCGGCGCCGTGGTGTGCGGCGGCCGGAGACTGACGGGAAACCGGGGCCGCGGTACGGGGTGCCTTACGGCACGGGTGCCTCACAGCACGGTGCCCTACCGGAGGCGGCTACTTCTTCGTGGCCTTCTTGTAGCCCGTGACCTTCGCGATCCAGGTGATGAAGTCGCCCGGGTCGGTGTTGGCGCCGTGGCCCTGGTCCCAGTAGTAGCGGTGGTTCACCTCGTCGCCGAGGTTCTCGGCGCGGGCGGCGAGGTTCGCGGAGATGACGTGCGAGGTGTCGGTGTCGTTGGTGCCGAGGCGGATCCACCAGTGCTTGGAGCGCTCGGAGTTGACCTTCTCCACGAGGTGGTACATCGGGTTCATCAGGTTCAGCTTCTCGGGGATGTCGCTCGCGACCCGCCTGGAGCCGAGGCCGGTGGTGTCGTTCTTGGCGCTGTAGGCCGTGAAGTGACGGTTCTGGGTGGTGCCCGCGCCGAACAGGTTGTTCTCGCCGGCCGACAGGTCGAAGGCGTCGAAGGCGGGGGCGGACTTCTTGCGGGCGCCCACATGGGTGAGGAAACCGTCCCAGGTGAAGGAGGCCTTCTCGCCGTCCCAGGTGATGAAGGTGTTCTTCGCCAGGTAGGTCTCACGGTCGGAGTCCGACAGGGCAGCGAGGTAGGTGGTGGCCGAGGGCTCCAAGTACTGCTTGAGCAGGTACTCGTCGTAGTTCCGTGCGGTGAGGGTGCCGAAGCCGGAGCCCTTGAGGCCGCGCAGCCGCAACTTCGCCTGGTACTCGGCGAACTGCGACCGGAGGCCCTTGGAGACCGTCTGGTCGACCTGCTTGCCGGTGCTGAGGGCGTTGGTCCCCCAGTTCCACTCGTAGGCGCCGTCGGCGTGCTCCAGGTCGGTGATCGGGCACCAGGCGCCCACCGCGAAGACGGCGTCGGAGGCGTCGGCCGCGCCGATCTCCTTGAGGAGCTTGTCGTAGAGCGGGCTGTCGCCGGAGGCGCCGAGCAGGGAGGACAGGGCGCCGCCCGCGCTGGTGCCGGCGGAGACGATCTGCTCGGTGTTGCCGGGGATGCGGCCCTTGTTGGCCTTGATGTACCGCACAGCCGCCTTGAGATCGACGATCGCGGCGGGAGCGGTGCCGTAGTACTCGCCGGCGGAGTTCTTGAGGGTACGGCCGCGGGCGCCGGGCTCGATGACGACGTACCCGGCGGCCAGGGCGAGGAGCTGGTTGCTGCTCGTGGCACCGCCGGTGGCGTTCGTGTTCTGGTTGGCGTTGGACGCGGACGCGGACGTGGACGTGGACGTGGCTGAGGTCGAGGCGCTCGGCGCGGCGCTGCCGGTGGGGGCGCCGCCGGGGGCGCCGCCGCCCATGGCCCCGCCGCCGACGCCGGTGGCGTCCGCCACGGAGGACGGCATGTAGCCGCCGATGGAGTTGGCGAGCAGGATCGGCGCGTTGCTCGCGTCGACCGCCGTGCCGTCGATCTCGACGGGCGCGCTGACGATCAGGGACTGGTAGGTCGCGTCGACCGGCTTGGAGACGTAGGTGATCGCCTTCCAGAAGTGGTAGGTGACCGCGTGCTCGGTGCCCTCGGTGTCGGTGACGGTCGTCGTCAGCTTCGTGTAGGCGTCGGGGTCGAAGACGAGGCCGGTGTCGCCGCTCCTGGTGGAGCTCGCGGTCGCCGCGCCGGCGTTCAGGGCGATGCCTCCGACAGCCGCGGCTCCGGCTGCCGCACCGATCCCGATGACGACGTTCCTGCGCTTGATGGCCCTGTGCTTCACGGTTGGCTCCCTCGGCGTTTTCGCTGGCGGGACCGAACGTAACGCTGCTTCCGACAAAATTGCCAACAATCCCGGGGTACTCATGGGGGACCCACAGTTTCCCGGTGTGCGCACAGGATTCTTACCGTGACGGTGGTCTTCCCGGTCTCTTGGATCTGACGTACCGTCAGATTTCATGGACACGATCTGGCTGACCGGCGCGCAGTGGCTGGCCGTCCTGCGCATCGGCCTCGGGCTGTGGTGGCTGGAGAGCTGGCGGCACAAGGACAAGAGCACGTGGTTCGAGGGCGGCGGCATCACCTGGGCCGCGGACATCGCCGCCAAGCATCGCTGGACCCCGGTCCGCAGCGGCTTCGAGGTGATGGTCGCACCGCGGCCCAAGGCCATGGCGTACGTCGTCGCCTACGCCGAACTCGCCCTCGGCGCGGGCCTGATCCTGGGCCTCCTGACCCCGCTCGCCCTGGTCGGCGGCCTGCTCCTGAACGTCCTCTACTTCACCCTGATGATCCACGACTGGGCCGAGCAGGGACAGAACTCGATGATGGCGCTCATCTCGGTCGTGGCCCTGTTCGCGATGTCCTGGCAGACGTGGTCGCTCGACGCGGCGCTGGGCTGGTTCTGATGGGCGCGCGGTACGACCTCCCGGAGACGGACGCCTTCACGCGGACCTACTGGGACGCGGCGGCGCGAGGCGTGTTGATGCTCAGGCGCTGCGGAACCTGCGCCCAAGTCCACCACTACCCCCGCGAATTCTGCCCGCGCTGCTGGAGCGAGGACGTCACCTGGTCCCCGGCGACCGGCCGCGCCACGCTCCACACCTGGTCCGTCGTCCACCGCAACGACCTGCCGCCCTTCAAGGACCGCGTCCCGTACACCGCCGCCGTCGTCGACCTCGCCGAGGGCCCCCGGATGATGACGGAGATCGTCGACTGTGCGCAGGGGGATCTGCGGGCGGGGCTGGAGCTGGAGGCGGTCTTTCCGGACGGGGTGCCGAAGTTCAGGCCGCAGCGGACGACCGCGGCGGTTTGAATGGGTGGATGACCGACGTCGACGATCAGCACCTCATCCGCCCCTTCACCCCGCTGCACGGCCACGGCCTGCGTCTGTGCGCCTGGGACGCGGACTCCGACGCGCAGGCCCAGGACTGGCTGCGCGGCTCGCTGGACCCCGAGTTCGGGCGATGGAACACGCCTCTCACCCAGATCCACGACCTCGACGGCGCCCGTGCCGTCATGCGACGCAGGGCCGACCAGGCGGCGCAGGGCACGAGCGCGTCGTACCGGATCACGGACGAGTCGAGCGGGACGACCCTCGGACACCTCGGCGTCAACGTCATCGACCACGTCTTCCGCACCGCCCGCGTCGGCTACTGGGTGCTCCCCGAGGCCCGCGGCCACGGCGTGGCGACCCGCGCCCTCCGCCTCGCCGCCCACTGGGCCCTCACCGACCTCGGCCTGCACCGCCTGGAACTGGGCCACGCCCTCGGCCACGAGGCCTCCTGCACCATCGCCGAACGCTGCGGCTTCCGCTACGAGGGCACGCTGCGGGGCGCGATGTTCGAGGCGGGACGGCGTGACGCGTTCCGGGACGTACACCTGCACGCCCGGCTGGCGACGGACCCGGAGTAATTCGCGGGCGCCGGGGCCGACTTCGCAGGACCATGGAGCATGCGCCCCGACGCCTGGCACTCCACCGACGACCTCGAAGAGTTCCTCACCCGCGCCGGAGAGTTCCTGCACTCCCGCCCGGACCTGCACACCGTCTTCCTCACCGTGACCGAGGGACTGCGCACCCGCGGGCTCCGGGCGTACGGCGACGAGGCGCCCTTCCTCGGGCTGCTGGAGGAGGACGGGAGTGTGCGCGGGGCCTACTTCCGGACCCCGCCCCACCGGCTGTACCTCACGCCGCTGACCGCCGCCCGCGCCGACTCCCTCGCCGCCCACCTGGAGGCCCTGGGCCGGGCCGTCCCCGGGGTCGGCGCCGAGGCCGTGACCGCCGCAGGTTTCGCCGAGGCCTGGCGGCGCCGCACCGGGGCCACGCCCGTGCCGTACCGGCGGCAGCGGCTGTACCGGCTCGGCACGCTGACCGTGCCGCGGCCGGCCCCGGAAGGCCGGCCGAGGATCGCCGGGACGCGGGACCGCGACTTACTGGTCCGCTGGTTCGGCGAGTTCAACCGGGACGTCGGCGAGAGCGAGGGCGTGCGCGCCGAGTCCTGGACCGACGCCCGCCTTGCCCACGACGGCGTCACCCTCTGGGAGGCCCCCGACGGCACCCCCGTCTCCATGGCCGGCCTGACCCCGCTGGTCGCCGGCCAGATCAGGGTGGCGCCCGTCTACACCCCGGCCCCGCTCCGGGGCCGCGGTTACGCCGGTGCCGCCACCGCCGAGGTGAGCCGGCTCGCCCGGCAGCGGGGCGCCGACCAGGTGCTGCTCTTCACCGACCTGGCCAACCCGACCAGCAACGCCCTCTACCGGCGCATCGGTTACCGGCCGGTCGCGGACTTCGCGGTGTACGACTTTCAGGGCCAGAGCAGTTCCCGGACCCAACCGCCGTCCGTACGCCGGTAGACGAGCCGTACGTGCCGCCTGCGCTCGTCCCCCTGGAAGAACTCCACCTCGTCCGGAACCAGCCGGTACAGCGTCCAGGACGAAACCGGCGCCTCGGGCTCCCGCTGCGCCCGCTCCCACGCCTCCTCGGACACCCGCGCCAACTCGTCGAGGGAGCCCAGGACTTCGCTCTGGCGGCCGGTGAGCGCGGCGGCCAGCGCGCCGGTCGAGCGGGCGTGCAGATCCGCCGCCGCCTCCCCGGAGGGTGCCGCGCTCACCGGCCCCTTCACCCGCACCTGCCGGCCAAGGACCGGCCAGTAGAAGCCGAGGGCGGCGTACGGCCGTACCGACAGGTGCCCTCCCTTGCGGCTGTGGGAGTGGCTCGCGAAGGCCCAGCCGTCCGCGTCGGCCCCGTGCAGCATCACGGTCCGTACGTCCGGCCGGCCCTCCGCGTCCGCCGTCGCGAGGGACATGGTGTGCGGTTCGGTCTGCCCGGCGGCCACCGCCTCCGCGAACCAGGTGGTGAAGAGGTCCAGCGGGGTCGCGGGCGCGGCGGCGGGGTCGAAGGAGGGCAGCGAGGTGACCTCCGGGTCCCACACCCGCAGTGACCTGAGCAGCTCGTGAAGATCCGTTGCCATGCCTCAGACGGTACCGAGGTCGGACGTCACCCACCTTTCGGGCCGCATCCGGACGATCACCGATTCGCCGTGGTTCTTCGAGGCGAACTCCACGTACCCGTCCACCTTCTCGGCCGGCAGGTAGCGGGCGGAGATCTCCCGGAGGTCGTCGAGGGTCCCCGGCCGCGTGTCGAGGACCGGACCCTCGACGGAGACGTACCGGATGGTGGGCTCAACGCGGTCGACCAGCAGGGAGAAGCGGCCGGCCGCCCGGATCAGCTCGTGCTTGCGGGAGTCGGCACCGGTCAGGATCCAGAGGTCGCCACCCGGTTCGTACTGGTACCAGATCGGCACGGTGAGCGGCGCGCGCCCCTCTCCCGCGTCGACCGCCAGCGCGGCGACATGCGGCTCGGCCAGGAACTGTTCACGTTGTGCGCGAGTCAGGGCCATACAGTTCAGAGTACGTCGGCCGCCGGCGAGAGGAAGTGCGGTGACTCGCCTGTCCGGTACGGCAGTTGGGGCCGCCGGAGTACTTCTGCTCGCGTCTCTCGCCGCCTGTGCCCGTGGGGCGTGGGCCGCAGGGACCCCGACACCGCCAACGACGAGGCGGCGATACGAGCCGTGCCCTGAGGGCCCCCGGTCCTAACGCCCCAGCACCACCGTCCCCGACGAGCAGAACCAGCCCCCCGTCCCGGACGCCACCGCCAGCCCCGGTGCCGACCCGTCCCGGCGTCGCACCTGCCGTGCTCCCGCCTCGCCGCGCAGCTGCCGTACGGCCTCCACGAGCAGGAACAGCCCGCGCATGCCGGGGTGTTGGGCGGACAGTCCGCCGCCGTCCGTGTTCACCGGCAGGTCCCCGCCCTCGACCTTCAGTCGGCCCTTCTCCACGAAGGCGCCGCCCTCGCCCTTCCCGCAGAAGCCGAGGTCCTCCAGGGTGACCAGCGTCATGTAGGTGAACGCGTCGTAGATCTCGGCGAGTTCGATCTCCTCCGGCCGCACCCCGGCCCGCTCGAAGGCCAGCCGTCCGCTCACCGCCGCCGGGGACACGGTGAAGTCGGGCCACTCGGACATGCTGACGTGCGAGACGTACTCCCCGGTGCCGAGCACCCAGACGGGGGCGGTACGGCAGTCCGGTACGTACTCCTCGGCCGTGAGCAGTACCGCGGCGCCGCCGTCGGAGCGGATGCAGCAGTGCAGCTTGGTGAAGGGGTCCGCGATCATCGGGCCGGAGAGGACGTCGTCGACGGTGATCGGGTCGCGGAACATCGCGTCGGGGTTGAGGGCGGCGTTCGCGCGGGCCTGGACCGCGACCTGGGCCAACTGCTCGATGGTCGTGCCATGTTCGATCATGTGGCGGCGGGCCGCCATGGCGTACTTGGCGATCAGGGTGTGGCCGTAGGGCACCTCGAACTGGAGCGGGCCGCGGGCGCCGAAGGAGAGGGTGCCGGTGCGACGACCCTCCTTGATGTCGGCGCGGGCCGTGGAGCCGTAGACCAGCAGGACGGCGTTGGCGTGTCCGGCGGCGATCGCGTCGGCCGCGTGGGCGGCCATGACCTCCCAGGTGGAGCCGCCGACCGAGGTCGAGTCGACCCAGGTGGGGCGCAGGCCCAGGTACTCGGCGACCTCGGCGGGGGCGAGGGTGCCGGTGCCGGCGGAGGCCACGCCGTCGATCAGCTCGCGGTCCAGGCCCGCGTCGGCGAGGGCGCGGCGGGCGGCCTGGGCGTGCAGGGCGTAGGGGGTCGTGCCGTCCACGCGGCCGCAGTCGGCCAGGGCCACTCCGGTGATCGCGACTTTCCGGCTCCCGGGGGGCATGAGGGCCTCCTGCCTCTGGGCATCTGGTGCGGGCGCTCCTAATATGACGGACCGTCAGATCGGGAGGGAAGAGGAAGAGCCATGGACGCTCGCTTCACCGCCGAACAGGACGAGATGCGCAGTGCGTTGCGGGAACTGCTGCGGAGGCGTTGCGGTCCCGAGGAGTCGAGGAGTGCGGCCGACACTCCGGCCGGCTACGACCCGGCGCTGTGGAGGACCCTCGCCGAACAGCTGGGACTGCCGGGGCTGGCGCTTCCCGAGAAGTACGGCGGTGTGGGCTGCTCGGCGACCGAACTGGCGCTGGCCTGCGAGGAGACGGGCCGAGTGCTGGCGGCCACGCCGCTGCTGGCCACGTCGGTCCTCGTGGCCCCGCTGGTGCTGGCCCTGGGCACGGAGAAGCAGCGCGCCGACCTGCTCCCCCGGATGGCCTCCGGCACATTGACCGCAGCCCTCGCCGTCCCACCGGGAACAGCCCTGGGACTCACCGGAGACAACAGCAACGACTGGGCGGGCGGAGGCCGCGCGGGCGGAGTCCAGGCCCGGCGATCCGGTGGCCCAGGGGCATCTGCGGCTGCCGGTTCGCGCTCGGCCGGTGCGGCCCTCGGCGGGCAGGGCGCCGGTGCGGCAGGACCGTCGGCGGTTGCGGCGGTGGCTGCGGGTTCGCGCGCGGCCGGTGCGGTTGCCGCGGGGCCGGAAGTCGACCGGGCGGGGCGAGGGTCCGCGGTGGTGGAGGGGGCGGGGGCGCCCGTGGCTGACGGCTTGCGCGCGGCCGGTGTGGCGCTCGGCGGGCCGGGTGTCGGGGTGGCAGGACCGTCGGCGGGGGCACCAGTTGCCACCGGCCTGCACTCGACTGGTGCCGCTCCCGGTGGCCCGGAAGCCGCCCCGACGGCCGGGCCGTTCGTGGTCGCGGAGGGGGCGGAGGCGCCCGTCGCCCCACAGTCGTCGCGGTCGGCCCCGGCCCCGTCGGCGTCACCGGCGCCCCCCGACGGGCAAGCCCACACCCCCGGCTGGCGGTTGTACGGTGAGGTCGAGCAGGTGCTCGATGGGCACAGTGCCGGTCTTCTGCTTGTCGCCGCTCATGCCGGAGGGTTCGCCCGCTCTCGTACTCTTCTCTTTCTCGTGCCCGGTGACGCCGCCGGGCTGGTCCGGACCCGGCAGACCTCCCTCGATGCCAGTCGCCCACAGGGCCGCGTACAACTACGGGATGTGCGAGCCGAGTTGCTGGGGGACGATGACGGGGTCGATGTCCTCGGGGCTCTCGCCCGTACCGGGGACACCGCCGCCGCTGTCCTCGCCTGTGAGGCCGTCGGGGCGGCCGAGCGGGTGCTGGAGATGACTGTCGAGTACGTCGGGCAGCGGGAGCAGTTCGGGCGGGTGATCGGGTCCTTCCAGGCCGTCAAGCACCGGCTCGCCGATGTGTACGTGCAGCTCCAAGCGGCCCGTTCCGCGGCCTACTTCGCCGCCTGGGCCGCCGTTCACCAGGAGCAGCGGGTCGGCGGACTGGCCCTGGCCCAGGCTCTCGACGCGCTGCGGGCCGCCGCCGCCGAAGGGATCCAGCTGCACGGCGGCATCGGGTTCACCTGGGAGCACGAGGCCCAGCGGTACTTCAAGCGCGCCACCGCGGACGAACTGCTCTTCGGCCCGGCGCACCGGCTGCGGGCGCACGCCGCCGACGCGGCACGGCTCTTCACGGGTGCGGAGGTGTCGGTGTGATCGGGGCGAGGGTGGTCCAGAAGGTGTCGTCCACGCGCGGTTTCGCCAAGGTCGCGCCGCATGTCATCCCGGCCCTGGACCGGGCCGTGCACCGCATCACACGGGGGAGGATCCTGCTCAGCGCGCAGATGCTGCCGGGGGTCGTCCTCACCTCGACGGGGGCGAGAAGCGGGCTGCCCCGCCGGACCCCGCTCGCCTGCATGCCCGAGGACGACGGCCGCACGTGGATCCTCATCGGCTCCAACTTCGGCCGCGAGGGCCACCCCGCCTGGACCGCCAACCTCCTCGCCCACCCCGAGGCCTCGGTCAGCTGGAAGGGGCAGGACATCGACGTGACCGCGACCCTGCTGACGGGGGAGGAGCGGACGGCCGTATGGAAGACCGCGCTGGCGTTCTGGCCGCCGTACGCCACCTATCAGGCGCGGGTCGAGCGGGAGATACGGCTCTTCAGGATCGTCCGGAGGTGACCCCCGGACGCACGACAGGCGGCCGTCCACCCGTGTGAACGGCCGCCCGCCAGACAGGACTCGAAAAAGGGCCGGCTACTTCGTCGGCTTCCTGCCCGTCACGCCCAGGTGCACCAACAGCGCCAGATTCGGCTTGAGTTCGGCCTGCTTGACGCCCCAGCTCTGGAAGCCCTTCTGGTGCGAGGCCACCGCCGCGAGCATCGCGACGAGGGAGCCCGCGACCGCGGCCGGGTTGACGTCCTTGTCGACCTTGCCCTTGGACTGGAGCTCGGCGACCGCGTCCGCGAGGGAGTTGTTCACCGAATTGAGGATCTTCATGCGGATCTTGTAGAAGCGCTTGTCGCCCTCGGCGGCCCCGAGGTCGACCACGCGCAGGATCGCGTCGTTCTTGCGCCAGAACTCAAGGAAACCGTCCACGAGTTCCTGCGCGGTCTGCCAGCCCGCCTTGCCAGCCCACGACCGGCCGTCGAGCAGCTTCGTCAACTGGCCGCCCTCGGTGGCCATTTGCTCGGCGACCTCCAGGACGGCGCCCTCGACGTCCGGGAAGTACTGATAGAAGGTCGCGGGTGAAGTGCCCGCCTTCCGGGCGACATCGATGACTTTGACGTCCCGGTAAGGGGAGGAGCTGAGCATCTCGCTGAGGCAGTCGAGCAGCTTCTGCCGGGTCGCCTGCCCACGCCGGCCGGCCACACGGCCGTCGACGGTACGCACTTGTCCTGTCATGCCGTCAGCTTACCGAGGGGTGATCGGAGCGCGATTCGGCCGACTGCAAATGGGGTGCGCGAGGTCCGGGAGACGGGTGTGCCTGGTCCTGCGGGGTGCGTGCGTCGCCGTTACTTTGACGGTATGGCCGAAAACAGGGCATCCGCAGACGGAACGGGATACGGCGAGGGCGTGCCCTGCTGGGTGGACGCGCAGCTGCCCGACGTGGCCGCCGGGAAGCGGTTCTACGGCGAGCTCTTCGGATGGACCTTCCAGGACCGTACGGACGCCCGAGGGGGTTCGGTGTGGGCCCACCACGAGGGCCGGCCCGTCGCCGCCCTCGCCCACAAGACGGACGGCCGCATGCCCACCGTGTGGACGGTCTACTTCGCCACCCCGGACATCGAGGGCCTCGCCGACCGGATCTGGGCGGCCGGCGGACAGGTCGTCACCGCGCCCATGCCGATCGCCGAGCTGGGCACGTCCGCCCTGGTCACGGACCCGGAGGGGGCCGTGTTCGGCCTGTGGGAGCCGGACAGCCACCCCGGCTTCGGGGCCCGGCACGAGCCCGGCACCTTCGCCTGGGCCGAGCTGTACGCGCGCGACACCGAGGCCGCCAACACCTTCTACGGCGGGCTCTTCCACGACGCCCTCTTCGGACCCGAGGCACACCCCGACTTCGGCCGCGCCCTCGTCTCCGAGGTCTTCCCCGCCGAGATGCCGCCCCATTTCCTCGTGCACTTCGGTGTCGAGGACTGCGAGTCGGTGCTCGGGACGGTCGGCCGGCTCGGCGGACGGGTCCAGGCGCCGCCATTCGAGACGTCGTACGGAAAAGTGGCCGTCGTCACCGACAATCAGGGGGCGTCGTTCGCTGTTCTGGAACGATCGGAGCGGTAGAAGGATCCGCTTTGATACGTGACACCCTATTTGACCCCGGGTTCGCCACCAGGCCTCCGGCCAGGAAGAATCAGGGTCGCGTGCCGCCATGGCGGTGCGGTGGTGAGACGCTGCACGGGGTCGCGTACATATGTGGGTGGCGCGGCTTGTACGGGGAGGTGGCAGGCAGAGTGGTGGATCAGCTGACGCAGCACGATCCGCGCAGGATCGGGCCGTTCGAGGTGCTGGGACGGCTCGGTGCCGGCGGCATGGGGCTGGTCTATCTCGCGCGCTCGGCGTCGGGCCGGCGGGTGGCGATCAAGACGGTCCGTACGGAGCTCGCCGAGGACCAGCTCTTCCGCGTCCGCTTCACCCGGGAGGTGGAGGCGGCCCGGGCCGTCTCCGGCTTCTACACGGCGGCCGTGGTCGACGCCGACCCGCGCGCGGCGGTGCCGTGGCTGGCCACCGCGTACGTTCCCGCGCCCTCCCTCGAAGAGATAGTGAACGAGTGCGGGCCGCTCCCGGCTCAGGCGGTGCGCTGGTTCGCGGCGGGCGTCGCCGAGGCCCTGCAGTCCATCCACGGCGCCGGTCTGGTCCACCGTGACCTCAAGCCCTCCAACGTCCTGGTGGTCGAGGACGGGCCCCGGGTGATCGACTTCGGTATCGCATCCGGTGTTTCGAACACCCGTTTGACGATGACGAACGTCGCCGTCGGCACCCCCGCCTACATGTCCCCCGAGCAGGCGAAGGACTCCCGCAGCGTCACCGGCGCCAGCGACGTCTTCTCGCTCGGCTCCATGCTCGTCTTCGCCGCCACCGGCCACCCGCCCTTCCACGGCGCCAACCCGGTCGAGACGGTCTTCATGCTGCTGCGCGAGGGCCCCGACCTCGAAGGACTCCCGGACGAGCTGCGTCCGCTCATCGAGTCCTGTATGCAGATGGACGCCACCGCCCGTCCCAACCCGGCCGACCTCCAGGCCCAGCTGGCACCCCACCTCTTCGGCTCCGGCTCCGACGACAGCGGTACGGCGTCGGCGTGGCTGCCCGAGAAGGCCGTCGCCATGATCGAGACCCGGCGCGGCGGGCGCCCGGCGCCCACTCAGACCGGCGGTGCCCGCAGCGGAGGCGGCCGCCCCGCCGTCGTACCGCCGCCGCCCTCCTACGACCCGCCGCCGCCCGTGCCCGTCCCGGCCGGCGCCCCCGACACCGGCCCGGTGCGCCTCGCGGGTGCCCAGGTGCCCATCGGGCCCGGACCGCGCGTCGCCGACGCCCGGGCCGCCGCCGTGAAGGCGCCCCCGCCGGAGGCCGGCCTGGTCGCCTCCTGGTCCCGGCCGCGGCCCGGTGTCAACGGCACCGACGCCGCCGTGGGCCCGGCCGTACCGGTGCCCCCGCCCGCCCCGCCGGAGAACGCGGCGGGCTGGCGGCCCTGGCGGTTCCGCATGTCGAACGACGTGTGGGGCACCCCGGCCGTCGCCGGGGACCTCGTCTACGTCACCTCCTTCGAGGTGCACGCCCTGGACGTCGGCACCGGCCGCCGCCGCTTCAAGACACGGGACGTGGCCTGGTCGATGGCGGTCGCGGACGGCCGTATCCACGCCTCCGACGGCCCCACCCTCTTCGCCCTCGACGCCCGCGAGGGCGCCGACCAGTGGCGGCTCGGCACGGACGCCTGGGTGTACTCCCTCAAGGCCGAGCACGGCACGGTCGTCACCGGCACGCGCGGCGGTGGCGTCCAGGCATGGGAGGCGTCCAACGGGCACAAGCTCTGGGAGATCGCCGGCTGCCAGACCGACTTCGAGTCCCCCGAGGCCGGACCCGCCCTCCACCAGGGCACGGTCTACGTCTGGCAGGAGGGCCGCCTGCGGGCCCTGGACGCCCGCACCGGCGAGGAGCGCTGGGCGTTCCCCATCGGTGACGCGGCCTCCTGCGGCGGGGTTCCGGTCCGGGTGACCCAGGCCCACGACGGGTACGTGTACATCTCCGCCGGGACGCGCGTCATGGCCCTGGAGGTGGCGAGCGGACGGGTCCGCTGGCACTTCGAGGCCCCGGCGGTCTTCCTGTGCCCGCCGGCCTTCGTGCCCGGGGCCGCGGTGACCGGCGGCGGAATCTACCTCGCCGACTACCTCGGCACGGTGTACGCCCTCGACGCGACCGACGGCCGCGACCGCTGGCGCATCGCCACCGAGGCCCGGGCCTCGGTCGAACCGGTGCTGGTGGCCGGCGGCCATGTCCACGTGGGCAGCGGCAAGGGCCTGTACACGCTGGACGCGGTCACCGGCACGCCGAAATGGCGGTTCCAGGCCGGCGGGGACATCGTGGGAGCGCCCGCGGTGGCCGAGGGCCGTATCCACTTCGGGTCCACGGACCACCTGCTCTACACCCTGAAGGCCGACGACGGGCGCCTGCGCTGGAAGCTCGCCACCGGCGGGGAGATCACGGGGTCGCCGGTGGTCAAGGACGGGGTGGTGTACGCGTGCAGCAAGGACCGGTGCGTGTACGCGCTGGACGCGGAGAAGGGGACGGGGACGGCGCGGACCTAGCGTTCCGCCGTTAGAGTGATCACATGCATACACGGGGGCGCGTTCTCAAGTTCACGGCTGTGTCGGTGCTGGTGGTCCTGTCGCTGACGGGGTTCTCCACCGGCCACAAGAGCAGCGGCCGGCACAAGAGCAGTCACAGCGACAGTGACAGCGGCGGTGGCTGCAGCAGCTCCCGCCAGAAGCACGACAGCTACACACCGCGCACGACCAGCACCCGCAGCAGCAGCTCGGCACTCGAGGACGGCACCGCGCGCGTGGTGCGCTGCGCGACGAAGGCGATCCCCTACGCGACGGTCGAGGTCACCAACCCGAACAGCCGCCAGGCCACCTTCGAGGTCGAGTTCGCCTTCGCGGACGCGGCGGGCAAGGCGCTGAGCTCGCAGACCAAGCAGATCACCGTCCCCGCGAGGGGCACGTCGAACGTCCAGGTGAAGGCGAGCCAGTCCGTCCTGGCCGAGCTCGACTACTGCCAGGCAGAGCCGGAAGCCGACCTGGTGCGCTAACGCACCCGGAATCCGGACTGCCGGGAACGGAACAGCTCCGCCTGCCGGTCCGGCGGGAGGTTCCCGAGCGCGACGAGGTGCGCCGCCTGCGCGAAGCCCTGTGCCACGGCGGCCTCCTTGGCCGCCCAGAGCGCGCGGACCGTGCCCTGCACCCCTTCCGTCGGATACCCGGCGATGATCTCGGCGGCGGCGGTCGCGGCCGCCAACGCCCCGCCCGGCTCGGTGAGTTCGGTGACGAGCCCGATGGCGTGGGCGCGCTCGGCGGAGAGCCGTTCCGCCGTTCCCATCAGCGCGAGCCGCGCGGCCTCTCCATGGGGCATGACCTGCGCCATGAGCACCGACTCGTAGGCGCTGACCATGCCGTAGGTGGTGTGCGGGTCGAAGAAGGTGGCGGCCGGGTCGGCGACGAGGAAGTCGCTCTCGCCCAGGAGGTAGAAGGCGCCCCCGCAGGCCATCCCGTTCACTGCGGCGACGACCGGCTTCCAGAGGTCGTTGGACTTGGGTCCGGCACGCAGGAGCGGATCGTCCGCCATGTAGGGAGAGTTGGGCTGCGGAACCTCGGCGTCCCGGTCCAGGCCCGTGCAGAAGGCCCGCTCCCCGGCGCCGGTCAGGACCACGGCTCGAACGGAGTCGTCGAAGCGCAACTCCCGCCAGGCGGCGATGAGTTCGTCCCGCATGTCCAGGTCGATGGCGTTCAGTCGGTGCGGCCGGTCGAGGGTGACGACGGCGACGCCGGTGTCCTTGTCGGCGGTGACCCTGAGGCCCCTCACGCCGGCACCCACTGCGGCATCCCGTCCGAGAACACCACGTGCACCCGGGCGCCGATACGGATCCGGCCCGGATCGAGGGAGTTGACGGGCGCCCCGGCCACGGCGACCAGATTGCCGACCAGCCGTATCCGGGGAGCCTCCTCCAGCTCGACCACGACCACGTTGTACGGCACCAGCGCCGCGTAGTCGGGCAGGAGGGGCGGGTGCGGGACGACGTAGGACCAGATCCGGCCGCGCCCGGAGACCGGGCGCCACTCCTCGGCGAACGACTGGCAGTGCGGGCAGCAGGGCCGGGGCGGGAAGCGGAGTTCGCCGCAGTCGGCGCAGGCCTGGACGCGCAGTTCGCCCCGGGCCGCGTACTCCCAGAAGGGGGCGCCCGTGGCGTCCTTCACCGGTTCGAGCATGTCAGCTCCTGTTGGTCAGCAGCAGGGCGGAGGTGGGGACGCCCTCGCCGGCGGTGACGAGGCAGGTCGTGGCGTCCGGCACCTGCGCGGTGCTGGTTCCGCGCAGCTGCCGTACGCCCTCGTCGATGAGGTTGAAGCCGTGCACGTACGCCTCGGACAGCCCCCCGCCGCCGGTGTTGATCGGCAGCCGTCCGCCGGTCTCCAGGGCGCCGCCCTCCGTGAAGGCGCCGCCCTCACCGCGACCGCAGAAGCCGTAGCCCTCCAGGGAGAGCGGGACGAGGGAGGTGAACGCGTCGTAGATCTGGGCCACGTCGACGTCCTGCGGGGTGAAGTCGGCGTTCTTCCACAGGTGTCGGGCGGCGGTCCAGGCAGGCCCGGTGAGCGGGTCGTCGTTCCAGTAGTTGACCATGCCGTGGTGCTGGGCGGGCAGGCCCTGGGCGGCGGAGTGGACGTAGACGGGGGTGGTGGGGCAGTCCCGGGCGCGCTCCCTGCTGACCAGCACACACGCCAACGCCCCGTCCGTCTCCAGGCAGTTGTCGAAGAGGCACAGAGGCTCGCTGATCCAGCGGGAGGTCATGTACATCTCGCGGGTCAGGGGGCGGTCGTACATGATCGCGGCGGGGTTCTGGTTGGCGCGGTTGCGGCAGGCGAGGGCGACGTTGAAGAGGTGGTCGCGGGTGGCGCCGTACTCGTGCATGTAGCGGCGGGTGAGCATGGCGATCTCGTCGGCGGGCCGGAGCAGGCCGAAGGGTCTCGTCCACTGGGCCGGGGTGGGGAGCTGGACGGTGGTGTTGGTCCAGGGGCGGGGGCCGGAGCCGCGCTTGCGCGACCGCCAGGCGACACCGACGCTCGCCTGGCCGCTCGCGATGGCCGCCGCGAGATGGGCGACCGTCGCGCACGAACCGCCGCCGCCGTAGCCGACCTTGCTGAAGAAGGTGAGGTCGCCGAGGCCGACGGCCTTCGCCAGCTCGACCTCGTCCGTCTCCTCCATGGTGTACGAGGCCAGGGCGTCGACCTCGCCGGGCGCGATCCCGGCGTCGTCGAGGGCGGCGAGAACGGCCCGGCAGGCCAGGGTCCTTTCGTCCTCGGCGAGGTGTTTGGCGAACGGGGTCCGTCCGATACCGACGATCGCCGTGGCGTCCTTGAGGGTCACGCTGCACGCACCTCCGCACACTGTGAGGCCTGCTGACAGCCCGTCAGGCTACAGCTAATCTGACGGGTAGTCAGCTAACGCGTTTCCGCTTTCGGGGAGGCCGATGTGGAGTGGCGGAGCATCCCGGAGCTGGTCGCCCGGGCCGCGCAGCGGTACGCCGCCACGGAGGCGGTCGTGGAGGGCCGCAACCGGGTCACGTACGGCGAGTTGGGCGCCCGCGTGGAGCGGGCGGCGGCCGCGTGCATCGCGAACGACGTACGGCCGGGCGACCGGGTGGCCGTCTGGGCCCCCAACTCCCTGGACTGGATGGTCTCGGCGCTCGGCGCGGTGTCGGCCGGGGCGGTCCTGGTCCCCCTCAACACCCGCTTCAAGGGCACCGAGGCCGCGGACGTGCTGCGCAGGAGCGGGACCCGGCTGCTGTTCGTCACCGGCACCTTCCTGGGCACCTCGTACGTGGCGTCCCTGCGCCGGGCGGTCGCCCAGGGACCGGGACTGCCGGAGCTGGAGCAGGTGGTGGTGCTGTCGGACGACGCCCCCGCCGACTACCGCACCTGGAAGGACTTCCTGGCCAGCGGGGACGGGGTCGGTCAGGCGGAGGTGCGGGCGAGGGCTTCGGCCGTCGAGGGGTCCTGGCCCTCCGACATCGTCTTCACCTCCGGGACGACGGGCCGCCCCAAGGGCGCGGTGATCACCCACGAACAGACCCTGCGGGCGTACGACGTCTGGTGCGAGCTGGCCGGGCTGCGGCACGGCGACCGCTACCTGATCGTGAACCCCTTCTTCCACACCTTCGGCTACAAGGCCGGAGTGATCGCCTGTCTCATGCGCGGGGCGACGATGATCCCGCAGCCGGTGTTCAACGTGGACACCGTGCTGGCGAACATCGCGGCGGAACGGGTCTCGGTGCTGCCGGGCCCGCCCACCCTCCACCAGTCGCTCCTGGACCATCCGGCGCGCGATTCCCACGACCTGTCCGCGCTGCGCCTGGTGGTGACGGGCGCGGCGGTGGTGCCGTTGCGTCTGGTGGAGCAACTCCACGGCGAACTGGGCGTGGAGACGGTCCTGACCGCGTACGGCCTCTCGGAGGCGAGCGGCATCGTGACCATGTGCCGGCGCGGAGACCCGCTGCCGGTGATCGCGTCCACGTCCGGACGGGCCATCCCGGGGACGGAGGTGCGGGTAGAGGCGCCGCCGGGGGAGCCCGGTGAGGTCCTGGTCCGCGGCTTCAACGTGATGCGCGGCTACTACGAGGACGAGGCGGCCACGGCGGAGGCGGTGACGGAGGACGGCTGGCTGCGCACGGGGGACATCGGTGTCCTGGACGCCTCCGGGAACCTGCGGATCACCGACCGGCTGAAGGACATGTTCATCGTCGGCGGCTTCAACGCCTACCCGGCGGAGATCGAGCAACTCCTCGGCCTGCACCCGGCGGTGGCCGACGTGGCGGTCGTCGGCGTGCCCGACGCCCGGCTCGGCGAGGTCGGCAGGGCGTACGTGGTCCGTCGCCCGGGCTCGGTCCTCACCGCCGACGACCTGATCGCCTGGGCCCGCCGGGAGATGGCGAACTACAAGGTGCCCAGGTCGGTGGAGTTCGTGGCGGGGCTGCCCAGGAACGCGAGCGGGAAGGTGGTGAAGGGGGAGCTGCGGCGGCCCTGAAGGACCCGTCCCCGGACACGCCTCGGCCGCGACGGCTCCCCCTCCGCGCCGCCGCGGCCGATCCCCGTGCGTGGAAAGTCCTTGTCAGGCCTTCTCGTCCGTGGCGTGGTTGTCGAGCGGCTTGACCGTGCCGTCCGTCGTGCCGGCGGCCAGGGTGACGACCTTCTCGGCGCCGGTGGCGTGGTTGTCGAGCGGCTTGAGCTCGTCCTCGGTCCCCGTGGCGTGGTTGTCGAGCGGCTTGACCGTGCCGTCCTGCTTCTCGGTTGCACTCATGGGTGGTGACTCTCCCGTTGGTGTGATGGGCCGATGCCCGCCCGGCGACTCCCCCGAGGGCCGCCGGACGGGCATGTCAGGGTCGGTAACCCTAGCGATGGAGACCACCGCTGACCCGTCTGCCCCCCGACGCGACGGATCGACACCCTGAGGGTGCCGCGCGGCGATAAACGAACGATGAACGCCCGCCCGCCGCACGCCCTGCACGGTGGCCGACGGGGCGGGTGAGCGGGAGTTGCACGCGGGGGCATGCCACGTCTGTCGGCGGGGTGAGAGGGCGTCGGATGTCGGCCGCGCCCTGTGCTGGAGTCGGACGCGGGGGCCTGCCGCTCCTGTCGGTGGGGTGGGCGAGGGGTGGACGCCGGAGGGCTGCACGGTGGCCGACGGGGCGGGTGAGCGGGAGTTGCACGCGGCATGCCGCGTCTATCGACGGGGTGAGGGGCGTCGGGTGTCGGTCGCGCCCTGTGCTGGAGTCGGACGCGGGGGCCTGCCGCCTCTGTCGGCGCCGTGGGCGAGGGGCAGGGCGCCGGCGGGCTACACGGTGGCCGACGGGGTGAGGAGGAGCCGTACGTCGGTGGCCTCCGGCGAGTCCAGTTGCTCGAAGATGCCGAGCGCCTCCTGCCAGCACGCCTGTGCCCGGCCGGGCTGTCCGAGCCCGCTGAGGGCTCGGCCGAGGACCGTGAGGACGTTGCCGCGCCGCCACTCGCCGCCGATGCCCCGCAGTACGGCCAGGGCCTGCTCGGTGAGGGCGGCGGCCTGCGCGGGCCGGTGGCCGGCGAGGTGCGCCTCGGCGAGCCGGAAGAGGGTCATGCCCTCCCACAGCCGCTGCCGGCTGTCGCGGAACACCTCGAGCGCCTCCGTAAGCCGGTCCACGGCCGCTTCGAGGCGTCCCTGCCCGGTGAGCGCCAGGCCCAGCGCGTAACGGCCGTTCGCCCCGCGCAGCGTGTGCCCCAGCCGGTCGTAGATGACGATGCCCTGCTGGGCGAGTTCCACGGCGCTGGTGCTCTGCCCCATGGCCAGCCGGATACGGGAGAGGTTGCACAGCGCGCTGGCCTCGCCCGCGAGGTTCCGGTCGAGCCGGAAGCTCTCGATGGCCTCCTTCAGGTACGCCTCGCCCTCGGGGTGGCGCCCCTGGTAGAGCGCGATGATGCCGCGGTCGTTGGCGGCCCAGCAACGGGGCGCCAGGTCGTCCGCCGCACGGGCGAGGTCCATGGCCAGCCGGGCCTCCGCGTCGGCCTGCTCGAAGCGGCCGGCGACGAGATGGACGTTGGTGAGCGTGGTGAGCGCACGCGCGCGGCTGCGCGGGTCGTCCGCCGCGTCGGCCGCGTCCCGCAGGGCGACGGCGGCGACCTCGTACTGCTTCGCGTTGGCCCCCGACTCGGCCAGGTCCTTCGCCACCCACAGCAGATCCACCGCGCGCCGCAGCAGGGCCCCCTTGGCGCACTGCTGGACGAAGGCGAGCAGGGCGTTGGCCTCCGCGTACAGCCAGTCCTGGGCGGTGTGGCGGTCCTCGAAGGACAGTCCGGGGTAGCGGATCTCCTCCAGGTGCTCCACCAGCCGGTCGCCGGGCCGCTCGATGGCGTACACGGCCGCCGCGGTCGCGAGATAGAAGTCAAGCAGCCGCGACAGCGCGGCCTCCCGCTCGCTGGGCGGCCACTCGTCCCGCTCGGCGCACGCACGCGCGTAGAGCCGTACGAGATCGTGGAACCGGTAGCGGCCGGGCGCCGCCGATTCCAGCAGGGAGGTGTCGACGAGGGCCTCCAGGAGGTCCTCGGTGTCCTCGACGGGCAGGTCCAGTACGGCGGCGGCCGCGGCCAGCGAGATGTCCGGCCCGTCGGCGAGGCCCAGCAGGCGGAAGGCGCGGGCCTGGGCGGGCTCCAGCTGGCCGTAGCCGAGCTCGAAGGTGGCCTTCACGGCGAGGTCGCCGGCCTGCAACTCGTCCAGCCGCCGCCGCTCGTCCGCGAGCTTCGCCGCGAGGACGGACACCGTCCAGGTGCGGCGGGCCGCGAGGCGGGAGGCGGCGATACGGATGGCGAGCGGGAGGAAGCCGCAGGCGGCGACCACGTCGAGGGCGGCCTTGCGCTCGGAGGCGACCCGCTCCGTGCCGACGATCTTCGTGAACAGCTGGAGTGCCTCGTCGGGGGACATGACGTCCAGGTCGACGAGGTGGGCCCCGGCGAGGTCGACCATCCGCACCCGGGAGGTCACCAGGGCCGCGCAGCCTTCCGTGCCCGGGAGCAGGGGCCGTATCTGGGCCGCGTCGCGTGCGTTGTCGAGCAGGACGAGGATCCGGCGGCCGTCGAGGACCGAGCGGTACAGGGCGGCCCGTTCCTCCAGGGAGTCGGGGATCGAGGAGTCGGCGGTGCCGAGGGCTCTGAGGAAGGCGCCGAGGACCGTCTCCGGGTCGGCGGCCCGGGCGCCGGCGCCCTGGAGGTCGACGTAGAGCTGCCCGTCGGGGAAGGCGGCACGGGACTGGTGGGCCACGTGCACGGCCAGCGTGGTCTTGCCGACGCCGCCGATGCCGGCCAGCGCGGAGACCGCCATCACGCGGCCCTCGGAGCCGGAGGCGAGCACTTCGCTCAGTTCGTTGACGAAGGAGGCGCGGCCGGTGAAGTCCGGGACGGTGGCCGGGAGTTGGGCGGGGCGGACGGGGGCGGCGACCGGTTCGGGCTGCGGGGAGGAGGGTTCCGCGAGGCCGGGGTCGGCCTGGAGGATGCGCTGCTGGAGCTCGCGCAGGCCGGGGCGGGGGTCTACGCCGAGTTCGTCGGCGAGCAGGCGGCGGGTGTCGGCGTAGACCGCGAGGGCCTCGGCCTGCCGGCCGCTGCGGTAGAGGGCGAGCATGAGGAGTTCCCTGAGCCGCTCGCGCAGGGGGTGCTCGGCGGTGAGGGCGGTGAGCTCGGAGACCGCCTCCGCGTGGCAGCCCTGCTCCAGGTCCATGTCGAGGCGGGTCTCCAGGAGTTGCAGCCGCCACTCCTCCAGCCGCACGCGCTGTGCCTCGGCGTACGGCCCGGGCACGCCCGCGAGCACCTCGCCGTCCCACAGCCCCAGTGCCCGGGTCAGGATCTCCCGCGCGTGGCACAGGTCTCCGGCGCTCCTGGCCTTCTCCGCCCGGGTGGCGAGTTCCTGGGCGGCGGCGAGGTCCAGCGCGTCCTCGCCGAGCCCGCGGATCGCGTACCCGCCGGACTCGCTGACCAGGATCCCCGGGTCGAGGATCTTGCGGAGCCGCGAGGCGTACGTACGCACAGCGGCCAGCGCCTGCTCCGGCGGCTCCTCGCCCCACAGGGCGGAGATCAGCTCGGCGGCGGTAGCGGTACGGCCCTCACGCAGCAACAGAGCGGCGAGCAGGGCACGTTGCTGGGGCGACCCGGTGTTCAGCAGTTCCGCTCCGCGCCAGGCCCGCACCGGCCCGAGCACGCAGAAGCGCAACGGGGCGGGCGTCGTCTCGGGCGTGGCGTGCTGTGCGGCTGCGGCTGCGGGGCTGGTGTGTTGCCCGGCCTCCGTCGCGGAGCCCGTGCCCTCCCCGGCCCTCGCGGCGGGGCTCGTGTGGTGCCCGGCTGCGGTCACGGGGTGGGTGTGTTGCCCGGCGCCCGCGGCGGGGTTCGTGTGTTGGCCGGCGTCCGCCAGGGACCCCGTGTCCTGCCCGGCTCCGCCCGCAGGGCTCGTATGTTGTCCGGCGCCCGCCGCAGGGCTCGCGGACTGCCCAACCCCCGCCACAAACCCCACGTCCTCCCCCGCCCCCGCCAAGAACCCCACGTCCTCCCCGGCCCCCGTCGAGGCGCCGGAACGTCTCTGCTCCGGCACTCGCGGTGCACCGTCCATCGCCGTCCCCCTAGGGCCTGTTCACAACCCCGTCAGTCTGCCTTGTCCGCGGCGGCTGCGTCAGCTGTGGAGAGGCTGATCACAGGAGGACGCGCGGGAAGTCACAAGGCCCTCACCGGCCGTTCGCACACTTCCGCACAGGAACCGTCTCCATCGGCCGCCGTACACGGAGCTGACGGGCCGTCAGATCGGCGCTACCGTGAGCGGCATGGAGACCACGACGGCACTTCCGAAGATCATTTCCGTCGACGACCACACGGTGGAGCCCTCCGACGTCTGGCAGAACCGGCTCCCGAAGAAGTACCTCGACACCGGCCCCCGCACGGTCCGCGCCCCGCTCAAGGAGATCAGCTTCCTGGGCGGCCGTTTCAAGCCCGTGATGGGCGCCCCGGGTGACGACGGACCCCTCGGCGACTGGTGGCTGTACGAGGGACTCCAGCGCCCCCTCACCCGCCTCGACACCGCGGTCGGTTACAGCAGGGACGAGATCAAGCTGGAGGTCATCACCTACGAGCAGATGCGCCCGGGGTCGTACGACGTCCCCGCCCGTCTCGCCGACATGGACGTCAACCACGTCCAGTCGGCCGTCTGCTTCCCGACCTTCCCCCGCTTCTGCGGCCAGACCTTCACCGAGGCCAAGGACCACGACCTGGGCCTGCTGTGCGTCCAGGCCTACAACGACTGGATGGTGGAGGAGTGGTGCGGCCCCGACGCGCAGGGGCGCCTCATACCGCTCACCCTCATCCCGCTCTGGGATGCCGAGCTCGCCGCCGCCGAGGTACGCCGCAACGCCGCCCGCGGCGTCCGTGCCGTCGCCTTCTCCGAGATACCCCCGCACCTGGGCCTGCCCTCCGTCCACTCCGACGACTGGGACCCCTTCCTCGCCGCCTGCGACGAGACCGGCACGGTCATCGCGATGCACATCGGCTCCAGCAGCCGTATGCCCTCCACCTCCGCCGACGCCCCGCCCGCCGTCGGCTCCACCATCACCTTCGCCAACTGCTGCTTCTCGATGGTCGACTGGCTGATGAGCGGCAAGTTCGAGCGCTTCCCGAACCTCAAGGTGATGTACGCCGAGGGCCAGATCGGCTGGATCCCCTACATCCTCGAGCGCGCGGACGTGGTGTGGGAGGAGAACCGTGGGTGGGGCGGGGTCGCCGACAAGGTCCACCGCCCGCCGTCCGAACTCTTCACCGAGCACGTCTACGGCTGCTTCTTCGACGACGCCTTCGGGCTGAGGAACCTCGGCGCGATCGGCGTGGGGAACGTGCTGTACGAGACCGACTACCCCCACTCCGACTCCACTTGGCCGAAGTCCCGCGAGGTCGGCGAGGCCCAGATGGGGCACCTGGACGCCGACGTGGTGGAGCGGATCGTCCGCGGCAACGCCATCGAGCTGCTCGGGCTCACCCCGGACGGCCTCTGGGGCGGCCCGAAGTGATGGAGTACGGCATCCAGCTCCCCGTCCAGTCCCAGTCCACGATCTACGCCGAACCCTGGGAGGCCGGCGCCGGTCCGGAGGACCTCGTCGAGGTGGCCCGGGCCGCCGACCGTGCCGGGTTCGCGTACATCGCCGCCTGCGACCACGTGGCGATCCCGCGCCGCCTCGCTCCCGCGATGAGCACGGTCTGGTACGACCCGGTCGCCACCCTCGCCCACCTGGCGGCCGTGACCGAACGCGTGCGCCTGCTGAGTCACGTGGCAGTGGTCGGGCTGCGGCACCCCCTGCTCACCGCCAAGCAGTACGCCACCCTCGACCATCTCAGCGGCGGGCGGCTGATCCTCGGTGTCGGCGCGGGACATGTGCAGGAGGAGTTCGAGGCGCTCGGGGTCGACTTCGCCGGGCGCGGGGCCGTCCTCGACGAGTCGATCGACGCGCTGCGCACAGCCCTCGGCCCCGACGAGTTCCCCGAACACCACGGCAAGTTCTACGACTTCGAGGGCCTCGGCCAGCGTCCGAGGCCCGCGCAGTCCCGCGTACCGGTGTGGGTCGGCGGGTCCTCCCCGGCCGCCGTGCGCCGGGCCGCCCTCAAGGGCGACGGATGGCTGCCCCAGGGCGACCCCCGCGACCGGCTGCCCGCGCAGATCGAGCGGATACGTCGGCTGCGGGCGGAGGCCGCCCGCGAAGGGCCGTTCAGTGTCGGGGCCATCGCCGAGCCGCTCCACCTCGGCACGCCCACGTGGGACGTCGGCCGTCGCACGCTCAGCGGCGGCCCCGACGAGCTCGCCGAGTCCCTGCGCGCCTACCGCGCGATGGGCGTGGACCAGATCCAGGTGCGCTTCCGCAGCCGCGGCCGTACCGAACTCATCGACCAGATTGCGGCGTTCGGCGCCGACGTCGCCCCCCACCTCTGAGGAGCCACCGCATGGGCAAGCTGGACGGACGTGTCGTGCTCGTCACCGGAGCGGCGCGCGGGCAGGGCGAGCAGGAGGCCCGGCTGTTCCGGGAGGAGGGCGCCGAGGTCGTCGTGGGCGATGTGCTGGACGAGCAGGGGAAGTCGCTCGCTGAGGAGATCGGCGCGCTGTACGTCCACCTGGATGTGAGCCAGGAGGCCGACTGGCGGCGGGCGACCCAGGCCGTCGTCGAGGAGTACGGACGCATCGACGGGCTCGTCAACAACGCCGGTATTCTGCGCTTCAACTCCCTCCTGGACACCCCGCTCGACGAGTTCATGCAGATCGTGAACGTCAACCAGGTCGGCTGCTTCCTCGGCATCAGGACCGTCGGGCCGGTGCTGTCCGACGGGGGCACGATCGTCAACACGGCCTCCTACACCGGGGTGACCGGGATGGCGGGCGTGGGCGCCTATGCGGCCTCCAAGCACGCGATCCTCGGCCTCACCCGGGTCGCCGCGCTGGAGCTGGCGCCGCGCGGCATCCGGGTCAACGCCATGTGTCCCGGGGCCGTCGACACCGCGATGTCCAACCCGGCCGTCCTGGACCCGTCCGCGGACGCCGAGGAGGCGTCCCGGGGACTCGACCGGTTCTACCGCAAGCTCGTGCCGCTGGGCCGGATCGGGCGGCCGGAGGAGGTGGCGGCGCTCGCGCTGTTCCTGACCTCCGCCGACTCCTCGTACATCACCGGCCAGCCCTTCGTGATCGACGGCGGCTGGCTCGCCGGGGTCTCCGTCATCTGAGGCTCTCGCGACCATCTGACTGGCCATCAGCTATTGACGCTGTATGCGCCCGGTGCCACAGTCGGCGGCAGATCAGCAATCTGACGGAGCGTCAGAAACAGTCGCGAACAGACTTCGGGAACAGACTGGGGACGGTGAACCTCCTTGGAATTCGGGCTCTTTGTACAGGGATACGTGGGCAAGCGCGCAGAGACCGACCCGCTGGCCGAGCACAAGGCGCTGATGGAGGAGACCGAGTACGTCATCCAGGCGGACCGGTCCGGCTTCAAGTACGCCTGGGCGTCCGAGCACCACTTCCTGGAGGAGTACTCGCACCTCTCCGCCAACGACGTGTTCCTCGGGTACCTCGCGCACGCGACCGAGCGGATCCATCTCGGCTCCGGGATCTTCAACCCGCTCGCCCAGGTCAACCACCCCGTGAAGGTCGCCGAGAAGGTGGCCATGCTCGACCATCTCACCCGGAACCGCTTCGAGTTCGGCAGCGGGCGCGGGGCCGGGTCGCACGAGATCCTCGGGTTCATACCGGGCGTGACCGACATGAACTACACCAAGGAGATCTGGGAAGAGACCATCGCCGAGTTCCCCAAGATGTGGCTCCAGGACGAGTACACCGGCTTCCAGGGCAAGCACTGGCAGCTGCCGCCGCGCAAGGTCCTGCCCAAGCCGTACGGCAAGTCGCACCCCGCGATGTGGTACGCCGCCGGGTCGCCGCCGTCCTACGCGATGGCCGCGCGCAAGGGGCTCGGGGTGCTGGGCTTCAGCGTGCAGAAGGTCTCCGACATGGAGTGGGTGCTGGAGCAGTACAAGACGGCGGTGGTCGACGCCGAGCCGATCGGGGACTTCGTCAACGACAACGTGATGGTGACGACGACGGCGATCTGCGCGCCGACGCACGCCGAGGCGATCGACATCGCCGTGCGCGGGGACCTGCACTACCTGCCGTCCCTGGTCTTCCGGTACCACGACACCTTCCCGCGGCCCGAGGGCTTCCCGGTGTGGCCGGAGACCCTGCCCGAGTACACCGCGGAGTTCGTCGAGCTGCTCATCGAGGAGGAGCTGCTGATCTGCGGGGACCCGGACGAGGTGGTCCGGCAGTGCAAGCGCTGGGAGCAGGCCGGGGCGGACCAGCTGAGCTTCGGGCTGCCGGTGGGGGTGCCGAAGGAGGAGACGCTGCAGACGATCCGGCTGATCGGGGAGCACGTGATCCCGAAGATCGACACGGATCCGGTGCATCGGACGACCCGGTTCCGCGAATCCGTCTGAGGGGGTTCGGTGCCATGCTCGATCACGTCATCAAGGGGGCGACCGTCGTCGACGGGACCGGGGCGCCCGCCTTCACCGCCGACGTCGGCATCCGGGACGGTCGTATCGCCGTGATCGGCCAAGGGGTCACCGAAGACGCCCGCACCGGCGAGGACGCCACGGGGCTCGTCCTCGCCCCCGGGTTCGTCGACCCCCACACCCACTACGACGCCCAGCTGTTCTGGGACCCGTACGCGACGCCCTCCCTCAACCACGGGGTCACCACGGTCGCCGCCGGGAACTGCGGCTTCACCCTGGCGCCGCTGAACCCGGACCGCCCGGACGACGCCGACTACACCCGCCGGATGATGTCCAAGGTCGAGGGGATGTCGCTGGTCGCCCTGGAGGAGGGCGCACCGTGGAGCTGGCACTCCTTCGGCGAGTACCTGGACGCGCTCGAAGGCCGGATCGCGGTCAACGCCGGTTTCATGGTGGGCCATTGCGCGTTGCGGCGGTACGTCATGGGACCGGACGCCGTCGGAGGGCAGCCGTCCGAGGAGCAACTCGCGGCGATGCTGCGGCTGTTCCACGAGGCCATGGACGCCGGCGCCTGGGGGTTCTCCACCACCCAGTCGTCCACGCACTCCGACGGGGACGGAAAGCCCGTGGCGTCCCGGCACGCGCTGCCCGCCGAACTCCTGGCCCTGTCCCGGGCCGTCGCGGAGCACGAGGGGACCCAGATCGAGGCGATCGTCGCCGGGTGCCTCGACCAGTTCAGCGATGCCGAGATCGACCTGTTCGTGGAGATGAGCGCGGCGGCCGGACGACCGCTCAACTGGAACGTGCTGACCATCGACTCGTCCGTGCCGGAGCGGGTGCCGAGGCAGCTGTTCGCGAGCGAGCAGGCGAGGAAGGCGGGCGGCCGGGTCGTGGCGTTGACCATGCCGATCCTCACCCCGATGAACATGTCCCTGGGCACCTTCTGCGCGCTGAACCTCATCCCCGGCTGGGGCCCGGTCCTCGCGCTCCCCGTCCCCGAGCGGATCGAGAAGCTCCGCGATCCGGACGTACAGAAGGAACTGCTCCGGCAGTCCCAGGCCAAGGAGGCGGGCGTCTTCCGGCGGCTGACCAACTTCGGGCGGTACGTCATCGGCGACACCTACAGCGAGGCCAACCGCGGGCTCAGCGGGCGGGTCGTGGAGGACATCGCGGCCGAGCGCGGGCAGCAGCCGTTCGCCGCGCTGGTCGAGATCTGCGCGGCCGACTCCTTGCGTACGGTCCTGTGGCCCATGCCCACCGACAACGACCCGGCGTCCTGGGCGATGCGCGCCGAGGCCTGGCAGCACGAGGACGTCCTGCTCGGCGGGTCCGACGCGGGCGCGCACCTGGACCGGATGTGCGGGGCGCCGTACACGACCCGCTTCATCGGGGACTGTCTGCGCGGACGGAAGCTGACCTCCCTGGAGCAGGCGGTGAAGATGCTCACCGACGACCCGGCCCAGCTGTTCGGGCTGCGCGAGCGCGGGCGGATCCAGGAGGGCTTCCATGCGGACCTCGTGCTCTTCGACCCGGAGCGCATCGCCGCGGGCACGGCCACCCTGGTGCACGACCTGCCGGGTGACAGCCCGCGGCTGGACTCCAAGGCGATCGGGATACGGGCCGTGTGGGTCAACGGGGTCGAGGCGATCCGGGACGACGTGGTGAGCGGGGCCGTACCGGGCCGGGTGCTGCGGTCGGGGCGGGACACCCGGACGGTGAGCACCAGGTGAGTACGCCGGAGGAGCAACGGCTGTTCGTCGGCGGCGAGTGGGTGGAACCGGACGGCGGGCACTACGCCGTGGCCGATCCGGCCGCCGAGGAGACCGTCGGGTGGGCTCCGGAGGCCTCGCGGGATCAGGTGCACGCGGCCTGCGCCGCGGCCCGCGAGGCCTTCGGGCCGTGGTCGCGCACGGCGCCGGGGGAGCGGGCGGCGATCCTCGCCCGCGCCGCCGACCTCATCCGCTCCCGCCTGGTCCCGTACGCCGAACTCGCCCGGGCCGAGACCGGCGCGACGACCGCCACGGCCCGCGCGATGCAGGTCGGTGTCGCCGCCGCACGCTTCCGGCGGTACGCGCAGGTCGAGCCCGCCGAGTGGGCGATTCCGCCGCAGATCAACGAGGCCGGGCCGATGGGGCGGGCCGCGGTGATGGGCGCGCTGGCCGTCCGCCAGCCGGTCGGGGTCGTCACCTGCATCACGTCGTACAACAACCCCTGGGCGAACCCGGCGGGCAAGATCGCCCCCGCGCTGGCCATGGGCAACACGGTGGTCGTGAAGCCCGCCCCGCAGGACCCCCTCTCCGTGTACCGGATGGCGGAGGCGCTGGAGGCGGCCGGGGTACCGCGCGGGGTCGTGAACGTGGTCAGCGGGCGCGCGGTGGAGGTCGGCGAGGCCGCGGTCGACTCACCGGACGTCGACATGGTCAGCTTCACCGGCTCCACCGCGGTCGGACAGCGCATCGGCGAGGTGTGCGGGCGGTCCATGAAACGGCAGCTGATGGAGCTGGGCGGAAAGGGCGCGGCACTCGTCTTCGAGGACGCGGACCTCGGGTCGGCCGTGGCCGGGATCGGGACCACCTTCTCCTTCTACAGCGGACAGATCTGCACGGCACCGACCCGGGTACTGGCGCAGCGGGGGGTGTACGAGCGGCTGGTGGAGAGGCTGGCCGCGTATGCCGGGCGGCTGAAGGTGGGGGATCCCCGGGAACCGGACACCGTCGTCGGCCCGGTGATCTCCGCCGCGCACCGGGAGCGGGTGGAGTCGTACGTCGAACTCGGCCGCAAGGAGGGTGCCGAGGTGGTCGCGGGCGGCGAACGGCCCCTGTGCGAGCGGGGGTTCTACGTCGCTCCGACCCTTCTGGCGGGCTGCGGTGCGGAGATGAGGGTCGTCCGCGAGGAGATCTTCGGCCCGGTCGTGACCGTGACGCCCTTCGACGACGAGGAGGAGGGGATCGCGCTCGCCAACGACAGCGACTACGGCCTCATCGACTACGTCTGGTCGGCGGACGTGGCCCGCGCCTTCCGCGTGGCACGGCGGCTGCGGGCCGGGGGAGTGGGCGTCAACACGGTCGGCCGCAACATGGAGGCACCGTTCGGAGGCTTCCGCAGCAGCGGGGTCGGACGGGACTGCGGCTCGTACGCGCTGCACGCCTACAGCGAGGTGCAGTCGATCGTCTGGCCGGGGTGAGCGGGTCTCCGGGACGGAGTTCGGCCAACTGGCCGGTAACCCTCGGGTGGGCCCGTAGAGTCCCGGACCGGAGGGCGGCGGTATCGATGTCGCCGCCCTGACCGACAGTCAAAATCCCCCCCGGAGAACCGACTTGAAGCTCACCAAGCGACTCGTTCTGACCACGGCCGGCCTCGCCGCCGCGACGGCCCTGTTGGGCACGACCACCGGTTACGCGACCCCCTCGGAACCCGCGCCGAAGCCGGTGAAGGCCCCCGCGGCACTCAAGGTGCCCGACGGCAACAAGCTGACCGGCGTGTACCCCGCCCGGGGCGTGCAGACGTACACCTGCACCGACGGTGCCTGGAAGCTCCTGGAGCCGGCCGCCACCCTGTCGGACCGGAGAGGCCGTACGGTCGCCCTGCACTCCCGTGGCCCCGTCTGGGTCTCCACGGTGGACGGCAGCGCGGTGAACGCCACGGCGATCGCCAACTCTCCGAAGACCGGCACCATCCCCGAGCTGCTGCTCCAGGCCACCGCGACCCGGGGTGCGGGCGTCTTCGGGGGCGTCTCCTACATACAGCGCCTGAACACCACCGGCGGTGTGGCCCCGGCCACCGCCTGCACCGGAACGGACCAGGTGAGCGTGGCGTACACGGCGACGTACGCCTTCTACAAGCCGGCGAAGTGACGCGGGTGAGTCTCTGAGCGGCGCGGCGGTGGCTCCCCGTTGGCGCGGGGCCGCCGCCGTGCCGCCGCCTGCTCAGGTGCTCCCGCCACTCACAGGAACTCGCTCCGGTAGGTCGAGGCCAGTTCGGCCGCACGGCGGCGGCGCTCCGCGAGCTCGTCCTGTGACAGCTGCGGCGGCGGCGCGTCCTTGCCCGCGACGACGTCGCCGATGCGCGTGAAGTACTCGTCCTGGCCGGCGGGGGTGCACATGCACAGCATGCGGGCCGGCGCACCCGAGGCGTTGCGGAAGTTGTGCGGGGCGTTGGCCGGGATGTTGACCGTGGACCCGGCCCGTACGGTGTGCTTCTCGCCGCGGAAGGTGAACTCGATCTCGCCTTCGAGGATCGTGAACATCTCCTCGAAGTCGTGCCGGTGCGGCGGCGGGCCGCCGCCGTCGGGGACACGCATGTCGATCAGGCAGTACCGGCCGTCGGTCTGCTCGCCGGTGACCAGCATGGCGTACGTGTTGCCCACCAGGGAGATGTACGTGGTGCCGGGGTCGTCGGGGTCCGCCACGGTCAGCGAGCGGGACGGGTCGTCGTCGGGGATCATCGAAGTCGTCTCCTTCAAGGGACGGTCGGGTGAGGATCAGGCGCCGGGCGCGGCGATGACGACCTTGCCGTGCAGCTCGCCGGCGGCGGCCCGCGTGTGGACGGTCGGCAGCTCCGCCAGCGGCACCCGCTGCGCCACGTCGACACGCAGCTCGCCCGAGTCGACCAGCGCCACCAGCCGCGCCAGCTGTTCGGCGTCGCTGTCGACGAACAGGTCGATGCCGCGCACGCCGCGCTGTTCGTCGCTGGGCGCGGGCATCCACACCGTGGTGTTCACCAGCACTCCTCCGGAACGGATCAGGGTGAGCAGCGCGGCCAGTCGCGCAGGGTCGATCGGCGCGAGGTTGAGTACGACGTCCACCGGCTCGGTCACCGCCGCGGTCACCTCGGTGACGGTGTGGTCGACGACCTCGTCGGCACCCGCCGTCGCGACCTGCTCCCTGCTGCGCGGACCGGCCGTGGCGATGACGTACGCGCCGGCGTTCTTGGCGAGCTGCACGGCGTAACCGCCGACCGCGCCGCCCGCGCCGTTGATGAACACACGCTGCCCCGGCGCCAGCTTCGCGTGGTCGAACAGGGCCTGCCAGGCGGTGAGCCCCACCAACGGCAGCGCGGCGGCGTCGGGCAGCGGGATGCTCCGGGGCGCGGGCGTCAGTATCCCGGCCGGAGCCACCACGTACTCCGCGGCGGCACCGGCCCCCGTCATCGGCAGGAAGCCGACGACCTGATCGCCGATCTCGAGGCCGGTCACGCCCTCGCCCAGCGCGTCGACCGTCCCGGAGACGTCGATGCCGGGAGTGTGCGGCAGCGTCACCGGGATGGGGCCCTGCATGAAGCCGCCGCGGATGTTGCCGTCGACACCGTTGAACGAGGTCGCGGCGACCCGGATCAGGACCTGGCCCGCGCCGGGTACGGGCTGCTCGACGTCCTCGTACCGCAGGACGCTCGGGTCGCCGAACTCGTGGAAACGTACTGCCTTCATGGGAAGTCCTTTCGAAGCACTGTCGGGTCATGCCGTGCCTGACCGCCCACGGCGGGCAGGAGTTGGAGCTTTTCGTAGCTGGGTGTGGCGGAGAAGACGAGGAGTTCCTGGGCCGGGTCGGGGTCGATCAGGCGCTGGCAGTACAGCTCCAGTTCGCCCAGCTCGGGGTGGCGGTAGCGCTTGAGGTCGTGGTGGTGGGTGACGTCCACCTCGTGCAACCGCCAGACCTCGGCGAATTCGGCGCTGGTGGCCAGGAGCGCCGCGACGATCTCGCCGGCCCGGCCCTCGGGGTCCGCGGTGTACACCGTCCGCAGGTCGACGGTGAAGACCCTGCCTCGTAGGTCGTGGTCCTCGGCGGGGTAGAGCTCGCGTTGTGCGGGGTCGGTGAACCAGCGGTAGACCAGGTAGCGGGACATTCCGCTGAAGCGGGTGTAGTCACCGAGCAGAGCGATGGCCGGACGGGTCTGCAGCAGCGTCTCGCTGAGCCGGGACATCACCAACGCCGGTGTGTCCGCGAGGCGTTCGACGATGCGCATCAGGGTGGGGCTGACGTGATCCTCGCGCAGGACCCGACGTGGCGCCGAGTGCCCGGCGAGGTCGAAGAGGTGGTCGCGTTCGCTGAGGCTGAGGTGCAGGCCTCGGGCGAGCCCGGCGAGCACCTGCTCGGACGGGATCGGGCCGCGCTGCTGCTCGATCCGGCTGTAGTAGTCGACCGACATCCCGGCCAGCGCGGCGACCTCTTCGCGCCGCAGCCCGCCGGTACGGCGCCGGGGCCCGCGGGGAAGCCCCACGTCCTCCGGTTGCAGCACCTCCCGGCGTGCCCGGAGGAAGTCGGCCAGCAGCGCCCGGTCCATCTCAGCCTCCCTTGTTCGACTGAGCAAGCGTGGCGTTGATCAGAACCCGGATGAAGGCCTGACTTATCCACGGACAAGTTGTCCGTGGCAGAGGAAGGGGGTGCGGGCAGAGGTGACTCCCTGGTGGTCAGTCACCGGCTCGTGGCGAGTCCGCGACACAGCCAGGGAGCACCGGCTTCCTCTCCGATGTGTCCTAGCCGTCGATGTCGAGCGCTGTTCCGTACAGTCGGTCCACCTTCAAGCGGATGACCACTCGGCGCTCGGCAACCAACTGCTCCAAAAACGCGTCGACGTTCTCCGGCCTCGCGGCCTGCGGGATCATTCCGAGCAGTTCCCGGCCCACCGCATCGCCAGGAACCGTCGTGATTCCCGAGACCTCGGCCTCGCCTTCGGCGACGGCGAACGACCACACGTCGCCGCCCTGCACATGCAGTGAGGCACGCGGATCGCGCCGCAGGTGCCCGACCTTGATGCGGTCGGCCGTCGTGGAGAACCGCACGATGCGGGCCTCGGCATCCCAGCTGTACAGCATGGTGGTCAGGTGGGGATGGCCACTGCGCTTGACGGTGGCGAGCGTGCCGAACTGCTGCTTGCCCAGCAGGTGGGAGAGGGCTGCGTCGGACAGTGGGCGAGGCGCTGGTCCTGGAGTCATGACGTGATCAACGTCCTTAACCGTCCAGCAATTTCGTAGGACTGCGTGTCCCGCCTGGGCCTAGTCCTGTACGGCTGAGAGGAGTTGGAGTTTCTCGTAGCTGGGTGTGCGTTCGCCCAGCTCGGGATGGCGGTAGCGCTTGAGGTCGTTGTGGTCTCGTGCCGCCGTCAGACCTTGGCGAACTCGGGGCTGACCTCCAGCACCATGCCGCTAGCGGCGGTGGCGCCGCGTGCCCTGTCGTGGTGGCAGGGTCAGCGTGATTTGCCGGACGAGTTGCTGGAAGCATGTGAGGGAGGCGAGGGCCGGCAGACAAGCGCCGGCGATACCGGTGACGGTTCTGTCTGCCTGAGCCACGCACAGCATTATCGCGACGGAGGAGAACAGCAGAACGATGCACCACGAGTGCACGGCTCGGCGTTGATGCAGGGCGGTCCGGAGGATGGAGAGTGAGGCCACCATCCAGGGGCCGTACACGAGAAGGGGCCACGACGGGGCCATGGCGCCCCCCGTCCCGGTGGTGATGTTCTGCAGAGGCCTGTAGGCCACCATGCCGCCGAAGACGTTGACCATCGCCACGATGACGGCAACGAGCGCGACGATGGCGAAGCTGCCGGTCTGCAACCACTTGAGCCGGGCTTTGCGGACGTTGAGCTTCCGGTGCCCGGCGGAGGACCGTCGAATGGGCGGCAGTTGAGCGGTGATCTGCGCCAGGTTCTCCATCGGGTCGGTGAAGGCACCGCCGGATTCGGGCTCGCTGCGAGGTTGCGGGATCCTGGCCGCCTGCTCCGCCGGAACAGCCTCCTGCAGAAGGTAGGCGAGTTCCTCGACCGGGTCCCAGCCTCCGGCGGGTGCGGTCAGGGGAACTCCCGAGTGCACGCCGTCGGCATGTCCCCCGTCCCAGGCAGTACCCGGCCCGTACGAGTACGCGTCGGAGTAGTACTCCCGCTGCGCAAAGGCTGGATCGACATAGTCATGATTCACGAAAATGCGACCCGTCATGCTGTACGCGGCGGCCGGAGTTCCCCTGACCGTTCCATCGTGCATTGAGTTCCTCCTGGAGTTCCTCCAGCAGGACGAGGAACTCCCGAAGCAGTGGCTCGGTGACCTGACGTCCGAAGTGCGTGTCGCCCTTGACCACCGGGCCCTGTGCCGTCACCGCCGCGCATTCCGCACCGGGCTGGAAAGTGTACTTCCCCACTGTCAGATCGCTGGCCACAGAAATATTATCCGTCCCCGTGGTACGCCGGGGCAGGCCTTGGGTCCTTGCTGTCGTCATATTCCGATAACGCGGCTCCGCTCCTTCAGGGCGTGCGGCAAACGAGTGACATTGCGAAGGCGGAAAACCCGAGAAAAGGTTCCTTGATCAATTGCACTACGCGTCTGACTCTGTACCTTATTAGTCGATAAATTCTTCTTCTCGACTCCGTTTGAGGAGTAAATAGGATTCGCCGCCGGTGCAACTGCAAGGTCGCCGAACGGATCGTCACACCACGTGATCGCCGAATTGCTGACCCTGATCTTGCCCAGGCAGGTCATCACCACGGTGCCCGCCCGCGAGTCATTTGGGACGCGCGCAGATGCTGTCGTGGCGTCGGCCGGGTGTCAGCAGAAGCGCGAGGGTGAGTTCATGGCGACGCATCGCATCACCCCGCACCCCTAGTCCTTCACTGTGGACAGGAGTTGGAGTTTCTCGTGGCTGGGTGTGCCGGGGGTGGCGGAGAAAACGAGGAGTTCCTGGGCCTGGTCGGGGTCGATCAGGCGCTGGCAGTACAGCTCCAGTTCGCCCAGCTCGGGGTGGCGGTAGCGCTTGAGGTCGTGGTGGTGGGTGACGTCCACCTCGTGCCGCCGCCAGACCTCGGCGAACTCGGGGCTGACCTCCAGCAGTGCGGCGACGATCTCGCCGGCGGTTCCCTCGGGGTTCGCCGTGTACGCCGCCCGGATCTCCGCGGTGAAGACCCTGCCTCGTAGGTCGTGGTCCTCGGCGGGGTAGAGCTCGCGTTGTGCCGTGTCGGTGAACCAGCGGTAGACCAGGTAGCGGGACATTCCGGTGTAGCGGGTGTAGTCGCCCAGCAGGGCCACCGCCGGCTGATTCTGCAGCAGCGTCTCGTTGAACCGGGACATCACCAACGCGGGTGTGTCCGCGAGGCGTTCGACGATGCGCATCATGGTGGGGCTGACGTGATCCTCGCGCAGCTGCCGTCGTGGCGCCGAGTGCCCGGCGAGGTCGAAGAGGTGGTCGCGTTCGCTGAGGCTGAGGTGCAGGCCCCGGGCGAGCCCGGCGAGCACCTGCTCGGACGGCATGGGACCGCGCTGCTGCTCGATCCGGCTGTAGTAGTCGACCGACATCCCGGCCAGCGCGGCGACCTCTTCGCGCCGCAGTCCGCCGGTACGGCGCCGGGGCCCGCGGGGAAGCCCCACATCCTCCGGTTGCAGCACCTCCCGGCGCGCGCGGAGGAAGTCGGCCAGCAGCGCCCGGTCCATCCTTCTCTCATCCTCCGCGAACGAGCCACACGCCGAGGGATGTCCGGTCGGCGAATCCACCGTATCCCTTCACCGGTCCAGATCCACCCGCACGGTCAACTGCCCGACCCCTATGGCCCGTACCGCCGCGCTGTTCATCCGTGGCAGCGAACGCAGCCGTACGGCGGTGTCGTCGTCCGGCATGAGATGGGCGGTCCCGGTGTGCCACCGCCCCCGGATGCGCACCCGTACCCGCGGATCGGCCTTGATGTTGCGGACGTACTGCGACCGCTCGCCGAACTCGGAGACCAGCCAGAAGGACCCGCCGACCCGCTTGCCGCCGACCGGGGTCCTGCGGGGCAGGCCCGAGGTGCGGCCGGTGGTCTCCAGGACGGTCTGAAGGGGCAGTCGGCGCATGATCGGGTTGAAGCGGCGCTGAAGGGCCGTGACGGCCCGGTACTTGCGTTCGGCGTCGGAGGACATGGGTGGTGAGACTCCTGTCTCTGGGCTTCGTGCCGATCTTCTCTCCGGTCTTCCGTAACCCGACCGGCGGCCCCGATGATCTCAGGGTCGGCCGGGCGGACGAAGGGTGTCGGCGATGCGTGTGGTGACCTGGAACCTGTGGTGGCGCTTCGGTCCGTGGGAGGAACGGCAGAAGGCGATCCTGGCGGTGCTGCGGGAGCTGCGGCCGGATGTGGTGGGCCTGCAGGAGGTGTGGGCGGCGGGCGGCGCGGGTGGTGAGAACCTCGCGGAGTGGCTCGCCGGTGAGCTCGGCCTGCACTGGGCGTGGGCCGCGTCCCCCGCCTCGGAGCGCTGGCAGCGGCGGATCGGTGATCCGGGAGTCGAGGTCGGCAACGCGGTACTGAGCCGCTGGCCGGTGGCCGACCAGGCGGTTCTCCGGCTCCCCGCCCCCGAGGCGCTGGACGACGGCCGCCTCGCCTTCCACACCCGGCTCGCGGGACCGTCGTACGACATCCCCTTCTTCACCACCCACCTCACCTCGGCCCCCACCGCGTCGGCGATCCGCTGCCAACAGGTCACCGCGCTGGCTCAGTTCGTGGCGGCACACCGGTCGGGCACCGACTTCCCGCCCGTCGTCACCGGCGACTTCAACGCCTGGCCCGACTCCGACGAGGTCCGCCTCTTCGGCGGCTACAAGACGGCCCCGGCCGCCCCGGACCAACTCTTCCTGGACGCCTGGGAGTACGCGGACCCTACGGCTCCCTCCGCGACCTGGGACCCGGCGAACCCGTACGTCCGCGTGGCCCCGCCGGTCCGCATCGACTACATCCACGTGGGCCCGCCGGGGGCGAGTGGGCTGGGTCATGTCCTGGGCGTCCGGCGCGCGGGCGACGGTCCGGTGGACGGGGTGTGGCCGTCGGACCACGCGGCGGTGGTGGCGGACCTGGCGGACGGGTCAGAGTGACTTCAGCAGGGCGGCGAAGGCGCCGTGGCTGACGGTGACGATGGTTTGGGCGGCGTCGGAGTCCGTGATGTGGACGTTGTCGGGGTCGGTGGATATGTGGACGCAGGCCTCGCCCTCTTGGCAGTAGGACGACTTCCGCCAGGTGTTGGTGGGCATTTCGGCTCCTTCAGAGAATCTGGATGATGGAGTGGATCAGATCCCGGGACTTCGCGGGACTGAGGGCGATGCCCTCCACGACGTCCAGGAGGCGCCGGTACTTTTCCAGGTGCGCCTCGGCATCGATGAGCATCGGACCGTGGAACTGGTCCAACTGCACGGTGTCCAGCGGCGCTACCGGGCCGCAGAGGTAGTTGATCGACTGGCCCGACCCGGGGAATGCCCCGACGTCGAAGGGGAGTACACGAAGGGTGATGTGCTCCCGCAGGCTCATGTCGATCAGATGCCGAAGCTGATCGCGTGACACCCGGCGGCCGCCGACCAGCATGTGCAGGGCGGCTTCATGGATCACCGTGCTGTACGGATTCGGGTCCGCCCGGAACACGAAGTCCTGCCGCTTGATCCGGTGCGAGACACGGTGCTCGACCTCCGGTGGCGTCGGGGTCGGGATCGCCTGGCTGAAGATCTCCCGAGCGTGCTCGGCGGTCTGGAGCATGCCGGGGATGTGGGCGGTGAAGGCGGTGCGGACGGCTGTGGCGTGGTGTTCCAGCTCCGCCAGTGAGAGGAGTCCCGAGGGCAGTACCTCGCGATACGCGTCCCACCACCAGCCGCGGGACTTCTCGGCCGCCATGTCGGCGAGGGCGTCGACGTAGGGCTGGTTCGTACAGGAGTACAGCGCGGCCATCGCCCGCACGCGCTCCGGGCTCACGCCGAACCGGGCGGACTCGACGTTGCTGAGTTGACCCGAACTCGTGCCGAGCAGCTGTGCGGCCTCGGTCGAGGTCAGACCGGCCCGCTCGCGGAGTTTGCGCAGCTCCGTCGCGAGTCGGACGCGTCGGGCCGTAGGCGCGGGCCGGGGTGTCATCGGAGCTCCTTCTACCGGGCGTCCAGCGGGTTTGTCACCCACACGAGGGAGAAGACGCCGAGATCCTTCGAAGTGCCGCAAAGCACCTTTGCGAATCCCCTATCGTCATGTTCAGGCGCCAGTCGACCTGGAAGCGCACCGTGGGACGCCGCGGCGGAGACACCAGGCATCTGTCCAACTCCCCTCAGTGACCGGAGACTTCCGATGGCCACCGTATCCCCGTCGTGGAACTACACCCTGCATCTCCCGCACGATCCACGCGCACCGGGTATCGCGAGGGGCGCCCTCAGGCTGATCCTGGCCGCGCACGACCTCCCCGACCTGACCCCCACCGCGGAGCTCCTCGCGGCAGAGCTGTTGGCGAACGCGCACTGCCACACGAAGGGGCCGTACGCCTTCCGCCTCCTGTCACCGTCCCCGGGGCGGGTCCGGGTGGCCGTCTGGGACACCGACCCCCGCGTCCCACCCGGCTTCACGACCGACAAGCCTCCCGCCGCACCGGACGCCGAGAACGGCCGCGGCCTGCACCTCGTACGGGCCTGCGCGGACGCGACGGGCGTCTCGGTACTGCGGCAACTGGGCGCGTCGAAGGGCGGGAAGCTGCTGTGGGCGGAGTGCGGGGGTGGGGGGATGTCACGGTGAACGGGGCGTGCCGTGCTACGAGCCGACGGGGATGATGCCGAGGGGTTCGGTGGTGGGGCGTTGGGATCCGCCGGCCGGTTCGACGGTGATGCCGACGGCCACCGTCCTTCCGAGCGGTCGGTCCAGAACGCGGGCGGTGCGGTCTCCGGTTCCCGGCAGGAGGCCTGCTGGGCGGAGGTCGCCCGAGGGGGCCGCGTACCAGAGTTCGTAGACCTTGTCGTCGCTGAGAGCGGGCAGGTCCGCGGCTACGAAGGCGGCCCGGTCGGCGGCGCGGGAGACGATGACCGTGGCGGAGCCGCCGTCGGCCAGTTTCGTCGTGTGCAGGGTGGCGTCAGGCGCGGTCAGCACGCTGGTCAGCGCGTTGTTTCCGTGCTGCAGTGCGGTCGCCTGCTCGCGGGCGTCATCGGCCTGGACGGCCTGCCAGGCGGCGATCCCGCCGAACGCGGCAGCGGCCGCGAGGCTCGCGGCCAGGGCCCAGGACGTGAGGCGCCTCCTACGTCGGCCGGGTGGCCGGCCGGTGGGCGCGTGTTCCTGCGGGGTCCGGCCGATGTCGTCCAGGACGCGGTCGAAGAGGTCGGCCGGTACGGCGGCGTCCTCGGCGGGGGAGGGCGCGAGGCGGGCTGCTGCTTCGGCGAGTTCGGCCACTTCGCGCCGGCAGGCGTGGCAGCCGTCGAGGTGCCGTTCGAAGGCGGCTTCCTCGCTCGGGGGGAGAGCGTGCAGGACGTAGGCGCCGACCGGCTGGTGCGGGACTTCCTCGGTGGTCATCACCGGGCCTCCAGACAGTCGCGCAGCAGGCGCAGCCCGGTGCGCATGCGGGACTTGACGGTGCCCGCCGGGGTGGACAGGGCGGCCGCCACTTCGACGTAGGTCAGCCCCTGGTAGTAGGCCAGCACGAGGGGGACCCGGTACATACGGGCGAGCCGGGCCATGCACTCCTGGGCGCGTCGGCGTTCGTCGTGGTCTTCCACGGCCTCGGCCACCTCGTCGTGCTCGCGGCCCGCGAGCACGGCATCCGCACGGCGGTCACGCTGGGTCGCCGCCTGTGCGTGACGGACCCGGTCCACCGCCCGGCGATGGGCGAGGGTGAGCACCCAGCCCTTGGCACTCCCGCGTTCGGGCCGGTAGCGCCGGGCCGTGCGCCAGACCTCGACCATCACCTCCTGCGTGACCTCCTCCGCCTGTGCCGGGTCGTGCAAAACGCGGCAGGCCAGCCCCATGACCGGGTGCGCCAACGCCTCGTACACGCCGGTGAACGCCTCTTTGTCACCGTTCGCGACCCGGACCAGCAGTGCCTCGGCGCTCTGGGCGTCGTCGGCAGGCGGCTCGGATGACTCCTCATGGGCTGTGCTGGGCATGGTTCTCACGTTCCGTCGACGTGCTCGTCCCCGATCGATCGTGCGCCCCGCGGCATGAGTCCGCAGCCCAGGGCCCCTCATCCGGCTCAGCAGGCTCACTCCACGAGGTCATGGGGGTGCTTCACCGCCGAGGTCGTAAGTGGCCTCCACCGCCTTGCCCCGGAGGGTCGGGGTGACGGTGAGCCGGGCCCCCATGCCGTACAGCAGCGCCAGACCACGCCCGCCGTCCTCGTTCGCCGCCGGATCCGACCGCATCCTCGGGAGCCGGGTGCTGGTGTCGGTGACGGTGATGCCGACCGTGGTGGCGTGCGCGGTGAGCGTGAGAGTGCAGGTGCCGCTGGTGTGACGCAGGGTGTTGGTGACCAGCTCCGAGACGATGAGCAGTACGTCGGGCACCGAGCCGGGAGACACGCCGCGCGCGGCCAGCCACCGCGCGGTGATCCTTCGGGCGACCTCAGGAGCGTGACGGCTGCGGGCCAGCGCGACACGGTGACCGGTGTCGGTGCTGTGGACGGGTGGCGTGGCGACGGGTGACGTAGCGACGGGTGGCGTAGCGGTGGCGGTCATGAGAGGTCCCTTGAGCGATGGGCAGTGACGCGGCTTCGCCAGGGATTCGACGCCGCTCCGGCCGTGGATGACTCCTGGTGACGTCGCATGCCCCGCTTCCCGGACGAAGTTTTCTCCGGCCGAAGTCATACGCGGGCCTGCGTGCCTCGAACCCCTTGTGCCAATGCAATCGACTTCGAAGGACGAGGTGAGCCTTCATGGCTGTATCCATGCGAGTCCGCCGACTGCTGGCCGGTGCGACTGCCACCGGGCTGCTGGCCGGCGGCGCCGCCCTGGGCCTCTCCGGCACGGCCGTGGCCGCGCCGGCGTCCACGACCGTGGCCACGGCGCCGGTCGGGGACCACCACGACCGGTGCGAGTGGGTCAAGGGCCACTGGGCGAAGAAGTGGGTCAAGGGCCACTGGGAGAAGAAGGTCCAGTACACCAAGACCTGGCACAAGGGCCACTACGACAAGCACGGCTCGTGGCACAAGGGCTACTGGTCCTACGACCGCCACTACACGTGGGTCTACGTCCACGGACACTGGCACCACTACTGGGTGAAGGGCCACTGGGACTGCCACCACAAGTGACCTCACAGCCCGCGTGCAGCCCGTCGGCCACAGCCGGCGGGCTGCACGACCAATCCACGGGGCCTGCGGGAACGGATTACGTCTGGACATGTCCCGACGGTGGAGGCCCTCGGTGAAAAAAGCTGTACATATCGACAGAAACCCTTCCGTAGGGCCCGATCTTCAGGAACTCGTGGAGCAGGCGGCCCAGGGGGTCCTGGTGGAGGTGTGGCGGACAGCTCCCCGTTACCGGCCCGACCGCGGGACCGCGGTGAACTGGATCCTCACCCTGGCACACCGACGGGCGGTGGACCGGGTCCGTTCGGTGGATGCCGCGATGGCCCGGGACCACAAGGCCGCGCTGCTCGACAAGGTGCCGGAGTACGACGAGGTGGCCGAGCACGTCGTGGCACGCCTGGAGCGGGAACAGGTGCGGCGCTGCCTGCGCACGCTGACCGACCTCCAGCGCCGGTCCGTCACCCTCGCCTACTACCGGGGGCTGATCTACCGCGAGGTCGCCGAGGCACTGGGACTCCCGCTGGGGACCGTGAAGACCCGACTGCGCGACGGACTGATCCGGCTGCGCGACTGCCTGGGGGTGACCGCGTGACGACCATCGGCCTGCACCAGCTGACAGGCGCATACGCCCTGCACGCCCTGTCCGATGAGGAGAACGCCTCGTTCGAACGGCACCTCGTGGACTGCGCGTCGTGCGCGCAGGAAACGGCCGAGCTGAGCGCGACGGCCGCCCGCCTGGGACTGGCCGTCGCCACGACTCCGACGTCGGCGTCGCGCGAGCAGGTACTGCGCCGGATCACCATCGTCCGCCAGGAGACACCCGGCACGTCCGCCCGGATCCTGCCGGTGCGCGCCGGGCTGAAGGCCCGGCTGCTGTTCCGGTGGGCGCTCGCCGCCTGCCTCGCCGCGGCCGCGGCGCTCGGCGGGACGACCGTGTGGCAGCACCAGCAGGCTGCCGACGCCCGCGACCAGGCGCGGCAGGTGTCCCGGACGTCCGACGAGATCGCCGCCGTACTGGCGGCGCCGGACGCCAGGACCCGGGCCGCCGGCCTGGCCGGCCGTGCCACCGGTACGGTCGTCGTCTCCCACAGCCGGGACAGAGCCGTGTTCGTCGTCTCGGGCATGGCCCGCCCGCCCGGCGGCAAGGTCTACCAACTCTGGTTCGACGACGGTGGGACCATGCGGTCCGCCGGATTGATGGACCCCGACCGCAGCGACCAGGCCGTCCTGATGCGGGGCGGCGTCGACCGGGCCTCGGGCATGGGCATCACCGTCGAACCCGACGGCGGCTCGAAACAGCCCACCACCACGCCGATCGCCCTGATGGCCTTTCGAAGCTGACCACCTCCGGTTCCGGTGACTCCTACACCGTCAACGACTCCGCTGGTGGTCTGCGGCAACGTCCAGACCGCCAACGCCACCGTCTACATCATCGACACACCGCGCTGGAGATGCTCCAGGCCTACGACCGCACCAGCACGGCCGCCCTGCAACGCGCCCTGGCCGAGCTGAGCCCGGACAGCCGCGCGGCGATCGAACACGCCCTGCCCGCCCTCGCCGAGCTGCTCACTGTCCTCCAGGCCGAGTAGTACTCCCGGTTCCGCGGGGCGTTTGGCGCAGACGCTCAGTCCCCCCGCTCCTCCTCCGTGAACATGCTGATCAGGCCGTGCGGAGTGTCCTCACCGAACATCAGGGCGTAGGGCTCGGTGCCCTCGGTGGCGGTTGCGGCGCTGCGGGGGAACATGGCCCGCTCGTACTCGGTGAGCGCGGTCTCGATGTCGTCCGGGTGGGCAGCGAGGGCCTGCGCGAGTTCCGCGCCGTCAAGCATGGCGAGGTTGGCGCCCTCGCCGTTCGGGGCGGCGACATGGGCGGCGTCGCCGATCAGCGTCACTCCCGGCACCCGCTCCCACCGGTGCTCGACGGGCAGGGCGACGAAGGGACGCAGGACCGGGGCGGTGTCGGCGTCGGCGATCAGCGCCGTGAGTTCCGGGGCCCAGCCGTCGAACTCCGTCGCGATCCGCGCGGTGGCCGCGGCGGAGTCGGTGAAGTCGATGTCCGCGAACCAGTCCTGCGGGCGGACGAACATCACATAGGTGTGCAGGTTGCCTCCCTTCTCCCGGTGCGTCACGAAGCCCTTGCCCGGCGCGAGCACGAACAGCGCCCCGCCTCCGACCGTTTTCGCGCTGACCTGGTGCCGGATGTCGGAGTCGTACAGGTACACCTCGACGCAGGACATGCCGGTGTACTCGGGCACGGCGTCCGACAGCAGCGGCCGCACCCGTGACCACGCGCCGTCCGCCCCGACCAGCAGACCGGTGACGACCGAGGTCCCGTCGGCGAACGTCACCTCGTGGCGGCCGTCCTCGAGTGCACGCGTCCCGCTGACCTTGTGGCCCCAGCGGACCGTGCCGGGCGGCAGCGAGTCGATCAGGAGCTGCCGCAACTCGCCGCGCAGCACCTCGGGGCGGTCGCCGGTGCCGTCGTCGGCCTTCTCGAACAGGACCGTCCCGTCCCGGTCGAGGAACCGCGTCGCCTCACGCCCCTCCAGGATCAGACCGCGGAACTCGTCCATCAGGCCCGCCGCCTCCAACGCGAGCTGTCCGTTGTAGTCGTGGATGTCGAGCATCCCGCCCTGCGCACGCGCGGTCGGCGAGGACTCCGCCTCGTAGACGGTGGACGGGATGCCGTTGACGTGCAGGACGCGGGCGAGCGTGAGGCCGCCGAGTCCGGCGCCGATGATCGTGACAGGGCTGTTCGTCATGGCGGCTCCTCAGGGACGGGGCCTCCCCGGTGGTTCCGGTCGGCCGTCTCCCCACACACTCCGGGCCACCGTCTACAGACCCCCGACATCGCACCGACAGCCCCGACAGACCACCGACAACCGCGTCACCGAGGCCGAGGTCGATCACGTCGATGCCGACCAGTCGGTATGGACATCCCCGCCCCGGCCCGGTACAGATGCAGTCATGCGTATTTCCGTGACGATCTTCCTCACCGACGAGACCATCACCCCGACCCGGCTCGCCCGTGAGCTGGAGGCGCGGGGCTTCGCCGGGCTGTATCTGCCCGAGCACACCCACATCCCCGTCGAGCGGACCACCCCCTACCCGGCGGGCGGCGACCTGCCGCGCGAGTACGGCCGTACCCTCGACCCCTTCGTCGCGCTCGGCCAGGCCGCCGCCGTCACCGAACGGCTCGGTCTCGGCACCGGCATCACGCTCGTCGCCCAGCACGACCCGATCGACCTCGCCAAGCAGATCGCCACCCTCGACCACCTCTCCGGCGGGCGGTTCACGCTCGGACTCGGTTTCGGCTGGAACGTCGAGGAAGCCGCCGACCATGGCGTCGAGTGGCGGACGCGCCGGGAGCTGGTCCGGGACCGGATGGCGCTCATGCAGGCGCTCTGGGCCGACGAACCGACCGCCTACGAAGGGCAGTTCGGGAGCGTCCGGGCCAGCCACGCCTTCCCCAAGCCCGTCCGGAAGCGGACCCTGGTGGGCGGCGCCGCCGGACCCAAGCTGTTCTCCCACATCTGCGAGTACGCCGACGGCTGGCTCCCCATCGGCGGTCGCGGGCTGACCGAGTCCCTGCCCGTGCTGCGCACCGCCTGGGCCGACGCGGGCCGCGACCCGGCCGCCCTCCAGGTCGTCCCGTACGCCGTCGTCCCCACCCCCGGCAAGCTCGCCCACTACGCCGAGCTCGGCATCGAGGAGGTCGTGCTGCAGCTGCCTCCGGCGGGGGAGGGTGACGTGCTCAAGGTGCTTGATGAGTATGCCCGTTATGTCCAGGGTGAGGGTGAAGGTGTGTGACGTCACCCACCTCCGGGCAGCACCACTGCCCTGATCACCCCGCTCGTATGCTCGAAGGATGACGACTTCCGCGGCCTCCGGAACCGGACCCACCGACCGCCCCGGCGGTACCGGCCCCACCGAGAACTCCATGCGTCGCGCTCTCAAACGTGCCCGGGACGGCGTCGCCCTCGACGTCTCCGAGGCCGCGGTGCTGCTCCAGGCCCGCGGCCCGGCCCTGGACGACCTCACCGCCTCCGCCGCCCGCGTCAGGGACGCCGGCCTCGCGCAGGCGGGCCGCCCGGGTGTCATCACGTACTCGAAGAGCGTCTTCATCCCCCTCACCCGGTTGTGCCGGGACAAGTGCCACTACTGCACCTTCGTGACCGTGCCCGGCAAGCTCCGCCGGGCCGGCCACGGCATGTTCATGTCCCCCGACGAGGTCCTGGACGTGGCCCGCAAGGGCGCCGCGCTGGGCTGCAAGGAAGCCCTCATCACCCTCGGCGACAAGCCCGAGGACCGCTGGCCGGAGGCCAGGGAGTGGCTGGACGCGCACGGCTACGACGACACCATCGCCTACGTCCGGGCCATCTCCATCCGCATCCTGGAGGAGACGGGCCTGCTGCCCCACCTCAACCCGGGCGTGCTGTCCTGGACCGACTTCCAGCGGCTGAAGCCCGTCGCGCCGAGCATGGGCATGATGCTGGAGACGACCGCCGAGCGGCTCTGGTCCGAGCCCGGCGGACCGCACTACGGCTCCCCGGACAAGGAACCCGCCGTACGGCTGCGGGTCCTGGAGGACGCCGGGCGTTCGTCGGTGCCTTTCACGAGCGGCATCCTCCTCGGGATCGGGGAGACGTACGAGGAGCGCGCCGAGTCCCTCTTCGCGCTCCGGCGCACGGCACGGGCGTACCACAGCGTCCAGGAGCTGATCATCCAGAACTTCCGCGCCAAGCCGGACACCGCGATGCGGGGCATGCCGGACGCGGAGCTGGACGAACTGGTCGCAGCGGTGGCCGTCGCCCGTCTCATCATGGGCCCGGCCGCCAACATCCAGGCCCCGCCGAACCTCGTCGACAGCGAGTACGAGCGCCTGATCGGGGCGGGGATCGACGACTGGGGCGGGGTCAGCCCGCTCACCATCGACCATGTGAACCCCGAGCGCCCGTGGCCGCAGATCGAGGAGCTCACGGAACGCTCGCGCGCCGCCGGCTTCGAGCTGCGGGAACGTCTCTGCGTGTACCCCGAGTTCGTGCAGCGCGGCGAGCCCTGGCTGGACCCGCGGCTGCGGCCGCACGTGGCGGCGCTGGCCGACCCGGAGACGGGCCTAGCCCGCCCCGACGCCCTCCCGCAGGGGCTGCCGTGGCAGGAGCCGGAGGAGGTCTTCGTCCCGTCCGGCCGCACCGACCTGCACGCCACGATCGACACCGAGGGCCGTACGTCCGACCGCCGCGACGACTTCGACGAGGTCTACGGCGACTGGGGCGCCCTGCGCGAGGCGGCCGCTCCCGGCATGGTGCCCGAGCGCATCGACACGGACGTCCGGGACGCGCTGCGGACAGCCGCCGACGACCCCACGAAGCTCACCGACGCGGAGGCCCTCGCGCTGCTGCACGCCGACGGGCCCGCCCTGGACGCGCTGACCGGGATCGCCGACGACGTCCGCAAGTCGGTGGTCGGCGACGACGTCACGTACATCGTCACGCGGAACATCAACTTCACCAACGTCTGCTACACGGGCTGCCGTTTCTGCGCCTTCGCCCAGCGGCGCACCGACGCCGACGCCTACACCCTCTCCCTGGACCAGGTGGCCGACCGCGCCCAACAGGCCTGGGAGGTCGGCGCGGTGGAGGTCTGCATGCAGGGCGGGATCCATCCGGACCTGCCCGGGACGGCGTACTTCGACATCGCGAAGGCGGTGAAGGAGCGGGTCCCCGGCATGCATGTGCACGCGTTCTCCCCGATGGAGGTCGTCAACGGCGCGACCCGCACCGGCATGTCCATCCGCGAGTGGCTGACGACGGCCAAGGAGGCCGGCCTCGACTCCATCCCCGGCACGGCCGCCGAGATCCTCGACGACGAGGTCCGCTGGATCCTGACCAAGGGCAAGCTGCCGACGGCGACCTGGATCGAGGTGATCGAGACCGCGCACGAGGTGGGCCTGCGGTCCTCCTCCACGATGATGTACGGCCATGTGGACCAGCCGCGCCACTGGCTGGGCCACCTGCGCACGCTGGCCGCAATCCAGCAACGCACCGGCGGCTTCACGGAGTTCGTGACGCTCCCCTTCATCCACACCAACGCCCCGGTATACCTGGCCGGCATCGCCCGCCCCGGCCCGTCGATGCGGGACAACAGAGCGGTCACGGCGATGGCCCGCCTGCTGCTGCACCCCTGGGTCCCGAACATCCAGACCAGCTGGGTCAAGCTCGGCACCGAGGGCGCGGCCGAGATGCTCCGCTCGGGGGCGAACGACCTGGGCGGCACCCTGATGGAGGAGACGATCTCGCGGATGGCGGGCTCGTCCTACGGCTCGTACAAGTCCGTGAAGGACCTGATCGCGGTGGCGGAGGCGGCGGGCCGTCCCGCACGGCCGCGCACCACGCTGTACGGGGAGGTGTCGGAGGAACGGCAGAAGGCGGCGCAGGTCTCCGACGGGCATCTGCCGGAGCTGCTGCCGGTGCTGGACTGAGTGAGGCGGAAGGACTGAGTGAGGCGGAAGGACTGAGTGAGGCGGAAGGTGTCTCGGCGGGGGCCGGTACGATGATCCGACCCCCGTTCGACGGGGATCCTTAGCCGAGGAGATGCGTGCCGTGCCAGCCCCGAAGGTCTGGGTGACGGGTCTGACCGTGGGGGCGATCGCCGCCGTCGTCGCCCTGGCCGTACAGGCCGACAAGGGAACGAAGCCGAGCCTGGCCGCCACCGCCCGGCCGAGCGTGTCGGCCTCCCCGAGTGCGTCCGCGCGGCCCGAGCCGTCGGCGACCGCGGTCCCGGACGCCTCCGGGACCGGCCGCCGGATCGTCTACTCGCTCGCCGACAAGCGGATCTGGCTGATCGACGCGAGCGAGGCGGCCCGGCGGACCTTCGCCGTCTGGCCGGGGACGGTGAACCCGGCCCCCGGCACCTACTCGGTCTCGCTGCGCAGGGAAGATCCGACGACCGGGTCCGACGGCGTGAAGATCGAGCACATCGTGTACTTCACCGCCGTGGACGGCGTGAACGTCGCCTTCTCCAACGCGGTGGACGGCTCCTCGCCCCCGCCCGCGAACGGCACCCGGACCGGCGGCATCCGCATGAAGGCGGCTGACGGGTCGGCACTGTGGACGTTCGGCGAGACGGGGACGAAGGTAGTCGTCGTCAACTGACCTAACCGGCGTTGCGGTCCGGCAGATTGACCACCAGCAGCACGAGCCCGCTCAGCACGAACACCCGCAGCGCCGCGTCCAGCCCGTTCCAGGTGTCCGACTGCCACATGGAGAACCACTCCCCGCCGATCGCGATGAACCCGGCGCCGAACAGCAGCATGAGCATGAGCAGGCCGTAGGTGGAGAAGCGCCGGGCCCGCGGATCGTCCCCGCGCACCCACAGCCACGTGCCGTAGATCAGCACGAGCGCGGCCAGCGTCTCCCAGACGATGATCGCGACGTACGCCGTGTTCTGAAGTCCCTTGCTGGTGATCGCTCTCCACATCAGATCGTCGTCCTTGAACGTCGTATCCATCGCGAGAACATGCTGCACGAACGCCTGGTTGGTCCCGAAGTCCGTGATGTTCCCGAACGCCACGAGCGCTATGTACAGCGCGACGGTGGCGGTGAGGAGGGTGGCGGAGAGGTGGAGTGCGCTGCGTGTGGTGCGTGGGGGTGTCGATGCCATGGGGGCCATCTTCCCTGCGCGGGGCGGCGTGATCCAGATCGGTTGCGCCAGAATGAGAGACGGACGGGCGGCGACGAGGGGACGGACGCATGGCGCAGGCGGAGCCGTCGGCGCAGGAGCTGATCCTGCGGCGCACACGGGCCGGATTCGTGGGCCGCGAGTCCGAACGGGCCGTGTTCCTGCGGAACTTCGACCTTCCGGCCACCGACGCCCGGCACCGCTTCCGGTTCCATGTTCACGGCAGCGCGGGCATCGGGAAGACCTCCCTGGTCCAGGAGTTGGCGCAGCTCGCCCGTGAACGCGGAGCACTCACGGCCTACGTCGACGACAGCGTCGGCAGCGTGCCGGAGGCGATGGAGACCCTGTGCCGTGAATTCGCCGAGCAGGGGCGGCGGTTGAAGGACCTGGAGCGGCGCCTCGCGACCTGGCGGGAGCGGCGGCGCGAGGCGGAGGCGGCCACGCTCGCCGCGCTCGCACCCGAGTCCTCGCCGGAGCCGGCGTCGGCCGGGAGCAGGATGGCGGTGGACGTCGGCCTGGGCGCACTGGAGGCCGCCCTGCCGGGCGCCGGCCTGGTCACCCGGGCCCTTCCCGCCGACCGGCTCGCCCAGGGGGCCGACCGGCTGCGGGCCGGCCTCGGCGCCCGCTTCCGCAACCTCGACGACGTCGACCTGGTCCTCGCCCCGGAGCGGGTCCTCACCCCGGTGCTGCTCGGCGAACTGAGGGCCGCCGCCTCCGCCGTACCGTGGATCGTCCTGTTCTTCGACACGTACGAGCGGACCGGCCCCTTCCTCGATCCATGGCTGTACGACGTCCTCACCAAGCCCCGCGAGCACGGCCGGCTGCCCGCCGCCGTCGTCGTGGTCACCGCGGGTCAGCGCCCCCTGGACAGTGCCCGCTGGGGCGGCCTGGACTCGGTGGCGGAGGTGCCGCTCGCTCCCTTCACCGAGGCCGAGTCCCGCCGTCTGCTCGCGGCGCGGGGCGTCGTTGCCGAACCGGTCGTCGAGGAGGTGCTGCGGCTGACGGGCGGGCTCCCGGTCCTCGTGTCGACGCTCGCGGCCAGACGCCCCGAAGCCCTGGACGACGTGATCGACCCGAGCACGACCGCGGTGGAGCGGTTCCTCAAGCCGGAACCGGAAGCCCGCCGGAAGGTCGCCAGGGCCTGCGCGCTGCCGAGACGGCTGGACGCGGACGTCTTCCGGGTGCTCGTCGCCTCCCCGGAGGACGAACTCGACGCCGAGTACGCCTGGTTGACCGGGCTGCCGTTCGTCGCGCAGCGCGGGGACCGGCTCCAGTACCACGACGTCGTACGCGCGCAGATGCTCCGGCTGGAGCGGCGCCGGTCCCGGACCGAGTGGACGACCCGGCACCGGCGGCTCGCCGAGGCGTTCGCCGAGTGGCGTGAGGACGCCGGATTCGGCCGCAGCGCCGAGGAGTTGTGGGCCGACGAGGAATGGTGCGAGCTGCGCCTGGAGGAGATGTACCACCTGCTGTGCGCCCGCCCGCCCGCGGCGCTCGCCGAGGCGCTGCGCGGATTCGTCGTGGCCTGCCGCGAGGACGAGGTCGTCGCCCGACGCTGGGCACGGATGCTGGAGGAGGCGGGCGACGCGGCGGACCATGCCGTACTCCGCGAGTGGGGACGGTCGTTGGCCGCGGCGCTCGCGGACGAGGAGGGCGCGGTGTCCAGGGCGACGGACCTGCTCCTGGCCCGCCCCGGTCTCGACCCGGCCGGCCGGGCGGAGGCGCACGTGCTGCGCGGCAGGGACCTGCGCAACCGCCAGGAGTACGCGCAGGCCCTGGAGGAGTACGACCGTGCGGTGGAACTGGATCCGCTCCAACCGCGGGCCCACTACGGCCGGGGCCTCACCCACCAGCTCCTGGAGGACTACCCGGCGGCCCTGGCCGCCCTCGACCGGGCCGTCGAACTGGCCCCCGACACCGGGTGGATCCTCGCCGAGCGGGCCGAGACCTACCGTCTGGCGTCCCGGCTCGACGAGGCGGACGCCGACTTCAGCCGTGCCGTCGCCCTCGACCCCACCGACGACATCGCCCTGACCGGGCGGGCGGTGTGCCGGCACACCATGGGCCGGCTCGACGAGGCGCTCGCCGACTTCAACCGTGCGCTGAGCATCGACCCCGAGTACCTGTGGGCGCTGGTGCGCAGGTCCCGGCTGCACCGCGCACGCGGCGACCTGGACAAGGCGTTCGCCGACCTGGACCGGGCGGCCGCGCTCGCGCCCGAGGTGGCCTGGGTCGCGTCGGAACGCGGCGACGCGTACCGGCTCGCCGGGCGGTACGAGGAGGCGGTGGCGGAACTGGGGCGCGCGGTGACCCTGGAGCCGGGCTACGCGTCGGCACTGGCGAGCCGCGCCCAGGCCCTGTACGAACTCGGCCGGTACGAGGCGGCGTTGGCCGACTTCGACCGGGCCGTCGGGCTGATCCCCGATTACGCCTGGGCGCTGGTGATGAGATCCCGGGTGCGGCGCCGACTGGACGACCGGGACGGCATGCTGGAGGACCTGCGGCGAGCGGCGGGAGCGGAGCCCGGCGCCCACTGGATCCAGGCCGAGCTGGGCTCGGCGTACCGGATCGCGGGCCGGCCCGACGAGGCGGTGGCCGTCTTCCACGCCCTCCTGGCACAGGACCCGGCCCACGAGACCGCCCTGGCCGGCCTGGGGGCGATTCACCACGCCCGCAAGTCCTACGAGGAGGCCCTGCAGCACCTGGACCGCGCCCTGGCGGCCGACCCGGAGTACGCGTGGGCCTACGGCCTGCGGGGCCGGGTGTGCCTGGCGATCGGCCGCACGGAACAGGCTCTGTCCGACCTGGACCGCTGCGTGGCGCTGGATGCCGAGGCGACGTGGGAGCGGGGCGCGGTGATCGAACTGCTGATGTGGTGCGGGAGATGGGAGGAGGCGAGGGAGCGGCTGGCATCGACCCACTCCGCGGAGGTGGACGACGTACGGGCGGAACTCCACCGTCACTACGGCGAGTGGGCGCAGGCCCGCGCTCTCGCCGAGCACCTGCGCACCACCGACCCCCTCGTCGGCACCTTCCAACTGGCCATGACGGTCCACCGCTCCGAAGGCCCGGCTGCCGCCGAACCCCTGTGGCGCGACCTCGCCCACCTGGTCGAGCAGGACCCCGAGACCACCCCGGTGATGCGAGCCCAGGCCCACTGCTTCCTGGGCTGTGCCCTGTCCGACGACCCGGCGGCGGACCGGGGCCTGTCCGAACTCCTCGCCCTCACCCCGGAATGGGACGACCTGGCGACCCTGGCCGCCATCCTCACCGAACTGCTGACAGCCGCCGACGGGGACCGTCACCACGTCCACGCCTGCCTGACAGCGGTGACCGAGGCGAGGGACGCGATACGGGCTCGCTATGCGGGGTGATTGGTTCCGGACGACTCGCCGAGCGCGTGAACGAGACGATTTTCGAATTCGGGGACCCCGCAGCTGAGCGGCGCGCTGCGCCCCGGTCTCCGATGACCAATAGGGGAAAGCCGGTTGCCCAGCGCTGTCTGGGCCCCGCCTGTGCTCACCGGAATCCTCCCGAAGCGCGGATGCCGACCGGCGTCACGCCGACCGACCCCCGCCGCCGTCCCTGGCGTCATAGGCCTGCCGAGCCTCCTCCACCCTCTCCAGGTTCGGTGACCACTGCGCCAGCGTCGCGAACAACGGGGCCAGGCTGCGGCCCAGTTCGGTGATCTCGTACTCCACGCGGGGCGGGACCTCCGCGTGGTATGTGCGGTGGACCAGGCCGTCGCGCTCGAGTTGGCGCAGGCGCTGGGTCAGGACCTTGGGGGTGATGGTGGCGATCCGGCGTTCCACTTCCACGAAGCGCTGACGGCCGTACTCGTGGAGGGTCCAGAGGATCGGTGTGGTCCAGCGGCTGAAGACGATGTCGACCACGGGGGCGATGGGGCAGGCGTTCTCCGGGGGGACATCGGTCCCGGTCCTGCGGCCGTGCGCTGTGGTCTGCGTCACATCAACCCTCTCCGTCCATTACTTTCCTCTAGGTACCTACTGGCATCCCGATAGTAGCTTCGCCGTGTGTCCACAGGAACCAGTCCAGGGACCTCGGAAAAGGGGAGCAACATGATCGTGGTGACCGGTGCTACGGGGAACGTCGGGCGACCCCTCGTGAAGGAACTTCTCGCGGCGGGGGAGCGGGTGACGGCCGTCTCCCGGCAAAGCCCCCGTGACATTCCGGCAGGGCTACGGCATCACCAGGCCGATCTCGCCGCACCTCAGACCCTCAAACCCGCCCTCGACGGGGCCGAGGCGCTCTTCCTTCTGACCTCCGGCGACTTCATGGCGCAAGGCGGCAACCTCGACGACGTCCTCGACGTCGTCCGGGCCGGTGGTGTCCGGCGGGTCGTGCTGCTGTCCTCGCAGGGCGTCACCACCGGCGACCATCCCTCCGAACTGGAGGACGCCGTAAGGCGGTCGGGGCTCGAGTGGACCATGCTGCGGCCCGCCGGCTTCCACTCCAACACCCTCCGGTGGGCCGCCGCGGTGCGCGCCGGACGGACCGTGGCGGCGCCGTTCGGGGACGTCGCGCTGCCGACCGTCGATCCCGAGGACATCGCCGGGGTCGCCGCCGTTGCGCTGCGGGATCCCGGACATGCCGGGCGCGTCCACGAACTGACCGGGCCCGCCCCCGTATCCCCCCGGGAGCAGACCGCCGCGATCGCGGACGCGCTGGGCGAGCCGGTGCGGTTCGTCGAGCAGACCCGGGACGAGGCCAGGGCCGAGATGGTGCGGTTCATGCCGGAGCCGGTCGCGGACGCCACCCTCGACATGCTCGGCGCCCCGTCACCGGGCCTCAGGCGCGTCTCCCCGGACGTCGAGCGGGTCCTCGGCCGTCCGCCCCGCGCCTTCGCCGGTTGGGCGGCCCGCAACGCCTCCCTCTTCCGGTGACCTGCGGTTTCCGGGTGATAGCCGTACTTCGAGGACCAACCGGGTCGCACCCCGCATACCCGCACGCCCCCTGAACCTCCCACCGCCCGTCGATTACAGTGCAGGGCGTCGTACATACGGACGGTCGCCATGGGAGGTCTTGGTGGGTGCGACAACCGGGGCCGTCGTCTGGGGGCGTGCCGAGCAGCAGGACTTCCGGAGCCGGGTGCGCGGGACGCTCCTCGGAGTGGCCGTGGGTGACGCGCTGGGCGCGCCGGTCGACGGGCTCGGACTGGACGAGATCCGGGAGGCGTACGGCGCCGAGGGGCTCGTGGACCTCGGGTTCGGATACGGCCGACGCGGCGCCGTCACCCATCTCACCCAGCTCAGCCTCTTCACCGTGGACGGGCTCATACGGGCCCAGGTCCGCCGGGACACCGGCGCCTGGCACCCGCCCACCGACCTGCACCGGGCGTATCTGCGCTGGGCCGCCACCCAGCGCGACTGGGGGCCCGACGAGCGGCGCAAGGAGGACGGCTGGCTGGCCCGGGAGGAGTGGCTGTACGCCCGCCGCGACCCGACCCGGTCCCTGCTCGTCGGGTTCGGCGACGACACCATGGGGACCCTGGAGTCGCCCAAGAACCCGAACGAACTCGGGCCCGAGGCCACGGCCCGTTCCGCGCCCTTCGGGCTCCTCGTCGGATGGGAGCCGCAGCTGGTCGTACAGCTGGCCGTCGAGTGTGCCGCGCAGACCCACGGGCACCCCGTCGCCTATCTGTCGGCCGGCGCGTACGCCCTGATCGTGCACGCGCTGGCCCTCGGCGACAGCCTGGACGGCGCGGTGCAGCGGGCCCTCGCACTGCTGGCCGCGCGGCCCGGGCACGAGCCCGTGTCGGACGCGCTCCAGCACGCGCTCGGGGCCGTACGGCAGGGGATGCCCACCCCGGCGCGGGTCGAGGAACTCGCCGCCGACGGTTCGGCGGACGGGCTGCTGTCCGCCGCCGTGTACTGCGCTCTGGTCGGAGAGGACGTACGGCACGGCCTGTGCCTCGCCGTGAACCACGACGGGCCCTCCGCCGCGGCCGGCGCGCTCACCGGCGGTCTGCTGGGAGCGTTGCACGGGGAGACGGCCCTCCCTCCGGCCTGGCTGGCCGAACTGGAGGGCCGCCCCACACTCCTGGAACTCGCCGACGACTTCGCCATGGAGATGACCCAGGGGCCCGCGCTGCACGGTCCCGCGGGAGCGTCCCCCGGGTGGCTGGCGCGCTACCCGCGGGGGTGAGACCCGCTGCAGCGGTGCCTGGCCCGCGACCAGGAGCAGGGCGCGGGCGGCAACACTCGGGCTTCAGGAGGCCGAGGTCAGTCCTTCACCGGTGTACGGTCCGCCGGGCCCACCGGAGCCGGGATCGCGACGCCCGCCGCCCCGTCGTCGTCCGTGTTGATCTTCTCGATGATCGCGAGGCGCTCCGGGGTGTCCTCGGGCTTGATGAACCCGATGGCGATGTAGAGGACCAGGGAGACGGCCAGCGGGATCGAGACCTGGTACTGGAGCGGGACACCGCCGTCGACGTTCCAGTTGATCGGGTAGTTGACCAGCCAGAAGGTGAGCAGACCCATCGACCAGCTGGTGAGCGCGGCCGTCGGACCGGAGCGGCGGAACGGGCGCAGCAGGCCGAGCATCATCGGGATGGCCATCGGGCCCATGAGGCCGGCCACCCACTTGATCACGACGGTGATGATGTCCTTGAACGCGGGGGAGTTGACCTGGGTCGCCGCCGCCATCGACAGGCCGAGGAAGACGACCGTCGTGATGCGCGCGACCCTGAGCCCCTGACCCTGGCTCCAGCTGCGCGCCCTGCGCCACACCACCGGTGCGCAGTCCCGGGTGAAGACGGCCGCGATGGCGTTGGCGTCGGAGGAGCACATGGCCATGGTGTGCGAGAAGAACCCGACGATGACGAGGCCCAACAGGCCGTGCGGCAGCAGCTGTTCGGTCATCAGGCCGTAGGAGTCGGAGCCGTCCGGCTTCTGCGACTGGACCAGCAGCGGTGACATCCACATGGGGAAGAACAGGACGACCGGCCACACCAGCCACAGGATCGCCGACAGCCGCGCCGAGCGCTCGGCCTGGTGCGCGTTGGCCGTGGCCATGTAGCGCTGGGCCTGGTTGAGCATGCCGCCGTTGTACTCGAAGAGCTTGATGAAGAGGAAGGCGAGCAGGAAGACCGTTCCGTACGGCCCCACCAGCGGCTCTCCGTGGCCCTGGAGCTCCGGCTCGTCCCAGGCGCCGAAGAAGCCGATGCCCTTGTCGTTGAGCTTGAGGACGACGGCGATGAACATCGCGACGCCGGCGAGGAGTTGGATGACGAACTGGCCCAGCTCCGTGAGCGCGTCGGCCCACAGGCCGCCGATCGTGCAGTAGACGGCCGTGATGGCGCCGGTGATCAGGATGCCCTGGTTGAGCGAGATCCCGGTGAACACCGACAACAGGGTCGCGATCGCGGCCCACTTGGCGCCCACATCAACGATCTTCAGCAGCATGCCCGACCAGGCCAGCGCCTGCTGGGTCTTCAGGTCGTAACGGTTCTTCAGATACTCCAGCGGGGAAGCCACATGGAGTCGTGAACGCAGCCGGTTGATGCGCGGCGCGAACAGCTTCGAGCCGATCGCGATGCCGAGGGCGATGGGGAAGGACCAGGTGATGAAGGAGGTGACGCCGTAGGTGTAGGCGATGCCCGCGTACCCGGTGAACATCACCGCGCTGTAGCCCGACATGTGGTGCGAGATGCCCGACAGCCACCACGGCATCTTGCCGCCGGCGGTGAAGAAGTCGCTGACGTCGTCGACACGTTTGTGCGACCAGACGCCGATGGCGACCATCACGCCGAAATAGCCGATGAGCACGGCCCAGTCGAGACCGTTCATATGCGCCCTCCCACGGATCAGCCCGGCGCTCATCGTGGGTGCCACCACGTGGACACGACAAGCTGGCGTCAGGTCAAAGGGAGGTAAAGATATTCGAGCTGATGGCCTACGTTCATCTATATGAACTCATCGCATCAGCTCCCCGGCGTTGACCAGCAACGACTGTCCGGTGATCGCCCGCGCCCGGTCCGAGGCCAGGAACACCGTCGCGTCCGCCACGTCCCCGTCCGTCGCGAGGTCGGGCAGCGCCATCCGGTCGGTCAGCCGCTTCAGCACGTCGGCCTCCGGCACCTTCTCGGTGTGTGCCGTGAACTGCACGTACGCCTGCACCGGCGGCCCCCACATCCAGCCCGGCAGCACGGTGTTGACCCGGATCCGGTACGGCCCGAGCTCCCGCGCCAGCGAGTACATCGCGCTGGTCAGCGCCCCCTTCGAGGCGGCGTACGCGGCCTGCCGCACCTGCGAGGGGGCGGCCACGGCCGACTGCGTCCCGACGGACACGACCGATCCGCCGCCCGCCGCCTTCAGTCCCGCAAGGCACGCCCGAGTCATCCGCAGCGACCCGAGCAGATTCACATCGATGACCGACTGCCAGGTCGCGAAGTCCGCGTCCTCGAGCCCGCCGAAGTAGCTGTCCCACGCGGCCACCTGCACCACCGCGTCCAGCCGCCCGAACCGCTCCAGCGCCAACTCCGCGAGTGCCGTGCACTGTTGCTCGTCGGTGATGTCCGTCGACCGGTACGCCGTGTGCGCCCCGTCCGGATCGATCTCCGCGGCGCTCTTGGCGAGGTTCGCCTCGGTCCGCGCACCCAGCACGGCGTTCCCGCCGTCCCGCACGACGGCCGCCGCGACCTGATGGCCGAGCCCGGCACCGACTCCCGACACCACGACGGTCTTCCCGGAGAGAAGTGACATACCGGCGGCCTCCCTGCTTCCTGCCTGGGTTCTGGCTCTGGCGCATAATCTGACGGGGCGTCAGAGTATGGGCGAGCGCTGGAGGAGGGAAGGTCCCATGTCAGAAGAGACCGTGTCAGAAGAGACCCACAGCGAGACGTACGCCGAACTGGCCGCCACAGGACCCTACGGAGTCCGCCCCGGCCACGCGCTGATCACCATGGTCGAACCGCACCCCGGCCATGAGTACGCCTACAACCGCTGGTACGAGGACGACCACTACTACGCGGGCGCGATGGCCATGCCCTGGATGTTCGCGGGCCGCCGCTGGGTGGCCACCCGGGACCTCCAACTCCTGCGCGTCCCGGAGAAGTCGGCAGTGGCCCAGCCGGTGACGGCGGGCTGCTACCTCTCCACCTACTGGGTCACCGACGGCCGCTACGACGACCACATGAAGTGGACGGTGGCCATCAACAAACGCCTCAACCGCGACGCCCGCGTCTACCACGACCGCACCCACGTCTTCACCGCGTTCCAGGACCACGAGTCCACGGTCTACCGCGACGGGGCGGCGGGCCCGAGGGACTTCCACGCCCTGGACCACCCGTACGCCGGGCTGGTGCTGGAGGTCATCGACGCCGAATCCCCGGAGCGGCGACCGGAGTTGCTGGAGTGGCTGGTCGCGCGGCACCTGCCCAGGCGCCTGGCGGGCTCCCCGGCGGCCATGGTGACGATCTTCCGCCCGACCCCCCTCCCCGGCGACCGCATGACCTATGTCAAGCAGGTGGAGGGCGTCGACACACGGCTCACGCTGCTGTGGTTCCTGGAGACGGACCCGAGGGAGTGCTGGGAGCAGTACTTCACGGACCTGGAGGAACCGCCGATGGGCAGGGCGGAGCTGCTGGCGCCGTTCGTCCCGACGGTTCCGGGCACGGACACCTACGTGGACCGGCTGCGCTGACCCGGGGCCGCACGACTACTTCCACTCATCGGGACAGGGCGTACCCCGCGGCACGGTGTAGGGCGCGGCCAGCCGGTACGTCCCGGCCTTCGGCGCCAGCAGCATCGTCCACTTGTCCCCGTCCGCGTCCTCCGGCGTCTCCATCAGGCAGCCGTTGACGTTGGCGAACGTCTTCGGCTCCCCGTCGCCCCGCTCCTTCGACGCGTCCGTCTCCTGCGGGGCCTGCAGCTTCTTGCCCTCAGCGTCGACGATCGACAGCCACGGCGAGTACGGGATCCGGATCAGAATCCGCCCGGCCTTCTTCACCCGCATGGTCATCTCGCCCTGCGCGGCCCGGTCGACGACCGTGTTCGGGGAGGCCAGCGGCGCCGGGTCGGTCACCTGGAACAGCTGCCAGTTCGCGTCGCCCCAGATCTGCTTCAGGTACGGCATCCCGCGCTGGACCAGCTCCCGCTCCCGCTCGCCCCCGTCCCCGTCGGGCTCGTCCTTCGGCACGACCACGAAGTGCACGGCCCAGCGCTGGAGCCACTCGTGGTAGTTCGCGGAGTTCAGGGTGTCGTCGTAGAAGAGCGGGTTGCGCTCCATGTCGGCCTGCCGGTTCCAGCCCCGGGCGAGGTTGACGTACGGCGCGAGCGCGGACGCCTCGCGGTGGGAGGCGGCCGGTACGACCTCGACGCGGCCCTTCTCGGCGCCGACCTCCTGGAGCTCGTTGACGAGGGGGGCCAGCTCGCGTGCCCAGGACGCCGTGGGGGTCGTGTGGACGACGTCGTCGACCGACTTGAAGCCGATCCAGACGGTGAAGCCGGCGAAGGCGACGACGACGGCGTACCACTTGCGGGAGCGCGGCACCGTGAACGGCAGCGCGGCCGCCAGGGCCACCCCCGCGAACAGCATCGGCAGCCGCGAGATGTTGGAGCCGATCTGGGAGCTGACCAGCCAGACCAGGACGACCGACAGGCTGTAGACCCCGGCGGTGATCCGGACCGTCGTCCACTCGCGCGGGACGAGGAAGTAGACCAGGAGGCCGTACGCCAGCGGCAGCAGCACCGAGGCGATCTTCATCGGCTGGGTGCCGGCGAACGGGAAGAGCCAGGCGGACAGGGCCACGACGGCGGTGGGGGCGAGGCCGAGCGCCCAGGCGCCGGGTCGCCGTTTCTCCAGGAAGAGGGCGACCGCCACCAGGCCCACGAACAGGCCGGCCACGGGTGAGGCCATGGTGGCGAGGGCGGCGAGCGGGGCCGCGCAGGCGGCCTTGGCCCAGCGTTTGTAGCGCCAGCGGTGCGGCCAGCAGAAGACGACGGCGACCGCGCCGAGCGCGAAGACCGTGCCGAGACCGAAGGTCACCCGGCCCGAGGCCGCGTTGCACAGGAAGGCGTACACACCCGCCAGCGAGGCCCACAGCGGGTTCTTCACCGACCGGCTGCGGATGAGGATCAGCGTCAGCAGCCCGGCCGAGACGGTCCCGGCCAGCATCATCGTCGTACGGACGCCGAGCACCGACATCAGATACGGCGACACGATGCTGTACGACACCGGGTGCATGCCGCCGTACCAGGCCAGGTTGTACGCGGAGTCCGGGTGCCGGCCGACGAACTCGGCCCAGGCGTCCTGTGCCGCGAGGTCGCCGCCACTGTTCGCGAACGTGAAGAACCAGACGATGTGGAGGATGCCGGAGAGCGCGGTCATGGAGAGGACGGGGTGACGAAGCAGCCGCTCGCGCAGGGCGAGGAGGGCGGTCCGGGTTCTGGTCCACTCGGGGTCCTGGGGGTCCTGGTGGGGGCCCTTGGGGTCCTCGGAAGGGCCGCCGTTCCCGGTCTCAGGTTCCGCGGGCACGCCTATTCGCGGGCCGGTACCCGGGCCCGGGTCGGTGTCGTCGGCGCGTGTCGGCTCCGCAGTGGCCACCTGAAGGCACTCCCCGTGGTGTCCCGTCTTCGTTTCTCGGTCGCGCCCCAGCGTCGACCTGCCCCGGTTCGTGACGCTAGCACGCGGCCCGCCGTCCCGAACCCCGGGCGGGGTCCGGTCGACGGGCCGGGTGGGGCGTCTGTCCCGTTTCCGGATCAGCCGACGCGGGTCAGCTTGTCGGTGAGACCCGGTTCGGTCAGATCCTTCTGGAGGGTGACCGGGACCTTGACCGCGCCGCCCTCGCCGTCGCCGACGGTGAGAGTGCCGACCTTGGTGCCGGCCTTCGCGGTGTGCGGTACGTCGTCGGCGGCGAAGGACAGCTTCACCTCGAGGCCGGCCCAGCCGACGGCGGTGACGTCCTTGGTGAGCACGACGGGGGTGTGGCCGCCGAGGCCGTCGTCCACGTACCCGACGACGTCACCCTTCTTCAGGATCTTCGTCGAGGTCAGGGCGTCCTGGGCGGCGAGCATCGCCGTCTTGCTGACCGCGTTCACGGTGTCGATGATCGGCGCCGTGTGCTGGCCGAGGATCGCGCCGACCACGGTGACCGTCTCCTCGCCGACCTCCTTGGTGGCGGCGAAGAGGAGATTGCCGCCGGCCTTGGTGGTGGTGCCGGTCTTGATGCCGATGGCGCCGTTGTAGGGGACGAGGCGGTTGTAGTTGTTCCAGGGCTGGCCGGAGGGGTCCTTCCAGCTGGGCTTGCTGGTGATGTCGATCAGCGCAGGGATCTTCACCAGTTCGTTCCCGAGCTTCACCTGGTCCTCGGCGGTGGAGACGGTGGTCTCCTTCAGGCCAGAGGCGTCGGTGTACTTCGTGTTCTTCATACCGAGTTCCTTGGCGGTGTCGTTCATCTTCTTGATGAACGCGGCCTCGGAACCGGCGTCCCAGCGGGCGAGCAGCCGGGCGATGTTGTTGGCGGAGGGGATCATGATCGCCGAGATCGCCTGCTTCTCGGTGAGGACGTCGTCCTTCTTGACGGTGTTGAGGGTGGACTCACCCTCCTTGTTGTAACCGCCCTCCTTCTCGGCGAGCGCGTCGACGGTGATCTTCGCGCCCTCCTCGCCGGCCTTGAGGGGGTGGTCCTTCAGGACGATGTAGGCGGTCATGGCCTTGGCCACGGAGCCGATCGCGACGGGGGTCTGCTTGCCGAAGTCGCCCATCGTGCCGATGCCGTTCACGTCCATCCAGCCCTGGCCCTCAGTGGGCCACGGGAGGGTCGCCTTGCTGCCGTCGAAGGTGTAGGAGTCCTCGGCGGTGAGGCTGAGCGTGGGGTCCGGCAGGGGGCGCAGGGCCTGCACGATCGCAAACGCGACGACCAGGAGGATGAGGATCGGGGTCCAGATCTTGACCCGGCGACCGAGCGTGCGCAGGGGGCTGGGCGGGGGCGGCGGAGTGTTGGTGAGCTCCGCGAGCAGGTCGAGCGGCGGCTTCGGCGGCAGCGGCTGCTGTGTGGTCCGCTCCGGGCCGACCTGGGGGACGGCGGCGGTCACGTCCGCCCTCGGCCGCGGCTCGCGCGGCTCGCGCGGCTCGTCGAGACCCTTCAGCGCGACGAACTTGCTCGTCCGCTCGGCGGGGGCCTCCGGCTTGGGCTTGGGCTCCGCCTCCGGTGCCTTGCCGAGCTTCAGCATGGTGGTGGGCTGGTCCACGGGGGGCCGGGGTGCCTTGAAGACGGCGGTGGGCTGGTCGACGGGGGGCGCGTCGGCCGCGTCCGCGTCACCGTCACCGGGCTCGTCGTCCGTCGGCGAGTCGGCGGGAGCCTTGTCGGTTACGTCGGCTTCGCCGGGCTTGTGGTCTGTCCGCGGGTCGGTGGGGGCCTTGTCGGTTACGTCGGCTTCACCGGGCTTGTCGTCCGTGCGCGGGTCGGTGGGGGCTGGTCGCGCAGTTCCCCGCGCCCCTGGGGACTCGGGCTCGCTGGCGTCAGGACGGGGGTCCTCGCCGGGCTCGTCGTCCGTGCGCGGGTCGGTGGGGGCCGGTCGCGCAGTTCCCCGCGCCCCTGAGGGGGTCGAGTCGCCGGTGTCCGGAGCGTGATCCTCGTCGGCGGCAGGAACTTCATCGGCTACGGCGATATCGGCGGCGTCGCTCTCGGGCGCCGCGTCGGTGTCGGTGGCCGTCTTCGACCCGGCGTCGGGGCCGGGCTCGTCCTCGGCGGGCTCAGCGTCCTTGCCCGCGGGCTTCTCCGCAGCCTCCGCCTTGCCGGAACCCTCCTCGGGACCGGCCCCGTCCGCCGTAGCCACCCACGCCGCAACCGCGTCCCGCAGTCGCGCGTCGCCCGAGGGGGCCGACTCGTCGCGCCCACCGGAGTTGCCGACCTCGCTATCGGAGTCACCAGAACTCTCAGCGGTAGCGGTGTCACCGGACTTGCTGTCGGGGTCGCCCGAGCCCTCGGTCGTTCGGGTGTCGTCCGAGCCCTTGGCTGTGCCGACGCCGCCCGAGCCTTCGCCCGTGCCGGTGTCATCCAAGCCCCCGGCCGCGCCCGTGTCGCCCGAACCCTTGGCCGTGTCGGAGTCGTCCGGCGCCGTGCCCTCCGCGTCCTCCGCCTCGCCCGAACCGCCGACTGCGGCCTCGGCCCCGTCGGCTTCCTCCTCGGTCTCAGCCTCGGCGCCGCCGACTTCGTCCCTGGACTCGGTCCCGCCGGCTTCCTCCTCGGCGTCGGCCCCGTCGGCGGGCTCCGTCGCCTCGGCCTCGCCCGCGGACTTCCCGGCCTCAGGCTCGTGCTCGAGCTCCTCGGCCCCGTCCACGGCCGAACGCGTGTCCCCGGCCCCCCTGGGCCCGGAACCCCCCGTCCCGGCCTCTGCGGGGCCCCCGGCGCCGTCCTCGGGCGTCTTCGGGAGGTCGCGTACCGAGAAGACCCTCGTGGCCGTGTCGATGCCTGCGAGGGAGATGGACTCGCGTGCGACCGCGAGCCGGGGATCGCGTGCGGAACTCCTCGCCCCGGGAACCGGGCTCCCGCTCCCCGACGTCGGTTCTGCCGACGACTCGCGCTGCTTCGACCTGTCGGGGGACTCGCCCGCCACCGATGCCTCCTCCATGTGCCGCAGGTGATCGGTATCCGTCACCCTGCGTCTGCCGAACCGTTGAATCGCCGCCCGGGCAGCCGCCACACCACGCTGTCCGAACCATGTACCAGTGTCCTGTGTGTGGCCCTGTCCCAGGCGGTAGACGAGAACGACATACCTACTGGTTCCACTACAAAGAGGTCACGCACCCTCGACAGACCAATGTGAGAGGGGTCACCCTGTCTTTCATCCACGCGGGGAGGCATGGATGGGCAGGAGCCGCAGAACACTTCCGGAGGAGCTTCTGCTGCTGGCGTTGGACCCGACCACGGGTACCACCGCACAGCCGCAGTCGCTCGACCTCGGTCTGGCCGGAGCACAGCTAGTGGAGCTGGCGCTGGCCGGACGGATAGCCCCAGACGGGGATCGTATAGCCGTGGTAGCCCCACGGCCGACAGGAGATCCGACTTTGGACTGCGCGTTGGAGTTGCTGCGAAGGCGTGGCGCTCCCGTGCGGGCAGTGAACTGGATCGGCGGGCCGCGCCTTGGGCTCCGCCAGACCTACCTCTCGCATCTGGAGCGGTGCGGCATGGTGCATGCCGTGGCGGGTCAGATGTGCGGAGTGCTGCCGACGACTCGCTACCAGGCGACGGACAACGAGATCAGCCGGGAGATCAAGGCCCGACTGGACTCGGCGATCCGCACCGGCGTACCGCCGGACCCGCGGACCGCCGCGCTCGCCGCCCTGGCACACGCGGTCGGCCTCGGCAAGCACCTGTATCCGGGCAACGAGGGACGTTCCTCGCGCTCCCGGCTGCGGGACCTGATCAGGCACGACCCCATGGGCGGACTCGTCGCGCACGCCGTGATGGACGTCCAGAACGGCGTGGCCGCACAGCCACGTCGCAGCCCGGCACCGGCCGGCCGTCAGGCCGCCCCCGGAGCCAGGCCCGCGCCGGAACCCGCTCATGGCGTTCCGATGCAACCGCGCCGAGGACCGATGGCGCGCGCCGTGGCTCACTGAGCCGCAGTCCCACGGCACGCACCGCCGGCAGCACGACCAGGCACGACCCGCACCACGCACCACTCAGCCGCCGCACCGTCAGTCCCCAGAGACCGGTTCGGGAGCCGCTGGTCCGCGCGGGGCGACGGAACCGTACGTCCGTACATCGGGCGTCGCCGGGTTCCGACGCCCCGCGCGGCCGCATGTCCGGCCGCATGTCCGGGCATGCCGGACGAGCGGCCCCAACTGACGTGCACCCAGCGCATATACACCGTTTCCCAGCGGTAATAAGCACCTTGGTGGCAGTCTGCTCAACAGCAGATACGCAAAGTCAAGAACGAGGCAGCAGCCGGAGGTGCACGTCCCGTGGCGTCCAGTGTCAATCCCACCGTCAGGCGACGCCGGCTGGGCCAGGAGCTGCGCAGGCTCCGCGAGCTCAAGGGCATGACGGCCGAAGAGGTGGCGGAGCGGCTGCTCGTGTCGCAGTCGAAGATCAGCCGGCTGGAGAACGGCCGGCGCAGCATCAGCCAGCGCGACGTCCGCGACCTGTGCGGGGTGTACGAGGTCGAGGACCAGCGCATCGTCGAATCCCTGATGCAGATGGCCAAGGACTCGCGGCAGCAGGGCTGGTGGCACGCCTTCGGGGACATCCCGTACAGCGTCTACATCGGCCTGGAGACCGACGCCGAGTCGCTGCGCGTGTACGAACCCCAGATCATCACGGGCCTGTTGCAGACCCGGCCGTACGCCGAGGCCATCGTGCGCGGCGGCGCGCCGGAGGCCACCGAGACGGAGAACGACAAGCGGGTCGAGGTACGGCTGCGGCGGCAGAGCCGGGTCGCGGCCGAACGGGATCCGCTGCGGCTGTGGGTCGTTCTGGACGAGGCGTCCCTGCGCCGGGTGGTGGGCAGCCGGCAGGTGATGCGCGAGCAGCTGGAGTACCTCGTGGAGATGTCCCAGCAGCCCCACATCACCGTGCAGGTGCTGCCGTTCGACGTCGGCGCCCACCCGGGGCTGAGCGGCCAGTACTCCATCCTGGAGTTCTCGGACGCGGCGGACTCCAGCGTCGTCTACATCGAGGGCGTCACCAGCGACCTGTACCTGGAGAAGGCGCACGACGTGCAGAAGTACACCGTGATGTACGAGCACTTGAGGGCGCAGGCGCTCAACGTCGACCAGTCGCGCCAGATGATCGAGGACATCGCCAAGGAGTACGCCCGGGAGTACGCCCGGTGAACTACGTCTGAGCCGCCTCCGAGCCGCCTCCGAGCCGCTTCCGGACAGGGCGGGCCGGATGGTACACCCCGGCCTTGCCCGTCTGGAAGAGTCCCTTGGAATATGCCACCAGAAGAGTGAACGACTGCTCCGAAAGAGGAAGTCGGCGAGTAGCGTCGATCACGCCAACGATCAGTAAAGGTTGGCGTAATCCGAACACTGCGCATCTGGCTACGGAGCGAATATGGCAATTCGTCTGGGCAACCTGGACACATGGACGACCTCCACCTACACCAACGCCAACGGGGCATGCCTGATGGTGAGGTCGACCGAAGAGGAAGCACTCGAACTCGGCGACACCAAGATCCCCGAGGGCCCCAAGCTGGCCTTCCCCGCCGAGGCGTGGAGCGCCTTCGTGGCCTCGGTCAAGGTGTGAGGGGCGGACCGGTCTGATCCCCGTCCCGTTCACCCACAACTGCACACCACAACTGCTCACGACAACAGCACAAGCACCACCACAGAGCCCTCTCGACCAGATCGCCGTCCTTGCCGAGGGGGCTCGGCGTGTGCCTGTGCCTGCGGCGCTTCGGCCGGGGGGTTGTGCGTCGGGTGCGGTCCGGTGGCGGGCCAGTCGCGCAGTTCCCCGCGCCCCCAAGGACGGGCACAGCTGGGCAGACGCGACTGCACCCACTCAGGGGCGCGGGGAACTGCGCGACCAGCCACAGCGGACCCGCGGCCGCCTACGCCAGCGCGCTCTCCACGGCGGTGACGAGCTCGTCCGACTCGGGCTCCGTCTGCGGGGAGAACCTCGCCACGACCGATCCGTCCCGGCCGATCAGGAACTTCTCGAAGTTCCAGCGGATGTCCCCGTCGTGCCCCTCCGCGTCGGCGAAGCCCACGAGCCGCTCGTACAGGGCGTGCCGCCCTTCCCCGTTCACCTCGACCTTCTCGGTCAGCGGGAAGGTCACGCCGTACGTCGCCGAGCAGAACTCCGCGATCTCCTCGGCGCTGCCGGGCTCCTGGCCCATGAACTGGTTGCAGGGCACGCCGAGGACGGTGAAGCCCCGCTCCGCGTACCGCTCCTGGAGCTTCTCCAGGCCGTTGTACTGCGGGGTGAGCCCGCACTTGGAGGCCACGTTCACGATGAGGACGGCCTTGCCGGCGTACTGGGCAAGGTCGGCGGAGCCGCCCGTGAGGGCCCCGATCTCGGTGTCGAGGGGAGAGGAACCATCTGTAGTCGTCATGAGCGGATGCTAACTCCGCTCATGGCGGCCGCGTCGATCGCGGTGACCCTGACGCTCTTCGCGCTGGAGAGGTGTCACGGCCCGGATGACGTGAGCCCGGACCTCAGGGAGTGTGGACGGGCACGTCGTTGAAGGCGAGGGGGACCGGGTCGGCGTCCTGATGCCTGACGTCCTTCAGGTAGGCCTCGAGCGCCGGCGGGCGGTAGCGGGAGTCGCCCTCGCGGCGGCGCAGGACCGTGTCAGCCAGATGCTCGTTGCCGACGAGGCGACCCTGCTTGTCCCTCTCCTGTCCGATCGGGCGGTGCAGGGGCCGGAAGAGGCGGTAGAAGCCCGTCCGGGAGGGGACCCACGGGCCCATCGGGTTCGGCTGGACGGCGAAGTCGACGCACTCCTGCGGGTTCATGCTGTCCGGCCCCTTCGCGCTGAGGATCCCGGGCTCGAATTCCAGGCCGTACCGGACGGCCTGCCGGACCATCCACAGGAGGGTGATGTCGGACAGGCCCGAGTCCTTCTCGCCGCCCCCGACGGAGAGATGCACCCCGGAGAACCACATCTGCAGCAACTCCTGACCCGTGGCCTCCTTCTCCTGCTGCCACAGGGTCGGCGGGAACGCCGAGCGCTCCTCGTCGACGGCCAGGGCCTGGAAGGCGCCGTTCACCGACTTGCTGAGGGTGGTGTCGTGGAAGGCCCAGCGGTGGTTGAAGCGGTCGACGAGCGGCTGGAGGAACCGGGGCGCCGGAACCGGGATGCCCAGAGAGCCGACCGTGTCCCAGACGCCCACGAAACGGATCTCCGTCTCGTACGAGTACGCCCCGCGGAACAGCGTGGCGGACACGCTGGTCGGTTTGTCGGCGCGGCTGCGGTACAACGCCCACGCCTCGTCGATCCGGTCGGCCTGTTCCGGGCGCAGGATGCCGCAGTTGCGCACCAGCCCGGCCAGGCTGCGCGCGGTGAACGCGCCCCGGCTGAAGCCGAACAGGTACAGGGCGTCGCCGGGTTCGTAGGTGTGGATCAGGAAGCGGTAGGCGTCGAGCACGTTGCGCGACAGACCCACCCCGAACGCCCCGCCCCGCAGCCGTTCCCGCCGGTTGGTGCCGACCCCGCTGTGGTAGTACACCCGCTGTTCCGCTCCGTCAGCGGAGCGTCGCCGTACGGCCAGGGCCACCTTGGCGACGTTCGTCTTGCTCGGCTGGTCGGCGAGGTTCCACGTCCCGTCGCAGCAGACCACCAGACGCTTGGCCATCCTGTGCCTCCTCTACCCGTAGCCCCTGCGGAGAGGACCGCGCGACTGCTCGGCAGATACAGCCAGTACCGCAGGGACCGCGCCGCCCCGCAACTCGGAGCCCGGTGGCGGGTCGGCGGCGGACCGGCGGTCAGGCCACGACCGTGAACAGTCCCGTCTTCTCGCCCAGCCGCGCCAGCGAGACCTTGCCCGGGATGCCGTTGGCGTCGGCGCCGCTGTAGCCCAGGTGGCGCTGCCACTTGGCGTAGGCGGCGACGGTGGTGGTGCCGAAGGAGCCGTCTCCGGCGTAGGACTTGGAGAGGTAGCCGAGTTCGACGAGGGCGGCCTCCGTCAGGTTGGTGCCGGCCATGTAGCTGACGTGGCCCTGCTTGGCCCCGGGGTCGGTCTTCGCGGCCTTGACCAGCCGGGACAGGTCGACGCGGGGCTTGCCCGCCGGCTTCGTCGGCTCCGTCTTTCCGGCCCCCGCGGCCAGCTGCTTCTTCACGGCGGCCCGGAAGTCGTCCATGTCGAAGCTCGGGTCGATCTTGCCGGGCTGGCACTCCTTGTGCCCGGCGACGGACTTCTCGCTCCAGCCGTGCGCCCGGCAGATCGCCGCCGCCCACAGCACGGCCTGCCGGTACTGCGCTGTCGGGTAGGGGTCGCCGCTCTTGCCGAGGTTCTCGATCTCCAGGCCGTACAGACAGTCGTTGCCGTCCGCCGTCGCCACGTCGTCGTGGGGCAGCGGCTTCTCGTTGCGGAGCGCGTTGAGGACATCGATGTCGGCGTAACCCGCGTGGTTGGTACGGCCGTTGCCGATCATCCACAGTCCGGCGGTCTTGCCGAGCCAGGCGTGGCACAGCGGCCCCGGCAGGTCGGATCTGCCCTTGTAGCAGAGCTCCTTGTCGTTGTGCCCGCCGGTGTGGTGGATCAGCACCCCGATGACGGGTCCGAAGGACTTCCCGGACGCCGCGTCGCGGTTGTGGGTCTTCCAGCCGGCGTGCTCGTGCACGGTGAGGCCCTCGGCCTTCAGCGCGGCGAGCATCTTCGCGGCGGACAGGGGTGTGGCCATGGCTGCGGTTCCTTCCGGGCGACGCGCCGAGCAACGCGTCAAGTAGAGGCCGGATCTCGTGAGTTGAGGTGCGGGAAGGGCATGTAGTGGTACGTGCTCGCCCCACTCGCCGCTCATACTTGCGGGCAACGGCCCGCCCCGAAGGGGAAACGCGGCATTCACAGCCGAAGGGGGTCGCCGGCGTCGTACGCGCGCGGTGTTTCGGTGACCCGTGTTCGGCGCGGCGGCCCGAGGGGGAACGACCGCCGCGCCGAGGCCGGATCGCCGAGGCCGGATCGCTGTGGCCGGACGACCGTGGGTGGATCGCGGTGGCCGTGGATCAGCCCGGTGCCACCGCGCGGCCGGTCTGGGGCGAGATCATGCCGGAGCACAGCCCCTTGGCGGCCAGTGTCTGTGCGATGCGCGGGATCGCCGCGCGGGTGTTGGCGGGCCAGTCGTGCATGAGGATGACCTGCCCGTTGGTGAGCCGGCCGACCGCCGCGACGATCGCGTCGGTACTGGCGTTGTTCCAGTCCTGCGAGTCGACCTGCCAGATGACCTCGGTCAGCCCGTACTTGGCCTCCACGGCCTTCACCGTCGCGTTGGTCTCGCCGTACGGCGGCCGGAACAGCCTCGGTGTGCCACCACCGGCGTTCGCGATCGCCTGCTGGGTGCGGGAGATCTCCGAGTCGACCGTGGCCTGGCTCTGCTGGGTCAGATGCGGGTGCGTGTAACTGTGGTTGCCGACCCACATCCCGGCGCTGACCTGGGCCCTGACGAGGGCCGGGTTGGCGGCGGCGTTCTGGCCCGTGTTGAACATGGTGGCCCTGAGGCCGTACTGCCGCAGGGAGTTGAGCAGGGTGGTGGTGCCGCTGCCCGGGCCGTCGTCGAAGGTGAGGCCGACGTACCCGGAGCAGGCCGCGGCCTGCGCGGGGGCGGCGGAGGCGGGGACGGCGAGGGTGCCGGCGGCGGCCAGAGCGGCGGCGGCCAGTAACGGCAGGTGTGCCCGGGCCCCCATCACGCCACCGTGATGTTGGAGCTGCCGCTGCTCTGATAACCCTCGGTCGCGAGGATCATGTAGTACTTGAAGCTGCCCATCGGCATGCCGGCGCGGGCCCACGCGTCGAAGTGGTTGCCGGTGGTGATGGAGCCGCCGGTCCGCCGCGACTGCCGGACGCTCCAGTACTGGTTGAAGGTCCTGGTGCCCTCCACGGACGGGGCGTTGTACCGGGTGGTCTGGTAGATGTCGTACGTCCCGCCGTCGCTGGTGACGGTGCCCTTGTACGTTCCGGTGGGCCGGTAGGTGCCCCAGTTGTCGACGATGTAGTACTCGACGAGCGGGTTGGAGGTCCAGCCGTAGAGGGCCAGGTAGGCGTTGCCGGACGGGTTGAAGCTGCCGGAGTAGTTCACGGTCCTGCGGGAGCCGTTGCTCCAGCCCTTGCCGGCCACGAAGTTGCCGGTGTTGCGCCAGGAAGTGCTGTAGTTCCCGCCGTTGTTGAGGGTCATGGAGACGGTGCCCTGGGCGTCCGTCCAGAACGAGTAGTAGTAGCCGTTGTTGGTCCCGGTCTGGTTCGTGGTGATGACCGTGGCCGCCTCGGCGGTGCCGGGCAGGGCCAGCGTGGCCCCGGTGGCCAGGAGGAGGCCGCAGACGCTGCGGCGCGTGGGGTGTGCGGGTGTGTGAGTCATGCCCCACAGTTTTGGTCTGCCCCTGTCAAGCGTCAACACTTTCGGCACATGTTTCGAATGATTCGGTAGCCGTGAGCTGGTGATACCTGATCATCTTCTATACGGAGGGCCTCAAAGAACCGATGTATTTCTTCGAATGTTTCGAAGACCTTCCGGACGGTCGAGGCAAAAGAAAAAGGCAGGGAGGTCAGCACCTCCTTGCCATGTTCAACGTATAGCGTACGAGGGGGCTTGCGGCAAGGCCCCGGGGTGGGCGCACACTTACCGGCCGTACCCGAAACCGGAGCTGCTGACTTGAATTCCCTGCCCACGAGCGTGTTCGATCTCCCCGACCGCCTCGCCGCCAAGGCCGACCCCGCACTGATCGCCGCCGACGAGCGGCACTTCGCGGCCATCGCGGAGTGCCTGGAGCAGACGATCGCCGAACTGTCCGACACCCTCGCCACCACCCTCAGGGCACCCGGCGGCATCGGCCAGGAAGCCATGGACCGGGACACCGAGATCCACCGCCTCAGCGCCCGGCTGCGCACCCTGCGCCGCTTCGGCCTGGACCTGTGCCTCGGGCACATGGTCGGCGCCGACGACCCCGAGCCGGTCTACGTCGGACGACTCGGCCTCACCGACAGCACGGGCCGCAGACTGCTCGTCGACTGGCGTTCCCCCGCCGCCGAGCCGTTCTTCGGGGCCACCCACGCCAACCCGATGGGACTGGCCAGCCGCCGCAGGTACCGCTGGAAGAACGGCCGGATCGGCGACTACTGGGACGAGGTGTTCGCCCCGGACGGCTTCGCCGGGCACCACGCCTCGCTCGACGACCAGTCCGCCTTCATCGCCAGCCTGGGCAGCGACCGCTCGGAACGGATGCGGGACGTCCTCGGCACCATCCAGGCCGACCAGGACGCCATCATCCGCGCGGGATCCCGCGGCGCGCTCGTCGTCGACGGCGGCCCTGGCACCGGCAAGACCGTCGTCGCCCTGCACCGCTCCGCCTACCTCCTGCACTCCGACCCGCGCCTCGGACACCGCCGCGGCGGCGTCCTGTTCGTCGGCCCGCACCGGCCCTATCTGGCCTACGTCTCCGACGTCCTGCCCAGCCTCGGCGAGGAGGGCGTGCAGACCTGCGTCCTCAGGGACCTCGTCGCCGAAGGAGCCACGGCAGGGGTCGAGAGCGACCCGGAGGTGGCCCGCCTGAAGTCCTCGGCAGACCTGGTCAAGGCGATCGAGAAGGCCGTCCGGTTCTACGAGGAGCCGCCCACCGAGGGCATGACCGTCACCACCCACTGGTCCGACATCCGGCTGACCGCCACCGACTGGGCCGAGGCGTTCGACGCGGCGGAGGGCGCCCCGCACAACGACGCCCGCGACCAGGTCTGGAACGAACTCCTCACGATCCTCGTGGACAAGCACGAGGGCGACGCCCCGGAGGCCCTCCTCCGCAAGTCCCTGCGCCAGAACCGCGAACTGCTCACCGCGTTCAACCGGGCGTGGCCGCTCCTGGAGGCGGCCGACCTGGTCTCGGACCTGTGGACCGTCCCGGCCTATCTGCGGATGTGCGCCCCCTGGCTGGACCGCGACGAGGTACGGACCCTGCAGCGCGCGGACGGCCACGCCTGGACGGTGTCCGACCTGCCGCTCCTGGACGCGGCACGGCAGCGGCTCGGCGACCCGGAGATCTCCCGCCGCAGACGCCGTAACGAGACCACCCTCGCCGCCGAACGCGAACGCATGGCCACGGTCGTGGAGAGCCTGAGCGCGGTCGCCGACGACGAGTACGGGATGGGCCTGGTGACGATGCTCCGCGGCGAGGACTTCCACGACGCGCTGGTCGACGAGGCCGCCCTGCACATCGCCGACCCGGACCTGCTCGCCGGACCGTTCGCCCACGTCGTCGTGGACGAGGCACAGGAACTGACCGACGCCGAGTGGCAGATGCTGCTGCTGCGCTGCCCGTCCCGCAGCTTCACCATCGTCGGCGACCGCGCCCAGGCCAGGCACGGCTTCACGGAGTCCTGGCAGGAGAGGCTGGAGCGGGTGGGCCTGGACCGCGTCCACATGGCCTCCCTGAGCGTCAACTACCGCACCCCGGAAGAGATCATGAAGGAGGCCGAGCCGGTCATCCGCGCGGCCCTCCCGGACGCCAACGTCCCCACCTCGATCCGCAGCACCGGCATCCCGGTGACGTACGGCCCGGTGACGGACCTGACCGCGCTGCTGGACACCTGGCTCGCGGACCACCCCGAGGGCATCGCCTGCGTCATCGGCGCCCCGGACTTCGAGCCGACCCCCCGGGTCCGCTCCCTGACCCCGGCCCTGTCGAAGGGCCTCGAGTTCGACCTGGTGATCCTCGTGGACCCGCAGAACTTCGGCGAGGGCGTCGAGGGGGCGGTGGACCGCTATGTGGCGATGACCAGGGCGACACAGCGGCTGGTGATCCTGACGAGTGCCTCCGCCTCCGTGGGGGACGTGGGGGACGTGGGGGACTGACTTCACAGCCGCTGGATCACCTCCGGGACCAGCGCGACGACAGCGGGCACGAGCAGGTAGAGGGTGAGCCCGGTGATGGCCTTGCGGGTGGCCATGGGCAGCACCGGCACCGACCACACCTGCGCTATTTCCGCGTCATGGTCGCCGGAGGAGGCGGCGCTCGGGTGCAGCGAGCGGACGTAGGACTTCTTGACGGCCAGCGCGAAGTGGTAGCCGATCGAGGAGGGATAGATGATCACGACCGTGTCGACCACCATCACCCCCACCACCACGAAGAGCATCCACGGCGAGGCCGGCAGCCAGACCAGCGAGAGGGCCAGCAGACCGACCATGTGGGCCAGGGCGGAACCGTAGGTCCACAGCATGAACTGGCGCAGGGTGCGCAGCCCACGGAACCCGTCACTGTCGAACGTCATGTTCGGCGTCACTCCGAACCCCAGCGCCGCGGACCGCTTCAGATAGATCGTGAAGATCACGCCCATGGCCAGCTGCTTGGTCAGGAAGTAGAAGGCGTACGTCCCCGACGCGCACAGCGCCAGAGCCAGTTCGGGATGGGTGTGCAGGTTGGCCCACCAGCCCGCGTACACCTGAGACCGCCACACCGAGTCCGGGAGCAGGGTGGAGTTCCAGGTCTGCATGAGGCCGTACGCGTTGACGAAGGCGAACAGCAGGGCCGTTCCCACCGCCACGACCGTCATGATGGCCACCGAGACGCCCCGGCCGCCGAGCCTGGTGAACGACCGGTTGGTCCTGGCGACCAGCCGGTTGTGTTGCGCTATCTGCTGCTCGGACAGGTGGAGGGCACCCCCGTTGCGCTCGTTCATCGGCACGAAGTCGGCGATGGCCCGGACCTGCTGGCAGGAGAAGATCGGGGTGACGAAGACGACGGCCAGCACGATCAGGCCGGCCGGGTCCTGCAGCAACGCCAGGCTGACCGCGCTCGGCCGCGCGTGATCGGAGAAGAGGTAACCGACCGCCGGCCGCGCCTGCCCACCCGTGGGCCCCACGAGCACACCACCGGCCTCGGCCAGCCCCAGCAGGGTCATCGAGGCGAACAGACCGACCAGCAGGAACCTCGTCTTGGCCGACAGCGGCGAGTACCAGAGCCGGACAAGAAACCGAGCCGCGCCCCGTAACGGCTTCGGCACTCGGCGCAGCAGACTCATCACCGGGCGAATCCCGAACGGCCTGGGCACGCGGAAGACGGCACCGATCAGGTGCGGTTCCAGGGCATCGAGCTGCGCCATCCGTCCCCCGATCGCGACATCGCACTCGCTGGCGTTATAGCCGCTGTGAGGACGGCCAATCCCTACGGGGGCGTTCGGTAGGCCGGGCGGTGCGGTATGCCTTGGGGGCTCAGCGTCGCTTCTCGGCTTCGAGCAGAGCCGTGACGAGGGTCTGGAGGGCCGCCACGTTCTTCGGGGACTTGATGCCGAGCCGCTGCGCAGCGAGCTGCACGGTCAGCGGACGGTTCTGCTGTGCGGCCTTGTCCTCCAGCACTCCGGCCGCCCTGAGCAGATCTTTTTGCCGTACGTCCAGGGCCGCCGACAGGGGCTTGAGCAGGCTGGTCGGGACTGCGTAGTCCCCCGCGAGGATCTTGGATATGTCGGCCTCCGGCATATCCGCCGCTGTGGCGAGCCTGGCCTTGCCGTCCCCCGACGAGGAGTTGACGGCATATCCGGCCCTGATGGCCGCGTCCCTTACAAAACGAGCGAACTTCTTCGCAGCAGGATCCGGACGCGTCGCCACTCGCTGCCCCTTCCGTCGGGAGGAAGCAGGATGCCACCCCGGCTGCCGTTCTGGGTAGGGCGCGGGTCCTCTATGGGCAGGCCGGACTCCAAGACGAGGTGCCCCAACGATGTCAGATCTGGCCGAGGTCGATCTCCAGGGGGAAAGGGGCCGCTACCTTGAGGACGCCGGTGAAGACGTCTCCGTCCCGGTAGGTCCTTGTCGCTGGGTCGAGAACATAGGTGTACACGAGAGGAACGCCTGTCGCCGCCTGCTCGATCCGCCAGTAGAAGCCGATGCCTGCCTTGGCGTACCCGACCGTCTCGGAACCGTGAATGGCACGTTCGATGTCGTGTCATGTCGTGCACACAGCCGAGTCGAGATCCACCTCCTGCCTCCCCTGGGCAGGCTCCGCATTGTTCGGAGCTGCCATGGGCTGCGGAGCCTGGTCGTTGACGGTTTGGGCGCGCGCATACTGCGACGCGGGCTACGACGCCGGCGGACGCCTCGAACTCAACCTCTGGCTCCCTCTTGTCGTAGGAGGCGAAGCACTCGCCGGACTCGCGGCGCTGGCCATCGGTCGACGCCTGGTCGTTCGTGCGCCAACGACGGTCCGCGTCTCACTGCCGACGCTGCTGGTGGTCGTCGCGACGGTGTCGTTGGCATGGTGGCTCTTCGCGACCCGAGGAACGTTGGACGGCTATCCCGGCGACTCCGGACTCTGCCCCGTGAGCAACGTCCCCCCACAGTGGCCTGACTGGATTCCCGTCTGATCAGCCACACCCGATGCTTCAAGGGGTGGGCATCCCGCCCAGGAGCACGGCCACCACCAGGTACACCGGGATGGCCAAGGCCACGGCCAACCCGGCAAAGCAGCCCCATAGGGTCAGTCGCATGCTGGTTCTCGCGTAGTCATCGCTCTTCGGCACGTCCCCATCCAACAGCGAAAGACGCCGACTCCCTGCCCAGGGGATGTGGCTCCGCGCGGACCCCAGTGGCACATGTGTGGCACGGCCTCGAACACGACGAAGGGCCAGCATGGGGAGGAAACCCTCCTGAGCTGGCCCTTTCTCTGTGCCCCCGGCAGGCTTCGAACCTGCGACACCCGCTTTAGGAGTTCGATCCGATCCTGCTCCAGCTGATGCCATCGACTGGTGCGACGGTGGGACGGAGGCGCTGGCGTACGCCTCCGTAGCTTGCTGACGTCCGCAGCTCAGGCCTTGATGCGAGTGGCAGAGCTGCCGGCAGCTCTCAACAACGCAGCCGACAACATTCGGAGCGCTGCGGCGTCCCTCTCGGACGCAAGGAGGTACTGAGAGGTAAGCGCCAACTGGATAGGCGCGAGCTGTTACCTGGGCCCGTAGCTGGGGCCCAGGTGCATCAATAAAGTTCTGCACTAGAGGCTCAGTCGTTAGAGCTGGGTTATTCGAGTCCGCCCTTGCTATCGACTGAGCATTGAATGGAAAAAACATTTCAATATTCGAGTAACTTCGCGCACTTGACTGGCTTCGAAATCCGACGGCCAGGCTGAAATGCGCCATAGCGGCCTATAAAGTTTTCCGATGCTGGTAGACGACGCTTCGTCGCTGGAATAAACAGAATTGAGCGCCTCGACTGACAGTATGTCGAAATTTGACGTCGCGTCTACGAGATCGCGTGCGTACTCGATGTCGTGGGGTGCGGGTATCCAGTTGCGACTCTCAATCTGTTCGATCATTCGCGCGCACATGACTTTCACTGCCACAAGTGGGGAGCATCTGCCTAACCCTTCGGCCCTGCCCCACGGATGCCAGTAGCTGTCCCACCGAACGCGAATATTGTCGGAATACCATTTATCTTCAGGATCCCACGGATGCATTTTTGGGTCGTGTGAAATTTCTTCGGGAGTGGCCCAAGGGTCTCGCATGAGAAAACTGGCACCTGCTTCTTTGTGTTGAGAAGGTCCCTCTTGGTTGTCGCAGCTGAGCTTCCTTAAGCGATAAGAGGCCTGCTTGCATGCGTTAGAGCAGTACATTCGGGGACGTCCGGTGGCAGCAAGTTCCCTTATCGTCTCGGAGCACTGGTTGCACTGAGGCAGCCCGGTGAGGCCCATTCTCCTCGCCACATCGTGAATGGGTTTTGAATATTTGGGCCCGTGCTCCGATCTCAGCTCTTCCAGGAGTGCCTCAAAGGCCTCGCTTCCACGGATCTTCTGCAACGAGGCTGAGACGATTACGTCAAGGCTCCAGCGGGACTCGCCATTTCCAAGCGTTGCCCGATCGAGCGCCCTCCAAGAAATACCGTAGAGATAAGCGGCAAGGATTTCCTGATCCTGGATTGGAAGTTTTTTGAACGCCGATCCTAGGGCATCCTCTCCGGCGTAGCGCGACGTTGGGTCACGATGTGACGTGACGCGATTTCGTTTCACCGTCCTCCTCGCTTCGTGCGCGGCTTGGTTGCCCCCTTGCGTAGTAGGTTGGAGAGGGCCAGGCCGGTAACTTCGAGCACCTTCACGAGGTCCTCATTGCGAGCCCGGCTAACCACCTTCCAGGCAACCATGCCGAAAATTACCAGAGCTAAGGCTGTCAACCCGGCGACGAGTGCCATTCCGTAAGCGATACTCGACCAGCCTTCGGCCTGAACCACTTCAAGCACGGATCCTCCTTTGGTTACCAGAAACAGCAAAAGCCCCCAGCTGGGCATACGCTGGGGGCTTCTAGAGGCAAACAAAAAAACCGCCAAGAAGGCGGCCTGGGTAGCTGCGGCCATACTAATGGCCGAGCAACTAGACAGTACCACACCTTCCGTAAGGATGGCTCAAGTATGAAGTCTATGCAGGTCAGCGCTGTACTGGGACGCATAACGGAGTCGGCAGGTTCTCTGGCAGTTTCGTAACACGGTGGCTGTCGGGGGACAACCCACCCGCAGCCACTGCCTCACGGTCAGTGCCACCCCCCGGCTCCCATCCCGTCCGCCGTCGACCCACGCGCCGTGGAGCGGGCGTGGTTCATGGCGTCCAGGTGGAGCGCGCCACTGTACGAACGACCTGGACGCCATGGGCCGCGTCTGCTCGGCTCTGCCTGGGGCGACGGCGGACGGGATGGGAGCACACCACCCTCACAACGATGCACCCGCAGCCGACAACGGCGCCCCCTCCATCCCGGTGCCGGCCGGGCTGGAGCGGGGCGGAGACAGGAGCGCAGGCCCGGCCGGGGGCCGGGCCGCGCGCGGGGAGCGGAGCGAGCCGCCTTGAACCAGTAGAGAAAGTTGTAACTCAGTCTGAGGCGTGGGGCTGTTGGGTCTCTGTCGGCGGGTGTCCGTCAGGCTTGGCACTGTCCTGGTTCTGGTGGTCAGCGGCGCGGAACTCGTCCAGGAGCTCGAAGAACATCTCCATGGCGGGTCTGCCGGATCGCTCCGCCTCTCGCTCGATCTCTACGGCCCAGCCGAGGGAGGAGTGATGGCCCAGGCGATGGCACAGCCACTCGGAGAAGCGGCTCGGACTGCCTGGAGTCCAGAAGTCGAACGGCTCCGCGATGTAGTGGATTCCTAGCGCAACGCGGTAGCCGGTGAGCATGGAGTCCAGGTGTTGCAAGGAACTGAGACGGACCCACATGCCTGGACGGAGTCGTACCTCCTCCAGGAAGTCGTACACGTCGGTGAGATCCTCGATGCGCTTGGGCTTGCGTATCGTCCCGCCTACGTCTGAGTCGGTCATGCGGGCACTCTAATGAGAAGCCGTGCCTGTTTTGAAGGCCCTGTGCGGGGCTTGAACTGGTGCGCGCAGGTTGGGATGTCAAGGCCCTGGCGGTGTGCGAGGGGCAGGAAGAGTGCTGGTCGGATCGTCCAGGTGATGCGGGTGTTGGCCTGAGTGAGGGACACCGTGCAGGGCTCGGCGCGTAGGAGTGGCTTTCCTCGTCGCGATGCGGCCGTCGTACAGCCACTCCCACGCCTCCTGGGACGCGTCGGGGTCCAGTGCCGGTGAGATCGTGCGGAGTGCGACCGCTACCCATCTGTCGGCCTGCGGTGCCGAATACGCGTCGAAGGAGGCCCGGAGAACCGGTCGCATCTCCTCGGTGAGGTCTTCGGTCCAGCACTCGCACCACTAGCCCCGTTGCGGCTTGTCCATCAGCACGGCTGGCCTCCCGCGGGCGGGGCTGTGAACAGTTCCGCGGTGACCGTGTGGCCGCCGTCGCTTTCGTGGACGACGACTCGGTGAGCGATCACGCTGACCATGCCCAGGCCGCGGCCGTGCTCGGCGTCCTGGTCCTGACGCTTGATCTTCGGCGCTGTGTCGGCGCCTCCATCGTCCGTGACCGACAGCGCGATGGCCTGTGCCGATACCGCCAGGGCCAGATGGAAGCTGCCCGAGTGGTGGCCGCTGGCGGTGTGGAGGATCGCGTTCGCGCTCAGCTCGCTCACGATCAGTTCGGCGTCCTCCGCCCATGGCGATCCACTCAGGATGTCCCGGGTCCAGCGGCGGGCCCGGCCGACCTCTTCCGGGAAACCTGGGCAAGTGAGCCCCCAGACCTGGGATGCCCGGCACGGGTGCGCCACCCTCCTCACCGCTGCCGGGGTGGCGCCCTGCGTCGTGATGGAGATCCTGGGGCACAGCCAGATCAGCATCACCATGGACGTGTACACGCACGTCGTGCAGGACACCCAGCGGGAGGCCATCAGGCACATGGATCGGCTGCTCAAGAGGCGGCCCGGTCGTGAGTGACCGGTCGTGAGTGATCGCCCTCGTTGATGTCAAAAGTGGATGTCAAAGGCCCCGGACCATGATCGGTCCGGGGCCTTTTGCCTGGTGCCCCCGGCAGGATTCGAACCTGCGACACCCGCTTTAGGAGAGCGGTGCTCTATCCCCTGAGCTACGAAGGCGGGGCTTTGCGTGGACCGCCGCGGAGGGCGGTCCATGACAGGTTAGCGGATCAGGCGGGGGTGGTGGGGCTGGGGCGGATGCCTCCGCCCGCTTTCCTGGCCTGCTGGTCTCTCCGCCGGCGCTGAGGTCTGTCGGTTGCCGCGGCGTCCGCTCTGAACTCCGGCTACGGTTTCGCCTTTGTCGGCGTCGCCGTCGCTCTGTGTGGGCTCGGGCGGCTCCGGTCCATCCGTCACGACAAGTACCGAGGAGCACCCCCATGACCGCCCGTTTCAAGGACAAGGTCGTCGTCGTCACCGGGGCCGGATCCGGTATCGGCCGGGCCGCCGCTCGGGCCTTTGCGCGCGAGGGTGCCATCGTCGTGGCCGCAGGGGCCCGGCCGGAGTCCATCGAGGAGACCGTGCGGCTCGTCGACGAGGACGGTGGTGTGGCCGACGCGGTCGTCGCCGACGTCACCCGGCCCGAGGACATGGAGCGTCTGGTGCGCACCACGGCGGAGCGCCACGGCGGCCTGCACGTCGCCCACAACAACGCGGGCATCTTCGGCAAGCCCGCCCCGGTCGGCGACCTGGACCTGGCCGTGTGGCAGTCCGTGCTGGACGTCAACCTGAACGGCGTCCTGATCGGCATGCAGCAGGAGATCGCGCACATGCGGGCGAACGGCGGCGGCGTCATCGTCAACACCGCGTCCAACATCGGCTACCACGGGCGCCGTCCCGGCATGGCCGCCTACGCCGCGTCCAAGGCCGCGGTGAGCACCCTCACCCGGGTCGCCGCACTCGACCACATCAAGGACAACGTGCGCATCAACGCGGTGAGCCCCGGCGCCACGGACACCGGCATGTCCCTGCGCCCCGGAGAGAGCGACGCCGAGCGTGCCGCCCGGCTGGCGACGACGGTTCCGATCGCCCGCGTCGCGACGACGGACGAGATCGTGGCCGCGGTGCTGTGGCTGGCGTCCGAGGAGTCGAGCTTCGTCGTCGGCCACGATCTCGTCGTCGACGGCGGTGTCACCAGCTGATCCGACTGTCAGAGGAGGGCGACTCAGAGGAGGGCGACCCGGGTGAAGTGGCCTGCCACGTGCAGTTCCCGCTCTATACGGGTCGCCGTGCGGCGGAGTTCCGGGAGGATCTCCTCGACGCACTCCCGCTCCGTGTGGCCCGCCGCGTGCAGGGCCACGTTCACGGCGGCGACCGCCCGGCCCGTACGGTCGCGGAGGGGGACGGCGACGGTGCGCAGGCCGTCCTCCCAGTCCTCGTCCAGCAGGGCGTACCCCTGGTTCTCCGTCAGCAGCACCCGGCCCAGGGAGGTCGCCGACGCCGGCAGCCGGGTGCCCACCCTGATGTCCACGCCCATGATCCGGGGGGACACGGCCCTCGCCGTGTACTGGATCTCGGGGTCGGAGTCCGGGCCCGACGGCACCAGGATCGCCAGCGCCGTCGACTCCCCGACCAGTGCCGAGAGGTCGGCCAGGTGGGGGGCCGCGATGCGGGGGAGGGTCGTACGGGAGAGGGGTGGGAAGCCCAGGGACAGGACACGGGGGGTGAGGCTGAAGGTGCGGGACTCCGGCTGGCCGCGGACCAGGCCCAGGTGCTCGTAGGTGATCAGGGCGCGGCGGGCTGTCGCCCTCGCCAGACCGGTCGCCCGGGCCACGTCCGTCAGGGTCAGCGCGGCCCTGCCCTCGCCGAACGCCGTCAGGACCGTCAGGCCGCGCGCGAGGGACTCGATGAACTCCCGGCCCAGTTCTTTCTTGGCCGTGCTGATCCAGGCGGCCGATCCCGAGGGCGGCGGGGCCGGGGCCGGCTCGGGGGCGGCGGCCAGTTCGCGTTCCATCTCGGCCACCGTCGCCCGTAGCCGCGGCAGCAGGGTGTCGCGCAGGTCGGTCGCGGTGTGGCGGCTGGTGTGGCTCACGACGTTCGCCACGCAGGCGATCCGGCCCGTGCGGGGGTCCCGTACGGGGACGGAGACCGCCACCAGGCCCGGTTCGATCAACTGGTCGTCCAGCGCCCAGCCTTCGCGGCCGGCCTGTGCCGCCTTCGTCTCGAACTCGCCATCCGGGAGAGGGAGTTGTCGATGGGGTACGGCCGAAAAGGCCCGGTTCTCCGGGTCCGCCGCCCGGCGTTCGCGCCACGTCCGCCAGTCGCCGTCCGTCCACTCGGAGGCGAACAGGGGGCCGGGCGCGGTGCGTTCGGCGGGGAGCAGGTCGCCGATGCGGAAGCTGAGGGACATCGCGCGGCGGCGGGTGGCCTGGTGGATGAAGCGGATGCCGTCCCGGTCGGCGACGGCCAGCGACACCGACTCGTCCAGCTCGTCGGCGAGGGCGTCGGCGCGCCGGGACAGCAGGGCGGGCAGGCGCAGAGCGGCGAGATAGGCGTTGCCGAGTTCCATGAGGCGGGGGGTCGCCACCGCGTCCCGGCCGTCGAGGCGGACGTATCCCATGCGGGACAGCGTCGCCGTGATGCGGTCGACCGTCGAACGCGCCAGGCCCGTCGCGCGCTCCAGGCCGCTCAGGCTGAGTGTCCCGCCCGCCTCGGTCAGCTCCCGCAGCACCCCGACCCCCCGGATCAGCGGCGTGACCGCCTCGGCCGGCGCGGCGGACTGCGGTACCGGCGGGGGAGTGGTGGTCTCAGCGGGCATCGGCTCTCCGGTACGGCGGTCGCGGCAGGCCTACGGTAATCCGATACCGCGCCCCCGGCGCGCCACGTCCCTCGCCGGGACCGGCGGCGTAGGTGTCCACGCCCGTACATGACTCAGGGGGCCGGTTGTCCGCTGCTGTCTCCGGTGACCACACCTGGTAGCGCCCGCCACCCGCCACCGCCCGTGCCGGACCGGAGGGCGCCGGTGCCCGCCCCTACCCCCGCGTGACCACACCCCGACACGCCACGCCGTCCCGTCCGCCCCCAGCACGCCACCGCCCTCGCCGAGAACCCCAACCCAGAGAACCCCCAACCCAGAGAACCCCTACCCCCGACAACCCCTACCCCCGAGTCACCCCCACCCGGTAGTTCCCGCCCCCGTCCACCCCCAGCACCCGCACCCGCACCCCCCTCACCGGGTCCCGGAACTCCTCCCCCGCTGCGAACGGTGCGTCCGAGAGTTCCGCGTGGACGTTGGGGCTCCGGGTGCAGCCCCCGCTGTTGCGGCGCGCGTCGTACACGCGGACCGGGCCCCGCCCGGTGTCCACGTTCGCGTCGACCTTGTAGATGAGGACGCCCGGCCGACACACCGTCTCGTCGTTGCCCTCGCGGGTGCGCAGCTCGACCGCGTAGCCGGTGCGGCGGCCGAGGGGGACGAAGAGGAGCTTGGTGCCGGGGCCGGGCCCGGCCAGCGGAGTCAGCGTGTACTCCGAAGTCCCGGGCGCCGTCACACAGTTGACCTGCGTCGAGTCCAGCCAGCCGAGCTTCCACTTGTGCCAGCCGAGGAGGTCGTTGTTGGTGCCCCAGTCCTCGCTCATGATGTCCCAGTGGCCGACCGCGCCCCCGCCGTCCTGGGTGTAGAGGTCGGGCAGGCCGAAGACATGGCCGTTCTCGTGGGGCAGTACCCGGTAGCCGGTCTGCGGGAAGGAACCGGAGCCGTCGTCCTGGCGGGAGTACACGAAGGAGGCGTTGGCGACGGGGACGCCGTCGGCGACCGGGGCGTCGGTGTTGCCGGCGAAGGTCACCGACAGGACCGTGTCGAGGGCGGAGGGGCCGGCGTTCGGGGTCACCAGGACGTTCAGGAAGTCGTACGACCGGAAGTCCACCCGGGGATCGGCGGCGGCCACGATGTCCTGGACGAGTCGGCGGTAGCCGGGGTCGAAGGGGGCGCCGCGCTCTATGCCGTAGGCCCGGAAGGACTTCGGCATCCGCAGCCAGCCGGTGATCGGGGTCTCGGGGCGGTAGTCGAGACGGCCGTAGGAACTGGTGCGGAACCAGTCCTGGGTCTGCGGGAAGAACTCGCGGAAGCGGCTCTGGGCGCTGCCGGATCCCGGCGCGTCGGAGAAGTCGATCATCAGGGTGAGGGCGCGGACGGTGCCGGTGGAGCGGGAGTAGCCGCCGGGCGTCGGCAGACCCTCGGACATCTGGACGGCCGGGCCACCGCTGATCAGACAGGCGCCGTGGCTGTCGGAGCGGGCCACGGCGACCGGGCCGGCGGTCGTGGTCCCGGAGACCGGGCGCTCGGTGCCGGCCGAGGTGCTGACCGCGAGGGTCAGCGCGGTCACGGACGCGAGGGCGGCGACCCGGCGCGGGCGTATCCGACGTCTGGTCCACGGCATGCGAGCACCCTCCGGAGCACGGCAGCCGCTGGTCAAAAGGCTGCACCTTCTCGATCACCCTCTGCCGGGGCAGGGGTGCACGCGCGCTGGAGGAGACCGAACGTGGGTATCGCGAGACTGTGACTCAGGTCACACCATGATTTCTCCTCAACCCGAAATAACCGGGGAGCGTCTCCCCGTTTAGACCAGTGTCCGAGCGAAACGGGGACTGAGTCCCCGGATCAACCGTCAACCGAGGAGCACACCGTGCAGACCGCTCTCTCCGCACAGCGCAAGGCGCCCCGCGCCGACGCCCTGCGCAACCGCGAGCGGATCGTCACCGCCGCCAGCGAGATGTTCACCGAGTTCGGCCCCGACGTGCCGCTCGACGAGATCGCTCGCCGGGCCGGCGTCGGCAATGCCACGGTGTACCGGAACTTCCCCGACCGCGACGCGCTCGTCCGTGAGGTCGTCTGCTCCGTCATGGACCGGACGGCGGAGGCGGCCGAGCTCGCGCTCGCGACGACCGGGGACGCCTTCGGCGCGCTGGAGCGCTTCGTGCACACCGCCGCCGACGAGCGGATCACCGCCCTGTGCCCGATGGTGCAGGGCACCTTCGACCAATACCACCCCGACCTGGTGGCCGCACGCGTACGCATCGAGCAGCTCGTCGAGCAGCTCATGGACCGGGCCAGGACGGCCGGTCAGCTGCGCGGCGACGTGAGCGTCGGTGACCTGATGGTCGCCGTGGCCCAGCTGTCCCGGCCCCCGGCCGGCACCGGCTGCCTCACCCTCGACGGGTTCGTGCACCGCACCCTTCAGCTTTTCCTGGACGGACTGCGGGCCCCGGCCCGCTCCCAGCTGCCGGGCGCGGCCCTGACCATGGAGGACCTCCGCCAGGCCTGATCCGACGAGAACCGATTAGTTCAGAGCGCGAGAACAGTCTTTACAACGACTTTCGACCGGCCGTCGCCGATGACGGACCGTCCCCTTTCTTCATTCTTTTTCCGTTCCGAAGTCCCGAAGTGGGTACCCCCATGTCTGCAACAGCCGCAAAGGCTTCCGGCGCACCGGCCGTGTCCGGTGACGCCAACCGCTGGAAAGCGCTCGTCTTCATCGCGCTCGCCCAGCTGATGGTCGTCCTCGACGCGACCATCGTGAACATCGCCCTGCCCTCCGCCCAGACCGACCTGGGCATCTCCGACGGCAACCGCCAGTGGGTCGTCACGGCCTACGCGCTCGCCTTCGGCGGACTCCTGCTCTTCGGCGGCCGCATAGCCGACCTGTGGGGCCGCAAGAACGCCTTCGTCGTCGGCCTGATCGGCTTCGCCGGTGCCTCCGCGCTCGGCGGCGCGGCCACCAGCGGCGCGATGATGTTCGGTGCCCGTGCCCTCCAGGGCGTCTTCGGCGCGCTGCTCGCGCCCGCCGCGCTCTCCCTGCTCGCCGTGATGTTCACGGACGCCAAGGAGCGCGCCAAGGCCTTCGGCATCTACGGTGCGATCGCCGGTGGTGGCGGCGCCGTGGGCTTCATCCTCGGCGGTGTGCTGACCGAGTACATGGACTGGCGCTGGACGTTCTTCGTGAACATCCCGTTCGCGATCGTCGCCGCGCTCGGCGCGTACTTCGTCATCCGTGAGCCCGAGGGCGGCCGCAACCGCAACCCGCTCGACATCCCCGGCGTCCTGCTGTCCACCCTGGGCCTGGTCGCGCTGGTCTACGGCTTCACCCGCGCCGAGTCCAACGGCTGGGGCGACTCCGTGACCGTCGGCATGTTCGTCGCGTCGGTCGTCCTGCTGACCGCCTTCGTCGTCACCGAGGCCAAGGTCAAGGCCCCGCTGCTGCCGCTGCGCGTCATCACCGACCGCAACCGCGGCGGGATCTACCTCTCCCTCGGCATCGCGATCATCGCGATGTTCGGCACCTTCCTGTTCCTCACTTACTACCTGCAGATCGTGAAGGGCTTCTCGCCGATCAAGACCGGCTTCGCCTTCATGCCGATGATCGTCGGCATGATGGTCGGCTCGACCCAGATCGGCACCCGTCTGATGACCCGCCTGCCGGCCCGCCTGCTGATGGGCCCCGGCTTCCTGGTCGCCGCGGTCGGCATGCTCCTGATGACCCAGCTGGAGATCGGCTCGTCGTACGCCTCGACGATCCTGCCGGCGATGCTGCTGCTCGGCCTCGGTATGGGTACGGCGTTCATGCCCGCCATGTCCCTGGCCACCCTGGGCGTCGAGCCCCGGGACGCCGGTGTCGCCTCCGCGATGGTCAACACTTCGCAGCAGGTGGGCGGTGCGATCGGTACGGCCCTGCTGAACACGATCGCCGCCTCCGCCACGACCTCCTACATCGCCGACCACATCGGCTCCGCGGGCTCCAAGTCGCAGCAGCAGCTGGTCGCGCTGGAGGGCCAGGTGCACGGCTACACCAACGCGATCTGGTTCGCCGTCGGCATGCTGGTGCTCGCCGCGGTCATCGTCGTGACCCTCGTCAACGCCGGCCGCCCGGACACGACCGCCGTGACCGGGTCCGCGGAAGGCGCCGAGGAGGAGCTGGCGATCCCGGTCGTCGCCCACTGACGGCGACCGGTCGGTCGTACCCCTTCGAGAACCACGTACGGACGGGGAAGGGGACGCCCCGTACGTACGACCCAGGAACTGCCCTGGCCCAGCTGAGTGAGCGGCTCAGCGGAGCCAGGGCAGATCCGCGCCCACCTCGTTCGGCTGGAGTCCCTCGGCGACGATCTGCATGATCTCGCCGAGGGACTTCTGCTGTTCCGGGGTGAGCCGGTCGAAGACGGCGTTGCGTACGGCCCGCACATGGCCGGGCGCGGCGCCCCGCAGCATCTCCAGGCCCGGGTCGGTGAGTACCGCGAACTGGCCGCGCTTGTCGTCCGGGCAGTCCTCCCGCCGCACCCAGCCGTTGCGCTCCAGCCGGGCGATCGCGTGCGAGAGCCGGGACCGGGTGATCTTCGCCTTCATGGCCAGCTCGGTCATCCGCAGCCGCCGCTGCGGGGCCTCGGCGAGGCCGACGAGCAGGCCGTAGTAGATGTGCGGCATGCCCGCGTCCCGCTGCAGCTGGCGGTCGAGGTGATCCTCGAGAAGGGTCGTGGCGTGGATGTACGAGCGCCAGATGCGCTGCTCTTCGTCGTCGAGCCACTGGGGCTCCTCGTCGGGGACGGATGCCGTGTTCATGTTTCCCACTCTACGAGCTCTCTCCTTGAATCTTAAACAAGTGAGGCGTACAGTCATGTCGATAGAAGCTTTAAATTTGAAGCACTCGACCTTGTGAAGCACTCGACGCATCGGAAGTACCGGAGGAGTCCCCGCCATGTCCGCCGCCACGCTGGAGCGCATGCCCGCCCTCTATCTGAGCCACGGCGCCCCGCCGCTCGCCGACGACCCCAGCTGGCCCGGTGAGCTCGCCGCCTGGTCCGCGGACCTGCCCCGCCCCAAGGCGATCCTCATGGTCTCCGCCCACTGGGAGGAGGCCCCCCTCGCCCTCGGCGCGGTGCAGCCCGTCCCGCTCGTCTACGACTTCTGGGGCTTCCCCGAGCACTACTACCAGGTGACGTACGACGCCCCCGGCGCCCCCCAACTCGCCGAGTCCGTCCGCAAGTTGCTGCGCGCCCCCGGCATCCCCGTGCAGGACATCCCGGACCGCGGACTGGACCACGGCGCCTACGTCCCCCTCGTCGAGATGTACCCCGAGGCCGACATCCCGGTCCTCCAGATCTCCATGCCGACCCTCGACCCGGTCCGGCTCATGGAGATCGGCCGCAAGCTCGCCCCGCTGCGCGACGAGGGTGTCCTGATCGTCGGCTCCGGCTTCTTCACCCACAACCTCGCCGCCCTGCGCCACACCGGTGGCGGAGTGCCCACCTGGTCCTCGGAGTTCGACGACTGGGGCCGGCGGGCGCTCGAGGCGCGGGACGTGGACTCCCTGCTGGACTTCCTGCACAAGGCCCCGGCCGGGCGCTACGCCCACCCGCGTACCGAGCACTTCGCCCCCCTGTTCGTGACGATGGGCGCGGCGGACGTGAGCGGCGAGCTGGACTCGCAGAGGTCCGTCATCGACGGGTTCTGGATGGGGATGGCCAAGCGGTCCGTGCAGTTCGGCTGACACTCTCCCGCGGGGGTCTACAGGCCCTTCTCGTACCAGGCCACGTCCCAGTAGCGGCCGAACTTCCTGCCCACTTCCCGGTACGTGCCGACGTGCCGGAAACCGAAGCGTTCATGCAGCCGCGTGGACGCTTCGTTGGGTTGTGCGATGCCCGCGTAGGCGCGGTGCACGTCCTCGCCGGCCAGGGCCTCGAAGAGGGCCTTGTAGAGGAGGGTGCCGATGCCCCGGCCGCCCGCGTCCGGAGCGAGGTAGACGGTGACCTCCACGGAGGTCACGTACGCGGGCTTCGCGCGGAACGGGCTGGACGTGGCGTACCCGAGGATCCGCTGTGAGGTTCCTGTCGGGTCCGTGTCGGTGGCAACCTTCAGGCGGTACGGGCCGTCTTCAGGGTGGGAGAGCAGCCAGGGGCGGCGCTCCTCCGGGGTGAAGACAGCGGTGTCGAATGTGATCGGCGTCTCACGAACGTAGTGGTTGTAGAGGTCGGTGAGGGCCCCGAGGTCGCTTTCGACTCCCGGCCTGACCTGCACCTCTGTACGTTCCGACGGCATCGCTCCTCCTCATGTGGCCGGACAGGGTACTGCAAGATCAGAAAAATAGCGGCACGGCTTGGGAATTCTGTCCGGTTTCCAGTCGTTGTTTCCATCGGATGCAGGGCACCCGAGGAGAGTCCGGAAAGCAACCGGAACCGGGACCCAGCGTCCGACGGACCACCCGCTGACCCAACATCGCAAGGGAGCACGCATGGCAACCCGTGCCGTCGCCCGTCGTAAGTCCGCCACCGGCGGGTCTACCGACGCGGCACGCAGTGTTCGCGTCCATGGCGGCGAGATCGCCGACCGCGACCTGGTCGGCATGTACCTCGACGAGATCGCGCGTACGCCGCTGCTCGACGCCGCCAAGGAAGTCGAGCTGTCCCAGATCATCGAGGCGGGTGTGTTCGCCCGGCAGGTCCTCGACGGGTACGAGGAAGCCAAGGCCGACGCCACCCGCGAGGAGCTGGAGGCCCTGGTGGAGGAGAGTGAGCGCGCCAAGGACGTGTTCATCCGTTCCAACCTCCGCCTGGTCGTGGCCGTGGCCCGCCGCTACCCCCGCAGCGGACTGCCCCTGCTCGACCTGATCCAGGAGGGCAACGCCGGCCTGGTGCGCGCGGTCGAGAAGTTCGACTACCGCAAGGGCTTCAAGTTCTCGACGTACGCGACCTGGTGGATCCGTCAGGCCATCACCCGCTCCATCGCCGACCAGTCCCGCACCATCCGGCTGCCCGTCCACCTCGTGGAGGAGCTGGGCCGCATCCGCCGAGTGCAGCGCGAGTTCAACCGCGAGCACGGCCGCGACCCGGAGCCCGCGGAGGTCGCCGCCGAGCTCGGCTCGAACCCCGAGCGCGTGATCGACGTCCTGGACTGGGCCCGCGACCCGGTCTCGCTGAACATGTCGGTGGACGACAGCGGCGACACCCAGTTCGGTGACCTCCTGGAGGACACCTCCGCGGTCTCGCCGGAGCAGTCGGTGCTGACGCTGCTGCGCAGCGAGGAACTGGACGACCTCATCGGCCGCCTCGACCAGCGCACCGCTTCCATCATCAAGATGCGGTACGGCATCGAGGACGGGCGCGAGCGCACGCTGACCGAGGTCGGCAAGGAGCACGGACTCACCCGCGAGCGGATCCGGCAGATCGAGAAGCACGCCCTGCTGGAGCTGAAGAAGCTGGCGCGGTCCACCGGGTTCGACGCGGCGGCGTAGGTGGGGCGTGCCCGCGTACGCCGGGTGGCTAAAGACCGCGTAAACATGGCTGTACTAGGCCGCTTAACCGCCCGGCCCCAGGGAACAAGACTTCAGGGTCCAGGTGTTCGGGGCCCGGAGACCGGGTCTTCGGCCCCTTCGGACCCTCTTGAACCAAGTCCCGCCGCAATCCCCCCCCCCGGCGCCGGGACTCTCCCAGAGCCGGACTTCGGCGCCCCTCCCCCCGGGCGCCGGGGTCCGGCTCTTTTTCACGCCCCGCCTTCGCCCGCCTTCGCATGGCCCGGCACAGCGGAACGGTGGGTCACCCCGTACCTGAACCACGGGGTGACCCACCGGACGGCAGATTCTTCCACCCCTCTGCCGCCCGGACCAATCGTCCCCCCAACTCCCGCACCGCGGCCGCCAGTTCCGCGGGCTCCTCCACCACGAACTCGACTCCGGTCATGGCCAGCCGCACCGCCATCCAGTCCACCGCGTCCCCGACGGTCGTCCGCAGCCGGCACCGTCCCTCGCCCACCGGCTCCGGCACCCCCATCCACGTCGGCACCCGGGCCGCCACCACGGACGCCTCGCCCTCGAACGTCACGACCAGTTCGTAGGTCTCCTGGCGGTGGTACATCGACTGCCGCAGATACTCCGCCGCGCCACCCGTCGGCAACTCCCGCGGAGCGAACCGCGCCCCCGTGGCGAAGGGATCGTTCACCCGGTCGACCCGGAAGGTCCGCCAGTCGCCGCGGTCGAGGTCGTAGGCGACGAGGTACCAGCGGCGCCCGGTGGAGACCAGACGGTACGGTTCCACGACGCGTCGGGACTCGGCGCCGTCCTTGGCGCGGTAGGCGAACCGGAGCCGTTCGTGTCCGGCCACCGTGGACGCCATCACCGTCAGGGTCTCGGTCGCGATGCTCGCCCCGTCCCCGCTGGTCAGCGGAGTCGTCGCGGCCTGCAGCGTGGACACGCGGTGCCGCAGGCGGGACGGCAGGACCTGTTCCAGTTTTGCCAGCGCCCGTACGGACGCCTCCTCCATCCCCTCGACCGCATGCCCTGCCCCGGCCCGCAGCCCGACCGCGATGGCCACCGCCTCCTCGTCGTCGAGGACGAGCGGGGGCATGGCCTTGCCCGCGACGAGCCGGTAGCCGCCGTCGGACCCCTTGGTCGCCTGGACGGGGTAACCCAGTTCGCGCAGGCGGTCGATGTCCCGCCGGACCGTGCGGCGGGAGACCCCGAGCCGGCCGGCGAGCTCGCCGCCGGGCCATTCGCGGGGCGTCTGGAGGAGGGAGAGGAGCGTCAGGAGCCGTGCCGGGGTGTCCGTCGTCATGAGTTCGAGAATGCCGTAGAAGTAGGACACGATCTGACCTAATGGGGCCCTAGCTTCATGGCATGACCTCCACCGAGACCACATCCACCGCTCCGCGGCCCGCCGCGGGCGACCGGCGCCGCTGGTTCGCCCTCGCCATCGTGATGACCGCGGCCTTCATGGACCTCGTCGACGTCACGATCGTCAACATCGCCATCCCGTCCATCCGGCAGGACGCCGGCGCCTCCGTCAGCCAGATCCAGTGGATCACCGCCGGTTACGCCCTGGCCTTCGCCGCGGGGCTGATCACCGGAGGGCGGCTCGGTGACATCCACGGGCGCAAGCGGCTGTTCCTCGTCGGGATCGGCGGGTTCACGCTCGCGTCGGCGCTGTGCGGCTTCGCCGCGAACCCGGAGATGCTGGTCGCGGCCCGGATCCTGCAGGGCGGCATGGCGGCGATGATGGTGCCGCAGGTCCTGTCGATCGTGCACGCGACCTTCCCCGCGCACGAGCGCGGCAAGGTGTTCGGGCTGTTCGGCGCGGTCGTCGGGCTGGGGGCCGTGTCCGGTCCGCTGCTAGGGGCGCTGCTGACCGAGTGGAACCTCTTCGGGCTGGAGTGGCGGCCGATCTTCCTCATCAACCTGCCGGTCGGGATCATGGGGCTGGTGCTCGGGAGCCGTTTCATCACCGAGTCCAAGGCCCCGCGGGCGCTGAAGCTGGACCTGGTGGGCGTGGCCATGGTCGTGCTCGGGCTGCTGATGCTGCTCTACCCGCTGACCCGCGGTGAGGAGCTGGACTGGCCGGTGTGGGGGTACGTGTCGATGGCCGGCGCACCCCTCGTGTTCGCGGCGCTGGTGGCGTACGAGAGGCGCAAGGCCGCGCGGGACGGGTCGCCGCTGGTCGAGCTGTCGCTGTTCAGGGTGAAGAGCTTCGCGGCCGGGATCGCCGTGCAGACGGTGTTCGGGGTCGGGCTCGGCATCTTCTTCCTGGTGTGGACGCTGTACATGCAGACCGGGCTGGGCTGGAGCCCGCTGCGGGCCGGGCTGACCGGGGTGCCGTTCTCGCTCGCCGTCTCCACGGCCGCGGGGCTGTCCGTGCAGGTGCTCGTGCCGCGGTTCGGGCGGGGGGTGCTCCAGGCGGGCGCGCTGCTGATGGCGGTGGGCGTGCTCCTCTACCTGTGGGAGGCCGAGCGGTACGGCATGGCGATCAGCTCGTGGCAGATGGCGTTGCCGCTGGTCGTGATGGGCGTCGGCATGGGCCTGATCGTCGCCCCGCTCACCGACGCGGTGCTCTCCGAGGTGCCGCGCGAGCACGCCGGTTCGGCGTCGGGACTCATCAACACCGTGCAGCAGATGGGCAACGCGCTCGGGCTCGGGCTGGTGTCGGTGGTGTTCTTCGGGGTCATCGGCGACGACCTGCGGCCGGAGCAGGTGGGCCCGGCCTTCGTGGACGCCTTCCAGCACGCGCTCGGATGGGTCGCGGCGGTGATGGGCGTCATCTTCCTGCTGATGTTCGCGCTGCCGAAGCGGCCCGCGCAGCACGTGGAGGGGGCGGCCGAGCTTCCGGCACAGGCGGAGCAGGAGCCCGCACTCGTCTCCTGACATCGGAGGTGATGGGCCCGGTACCGGCTGCGGTACCGGGCCCTGTGCCGTACACGGACACAACCGTCCGTTGGAAGCTCCATGTAAGTCCGTTCATGCCCGGATGACATCCGAACCTGTTTACTTTCCGGAAATCCGGGCGTAGCCTCCCCTCTGAAACCACACGTTCGGGCATCGGTCGGAGGCGAGCGGACATGTACGCACCGGAACGGCAGCAGGAGATCCTCCGGCTCGCCCGTGACGGCGGGCGGGTGGACGTCGTCTCGCTGGCCGAGGAGTTCCAGGTCACCGCCGAGACCATCCGGCGCGACCTGAAGGCCCTCGACCGCGCGGGCCTGCTGCGCCGGGTGCACGGCGGGGCCATCCCGGCCGGGCGCCTCGACTTCGAGCCGGACCTCGCCGAGCGCGAGACGACCGCGGCCAGCGAGAAGGACCACATCGCCAAGGCCGCCCTCGCCGAACTGCCGGCCGAGGGCACCCTGATCCTCGACGCCGGTACGACCGTGGCCCGCCTGGCCGCCGCCGTCCCGCTGGAGGCCTCGCTCACCGTCGTCACGCACAGCCTGCCGATCGCGGCCCGCCTCGCGGACCACCCCGGCATCCAGCTCCACCTGGTCGGGGGGCGCGTACGGCACCGTACGCGCGCCGCCGTGGACGCCTGGGCGCTGCGGGCGTACGGCGAGATCCGGGCCGATGTCCTCTTCGTGGCGGCCAACGGCTTCTCCGCCGAGCACGGCCTCACCACCCCCGACCTCGCCGAGGCCGCGGTCAAGCGCGCCGCACTCGGCGCCGCCCGCCGCGTGGTGCTGCTCGCCGACTCCTCCAAGCACGGCCAGGAGCACTTCGCCCGCTTCGGTGACCTGAGCGATGTGGACCTGCTGATCACCGACAGCGGGCTGAGCCCCGACGACGCCGCCGTGATCGAGCGCGGCGGCACGGAAGTGCTGTGTGTTTAGAAACGAGTGCGCATGATCCTCACCGTCACCCCGAACCCGTCCCTGGACCGTACGTACGAGGTCCCGTCCCTGGAGCGCGGCGAGGTCATCCGCGCCACCGGTGAACGCATGGACCCCGGCGGCAAGGGCGTCAACGTCTCGCGGGCCGTCGCGGCCGCCGGACAGCGCACGGTCGCGGTCCTGCCCCTGGGCGGGGCGCCGGGGGCCCTCGTCGCCGACCTGCTCGACGCGCAGGGCATCGAGGTCGCCCCGGTCCCGGTCGCCGGAGCGACCCGGTCGAACATCGCGCTCGCCGAGTCGGACGGGGTCCTCACGAAGATCAACGCGCCGGGTCCCGAACTGTCGGCAGCCGAGCAGGAGTTGCTGCTGGAGACGGTCCGCACGCAGTCGCGTGACGCCTCGTGGATCGCGTGCTGCGGAAGCCTGCCCCGGGGGCTCGCGCCCTCCTGGTACGCCGAGGTGGTCGCGCGGGCGCACGCCGGAGGCGCTCGGATCGCGCTGGACACCTCGGGGCGCGCGCTTTTGGAGGCGCTGCGCGAACGGCCCGACGTCGTCAAGCCGAACGCCGAGGAGCTCGCGGAGGCCGTCGGACGCCCCCTGTCCACGGTCGGCGACGCCGTCAAGGCGGCCGAGGAGCTGCGTGAGATGGGTGCGCGGGCGGTGCTCGCGAGCCTGGGCGCCGACGGGCAACTGCTCGTGGACGGCTCCGGTGCCTGGTTCGGCAGTGCGCGCGTGGACGCCGTACGCAGCAATGTCGGCGCCGGCGACTCGTCCCTGGCCGGCTTCCTGATCGCCGGCGGCAGCGGCCCCGGGGCCCTCGCCTCCGCGGTCGCCCACGGCGCGGCGGCCGTCCAGCTGCCCGGCAGCGTCATGCCGACACCGGACGACCTCGACCCGGCCGCGGTGACGGTCACGGCCGAGGTGCCGGTGGACCGTGTGCTGACGGAGCCGGTGACATGACCGGCCCGATGCCTTCCCCGACGGTGGCGAACCGTACGGCGAGGAACCACGCCGTGCCGAACCGTACGGCCACCACCCCCGAGACCCCACACCGCTGCACCCCCGTCCCCCTCCCCACCGCCCACCCCACTCCCCGGGCGATACGCGTGCGAAGGAGCCCGCGATGAGCGACATGATCACCGCGGACCTGGTCGATCTCGACCTGTCCGCCGATACCAAGGAAGCGGCGGCCCGTGCCCTCGCCGAGCGCATGGTCGACCTGGGCCGGGTGACCGACCTGGAGGGCTTCCTCGCCGACGTGGCCGCCCGCGAGGCCCAGATGCCGACCGGCCTCGACGGCGGCATCGGCATCCCGCACTGCCGCAGTGAACACGTCACCGAGCCGACGCTCGCCTTCGGCCGCAGCTCCGCCGGGATCGACTTCGGCGCCGCGGACGGACCCGCCGACCTGATCTTCCTGATCGCCGCACCGGCCGGCGCGGACGACGCCCACCTGACGATCCTCTCCTCCCTCGCGCGGCAGCTGATGAACACCGAGTTCACGGACGCGCTGCGGGCCGCGGGGAACGCGCAGAGCGCGGCCGCGCTGATCCGCGGGGACGAGCCGCCGGCGCCGGACGCCGGCGAAGACCCCGCCGGCGAAGACTCCGTTGCGGCATCGGCGGCGGCCTCCGCCGATGCCGCAACGGCCACTCCCGACGTTCCCGAGGCCCCCTTCCGGATCGTCGCCGTCACCTCCTGCCCGACCGGTATCGCCCATACCTACATGGCGGCCGAGTCCCTGGAGAACGCCGGCCGCGAGGCGGGCGTCGAACTCGTCGTCGAGACCCAGGGCTCGGCCGGCTTCGACCGGCTCGACCCGGCCGTCATCGCGGCGGCGGACGGCGTGATCTTCGCGCACGACGTCCCCGTACGCGACAAGGACCGCTTCGCCGGCAAGCCCACCGTCGACGTCGGCGTGAAGGCGGGCATCAACCGGCCCGCGGAACTCATCACCGAAGTGCGCGCCAAAGCCGCGCGCGGTGAGGTGACGGCGGGCGCCGCGGGCGCGGGGACGCCTGTCGAGCGGGCCGGTGAGCCCGGCGACGGCTACGGCACCAAGCTCCGCAAGTGGCTGATGACCGGCGTGAGTTACATGGTCCCGTTCGTCGCCGCGGGCGGTCTGCTGCTCGCCCTCGGGTTCGCGATCGGCGGCTGGCAGATCGCGAGTGCGCCCTCGGTCATGAAGCACTTCTCCTGGACCGAGATCGACAGCTGGGGCGCCCTGCTGTTCCAGATCGGCCAGGTCGCCTTCGGCTTCCTCATCCCGGTTCTCGCCGGATACATCGCGTACGGCATGGCGGACCGTCCCGGTCTCGTCCCCGGCTTCGTCGGCGGAATGATCGCCTCCAACATCGCCGCGGGCTTCCTCGGCGGTCTGGTCGCCGGTCTGCTGGCGGGTGGTGTGGTCCTCGCGATCCAGCGGATCAAGATCCCACCGGTGCTGCGCGGCATCATGCCGGTGGTGGTGATCCCGCTGATCTCCTCGCTCATCGTGGGCTTCCTGATGTTCGTGGTGATCGGCAAGCCCATCGCCGAGGCCCAGAAGGGCATGACGGACTGGCTCAACGGCCTCTCCGGTTCCAACGCCATCCTGCTCGGCATCCTGCTCGGCCTGATGATGTGCTTCGACCTCGGCGGCCCGGTCAACAAGGTCGCGTACGCCTTCGCCACCGCCGGAATCGCCGTGCAGGACCCGAGCGACTCCGCGATGAAGGTCATGGCCGCCGTGATGGCCGCGGGCATGGTCCCGCCGCTGGGCATGGCGCTCGCGACCACCGTCCGCAAGAAGCTCTTCACCGAGACCGAGCGCGAGAACGGCAAGGCCGCCTGGGTCCTCGGCGCGTCCTTCATCTCCGAGGGCGCTATCCCGTTCGCGGCGGCCGACCCGCTGCGCGTCATCCCGGCCTCGATGGCGGGCGGCGCGGTCACCGGCGCCCTGTCGATGGCCTTCGGCGCCACCCTGCGCGCCCCCCACGGCGGCATCTTCGTGGTCCCGCTGATCGGCAGCCCGTTGCTCTACCTGATCGCCATCGCGGCGGGCGTGTGCGTCACGACCGCCCTGGTGGTCGTCCTGAAGAGCATGCGCAAGCCGGCGCCGGGGACCACGGACACCGCGGCGACGGATGCCACCGGCACCCCGGCGACCGAGCGGAAGCAGCCGGTCGCCGCGTGAGCCGTGCCCCTTTGGGGCGGCTGTGAGTCGTTCACGGCACCTGCGAGATACGTCACGGTCCGGGGCAGAAGTCCCGGACCGTGGTGTCTACTGGAACGCATGCCTGAGCACCATTCCGTCTACCAGCTGCTTGGTATGACCCTGCTCGTCCTGGTGACCGTCGCCTGGGGGATCGGGCTGGCCTTCATGCTGCGCCGCGGTCGCTACAAGACCGTGCCGTGGCACTACGGACGCGGTCTGTCGGCCCTGCCCCACCAACGACGGGCCGCCCCCGGACGCGAGTGCGTCGAGCTGACCCCGGCGGAGGAGGACGCGTTCGCGGGTCTGGTACGACAACTCGGCGGCGGCCGCTGACACGGGCGCCGGAACCGGGACCTACGTGAGTATCCGCGCCCGGGGTGTGAGCCCGGTCAGGAGACCTGGGCCGCACGCCGCTCCATGGCGTCGCGGGCCGCGTCCTCGGTGACGTACACCTCGCACATGTGCCGTCCGTCGGGCGTCGCCGTGTGCTCGACCTCCCACAGGGAGATCTCCGCTCCGTCGCGCAGCAGGAACGCGTGCTCGTACAGCGAGAAGCCCAGTCCGGCACGCCCCGCCCGGCACGGGCGTCCGAACGCCTGCGTGATCTGGTGGGCGAACGCCTCCGCCAGCCGCGCGGCCGTCTCCGGGCCCGGCCGGTCCGTGTTCTCCGCGCGGCGCAGCAGCCGGCGCGCGTGGTCCGCGGAGTCGTCCGGGACGTAGGCGTGCCGCGGCGCGTACACAGGCGAGAGCTGCACCGTCACCGGGAGCTCGAAGTCCGGGGTGTCGGGCGGTAAGGGCAGCCGCGCGGTCGCCGCACGCAGCTCCTCCTCGTCGACGTACACCTCGTGCTGCGGAACGCTGTCCCGCGCGGTGTTGTGGACGAGCTCCCACAGAGTGAGCGCCGAGCCGTCGGCGAGCAGCCACGTGTGCCGATACGTCTCCCGGTGCAGCCCCGCGCTGTGGTGCGCGGAGTGCAGCGAACTGTCGTACGCCAGCGCGCAGTCCAGTTGCCGTAGCGCCTCGTCGGGCAGCTCGAAGGAGTTCAGGGCACGACCGAGGAGCCGCGCGAGATGCTCCTCCGGAGACTCGGGCGACTCGTGTGGTTCGTACGCTGCCGTCTCGTACGGAACGCTCAAGGCTTCTCCCGGCGTTGCTGCATGTCACCTTGTGGGTGCATACCGTAGCCCCTCGGTCGGACATCATGTCCGGGAACCGAGAAAACGTACGCCCGGAAAACGACCGGGCCGCGCGGGAAATTCCCACGCGGCCGACGACCCGTCAAAAACCCCCGGTCAGACAGGGCTTGCGACGATCAGGACGTACCGACGGCACTGCCCGCGACCCACTCGTCCCACGACATGTTCCAGCCGTTCAGCCCGTTGTCGGGCGCGACCGTCTTGTCGGGGGAGTTCTTCACGATCACCACGTCCCCGATCAGCGAGTTGTCGTAGAACCACTTGGCCGGAGTGTCCGACTGCCCGCCCTTGACGTCCCGCAACCCGACGCAGCCGTGGCTGGTGGCGGTGCGCCCGAAGGGCGGATTCCCCTTGTTGTACCAGTAGTTGCCGTGGAGGAAGGTCCCCGACTGCGTCAGCCGCATCGCGTCCGGGACGTCGGGGATGTCGTACGCGTTGGCGAGGGCGACCGTCCGGCTGTCCATGCGGATCTTCTTGTACTTCTCGGAGATCACCATCTGCCCGTTGTACGTGGTGAACTCCGGGCTGCCCGTGGAGATCGGCACCGACTGGACGGTCCGCCCGTCCCGCACGACCTTCATGGTCTGCGTGTCCGCGTCCACGGTGGACACCTGCGAGCGCCCCACGGTGAAGCTGACGGTCTTCTCCTGCACACCGGTGACCCCGCCCGCGCCCTCGATCCCGTCCAGGTCGATCTTCATCGTGACCTTGGAGCCGGCCTTCCAGTACTCCTCGGGCCGGAAGTCGAGCCGCTGCGCCCCGAACCAGTGCCCGACCACCTGCTGCCCACTGCTGGAGCTGACCTCGATGTGAGACTGAACGGCCTTCTTGTCACTGATCGCCTTGTCGAAGTTGAACGACACCGGCATCCCCACGCCGACCGTCGTGCCGTCGTCCGGCGTGTACGTCCCGACGAAGCTGTTCGCCTTGGAGACGGTCGTGAAGACGGACTTCGCGGTCATGGCCTTGCCGTCCGAGTCCTTCGCCGTCGCGGCTATCTCGTACTTCGTCCCCCGCTCCAGCTGCTCCTCGGGCTTCCAGCTCTTCCCGCCCGCGACCATCTCCCCGGACACTTGCTGCCCCGTGCCGGCCACCGTCATCTTCACGCCGGTCAGCGTGCCGTCGCTGACCTTCACGCCGGTCGAGTTGATGGACGCGCCCGTCGAACCGTTCTTGGCGGAGATGACGATCTGCGCCGCGGAGGTTTTCGCGGGGTCCTCGCCGCCCTTGCCTTCACTCTTGCCGTCGGAGTCGCCTCCGCACGCGGTGAGGGTGAGGGCGCCGACCATCAGGACGGCACAGGCCCCCAGTGCGCGCCGCGCTGCTATGTCCGGCGTTGTCACGGGCTGCTCCAGATTCGTGTGATGTGCGTTGTCCGCTCCCCTTGGTCAAGAAAGAGGGACCCGGTCCCAGCCCGGGTTCCCTACCAGCGCGACGAATGCCATCACGTGACAGAACCCGGACAGAATGGGGGGCCGGGTGAGGTGATCGGGCGGGTGCGGGCTGGTCGCGCAGTTCCCCGCGCCCCTGGGGGGTTGCAGTCACCTGCCCCGCGCCCCTGGGGGGTTGCAGTCACCTGCGCCAGGACGGACACCCCCGCCCCGGCCCCCGACCCACGACGAGGCCGTTGGCGCTACACCCGCCCCCCGAGCCGCAGCTGCGCCGCAGGCATTCAGGGGCGCGGGGAACTGCGCACAACGCCCGCCCCCACCGAACCCGCACACACAGCCACACGCATCACTCGCCGTACAGCTCCCGATAGGCCGGCCACGCCCCACCCGCCCCCTCCACCGACTCCGCCGCCCACACCGCCCGCACAATCGCGCGCGTCACCACATCCGCACCCGCGGCGAGCACCGCGTTGAGCGCGAGCGGGTCCAAGGCGTCGAGCGGCCGCGCCCCCGTGGCCAGGGCGAACACCGTGTCGCCGTCGTGCAGCAGGTGCACCGGCCGCACGGCACGCGCGATGCCGTCGTGCGCGGTCCCCGCCACCTTCTGGGCCTGCGCTTTCGACAGTTCCGCATCCGTGGCCACCACCGCGAGCGTGGTGTTCAGCGGGGGCGGCGCATTCCTCGCAGCGGTCTCGGCGAGCCGCCGTCGCGCCGCGTCGTGCACCCGCTGCTCCGGATACCGCACCCGCCCGTCGAACAACTCCCCGTACAGAACCCCCGTCTCCGGATCCGACACCGCCCCCACCGCGTTGGCCACCACCAACGCCGCCACGGTGATCCCCGAGGGCAGCACGACACTCGCCGTCCCCACCCCGCCCTTCATCGCCCCGACCGCGGCCCCCGTCCCCGCCCCCACGCACCCTTCCGCCACCTCCGCACCGAAGGCACTCGCCGCGGCGGCCTCGACAGCGGCCCGCCCGGTCGCCGCGTCCGGCCGGGCCCGGAAGTCACCGCCCCGCCCGAGATCGAAGACACACGCGGCAGGCACGACCGGCACCACATGCGTGGGATCGGGTCCGACCCGCACCCCCCGCCCCTGCTCCTCCAGCCAGGCCATCACCCCGGAGGCCGCGTCCAGCCCGTACGCGCTGCCCCCGGTCAGCACGATCGCCTCGACCTTCTGCACCAGGTTGCGCGGGTCGAGCGCGTCGGTCTCCTTGGTGCCGGGACCTCCGCCGCGCACGTCCACCGCGGCGACGGCCCCGCCCTCCGGGGCGAGCACGACGGTGGTGCCGGTGAGCCAACCGCCGCCGGTACGCGTCGCGTGCCCCACCCGTACCCCGGTGACATCCGTCAGAGCGTCAACTGTCATGGGCCCAGTCTCGTCCAGGCACCACCTCGACCCGCCGGGATCAGGAGGTCACGCCACCCGAACCACCGGCAACGCCGTGAAGAGCAGATGGCCGCTCCCACGGTGTGCGGCCGGCAGGGCCGTACCCTGGATCCATGAGTAGCGCCCCCCGCCCCGAGCCCCGCGAGCCCAAGCCGGCGCTGGTCTTCGACGATCCGCTGGACCAGCAGTCCTCGGACGACACCGACCGAGGCTGGGGCGACCGACCGCGCACCGAGAGCGACAGCGCGGCCGACCTGAAGCGCTTCCTCGACGAGAAGCCGCCCCACCACCTGTGATCGGGCCGCACCACCCGGATCGCTAGCGCCAGTCGTGACCCTCGTGGCCCGAGCCCCGCTGGGCGACCAGGGCGTCGCGGATCTCCTTGAGGACCTCCAGCTCGGTCACCTCGATGACCTCGTGCGTGCCCTCCTTCGCCTTCCGGCGGGCCTCCATCCGGGCCAGGTACTTCGACATCGGCAGGACCATCAGGAAGTAGACGACGGCCGCGGTGATCACGAACGTGAGCGTGGCACCGAGGACCGAGCCCCAGAGAATCCGTACGCCCGACGCGTGGTCGCCGGTACCCGTGCAAGGGCCCTTGAGGCACGAGTAGTAGCTGTCGAGGTTCTTCGTGCCGATCGCCCCCACCAGCGGGTTGATCACGCCCTTCACCACCGAGTTGACGATGTTGGTGAAGGCGGCGCCGATGACCACCGCGACTGCCAGATCGATGACGTTCCCGCGCATCAGAAAGGCCTTGAAGCCTTCCAGGACGCTCGGCTTCTTCTCGCTCACCCAGAGGCCTCTTCTCGCACGCGCACGTTGTGGAACAAACAGCTCCGCAACCTACGTCAACGCGAGGTGCCCCTGTCCCATGGGGTAGCTCCAAAGGGCGGCTCAACACAGCGTCACCGCCAGCCGTGCCGTCGCGCCCGCGCCCGCGAGGCGTGCCGCCGTGGACCGGGGCACCGAGAGCACGATCAGCGCCCCGCCCTCGCTCACACCGTCCGCCGGCTCCGGCACCCTCGTCACCCGCGCCCCGCGGGCGACCACTCGGGCGTCCCCGCCCAGCGCCGACTCCTCGGCGGCGATGACGTCGACCCGGTCCCCGGGGCGCAGCAACCGGACCGTCGCACCGTCGGCGATCCGTACCGGCGCCGACACCGTCTCCACGACCCGGTGTTCGCGCACGGGTCGGGCTGCCGGACGACCCCGCGCCCCGTCGGCGCCCCGAGGGCCCGCCGCCACCAGTGCGGCCGCGGTGACGGCCAGGCCGAGGGCCACGGCACGCCTGCGGCTGCGGACGAGTTGCCGTAGTCGATACCGCCCGCGCCCTACTCGGACCGGCGCGAAGTGCGGGACCTCGCAGGTCGGGGGAGCGTCGGTGCCGGGCGGGCACGGAAGGAGGGGAGAGGGCGAGGGAGCGAAGGACATGTGGACCACCACCAGCGACGGGACATCGGCTTGCCCTGCCACGATGCGGCTTCGCGCCGAATCCCGCTGAGCCCGGTGGACTACCTGCCGGTTGTGGAAAACTTCCTCACCCGAACGAGGACTTCCGCCTCAAGTCGGGCGCCGGCTAGGGCAGTTCGAACCCGGGGTCCATCCCGCCCAGGGCGCCGACGCACAGGCAGTCCCGCTCGTCCTGCGCCGGCAGCGCCGCTACCGCGTCGAACAGCACACCCCGCAGCCGGTCCACGTTCGCCGCGAACACCCGCAGCACCTCGTCGTGCGAGACGCCCTCACCGGTCTCGGCGCCCGCGTCGAGATCGGTGACCAGGGTCAACGACGTGTAGCAGAGCTCCAGTTCGCGGGCGAGGGACGCCTCGGGGTGACCGGTCATGCCCACCACCGACCAGCCCTGCGCCTGGTGCCACAGCGATTCGGCGCGGGTCGAGAAGCGCGGACCCTCGATCACGACGAGCGTGCCGCCGTCCACCGCCTCCCAGTCCCGCCCGCGGGCCGCCTTCAGCGCGGCCGCCCGCCCGGCGGGGCAGTACGGGTCGGCCAGGGACACGTGCACCACGTTCGGCACGGCCCCGTCCGGCAGCGGCAGCCCGTCGAAGTACGTCCCCGCCCGGGACTTCGTACGGTCGACCAGCTGGTCCGGCACCAGCAGGGTGCCCGGTCCGTACTCGGGACGCAGTCCGCCCACGGCGCACGGCCCGAGGATCTGGCGTGCTCCCACCGACCTGAGCGCCCACAGATTGGCCCGGTAGTTGATCCGGTGGGGCGGCAGATGGTGGCCGCGTCCGTGCCGGGGCAGGAAGGCGACCCGCCGGCCGGCGACCTCGCCGAGGAAGAGGGAGTCGCTGGGCGGACCGTAGGGGGTGTCCACCTGGACCTCGGTCACGTCCTCGAGGAACGAGTAGAAGCCCGAGCCGCCGATTACGCCGATCTCTGCGTTCGCCATGAACAGCACAGTATCCGGCCCCGAAAACCCCCGGCGACCGGCCCGGACAACGACGAAAACCCTGCCGTCGCGTGACGGCAGGGTTCACAAGTGCGAGCTATGCGGCGGAGCTGCTGCTGGACGAGGTGCCCGAGCTCGACGACTTCGTGTCCGAGGAGGACGAGGAAGACGACGACGAAGAAGACGACTCGGACGACGACGTCGACGGCTTCGAGGGCGACGACGCCGGCGAGCTGCTCGACGAGGAGCCGCGGCTGTCGTTGCGGTAGAAGCCGGAGCCCTTGAAGACGATGCCGACCGCGGAGAACACCTTCTTGAGGCGGCCCTGGCAATTCGGGCACTCGGTCAGAGCGTCGTCGGTGAACTTCTGCACCGCCTCGAGGCCCTCGCCGCACTCGGTGCACTGGTACTGATAGGTGGGCACTGTCTTCCTCCTGGCACTCTCACTCAATGAGTGCTAACGATGGTCCATAGTGACGCATTCCCGGGGATCAGTCCACTGCCACCGGCACTCGGTGACCCATGCCACGTGCGACCGTCCGCCCGCGGGGCCGGTTCGCGAGGTGTGAACGCAGGGCCACCAGGGTCGCCAGGGCGAGCAGCGTGCCGCCCATCGGCACCAGGAACCCGGCGCCGCCCCAGAAGCGGTCCTCCAGCTGTCCGGCGATCGTGACGGCGGCCGCCTGGCCGAGTGCCACCGCCCCGGTCAGCCAGGTGAAGGCCTCGGTGCGGGCGCCGGCCGGGACCAGGTTCTCGACCAGGGTGTAGCCGGTGATCAGGGCGGGCGCGATGCACATGCCGACCAGGAGGCCGAGGCCGGCCAGGACGAGCACCGAGTGCGCGGCCCACAGGCCGGAGGCCGTCAGCGCGAGGGCGCCGTAGGCGACGACCAGGCGCCGCCGGGGGGCCACCTTCCAGGCGATGGCACCGCAGACCAGGCCGGAGAGCATGTTGCCCGCGGCGAAGACGCCGTACAGGACACCGTTCAGGCCGGGCTCGCCGATCGACTCGCTGAACGCGGCCAGGGAGACCTGCATGCCGCCGAAGACGGAACCGATGCCCAGGAAGGTCACGATCAGGACGCGCACCCCGGGGACGCGCAGTGCCGACGTGTGCTCCACGCGCGTGTGCTCCCCGGGAGCGACGGAGGGCTGCGTGCTCTTCTGCGCGGCGAACAGCAGGCCGCCCAGCAGCGTCAGGGACGCCTCCGTCAGCAGGCCCGCGGCGGGGTGGACGGCGGTGCACAGGGCGGTGGCCAGCAGCGGGCCGAAGACGAAGGTCAGCTCGTCCGTGACGGACTCGAAGGCGGCCGCCGTGGTCAGCAGGGGGGAGTCCTGGAGCTTGACGCCCCAGCGGGCGCGCACCATGGGCCCGATCTGCGGCACCGAGGCGCCGGTGGGCACGGCCGCGACGAACAGCGCCCACAAGGGCGCGTGCGCGAGGGCGAGAGCCGTCAGGGACAGGCCTGCCAGGGCGTGCACCAGAACGCCGGGGACCAGCACGGCGCGCTGCCCGTAGCGGTCCGCGAGACGGCCGCTGTAGGGCGCGAACAGCGCCATGGCGACACCGGTGACGGCCGCGACGGCGCCCGCCGCGCCATAGGAGCCGGTGGTGTGCTGCACGAGCAGCACGAGGGAGAGGGTGAGCATCGCGAACGGCTGGCGTGCCGCGAAGCCGGGGAGCAGGAACGTCCAGGCGCCGCGGGTACGCAGCAGCTGTCCGTATCCCGGGCGGGAGGAGGTGACCGTGGATGCCACGGCCCGTGCCTTTCTGCCGCCTGGTAGCGCGGTTCCCTTTCCCAAGGGAGGGCGCCGAGAGCTGTCCTCTTGCGCGGACTGCGGTAGATGCCGAAGACCGCTCTCAGGGACGTCTCGGCCGCCATACGGTCGCGCCAGCTCTGCGTCAGGCAGAGTTGGTTCGATCAGGGGTCGGTCACCATCGTACAGGGGGCGCGTAACACACCCTTAACCTGCGCTGTCGGTGCCGTCCGTGCCCAGCCAGTCGGCCAGCTTGCCGCCGTGGCCCACCGCGCGCAGCCGTCGTTCGGCGGCGTCGCGGACCGGGTCGGTGGCGACCACGAGCAGTTCGTCCCCGCGCCGCAGCACGGTCGTGGGCAGCGGGACGAACGATTTTTCATCGCGGACGACGAGGGTGACCGCGGCCCCGGCCGGCAGCCGCAGCTCGTTGACCTCGACGCCGTGCATCCGGGACCCGTCGGGGATCGCGACGGACAACAGGTGCCCGCGCAGCCGCTCCAGGGGCGCCGACTCGATCCCGAGGTCGGCGGCGTCGGAGTCGCCGCCCAGCCGCAGTGTGCGCGCCAGCCAGGGCAGTGTCGGGCCCTGGACGAGGGTGTAGACGACGACCAGCACGAAGACGATGTTGAAGACGCGACGGCTGCCCTCGACACCGCTCACCATGGGGATCGTCGCCAGGATGATGGGCACGGCGCCGCGCAGTCCGGCCCAGGACATGAGCGTCTGCTCCTGCCACGGCACCCGGAACGGCGTCAGGCACAGGAAGACGCTCAGCGGCCTGGCCACCATGGTCAGCACCAGCCCTATGACGAGCCCGGGCAGCACGTCGTCGCCCAGCTCGTGCGGCGTGACGAGCAGGCCGAGCAGGACGAACATGCCGATCTGGGCGATCCAGCCGAGCCCGTCGGCGAAGCCGCGGGTGGCGGGCCAGTGCGGCAGCTTGGCGTTGCCCATCGCCATGGCGGCGAGATAGACCGCGAGGAACCCGCTGCCGTGCGCCAGCGCACCCGCCGCGTACGCGGTGACCGCGATCGCCATGACCGCGATCGGATACAGGCCTGAGGCGGGCAGGGCGACGTGCCGCAGGCCCCAGGAGCCCAGCCAGCCCACCGCGATGCCGATGGCGGCGCCGATGGCCAGTTCCAGCGTTATCTCGCCGAGCAGGGTGTACCAGTGGTCGACCGGACCGGTCTGGGAGAAGGCGACCACCAGGATGACCACGGGGGCGTCGTTGAAGCCGGACTCGGCCTCCAGCGTGCCCGTCACGCGCGCGGGCAGGGGGATCTTGCGCAGGACCGAGAAGACCGCCGCCGCGTCGGTCGAGGAGACGACCGCCCCGATGATGAGCGCCTGGCGCCATTCGAGGCCGATCAGGTAGTGCGCGGCCGTCGCCGTGACCCCGACGCTCACCGCGACCCCGCCCAGCGCCAGCGCGGTGGCGGCCGGCAGGGCCGGCTTGATCTCCTTCCACTTCGTGCCGAGTCCGCCCTCGGCCAGGATCACGACCAGGGCCGCGTACCCGATGACCTGGGTCAGCTCGGCGTTGTCGAAGTGGATGTCGCCGATGCCGTCCTGGCCCATGGCGATGCCGATCCCCAGGTAGACGAGCAGGCTGGGGAGCCCGCTGCGCGAGGAGACCCGGACCGCTGCCACGGCGACGAGCAGGACGAGCGAGCAGACGAACAGGAGCTGGTTGAGGTGGTGGACAGTCAGCGGCCGTTCCCTTCCCTGGCTCACCGCATCACGCGCGGGTGAGCTCACGTACATAGGACACGAAGCGGTGGAGCAGCGCATCCAAGTACTTCGTTACCTTACCTAACTCTTGACGATTTCTTGACGCTTCGCGCGGCGAGATCGAACGCTCGTCCGCGTTCGTACCCGACTCCGCGTCAAGTCCGCCTGGGCCCTGCGCCTATGGTTGCTCCAGCGCGCAGAGCCTGCGTCACATCCCCGGCCGGGCGCGCGACGCCTGGCACGCACGCTCGCCGCGTTGCCGAAACGCCCACGTGGCTCCGCCACGAGGACGCTCCGGCGCCTTGCGATCGCACGCACCAGACGCCGCGCGCTGATCCGGCCGGGAATGTGACGCAAGCTCCCCGTCGAAAGCACAGCCCGCCCTGCCGCTCGCGTTAGGACAGCAAGGACAGCGATGCCCCCCACCACCACCGCCTCATCGGGTCAGCAGCCCGGCAAGTCCGGCAGGAAGAAGGGGCGCCGAGCCCGCCTGATCGTTCTCGTCCTCGTACTGGCCGTCATCGGCGGTGTCGCCTTCGGCGGGTACTGGTCGGTGAGCACCGTCCGCGCGTCCTTCCCGCAGACCAAGGGTTCGACCGAGCTCGAGGGCCTGTCGGGCCCCGTGGACGTCAAACGCGACAGTTACGGCATTCCGCAGATCTATGCCTCCTCGGACGAGGACCTGTTCATGGCGCAGGGCTACGTCCAGGCGCAGGACCGGTTCTACGAGATGGACGTGCGCCGGCATCTGACCTCCGGGCGCCTGTCGGAGATGTTCGGCAAGGGCCAGGTCGAGGACGACGAGTTCCTGCGCACACTGGGCTGGGACCGGGTCGCGAAGAAGGAGTACGACACCAAACTGTCGGCCTCCACCAAGAAGTACCTCCAGGCCTACGCCAAGGGGGTCAACGCCTACCTTCAGGGCAGGAGCGGCAAGGACATCTCCCTGGAGTACGCGGCGCTCTCCTTCGAGAACGACTACAAGCCCGAGAAGTGGACCCCGGTCGACTCGCTCGCGTGGCTCAAGGCGATGGCCTGGGACCTGCGCGGCAACATGAAGGACGAGATCGACCGCGCCGTGATGACCAGCCGCCTCGGCCCGAAGCAGATCGCCGACCTGTACCCGGAGTACCCGTACAGCCGCAACCAGGCGATCGTCCAGGAGGGCCAGTACAACGAGCTGACCGAGACCTTCGAGCAGAACGGCAGCTCGCAGGAGAACGGCCTGTCCGGCACGGGAACGTCCACGAGCGGCACCGGAACGTCCGCGAGCGGCACCGGCACCTCCACGAGCGGCTCGGGAACGGCCGCGGGCGGCACCGGGACGGGCACGTCGGCCTCGACCTCCTCCTCGACCGCCTCGGCCCTCCAGAGCCAGCTCTCCGGCCTCTCCAGCGTCCTGGACGACGTCCCCACGGCCGTCGGTGTCAACGGCCAGGGCATCGGCTCCAACTCGTGGGTCGTCGCCGGCTCGCACACCATCACCGGCAAGCCACTGCTGGCCAACGACCCGCACCTGTCGGCCTCGCTGCCGTCCGTCTGGTACCAGATGGGCCTGCACTGCCGGACCGTCTCCAGCAAGTGCCGGTACGACGTCTCCGGCTACACCTTCGCGGGCATGCCCGGCGTGGTCATCGGCCACAACGCGAAGATCGCCTGGGGCATGACGAACTCCGGCGTCGACGTCACCGACCTCTACCTGGAGAAGCTGTCCGGCGACGGCTACCTGTACGGCGGCAAGACGGTTCCCTTCACCACGCGCGAGGAGACCATCAAGGTCGCCGGCGGCACCTCCAAGAAGATCGTCGTCCGTGAGACGAACAACGGCCCCCTGCTCTCCGACCGCTCCGACGAACTGGTGAAGGTCGGCAAGAAGGCCACCGTCGACAACGCGGCCCCCGACCGCGGCGACGGCTACGGCGTCGCGCTGCGCTGGACCGCGCTCGACCCCGGCACCTCCATGGATGCCGTGTTCGCGATGGACCGGGCGTCGAACTGGAGCGAATTCCGCGCGGCGGCCGCGTTGTTCGACGTGCCCTCGCAGAATCTCGTCTACGCCGACTCCGAGAACATCGGCTACACGCTGCCCGGCCGCATCCCGATCCGCGCGAAGGGCGACACCGGCGCCATCCCGGCCCCGGGCTGGAACCCGAAGTACACCTGGACCGGCAAGTACATCGAGCAGGACGAGCTGCCCTACGAGTACAACCCGGAGCGCGGCTACATCGTCACCGCCAACCAGGCCGTGGTCGACAAGGACAAGTACCCCTACACGCTCACCACGGACTGGGGCTACGGCACCCGCAGCCAGCGCATCACCGACCTGATCGAGCAGAAGATCAAGGGCGGCGGCAAGATCTCCACCGACGACATGCGCCAGATGCAGCTCGACAACAGCAGTGAGATCGCCAAGCTGCTCGTACCGAAGCTGCTGAAGATCGACATCGAGGACAAGGACGTCCGTCAGGCGCAGGAGCTCCTGGAGGGCTGGGACTACACCCAGGACGCCGACTCGGCCGCGGCCGCCTACTTCAACGCCGTCTGGCGCAACATCCTCAAGCTCGCCTTCGGCAACAAGCTGCCCAAGGAGCTGCGGGTCAAGGGCCAGTGTCTGTGGGTCGACCCGGTCAACACCGTCGGGCCCGCGGACGCGACGGACAAGGTCCGCGAGTGCGGCCAGCGCGACGCCGACCAGGCACAACCCGATGGCGGCGACCGCTGGTTCGAGGTGGTGCGCAAGCTCATGGACGACGAGAACAGCGACTGGTGGAAGACCCCGGCCGGCGTGGGCGACCGTCCCAAGGCCGACAACCGCGACGAGCTGTTCAAGCGCGCCATGATCGACGCCCGCTGGGAGCTGACCGCGAAGCTCGGCAAGGACATCGACACCTGGAGCTGGGGCCGGCTGCACCGCCTGTTCCTGAAGAACCAGACCCTGGGCGTCGAGGGCCCCGGCTTCATCCAGTACATGCTCAACCGCGGCCCCTGGAAGCTCAGCGGCGGTGAGGCGACGGTCAACGCGACCGGCTGGAACGCCGCGGGCGGCTACGGCGTCGTCTGGGTGCCGTCGATGCGCATGGTGGTCAACCTCGGCGACCTCGACAAGTCGAAGTGGATCAACCTCACCGGCGCCTCCGGGCACGCCTACAGCGCGCACTACACCGACCAGACCGGCAAGTGGGTCAAGGGCGAGCTGCTGGACTGGTCCTTCTCGGACGACGCCGTCGACAAGAGCACCACCGACACGCTGGTGCTCAAGCCGTGAGCTGAGGCGACAGACCGCAAAAGGGCCCTCCACGCGCGCGTGGAGGGCCCTTCCTCATGCGGAGGTGCGGAAGCGGCGCACACCCGACGGCGTCACCACCGCGTCCACCGGACGGTCGTGCGCCTCCTCCGGGACATGCGCGACGACCTCGGAGTCGTACAGGAGCACCACCAGCGCTGGTCGTGCGCCCGCGCGCTCCAGGCGCGCGAGCACCCGGTCGTACGACCCCCCGCCGCGCCCCAGGCGCATCCCGCGCCCGTCCACCGCGAGGCCGGGCAGCAGCACGACGTCGGCGCCGGTCACTGCGTCCGGGCCCAGACGCTCCCCGGCGGGCTCGAAGAGGGCCATTTTCCCGCCGTGTTGGACGCGCGTGACAGAGCCCTCGCCGGTGTAGGCGCCCCAGTCCAGATCGTTGTCCGGCAGCAGCGCCGGGAGCAGGACCCGCACGCCCCGCTCGCGCAGCGCGTCGAGGAGGGTGAGCGTGCCGGGTTCGCTCCCCACGGAGACGTACGCCGCCACCGTGCGCGCACGCGCCAGCTCGGGCAGCCCGAGGGCCCGGCCGGCCAGCGCGGAAGCCGCTTCCCGCACGTCATCGGCCGTCAACCTGTTCCTCACCGCCAGGTACTCTCGTCGCAACGTTCGCTTGTCAGGCTTGGTGGGACGTCCGACATGACTCAAGGTCTGCACCCGTACCCTTTCAATGCGCTCATATAAGAGCTTATTAACCGGAGCCACAGATTCCAGGCAAAGGCACCGGATAGGGTTGCGGACATGACTCAGTCGCACCCTCGGATCAGCAAGGCTGTCATTCCGGCAGCAGGGCTCGGCACCCGCTTCCTGCCCGCCACCAAGGCCACTCCCAAGGAGATGCTGCCGGTGGTCGACAAGCCGGCGATCCAGTACGTGGTCGAGGAGGCCGTCTCCGCGGGCCTCGATGACGTCCTCATGATCACGGGACGCAACAAGCGCCCCCTGGAGGACCACTTCGACCGCAACTACGAGCTCGAGTCCGCCCTCCAGAAGAAGGGCGACGCCGACCGGCTCGCCAAGGTCCAGCAGTCCAGCGACCTCGCCACCATGCACTACGTACGCCAGGGCGACCCCCGCGGCCTCGGCCACGCGGTCCTGTGCGCGGCCCCCCACGTGGGCCAGGAGCCCTTCGCCGTCCTCCTCGGCGACGACCTGATCGACGCCCGCGACCCCCTGCTCAAGCGAATGATCGAGGTGCAGGAGCAGCACGGCGGCAGCGTCATCGCGCTGATGGAGGTCGCGCCCGAGCAGATCCACCTCTACGGCTGTGCCGTCGTCGAGGAGACCGAGGACAGCGACGTCGTCCGGGTGAGCGGCCTCGTCGAGAAGCCGGACGCGGCCGACGCCCCGTCGAACTACGCGGTCATCGGCCGCTACGTCCTCGACCCGCGCATCTTCGACATACTCCGCAAGACCGAGCCGGGCCGGGGCAACGAGATCCAGCTCACCGACGCCCTCCAGCAGCTCGCGCAGGACGAGAAGGTCGGCGGCCCGGTGCACGGCGTCGTCTTCAAGGGCCGCCGCTATGACACCGGCGACCGCGGCGACTATCTGCGTGCCATTGTCAGACTCGCGTGCGAACGTGAAGACCTGGGCCCGGACTTCCGGACCTGGCTTCGCCGTTACGTAGCCGAGGAGATGTAGGCATTTGAGCAGCGCCGCGCCCCGCCCCGCCGACCAGGACCACCTCTGGTCGGTGGACGAACACCTGGAGGACATCCTCGCGACCGTCCGCACCCTCGAACCCATCGAGCTGCAACTGCTCGACGCCCAGGGCTGCGTCCTGGTCGAGGACGTCACGGTCCCGGTGTCCCTGCCCCCGTTCGACAACAGCTCCATGGACGGGTACGCGGTACGGGTCGCGGACGTGACGGGCGCGAGCGAGGAGTACCCGGCCGTCCTGGACGTCGTCGGGGACGTGGCGGCGGGCCAGGCCGAGCTGCTCGAGGTCGGCCCCGGACAGGCCGCCCGCATCATGACCGGCGCCCCGCTGCCGCCCGGCGCCGAGACCGTCGTGCCCGTCGAGTGGACCGACGGCGGCCTCGGCGAGGGCCCGGTCAGCGGGATGCGCGCCCGCAGCCTCGCCCCCGAGGGTGCCGAGGGGCACGTGCACGTGTACCGGCCCGCCGAGGCACGCGCGCATGTGCGTGCCCAGGGCAGCGACGTCCGCGCCGGGGACCGCGCCCTGGACGCCGGAACCGTCCTCGGCCCGCCGCAGATCGCCCTGCTCGCCGCCATCGGCCGCGGCACCGTACGCGTGCGCCCACGTCCGCGCGTGGTCGTCATGTCCACCGGCAGCGAACTCGTCCAGCCCGACGAGGGTCTCGGCACCGGCCAGATCTACGACTCCAACAGCTTCGCCCTCACCGCGGCCGCCCGGGACGCCGGCGCCATCGCCTACCGCGTGGGGGCCGTCGCCGACGACGCCGAGACCCTGCGCGCCACCATCGAGGACCAGCTCGTCCGCGCCGACCTCCTGGTCACCACGGGCGGCGTCAGCGTCGGGGCGTACGACGTCGTCAAGGAGGCGCTGTCCTCCGTCGGCGACGCGGACGAGCCGGGCAGCGGCATCGACTTCCGCAAGCTCGCCATGCAGCCCGGCAAGCCCCAGGGCTTCGGCACCATCGGCCCCGACCACACCCCGCTGCTGGCCCTGCCGGGCAACCCGGTGTCGTCGTACGTCTCCTTCGAACTGTTCGTCCGCCCCGCGATCCGCACTCTCATGGGCCTCGACGACGTCCACCGGCCGCAGACCAGGGCCACCCTGACCGCGGACAAGGCGCTGACCTCGCCCAAGGGCCGCCGACAGTTCCTGCGCGGCGCGTACGCAGACGGCTCCGTCAGCCCGGTCGGCGGCGCCGGCTCCCACCTGGTGGCCGCCCTCGCACAGGCCGACGCGCTGATCGTCGTACCGGAGGACGTGGAGTCCGTGGAGCCCGGCACCGAGGTCGAAGTGGTCCTGCTCGGCTGACCACTCCAGGTTGGCGGTACCGTGTCGCGCACAACAGGCCGGACCGGGAGCGCCGCACAACCATGAGTACGCAGGACCGACTGACGCACATCGACGAGGCGGGAGCCGCCCGTATGGTCGATGTCTCCGGCAAGGACGTCACCGCACGCACCGCGCGCGCGAGTGGACGCGTCCTCGTCTCGCCCCGAGTGATCGAGCTGCTGCGCGGCGAGGGTGTCCCCAAGGGCGACGCCCTGGCCACCGCGCGGATCGCGGGCATCATGGGCGCCAAACGCACCCCCGACCTCATCCCGCTGTGCCACCCGTTGTCGGTGTCCGGTGTGAAACTGGATCTGTCGGTCGCGGACGACGCCGTGGAGATCCTGGCCACCGTGAAGACCACGGACCGCACGGGCGTCGAGATGGAGGCCCTCACCGCGGTCTCCGTCGCCGCGCTCACCGTGATCGACATGGTCAAGGCGGTCGACAAGGGAGCGGTCATCACGGACGTACGGGTCGAGGAGAAGACGGGCGGCAAGTCGGGCGACTGGAGCCGGGCATGACGTATCGCGCTCTTGTGGTCACCGCGTCCAACCGGGCCGCCGCCGGTGTCTACGAGGACAAGGGCGGCCCGCTGATCGCCGACGGCCTGAAGAGGTTCGGCTTCACCGTCGACGGCCCTCAGGTCGTCCCCGACGGCGACCCCGTGGAGGCCGCCCTGCGCGCCGGTGCCGAGGCCGGATACGACGTCATCGTCACCACCGGCGGCACCGGCATCTCGCCCACCGACCGCACCCCCGAGGCGACCCGCGCGGTCATCGACCACGAGGTGCCGGGCATCGCGGAGGCCATCCGGGCGTTCGGACGGGAGAAGGTGCCGACCGCCGCGCTCTCCCGGGGCCTGGCCGGGGTGGCGGGACACACGCTGATCGTCAACCTGCCGGGTTCCAGTGGCGGGGTGAAGGACGGACTGGCCGTCCTGGAGCCCCTGTTGATCCACGCCGTCGACCAGATCCGCGGCGGCGACCATCCCAGACCCGGCGCCGGCAGTGGGGGTGCGAGCTGAACAGCCCGTCCTGGCCCGTCGTACTGGCGGACGGCGATGTCGTCCTGAGGCCGATAAAGATGCGCGACCAGCGGGTCTGGCGCGAGGTCAACCGGCGCAACCGGGACTGGCTGCGCCCCTGGGAGGCGACCATCCCGCCACCCACCCCGAGCGGCCCGATCGCGCACCGCCCGACCTACCGCCAGATGGTCCGCCACCTGAGGTCCGAGGCGAACGCGGGGCGGATGCTGCCGTTCGTCATCGAGTACCGGGGCCAGCTCGTCGGGCAGTTGACGGTCGCCGGGATCACCTGGGGCTCGATGTGCTCGGGGCACGTCGGCTACTGGGTGGACCAGTCGGTGGCCGGGCGCGGAGTGATGCCGACCGCTGTGGCGCTTGTCGTGGACCACTGTTTCCGCACGGTCGGTCTGCACCGCATCGAGGTCTGCATTCGCCCCGAGAACGTGCCCAGCCGACGGGTCGTGGAGAAACTCGGATTCCGCGAGGAGGGACTGCGGCCGCGCTATCTCCACATCGACGGGGCCTGGCGGGACCATCTCGTGTTCGCGCTCACCGCGGAAGAGGTGCCCGACGGGCTGCTCAGGCGCTGGCAGCGGGCCCGCTCCAGCGGAACACCGCACGACAATCCCGCATAGCCGGGAAATGGAATAGGTGTTCGAAAATGATCGGTGCATGACCGTCTCAGGGCATTGAATTCCCGACTGAGGCGGCCTGCTGATCGGATCGGTCGGAAAAAAAGCTCGAAATATCAGCCAGATCGTGCGACACACCGGCGCAATTGGCAGATGGCCTCACGCAAACCCCTCTACCGTGTGAGGCGTGAGCAGCAGCGGCCTCATCTACGCAGTCATTGTCGGGGCCTGGGCCGCCTACTTGGTGCCGATGTGGCTCCGTAGGCAGGACGAGCTGAACGAGGCCCGTCCGACGGAACGCTTCAGCACCGCCATCCGGCTGCTGTCCGGACGGGCGGGCATGGAGCGTCGATACGCCAAGGACCTGCGCGCGCGCTCCACCGACGAGGGGGAGCACGGCGCCGACGAACCGGATGTCGTCACCGACTCGGTGGACGTCCGGGCCTTCGCCATGCCTCCGACCCGTCCGCAGACCCAGGCGACGGTCCAGCCGTCGGCTTCCGAGCGCCAGGCGCCGCGCGAGCACGCGCGGGAAGCCGAGCGGGAACCCGGGCGGCAGGCGGGGCGGGAAGCAGGGCACGGCGACCCGGCGCGCGCCAAGACCAACGCGCCCGCGCCCGAACACGGTGGCGCCCCGACGCGGAAGCAGACACCCGCCTCCGCCGCCCGGCGCACGGCCGCCGCGGAAGCGGCCGCGGCGCGCGCCCGGCGTGTGAAGGTACTCGCCCGCCGACGGCGTACGACGGTGATGCTCTTCCTCGCCTTCACACTCGGCGCGATCGTCGCCGCCGTAGGAGGACTCGCCTTCCTGTGGGCGCCGGGCGTACCCGCGGTGATGCTCAGCGCGTACATCGCGTACCTGCGCTCCCAGGAACGCCGCCGCTTCGCCTACCAGATGGACCGGCGCCGCGCCGAGGCCGCCGCCCAGCACCTGCGGGAGCGGGCCCGTCAGCCGCGCCGGCGCGCGTCCGTGAGCACCGGCGCGGACGCCGACGAAGCGGACGAGGGACCAGGGGCGCAGACCGATCCCGGGCTCTCCGCGCTCGCCGCCGACCGGCGCGCCCTCGTCGAGCAGACCGACCACGCCGAGTGGGTCGACCAGCAGCGCGAGCGGCAGCGCAGGCCGGGACACGGGGACAGCTGGGACCCGGTACCGGTGCCGCTGCCGACGTACGTGACCGCGCCGGTCGCTCCGCGGGCCACCGCGGACGTGGACCTCGGCGCGCCGGACGCGTGGAGTTCGGCCCGGTCCAGCACCGTGGCCCCCGAGCACTCCGGCCAGGAGGCGGCGCCCGTAGCCGACGACGGGGGAGCGGAGGACGGGGCCGACGACGCGGACGACAAGCCCGAGGCGGACGGCCGCACCGACGCCCGCCGCGCCGCCTCCGCACGCCGGGCACGCGAGCGCGGCCGTACGCCGCTCTTCGACCAGTACGAGGAAGGCGAGCGGCCGCGCGCGGCCAACGAGTGAGGGACGGGGCCGGAATCAGCGGGCCCTGACCAGCCGGGAACGGATTTCCAAGCATCCGGACGGGGATGCTAGAGTTTCACTCGTTGCAAGGGCCTGTGGCGCAGTCCGGTAGCGCACCTCGTTCGCATCGAGGGGGCCAGGGGTTCGAATCCCCTCAGGTCCACGCATCATGAAGACCCGCTCCTGATTCAGGAGCGGGTCTTCTGTCATCTGCGGGGTGGTCTCACAGGGGCTTCGCGAAGCAGCGGCTCTCCTCGAAGTGGCGGTAGTAGCCGAACTTGACGCAGGGTTCGTAGCCGCTGGAGGTGTACAGGGCGATCGCCTCCGGCTGCTTGGTGCCGGTCTCCAGGACCATGCGCAGCCGGCCCGCCGCGCGGGCGTCCTCCTCCAGGGCCGCCAGGACACGGCGGGCGAGACCGCGGCCGCGCATCTGCTCGATCACGTACATGCGCTTGAGCTCGGCATCGCCGTCCAGGTTGCCCTCGCCGTTCGCGTCCTGGGAACGCCAGCCGCCCGTGGCGACAGGGCTGTCGTTCTCGTCGTACACGATCAGGTACACGCCGTTCGGCGGATCGAAGTCCGTCGGGGCCAGCTCGGTGGCGTCGCCGCCGTCGCCGTAGCGGACGTGGTACTCGGCCTGGACCTGGTCGTTGAGCTTGACGGCGTCGGGGTGGTCGAAGGGGACACGGCGGATCATCATGCCCTCCAGTGTGCCGGTATCGTTCCCGGGTGCTCACTGTGACCTCCGCCAATGTGAACGGGCTGCGCGCCGCCGCGAAGAAGGGCTTCGTGGAGTGGCTCGCGGAGACCTCCGCCGATGTGCTCTGTCTGCAGGAGGTGCGCGCCGAGCCGCAGCAACTGCCCGACAGTGTCCGTGCTCCCGAGGGCTGGCACGTGGTGCACGCGCCCGCCGCCGCCAAGGGCCGCGCCGGCGTCTCCCTCTACACCCGCCGCGAGCCCGACCGGGTCCAGGTCGGCTTCGGGTCGGCCGAGTTCGACACCAGCGGGCGCTACGTCGAGGCGGACCTGCCCGGCGTCACCGTCGCCTCCCTCTACCTGCCCTCCGGCGAGGTCGGCACCGAGCGGCAGGACGAGAAGGTCCGCTTCATGGACGAGTTCCTCGCCCACCTGAAGGACCTGCGGGCACGCTCCGCCGCCGACGGCCGCGAAGTCGTCGTCTGCGGCGACTGGAACATCGCCCACCAGCAGGCCGACCTGAAGAACTGGCGCGCCAACCAGAAGAGCTCCGGGTTCCTGCCGGAGGAGCGGGCGTGGCTCAGCCGCGTGTTCGACGAGACCGACGGCGGTTACGTCGACGTCGTGCGCGCACTGCACCCGGACGTCGAGGGGCCGTACTCGTGGTGGTCGTACCGGGGGCGGGCCTTCGACAACGATTCAGGATGGCGGATCGACCTCCACGTCTCCACGCCGGGGCTCGCGGCCAAGGCCGTCAAGGGGTACGTCGAGCGCGCCGCCACGCACGCCGAGCGCTGGTCGGACCACGCGCCCGTGACGGTCGTCTACGAGCTCTAGCCCACCTTCAGTCCCGCTTCCGCAACCGCCGGTCCAGCGCCAGGGACAGTTCCGCCTCCACCACGCTGCGTGCCAGGGGGCGCAGGCGGTGGAGGTCGTTCTCGTCGGCGTGGCGGAGGACGAGTTCGGCGAACATCTCGGCCAGGGCGTCGGCGTGTTGGCGGACGTGTCTGCCGGCCGCCAGGACTTCGGCGAGGGGGATGCCCTCGCGGACCAGGGCGGAGGAGACGTCCAGGAGGCGGCGGCTGATGTGGACGATCTCGTCGCCGTCGGTGCCGAGGTAGCCGAGGTCGAGCGCGGCCGCCAGGTTCTCCGCGGTGACCTCGCCCTCGAAGCGGGCGGCGAGTTCCTCGGGGGTGAGGCGGACCGGCTCCTCCTCCGTCGGCGCGACTCCCAGGACGTCGGCCACGTCACGGCCGTGGTCCAGGGCCTCGGCCAGTTCCGCGATGCCGGTGAGGGTGTGGCCGCGCTCCAGGAGGGCCGCGATCGTGCGCAGGCGGGCCAGGTGGTGGTCGTCGTACCAGGCGATGCGGCCCTCGCGGCGAGGGGGCGGGATCAGTTTGCGTTCGCGGTAGAAGCGCAGGGTGCGCACTGTGATGCCGGCCAGACGGGCCAGTTCCTCCATGCGGTATTCGCGCTTCTCCGTCACGCCCGAACTTTATGTCGTACCCCGGGTACCCGTGGCGGTAGCCACTGATGTCAACGTCCTTCCCCCGACCCCTACCCATCGGTACGGAGCTGCTCTACCCTCCGATTGCGCCAGTGTTCACTGGCAGGGTCGGGCAGGGAAGGCAGCGGGCATGGCCGAACACGAACATGTGCGGGTGGCGGTGGTCGGATCCGGGTTCGGAGGACTGGGGGCCGCCGTACGACTGCGGCGGGAGGGTGTCACCGACTTCGTCGTGCTGGAGCGGGCCGACAGTGTGGGGGGCACGTGGCGGGACAACAGTTACCCGGGGTGTGCCTGCGATGTGCCGTCCCATCTGTACTCGTTCTCCTTCGCGCCCCATCCCGACTGGCCGCGCACCTTCTCCGGGCAGGAGCACATCCGCGCCTATCTTGAGCATGTGACGGACGTCTTCCGGCTCCGCCCGCACATCCGCCTCAACTCCGAGGTGAAGCGGATGACCTGGGACGGCGAGAAGCTGCGGTGGGACATCGAGACAACAAGTGGCCGGCTGTCGGCCGACCTCGTCGTCTCCGCCACCGGGCCGCTCTCCGATCCGAAGATCCCGGACATCCCGGGGCTGGACTCCTTCCCCGGCAAGGTCTTCCACTCCGCCCGCTGGGACCACGACTACGACCTGCGCGGCAAGTGGGTCGCCATGGTGGGGACGGGCGCCTCGGCCATCCAGATCGTCCCGGCCGTCCAGCCGCTCGCCCAGCACGTCACGCTGTTCCAGCGCACGCCGCCCTGGGTCCTGCCCCGCATGGACCGGGCGATCAGCGGCGCCGAGCGCCGACTGCACCGGCTGCTGCCCTTCACCACCCAGGTCCGGCGCGGACTGCAGTGGGGGATCAGGGAGTTGCAGGTCCAGGCGTTCACCAAGCGACCGGGTGAGCTCGGTGTCGTGGAGCAGTTGGCCAAGCGGAACATGTCCCGTGCCGTCAAGGACCCGGCCCTTCGCGCCAAGCTCACCCCCGACTACCGCATCGGCTGCAAGCGGATCCTGCTGAGCAGCACGTACTACCCGGCGCTCGCCCAGCCCAACGTGGACGTGGTCGCGAGCGGGCTCAGCCGCGTCGAGGGGTCGACACTCGTCGCCGCCGACGGCACCGAGGCCGAGGTCGACGCGATCGTCTTCGGTACGGGCTTCCACGTCACGGACATGCCGATCGCCGACCGGGTCGTCGGCGCGGACGGGCGGACGCTGGCCGAGGCGTGGAAGGGCGGGATGGAGGCGCTGCGGGGTGCCTCCGCCGCCGGGTTCCCCAACTGGATGACGATCATCGGGCCCAACACCGGCCTCGGGAATTCCTCGATGATCCTCATGATCGAGTCCCAGCTGAACTACCTGGCCGACTTTCTGCGCCAACTCGACGTCCTCGGCGGCCGGGCCGCCCTCGACGCCCGCCCCTCCGCGGTGCGGGACTGGAACCACCGGGTGCAGGAGCGCATGAAGCGCACAGTGTGGAACACCGGCGGCTGCACCAGCTGGTACATGGACGCGAACGGCCGCAACACCACGATCTGGCCGGGTACGACGACCGAGTTCCGGCGGGCGACCCGGCGGGTGGACCTCGCCGAGTACGAGGTGTTGCGGCCTGCCGAGCAGCGGGGCGCGGTCACCGAGGAGAGCGCGGAGGCCGCCGTATGAGCCGTCTGAGTCATGTCGTCTCCGGGCCGTACGCCCCGCCCGCCCCGGCGCGCGAGCTCACCGCCTTCTCCGCCGACGGTGCTCGCCTGCATGTGGAGGTGCACGGCCCCGAGGACGCGCCCCCCGTCGTCCTCGCCCACGGCTGGACCTGCTCCACCGCCTTCTGGGCCGCCCAGATCCGCGAACTCGCCGTGGACCACCGGGTCGTCGCGTACGACCAGCGCGGCCACGGACGCAGCCCGGCGAGCCCGGCCTGCAGTGCGGACGGGCTCGCCGACGACCTCGAAGCCGTGCTGGAGGCGGCCCTCGGGGCAGGGGAGAAGGCGGTGATCGTCGGTCACTCCATGGGCGGGATGACGGTGATGGCGGCGGCGGAGCGCCCCGCGTTCCGGGACCACGCGGCCGCCGTCCTGCTGTGCAGCACCGGTTCGTCGCGGCTGGTCGCCGAGTCGACCCTCGTACCGATCCGGGCCGGGCGGCTGCGCACCTGGCTGACCCGGCGCGTCCTAGGGGCGCGGGCGCCGCTCGGACCGGTCACGCCGCTCGCCCTGCGGATCCTCAAGTACGGGACGATGGGCCCCGGTTCGGCCCCGCACATGGTGGAGGCGTGCGCGCGGATCGTGCACGCGTGCCCGCGCAGGGTGCGCTACGCCTGGTCGCAGGTCCTCGGTCTGCTCGATCTGGATCACGGCGTACGGCAGCTCACCGCACCGGTGGCCGTCGTCGTCGGTACGGCCGACCGGCTCACCCCGCCCGTGCACGCACACCGGTTGGCCGCCGCGCTGCCGAACTGCCTCGGGGTCACCGAACTGCCCGGCGTCGGCCACATGACACCGATCGAGGCGCCCGAGCCGGTCAGCGCGCGGATCCGGGAACTCGTCACCACGTACGTCCAGGTCAAGGAGGGCGCATGAGCAGGGTCGGACTCGAAGGACAGGTCGCGGTCGTCACCGGAGCGGCGCGGGGAGTGGGGGAGTTGCTCGCCCGGAAGCTGTCCGCGCGCGGGGCGAAGGTCGCGCTGGTGGGCCTCGAACCGGACGCGCTCAAGCAGCTCTCCGAGCGGCTGCACGGCGACAGCGACCACTGGTACGCCGACGTCACCGACCACGCGGCGATGGCCCGGGTCGCTCAGGAGGTCAAGGCGCGGTTCGGGAAGGTCGACATCGTGGTCGCCAACGCGGGGGTCGCGACCGGCGGGCCCTTCGTCGACTCCGATCCGGTGGCGTGGCGGCGGGTGATCGAGGTCAACCTCATCGGATCGGCCGTCACCGCCCGGGCGTTCCTGCCGGTGCTGATGGAGAGCCGGGGCTATCTGCTGCAGATCGCCTCCCTCGCCGCGATCACTCCGGCGCCGATGATGACCGCGTACTGCGCGTCCAAGTCCGGTGTGGAGGCGTTCGCGCACAGCCTGCGGGCCGAGGTGGGTCACAAGGGCGTGCGGGTCGGGGTCGGTTATCTGTCGTGGACCGACACGGACATGGTGCGCGGGGCCGACCAGGACGCCGTCATGCGGGAGTTGCGACAGCGGCTGCCGTGGCCGGCCAACAAGACGTATCCGCTGGGTCCGGCGGTCGAGCGGATCGTGGCCGGGATCGAGCGGCGGTCGAGCCATGTGTACGGGCAGGGGTGGCTGCGCGGGATGCAGGGGATGCGCGGGTACCTGCCGGGGCTCATCGGAAGCGTCGGGCAGCGGGAGATGCGGCGGTTCGGACAGCGGCTGGAGGGGATGAGGGTGGGACTCGTCGGTGCAGGTGGGGCGGCGGACGAGGAGGCTCGCGCTACGCACCGTAACTGATCGAAATGCGTTCTTTGTCCGGGCGTGTGAATCTGGTCGAGGCCCCGGCCAGGGGCCTTTCCCCCTCACCCCCACGGGAGTGAACCCACATGGGTATCAAGGACCAGTTCCAGGACAAGTCCGAGCAGTGGCAGCAGCAGGCCAAGCAGAAGGCCGAGCAGGCCAAGGAGAAGGGCCAGCGGGGTCGCCCGGGTCAGGGCCAGGGCCCGGACCGCGACCGTATGCGGGACGAGGAGTCCGAGCGGATGCGCCGCGAGGAGCAGGAGCGGCTGGACCCCGACTTCGACATGTAGGTAGTCGCTGCTTGACGCGTGGGGTGCCCTCTCTTTCTGGGAGGGCACCCTGCGTTTTCGTCTGCCTCACAGGTGCGTTGTCGGGTGCGGGTTCGTGGGGGCTGGTCGCGCAGTTCCCCGCGCCCCTAAAAGCGCTCACCTCGGCGGTAGTTTGGGCCTTGACCGGTCCGGCACGTCCCGGTAGTCCGGCGGTGTCGCCGGAGGGTTCGTCTTCAGTAGGCTCAGCGCCAGCGTTACCGCGTCGTCCAGTTGGGCGTGGCGGCCCTCCGCCCAGTCCAGTGGGGTGCGCAGGATCTCCAGGTCCGGGGTGACGCCCTGGTTCTCGATCGACCAGCCGTACGCGTCGAACCACGCCGCGTTCATCGGGACCGTGATCACCGTGCCGTCGCCGAGCTGGTGGCGGCCGGTCATGCCGACCACTCCGCCCCAGGTGCGCTGACCCACCACCGGGCCGAGGCCGAGGAGTTTGAAGGCCGCCGTGATCATGTCGCCGTCCGAGGAGGTCGCCTCGTCGGCCAGGGCGACGACCGGGCCGCGCGGGGCGTTCGAGGCGTACGACACCGGCTGGGCGTTTCTCGTCAGGTCCCAGCCGAGGATCGTGCGGGTCAGTTTCTCCACCACCAGCTCGCTGATGTGGCCGCCCGCGTTGCCGCGCACGTCGACGATGAGGGCGGGCCGGGAGACCTCCATGCGCAGATCCCTGTTGAACTGGGCCCAGCCCGAGCCGCCCATGTCGGGGATGTGCAGATAGCCGCAGCGGCCGTCGCTCAACTCCCTTACGACGGCCCGGCGTTTGGCCACCCAGTCCTGGTAGCGCAGGGGACGTTCGTCGAGGAGCGGGACCACCGCCACCCGGCGGGCCCCGCCCTCGCCCTGTGCCGGGGTGAAGGTCAGCTCCACCGTCGTACCGCCCGCCGCCGCGAGCAGGGGATACGGGCCCGCGACCGCGTCGACCGGGCGGCCGTCCACGTGGGTGAGGACCGCGCCCTCGCGGATGCCCGTGCCGGCCAGCGGGGAGCGGGCCCTGGAGTCCGAGGAGTCGCCGGGCAGGATCCGCCGGACCGTCCAACCCCCGTCCCTGGGGACGAAGTTGGCGCCGAGCAGGCCCTGGCGGCGCTGGTAGTGGGGTGGGCCCTCGTTGCGGCGGGCGGCGGTGACGTAGGCGTGGGAGGTGCCCAGTTCGCCGAGGACCTCTCGCAGGAGGTCGGCGAACTCGTCGGGGGAGGCGACCCGTTCGAGCAGCGGGCGGTACTGGTCGAGCACCGCGTCCCAGTCGATGCCGCACATCCCCGGGTCCCAGAAGTAGGCCCGGATCAGGCGGCCCGCCTCCTCGTACGACTGGCGCCACTCGGCGGCCGGGTCGACCTCGTGGAGGATGCGGCGCAGGTCGATCCAGACGGTCGAGTCGCTGTCGCCGGACTCGGTGGCGGGCGTGGCGCGCAGCTCGCCCTCGTCCACCACGACCAGCCGGGAACCGTCGCCGCTGACCGCGAACCAGTCCAGGTGCTCGACCAGTTCGGTCTTCTTCGCCTTGCCGATGGCGAAGTGTTCGAGGGTCGGGCGCTCGGAGGTGTCGTCCGGGTTGACGAAGGTCTCGCCGAGGGCCCCCGAGATGGGCCAGCGCAGCCAGACCAGGCCGCCGCCCGCGACGGGGTACAGCGCCGAGTACTTGGAGGCGGGGACCGGGAAGGGGGTCACCCGGCTCTCCAGCCCTTCGAGTTCGACGGTCACCGCGCCGCCCTCGCCGCTCTCGTCCTCGACCGGGTCCAGGCCCCCGGCGGCCGGGCGGCCCTCCGGGGTCAGGGCGAAGGGGGAGGGGGTGGCCGAGGACAGCGGGACCAGGTAGGGGCGGCAGCCGAGTGGGAAGGACAGGTCACCGGTGTGCACGTCGTAGACGGGGTCGAAGCCCCGCCAGGAGAGGAAGGCCAGGTAGCGGCCGTCGCGGGTGAAGACCGGGTTCTCGTCCTCGAAGCGGCCGTTGGTGACGTCGACGATCAGGCGGTCCCCTCCAGCCTTCGGGGAGACACGGGCCATCTTGATCTGGCGCAACGAGCGGCCGATCCCCGGGTGCGACCACGTCAGCCAGGCGCCGTCCGGGGAGAAGGCGAGGTCCCGGACCGGGCCGTTGACCGAGCGGACGAGTTCGGTGACCTCGCCGTCGGAGTCCTCCGTAGCGTCGAGGAGCAGCACACGTCCGTCGTGCGAGGCGATCGCGAGGCGTTCGCCCTGCGGGTCCGAGACCAGCTCCAGGACCCGGCCCAGCCCGCCCGAGGCCAGCCGTCGCGGCTCGCGGTCGCCCGTCGCCCGCGGCAGATACGCGATCTCCACGGCGTCCTCGCCCTCCGCGTCCGTCACATACGCGACCTGGCCGGCGGAACCGAGCATCTCCGGGAGCCGGACCCGTACCCCCGGCGTGTCGGTGATGGTGCGTGCGGGGCCGTCCCGGTGGGTCAGCCAGTACAGGCTGCCGCGGACGACGACGGCGCTCGCGCGGCCCGTCTCGTCGACCGAGATGCCGTCCACGTGCTGGGCGGCGGGCACCTGGTACGTCCGGCGTCCGGCGCGCGGCCCACTCAGCCGTACGTCGAGTTTGCGGGCCTCGGCCGAGAGGTCGTCGACGATCCACAGGTCGCCCCCACACTGGTACACCACCCGGGTGCCGTCGCTGGCGGCGTGCCGGGCGTAGAAGGCGTCGTGGTCGGTGTGGCGGCGCAGGTCGGAGCCGTCGTGGGCGCAGGAGTAGAGGTTGCCGACGCCCTCGTGGTCGGAGAGGAAGGCGATCCGGTCGCCGACGAACATGGGGGAGTGGAGGTGGCCGCCGAGGTCGGGCAGCAGGCGTTCGCCGTGCAGCCAGAGGCGGCCCGTGGCGCCACCCCGGTAGCGCTTCCAGGCGGCCGGTTCGTGCGGCGGCGTGCCGGTGAGGAGGAGGGTCTTGCGGTCGGCGACCTGGATGTCGGAGACCGGGCCCCAGGGGAGTTTGTGGCCGGGCGAGCCGTCGGTGGGGACCTTGTAGGCCCAGGTGAAGTAGGAGAAGGGCTCGCCGTGGGAGGCGACGGCGAGGATGGTGCCCCCGTTGTCTCCTTCGGGCGGCGTCCAGCCGGTGACCTGGGTGTCGGCGCTGCCCCAGTAGGTGAGGCGGCGGCCCGGTCCGCCGTCCACGTCCGCGAGGTGGATCTCGGGCACGAGGCTGCGCCAGCTCGTATACGCGATGTGGCGACCGTCGGGCGAGAAGCGCGGGTGGCCGACCTTGGTGCGGTCGACGGTCAGGCGCCAGGCGCGGCCCGGACCGTCGAGTGGGGCCAGCCAGAGGTCGTCCTCGGCCACGAAGCACAACAGGTCGCCGCTCAGATGCGGAAGGCGCAGATAGCTCACCTCTCCATGCTTTTCCCGGGGCTGGACCGGAGCAACTTATGAAAAATCGGTCGGCGGTGACCCACGGGCGACCCTGGTGACCCGCAACACGAACGAAACCGTTTCGTTTCGTTGGTGGATGCGCTACATTCGTGTCGTACGAAACAGTGTCGTTCGAACTCCCGGAGCGGAAAGGGTGAGTGACATGACCGAGGTGTCTACCGCGCGTCGTAGCCGTATCACCCCCGAGCGCGAGGCCGAGCTGTACGAGGCCGTGCTCGAACTGCTCCGCGAGGTCGGCTACGACGCCCTCACCATGGACGCCGTCGCCGCGCGCACCCGTTCCAGCAAGGCCACGCTCTACCGCCAGTGGGGCGGCAAGGCCGAACTGGTGGCGAAGGCGGTGCGGCACACCAAGCCGGGCGGTGTCGGTCTCGAGTCGATCGACACCGGGTCACTCAAGGGTGACCTGCACGCGCTCACCATGCGCTCGGACGACTGCACGATGGAGCAGAACTCCGCGCTCATGCGCGGTCTGGCCATGGCGGTCCACGGCAACCCGGATCTCCTGAAGGCGTTCCGCGCGCACCTCATCGAACCCGAGATGGCGGAGTTCCGCCGAGTGGTGCAGCGGGCGGTCGACCGGGGTGAGGTGCGCCCCGACAACCCGGCGATCGAGTTCATGATCCACATGATGATCGGCGGGTTCGCGGCCCGCACGATGATCGACGAGCTGCCGCCGACGCAGGCCTTCCTCCTTTCGTACATTGACGCCGTGGTCCTCCCCGCCCTCGGCGTTCCGACCGACTGACCCCAGTCTCCCCGCAAGCCCTCCACCTGACGTAACCGCTCACGTCGTCGGGCTGATCACCCCTGCCCCGAAAACCCACGACCTGACCGGGAGTACGCCTTCGTGGCCACTTTCCTCTACCGCCTCGGCCGGCTCGCCTTCCGGCGACGGCACTTCGTCGCCCTCATGTGGGTGGCCCTGCTGACGCTCGCGGGCGTCGGCGCGATCAGTGCCCCCGCCGCCGGATCCACCTCCTTCTCCATCCCGGGCACGGAGGCCCAGAAGGCCTTCGACCTGCTGGAACAGCGCTTCCCCGGAGCCAGCGCCGACGGTGCGACCGGACGCATGGTCTTCAAGGCGCCCGAGGGCGAGAAGATGACCGACGCCGCCAACAGGGCGACCGTCGCAAAGACCGTCAAGGAACTCGGCGACGGCTCCGAGGTCGTCTCCGTCACCGACCCGTTCACGACGAACGCGGTGAGCAAGGACGGCACGGTCGCCTACCTCTCGGTGAAGTACGACGCTCCCGCCGTCGGGCTCAAGGACGCGACCAAGGAGGCCCTGGAGACCGCCGGTGACGAAGCCCGGGCCACCGGCCTGACCGTCGACCTCGGAGGCGACGCGCTCCAGGCCCAGCCCGACGCGGGGGGAGTCGGCGAGGCCATCGGTCTCGCCATCGCCGCGGTCGTCCTGGTCGTCACCCTGGGCTCGATGATCGCGGCCGGGCTGCCGCTGCTGACCGCGATCATCGGTGTCGGGATCGGCGTCTCCACCATCACCGCCCTCGCCAAGGCGCTCGACCTCGGCAACACCACCAACACCCTCGCGGCGATGATCGGCCTCGCGGTCGGCATCGACTACGCGCTGTTCGTCGTCTCCCGCTACCGCGCCGAGCTGGCCGAGGGCCGCGACCGCGAGGAGGCGGTGGGCCGGGCCACCGGCACCGCCGGTTCCGCGGTGGTCTTCGCGGGCCTGACCGTCGTGATCGCGCTGGCCGGTCTCTCGGTCGTCAACGTGCCGATGCTGACCAAGATGGGCCTCGCCGCGGCCGGCACCGTCGTGATCGCCGTCCTCATCGCGCTGACCATGATCCCGGCGCTGCTCGGATACGCGGGCGGCAAGGTCCGCCCGGCGGGCGAGAAGCGCAAGAAGACCACCGGGAAGGCCGCCTCTTCGGAGAGGCTGGTGAAGCCCAACCTCGGCACCCGCTGGGCGAGCTTCGTCATCCGCCGCCCGGCCGCCGTACTGCTGCTCGGCGTGGTCGGCCTCGGCGCCGTCGCGCTGCCGGTCAGCCAGTTGGAGCTGGGCCTGCCCGACGACGGTTCGCAGCCGACGTCCACGACCCAGCGCCGCGCCTACGACCTCCTCTCGGAGGGCTTCGGGCCCGGCTTCAACGGCCCCCTGATGATCGTCGTCGACGCCAAGAACAGCGACGACCCGAACGCCGCGGCCGCCACGGTGACCGACGGCATCAAGGGGCTCAAGGACGTCGTCACGGTCACCCCGGCGACCTTCAACAAGGCCGGCGACACCGCGACCATCACGGTCGTCCCCGACTCCAAGCCGTCCTCGGCCCAGACCGAGGACCTGGTGCACGCCATCCGTGACGACGTCGCCTCCAAGGCGGACGCGGACGTCCTGGTCACCGGCACGACCGCCATGAACATCGACTTCTCGCAGAAGCTGAGCGACGCCCTCATCCCGTACCTGGCCCTGGTCGTGGGCCTGGCCTTCCTCCTCCTGATCGTGGTCTTCCGCTCGATCCTGGTCCCGCTGAAGGCGGCCCTCGGCTTCCTGCTGTCGGTGCTCGCCGCGCTCGGTGCCGTGGTCGCGGTCTTCCAGTGGGGCTGGCTCGGCGGTGTGCTCGGCGTCGAGGAGACCGGCCCGATCATGTCGATGATGCCGATCTTCATGGTCGGCGTGGTCTTCGGCCTCGCGATGGACTACGAGGTCTTCCTCGTGACCCGCATGCGCGAGGCGTACGTCCACGGCGAGTCCCCGAGCCAGGCCGTCGTCACCGGCTTCAAGCACAGCGCCCGGGTCGTGGTCGCCGCCGCGGTCATCATGATGGCCGTCTTCGGAGGCTTCATCAGCTCCGGCGAGTCGATGATCAAGATGATCGGCTTCGGCCTCGCGATCGCCGTCCTCTTCGACGCGTTCGTGGTCCGCATGGCGATCGTCCCCGCGGTCCTCGCTCTGCTCGGCGACCGCGCCTGGTGGCTGCCGAAGTGGCTGGACCGCGCGCTGCCCAACGTCGACGTCGAGGGCGAGGGCCTGCGTACGCAGGTGGAGAAGGACGCGGATCCGGACGACGACCGGGAGCTGGTACGCGTCTGACGCCTACCGCGTGAGAGAGGCCGGCCGGTGAGGGGATGCCCTCACCGGCCTTCTTCTGTCGTGGACCGGCCGAGATAGGTGACCGGCCCGGGATCCGGTACGGCGATCTCATGGAAGCCGAGACGGTCGTAGAAGGCACGCGCGGGCGTGTTGGCGGACACCATCGACAGATGTACGGCGGCCACGCCCCGCTCGTGCAGCGCGCGCAGGAAGCTCTCCATGAGCGCGCGCCCGTATCCGCGCCCCTGCCACTCGGGGAGCAGGTCGATGTGCAAGTGGGCGGGGTAGTCGGCGACTTCGGGCACGAGCATCCGCTCGGGGCGGTGCAGGAGCGCGACGATCTCCTCGTCGGGGGTGTGCGGCTCGTGGCGGGGCTCCGGATAGCGGCCGGCCACCAGGGGCAGCCACTTCGCGCGGTAGTTCTCGACGAACCGGGGCGTGTCGGCGGTTCCGACGATGTACCCCACGGCGTGTCCCGCCCCGTCGTCCAGCACGAAGGCCAGCTCCGGTTCGAGGTGGACGTACGGCGCCGCGAAGGCCGCGGGGAAGACACCGGGGTCCTTGTAGTGCGGGCGGCTGTCCCGGCCGGCGTGGGCGGTGCGGACGCAGATGTCCTCGAGGGCGTCGCGGTCCTCGGGGCGGTAGGGGCGTACGGCGGGAGACGAGGTCATCGCAGCATCCTGCCCGACGGGAAGCGGGCAGGGGAACGAAGGCGGAAGGCGACGGTGAATTCAGTCGTGACGTCTGTACCAGGCAGCTAACCTGCCGGGCATGACGCCTTCGGACTCTGCCGCCCACCCCCGTTTCGCCGAGGCCCTGCGCGAGTTGGGGCTCGATGAACTCACCGCGCAGGTCCGCCGCTTCCCGGACGCCACCCGTACCGCCGCCGAGGCCGCCGCGGCCATCGGGTGCGAGCTGAGTCAGATCTGCAAGTCGCTGATCTTCGCGGCGGACGGGGTGCCGGTGCTCGTGCTGATGGACGGAGCCTCGCGGGTCGACCTCGAGCGGGTCCAGGAGGAGCTCGGTGCCGGGAAGGTCACCCGGGCCAAGGCCGATGTCGTACGGGAGACGACCGGGTACGCCATCGGGGGCGTGCCGCCCTTCGGGCACCGTACGACGACCCGGGTGCTGGCCGATCGCTCGCTGTTCGACCATGACGTCGTGTGGGCCGCCGCCGGCACTCCGTACGCCGTGTTCCCCATCGCGCCCGAGGACCTGGTCGCCCACGCCGGAGCGACGCTGGTGGACGTGCGCGAGCGCATCGCGTGACGCCCCTCGTCACCGCCGCCGTCCTCCTCGCCGCCGTCACGCACGCCTGCTGGAACGCCATCGCGCACCAAGTCACCGACAAGCTGGTCGGGTTCACGCTGATCTCGGGCGGCGGGATGCTCATCGGGCTGGTGATCATCCCGTTCGCGGCGGTTCCGGCGGCGGGCGCGTGGCCGTATCTCCTCGCCTCGTCCTGCATCCACATGGCGTACTACGCGCTGCTGATGAAGTCCTTCCGGCTCGGTGACTTCGGGCAGGCGTATCCGATCGCGCGCGGCACCGCACCTCTGGTCGTGACCGTGCTGGCCGCCCTCTTCGCGCACGAGGTGCCGGACGGGTGGGCCGCCGCCGGAATCGCCCTGTCCTGCGCGGGGCTCACCGGCGTCGCGCTGTGGGGGCTGCGCGGCCGTAGGCCCGACTGGGCGGCGATCGGCGCCGCGTTGGCGACCGGACTCACCATCGCCGCGTACACCGTCGTCGACGGACTCGGCGTGCGCGCCTCCGGCTCCTCCCTCGGGTACATCGCCTGGCTGATGGCGGTACAGGGGGTCGTGATCCCGGTGTACGCCCTCACGCGGTGGCGCGGCCGATCCGTGGCCGTACTGAGGCCCTTCGCCTGGATCGGGCTCGTCGGCGCCGCCCTGTCCGTCGCCGCGTACGGACTCGTCCTGTGGGCCCAGACCAAGGCCGAACTCGCCCCCGTCGCCGCCCTGCGCGAGTCCTCGATCATCGTCGGCGCGGCCATCGGAGCCCTGTTCTTCAAGGAACGGTTCGGGGCGCCGAGGATCCTCGCGGCGGGACTGCTGGTCGCGGGCATCGGACTGATGCTGCACGCCGGTTAGCAGTCCGGCGCACGGGTTTCTCCCAAGCGCTGCCCAAGCCCGGCCCAACGCCGACTCTTCGTTTGCCTACTTGCCGAGGCCTTGACGGTCCGTTCCCTGTGCGTTCAGGCGGACGTCCGTGGCCGGGTCGTGTGCCGTCCCTAAGGTCCCTGCGGAACCGTGAAAGAAGGGACGCAAGGGACTCATGAACGCACTCCACGCAGTCCGGGCCCGCGGGATCACCAAGTGCTTCGGTGACGTCGTGGCGCTCGACGGCGTCGACCTCGAGGTGACGCGGGGCCGGATCCACGGCCTGGTCGGGCCGAACGGTGCCGGAAAGACGACCCTGCTCGGGCTCCTGCTGGGCCTCGCCGTCGCCGACGGCGGGCACCTGGAGATCCTGGGCGTGCCGGTCGGGCGGGCCCTCGCCGCTCCCGACGGAGTCGCCGGATTCGTGGACGGGCCCGGTCTCTACCCCTCGCTCACCGCCCGGCAGAACCTCGCCGCGCTGGCCGGGCTCAGGGGCCGGGACGCGCCTACCGCCGGCATCGACGACGTGCTCGACCAGGTCGGGCTCACCGATGTCGCCGACGACAAGGCCCGCGGGTTCTCCCTCGGCATGCGCCAGCGGCTCGGGCTGGCCGCCGCGCTGCTGACCCGGCCGCGGCTGCTGGTGCTCGACGAGCCCTCCAACGGCCTTGATCCGGCCGGGAAACGGCATGTGCACGGGGTGCTGAACCGGCTCGCCGCGGACGGCACGAGTGTCGTGGTCTCCAGCCACCGTATGGACGACCTGGAGGCGATGTGCTCCGAGGTCACCATCCTCGCCACGGGACGGATCGTGTTCTCCGGCCCGCTCGGCAAGCTGGCCGCCGAGAGCCGTGAACTCGACTACCGGGTACGGACGTCCGACCCGCGGGCCGCGCGGCGGCTGGCCGACGGCACGGACGGGATCCGGGTCGTCGACGACGGCGGGACACGGCAGGAAACCGAACTCCTCGTCGTCCGCGCGCTGGTGCCCGCCCTCGACGACCTGGTGACGCGGCTCGTGACGGCGGGCGTCGCGGTGCGCGAACTCGCGCCCGTGGTCTCGCCCTTGGAGGCCGCGTTCCTGGCCCTCACCGAGAACCAGGAGACCGGGGCAAGCAGATGACCACCACAGCCACCGCGCCCCCCACCCCCGTTCGCGCTGTTCGTCCCGCCCGTCCCGTCTCGATTCCGCGCTGCTACCGCTTCGAGCTCGTCAAGCTCGTCTCGCAGTGGCGCATCCGGCTCCTCGTCCTGGTCTGCTGGACCGCTCCGGGGCTCTTCGTTGCCGGGGTGAGCGAGCAGAGCACGCTGCCCTCCGACACGCTCTTCGGCCGCTGGATGCACGCCACCGGCTGGGCCGGACCGCTGGTGATGCTCGGTTTCGCGGGCACCTGGGCGCTTCCGCTGCTGACATCGGTGGTCGCCGGTGACGTGTTCGCCGCCGAGGACCGGCTCGGCACCTGGCGGCACCTGCTGGTGGCGGTCCGCTCACCGCGGCGGATCTTCGCAGCGAAGGTGCTGGCCAGTCTCACCGTGATCCTGCTGCTCGTGGCCGGGCTGGCCTGCTCCAGCGCCGTGGGCGGGCTCGCCTCGGTCGGCAACCAGCCGCTCGTCGGCCTCGACGGCCACCTGCTGACCCCTTCCGACGCCGCCGGGAGGGTCCTGCTCGCCTGGGTCGCCGCCCTCGCCCCGACCCTGGCCCTCGCCGCGATCGGCCTGCTCGGGTCGGTCGCCCTCGGTCGGTCCCCGACGGGGCTGCTGCTTCCCCCGCTGGTCGCGCTCGGCATGCAGGTCGCCCAGATGCTGCCGCTGCCCGTCGCCGTACGCCTGGCCCTGCCCGGTTACGCCTTCCTCTCCTGGAACGGCCTGTTCACCGCCCCCGCGCAACTCGCCCCGCTCCTGATCGGCGTCGCCGTCAGCCTGGCGTGGGCCGTCCTCGCGAGCGTACTGGCCCATCTGCTGTTCCTGAGGCGGGACTTCACCAACCTCGCCTACGACGGTGGCGGGCGCCGCGCGTTCACCGTGGGCGTGCTGCCGCTGGCCGCGCTGACGGCTCTCACCGTCGCCGGGATCGCCGTCGCGACCGATTCGACGGGCATCACGCAGGCCAAGGTGCAGCGTTCCGTCGCCACGGGCTTCGCCCACCTCTACCGCCTGCAGACCGAGCAACTCCACCGCCCCGCCGTCGCCGAGGCGCAGCTCAGGGCCTCGGCGGCGTGCACCAAGAGCGACGGCCAGGCCGCTCAACGGGGGGCGGGCAATGACTGGCGGTGTGTCGTGACCTGGCACCTGCCCGGCGTACCGGTGGCGGGGACGGCTGTCTATCAGCTGGACGTCGGATCGGACGGGCGGTTCGTCGCCGACGGCGACGGACCGAAGGAAGTGAACGGCTACTTCCTGGTGCGGACCTCCACCGGGGACGCACCCAACCCGCTGTGGCAGTTCGACGGCAACGTCGAGCTGCTGGACACCACCTCGAAGGGATAGTCCCATGCAGGTAACTCGGCAGCGCCGCAGCAGCGCGCGGGCCAGACGCCTCAGCCGCCGGACCACGCTGGTGACGGCCGGTATCGCCGTCGCCCTCGGTGTCACCGGCACCGCGGTCGCCTCCACCTACCAGTTCGGCACCCAGCAGGTCGCACAGGACACCGCCAAGGGCGAGGTCATCTCCAGCGACCAGTACCTCAAGCCGTACGGCAGCCGGACCGTCATCAACGACGGCAAGATCATGTCGTCCACGGTCAGCCCGGACGGCACCCACCTCGCGGCCTCGGTCACCGACGGCGACGCCGCGCTGGTGATCATGGACCTGGCGACCGGGCAGGTGAAGCAGAAGATCGGCGCCAACACGGCGGACGATCTGCGCATCACCAGCGCCGCGGTCGGCCAGGAGGGCCCCACCTACTCGCCCGACGGCAAGCAGCTGTGGCTCGGACAGGCGAACGGCTACACGAAGTTCACCGTGAACGCCGACGGCACCCTCTCCACTCCGACGGCCGTCCCCATCCCGGCCGTCGGCACTCAGCAGGCGCTCGTGGGCGCCGCGGTGTTCTCGGCCGACGGCTCCACCGTGTACTCCGCGGTCAACGGCCAGAACCGGGTCGTCGCCCTCGACGCCACCACCGGAACCATCAGGCAGAGCTGGGCAGTCGGGAACGCGCCGCGCGGCCTTGCCCTGGTCGGCGGCAAGCTGTACGTCAGCAACGAGGGCGGACGTCCGGCCAGGCCCGGCGAGACCACCATGAACTCCTACGGCACCCAGGTGCCCGCCGACCCCGCCACCGGCGCCGCGACCACCGGCACGGTCAGCGTCATCGACACCCGCGAGGACAAGCCCGTCCGGACCATCGACGTAGGTCTGCACCCGACAGCCGTGTACGCGAAGAACGGCACGGTGTTCGTCGCCAACACCGCCGACAACAACGTGTCGGTCATCGACACCCGCAAGGACAAGGTCGTCCAGACCATCGCCACCCAGCCGTGGCCCGAGGCGAAGGTCGGCTACGAGCCCGACGCCGTCACCCTCACCGACGACGGCCACCTGCTGGTGACGCTGGGCCGCGCCAACGCGGTCGCCGTCTACCGGTACAGGTCCCCGAAGGAACCGGCGAGTTACGTCGGCCTGCTCCCCACCGACTACTTCCCCGCCGAGGTCACCACGGTCGGCAAGAAGGTCGTCGTCTCCAACACCCGCGGCATCGACGCCCGCCGCCCCACGGCCGCCTCCGGACACGGCACCCACGACACCACGTCCAGCCTCACCGAGTTCACGCTGCCGAGCGACCTGGTGATCAGGTCCCAGACGGCCAAGGTGTTCCAGCAGAACGGCTGGACGCCCGGCTCGGTCACCACGGCCAAGGGCGCCGGCCACGCCAAGCCGGTCCCGGTCCCGGCCCGCCTCGGCGACCCGTCGACGATCAAGCACGTCTTCCTGCTCGTCAAGGAGAACCGCACCTACGACCAGGTCTACGGCGACCTCCCGCAGGGCGACGGCGACCCGGCCCTCACCACCTTCGGCGCGAACGTCACGCCCAACCAGCACGCCCTGGCCCAGCAGTTCGGCCTCTACGACAACTTCTACGACATCGGCACCAACTCCGCCGAGGGCCACAACTGGCTGATGCAGTCGGACAACCCGGAGTACACCGAGTCCTCCGCCGGTGAGTACACGCGCAGTTACGACACCGAGAACGACGTGCTCGGCCACCAGAAGTCCGGGTTCATCTGGACCGGCGCGCAGGCGGCCGGGAAGTCGGTCAAGGACTTCGGCGAGTTCCAGTCGACCGAGTCCAAGCCGGCCGGCGCGACCTGGCAGAACCTGTACTGCGACAGCAAGACCATGGCCGCGACCGGGGCGCAGACCCAGTACCCCATCAAGACCGGCTCGGCGATCCCCTCGCTCAACGACGTGTCCGTACAGGGCTTCCCGATGTTCGACCTCGACGTCCCGGACATCTACAAGGAACAGATCTGGCAGCAGGACTTCGAGAAGAACGGCCCGGCGAACCTGAACATGTTCTGGTTCTCCAACGACCACACCGGCGGCCCGGCCAACGCGTCGGCGGAGGTCGCCGACAACGACCTCGCGGTCGGCCGCATGGTCGACGAGATCTCCCACAGCAGGTACTGGAAGGACTCGGCGATCTTCGTCGTCGAGGACGACTCCCAGAACGGCCTCGACCACGTCGACGGCCACCGCGCCCCGGTTCAGGTCATCAGCCCCTACGCCCAGCACGGCACCGTCGACAGCCGCTACTACACGCAGATCACGATGATCCGCACCATCGAGCAGATCCTCGGGATCCACCCGATGAACCAGAAGGACAGCGCGGCCACGCCCATGTACGGGGCCTTCACGGGCAAGCCGGACACCACCCCGTTCACCGCGGTCCCCAACCGCACCTCCCTCACCCTCGGCGTGAGCCCCACGCCGTCCTGCGGCGTGGACACCCCGGCCACCCAGGACGCCGACGCGGCACTCGCGCCGACCTCCGCCGCAGTGCCGCAGGCGAAGCAGGCACTCGCCGCGCAGTGGAAGACCTGGGCCTCACACCAGCGCCTGACCGGTGCGCACGCCGTGCCGGACTACGCGAACGCCGAGCAGATGAACCGTTATACCTGGTACCAGACGCACGACTGGACCAAGCCGTACCCCGGCGACAAGAAGGTCTACGCGCCGAACGACGTGCCCGGCGCCTACCTCCCGTCGGCGGAGTCCGACGGCTGACGGCTGACGGCGTCTCCGGCGGCCACGTGTGCGGTGGCCGCCGGAGGAGCACTCTGGAAGCAGAGGTTTCCGGAGGTGACCGACATGACGCACACCACTGTGGGATGGCACGTCGAGCTGGAGTTCCGGGAGGACGAACGGCACACGGAGGCGGCGGCGCTGGTGCGCCTGCCCGACGGGAGCGAGGTACGGGCACGCGGACACGCCAGCCGCCACCGCAGCGACACGAATCAGCCGCGGGTCGGCGAGGAGGTCGCGGGGGCGCGGGCGCTGAACGAACTCGCGATGCAGTTGCTGACCAAGGCGCACGACGAGATCGACGAGGCGTCCGGGCGGACGTCCCACACGATCAACGTGTAGCCGTCACAGGGCCGCCCGCACCGCCCTGACCAGCGCCTGCGCCCGGGGGTCCGCCGTGACCGTCTTGCGGAACCCGTTGGTGACATAGCCGAAGGCGATGCCGGTCTCCGGGTCGGCGAAGCCGAGGGAGCCACCGCGGCCCGGGTGCCCGAAGGAGCCCGCGCCGAGGAACGGCGAGGCGCTGCCGTGCAGCATGTAGCCCAGGCCGAACCGGGTGTTCACGACCAGCACGCGGTCCGGGCCCGCCGACTCCTCGGTGCGGGCGAGTGCGACCGTGGCCGGGTCGAAGAGGCGCACCCCGTCGATCTCGCCGACCAGCGACGCGTAGATCCTCGCCAGCCCGTCCGCCGTCGCGATGCCGTTGGTGGCGGGCAGGGCGCTCGCCCGGTACTCCGGTGCGTTCTGGTCGGGGAAGGGGGTGATCGCGGCGAAGGCGCGGCGGGTGAGGGAGCCGGGGTCCTCGTAGGCCTCGGTGACGGACCGCTTGGGGCGGGCGCGCAGGGCACCGTTGGGCTCGGGGCCCTCGACCCGTCCGACCCGTCCCGTCCGTCCGGCGGCTTCCTCCTCCGCGGGCAGCCCGAGCCAGAACTCGGCCCCCAGCGGCCCGGCGATCTCCCGCGCGATCCACTCACCGGCCCCGAGCCCGGTCACCCGGCGCACCAGCTCGTCCAGCATCCAGCCGTACGTCAGCGCGTGGTACCCGTGGTCCGTGCCGGGCTCCCAGACGGGTGCCTGCGCGGCGACGGCCTCGGGGCCCTTCAGCGGGTCCAGGGCCTCGTCGGGGGTGAGCGGCCGGTCGATCACCGGCAGGCCCGCCCGGTGGTTCAGCACGTGCCGGACCAGCACCCGTTCCTTCCCGCGCGCCTTGAACTCGGGCCAGTACTCCGCCACCGGCGCGTCCAGGTCCAGCTCCCCGCGCTGGTGCAGGAGCAGGGGTACGGCGGCGGCGACGCCCTTGGTCGCCGAGCGCACGACCTGCGCGGTGCCGCGCTCCCAGGGCTCGGTGCCGTCGATGTCCCTGGTACCGGCCCACAGGTCGACCACCTTGCGCCCGTCCCGGTACACGGCGACCGCCGCGCCCCGGTCCCCGAGCGCCTCGAAGTTCCGCGCGAACACGTCCCTGACCGGCTCGAAGCCCTCGGCGACTGTGCCGTTCACGTCCACGCCCGTACTCCTCCTGCTGCCGCCCGGTGCCTGCCTCAGCCAAGCAGAATCGTCACGTCGATGTTCCCGCGGGTCGCGTTCGAGTACGGGCAGACCTCGTGGGCCGCGTCCACCAGCTTCGCCGCGAGGCCCGCGTCGAGGATCGGGAGGGAGACGCTCAGGGCGACCGCGAGGCCGTAGCCGCGGTGCTTGTTGGGGCCGATGCCGACCTTCGCGGCGACCGTGGAACCGGTCAGGTCGTAGCCCTCGCGGTTGCCGACGAGGATCAGCGCGTTGTGGAAGCAGGCGCTGTAGCCGGCGGCGAACAGCTGCTCCGGGTTGGTGCCGTTGCCGTCCCCGCCGAGCGCCGGCGGCATCGCGACCTTCAGCTCGATCTGGCCGTCCTGGCTGGTGACGAAGCCGTCCCGGCCGCCGTGAGCGGTCGCCTCGGCGACGTACATGATCTTCGTCGGCCGGGTGTCGACGGCGGTTTCCTCAAGCATGGCTGGTCTCCCCCCGGAGAAGTGCGCGCAAATACATCGTGCACAAGGTACCGGCCGGTAGGTCGGGGCCGGGCGACCAGGGGGTGGCAACCTTGGGTAACAGGTGGTCAGCGGGGGCGCTCGGAAGCCTCGTGCGCCCTTTCCGCGAGCCCCCACAGGTTCTCGCGCAGTCTCGCGGCCTCCGCGGTGTCGAGCCCGGTCGCGGAGAGGAGGGCGCCGGGGACGGCCGCCGCGCGCTCCCTGAGTTCCTCCGCACGCCCTGTGCACGCCACCAGCACCGAGCGCTCGTCGCTCGCCGCGCGCTCCCGGCGTACGAACCCCGCGCTCTCCAGCCGCTTGAGCAACGGCGAGACCGTGCCGTAGTCGAGACGCAGGGCGGCCGCCAGCTCCTTCACGGTCGTCTGACCGCGTTCCCACAGCACCAGCAGCACGAGGTACTGCGGATAGGTGAGCCCGAGCTCGTCGAGGAGCGGCCGGTACGCGGCCGTCACCGCGCGCTGGGCGGCGTACAGCGCGAAGCACAACTGGTCGTCCAGCAGCAGCGATCCGGCGTCCTCTTGGTTCGTCACGCGCCCATTGTCACGGACCGCGGATCGAATCCGAAGGGCAACTCCAACCGGTGGGCCCGCATCAGCTCGTCGTCGGCCAGGAGTTCGGCGGTCCTCCCGTCCGCGGCGATCGTGCCCTCGCTCAGAATCAGCGAGCGCGGGCACAGCTCCAGCGCGTACGGCAGGTCGTGCGTGACCATCAGGACCGTCACGTCCAGCGAGCGCAGGATGTCGGCCAGTTCGCGGCGGGAGGCCGGGTCGAGGTTGGAGGAGGGCTCGTCCAGGACGAGGATCTCCGGCTCCATCGCCAGCACGGTCGCCACCGCCACCCGGCGCCGCTGGCCGAAGGAGAGGTGGTGCGGGGGCCGGTCCTTGAACTCCGCCATGCCGACGTGGGTCAGCGCCCGGTCCACGCGCTCCTCCAGCTCGGGCCCCCTGAGCCCGGCCGCCGCCGGTCCGAACGCCACGTCCTCGCGCACGGTCGGCATGAAGAGCTGGTCGTCGGGGTCCTGGAAGACGATGCCGACCTTGCGCCGGATCTCGGCCATGTGCTTCTTGCCCACGGGCAGCCCGGCGACCTTCACCGTGCCCACCCCGCCGCTCAGGATGCCGTTGAGGTGCAGCACGAGGGTCGTCTTGCCGGCGCCGTTCGGGCCGAGCAGCGCGACCCGCTCGCCGCGCGCGATCGAGAAGTCCACGCCGAACAGGGCCTGATGCCCGTCGGGGTAGGCGAAGGCGAGGCCGGAGACCTCCAGGGACGCGGTGCTCACAAGATCGCTCACAGGGCCCATCCCACCACGCAGACGACAAGGGCGGCGACGGGGAGCGCGAGGGCGTACGACCACTGCGCCCGGGACGCGGTCACCTCGTCGATGACCGGCATCGAACCGGCGTACCCCCGGCTGACCATGGCCAGGTGCACGCGCTCACCGCGTTCGTAGGAGCGGATGAACAGCGCGCCGGCCGACTTCGCGAGGACACCCCAGTGCTTGACGCCGCTCGCCTCGAACCCCCGCGACTCCCGCGCGATGCGCATCCGCCGCATCTCGTCGGTGATGACGTCGCCGTAGCGGATCATGAAGGAGGCGATCTGGACCAGCAGCGGCGGGAGTCTGAGCCGTTGCAGTCCGAGCAGCACCGAGCGCAGTTCGGTGGTGGACGCCAGCAGCACCGACGCGGCAACCCCCAGCGTGCCCTTGACGAGCACGTTCCAGGCGCCCCACAGGCCGCTCACGCTCAGGGAGACACCGAGCACCTCGACCCGCTCGCCCTCCGCGACGAACGGCATCAGCACCGCGAACGCCACGAACGGCACCTCGATCAGCAGCCGCTTCAGCAGGAAGCCGGCCGGCACGCGCGCGGCGTACGCGACGACGCCCAGCAGGACGGCGTACAGGCCGAACGCCCACATCGCCTCGCGCGGGGTCGAGACGACGACCACCACGAAGCCGAAGGCCGCCGCGAGCTTGGTGTGCGGCGGCAGGGCGTGCACCGGCGAGTGCCCGTGCCGGTAGAGCCGGTGCGCGTGTCCGGCGCCCACGTCAGACGCCCGTCCCGACGGGGCTGGTGTCGGCGGTACGGCGCCTGCGGACCGCCCAGAACACCGTGCTGCCCGCGACGACGGTCACGCCGACGCCGATCACGCCCGCCAGCCCCCCGGACAGGCGGGCGTCCTGGACGTCCTTCACGCCGTAGTCGGCGAGCGGGGAGTCCGAGGTGGCGTGCTTCTCGGCCTTCGCGTCGATGCCCTTGTCGGCGGCGACCTTCTCCAGCCCGTCGGGGCTGGCGGAGGCGTAGAAGCTGACGAACCCGGCGAGCACCAGGGAGGTGACCAGGCCGGTGATCCACACCTTGCGGTGCGAACGGGCGGCGGCGACAGGCGCGGTGTCCGGTACGTCGACCAGTTCACCGTCCACCCGCAGCTTCAGCTTCTGCTGGAGGCCACGGGCGCCGTACACCAGGTCGGGGCGTACGGCGACGACGGCACCGACGGTCAGCGCGGTGATGGCCGCCTCGCCGATGCCGATGAGGATGTGGACGCCGATCATCGCGGTGGCGACCTTGCCGATGGAGACGTCGGTGGTCCCGCCGACGGCGTAGATCAGGGTGAAGGCGACGGCCGCGGCGGGCACCGAGAGCACGGCGGCCACGAAGGAGGCCGCGGTGATCGAACCGCGCCGGCGCGGGAGCACCTTCACCAGCCCGCGGAAGACGGCGTACGCCACGACCGTCGTGACGACGGCCATGTCGGTGATGTTCACGCCGAGCGCGGTCAGCCCGCCGTCCGCGAAGAGGATGCCCTGCATGAGCAGGACGACCGAGACGCAGAGGACCCCGGTGTAGGGGCCCACGAGGATCGCGGCGAGGGCTCCGCCGAGGAGGTGTCCGCTGGTCCCGGCGGCGACCGGGAAGTTCAGCATCTGCACGGCGAAGATGAACGCCGCGACGAGGCCGGCCAGGGGCGCGGTGCGTTCGTCCAGTTCACGGCGGGCGCCGCGCAGGCTCACCGCGACGGCGGCCGCGGCGACGACTCCGGTCGCTGCCGAGATGGGGGCGTCTATGAATCCGTCAGGCACATGCACCGTTCGATGATAGTGGCTTGTTGCGAACCCTTTGCAAGAGGGCCTTTTCGCGAACAGCAACTCACGGGCTTTCGGTCCAGGGGGCGGAACACGGGAAATGTGCGACTCTGGGAAGGGGGTGGACGCACAGCTTCCGCACAGGTCACGCAGCGTGAGAGGGCCGTCACGATGTCCGTAGTCGAACAGTACGCGCGAGCCCACATCGTTTCGGACGTGGACATCGCCGAGGACGAGGCAGTCCCGGTGGTCCTGCGCTACGACCCGGAGACCGACCCGCGCTCGGTACGGATCGGTCTGCCGGGCACCCACGAGTGGACCTTCTCGCGAGCCCTGCTGGAACAGGGACTCAGGGCTCCGGCCGGCACCGGCGAGGTGCGGGTGTGGCCGTGCGGACGAGTGCAGGCCGTGGTGGAGTTCCACTCACCGCAGGGCGTGTCGGTCGTGCAGTTCGAGCAGAAGGCCCTGCTCAGGTTCCTGCGACGGACGTACACGGCCACGGCACCCGTACGGGGTTAGCCGTGCGGGCTCAGCCGCCCATCTTCAGCAGGGTCGCCACGATCGGGCCCGCCGTGTCGCCGCCGTGGCCGCCCGCCTGGACCACGCCCGCCGCCGCGAGGTCGCCCCGGTACGCGGTGAACCAGCCGTTCGGCTTCTTCTGGCCGTCGACCTCCGCGGAGCCGGTCTTCGCGCCGACGTTGCCGTACACCCCGGACATCGCCTCGGCCGCCGTGCCGTAGCCCGCCGTGTACGCCATCAGCTCACGCAGCTGCGACAGCGTGCCGGCCGACATCGCCCGCGAGGCGGTAGCCAGCGTGCGGCCGTCGACCGAGGGGGAGACCAGGTAGGGCTGCTTGAAGGTGCCCGACTCCACGGTGGCGGAGACCGACGCCATGTTCAGCGGGTTCATCCGCACCCCGCCCTGGCCGATGAGCGAGGCCGCCTTCTGGGCCGCGCTCTGCACCGGCACCGAGCCGTCGAAGGACGGGACGCCGATCGCCCAGTTGTCCATGGACAGGCCGAAGACCTGCTGGGCCTGCTTGGTCAGGCTGTCGTTGTCCAGCTTGCCCGCCTGGCTGATGAAGGCGGTGTTGCAGGAGCGGGCGAAGCTCGCCTTGAAGGTGCCGCCCTTGATCTCGAACTTGTCGTCGTTCTGGAACTTCCAGCCGCCGTACGTGAAGTACTTCGGGCACGGGTGCGCCTTGTCCGGCGAGGCGAGGTCCTTCTCGATCAGCAGCGAGGAGGTGATGACCTTCATCGTGGAACCCGGGGCGAGGGAGCCCTGGAGGGCGGTGTCGAAGCCGTGGCTCGCGTTCGCCACCGCGAGGATCTCGCCGGTCGACGGGCGCAGGACCACGACGGAGGACCGCGCCTGCTTGGCGACCTGCGCCTCGGCCGCCGCCTGCAGCGTCGGGTTCAGGGTGGTCTTCACGGTGCCCGGGGTGCCCTTGCTGAGCTCCACCAGGGTCTTGTCGGAGGACTTGGAGTCCTTCCCGCGGACCACCCGCAGCTCGATGCCCGCCTTGCCGCCGGCCTTCTTGCCGTACTTCTCGCGCAGGCCGTCCAGGACCGTGCCGAGCGAGGCGTACTTCGCCTCGGTGATCTCGCCGCCGTCCCGGTCGACCGCCTTGATCGGCGGGGTCCCGGACTCCCCGGTGACGAGAGTGTCCCCGTCCTTCAGGTCGGGGTGCACGACCGAGGCGGTCCAGCCGACCCGCGGCTTCCCGGTGGCGGTGTCGCGGACGACGGTCAGTGCACTGTCGTACGTCAGCGGCTTGCTGGTGCCCTTGTACGTCACCGTCGCCTTGACGGAGAAGGGCACCTTGTCGCCGGCGCGGGTGCCCGGGGTGAGGGTGACGCCGGTGATGTGGGCGTCCTTGGCGTAGCCGGTGAGCAGGGCGGTGGCGGCCTTGGTGTCACTCGTCGCGGCGGCCGCCGCGCTCACCCTGCCCTGCTGCCAGGAGGTGAGGAAGGTGGTCGCGGTGGTGGTGACCTCGGTCGCCGACAGCGGGCCGGTCTTGACCTTCGGCTTGTGGTCCGCGGCGGACACGGACGTGTTCTGCGTCCGGTCGTCGGCCGCGGCCCCGGCGCCGTACAGCGCGTAGCCGCCGAGGCCGACGCCGACGACGACCACGGCGATCATCCCGCCGACCACGGCGGGCCTGGTCTTCCGTCGCTCGGCGACGCGCCTTCTGCTACCCACGGCTTTTGTTTCCTCCGCGCTTCTCAGGGTCCCCGTTGCCCTCATGCACCTCAACGACTGCCACAGCCTAGAGTCCCCGTCCTGCGCGGGTGACGTCAGCCGGCGGCTCGTAGCACAGCTGCGACAATCGGGCCGGCCGCGTCGCCGCCGTGGCCGCCCTCCTCCGTCATGGCCGCCGCGGCCATGTCCTCGCGGAAGCCGGTGAACCAGCTGTTGGACACCTGCTGTCCGTCGACCTCCGCGGAGCCGGTCTTGGCGCCGATGTCCCCGCCGAGCTCCGCCATCGCCTTCTGCGCCGTGCCCTGGGTCGCGGTGAGCCGCATCATCTGCTTCAGCTGGGAGGCGGTGTTGTACGGCAGCCCCTTCGCGGTGGCCAACTCGCGGCTGTCGAGCTTCGGCGAGACCAGGTAGGGCTGGCGGAAGGCGCCGGTGATCGCGGTAGCCGTCACCGAGGCCATGTTCAGCGGGTTCATCTGGACCTGGCCCTGGCCTATCGCGTTCGCCGCGCGGTCCGGACCGCTGACCGCGGGCACCTTCCCGTCGAAGGAGACGATGCCGGTCTTCCAGTCCTCGCCGATCCCGAACCGGTTCTGGGCCTCCAGCGTCAGCGAGTCGTCGGTGAGCGGCTTCTCGTCGATGAGCTTGATGAAGGCGGTGTTGCAGGACCGCATGAAGCTGTTGGCGAGGCTGGCGCCCTCGTTGGGCTTCATGTTGGTGAGGTTCTTGAAGGTCTGCCCCTGCCACACGGCTTCGGGCGGGCAGGGCGCCGGGCCGTTCATCGAGGTGACGCCGTTGTCGATGAGCATCGCGGCAGTGATGATCTTCATGGTGGAGCCGGGGGCCTTGGTGCCCTCGAAGGCCGCGTTGAAGCCGTCCGTACGGTTGTTGGCCACGGCCAGCACCTCGCCGGTGCTGGGCTTGACGGCGACGACCGACGACTGGCCGTACAGCTTCACGGCCTTCTCGGCGGCCGCCTGCGCGCTCGCGCTGATGGTGGTCTGCAGCTTCCCCGCCCTGCCCTCGGCGAGGGTCAGCAGCGAGGTGTCGGGGCTCTGGTCCGGGTGCTTGATGACCAACTCGATGCCGGGGGTGCCGCCGGCCTCGCTGCCGTACCTCTCGCGCAGGGCGTCCAGGACCGGGCCCAGCGACGGGTACTTCTCCTTGGTCAGCACCTTGCCGTCGCGGGCCACCGCCTCGATGGCCGGGTTCGCGGACTCGCCGGTGACGAGCCGGTCGTCCCGCTGGAGCTTCGGGTACACCAGGGCGGGCTGCCAGTCGACGAGCGCCTTGCCGGTGGTCACCCCGCGCACGACGGTCAGCTTGCTCGTGTACGCCAGCGGCTTCGACTTGCCGTCGTACGACACCGTCGCCTTCACGCTGTACGGCACGGTCGCGCCGGTCGCCGTGCCGGGCGTGATGTGCACCCGGCCGATGTGCGCGTCCGTCCCGTAGGCCGTCAGCAGCACCTCGGCCGCCGTGCCGTTGTTCGTCAGCGCGGCCGCGCTCGCCGCGTCACCCTTCTCCCAGGCCGCGAAGAAGTCCTTGGAGGTCTCCTTGACCTCGTCGGCGGTGGGAGGCCCGCTCCGCTTGGTCTCCCCTACCCCGCCGCTCCCGTCGTCGCTCAACGCCGACACGAAGTTGTACGCCCCGTACCCGGCCCCGCCGACCATCACGGCGAACACCGTGCTGACGACAGCGACCTTCACCCCCTTGGCCATGGTGTGGCCCCCTCCCCGATTCACCCCGTTGTTGTGGGAACTCTAAGCGGGAGGTGTGACGGGCGGGGTGTGAGTTTCGGGATTGGCCGGAGCACGTGCTTAATCACATACGTGAATATCGGCCCGCTATACCCAGGTATCCAGCCACATCCGCGACCGCCAGTCGTCGATCGGGATGCTCGTGCCGGTGTACAGCGGCCAGAAGTAGATGAAGTTCCAGGTGATCAGCAGAACCAGGACTCCGGCCGCCGTGGCGCCCGCCACCCGGCGGGTCTCGGTGGCGCGTGGGGGGCCGAGGAGGGCGCCGACCAGCATGGCCACGGCCAGGCAGAGGAAGGGCAGGAAGACGATCGTGTAGAAGAAGAAGATCGTGCGTTCCTGGTAGTTGAACCAGGGGAGGTACCCGGCCGCGATCCCGCAGGCGATGGCTCCGGCCCGCCAGTCGCGGCGGAAGAACCAGCGCCACAGGACGTACAGGACCGCGAAGCAGGCGGCCCACCACAGCAGCGGTGTGCCGATCGCGAGGACCTCACGCGCACACTTCTCGCCCGCGTCGACCGGGCAGCCGTCGGTGCCGGGCGCGGGGGACTCGTAGAAGTACGAGACCGGGCGGCCGTCGACGATCCAGCTCCACGGGTTGGACATGTACGTGTGCGGCGAGGACAGGTGGACGTTGAAGTTGTAGACCTCGTGCTCGTAGTGGACCAGGCTGCGCCACCAGTCGGGCAGGAAGGTCCAGCTGCCGCCCTTGCCGTCGTTCGCGGCCCAGTTGCGGTAGTAGCCGCCGGTGCCGTCGGCGGGGGAGAGGATCCAGCCGATCCACGAGGTGATGTAGGTGACGACCGCGACCGGCACCATGGCCAGGAACGCGATGCCGAGGTCGTACTTGAGGACCGCCACATAAGGCTGGCGGGCGCCCGCGACCTTGCGGGAGCCGACGTCCCACAGGACCGTCATGATGCCGAAGGCGATGAGGAAGAACGCGCCGTTCCACTTGGTGCCGATGGCCAGGCCGAGGAGCAGGCCCGCCAGCCAGCGGTAGGGGCGCAAACCCAGGAACAGGGTGTCCGCGATGTGCGCGTCGGGGCGCACGAGGCCGGAGGAGTCGACCGGCAGCGCGGCCGCGAGTTTCTCCCGGGCCCGGTCACGGTCGATGACCAGGCAGGCGAACGCGGCGAGCACGAAGAACATCAGCACACCGTCGAGCAGCGCGGTCCGCGCCATCACGAAGGCCAGGCCGTCCACGGTCATCAGCGCGCCGGCCAGGCAGCCCAGGAACGTGGAGCGGAAGAGGCGGCGGCCCACCCGGCACACGATCAGCACCGACAGCGTCCCCAGCAACGCCGTCATGAACCGCCAGCCGAACGGGTCGAACCCGAACATCAGCTCGCCGAGCCCGATGACGTACTTGCCGACCGGCGGATGCACGACATAGGCGGCGTCCGTCGGCAGCGCGACGTGCCCGTTCGAGGACAGGATCTGGCTGTCGACGTTCTTGCCCCAGCTGAGCTCGAAGCCGCGGTGGACGAGCGCCCACGCGTCCTTGGCGTAGTACGTCTCGTCGAATATCACCTTCTTCGGGCTGCCCAGGTTCCAGAACCGCATCAGCCCCGCCACCAGCGTCACCAGCAGCGGACCCAGCCAGCCCGACCAGCGCGTGACCCGCTCGGCGAGCCCCTGGGGCACGCCCAGGACCTGCCACATCCGAGGGCTCGGCGCGATGAAGGGCGGCACCAGCCGCTCACGCACATCACTGCCGGTCTCGGCCGTGTAGCCGAAACGGCGCAGCCTCTGCTGCCACGACGGCCGCCGGTCCTGGGGGGCCTGGTCCTGCCGGGTGTCCGTGGAGGACGCGGTACTGGTCACCGCGCCATCGTAAGGAACGGCGCTGTGTGAGTCCCGTGCATGGGCGGATGCGTCCGCTTCGGGGCGTCCCTGGGAGGATGGGGACGTGACTGGAACCCTTGTCTTGGCGGGCACCCCCATCGGCGACATCGCGGACGCTCCTCCCCGGCTCGCGGAGGAACTGGCCGGGGCCGACGTGGTCGCGGCCGAGGACACCCGGCGGCTGCGGCGCCTGACCCAGGGGCTCGGCGTGACGCCCAAGGGGCGGATCGTGTCCTACTTCGAGGGCAACGAGGCCGCCCGTACGCCCGAACTCGTCGAGGAACTCCTCGGCGGCGCGCGCGTGCTGCTCGTCACCGACGCCGGGATGCCCTCGGTGTCCGACCCCGGGTACCGGCTGGTGGCCGCGGCCGTGGAGAAGGACATCCGGGTCACCGCCGTACCGGGGCCGTCCGCGGTGCTCACCGCGCTCGCGCTGTCCGGGCTGCCCGTGGACCGGTTCTGCTTCGAGGGGTTCCTGCCGCGCAAGGGCGGGGAGCGGCTGTCACGGCTGCGGGAGGTCGCCGACGAGCGGCGCACCCTGGTGTACTTCGAGGCTCCCCACCGGCTCGACGACACCCTGGCGGCCATGGCCGAGGTGTTCGGGGCGGAGCGGCGGGCGGCGGTGTGCCGGGAGCTGACGAAGACGTACGAGGAGGTCAAGCGGGGGGCGCTGGGCGCGCTCGCCGAGTGGGCCGCGGACGGGGTCCGGGGGGAGATCACCGTCGTCGTCGAGGGGGCGCCCGAGAAGGGGGCCGGGGAGATCGACGACGCCGAACTGGTGCGCAGGGTGCGGGTGCGCGAGGAGGCGGGGGAGCGGCGCAAGGAGGCCATCGCCGCGGTGGCCGTCGAGGCCGGGGTCCCCAAGAGGGTCGTTTTCGATGCGGTCGTCGCGGCGAAGAACGCCGCTCCCTGACCCGCCGCATGAGGTGGGTCACACCCCCTCTGAGCAGGGCGCATGACTTCTGAGCGTGCGCCCCATGTGCTCGCAAAGCGGTGTCTCGGAATGCAAAGCTCCGGGCCCCCTGGCAGGGCGGTTTGGCAAGCAACGTCCAAATCGGCTCCAACAGTCGGCAGGGCTGTCGCCTTCGCGCCCCCGGGAGGCGTCCACTGGGGTGAGGGACGTACCCGTCCTTCGAACCAGCGGACACACAGGAGCTGGAATGAGCGAGATCGCAGGGCACCCCGGTGCGACAGCAGTCGTCAACGAGTCCTACTCCTTCGCCTGCATGCGCTGCGGGCACGGATGGGAGCAGTCGTACGAGATAGAGCACCACGTCGACGGCGACGGCCGCGAGTTCGTGCAGTACATGGTCGACGGACGGGTCGTGCCCTCGCCGCTCTCCAAGCCCGCGTGCGAGAACTGCGACCACCACGTCGTACGGATCATGCGGCCCGGCCGGGTCGCCTCCGCCCGTGACGCGGCCCACCGCGGGCAGCCCGCGCCCCCGGCCGGGCCCGTGCAGGCGCCGGCGGCCGGGGGCGAGGGGTCCGCCGAGGAGCACCACTGGCACCTGGCCGACCTGCTGCACGTCTTCCAGCGCAAGGCGAGCTGACCGCTCCGGCATCCGGGTGGGCATGCCCCTTTCGTAGGATCGGGGCATGCCTTCGAACAGCCCCCGCGAGAAGAACGCGGCCCCGCCGCTCCCGGCGCCCCTGCGGGTGCCGGTCGCCGACTCCCACACCCACCTGGACATGCAGGACGGGACCGTGGAGGAGGGGCTCGCCAAAGCCGCGTCGGTCGGGGTGACCACGGTCGTCCAGGTCGGCTGCGACGTACGGGGCTCCCGCTGGGCGGCCGAGACGGCGGACCGGTACGACGCCGTCCACGCCACCGTCGCCCTGCACCCCAACGAGGCGCCCCGCATCGTCCACGGCGACCCCGACGGCTGGTCCCGGCAGGGGGCGCGCAAGGCGGGAGGCACGGCGGCGCTCGACGAGGCGCTCGCCGAGATCGACCGCCTGGCCGGGCTCCCGCAGGTCAAGGGCGTCGGCGAGACCGGCCTCGATCACTTCCGCACCGGGCCCGAGGGCAAGGAGGCGCAGGAGGCGTCCTTCCGCGCCCACATCGAGATGGCCAAGCGGCACGGCAAGGCGCTCGTCATCCACGACCGGGACGCCCACGCGGACGTCCTGCGCGTGCTGAAGGAGGAGGGCGCCCCCGAGCGCACCGTCTTCCACTGCTACTCCGGTGACGCCGAGATGGCGCGGATCTGCGCCGCCGCCGGATACTTCATGTCCTTCGCCGGCAACGTCACCTTCAAGAACGCCCAGAACCTGCGGGACGCGGTGGCGGTGGCCCCGCTGGAGCTGTTGCTGGTGGAGACGGACGCGCCCTTTCTGACGCCGGCGCCGTACCGCGGACGGCCCAACGCCCCCTATCTCATTCCGGTCACGGTGCGCGCCATGGCCGCCGTGCGCGGCATCGACGAGGACGCGCTGGCCACGGCACTCGCCGCCAACACCGCACGCGCCTTCGGGTACTGACCCGCTCGAACGTAACTCCGGGTAGCCGAGTCGCTTTGGAGAGTGACGGTCGCTCCGCTAGGTTCTGTGGGCCCGATCCGGACCCCTCTGGACCCCTCGGCCCCTGGAGCGTGTCGGCGTGAGCAACTCGCAGTACGAGACGTATCAGGCGTACGAGCCGTACGAACCCCCGCCGTACGGCGGTTTCGACGCGCCCCCCACCGATCCGCACACCGTGGAGACCCTCGCGTACGGCGTGTACGGGGCGCCGGAGGCGGCGCGGACGCTGGTGTACGAGGACACGTACCGGCCCGCGTACGAGGCCTCGGAGCCGGTGCTTCCGCAGCAGACGCCGGGGCGGCGGGCCGCTCGCCGGCGTCGGGCGCGGTACACCGAGCGGCCGGACAGCGCGATGCGCCGGCTGCTTCCGCAGGCGCTGGTCGTCGCGTTCCTCGCCGGCGGCACCACGGCCTTCGTCGCCAAGGACAAGGCGATCGAGCTGAGCGTGGACGGCAAGCCGCGCACCCTGCACACCTTCGCGGACGACGTGAGTGAACTGCTCGCCGAGGAGGGAGTCGCGGTCGGTGCGCACGACGTGGTCGCGCCCGCGCCCGGCGAACCGCTCGCCAGCGGGGACGAGATCGCGGTCCGGTACGGGCGTCCCCTGCGGCTCACCCTCGACGGACACCGGCGTGAGGTGTGGACCACGGCACGGACCGTGGACGGGGCTCTCGAACAGCTCGGGGTGCGAGCGGAGGGCGCGTATGTGTCCACCTCGCGCTCCCGGCTGATCGGACGGGAGGGGCTCGCGCTCGACGTGCGGACCGAGCGGTCCGTGACGATCATGGCCGACGGCCGGGCGCGCACGATCCGGACGAACGCGGCGACCGTGGCGGAGGCCGTCGAGCAGGCCGGGGTCACGCTGAGCGGGATGGACACCACCTCGGTGGCGCCGGAGAGCTTTCCCCGCGAGGGGCAGACCGTCACGGTGCTGCGGATCACCGCGACGAAAGAAGTGCGCGAGGAGCAGATCCCCTTCCGCGTACGGCGGAGCGAGGACGCCACCGTCTTCAGGGGCACCGAGATCGTGGAACAGGCGGGCCGGCCGGGGATCCGGCGGGTCACGTACTCCCTGCGCACCGTCAACGGCGTGAAGCAGAAGCCGCGGCGGCTCAGGACCGAGGTGGTGCGCGAGCCACGGGACCAGGTGGTGAGAGTCGGAACGAAACCGATGCCCACCTCCGTGCAGGGCGCGGACCACCTGAACTGGCAGGGCCTGGCGCACTGCGAGTCCGGCGGCCGCCCGAACGCGGTGGACCCCTCGGGGACCTACGGCGGCCTCTACCAGTTCGACACCAGGACCTGGCAGGCGCTGGGAGGCTCGGGACGACCGCAGGACGCCCCCGCCGCGGAGCAGACGCTCCGGGCGAAGAAGTTGTACGTACGGCGCGGGGCGAGCCCCTGGCCGCACTGCGGTGGCCGGTTGCACGGGTGAGTGGAGCACCACCCCCGCCCCGTACCCTTGGGGCCGTGAGCAGCAGCCCCTCCCCAGACGCCCTCCTCGGCCCCGCCGACATCCGTGAACTCGCGGCTGTCCTAGGGGTCCGCCCCACCAAGCAGCGCGGCCAGAACTTCGTGATCGACGCGAACACGGTCCGCCGTATCGTCCGGACCGCAGGCGTCCGCCCCGACGACGTGGTGGTGGAGGTGGGGCCCGGGCTCGGCTCGCTCACCCTGGCGCTGCTGGAAGCGGCCGACCGCGTCACCGCCGTCGAGATCGACGACGTACTCGCCTCCGCGCTGCCCGCCACCATCGCGGCCCGCATGCCCGACCGCGCGGACCGGTTCGCGCTGGTGCACTCCGACGCCATGCACGTCACCGACCTCCCCGGCCCCGCGCCGACCGCACTCGTCGCGAACCTTCCCTACAACGTCGCCGTACCCGTGCTGCTGCACATGCTCGACAACTTCCCGAGCATCGAGCGCACCCTCGTCATGGTGCAGGCCGAGGTCGCCGACCGGCTCGCCGCGCCGCCCGGCTCGAAGGTGTACGGCGTCCCGTCCGTGAAGGCCAACTGGTACGCCGAGGTCAAGCGGGCCGGGTCGATCGGCCGCAACGTCTTCTGGCCCGCGCCGAACGTCGACAGCGGACTCGTCGCGCTCACCCGCAGGACCGAGCCGATCAAGACCACCGCGTCGAGGCGCGAGGTGTTCGCCGTCGTGGACGCCGCCTTCGCCCAGCGCCGCAAGACCCTGCGGGCCGCGCTCGCCGGGTGGGCGGGTTCGGCCGCGGCCGCCGAGACCGCCCTCGTGGCGGCCGGGGTCTCGCCGCAGGCCCGCGGCGAGGCGCTCACCGTCGAGGAGTTCGCGCGGATTGCCGAGAACAAGGAGTCCAGTCAGCAGTGAGCGTCACCGTCCGCGTCCCCGCCAAGGTCAACGTCCAGCTCGCCGTCGGTGCCGCCCGCCCCGACGGCTTCCACGATCTGGCCAACGTCTTCCTCGCGGTCGGCCTCTACGACGAGGTGACCGTGACGCCGGCCGAGGAGCTCCGCGTCACCTGCTCCGGTCCGGACGCCGACCAGGTGCCCCTGGACCGTACGAACCTGGCGGCGCGCGCGGCGATCGCCCTCGCGGAGCGGCACGGTCTGGATCCCGCCGTGCACCTCCACATCGCCAAGGACATCCCCGTCGCCGGCGGCATGGCGGGCGGCAGCGCGGACGGCGCCGGCGCGCTGCTGGCCTGCGACGCGCTGTGGGGTACGGGTGCTTCCCGCGGCGAACTGCTCGACATCTGCGCCGAGTTGGGCAGCGACGTACCGTTCAGCCTGGTCGGCGGGGCCGCGCTCGGCACCGGGCGCGGGGAGAAGCTCAGGACGCTCGACGTCGGCGGCACCTTCTCGTGGGTGTTCGCGATGGCCGAGCGCGGGCTGTCGACCCCGGCCGTCTTCCGGGAGTTCGACCGGCTCACCGAGGGCCTCGACGTCCCCGAGCCCGTGGCCTCCGAGCACCTGCTGGCCGCGCTCGCCGGGGGCGACCCGGACGCGCTCGCCGCCGCCGTCTCCAACGACCTCCAGCCGGCCGCCCTCTCGCTCTTCCCGGAACTCGCCGGCGCCCTCGCGGCCGGCAGCGCCGCGGGCGCCCTCGCCGGGCTCGTCTCGGGATCGGGCCCGACCACGGCCTTCCTCGCCCGCGACAGCGAGGCGGCGGCGAAGATCGCGGACACCCTGCGCGCCTCCGGCACCTGCCGGACAGTGCGGGTCGCGTCGGGGCCTGCGCCGGGTGCGACGGTGATCGGGGCGTAGCGGGCGGACTACCCTGGAGGGTCGATCGATCCCCCTGGGCAGGAGAGAAATGGCCGTCAATCTGGTCAATGTCGAGAACGTCAGCAAGGTGTACGGCACCCGTGCCCTGCTGGACGGTGTCTCGCTCGGCGTCTCCGAGGGCGATCGCATCGGCGTCGTGGGCCGCAACGGCGACGGCAAGACCACCCTGATCCGCATGCTCGCCAAGCTGGAGGACACCGACACCGGACGCGTCACGCACTCCGGCGGACTGCGCCTCGGGGTCCTCACCCAGCACGACTCCCTCGACCCGGCCGCCACCGTCCGGCACGAGGTCATCCGGGACATGGCGGACCACGAGTGGGCCGGCAACTCCAAGATCCGCGACGTGCTGACCGGACTGTTCGGCGGACTCGACCTGCCCGGCTTCCCGCAGGGTCTCGACACCGTCATCGCGCCGCTCTCCGGTGGCGAGCGCCGCCGTATCGCCCTGGCCAAGCTGCTCATCGAGGAACAGGACCTGATCGTCCTCGACGAGCCCACCAACCACCTCGACGTCGAGGGCATCGCCTGGCTGGCGAAACACCTGCGCGAGCGGCGCTCGGCGCTCGTCTGCGTGACCCACGACCGCTGGTTCCTCGACCAGGTCTGCACGCGCATGTGGGACGTGCAGAAGGGCGACGTCTTCGAGTACGAGGGCGGGTACTCCGACTACGTCTTCGCGCGTGCCGAGCGCGAGCGGATCGCCGCCACCGAGGAGACCAAGCGGCAGAACCTCGTCCGCAAGGAGCTGGCCTGGCTCAGGCGGGGCGCCCCCGCCCGTACGTCCAAGCCGCGGTTCCGCGTCGAGGCCGCCAACGAGCTCATCGCCGACGTGCCGCCGCCGCGGGACAGCAGCGAGCTGATGAAGTTCGCGTCGACGCGGCTGGGCAAGACCGTCTTCGAGCTGGAGGACGTGACCGTCCAGGCCGGGCCCAAGGTCCTGCTGAAGCATGTGACCTGGCAGCTCGGCCCAGGTGACCGGATCGGTCTCGTCGGGGTCAACGGGGCAGGGAAGACGTCCCTGCTGCGCGCGATGGCCGAGGCCGCGCTGACCGAGGGCGAGACACAGCCCGCGGCCGGGCGGGTCGTGGTCGGCAGGACCGTCAAGCTCGCCTACCTGTCCCAGGAGGTCGCCGAACTCGATCCCGCGCTGCGGGTGCTGGAGGCCGTCCAGCAGGTGCGGGAGCGCGTCGACCTCGGCAAGGGACGCGAGATGACCGCCGGGCAACTGTGCGAGACCTTCGGCTTCAACAAGGAGAAGCAGTGGACGCCGGTCGGGGACCTGTCCGGTGGTGAGCGGCGGCGGCTGCAGCTGCTGCGGCTGCTGATGGACGAGCCGAACGTGCTGTTCCTGGACGAGCCGACGAACGATCTGGACATCGAGACGCTGACCCAGCTGGAGGACGTCCTCGACGGCTGGCCCGGCTCGATGATCGTCATCTCCCACGACCGGTTCTTCGTCGAGCGCACGACCGACCGGGTCTTCGCGCTGCTCGGGGACGCCAGCCTGCGGATGCTGCCCCGGGGCATCGACGAGTACCTGGAGCGACGGCAGCGGATGGAGGAGGCGGCCGCGGCTTCGGCGCCGGTGGTGGTGAAGCCGGTGGCCGAGAAGAGTTCCGCGGATCAGCGGACCGCCAAGAAGGAGCTCCAGAAGATCGAGCGGCAGCTCGACAAGATCTCCGAGAAGGAGAGCAAGCTGCACGCCCGGATCGCCGACAACGCCACCGACTTCGCGAAGGTGGCCACCCTCGACGCCGAGCTGCGGGATCTCGCCGGGGAGCGGGAGGAGCTGGAGATGCGGTGGCTGGAGCTGGCCGAGGACGCGTGAAGGTGCGGCACGTGAAGGTGCGGCACATCGTCCTCGAACGACAGGAAAGCCAGGAATTCAGTCCTTCCGGGACACTTCTCACCGGTAGGGGAAGCGCAACGTCGAACTAGCGTGTAGCTTCCGGGGGCATGAAGGGCGGGGTGCCGGGAGAGTGCCTCTGTCCGTGCGGATCAGAGGGCATCCATAGTGGGGCCTTCACGCGGATCCATGGGGGACTGGGGGGTTGCTCGATGGGAGTTCGGCTCATGGTGGTCGACGACCACCGATTGCTCGCCGAGGCGCTGGCCTCGGCGTTGAAACTGCGCGGGCACCGGGTGCTCGCGGCGGCCGCGCCTGCCGCGGGGGCGGCGGAGCTGGTGATCAGCCGGTCGCCCGAGGTGTGCCTGCTGGGGACGGCCACGCCGGCCGAACCGGGGATGTTCGACCCGGTCGTGAAGATCAAGCGGGAGCGGCCGCAGGTGGCGGTGCTGGTGCTGGGGCCGGTGCCGAGTCCGCGCGGCATCGCGGCCGCCTTTGCCGCGGGGGCCTGCGGTTATGTGCGGCACGACGAGCGGATCGAGGGGGTCGAGCGGGCGATCATGAAGGCCCGCGCGGGGGAGGCGGCGGTCGCCCCGCAGTTGCTTCAGGGGGCCTTCAGTGAGCTGCTGAATCCCGCGGCCCAGCCGGACGACGAGGGGCAGCGGCTGCTGCAACTGCTGACGCCTCGGGAGGTGGAGGTGCTGGTGCGGGTGGCCGACGGGGAGGACACGCGGCTGATCGCGGCGGGGATGGGGATAGCGCCGTCCACTGCGCGCACGCATGTGCAGCGGGTGCTGATGAAACTGGGGGTGGGCTCTCGCTTGGAGGCGGCGGCGTTGGCTGCGCGGACGGGGTTGCTGGACCGGGCCGGCCCTGTGGGCCAACAGCAGCCTCCGCCTCCGGCGGTTTGACGGGTGCGGGTTCGGTGGGGGCGGGCGTTGTGCGCAGTTCCCCGCGCCCCTGAATGCCTGCGGCGGCCGGGGGTCGTACGCGGGTGCACGAGTCTCACCCAGGGGCGCGGGGAACTGCGCGACCAGCCCCCGCCGGCCGATAGCCGCCCGAGAACCTGACCCGGCACCCCCATAGGCGCCCCGCTCAAGCCCAGCGCAGCGGCACGGCGCTACTCGGTCCGTTCCTCGCCCGGCGCCGGCGCCGGAGGTGGCGTTGGGCGCAGCTTCAGCCAGACCAGGAAGAAGATGCCCAGGAGCAGCATGCCGAGGCCGGTCCAGAGGTTGATGTTGATGCCCTCTGCCTTGTCGAGGGTGGCGTCGGAGGGGTTGATGCCGGCGATCGTGACGATGATGCCGTAGAGGACGAACAGGCCGCCGATGATGCGGCGCAGGTCGAAGATGCGGGCCGCGGTGGCCGACTTGGCCTGGAGTTCGGAGACTTCCCGCTGGACGTCGTGTTCGGACATGGTTCCTCGATTCGGCCGGGATCAGAACGAGAACGGGATGTAGCAGACGGCCGCCAGCACCACCGCGCCCCAGCCCAGCAGGGCCGGCCTGCGGTACCAGGCGTCGTCGCCGACGGCGGGGGGCTCGGTCATGCCGGGGGACGTCGTGCCGTAGACGAGGCCCTGGAGTTCCTCGGCGGGCTTGGGGGCCGTGAACAGGGACACGGCGACCATCACCACCGCGCCCGCCACGAAGCCCACGATCGCGGAGACGAAGTTGGCGCCCTGGTCGGAGGGGATGTCGATGATGCCCTGCTTGTAGATCCAGAAGTAGTTCACCATCGCCGCGACCGTGCCGGCCAGCAGACCCCAGAAGCCGGACTTCACGGACGCGCGCTTCCAGAACATGCCGACGATGAAGACGACGAACATCGGCACGTTGAAGAAGGAGAACAGCGTCTGGAGGTAGCTCATGATGTTCGAGAAGGACGACGCGAGGAACGCTGTTCCCACCGACGCGCAGACGCCGATCACCGTGATCAGGCGGCCGAAGCGGACGTAGTACGTGTCGTCACGGCCCCGCACCACATAGCGGCCCCAGATGTCGTTCGTGAACACCGTGTTGAAGGACGAGACGTTGGCCGCCATGCCCGCCATGAAGGCGGCCAGGAGGCCGGTGACCGCGATGCCCAGGACGCCGTTCGGCAGGAGCTGTTCCATCAGGTAGGGGATGGCGTCGTTGTACTGGTAGCCCGAGTCGGCGGTGCCGAAGCCGGGGATCAGGGCCGCCGCCGTCAGGCCCGGGATCATCACCAGGAACACGATGAAGATCTTGGGGAAGGCCGCGATGAGGGGGGTGCGCTGGGCCGCGCTCAGGTTCTTCGCCGACAGCGCTCGCTGGACCTCGGCGAAGTTCGTCGTCCAGTAGCCGAAGGACAGGACGAAGCCGAGGCCCAGCACGATCGTCAGCCAGTTCGCACCCAGCGGGTTCGCGCTGCCGATGCCCGTACCGCCCCACGCCGTCGTGAAGTTGGCGCCGTGCTCCGCCGTCAGCTTGTCGGTCAGGCCGTCCCAGCCGCCGACCTTCTTCAGGCCCAGGACGACCAGGGGGATCAGGGCCGCCAGGATCACGAAGAACTGGAGGACCTCGTTGTAGATCGTGGAGGACAGGCCGCCGAGGGTGATGTAGGCGAGCACGAAGGCGCCGGCCACGACGATGGCCACCCACTGCGGCCAGCCCAGCAGGGCCTCGACCACGATCGCCAGGGCGTAGAGGTTCACGCCCGCGATCAGGATGGCCGCGAAGGCGAAGAGGGCCGAGCTGAGCAGGTGGGCCCACTTGTCGAAGCGCAGCAGGAGCATCTCGGGGACCGAGCGCACCTTGCTGCCGTAGTAGAAGGGCATCATCACCAGGCCGAGGAAGACCATGGCCGGGATGGCGCCGATCCAGTACCAGTGGACCGTGTAGGCGCCGTACTGCGCGCTGTTGGCGGCCATCCCCAGGATCTCCGTGGCGGCCAGGTTGGCGGAGATGAAGGCGAGACCCGTGATCCAGGCCGGCAGTGAGCGGCCGGAGAGGAAGAAGTCCAGGCTCGTCTTCACCGAGCGGCGGGCCGCGAAGCCGATGCCGAGGACGACGACGAAGTAGATGCCGAGGATCGTGTAGTCGAGCCAGTTGGTGGGGAGTCTCAGCTCGGCCGCGAGGTATGCGGTTTCTACGCCTTTTGTGGGGTTTTGCATAGTCAGCAATTGAACACCTCGACTGATGCGCTTTGTTTGATTCCGATGTTGACGTGACTGCGCGGTTATGGTTACTTGTGTTTAGTTATGTTTGACTGAAGGAGTCCAGCGGTGAAGAAGACCTCGACCCGGCTGGCCGACGGTCGCGAGCTCATCTACTACGACCTGCGCGACGACACCGTCCGCGACGCCGTGGACCGGCGGCCGCTGGAGCGGACTGTCACCACGTCCGAGGTTCGTCGGGATCCGCTGCTCGGCGACTCCGTGGCCATCGCCTCGCACCGACAGGGGCGCACCTACCACCCGCCCGCCGACGAGTGCCCGCTGTGCCCCTCGCAGGGTGAGCGGCTGAGTGAGATCCCGGACTCGTCGTACGACGCCGTGGTCTTCGAGAACCGTTTCCCCTCGCTGGCCGGTGACTCGGGCCGCTGTGAGGTCGTCTGCTTCACCTCGGACCACAACGCGTCCTTCGCGGACCTCACGGAGGAGCAGGCACGGCTCGTCCTGGACGCATGGACCGACCGGACGTCGGAGCTGTCGCATCTGCCCTCCGTGGAGCAGGTCTTCTGTTTCGAGAACCGGGGTGCGGAGATCGGTGTGACCCTGGGTCACCCCCATGGCCAGATCTACGCCTACCCCTTCACCACGCCGCGCACCGCCCTGATGCTGCGTTCTCTCGCGGCCCACAAGGAGGCGACCGGAGGGGAGAACCTCTTCGACGCCGTCGTGGCGAGCGAGCTCGCCGGTGAGCGGGTCGTCCTGGAGGGTGAGCACTGGGTCGCCTTCGTGCCCTACGCGGCGCACTGGCCGTACGAGGTGCACCTGTATCCCAAGCGCCGGGTGCCGGATCTGCTCGGCCTGGACGAGGAGGCCCGCACAGAGTTCCCCAAGGTCTATCTGGAACTCTTGAGGCGCTTCGACCGGATCTTCGGGGAGAGTGAGCCCGCTACGCCGTACATCGCCGCCTGGCACCAGGCGCCTTTCGGTCAGCTGGAGGAGTTCGAGGGTGTGAGCCGTGACGACTTCGCGCTGCATCTCGAGCTTTTCACCATTCGCCGTACGTCCGGCAAGCTGAAGTTCCTCGCGGGCTCCGAGTCGGGCATGAACGTCTTCATCAACGACATCAGTCCGGAAGCCGCGGCACAGCGACTGCGAGAGGTAGCGAGTTCATGAAGTACCTGGTGACAGGTGGCGCGGGGTATGTCGGCGGGGTCGTGGCCCAGCACCTGCTGGAGGCGGGGCACGAGGTCGTCGTCCTCGACAACCTCTCCACCGGCTTCCGCGAGGGTGTCCCGGCCGGGGCCGCCTTCATCGAGGGTGACATCCGCGACGCCGCCAAGTGGCTCGACCGCTCCTTCGACGGCGTGCTCCACTTCGCCGCGTCCTCGCAGGTCGGCGAGTCGGTCGTGAAGCCCGAGAAGTACTGGGAGAACAACGTCGGCGGCACCATGGCGCTGCTCGGCGCGATGCGCGAGGCCGGTGTCAAGAAGCTCGTCTTCTCCTCCACGGCCGCCACGTACGGGGAGCCCGAGGAGGTGCCGATCGTCGAGTCCGCGCCCACCAGGCCCACCAACCCGTACGGCGCCTCCAAGCTCGCCGTCGACTTCATGATCACCAGCGAGGCGAACGCGCACGGCCTCGGTGCCGTGTCCCTGCGCTACTTCAACGTGGCCGGCGCGTACGGCAAGCAGGGCGAGCGGCACGACCCCGAGTCGCACCTCATCCCGCTGATCCTCCAGGTCGCCCAGGGCAAGCGGGAGGCGATCAACGTCTTCGGCGAGGACTACCCGACCCCGGACGGCACCTGCGTGCGCGACTACATCCACGTCGCCGACCTGGCCGAGGCCCACCTCCTCGCCATCAAGGCGGCCACCGCGGGCGAGCACCTCATCTGCAACCTCGGCAACGGCGAGGGCTTCTCCGTCCGCCAGGTCATCGAGACCGTCCGCCAGGTCACGGGCCACCCGATCCCCGAGGTCGTGGCCCCGCGCCGGGGCGGCGACCCGGCCACCCTGGTCGCCTCCGCCGCCACCGCCCGCGAGAAGCTGGGCTGGAACCCGTCCCGCACGGATCTCGCGGGAATCGTCGCGGACGCGTGGGAGTTCGCTCAGACCATCAGCGCAGCAAGGGAGCAGTAGTGGCGGCACAGCAGGTCCGGGACGGTTTCGTCGAGCTCTACGGAACCGAGCCCGAGGGTGTCTGGGCGGCGCCGGGCCGCGTCAACCTCATCGGTGAGCACACCGACTACAACGACGGCTTCGTGATGCCCTTCGCGCTGCCGCACACCGCGGTCGCGGCCGTCTCCCGGCGCACGGACGGCGTCCTGCGCCTGCACTCCTCGGACGTCGAGGGCGGTGTCGTGGAACTGCGCCTCGACGACCTCGCCCCGGAGAGCGACCGGAACTGGACCGCGTACCCGGCCGGTGTCGTCTGGGCGCTGCGCGAGGCCGGACACCCGGTCACCGGCGCGGACGTCCACCTGACCTCCACGGTCCCCGCGGGCGCGGGCCTGTCCTCGTCGGCGGCCCTGGAGGTCGTCGTCGCGCTCGCGCTGAACGACCTCTACGACCTCGGTCTCCAGCGCTGGCAGCTGGCCCGGCTGTGCCAGCGTGCCGAGAACGTCTACGTCGGTGCCCCCACCGGGATCATGGACCAGACCGCGTCCGCCTGCTGCGAGGCCGGGCACGCCCTGTTCCTCGACACCCGGGACCTCTCCCAGAAGCAGATCCCCTTCGACCTCGCCGCCGAGGGCATGGTCCTGCTCGTCGTCGACACCCGCGTCAAGCACTCGCACAGCGAGGGTGAGTACGGCAAGCGCCGTGCGGGCTGCGAGCGGGGCGCGGCACTGCTGGGCGTGGACGCGCTGCGGGACATCCCCTACGGCGAGCTCGACGCGGCCCTCGACCGGCTCGGCGACGACGAGGAGGCCGTACGCCTGGTCCGCCACATCGTCACCGAGGACGAGCGGGTCGAGAAGACCGTCGCCCTGCTGGAGTCGGGCGAGACCCGCGCGATCGGCCCCGTGCTGGTCGCCGGACACGCCTCGCTGCGCGACGACTTCCGGATCTCCTGCCCGGAGCTGGACCTGGTCGTCGACACCGCCCTCGCCTCGGGCGCCCTGGGCGCGCGGATGACCGGCGGCGGCTTCGGCGGCTCGGCGATCGTGCTGGCGGAGGCGGCCGACGTGGAGACGATCACCAAGGCGGTCCAAGAGGCCTTCGCCGGGGCGGAGTTCACCGCCCCGCGGGTGTTCGAGGCGGTGCCCTCGGCCGGAGCGCGGCGCCTGGTCTGAGACCGACCGACCGCTGTTTTGCCCGGCTTGATCCGAACTTGGGGAAAGCCGGGCCTCTCCCTGACATACGCCCCAGTAACGTCGGAGCGTGAGTCGAGGGCGCCTTCGCATCCTGTCGGCGATCGGCATCGGCTGCTACGCGCTCGCCGCGATCGTCGGCTTCCACCTCCTGGCGGACCACCAGGGCTACGGTCTTCTGGTGCCCCTGTGGATCGCGCACGGCGTGCTCCTCGTCCTGCTGCTGACGAAGCTGTGCGCGGACGGGACGGGCCTGTCCGCGGCACTGCTGGTGGTGGGGGCCTCCCTGATGGCCGTCCACATCGCCGACCTGGCCCGCGACGACCTCACCTTGGAGCGGCGGGGCGAACGGATCACCGCCACCGTCGTACGGGACTGGCCCGCCCCGGACCGGGGGCGCCGGCCGGACACCTATGACTACGCCCTCGCCCGCCGCGACGGCAGCAGGCTCCCGGGCCCCGCCCTCCAGGCCGGCTCCGGCAGTTTCGCCGTGGGGCAGACCGTCACCGTGCTCGCGGACCCCGAGGGCGTCCTGCGGCCGCGGGTCCCGGGCGACGCGGACGCGACCGGTGACGTGCTGGGCGTGGGGGCGCTGGCGGTGATCGCGCTCGGCGTCGTCGCGGCCACCGCCCGCCGGGGCACGACCGTCGCCCGCCGGCGGGAGGAGCGGGCCAGGGTGGCGGAACAGGAACACACGCTCCGCGAGGCACTGCGCACGGCCTCGGCCGACGACCACGGGGTCATCGAGGTGCACCCCGCGCACTATCCCGACGTCTCGCACCGCCGTGCGGCCGGTATCGCCGGGCAGCTGGGGCTGGAGCCGGCGGACGAGCCGGGCTCCTGGCGCTTCAGACGGTGAGCCGCTTGGTCAGCGTGTACTCCGTGGCCCCCGGCGGATAGTCCGGGATCACGCACACCACCTCGTAGCCCTGCTTCTGGTAGAACTCCGGCGCCTGGAAGTCCCACGTCTCCAGGCGTGCGGCGGTGCAGCCGCGGCCGCGCCGGGCCATGCGCTCCGCCCGTGCGAGCAACTGCGAACCCAGGCCCGCCCCGCGGTGCCGTCCGTCCACCCACAGATAGGTCACGTGCAGCCAGCTCGTCCAGGTGTGGCCGACCAGTCCGCCCGCGAGGTCGCCGGAGTCGTCCAAAGCCCAGACGTGGAGCGGAAGTTCCCGTTCACCTGGGGTTCCGCGCAGCGCGCGCAGCACCGGGGAGGCCGCCGTGTTGGTGTCCCGCAGCCGCTTGCGGAGCAGATCCTGCCGGGCTTTGTCGACTTCTGTCTCCAGACGAAACATGCGGCTCACCATAAACGCAGCGGACAGCCAGTTCTGCAAATAACCTTCCGCTCCTGCCCCCCGGCCGTACCCTGATGAACAGCACCGGTGGGGGCCGGTGCTGATCAGGGGGCGAGACAGTCGGGTACGGCGCCCGAAGTGGGGGTAGCAGTTCTTGCGCGGCGGCGGCCGTGCGGCCATCGTGCTTCGGGAGTCGTACCCGCGGCGGTGTCGTCCCCGAGTCGTCCTCAGACGAAGACGATGGGGTATCCCCTGCTCTTCGAGAGCTTGGGGAAGGGGGTTTCGTGGTTCGTATCCGAGTCCTGGTCGTCGACGACCATCGCATCTTCGCCGAGTCGCTCGCCGCCGCACTGGCGGCCGAGCCCGACGTGGAGGTCTCCGCGGCCGGCAGCGGTCCCGCCGCGCTGCGTAGTCTGGAGCGCGCGGCCGCCGAGGGCCGCCGTTACGACGTGCTGCTCGTCGACGCCGATCTGGGCGGCAACGTCCAGGGCATCAGGCCCGCCGTGTCCGTGCCGGACGCCAACGAGGACGGGCTGGTCGACGGCATATCGCTGGTCGCCGGGGTCCGTACGGGGCAGCCGGCGGTCCGTATCGTCGTGCTCGCCGAGAAGGACGATCCGCGGCGGGCGGCGCTCGCCCTGCAGGCCGGCGCCTCGGGCTGGGTGGCCAAGGACTGCTCGCTGTCCCGGCTGCTCACCGTCATCCGGGGGGTGCTGCGCGACGAGACGCATCTGCCGCCCGCCCTGCTCACCGGCGTGCTGCGGGAACTCACCGCGGCCCGCAAGCACCGCACCGAGAGCGAGCGGCTGGTGGAGTCCCTCACCCCGCGCGAGCGGGAGGTGCTGCGCTGCATGGTGGCCGGGCTCGGCCGCAAGGCGGTCGCGGAGAGACTGTTCCTGTCCCCGCACACCGTGCGCACCCACATGCAGAACGTCCTCGGCAAGCTGGGCGTCCACTCCACCCTGGCCGCCGTCGCCCTGGCGCGGCGCGCGGGCGTGGGACCGGTGGATCTAGCCGGGGATGTTGTCGAACGGGGCGGTCAGCTGGCGTAGCAGCCCGGCCAGTTCCCCGCGCTGGGCGCGGGAGAGCTCGGCGAGGATCGCGCGCTCCTGTTCCAGCAGGCCGGCGAGGGCCTGGTCCGCGCGGTCCTGGCCGTCCTCGGTGAGCCGGACCAGTACCCCGCGCCGGTCGCTCGGGTCGGGCAGCCGCTCCACCAGGCCCTTCTTGGCCAGCCGGTCGATGCGGTTGGTCATCGTGCCCGAGGTGACCAGGGTCTGGGTCAGAAGCTGCCCCGGCGAGAGCTGATACGGCGTCCCCGCGCGCCTGAGCGCGGTCAGCACGTCGAACTCCCAGGGTTCCAGGCTGTGCTCCGCGAAGGCCAGCCGGCGTGCCCGGTCCAGATGCCGGGCCAGTCTGCTCACCCGGCTGAGCACCTCGAGCGGTTCCACGTCGAGGTCAGGGCGCTCCCGGCGCCACGCAGCGACCAGCCGATCGACCTCGTCCTCCATGACGATCAGTGTAGTGGTTGTGTCGATGTGAAGTCTCTTGATGTAAAGCATCTTGACATCAAGATAAAAAGTTGGGGACAGTGGATCCCATGACGACTTGGGACCCTGCCCAGTACCTCCGCCACGCGGACCACCGCGCCCGCCCCTTCACCGACCTCCTCGCCCGCGTCCCGGAACTTCCGGGGGACGCGCCCGTGATCGCCGACCTGGGCTGCGGCCCCGGCAACGTGACGACGCTGCTCGCCGCACGCTGGCCCACGGCCCGCATCACCGGCTACGACAACTCGGCCGAGATGCTCGACAAGGCGCGGGTCGAGTACGCGGGCCCCACGCCCGGCGGCGGCAGCCTCGACTTCGCCCACGCGGACGTCCGCACCTGGACGCCCGCACAGCCGTACGACCTCATCGTCAGCAACGCCACGCTCCAGTGGGTGCCGGGGCACGTCGCGCGCTTCCCGGACTGGATCGAGGGCCTCGCCCCCGGCGGCACCTTCGCCTTCCAGGTCCCCGGCAACTTCGACTCCCCGAGCCACCGCCTGATGCGCGACCTCGCCGGGGCGACGGGCCTCGCGGAGACCCTGCGCCACGACGACGCCGTCCTCGCCCCCCAGGACTACCTGACGGCGCTGGCCGACCTGGGCTGCGAGGTGGACGCGTGGGAGACGACGTACGTACACCTGTTGCAGGGGGAGGACCCGGTCCTCGACTGGGTGAAGGGCACCGGTCTGCGCCCGGTCCTGGCCGCCCTCGCCGACGACCCGGCGGCACGGGAGAGCTTCCTGGACCAGTACCGGGCAGCCCTGCGCGAGGCGTATCCGGCGGGGCCGCACGGCACGCCGTTCCCCTTCCGCCGCATCTTCGCGGTGGCCCGCAGGGAGGGCTGATGCTCGCGGCCGGCCCGCGCGGAAGGCCCACGACGCCACGGTTCTGTGGGACGAGGGACTCCGGGGGCGGCAGAGGTTCTACTCGTACGACCCCGTGGGCAACCGGCTGGAGTTCGTTGTTTGACCGGGGCGGTCCGGGTCACCCGCAGTGATGACAACGGACTCTGCAAGCGCTGGGAGTGAGTACGGTGGCGGAAGACCAGAAGGCCAAGGCCAAGAAGGAACAGGTCAAGGGCAAGGCCAAGGAAGCCGTGGGCCGTGCGGTCGGCAACGAGCGCATGGAGGCCGAGGGCCGCGCGGGGCAGTCCAAGGGCGACGCGCGCCAGGCCAAGGAGAAGGCCAAGGACACCTTCAAGCACTGACACCCACGCGAACGCAGCGGCCCGTGCACCCCTGGGTGCACGGGCCGTCGTCGTACGTTCCGGTGACGGGTCAGCTCTTCCGGCGGCCTATCAGGCGCGGTTTCGCCTCCAGGCCGTCCAGGCCGTGCCATGCCAGGTTCACCAGATGCGCCGCCACCTCCGCTTTCTTCGGGCGGCGCACGTCCAGCCACCACTGGCCGGTCAGGGCGACCATGCCGACCAGGGCCTGGGCGTACAGCGGGGCCAGCTTGGGGTCGAAACCGCGCCTCTTGAACTCGCGGCCCAGGATGTCCTCCACCTGCGTCGCGATGTCCGAGATGAGGGACGCGAAGGACCCGGTGGACTGGGGGATCGGGGAGTCGCGGACCAGGATGCGGAAGCCGTCGGTGTGCTCCTCGATGTAGTCGAGGAGGGCGAAGGCCGCCTGTTCGCACAGTTCACGGGGGTGGCCGGCGGTCAGGGAACTCGTCACCATGTCCAGCAGGCGCCGCATCTCACGGTCCACCACCACCGCGTACAACCCCTCCTTGCCGCCGAAGTGCTCGTACACCACCGGCTTGGAGACGCCCGCCTTCGCGGCGATCTCCTCCACCGACGTGGCCTCGAAGCCCTTCGAGGCGAAGAGCGTGCGACCGATCTCCAGAAGCTGGGCGCGGCGCTCGGCCCCCGTCATCCGGGTGCGCCGGGCACGCCGCGGCTTCGCTTCGCTGCTCGGGGTACTGCTGGAGTCGGTCGCCACGGCGTCCATCATGCCGCCTCGGCGGCCTCCTTCTTGCGCCCGGAGCCGTCCCCGTCCGTGATCCGGCGTGAATCGATACGCGAGCGTGACGGCCAGCGCACGTCGTACGCCCAGCCCAGCATCTCGAACCAGCGGATGATCCGCGCCGAGGAGTCCACCTGCCCCCGCATCACCCCGTGCCGCGCCGAGGTCGGGTCGGCGTGGTGCAGGTTGTGCCAGGACTCACCGCAGGACAGCACGGCCAGCCACCACACGTTGCCCGAGCGGTCCCGCGACTTGAAGGGCCGCTTGCCGACCGCGTGACAGATCGAGTTGATCGACCAGGTCACGTGGTGCAGCAGGCAGACGCGGACCAGGGAGCCCCAGAAGAAGCCGGTGAACGCGCCCCACCAGGACATCGTCACCAGACCGCCGATCACGGCGGGCAGGGCCAGGGAGAGCATCGTCCAGTAGAGGAACTGCCGGGAGATCGCCCGGATGGCCCCGTCCTTGATCAGATCGGGGGCGTACTTTTCCTGCGGGGTGCGCTCCTCGTCGAACATCCAGCCGATGTGCGCCCACCACAGGCCCTTCATCAGCGCCGGAAGGGTCTCGCCGAAACGCCACGGCGAATGCGGGTCGCCCTCGGCGTCCGAGAACTTGTGGTGCTTGCGGTGGTCGGCGACCCAGCGCACCAGCGGGCCCTCCACCGCCAGTGAGCCGGCGATGGCGAGCGCGATGCGCAGCGGGCGCTTCGCCTTGAAGGAGCCGTGGGTGAAGTAGCGGTGGAAGCCGATCGTGACGCCGTGGCAGCCCAGGAAGTAGAAGAAGACCAGCAGACCGAGGTCCAGCCAGCTCACTCCCCAGCCCCACGCCAGCGGCACCGCCGCGAGGAGCGCGAGGAAGGGGACGACGATGAAGAGGAGAAGGGCGAGCTGCTCGACCGTCCCCTTCGTCTCGCCGCCAAGGGTCGCTGCGGGGTGTGGGGGGTCGTCATCTGGCTTCGGGGCGTCTGCGATCACATCGGAGCGCGTGGTCATGGGCGTCCCCTGTGGGGTTTCGAGGAGTGGAGACAGGTGCCGGGCTGCGGGAATCCTTCACGGGGGTCCGTGACGACGGTCCCTACGGTTCCGTAACCTACGGCATCGTAAGTATGGCAGTGGGGCGCCCGGCGGCAAGAGCCCGAGAGTCTGCGCGTCCGCATGGACACCTATCCTTGGAGTCGGTCGGACAGCGCGGTCCGCTCTGAATTCTTCCCGGATGGCCCGGCCGTATGCGGCGGCTGCCGCACGACCGCCCTCCGGGTTCCCCTGCCGGACGAGCTTCAACACTGCAAGGAGCCGCACCTGTGAGCAGTGCCGACGACCTGACCATGAGCGCCACGTCGACCAGTACCGAGCTGCGCGCCGACATCCGACGGCTGGGCGACCTCCTGGGCGAGACCCTCGTCCGCCAGGAGGGCCCCGAGCTGCTGGAACTCGTCGAGAAGGTGCGCCGCCTCACCCGTGAGGACGGCGAGGCCGCCGCCGAGCTGCTGCGTGGCATCGAACTGGAGACCGCCGCCAAGCTGGTGCGCGCCTTCTCCACCTACTTCCACCTGGCCAACGTCACCGAGCAGGTGCACCGCGGCCGCGAACTGCGGGCCAGACGCGCCGCCGAGGGCGGTCTTCTCGCCCGTACGGCCGACCGCCTCAAGGACGCCGACCCCGAGCACCTGCGCCAGACCGTCTCCAACCTGAACGTCCGCCCGGTCTTCACCGCCCACCCGACCGAGGCCGCCCGCCGCTCGGTGCTGAACAAGCTCCGCCGGATCGCCGCGCTCCTGGAGATGCCCGTCATAGAGGCGGACCGGCGCCGCTACGACACCCGTCTGGCCGAGAACATCGACCTCGTCTGGCAGACCGACGAGCTGCGCGTGGTGCGCCCCGAGCCCGCCGACGAGGCCCGCAACGCCATCTACTACCTCGACGAGCTGCACGCCGGCGCCGTCGGGGACGTCCTGGAGGACCTGACGGCCGAGCTGGAGCGCGTCGGCGTCAAGATCCCGGACGCGACCCGCCCCCTGACCTTCGGCACCTGGATCGGCGGCGACCGCGACGGCAACCCCAACGTCACGCCCCAGGTCACCTGGGACGTCCTGATCCTCCAGCACGAGCACGGCATCAACGACGCCCTGGAGCTCATCGACGAGCTGCGCGGCTTCCTGTCGAACTCCATCCGCTACACCGGCGCCACCGAGGAGCTCCTGGAGTCCCTCAAGCTCGACCTGGAGCGCCTGCCGGAGATCAGCCCCCGCTACAAGCGACTCAACGCCGAGGAGCCGTACCGCCTCAAGGCCACCTGCATCCGGCAGAAGCTGGAGAACACCAAGACTCGCCTGGCCAAGGGCATCCCGCACGAGGACGGCCGCGACTACCTCGGCACCGGCGAACTGCTGCACGACCTGACCCTGATCCAGACCTCGCTCAGGGAACACCGCGGCGGGCTCTTCGCCGACGGCCGGATGAACCGCACCATCCGCACCCTGTCCGCCTTCGGCCTCCAGCTCGCCACCATGGACGTCCGCGAGCACGCCGACGCCCACCACCACGCCCTCGGCCAGCTCTTCGACCGGCTCGGCGAGGAGTCCTGGCGGTATGTGGACATGCCCCGGGAGTACCGGGCCAAGCTGCTTGCGAAGGAGCTGCGCTCGCGCCGGCCCCTCGCGCCGACGCCGGCTCCGGTCGACGCGGCCGGCGAGAAGACCCTCGGGGTCTTCCAGACCGTGAAGCGGGCCCTGGAGGTCTTCGGACCCGAGGTCATCGAGTCGTACATCATCTCCATGTGCCAGGGCGCCGACGACGTCTTCGCTGCGGCCGTACTGGCCCGCGAGGCCGGCCTGCTCGACCTGCACGCCGGCTGGGCGAAGATCGGCATCGTGCCGCTCCTGGAGACCACCGACGAGCTCAAGGCCGCCGACACCATCCTGGAGGACATGCTCTCCGACCCGTCGTACCGCAGGCTCGTGGCGCTGCGCGGGGACGTCCAGGAGGTCATGCTCGGCTACTCCGACTCCTCCAAGTTCGGCGGCATCACCACCAGCCAGTGGGAGATCCACCGCGCCCAGCGGCGGCTGCGCGACGTCGCCCACCGGTACGGCGTACGGCTGCGCCTGTTCCACGGCCGCGGCGGCACCGTCGGCCGCGGCGGCGGCCCCTCCCACGACGCCATCCTCGCCCAGCCCTGGGGCACCCTGGAGGGCGAGATCAAGGTGACCGAGCAGGGCGAGGTCATCTCGGACAAGTACCTCGTGCCGTCCCTGGCCCGGGAGAACCTGGAACTCACGGTCGCCGCCACCCTCCAGGCGTCCGCCCTGCACACCGCGCCCCGCCAGTCCGACGAGGCCCTGGCCCGCTGGGACGCGGCCATGGACGTCGTGTCGGACGCCGCGCACGCCGCGTACCGCAGGCTCGTCGAGGACCCGGACCTGCCGACGTACTTCCTCGCGTCGACGCCGGTGGACCAGCTCGCCGACCTGCACCTCGGCTCACGGCCCTCCCGCCGCCCCGGCTCGGGCGTCTCCCTCGACGGACTGCGGGCCATCCCGTGGGTGTTCGGCTGGACCCAGTCCCGGCAGATCGTGCCCGGCTGGTTCGGCGTCGGTTCCGGTCTGAAGGCGTTGCGCGAGGCGGGCCTGGACACCGTCCTGGACGAGATGCACGAGCAGTGGCACTTCTTCCGGAACTTCATCTCCAACGTCGAGATGACGCTCGCGAAGACCGACCTGCGCATCGCCCGCCACTACGTCGAGACCCTCGTCCCCGCCGAGCTCCAGCACGTCTTCGCCGACATCGAGGCCGAGCACGAGCTCACCGTCCGCGAGGTCCTGAAGGTCACGGGCGAGGCCGAACTCCTCGACGCCACCCCGGTCCTGAAGCAGACGTTCGCCATCCGCGACGCCTACCTGGACCCGATCTCCTACCTCCAGGTGACGCTGCTCAAGCGCCAGCGCGAGGCGGCCGCCGCCGGCGAGCCCGCCGACCCGCTGCTGGCCCGCGCCCTGCTCCTCACGGTCAACGGCGTGGCCGCGGGCCTGCGCAACACCGGCTGACCTCCGGACACGAAAAAGCGGTGCCCCCGGGACTCGGGGGCACCGCTTTTTCGGTTCTACGTCAGGCCCGGCGCCGCCTGACCACGAGGTAACCGCCTGCCGCCGTCAGCGCGGCGGCGACCCCCGCGAGGAGGCCGACGGGAGCGCTGTTGCCGGTCTCGGCGAGGTCACCGGTGGAGCCCTGCGCGGAAGCGGATGCGGAGGGAGAGGCCGACGCGGAGGCCCCGGCCTCGGCGGATCCGCTGGGGTCGGCGCTGGGATCCGAGCTCGGCTCGCCGCTGGGAGACGCGGACTCGCCCGACCCCGGAGTGCCGGAGGCCGACGCGCTGGGCGTGGCCGTACCGCCGCCGCCTTCCTCCTCCGCGCAGTCGGTCCAGAACACCTTGTGCTTGGCGGCGCCCTTCTCCCCTTCGAAGTTCCAGAACAGCTTGTAGTGCCCGTCGGGCAGCGACAGGTCCTCCGTACGGCCGTGTCCGTCGGAGTCCAGCGTGATCTCGCCGGACTTCACGGTGTCGCCCTTGACCTCGGCCGTCGGGGCCCAGGCCTCGATGTGCCAGTCGACCTCCTGGACGGCGTCGAAGCCGAAGGCGTCGAGGTAGAAGGTGCAGACGTGCGGCTCGTTCTTGCGGAGCTCTTCGCCGGTGATGGCGTCGTGGATCTTCACGGTGCCGTTGTCACCGGGAGCGGTGGCGTGGGCGACCGGGGCGACCAGGAAGGCCGCAGAGGTGACGGCGGACAGGACGCCGAAGCGGGTGAGGGTGCGCATGGGGCAGTAGTCCATCTTCGAGAGTGGAACGGGAAGATGTGGAGGGGGCGGCTCAGCTTCCAGTGCGGACTGACCTCTGGTCAAGCACGAACAGGGAACACTCGGTTTCTCCATGGAAAGAGAGGCCGGCGAAAGCCCTCAGACAGCCACGAAAGCCGCCGTGAGCAGCGCGATTCCCGACCCTGCCATGACCCACGCGAGCCGCGACCGGCGCAGCCCGCCCGCCACGACCACCGACGCGAGCAGCAGCGCCCCGCCCATCGGCACCCAGGAATAGAGCACGCCGGCCGGTCCGGACCGTACGAGGTCGTCGGTGCCGGGCTTGACCACGACCGGGTAGGTCTGCCCCTTGCGCACGGCCGCGGTGTCCTCGATGACGGCCCGCGCCCGTGCCCGCGACCCGTGGGACAACGGGGTGTACGGGCCCGTGCAGGCATCCTCGGCACACCGCGTCACCATGACCCTGCCCTGCTCGCGCCCCTTGGTGAGCATCACGTACTGGGCGCTGCCCCAGGACGCCCACACCCCGGCGACCAGGATCACCAGGGCGATGGTGCCCATCGACGCGAGCCGCCCGAACCGCAGTGCGGCGGTCGAGGTCCGGCGGGCGGAGGCGGCGAGGGCAGGCATGGCCGGGATCATTGGCCATGGGATTACGCAAGTCAATTCGGGCTAGGAGTTGTACGTGCTCTGCGCCCGCTCGAGCCCCTCGATCACCAGAGCCTCCACCGCGTCGGCCGCGCGGTCCACGAAGTAGCCGAGCTCCTTGCGCTCGCTCGACGAGAAGTCCTTCAGCACGAAGTCCGCGACCTCCATACGGCCCGGCGGGCGCCCGATCCCGAACCGCACCCGGTGGTACTCCGACCCGAACGCCTTCGTCATCGACTTCAGCCCGTTGTGACCGTTGTCCCCGCCGCCCAGCTTCAGCCGCAGGGTGCCGTAGCCGATGTCCAGCTCGTCGTGGATCGCCACGATGTTGGCGACCGGCACCTTGTAGAAGTCCTTGAGCGCGTTCACCGGACCGCCGGACACATTCATGAAGGACATCGGCTTCGCCAGGATCACCCGCCGGTTCGCGGGGCCGGGCGGACCGATCCGCCCCTCCACGACCTGCGCCTGCGCCTTCCCGGCCCGCTTGAACCGGCCCCCGACCCGCTCGGCCAGCAGATCGGCCACCATGAAGCCCACGTTGTGCCGATGGCCCGCGTACTCGGGTCCCGGATTGCCCAGTCCCACGATGAGCCAGGGCCCGTTGGCGTCGGTCGTCACGTCCATGTCTCCTTGATACGCGGTCTCCGTGCTGCCCGGCCTCCGTGATACGCGCCGACCGCCGCCCCCCAAGGGAGCGGCGGCCGACAGCCGGTATCGCGGCGAGGATCAGGCCTCGGTGGCCTCGGACTCGCCCTCCGCCGGGGCCTCCTCGGCCTGGGCGGCCAGGATCTGGAGGACGACCGCGTCCTCGTCCGTCAGCAGCGTGGTGCCCTCGGGCAGCGGGATGTCCTTGGCGAGGATGGAGTCACCGGCCTCCAGGCCCGCGATGGAGACGGTGACCGACTCCGGGATGTGCGTGGCCTCGGCCTCGACGTTCAGCGTGCTGAGCACGTGCTCCAGCAGGTAGGCGCCCGGCGCCAGCTCGCCCTCGGTGTGGACGTAGACCTCGACGTTGACCTTCTCGCCGCGGTTCACCAGGAGCAGGTCGACGTGCTCGAGGAAGCCCTTGATGGCGTCGCGCTGCACGGCCTTCGGGATCGCCAGCTGGCTCTTGCCCTCGATGTCCAGGGTGAGCAGGACGTTCGGGGTACGCAGGGCGAGCTGAAGCTCGTGGCCCGGCAGCGTGATGTGCACCGGCTCGGCACCGTGACCGTAGACCACGGCGGGAACCTTGCTGTCACGGCGGATACGGCGGGCGGCACCCTTGCCGAACTCGGTGCGGGTCTCGGCGGTGAGCTTGACGTCGGCCATGGTCACTCCTCGTAGAACAGTTGGGGATGGGGTCACCCGGCCAAACAATCGGCCTGCTACGAAGAGCGCGTCGATAACGGACCGCCGGCACCTGCGCGAACAGGTACGGCCTCCCTCGCCGAGCAACTTCAGCAGCTTACTCGGAGGGGGAGGCCGTCACCAAAACGATCTTCTGCAGAACCCTTACTGCTCGTCGAAGAGGCTGGTCACGGACCCGTCCTCGAACACCTCACGCACCGCGCTCGCGATCGTCGGCGCGATCGACAGCACCGTCAGCTTGTCCAGGTCCGCACCCAGCTCACCCGGCGTCGGCAGGGTGTTGGTGAACACGAACTCGCCCACCCGGGAGTTCTTCAGCCGGTCCGCGGCCGGACCGGACAGCACACCGTGGGTGGCCGTCACGATGACGTCCTCCGCGCCGTGCGCGAACAGCGCGTCCGCGGCGGCGCAGATGGTGCCACCCGTGTCGATCATGTCGTCGACCAGGACACACACCCGACCCTTGACCTCGCCCACGACCTCGTGGACCGTCACCTGGTTCGCCACGTCCTTGTCGCGCCGCTTGTGCACGATCGCCAGCGGCGCACCCAGCCGGTCGCACCAGCGGTCCGCGACCCGCACCCGGCCCGCGTCCGGGGACACGACCGTCAGCTTGTTCCGGTCGACCTTGCGGCCCACGTAGTCCGCCAGCAGCGGAAGCGCGAACAGGTGGTCCACCGGACCGTCGAAGAAGCCCTGGATCTGGTCCGTGTGCAGATCGACGGTGAGGAGGCGGTCCGCACCCGCCGTCTTCATCAGGTCCGCGATCAGCCGCGCCGAGATCGGTTCACGGCCACGGTGCTTCTTGTCCTGCCGCGCGTAACCGTAGAACGGCACGATGACCGTGATGGAGCGGGCCGACGCACGCTTCAGCGCGTCGATCATGATCAGCTGCTCCATGATCCACTGGTTGATCGGAGCCGTGTGGCTCTGGATCACGAAGCAGTCCGCGCCGCGCGCCGACTCCTGGTAACGGACGTAGATCTCGCCGTTCGCGAAGTCGAAGGCCTTGGTCGGGACAACCCCGACACCCAGCTGCTCGGCGACCTCCTCGGCAAGCTCGGGGTGGGCGCGGCCGGAGAAGAACATCATCTTCTTCTCGCCGGTCGTCTTGATCCCGGTCACAGCTGTCTCCTCAGAGGTGTTTCAACTGGGTGTGCAGTTATCACGGTACGACGACTTCGGCGCACGTGTTTCCGGTCAGTCCTCGCTCGAGCCCTCCCGGGAAGCCGCCTCGGCGGCCTGCGCCGCCGCGCTCCCCGGACGCTTGCGGGCCACCCAACCCTCGATATTCCGCTGCTGGCCACGGGCCACGGCCAGCGAACCGGGCGGCACATCCTTCGTGATCACCGACCCCGCGGCGGTGTACGCACCGTCCCCGACCGTGACAGGCGCCACAAACATGTTGTCCGAACCCGTACGGCAGTGCGACCCGACGGTCGTGTGGTGCTTGTCCTGACCGTCGTAGTTCACGAACACGCTCGCGGCACCGATGTTCGTGTACTCACCGATCGTCGCGTCCCCGACATAGGAGAGATGCGGGACCTTCGTCCCCTCCCCGATGGAGGCGTTCTTCGTCTCGACGTACGTCCCGATCTTGCCTTTCGCGCCCAGCCGGGTGCCGGGACGGAGATAGGCGTACGGCCCGACACTCGCGCCGGCGCCGATGTGGGCGCTGTCGGAGACCGTGGTGTCGACCCGGGCGCCGGCTTCGACGACCGTGTCCTTCAGCCGGCTGTTGGGGCCCACCTCGGCGCCCTCACCCACATGCGTCGAGCCGTGCAGCTGCGTGCCAGGGTGTACGACGGCGTCCTGGCCGAAGGTGACGGTGACGTCGACCCAGGTGGTGGCCGGGTCGATGACGGTGACCCCGGAGAGCATGGCGCGGGTCAGCAGCCGGTCGTTGAGGATCCGCCGTGCCTCGGAGAGCTGCACACGGTTGTTGATCCCGGCGATCTCACGGTGATCGGCGGCGACACAGGCACCGACGCGGTGTCCGGCCTCGCGCAGAATGCCGAGCACGTCCGTCAGGTACTCCTCGCCCTGGGAGTTGTCGGTCCGCACCTTGCCCAGCGCGTCCGCGAGCAACTGCCCGTCGAAGGCGAAGACTCCGGAGTTGATCTCCCGGATCGCCCGCTGCGTCTCGGAGGCGTCCTTGTGCTCGACGATCTCGGTCACGGCACCGGTGGTCTCGTCCCGCACGATCCGCCCGTACCCCGTCGCGTCCGGCACCTCGGCGCTCAGCACGGTGACCGCGTTCCCGTCCGCGGAGTGCGTGGCGGCAAGGGCGTTGAGGGTCTCGCCGGTCAGCAGGGGGGTGTCCCCGCACACGACGACGACGGTCCCCTCGGCACGGCCGCCGAGCTCCTCCAACGCCATCCGTACGGCGTGCCCGGTGCCGTTCTGCTGCGCCTGCACGGCCGTACGTACGTCGGCGTCGGTGCCGGCGAGGTGGGCGGTGACCTTCTCCCGGGCGTGCCCCACGACCACGACGAGGTTCTCGGGGTCCAACTCACGGGCGGCGGCGAGCACATGACCCACGAGGGACCGTCCGCACAGCTCATGCAGGACCTTGGGTGTGGCCGACTTCATACGGGTGCCCTCACCCGCTGCGAGAACAACGACGGCTGCCGGGCGAATGGCGCTCACGGGATGCCCTTCGGCTGTGGAGGGGGTGGGGTGACATCCGCAGGATACCGGGGCGTTTCTCGGGGGACATGAGAGTGGGCCCTGACAGTGCTGTCAGGGCCCGAACAGGGTGCGAACAAGATGCGGCTCCCCCGCCAGGACTCGAACCCGGACAGATGGCACCAAAAGCCACAGTGCTGCCAATTACACCACGGGGGAATAAGTTCGGCTAAACCGGACATCTAGTCAGGCTGCCGAGTGGCGGCTCCTACTATGCCGTACCAGGTGCCCTCCATGCGACGGTACAGATCGGCGCTCTGCCGGACGTAAATCACGAGACAGCCGTGATAGGTGTCTCCGGTGTTCTTGCGAACCGTCCGGGGGTTGTGCCGTTTCAGGGTCGCTCTGCTGAATGCTGACGTGTCGACACCGGCGACGCCGGCCCAGAACCTCTCGGCGGCCTCGACATCTGCGGTCTCGTGAATGCTGACGCGCAAGGTCAGGCGCTCCCGTTGCACTCCGAGGAGCTCGAGCCAGCGCAGAAAGAGTGTGATCACGTTGGGGTCGCTGTTGATGAACTGCAACACCTCGGTCCGACGGTGCGGCTTGTCCTTGGCGCCCTCGGCCCAGTAGAGGGCCACGCCTGCGAAGAAGAGCTAGCGGTCCGACAGCTCACCGACGGCCGCTTCTGCAACTGCCTTGGTCGCTTGACGCTCTTGGTCCCATGCGTCGCGCAGGCGGGTCAGCCCGGCGTTCATGCGCGCGCGCTGTTCTTCCTGTGTGCACTTGGGCTCCGGGGTCGGCAGATCCCGCACCCAAAGCGACACCGAACTCTTCGAGCACCCCAGCTCCGCCCGGATCTGGTTGTAGGTCCAGCCCAGCGTCCGTAGTTCTCGCGCCCTCTTGCGTAGATCGTCCTTCGCTCGCGGCCGCTTAGTCCATTCCGGTGGCGGTTCACCCTCGACGAGACGCTGAAGCGTCTCCTTGTTGTGGACCTGAAGTTCGTCGCGGATCTGTCGAAGGCTGTAACCGTGGCGCCGAAGAGCCACCGCCTGCTCGCGCAGACCCTCGAACTTGCCATGTGGATGTGCCATACGCATACCGTCCAGCTGGAATCTGATCTTCCGCACTCGAACGGTGACCGATTCAGCAGTTCGAGGGATACCGGGCGGTTTCGTGGTCGATCGGTCACTCAAGGTGGTGTAGGCCAGTCGTCGAAATGCACCGGAAAACCTGCGGGCGCCGAACGTAGGCTGGAGGCATGACCACGACGGGGGAAGACACCACCGCGGCTCAGACGGGGCCGTGGTGGTGGGCACGGTGGCGTAGTGCGGTGCTGGACGTGGGCCTGGCGTCCGCGTCCGCGGTGGAGTGTGCGTTCGAGGGGATCCGGTTCGCCGAGGACGCGGGGATCCCGATGGCCGCGGGGATCGTGTTCGGGGTGCTGGCCGGGTCGGTGCTGGTCGTCCGGCGCAAGTGGCCTATCGCCGTCGTGCTGGTGGGCATCGCCATCACACCCGCCCAGATGGGCTACCTCATGGGCATCGTCGGCCTGTACACGCTCGCCGCGTCCGAGCTGCCGCGCCGGATCATCGGCTCGCTGGCAGGGATGTCCCTGGTCGGGATGCTGATCGTGATGTTCGTGCGGGTGCGGCAGGACATGGCGCACGGCGAGCTGGACCTGGGGGACTGGTTCGTCCCCTTCGCCTCGATCACGACCGCGATCGGGATGACCGCGCCGCCGCTGCTGCTCGGGCTGTACGTGGGGGCCCGGCGCCGGCTCATGGAGAGCCTGCGGGAGCGGGCCGACGACCTGGAGCGGGAGCTCCAGCTGCTCGCCGAGCGGGCCGAGGAGCGGGCCGAGTGGGCGCGGGGCGAGGAGCGGACCCGTATCGCCCGCGAGATGCACGACGTCGTCGCGCACCGGGTGAGCCTGATGGTGGTGCACGCGGCCGCGCTTCAGGCCGTGGCCCGCAAGGACCCCGAGAAGGCCGTCAGGAACGCCGCGCTGGTGGGGGACATGGGGCGGCAGGCGCTCACCGAGCTGCGGGAGATGCTCGGGGTGCTGCGCAGCGGGGACGGGTTCGGGCGCCAGGAGCGGGCGGCGGTGCCGCTCGTCGCGGTGGGTGTGGCGGCGGCCGCGGCGGCCACCCGGGTCGTGGACGAGGCCGACGGGCCCTGCCTGGACGATCTGGAGACGCTGATCGGGCAGTCGGCCGCGGCGGGGATGGCCGTGGATCTGTCAGTGGAGGGTGATGTGCGGTCGTACGCCGCGCAGATCGAGCAGACGGCGTTCCGGGTGGTGCAGGAGGCGTTGACCAACGTCCACAAGCACGCCGCGGGTGCGAAGACGCACGTACGGCTGGCGCACCGGGTGTCGGAGATCGCGATGCAGGTGGAGAACGAACCGCCGCCGGAGGTGCCGTCGCTCGCGTCGGCCCGGCTGCCGTCGGGGGGCAACGGTCTGGTGGGGATGAAGGAGCGGGTCTCCGCGCTGGGCGGGGTGTTCGTGTCGGGCCCGACGGAGGCGGGGGGTTTCCGGGTGTCGGCGGTGATTCCGGCGGCGTAGGCCCCTCGCGTCAGCCCGCGACGAGGCGGGCCGGTTCGATGCCGGAGACGAGGCCGGTCAGGGCCTGGTCGATGTCGGGGCCGAGATACCAGTCGCCGGTGTGGTCGAGGGCGTAGACGCGGCCCTCGGTGTCGATGGCGAGAAGGGCCTCGGTGTCGGTCTCGGCGCCGACGGGGCAGACCTCGGTGTCGAGGGCGCGGCCGAGGTCGGCGAGGGTGCGGGCCATGTGGAGGCCGTGCAGGGGGTCGAGGTGGAGGTGGGCGGGGGCGACCTGGCGGCCGGGGCCGGTGGGGGTCAGGTGCAGTCCGCCGAACTCGGCCCAGGCCTCGACGGCGGCCGGGAACACGGCGTGCCGGTGTCCGGCCGGTGAGGTGTGCTCGCGCAGGGCGTCGGCCCAGATCTCGGCCTGCTTTATGTCCCAGCGTCCGGGCTGCCAGCCGGCGGCGCGCAGAGCGGCGTCGACGGGGACGGGGAAGCGGGTGGTACCGGTGCGGTCGGGGTGCATCTGCCCTTCGCGTTCGTCGAGGTCATGGGTGGGCGCCGGGGTGCGTGGGGCGCCGTCGTACGGGTCGTACGGGTCGTGCCGGTGGGGGGTGTCAGCCGCCGTTCGCCGTCGGGTCGACGATGCGGACGCCGAAGTGGGCGCTCAGGGCGGTGCAGGCGCGGCAGGGGGCGGCGAAGCTGCCGTGCAGCGGGTCGCCGTCCTCGCGGATGCGGCGGGCGGTGAGTTTGGCCTGCTTGAGGGCGCGGCGGGCCTCGCCGTTGGTCATCGGCTTGCGGGCGGCGCGCTTGCTGCGGGCGGCGTCGGCGGCGGCGATGTGCCGGGATATGAGCATGGTCTCGGCGCAGCGGCCGGTGAAGCGGTCGCGCCGGTCGCTGCCGAGGGTGTCGAGGAAGTCCTGGACGAGCGGGTGCAGCGGTGGGGCCTGGTCGCCGCGGGCGGCGGTGGAGGTGAGGGTGGCGCCGCGCACGGAGAGGGCGGCGGCGACCGTGGGCAGTATGCCGTCGCGGCGGTGCCGGAGCACGGGCGCCTGGGGTCTTTCGGCGCTGCTCCAGCCGATGCGGGGATCGCCGTAGGCGCCGGCGTGCGGGCCGCCGTTCGCGCCGGTCGTCGTGGGCGTGTGCGGTCCTGTGTCCGGTCCCGTCTGCGTCGTGTTCATGATCGTCATCCCCTCCCGAGCATCCCCCCGGAGGTCACAGACTGCCAAATGGCGTGGCTCGCGGGGAAGCTGGGGCGTGCGACACGCCCGGGTTCGGGCGGGCTGTCACGGTGGGGTGACGGCTGGTCACGGAAGCGGAGGGGGCCTGGCCGGTGCCCGGTGACCGGTGTCGTCGTACCGCATAGGCTGTCGGCACCGCGATCCAAGTGGTCGCCGCGATGCGCGCGGTTGACGCGTGGAGACGGACGAGACAGTCGATACGGCGCGTGGCGGCCCTGCTTTGCCCAGGGGCGCCGCGGGTCGTACCAGAGCGCCGCAGGGGGCTTTCGCCATGACGACAGGTCGGCTCGGGCAACAAGCCGCGCCGCCGAACGCGGCCTATGCCGGGCAGGTCGTGCACTTTCCGGATCCGGTCCGGGCCGCGCGTCACCCCAGAGGGGTACGGGTGGACGAGCACGGCTACCCCGACTTCTCGCCCTACGCGCGTGCCGCCGCGGAGATCGCCGAGCCGCCGGAGGGCTTCGGGGTCGACGAGTTGCGGCTGACGGACTACGTCTCGGCGAACGCGGCGCTCGCCGCGACCGGTCACGAGCTGTGGGACACGGTGCCGGCGGTGGCGACGCCGCACGGCTGGACGTGGCATCACGTGGTGGGTTCGCGGCGGCTCGAGCTGGTCCCCGTCGAGGTCAAGGCGCTGCTGCGGCATCACGGCGGGATCGCGACGACACGTGTCGACCAGAACAAGCGGGGGACGCGGCCGTTGCAGGAGACGCGGCCGGCGCACTTCGGTCTGCCGAAGTCGGCCCTCGCCGTGACGGAGTCACAGGTGCAGGGCGTCGAGGAGGATCTCGGCTACCGGCTCCCGGGCGCGTACCGCTCCTTCCTGAAGGCGGCGGGCGGATCGGCCCCGGTGGGCACCGCCCTGGACGCGGAGCTGGGGCTCCTGGTCGACCAGCCGTTCTTCACGGTCCGCGACGAGGCGGCGGTCAACGACCTCGTGTACGTCAACAAGTGCCTGCGGGACCACCTGACGAAGGACTACCTCGGTGTCGGCTTCGTCCAGGGCGGTCTGCTGGCCGTGAAGGTGAAGGGCGAGGGCATCGGATCGGTCTGGTTCTGCGCCTACGACGACGCGCGCGACGTCGACCCTTCGATGCCGCCGGCCGAGCGCGTGGAACGTCTGCTGCTGCCCTGCGGCGCCGACTTCGACGTGTTCCTGTCCCGACTGGCCGGTAATCCACCGGAGTTGGAGACGGTGGCGAACCTGATGGTGGACGGCGGGTTCGCCCGTTCCGTTCCCGTGTCTTCTTCCGTGTCGGGGGAGTGAGCTTCAGCGATGGTGACGTTCGCGCAGGCGCAGGAGCGCGCGGAAGAGTGGATCAACGGGGACGTGCCGTCGTACCAGCACCGTGAGGTGCGGGTACGGGAGTTCGACCTCGGGTTCGTGGTGTGGGCCGAGGACCGGGCGGACGGGCCCCGTTCGGACGGGGGCGCGCAGCGGCTGGTGATCGCCCGGGACAGCGGGGACGCCACGCTGTGGCCCTCGCTGCCGGTGGGCGAGGTGATCCGCCGGTACGAGGAGGAGTACGGGCGGGAGGCCGGGGATGGCGACGGGGACGCGGGGGTCGCGTCCGCGGCGTCCCGGGTCGATCTGAATCAGACGTCGTTCCTTCTCTCGCCGCCGGAGTGGTTGCAGGACGCGGCGGACAAGTTGGGGATCGGCGGGCCCGGGGGAGCGGGTGCCGGTTCGGGCGCCGCGCCGGAGGTGCCTGCCGGGGCCAGGCCGTGGACCGGGACCGACACCAACGGGGGTGAGGACCTCTCGGTGGCGTTGCCGGAGACGGTGTTCTCGGCGCCGGTGAGCGGTGACGGTGGCGGCGGTAGCGGTACGGAGGAAGAGGCTTCGGCGGTCTTGGAGGGGTCGGAGATCTCTGAGGTCTCGGAGGACCCTGAGGGCTCCGAGGGGTCGGAGGGCTTGGACTCCAGGACTGCGCGGATTTCTGGGGGCGGGCGGTCGTCGTCCGGGGTGTCGTCTGCGTACGGCTACCCGCAGGGGGCTGGTGGGGGTGCTGGGGCTCCTCAGCCGCAGGGTGTGCCTGGCGCTCCCGGTGCTCCGGGGCCCGCGCCGAGTGCCGGGGACATCGCCGATGTCGCCACCAGCAAGTTGGCACCTCCCTCGCGGGGGGCGCAGGCCGGGGGACCGACCCCGCCGCCTCCGCCGGGTCCCCCTGGAGTGCCCGGTGCACAGCCGGGCAACTTGCCCACGCCGCCCCCTCCCGGTGCGCCGGGGGGCGGGTATGTGCCCACCCAGTTCGTGTCGGCGCCGGGTGTCGAGGGGCCTTCGGGGTCGGGGGCGCCGTCGGCCCCTGGTGCTCCCACTCCGGGTGCGCCGGGTGGGTACGGGTTCCCGGGTGCTCCGCAGCCGTCGGGTGGGCCGGGCGGGCCTCAGGCTCCTGGCGCTCACGGTGCAGCACAGTTCCCGAGCGCTCCGGGTGCTGCGGGAGGGCCCGGTGCTTCGGGGTTCCCGGGCACCCCGGGTGGACCCGGAGCCGTGCATCACGCGGAAACCCTGCTGTCCGCACCTCCGGTGAGCGGCGGCCCCGGCGTGCCTCCGCCGCCGCAGGCCCCCGGCTCTCCCGGTGCCCCCGGCTCTCCTGGCGCCCCGGGCGTTCCCGCTGCCCCCGGAGTCCCCGGCGCCGCTCCAGGTGCTCCGCAGCCGATGCCGCCCGGCGCGATGCCGCCCCCGCCTCCGGGTGCCGTACCGTCCCCGGGCCCGGTGCCTCCGCCGGGCCGGCCGATGCCGGGTCACCCCGCAGCCGGGCAGCCCACACCGGGCCACCCCGCTCCCGTGCCCCCCGCCCCCGCTCCGCCGCCGGCCTACGGCTACCCCCAGCAGTCGCAGCCCACCGTCGGGCCCGGGTACCAGGCCGTCCTTCGGTACCGTGCGCAGGACGGGTCGGAGCAGCAGTTGATCCGGCGGTCGGCGCCGGGGACGCCGCACCCGGAGTGGCAGATCTTCCACGAGCTGCGCGGCATGAACGTCCCCCCGGACCAAGTGCTGGAGCTCCACACCGAGTTGGAGTCCTGCGAGCTCCCGGGGGCGTACTGCGCGCGGATGATCCGCGAACAGTGGCCGCAGGCGCGGATCGCGAGCATCGCCCCGTACGGCATGGATCACGCGAGCCGTCAGCAGGGCATGCAGCAACTGCTGGTACACCAGGGGGAGTTGCACCAGGTGGCGGACGGCCCCGCCCGTCCCGCGCCGGTGCGCGCGCCGTTGCCGCCCGTGCAGGCCGCGCCGCCGATCCCGCCGGAGGGTGTGGCGCAGGAGCTGGCCGGGGCTTTCGGGCCGGGGATCTTCCGGTTCGAGCAGGTCGCGGTGGACCGCCAGGGCGTGCCGCCGGTCGTCGCGCACTCGCTGGTCGTGGCGGGGCTGCCGCTGGACATGGGCCCGTTCTTCTGGGCGCAGGCCCAGCCGGGGCGGCCGGTGCCGACGCTGGCCGAGCTGGCGGCCGAGCGCGGGGTGCGGCCGGCCTCCGACGCGGGCTCGTACCTCGTCATGGGCAGCGACTTCGGCAAGGCGATCTGTGTGCAGTACGGCACGGCCAACATCGTCGCCGTACCCGTGGAGTCCGGGCCGGGCGGTGCGCCCGTACCGCCGCAGTTCGTGAACACGGGCCTGCCCGAGTTCCAGCGCTGTCTGGCACTGCTCGGCCGGATGTGGCGGCTTCGCTTCGGCCTGAACCAGGAGCAGGCGGGCCGCTGGACCGTCGACTTCCAGGCCCAGTTGGCCTCGCTCGATCCGGCGGCGCTGGGTTCACCGGAGAGCTGGTGGTCGGTGCTGCTCGAACAGATGTGGGACGGGCTGCTGTGACGCCCCGCCGCCGCTGAGCCACGCGCGCGTGGAGGGCCGGACCCGGTCGTGCGACCGGGTCCGGCCCTTTTGCGCGCGCATCCGATGACGCGACGCCCCCCCGTGTCGACCTCGTGTCGACCTCGTGCCCCGGGGTCTTTCTGCGGAGTGTCGCGTTATGAACATTTCCGTCCGATACATCAAGATGTGCGCGAAATCATCATTTCGCGTCCGTTTGCGTGGTCGGTGGAGAGGGGTTCCAGGATGAGCAGCGCACCGGTGTCGCCCCCGGGGTTCGTGGCCGTACGGGGGCGCGGCTACCGCCCCGAACAGGTCGACGCGTACGCCGCCGCCCTGTCCCGGGACCGTGACGCCGCCTGGGAACGGGCCGCTCGGCTCACCGTGCTCGCCCGGGAGATGGAGGCCGAGGCGGTGCGGATGCGGGAGGTCGTGGCGACGCTGGCCCCGCAGGCGTACGAGGCCCTCGGCGAGGGGGCGCGGCGCCTCTTCGAGCTGGGGCAGGAGGAGGCCGCGGCCGTTCGGGAGAGGGGGCGGCAGGAGGCGCGGCGCCTCACGGACGAGGCGCGGGCGCACGCCGACGGCCTACTGAATGCCGCACAGGCGCATGCCGATGCCGTGCTCGCCGAGGCCGACGAACGCGCTCGTCAGAGGCTGCTCGTTGCGCGCGCCGAGGCCGACGAGATCCGTGTCACCGCCCGGCGTGAGGTGAAACAGGGGCGCGGAGAGGCGCTCGCCGCGTTGCGCGACGTACGCCAGCGCACCATCGCGATGCTCGCCGAGCAGGCCAAGGAGCAGGCGGAGCGGTGGGCCGAGGTGGAGCGAGCCGAGGAGAAGCGGGTGGCCGAGGCGGACGCGCGGGACTCCGAACGGGTGGCGCGGGCGGAGGCGGCGCTGTCGGACGCGCGGCGGGAGTTCGCGGAGGCGGAGGCATCGCTGGGCCGGTGCGAGGAGGACGCACGCGCGCGTGCGGCGGAGATCCTCGCGGAGGCGCGGGCCCAGGAGGAGCGGATCGCCGGCGAGACGGAACGGGTACTGCGGAAGCACGCGGAGCGCTGGGACGAGATGCAGGCACAGATGGACCACGTACGCAGCAGCCTGACGGCCCTCACGGGAAGAGCGGCAACGGAGTGACAGCCGGGCCGGGAACAACTGTCCGCGGCACCGAGCCAGTCAGGCCGACGGCGCAGACCCGACGCCGGCCATCCGCCCCCACCCGGGGCCGACAGCGCAGCCCCGACGCCGGCCACCCGCCCCCATCCAGGGTCGGCGGCGCAGACCCGACACCGTTCACCCGCACCCACCCAGGGGCGCGGGGAACTGCGCGACCAGCCCCCACCGACCCGCACCCGACACTCAACGCCCCCCCAACTCACCCCCTCCGCACAGCCCCCGCCAAGATCCACCCCTCCACCGCCTCGTACTGCCGCCGCTGCTCCTCCGCCTTCCGCCGCCCCGAGGCGACCGTCCCCAGCCACCCGAACAAGAACCCCGCCGGAATCGACACCAGCCCCGTCGTCGTGAACGGCAGCCAGTTGAAGTCGGCCTCGGGGAACGCGGACACAGGTGACCCGGAGACGAGATTCGTGCCGGGCATCAGCAGGAGCACCGTCACCGTGCCGCCGATCAGCGTGCACAGCAGCCCCGTTCGCGTGTAGCGCCGCCAGAACAGGCTGTACACGAGCGCCGGCGCCAGCGCGGACGCCCCGACGCAGAAGGACAGGATCACCAGCGGCTGCAGACTGCGGTGCTGGATGAGCGTCGCCAGGAAGATCGTGGGGACGCCGACCGCCAGCGCGGACACCCGGGCCAGCAGAATCTCGCGGTGCGCCGGCATCGACCGTGGCCGCGCCGCGAACACGTCGTGCGCGAGGGAGTTGGCACAGGCGAGGATCATGCCGGCGACGGACGCGAGCAGGGTGAGGAAGAGCGCCGTGGTGACCGTCGTGAAGAGAAACGTCTCTCCGGTCGACACCTCGGGCCCGAACACCGCCCGGGAGCCCAGCAGATACGCCGTGTTGCCCTGCGGATCCGCCTCCGCGATCACCGTACGTCCGATCATCGCCGTCGCCCCGACCCCGACGACCGTGATGACCAGGACGAACACGGCCACCGACGACACCGCCCACGACATCGAACGGCGCACCTGACGGGCGCTGGACGCGGTGTACATGCGCATGGTGACGTGCGGCAGGCACGCCCCGCCGATGACGACCGCGAGCTGCGAGATGATCATGTCGAGGCGCGGGTACGGCCCACCCGCGAACTCCAGCCCCGAGCGCAGGTAGTCCGGCCCCACCCCGCTCTGCCGGGCCGCCGTGTCGAACAGCGCCGCGGGGTTCCAGTCGAACCGGTGCATGACGAGTACGGCGATCACGGCGCCCGAGCCGAGGAGCATGATGATCTTCAGGATCTGGATGAGGGCGGTGCCCTTCATGCCGCCGATGGCCGCGTAGCTGATCATCAGAATGCCGAGGCCGATGATGAAGCCCGTCTTCAGCGAGTCGCCGGAGAACCCGAGGATGAACGCCAGCAGTTGGCCGGCACCGGCGAGCTGCACCAGCATCAGCGGCAGCAGCGCGGCGAGGGTGACCACGCACGCGGCGACACGTACCGCACGTCCCGGCATCCGGCGCGCGAGCGCGTCGCCCATCGTGAACCGGCCCGCGTTGCGCAGGGGTTCGGCCAGCAGGAACATCAGCAGCATCAGCGACAGGACCGTGCTCAGCGCGAGGACGATGCCGTCGTAGCCGCACAGGGCGATCACGCCGCCCGTACCGAGGACGGTCGCGGCGGAGATGTAGTCGCCCGCGATGGCGAGGCCGTTGCGCAGGGCGGACAGGGAGCTGTAGCCGGTGTAGAACTCGTCGAGGTCGTCGCCGTCCGGGCCGGTCATCACGCACAACAGGAGGGTGATGGTGGCAACGGCGGAGAACGCCACCAGGCTCATCGCCTGCGCGGAGTCGCTGAAGCCGGTCATCGCGCCGCCGCCCCTCGCCGGGCGTCCACCTCGGACTGCTTGCGGATGCGGTCCGCGAGCGGGTCGACGTAGCGGCGCGCGGTGTGCTCGTACACGGCGATCGCCAGCCAGGTGACGGGCAGTTGGAGCAGGGCGAGGAGCAGTCCTGTGGGCAGTCCGTCGGTGACGCTGCTCGCCATGAAGGACGGCGCGTACGCGGACAGCACCAGGAAGAGCGTGAAGTAGCCGAGCGCGGTGAGCGTGGCGGTGCGCCGCTGCCAGCGGTAGGCGCTGCGCAGGATCCGCAGGTCGCTGTGGTGGCCGAGCGGATCGCGGTGGCTGGGGCGGTGCCGGGCCGGTTCGGGCGGCGGGGCGGGGGGCTGCCAGGGATAGGTGGGGTACGGCTGTGACGGGTCGTAAGACACCCGGTGCTCCTTGCGAGGCTCGGGTCCGACGCGGCGGACCGCAGGGAGTTGGGGGGTGGACGGGGGAGCGGAGCCCCGCACGTTACTCGGCGGTCCGGAGTTGCACAGCCCCTTCGACAAACTGATCGGTCGGTATGCGCTTACTTCTCTGACCTGCGGTGTTACCCCCGTTAACTCAGACTTTTGATCTCACCGCAGCGTGCTCGGTCCCTTACGCCGGGTGCTCCTCGAGCACCGGGAACCGCCGCGGCGCCAGCACCAGCAGCACCGCGAACGCCAGGGCCGCCGCACATCCCGCGCCCACGTACACCGCGTGCACCGCGTCCGCGATGGCCGCGTGGGTGGCCTCCGGGGCCGTACCGGCGTCCAACGCGCGCGTGACGGAGTCGAGGTCGCTCGCGCCGCCCAGGCGACTCGCCAGGACGCCGTTCGCGACCGCGTCCGAAGACCACCGCGCCCACCGTCTGGCCGGTCTGGCGGCAGAAGAGGACGGAGGCCGTCGTCGTGCCGCGTTCCGCCCAGCCGACCGTCGACTGGACCCCGACGATCAGGGGGAGTTGGAACAGGCCCAGCGCACCGCCCAGGAGCAGCATCAGCAGGGTCGGCTGCCAGGCCGCGCCCGGGTACGGGAGGAAGGGGAAGGCGAACAGGATCAGGGCCGCCGTACCGATGCCCAGCATCGCCGTGTTGCGGAAGCCGATGCGCCGGTAGACGTGCTGGCTCAGGGCCGCCGACACCGGCCAGCTCAACGTCCATACGGACAGCACGAATCCGGCGGCGACCGGGGCGAGGCCGAGCACCGACTGGGCGTAGGTCGGCAGGAAGACCGTGGGGGCCACCATGAGGAGTCCCAGGGCGCCCAGTGCCAGGTTCACCGCGGCGATCGTGCGGCGGCGCCAGACCCACCCGGGGATGATCGGCTCGGCCCCCGGCGTTCGATCAGGACCACGGCGGCCACCAGGGCGAGTCCCGTGCCGAACAGGCCCAGTGACGGCCACGACAGCCACGGCCAGGCCACCCCGCCCTGCACGAGCGCCGTCAGCAGCACGCCCCCGCACGCGAACACCGCGAGCGCGCCTGCCCAGTCGACACGCGTACGCGTGGCCCTCGTTCCGCGGGAGGAGCGCTGCGGCTCGTGCAGGTGACGGGCGACCAGCCACAGCGCGACCGCGCCGATCGGCAGGTTGACCAGGAAGATCCACCGCCAGTCCGCGTACGCCGCGAGCACTCCGCCGATCCCCGGCCCCGCGACCGCCGCCACCGCCCACACCGTGGACAGCTTGGCCTGGATCTTCGGGCGCTGCTCCAGCGGGTACAGATCGGCGGCGAGCGTCTGGACCGTGCCCTGCAGGGCCCCGCCACCGAGCCCCTGCACGATCCGGAACGCGATCAGCGCCCCCATGTTCCACGCCACCGCGCACAGCAGCGAGCCAAGCAGGAACAGCGCCGAGCCCGCGATCAGCACCGGCTTGCGCCCGAAGGTGTCGGACAGCTTGCCGTACACCGGCAGCGTCACCGTCACAGCCAGCAGATAGCCGGAGAACAGCCAGGAGAAGACCGAGAAGCCGCCCAGGTCGCCGACGATCTGCGGGACCGCCGTGGAGACGATGGTGGCGTCCAGGGCCGCGAGCGCCATCGCGAGCATCAGGGCGGCCACGACGGCCCCGCGCCGGTTCGTGGAGACGTGCCGCGCGAGCTCCCGTATCGCCGGCTTCGTGTCGCCCACGCGGATTCCTTCCCCCTGCATCTATCTGCCGGCGACCACTCTCCCACTTGCCCCTCACGTGGCGGCAGGGTGCAGTCTCGGTGGGCAGGAGGGTGGAGCCGTCCCCTGGATCGCCTCCACCCAGCGGTGGACTGCCCCTAGGGGTACCTCCGTACTAGGGCTGGGGGAGGGTTCGTACCGCCGGAGGAGGAGAAGGGCCATGGTCCGTCCTTAACCTGGCTTTACGCCGCTGGGGAGCGGTGGGGGAGGGGCGACCGGATCGACGGGGGGTGGGGTTTTCCCCCGTAGAAGAGGGTGCTGAGCACCAGGGCGCCGCACCGCCTCGCGGCACCAGACTGAACGCCGTACCCAAGCAGGCACCAGTACTTACCGAACGCCGGGCGGCCCCGGCGGCTCATTGGCTGACCGATATAGGAGACTTACCGTGACATCGGCTGTAACCATCACCAGGCACGGGGGCACTGGAGGGCGTACGGCCGTTGCCGCGCGGGCGCGGCAGGTCGTCAAGGCGTACGGGTCCGGGGAGACCCGGGTCGTCGCCCTGGACCATGTGGACGTGGACATCGCTCGCGGACAGTTCACCGCGATCATGGGCCCCTCGGGGTCCGGCAAGTCCACCCTCATGCACTGCCTCGCCGGACTCGACACCGTGACGAGCGGTCAGATCCACCTCGACGACACCGAGATCACCGGTCTGAAGGACAAGAAGCTCACCCAACTGCGCCGGGACCGGGTGGGGTTCATCTTCCAGGCCTTCAACCTGCTTCCGACGCTCAACGCGCTCGAGAACATCACGCTGCCCATGGACATCGCCGGGCGCAAGCCGGACAAGCAGTGGCTCGCGCGGGTCGTCGACACCGTGGGGCTCTCGGACCGGCTCAAGCACCGGCCCACCCAGCTCTCCGGCGGACAGCAGCAGCGGGTCGCCGTGGCCCGCGCCCTGGCCGCGCGTCCCGAGATCATCTTCGGTGACGAGCCGACCGGAAACCTCGACTCGCGCGCGGGTGCCGAGGTACTGGGCTTCCTGCGCCGTTCCGTCGACGAGCTCGGGCAGACCATCGTGATGGTCACGCACGACCCGGTGGCCGCCTCGTATGCGGACCGTGTGCTGTACCTCGCCGACGGCCGGATCGTCGACGAGATGCACAAGCCGACCGCGGAGGCAGTCCTGGACCGCATGAAGGACTTCGACGCCCGGGGGCGCACGTCATGACCGTCATGAAGACCTCCATGCGCAACTTCTTCGCGCACAAGGGACGCATGGCCCTGTCGGCCGTGGCGGTCCTGCTGTCGGTCGCCTTCGTCTGCGGGACGCTGGTGTTCACCGACACCATGAACACCACCTTCGACAAGCTCTTCGCGGCCACGTCCTCGGACGTGACGGTGAGCGCCAAGGGCGCCTCCGACAGCGGCGAGACCACCTCGGACAACGGCAAGCCGCCGGTCATGCCGGCCTCCGTGCTCGGCAAGGTGCGCCAGGCGCAGGGCGTGCAGACGGCGGAGGGGACCGTCTTCTCGACCTCGGTGACCGTCGTGGACGCCGACAAGGACAGCCTCTCGCCGTCCGGCGGCGGCCCGACCATCGTCGGCAACTGGAACCGCAACGACGCCCGCACCATGGAGATCACCTCGGGTACGGCGCCGAAGAACTCCGGCCAGGTCATGGTCGACAAGGACACCGTCGACAAGCACCACCTGAAGCTCGGTGACGAGATCGGTGTGATCAGCGCGGTCGGCACGCACACCGCGAAGATCTCCGGCGTCGCCGAGTTCGAGGTCACCAACCCCGGTGCGGCGATCTTCTACCTGGACACCGAGACCGCCCAGAAGACGCTCGTCGGCGAGTCGAACGTCTTCACGAACGTCAACGTCACGGCCGCGTCCGGGGTCACCGACGCACAGCTCAAGAAGAACGTCGCCGCCGAACTCGGCGGCACCTACAAGGTGCAGACGGCCAAGGAGACCGCCGACGCCAACCAGAAGGACGTCGAGGGCTTCATGAACGTCATGAAGTACGCGATGCTCGGCTTCGCCGGGATCGCCTTCCTCGTCGGCATCTTCCTGATCATCAACACCTTCTCGATGCTGGTCGCGCAGCGGACGAGGGAGATCGGACTGATGCGGGCCGTCGGCTCCTCCCGCGGACAGGTCAACCGGTCCGTGCTGGTCGAGGCGCTCCTGCTGGGCGTGTTCGGATCGGTGCTCGGGGTCGGTGCGGGCGTCGGCCTCGCGGTCGGGCTGATGAAGCTCATGGGCTCCCTGGGCATCCACCTGTCGACCAGTGACCTGACCATCGCCTGGACGACCCCGGTGGTCGGCCTGCTGCTCGGCGTGGTCGTCACCGTCCTCGCCGCCTGGCTGCCGGCCCGCCGCGCGGGCAAGGTCTCGCCCATGGCAGCGCTGCGCGACGCGGGCGCCCCGGCCGACGCCAAGGCGGGCCGCGTGCGGGCCCTGCTGGGCACGGTGCTGACCGGCGCCGGTGCAGGCCTGCTCTACCTGGCCGCCACCGCCGACAAGGCCAAGGAGGGCTCCGCCTGGCTGGGCCTCGGCGTGGTGTTCTCCCTGATCGGCTTCGTCGTCATCGGACCGCTCCTCGCGGGTGTCGTGGTGCGCGTCCTGGGCACGATCGTCCTCAGGATGTTCGGCCCGATCGGCCGCCTGGCCGAGCGCAACGCCCTGCGCAACCCGCGCCGTACCGGTGCCACGGGCGCCGCCCTGATGATCGGCCTCGCGCTGGTCGCCTGTCTGGCGGTCGTCGGCTCGTCCATGGTCGCCTCGGCGACGGACGAGCTCGACAAGACGGTCGGCACCGACTTCATCATCCAGTCCGACAGCGGACAGCTGGTCACCCCGGCCGCGGTCAAGGCCGTGAAGGACACCCCGGGCCTGGCGCACGTCACCGAGTACAGGACCACGGAGGCCGACTACACGACCCCCGACGGCAAGACGCTCAAGGACACCGACATCACGGCGGCCGACCCGACGTACGCGACCGACCTGCAGACCAAGACGGTGGCGGGCGACCTCGCCGACGCCTACAGGCCCGACTCGATGTCCGTGCACGAGAAGTTCGCCAAGGCGCACGGCATCCACCTGGGCTCGAAGATCAAGGTCGCCTTCAAGGGCGGCGCGACCGCCGAGCTGACGGTCCGGGCGATCACCAGCAGCGACGTCGTCATCGACGCCGGCTCGAAGTACATCTCGATCGCCACGCTCGCCAAGTACGTGCCGGCCGACAAGATGCCGCTCGACCAGTTGGTCTTCGCCAACGCCAAGGACGGGCAGCAGGACGCCGCGTACAAGTCCCTGAAGTCGGCGCTGCACGAGTACCCGCAGTACACCGTGCGCGACCAGACCGACTACAAGGAAGCGTTCAAGGACCAGATCGGCCAGCTCCTGAACATGATCTACGGCCTGCTGGCCCTCGCGATCATCGTCGCCATCCTGGGTGTGGTGAACACCCTGGCGCTCTCGGTGGTCGAGCGGACCCGGGAGATCGGCCTCATGCGGGCGATCGGCCTCTCGCGGCGCCAGCTGCGGCGGATGATCCGCATGGAGTCGGTGGTGATCGCCCTCTTCGGTGCACTGCTGGGGCTGGGTCTGGGCATGGGCTGGGGCGCCACCGCCCAGAAGCTCCTCGCCCTGGAGGGCCTGAAGGTCCTGGACATCCCCTGGCCGACGATCATCGGGGTCTTCGTCGGCTCGGCCTTCGTGGGCCTGTTCGCCGCCCTCGTCCCGGCGTTCCGGGCGGGCCGGATGAACGTCCTGAACGCCATCGCGACCGAGTAGCCACCCCTGGGGACGGGGGAACACGGGGGAACGCCCGGCGCCGAGAAGTCACGGGGGACTTCTCGGCGCCGGGTTCTTTGCGGTCCCCGGGGAGCAGCTCGCGGGTTCTTCGCCGTCCACCGGGCACCCGGGGGTGAGACGGAGTTGTCCACAGGGCACTCGCGGGCGGGGCAGGGTTGTCCACAGGCTCCGACGGCGGGGCCGACGCCGTCGTAGGCTGGAGACCCCCCGGCCCTTGTTGTGTCGGGCCCTTCGCGTTGCCCACCCCCCGAAAACCCCCGGACGAAAGCCGCCCCGAATGAGCCTGCACGGTCTGCTCGACGCCGTCGTCAAGGATCCCGCCCTCGCGGAAGCGATCACGGCGGCCCAGGACGGCAACCGCATGCACGTCGACCTGGTCGGCCCCCCGGCGGCCCGCCCCTTCGCGATCGCCGCACTCGCGCGTGAGGCCGGCCGGCCGGTGCTCGCGGTGACGGCGACGGGCCGCGAGGCGGAGGACCTGGCCGCCGCCCTGCGCTCCCTGCTCCCCTCGGAAGGGGTCGTGGAGTACCCGTCCTGGGAGACCCTCCCGCACGAGCGCCTCAGCCCCCGCTCCGACACCGTCGGCCGCCGTCTGGCCGTCCTGCGGCGCCTGTCCCACCCCCGCCCCGACGACCCCGAGACCGGCCCGGTCTCCGTGGTCGTCGCGCCCGTACGCTCCGTGCTCCAGCCGCAGGTCAAGGGCCTCGGCGACCTGGAACCGGTGGCCCTGCGCACCGGCCAGACCGCCGACCTGAACGCGATCGTGGAGGCCCTCGCCGCCGCCGCGTACGCGCGCGTGGAGCTCGTCGAGAAGCGGGGCGAGTTCGCCGTACGAGGCGGCATCCTCGACGTCTTCCCGCCCACCGAGGAACACCCCCTGCGCGTGGAGTTCTGGGGCGACGACGTCGAGGAGATCCGCTACTTCAAGGTCGCCGACCAGCGCTCCCTGGAGGTCGCCGATCACGGCCTGTGGGCCCCGCCCTGCCGCGAACTGCTCCTGACGGACGACGTACGCGCACGTGCGCGTGCCCTCGCCGAGGAGCACCCGGAGCTCGGCGACCTGCTCGGCAGGATCGCAGAGGGGATCGCCGTGGAGGGCATGGAGTCCCTGGCTCCGGTCCTCGTCGACGACATGGAGCTGCTGATCGACGTCCTGCCCAAGGGCTCCATGGCCGTCGTCTGCGATCCGGAGCGGGTCCGCACGCGTGCGTCCGACCTCGTGGCCACCTCGCAGGAGTTCCTCCAGGCATCCTGGGCGGCCACCGCGGGCGGCGGCGAGGCACCCATCGACGTCGGCGCGGCCTCCCTGTGGTCCATCGCCGACGTCCGCGACCGCGCGCGCGAGCTGGACATGATGTGGTGGTCGGTGTCGCCGTTCGCCGCGGACCTCGAACTGGAGGCGGACACCCTCAAGCTCGGCATGCACGCGCCCGAGACCTACCGCGGCGACACCGCCAAGGCGCTCGCCGACACCAAGGGCTGGCTCGCCGACGGCTGGCGCGCGGTCTTCGTGACCGAGGCGCACGGCCCCGCGGCCCGTACCGTCGAGGTGCTGGGCGGCGAGGGCATCGCGGCCCGCCTCGACGCGGAGCTCGCATCCCTGAGCCCGTCCGTCGTCCACGTGGCGTGCGGTTCCATCGAGTACGGCTTCGTCGACCCGGCGCTCAGACTCGCCGTCCTGACGGAGACCGACCTGACCGGGCAGAAGGCGGCCGGCAAGGACGGCGCCCGGATGCCCGCCCGGCGCCGCAAGACGATCGACCCGCTCACCCTGGAAGCGGGCGACTACATCGTCCACGAACAGCACGGCGTCGGCCGCTACATCGAGATGGTCCAGCGGACCGTGCAGGGCGCCACACGCGAGTACCTCGTCGTCGAGTACGCCCCCGCCAAGCGCGGCCAGCCCGGCGACCGGCTCTACATCCCCACCGACCAGCTGGAGCAGATCACCAAGTACGTCGGCGGCGAGTCCCCCACGCTGCACCGGCTCGGCGGCGCCGACTGGACCAAGACCAAGGCACGCGCGAAGAAGGCCGTCAAGGAGATCGCCGCCGACCTGATCAAGCTGTACAGCGCGCGCATGGCGGCCCCCGGGTACACCTTCGGCCCGGACACCCCGTGGCAGCGCGAGCTGGAGGACGCCTTCCCGTACGCGGAGACGCCCGACCAGCTCACCACCATCGCCGAGGTCAAGGAGGACATGGAGAAGTCGGTCCCCATGGACCGCCTGGTCTGCGGCGACGTCGGCTACGGCAAGACGGAGATCGCGGTCCGGGCCGCCTTCAAGGCCGTCCAGGACGGCAAGCAGGTCGCGGTGCTGGTGCCGACCACGCTGCTGGTGCAGCAGCACTTCGGGACGTTCAGCGAGCGGTACTCGCAGTTCCCCGTGGTCGTGAAGGCGCTCAGCCGCTTCCAGACCGACACCGAGGCGAAGGCCACCCTGGAGGGGCTGCGCGAGGGCTCGGTGGACGTCGTCATCGGCACCCACCGGCTGTTCTCCTCGGAGACCAAGTTCAAGGACCTCGGCCTGGTCATCGTCGACGAGGAGCAGCGCTTCGGCGTCGAGCACAAGGAGCAGCTGAAGAAGCTCCGCGCCAACGTCGACGTGCTGACCATGTCCGCCACCCCGATCCCCAGGACGTTGGAGATGGCGGTCACCGGCATCCGCGAGATGTCGACGATCACCACGCCCCCGGAGGAGCGCCACCCGGTGCTCACCTTCGTCGGGCCGTACGAGGAGAAGCAGATCGGCGCGGCCATCCGCCGTGAACTGCTGCGCGAGGGCCAGGTCTTCTACATCCACAACCGGGTCGAGTCGATCGACCGGGCGGCCGCGCGGCTGCGCGAGATCGTCCCCGAGGCACGCATCGCGACCGCGCACGGCCAGATGTCGGAGCAGGCACTGGAGCAGGTCGTCGTCGACTTCTGGGAGAAGAAGTTCGACGTGCTGGTGTCGACCACGATCGTCGAGTCGGGCATCGACATCTCCAACGCGAACACACTGATCGTGGAGCGCGGCGACAACTTCGGCCTGTCCCAGCTGCACCAGCTGCGCGGCCGGGTCGGGCGTGGCCGCGAGCGCGGTTACGCCTACTTCCTGTACCCGCCGGAGAAGCCGCTGACGGAGACGGCACACGAACGCCTCGCGACGATCGCCCAGCACACCGAGATGGGCGCGGGCATGTACGTCGCGATGAAGGACCTCGAGATCCGCGGCGCGGGCAACCTCCTCGGCGGCGAGCAGTCCGGGCACATCGCGGGCGTCGGCTTCGACCTGTACGTCCGCATGGTCGGCGAGGCCGTCGCGGACTACCGGGCCTCGCTGGAGGGCGGTGTGGAGGAGGAGCCGCCGCTGGAGGTCAAGATCGAGCTCCCGGTCGACGCGCACGTCCCGCACGACTACGCGCCGGGCGAGCGGCTGCGCCTGCAGGCCTACCGCGCGATCGCCTCGGTGAACACCGAGGAGGACGTCAAGGCCGTACGCGAGGAACTCGTCGACCGCTACGGCAAGTTGCCCGAGCCGGTGGAGAACCTGCTGCTGGTGGCGGGCCTTCGGATGCTGGCACGCGCGTGTGGCGTCGGCGAGATCGTCCTCCAGGGCACCAACATCCGCTTCGCGCCGGTGGAGTTGCGGGAGTCCCAGGAACTGCGGCTCAAGCGGCTCTACCCGGGCACCGTCATCAAGCCGGCCGCGCACCAGGTGCTGGTACCGCGCCCGAAGACCGCGAAGGTCGGCGGAAAGCCGCTGGTCGGGCGGGAGTTGCTGGGGTGGGTGGGGGAGTTCCTCACGTCGATTCTGGGGTCTTGACGGCGGGGGGACCGTGACCGGGTGGCCTCGACGGTGTGAGCCGCGGTCGGGCCACCGGGGTGAGCTCAGGGCGTACGGAACAATGTGGCCGCGAGGGTACGGAACACCTCCTCGGGGTCACGGTCGCCGACCGGGCCGTCCAGGTTGTGGCCGAGGAGCAGCGTGGCGAAGCCGTGGGCGAGGGACCAGGCGGCGACTCCCGCGAGGCGGCTGTCGACGCCGAAGTCCTCGGCGTGTACGGCTGAGACCGAGGTGCGCAGGGCGTCGGTGGCCAGGGCGCGGGCCGTGGTGAGTTCGAGGTCGTCGGCGCGCAGCAGTCCGGGCGCGAACATCACCTGGAAGTGGGCCGGGTGTTCGCGGGCGAAGCGTACGTAGCGCACGCCCGCGTCCTTGAGGTCCGAGGCGTCGTTGAGGGCGGCCGCGAGCAGCGCGAAGCCTTCGGCGGCGATCGCCGTCAGGAGCCCGGTGCGGTCCCTGAAGTGGTGGGCCGGGGCCGCGTGCGAGACACCGGCGCGGCGGGCCAGGTCGCGCATACTCAGCCCGGCGGGGCCGTCGGCGGTGATGACGCCGAGGGCGGCGGTGAGGATCGCGTGGCGGAGGTCGCCGTGGTGGTAGCGGCGGTCCTGCTTGTCGGAGCGGTTCGGCTTGTCGGTTTCCGCGGATGCCATGGACTGAGCGTACGCCCGATCTAGGCATTGACAAGTTCAGGCTGCCCAGGCGATCTAGTCAGTGTCAAGTTCCGAGTGGGTTCGAGGGACTTCACCGACGACGCGGAGGCATGTCATGTCGAAGCACGACGGCAGGACCGAGGTGGAGACCGGCGGTGTGGTGCACGCTGTGGAGCCGGCCCGTGTGCGCCAGCTCTGCCACCTGCTGGAGCCCCTGCACGCGGTGCTCTACTACGCGCCGGAGGTCTTCGAGGAGGCTGCAGCGCTCGGATACGACACGAAAGAGCGCTGGCCGAGCTACTTCCCCCTGCGTGCCGCGCCGTTGGGGCCGGTGGGTGCCGAGCGGGTGGCGTCCGCCTTCTACAGCTTCAGCCCCCGCATGGTCGCCGAACACATCGACTCCGCGTGGGCGACCGCCGAGCCCGGTGCGATCCTGGCGGCGAGGCTGCGGGGGATCGACCGGGCCTACCGTGCGATCTTCGCTGACCGCGTCGACAGCCCCGAGCTGGTGGAGGCCGCCGCCCTCGCCCGGCGCGCGGCCGAGGCGGTGAACACCGCGGGCCGTCCGCTCGCCGCGTCCAACGCCGCGTTGGAGTGGCCCGAGGCCCCTCACCTCCAGCTGTGGCAGGCGGCGACGATCCTGCGCGAGCACCGCGGCGACGGCCACATAGCGGCCCTGCTCGTGGCCGGCCTCGACCCGGTCGAGTCGCTGGTCTCCTTCGCCGCGATCGGCGCCGCGTCGGTGGAGCGCTTCGAGAGCCGAGGCTGGAGCGCGAGGGAATGGGGGTCCGCGCGCGAGCGTCTGACGGTTCGCGGTCTGCTCGACGAGAACGGCGAGGCCACTGACACCGGCCGCGACCTGCGTCACCGCGTGGAACACCGGACCGACCAACTCGCCGCCGCACCATGGCAGTTGCTCGGGGAGGCCGACACGTCCCGGCTCGCGGACCTGCTCGGTGACTTCTGGGTCGCGGTGCTGTCCTCCGGGCTTCTTCCATCGGAGACGACCCTCGGCATCGGCAAGGTCTGACCGTGATAGGCAGGACGGATGCTCGGACGACTCCCCCTCGCGGAACAACTGGACGCGTTCCGTTCCACGCTCGGCCGTAACGAGATCCTGACCGAGGTGATGGCCAGGACGGCGACGCTTGACCTGCCGGGCTGGTACGTGACGGCGGGCTGCCTGTTCCAGACCGTGTGGAACGTGGTCACCGACCGACCCCCGGCCCGCGGCATCAGGGACTACGACGTCTTCTACTTCGACGACACCGACCTCTCCTGGCAGGCCGAGGACGCCGTGATCAAGGCAGGCCAGGAGGTGTTCGACGGCCTGCCGGCCGAGGTGGAGATCCGCAACGAGGCCCGGGTGCACCTGTGGTACGAGCGGAAGTTCAAAGTGCCCTGCCCGCCGCACGACTCCACCGAGTCCGCGATCGACCGCTTCGCCGCGACCACGTGCTGTCTGGGCGTGCGGTTGGAACCGGACGGGCAGTGGCGTGTCTACGCGCCCCACGGACTGTCCGACGTGTTCAACCTCGTGGTCCGGCCCAACCCGGTGCTCGCTCCGAGAGAGGTCTACGAGGCCAAGACCGCGCGCTGGAAGGAGGAATGGCCGGAGCTCACGGTGCTGCCGTGGCCGGCCGGTCCACCGGCGTGACCCCTCGGGCACGCGACGCCGCCCGCGGGGCTGTGTTGCCCGTTCGGCCGTTGACGCCCTGGGCCTCCTGAATGCCGCGGTGCGCCCGCTGGCTACGGTGTGCGTGGCGTCGTTCGAGGGAAGGCGCTTCCTGCGGGGGCGGACCGGTTTCAAGGGGAGGGGCGCACGTGATGCGTCTGAGGGGCGGGGCTACGGCCGCCGTCGTGCTGGTGTTCGCCGTGGCCGGGTGCAAGGCGGAGACGACCACAGGATCCGGCGGGCCCGAGGAAGCCGGGGGCGCGGGCGGTTCGGGTGCGGCCCTGAGCGCTGCCGAGTCGCTCACCGTGAAGGGGCGCGCCCCCAAGACGGGTTACGAGCGGGAGAAGTTCGGCACCGCGTGGGCGGACACCGACTCGAACGAGTGCGACACCCGCGACGACATACTCAAACGTGACCTGGAGGACGTGAAGTTCACCCGTGGGGACTGCAAGGTCTCCTACGGCGTGCTCGAGTCGGACCCGTACTCGGGCAAGGAGGTGACCTACCGGCGGGGTCGCAGCCAGGTGGACATCGACCACATGGTCGCGCTCTCCGACGCCTGGCAGAAGGGGGCCAAGTACTGGGACCCCAGCAAGCGGATAGCTCTTGCCAACGACCCCCTCAACCTCCTGGCCGTCGACGCGAGCACCAACCGTTCCAAGGGGGACGGTGACACGGCGACCTGGCTCCCGCCGAACAAGGCGTACCGGTGCACGTATGTGGCCGCCCAGGTCGCCGTGAAGAAGAAGTACGACCTGTGGGTCACGGCCGCCGAGAAGTCCGCGATGGAGAAGGTCCTCTCGGGCTGCCCCGGCCAGAAGCTCCCGGCCGGAGGCAATCCGACGGCGGCGCCGCCGCGGTTCCACGCCGACTGAGGGTCGAGCCGTCGGCGGGAGGGAAATGCGCTTTCCGGCGGGGCGGGGCCGTGCCTACGGTGATCGTATGGAGCTGAAGATTTCGACTCTCGCCGAGCGTCCCGAGATGCGGGAGCGCGTTCTCGGCATGGCCAGCAGCTGGCCCGAGTTCGTCACCGAGGACCTCGTGGGCAACGCCCACTACGCACGGATCTCCGGCGAACTCCCCGAGTACGTGCTGTTCGTCGAGGACGAGCGGGGCGAGGTCGTCGCGCACGGCCACAGCGTGCCCTTCGCCCTTCGCGCCGAGGACCGCGGCGAACTGCCCGCCCGCGGCTGGGACGAGGTACTGGTGTGGGCCTTCAGTGACCTGCGCCGTGGCGTACGGCCCGACACGGTCAGCGCGATCTCGGTCGTCGTCGATCCGCGCGTCCAGGGCCACGGGCTGTCCGCCCGGATGCTCTCGGCGATGCGTGACAACGCCCGCGCCCAGGGCTTCGGCGAGGTCGTCGCCCCCGTCCGCCCCAGCGCCAAGCACCTGGAACCGCACACCCCGATCGAGGAGTACGCCCGTCGCGTACGCCCCGACGGTCTGCCGCACGATCCCTGGATGCGCGTGCACGTCCGGGCCGGTGCCCAGGTGCATGCCGTGGCGCCGGCCTCCATGACGGTGTCCGGCTCGCTGGAGCAGTGGCGCCGCTGGACCGGACTGCCCTTCGACACCCAGGGCGACATCGAGGTGCCCGGGGGGCTGGTGCCGGTGCGGTGCGAGCCGGAGCGCGGGTACGCGGTGTACGTCGAGCCCAACGTGTGGATGCGGCACGCCCTTTGAGCGTGCCGCGTCCTGTCGTGCCGCGTCCTGTCGTGCCGCATCCAGGCGTGCCGCGCCGGTCCCGGTGGCTCAGCCGCCCAGGGCGTCGAGGTCCAGGATCTCGCCGGCCGGCTTTTGCGCCGGGACCGGTTCGTCGAAGTCGCTGAAGGTGACGGACCCCTGGTCGGCACCGGCCGTGCTGTCCATCCGCAGCAGATACGGCTTGCCCTCGGTGGCGACGTACAGCGTGTAGCGCTCCTTGCCGTCCTTCTCGTGCAGCGTGATCGCCGGTGTCCCGTCGACGGTGGCCGTCTTGCCGCGGGTGGCGTCGGAGTTGCCGTCCTCGGCGCCGTCGAGCACCGTGCCCAGGTCGCAGAAGCCCTCGAACTCCTTGGCGTCCGCGCCCGTCGCCTTCGACTTGGTCCACTTGCCGGCCAGCATGGCCACGGCCGCGTCGGTGTCCGCCTTCGACTCGCCCTTGCCCTGCTCGCGCAGAAGCGTCTCGTCGAACTTCATGTACACGGTGTCGCCGGTCTTGATCAGGTCGGCCTTGCCCTTGCCGCCCATGCCGATGGTGCCGGCGCACTCGCCCTTCTTGTTCGCGAGGACGTCGAGGCTGATGGTGCCGCCGCTCTCGTCGTCGGGGATGTCCCCCTTCACTCGCAGCGAAGAGGCGTCGGTCGTGGCCTGCAGGGCCCGGTCGGCTATCTCACCGCCGGTCAGCCCGGCGAAGGGCTCCTTCTTCGCGGCCGACTTGCCCGGCGCGGCGGATGCGCTGGACGCGCTCGTCCCGCTGTCGGCCTTGTCCTGCCCCGACTGGCAGCCGGTGAGTCCTGCGGTGGCCGCGGCGGCGATGCAGAGAGCGGCGAGTGCGGTACGGCGCATGGCGATTCCTTGGTGGGGATGCGGTGGTGTGAGGTCATGTGATGCGGGACGCGCTGTGCGTGGGGCGCGGCCACGGGGCGACCACCGTCACGGGCAGTCGCTCGTTCGCTGGGTCAATAAGACCAGAGACTGTGAACCGAGTCAACACGATTCACGCGAGCCATTAGGTACACGGCGTGAATGGGTGGATCTTGCGTACATCGGTATGCTCGGCGTCACACGCGGCCGCAGGGCTGATGCGGTATGACGAGGGGAGCGGGCCGGTGCAGGACAACGCGACTGAGGTGACCGCCGCCGGTATCGCACGGCTGGCCGGTGTGGGCCGCGCGGCCGTCAGCAACTGGCGCCGCCGCCACGCCGACTTCCCGAGGCCCGTCGGCGGCACCGAGACCAGCCCCTCCTTCGCGCTCGCCGAGGTCGAGTCCTGGCTGCGCAAGCAGGGAAAACTCGCCGAGGTCCCACTCCGTGAACGTGTCTGGCAGCAGCTCTCCGGCCACCCCGACGGCCCGGTCACCGCACTGATCCACGCGGGCTGCGTCCTGCTACTGATCCACGACCGCCCGCCGGTCTGGCTGGAGGTGAGCGCCGGCTCCGACGAGCGCCTGGCGGAGATGCTCCCGGGGGCGCTGCGAGAGGTGTTCACACCGCGATTCGGGGCCGAGTCGGCAACGGGCACCGCGTCGGCCACGAGCAGCTCTTCCGCTGTGAACACCCTGGAGTCGGTTCACCCCGCCGTCCACACCCCCACCGGCCCGGAACTCCTCCCCTCCGTTCCCCTCCTCCGCGGCGTCGCCGAGCTGGCCGCCGAGCTGGGCGCCCGTCAGACCTTCGAGTTCCTGCTCGGCCGGCATCTCGACGCCAACCCGCGCCAGTACACGCTCACCCCCGCCGACCTGGCCGGTCTCATGGCCGACCTCGCCGGCCCCGCCCGCACCGTCCTGGACCCGGCCTGCGGCACCGGCGCCCTCCTGCGGGCCGCCGCCACCCGCCCCGACCAGCAGCTCTACGCACAGGACAGCGCCCCCGAACTCGCCGCGCTCGCCGCGCTCCGACTCGCCCTGCACACCTGGTCCACCGTGCGCGGCGCCACCGGCGACACCCTGCGCGCGGATGCCCACCCGCACCTGCGCGCCGACGCCGTTCTGTGCCACCCGCCGTTCAACGAGCGCAACTGGGGCCACGACGAACTCGCCTACGACCCCCGCTGGGAGTACGGCTTCCCCGCCCGCACCGAGTCCGAGCTGGCCTGGGTCCAGCACGCGCTCGCCCGCCTCAAGGACGGCGGCGCCGGTGTCCTGCTCATGCCGCCCGCGGCAGCGTCCCGCCGCTCCGGCCGCCGTATCCGCGCCGACCTGCTGCGCCGCGGTGCCCTGCGCGCCGTGATCGCCCTGCCGGTCGGGGCCGCACCGCCGTACAACATCCCCCTGCACCTGTGGGTGCTGCGCCGCCCGGAGAGGGCGCCCGCGCAGCCGGAGGTGCTCCTCGTCGACGTGGGGCAGTTCGCCGGTGAGGGGCGGGGCGGGGCGGACTGGCGGACCGTGCGCGAAGCCGTCCTGGACGCCTGGCAGGCCTTCGGACGACCCGGCCGCTTCACCGAACGGCCCGGTCTGGCACGCGCGCTGCCCGTCATCGACCTCCTCGACGACGACGTGGACCTCGCCCCCGCCCGCCATCTGCCGCCCCCCTCGGCGGCCGACGGCGCCGAACAGCTCACGGCGGTGCGCGAGTTGCTCGGGGAGACCCTGCGCCTGACCGCGGACCTCGCCCCGCCGCGCGCCGACACCGCGCACCCCGCGCGGTGGCCGCTCATCACCATCGGCGAACTCGCGCGCGGGGGCGCCCTGATGCTGCGCACGGGCGGAAACGGCGGCCACGCACGCGTGCCCGTCCTCACCGACCACGACGTCCTCTCCGGCGCCGCCCCCTCCGGGACGCTGCCCGAGAGCGACGAGGAGGCCGTGCTGACCGAAGTGGGCGACGTCGTCGTACCGGTGCTCGGCGGGGGTTCGATGGCGCGCGTGATCGACGCGGCGACCGGGGGAGCCGCCCTCGGGCGCAACCTCGTGCTGCTGCGCCCCGATCCCGCGGCGCTCGACCCCTGGTTCCTCGCCGGCTTCCTGCGCGGCACCGCCAACAACCGCCAGGCCAGCAGCTATGCCTCCACCGCGACCCGCCTGGACGTGCGCAGGCTCCAGTTGCCACGCCTCCCGCTCGACGAACAACGGCGCTACGGCGAACGCTTCCGCACGCTCGACGAGTTCGAGCGGGCGCTCCGGCACGCGGGCCGGCTCGGGGAGCAGCTCGTGCGCGGGATGTACGACGGGCTCACCGATGGAACGGTCGCGCCCGACTGATCAGGACGACAACGGTTCGGTACAACCCGTGACCGGTTGTCGGTATCGGCCTATACGCTCGAACCCCACATCGAATCCCGGTTCAGGAGCGTTCATGTACGGCCACGGCGCGGTGCCGCCCGCCCGCAGCTCGGGCACCGTCATCACCTTGCGCGTGCTGCTCGCCGCCGCCGGTTTCCTCTCGTGCGGCCTGCTCGCCTGCGCTCCGCTGCTCCGGGTCGCCTTCCTGCGCGGACGGACGGTCGACTGGGTGCTGGCATGGGCGAGCCTTCCGCTGTCCATCGCGTGCTTCGCGGTGGTCGGCACCCTGCCGGAGAGCGACCCCCGGACCGACGTCGCCATGGGGCTGGTCATGCTCTTCGGCCTCTTCAGCAGCGTCTACTTCCTGGTGATGGACATCCGGGTGCACCAGCAGAGGCGGTTCGCCGGCTACCCGCCGCCCCAGGGCCCGACCGTCCACAGCGGCTACGGCTATCCGCAGCCGACGCCGCCGTACACCTCCACGCTCCTGCATCAGCCTCAGCCGCAACCTCATGCGCAGCCACTGGTTCCTCCGGCCCCCACCCCCGGCGTCGTCCCGCCCCCGCCGCCGCAGCGCCCCGCGCCCGCCCGCATCGACCAGGTGCGCGCCGAACTCGACGAGCTCAGCGACTATCTGCGCAAGCACGAAGGCAGCCACGACGGCAACCCCGAGGGCGGCAGGTGACCGCGGCGGCAGGACGTGTCGTCGCCGACCGCTACGCACTGTCCACGCTCATCGGACAGGGCGGCATGGGACAGGTGTGGACGGCCTACGACCAACGGCTGGACCGGCGCGTGGCGGTGAAGCTGCTGCGCCCCGACAAGGTGGCCGGGCAGGAGGCCGACGAACTGCGCCGCCGGTTCGTGCGGGAGTGCCGGGTGACCGCGCAGGTCGACCACCCCGGGCTCGTCACCGTGCACGACGCGGGCAGCGAGGGCGAGGAGCTGTTCCTCGTCATGCAGTACGTCGACGGCGCGGACCTCTCCGACCATCTCGCCGAGCACGACCCGTACCCCTGGCAGTGGGCGGTCGCGGTCGCCGCACAACTGTGCGCCGTACTGAGCGCCGTGCACGCCGTGCCGATCGTCCACCGCGACCTCAAGCCGCGCAACGTGATGGTGAAGCAGGACGGCACGGTCACCGTCCTCGACCTCGGCGTCGCCTCCGTCATGGACACCGACACCACCCGCCTCACCCACACCGGCTCACCGATCGGCTCGCCCGCCTACATGGCGCCCGAGCAGGCCATGGGCGGCGCGGTCGGCCCGTACACCGACCTGTACGCACTCGGCGTACTGCTCCACGAACTCCTCAGCGGAGACGTCCCGTTCGCCGGCTCCACCGCGCTCGGCGTACTGCACCGGCACCTGTACGAACCCCCGCTGCCCGTGCGCCGCACCCGCCCCGAGGTCCCCGAGGCCCTCGAAGCGCTCGTCCTGCGGCTGCTCGCCAAGGACCCGCAGCACCGCCCGGCCTCGGCACAGGACGTGTACGAGGACCTGGCGCTGCTCCTGCCCGCGCGGGGAACGCCCACCGGAGCACCCCTCGACCCCACTCGCCCCTTCCTCCGTCCGCACGCCCCCTGGCCGGACCGCGCGCGCACGCCCGCGCACCAGCCCGCCCCCGTCTCACCCGCCCCCGACAAGGCCGAGAAGCCGGACGTCGCGCGCGCGGTCGACGAGGTCAAGCAGCTCCTCGGCGAGGGCCGCATCACCCAGGCCGTCGACATCCTCGGCGCCATCCTGCCCGCGGCCGCCGAACAGCACGGCGCGAACTCCCCGGTCGTACGCACCCTGCGCAAGCAGTACGCCGCCACCCTCATGGACGACGGCCAGTACCGGCGCGCCCTGCCCGAACTGCGCCGCCTCGCCGACGAACGCGCCACCGAGGCCGGCCACGCCGACCCGCAGTCCCTGCGCTTCCGCTACGACGCCGCCCAGTGCCTGGAACAACTCGGCGAACCCGCGGCCGCACTGGCCGAGTACCGGGCCCTGCTGCCGTACTACGAGAACCAGTACGTGGCCGGCGACCCCGAACTCGCCCACGACGTCCGCCGCCGCATCGGCCACCTCCTGCTCGCCGTCGGCGACCGCGCGGCCGCCCACGACACCCTCGTGCGGCTGCTGCACGACGTGGAGCGCCTCCAGGGACCGGGTCACCCGCTCGCGGTGGAGGTCCGCCGGACGCTCCAGTGGCTGGGACAGGTGCGGGGCTAGGGGCGGGTCACAAGGCCCCGCCGCTTGGCTCTACGCTTCGTTTCCACCAAGTACGCATGTACAGCACAATCACCGGCACGATCAACAGCACATCCAGGGGTGGGGTAGTCCATGTCGTCCAGGTCCAGCCATCGGCAGTCGAAGAAGCGCAGATACATCACCTGGGGCGTCGCCGGGGCCGCCGTGGTCGCCGGCGCGGGCCTCGCCGCGCAGAGCTCGATGGCCGCGACCACCTGGCCCGCGCAGAAGACGTACACCGGCCGCGCCTTCGACACCTGCGCAGCCCCCTCCCTGTCCGCCATGAAGGCATGGAAGGGCGGCCTCTACGGCGCCGCCGCCGTCTACGTCGGCGGCAAGAACCGCGGCTGCGCCCAGCCCAACCTCACCGCCTCCTGGGTCAAGTCCGTCAGCACGGCCGGCTGGAAGCTCATCCCGCTCTACGTCGGCGCCCAGCCGCCCTGCCAGACCGGCTCCAGCCCCGAGAAGCTCACCTCCTCCACCGCCGCCTCCCTGGGCGCGAAGGACGGCGCGGACGCGGTCGCCAAGGCCTCCGCGCTCGGCATGAAGACCGGCAGCCCGATCTACCTGGACATGGAGGCGTACGACATCACGAACAAGGCGTGCAACGACGCCGTGCTCACCTATGTGCGCGCCTTCGACAAGACCCTGCGCGCGAAGACCTACCGCGCGGGCTACTACGGCTTCACCAGCTCCAGTGCCAAGGCGATCGCCAACGCGACCGACAAGACGGACCTGCCGGGCAACCTCTGGTACGCGCTGTGGGACAAGCAGAACACCACGACGGCCGACTGGCCGTTCGGCAAGACCCAGTACACCGATCACAGCCGCGGCCACCAGTACATGGTCAACAGCAAGGAGACGCGGAACGGCTACACGATCACCGTGGACCGCGACGCCTGGGACGGCCCGGTGGCCATCACCGGCTGACCCCGGCACGCGCGTGCGTGCGGTGAATGCGCGGCGGTGCCCGAAGTCCCGGCGAATCGTTGGTCGAATGGGTTGGCCAGAGCCGGTCCCCTGCCTACCATCGATCACCGCAAGACCTTGTGCACCGTCGCACAATCTCCTCGGGAGGCCTCCTTGCACCGCCGTCGTCGCACCGCGCTCGTCCTCTCCGCCGCCCTCGCCGCCGCGGCACCCCTGCTCACCGCCTGCGGAAACGACGCGCATCCCGGCGCTGCGGCCGTTGTCGGCGGGCAGCGGATCACCGTCTCCCAGCTCGAGAACCGGGTGACCGAGGTGCGTGACGCACAGCGGGCCGCCGTCACGGACGAGACGCAGTACAAGCAGGCCATCGCCAAGACCGGCACCCTCACCCGTGACGTCCTGCACGGCATGGTCCTGGACCGGGTACTGCACCGGGCGGCCGCCGACGCGGGCGTGTCCGTGACCCGCAAGGAGGTCCAGGAGCTGCGGTCCGGCCTGGAGGAGCAGGCGGGCGGCGCCAAGGGCCTGGAGACGACCTGGCTCCAGCGGTACGGCATCGCACCCGAACGCCTCGACGACAACCTCCGCCTCCAGCTGGAGGCCCAGAAACTCGCCGGGAAGCTCGGCACCGACACCAGCGACCCCGCCTTCTGGAACGCCCTGAGCAAGGCGTCCAGGCAACTCGACGTCGACCTCAACCCGCGCTACGGCACCTGGGACGTCAAGAAGAGCACCCGCGTCGACGCGAAGACCCCGTGGGTACGGGAGGTCACGGCGGCGGGGACCGAACAGACCGCGTAGCGACCAGAGCTCGCAGGGAACAGAGCGCGCAGCGGAAAAGGGCGCAGCGGAAAAGGGTGCAGCAGGCAGACTGTGGGGCGGGCGGATGATCGTACGATCACCCCGCCACCCCCTGCCTGTGGACAACCCGATCGCCCCGTCGGCGCCGTGCGTTAGCTTCGAACTGTGAACGCAACCGGCTTCGAGCCCGCCCCCGACCAGGACACCGACCCGGCGTCCGCCCCCGGCCGCATCGTCCTGCTCACCACCAGCCACCGCGTCGCCCCCGGCCTGCTGTCCTGGCCCGCCTGGCAGGCGCTGCACGAAGCCGACCGAGTTCTGTGCGCGGACGGTGCCCACCCTCAGCTGCCGTATCTGCGGGAGGCGGGGATACCGGTCGACGAGACGTCCCCGACCGCGGAGGAACTGGTCCGAGCGTGCGCGGGCGGGTACACGGTGGTCGTCGTGGCCACGGGTGAGGGTGAGCCGGCCCTCACGGACGGGCTGGCCCGCCTCGCCGGATCCGGACGCGTGCAGATGCCAGAGCTGGAACTGCTCCCCGCCTCCTACGATCTGCCCGGCGCCCGGCTCCTCGACCTCGTCCAGGTCATGGACCGCATCCGCGCCGAGTGCCCGTGGTCCTCCCAGCAGACCCACGAGGGCCTGGCGAAGTATGGAATCGAGGAGGCGTACGAACTCGTCGAGGCGATCGAGGAGGGCGACCGCGACGAACTGCGCGAGGAACTCGGGGACGTGCTGCTCCAGGTCGTCTTCCACTCCCGGATCGCCGAGGAGGACCCGGACGCCCCCTTCTCGGTCGACGACGTCGCCGGCGGCATCGTCGCCAAGCTCATCCACCGCCACCCGCACGTCTTCGGCGACGAGACGGCCAGTACCCCCGAAGAGGTCAAGGCCCACTGGCTGCGCACCAAGGCGATAGAGAAACAGCGCACCTCGGTGACCGAGGGCATTCCCCTCGGCCAGCCCGGCCTCGCCCTCGCGGCGAAGCTGGCGTCCCGGGTGCGGACGGCGGGGCTGGACGTCCCCCTCCCGAAGACCGAGGGCATCGGCTACGAACTTCTCGCCCTGGCCACCCGTGCCGAGGCCGAGGGCGTCGACCCGGAGGCGGCGCTGAGGGCTGCGGCACGGGTGTATCGGGACGCGATCCGGGAGGCGGAGGGGTGAGAGGGGGGAAGTAGCGCCGGTTGGGTGGGGGAGGGGCCTGGCAGGTGGGAGGAGGGAGGGCCCTCGGCACGTGAGGGAAACGGCACCGAGAACACCCCCCTCACCCCGCCGGATAACGTCAAGGAGTGACCGACCAGCCTCCCGCCACCCCCAGCGCCCCTGCCCCCGCCGTCCCTCCCCCCTCCGCCCCCGAGCTCTTCACCTGGGAGTTCGCCACCGACCCCTACCCGGCCTACGCCTGGCTCCGGGAGCACGCCCCCGTGCACAGGACCCGGTTGCCCAGTGGGGTGGAGGCCTGGCTCGTCACCCGGTACGGCGATGCCAAGCAGGCCCTCGCCGACCAGCGGCTCAGCAAGAACCCGGCGCATCACGACGAGCCCGCGCACGCCAAGGGCAAGACCGGTATCCCGGGGGAGCGCAAGGCGGAGCTGATGACGCATCTGCTGAACATCGACCCACCGGACCACACCAGGCTCCGACGGCTCGTCAGCAAGGCGTTCACGCCCAGGAGGGTCGCCGAGTTCGCCCCCCGGGTGCAGGGGTTGACCGACCGTCTCATCGACGGTTTCGCGGCCGCGGGCAGCGCCGACCTGATCCACGAGTTCGCCTTCCCGCTCCCCATCTACGCGGTCTGCGAGCTGCTCGGCGTCCCCGCGGAGGACCAGGACGACTTCCGGGACTGGGCGGGCATGATGATCCGTCACGGCGGCGGGCCGCGAGGCGGGGTGGCGCGGTCCGTGAAGAAGATGCGCGGCTATCTCGCCGAGCTCATCCACCGGAAGCGGGAAGCGCTGCCCGACGAGCCCCCTCCCGGCGAGGACCTCATCTCCGCGCTCATCCGCGCCTCCGACCACGGGGAGCACCTCACCGAGAACGAAGCCGCGGCCATGGCCTTCATCCTCTTGTTCGCAGGTTTCGAGACCACCGTCAATTTGATCGGAAACGGCGCCTACGCCCTCCTCACCCATCCCGAGCAGCGCGACCGGCTGCAGGAATCCCTGGCCAGGCAGGAGAGGGGCCTCCTGGAGACCGGTGTGGAGGAACTGCTGCGGTACGACGGTCCGGTGGAACTGGCCACCTGGCGGTTCGCCACCGAACCCCTGCGGATCGGCGGGCAGGACATCGCCGCCGGTGACCCGGTGCTCGTCGTGCTCGCCGCCGCGGACCGGGATCCGGAGCGGTTCGCCGACCCCGACGTGCTCGATCTGTCCCGCCGTGACAATCAGCACCTCGGTTACGGCCACGGCATCCACTACTGCCTCGGTGCCCCGCTCGCCCGCCTGGAGGGCCAGACCGCGCTCGCCACCCTCCTCACCCGCCTCCCGGATCTCCAACTGGCGGTCGATTCGGCTGATTTGCGGTGGCGCGGGGGGCTCATCATGCGTGGACTGCGCACTTTGCCCGTGGAGTTCACGCCCGTCCGGTAATCGACCGAGAGGCCCGTCCTGTCCCCGCACGGAGTGGGTAAACATGACGAGTCCTCAAGTTTGTGATCCTCACGTGATCTACGCGGCATTAACTTGTGACAAGTGATCGAACCCCTATACGTTCACGGACCAGCGCGGTGCCCCGCACCACTCGCCGCGCGGGTATTTGCTGTCTCGGGAAAGGTCCCCTCATGCTCTCCGGGAACGGTCGTCACCGTCGCCCCCGTCAGGCTCCCGCTCTCCTCGTGGCGGCCGGTGTGACGGGCTCCGCCATCGCGATCCCACTGCTCGGAGCGACCGGAGCGAGCGCCGCCACCGGCACCACCTGGGACCGGGTCGCGGAATGCGAGAGCGGCGGCTCCTGGAGCGCCAACGACGCCAACGGCTACTACGGCGGCCTCCAGATGTCCCAGGAGAACTGGGAGAAGTACGGCGGCCTCGAATACGCCGAGACGGCGGACCTGGCCAGCCGCAACCAGCAGATAGCCGTGGCCGAGAAGCTCCTCGCGGACCAGGGCATCGCCGCCTGGCCCACCTGCGGTCTGCTCGGCGGTCTCAGCAAGGACTCGAGTGCGGCCGACGTCGACACGGGCGTGGGGAGCGAGACACCCTCGGCCTCGGCGTCCGACTCATCGACATCGTCCGGTTCATCCGGATCGTCTGGTTCATCCGGTTCCTCCGACTCCTCGGGCGCCGAGGAGTCTTCCGGTCTGCTCGGCGCGCTGGACGGTTCGTCCGCCACGCCCTCGCCGTCGGCCACCGCCTCCAATGGCGACAGTTCCGCCAAGTCGGGCAAAAAGAACCCTTCGCCTTCCGAGGGCTCCGCCGCGGAGGACGTACAGCCTTCCGACAGCTCGCCCGTGGTGAGCCCAGAAGAGGACGAAGCGGACAAGTCGTGGCAGCAGGGCAGCTCTTCGGCCCTCGTGGACGTCGGCGCCCTCGGTTCCGGCAAGCACCGCGGCGGCAGTGCCGAGGAGATTGCGACGAAGAGCACAGCCTCCTCCCCGGCCGGCCGGCATGCCGCGGGCACCTACACCGTCCAGGAGGGCGACTCGCTCGCCTCCATCGCCGACTCCCTTGGCCTCGACGGCGGATGGCGTGCCCTCTACGCCGAGAACAAGGACCGCATCGGGGCCGACCCGAGCGGCATCGTCGCCGGTCAGACCCTCGACACAGGGGTTGAATAGGGCTGAAAAGGCCTGAAAAACAGCGGGAGTTCACGTCACACTTCGCACTGAATGTCCACTTTGGTGAAAGTGTGGGATGAGTCTCAGAAGCCCTGATCGTCTTTGAAATTCCGCCGAGCCCGTGTCTACGGTCGTGACCGCTCGGCAACCCGAGCCCCGTCTGTCGCAACGCCGAATCCTGCCAGCGACGGAACGGGAACAGTCGTCGCGTCAAGCGCCGTAGGCAGGAGCGGGGGACCCAAGGTAAGTGCCGGGCCCAGCAGTTCATGCTGGACCGGCTTGGGGTGAAGCCGCGCATCGCGAGATGTGCGGCCGGGCAACTCAACCGGCCCGAACCCGACAGCTCACCTCGCAGGCGTCGGTGAGGGGATCCACCATGCTGTTTTCCGGTAAGGGCAAGCACCGTCGTCCGTCCAAGGCCACCCGTGCCGCCGCGCTTGCCGGTGTCACCGGTGTCGCCATCGCCGCCCCGCTGATGGCGGCCGGCAACGCCTCCGCCGCCACCGCCTCCGAGTGGGACACCGTCGCCCAGTGCGAGTCCGGCGGCAACTGGTCCATCAACACCGGCAACGGCTACTACGGCGGCCTGCAGTTCTCGGCCTCCACCTGGGCCGCGTACGGCGGCACGCAGTACGCCGCGCAGGCCAACCAGGCCAGCAAGTCCCAGCAGATCGCCGTCGCCGAGAAGGTCCTCGCCTCCCAGGGCAAGGGTGCCTGGCCGGTCTGCGGCAAGGGCCTGTCCAGCGCCGGCTACAGCGGCAGCAGCTCGTCCTCCTCCAGCTCCTCGAACTCCAGCTCCTCGAACTCCGGCTCCTCGAGCACGAGCAGCCGTTCGACCGACGAGCAGAGCGCCTCCCGTTCGACCGACCGTCCGGCCGCCAAGAAGACGGTCACCACCCCGACCGGCAAGAAGGTCAAGAAGGGCGACGGCGAGTACAAGGTCGTCAAGGGTGACACCCTCAGCTCGATCGCCGAGAAGCACAAGGTCAAGGGCGGCTGGCAGAAGCTGTTCAAGCTGAACAAGGACATCATCACCGACGCGGACTTCATCTACCCGGGTCAGCAGCTGCACCTCAAGTAGGACCCAGCTGAACCACAGCGCCCTCACAGCCGTGTCCTTCAGGATGAAGGCCTCGTGAGGGTCACCCCCCGTCCCCACGGGCTCCCCGCTCCGGTGCGTGTTCCCCCGTACGCACCGGGGCGGGGTTTTTTCATGCCCCGTCGAGGCATGTCTTTGTTCAGTTCAGAAACAATTTACTCTCGGTTCTGTCCAGGAGGCGGTCCACACGGTGGCCGAACCCCCGGAGCCGGTTAGGCTCGGTCTCGCAGAACCCACCGCGGTCCCGGCGGACCGTGTCACATCCCAAGAAGGAGATGCTCGTGCCGTCCATCGACGTCGTCGTAGCCCGGGAAATCCTGGACTCCCGAGGCAACCCCACGGTCGAGGTCGAGGTCGGCCTCGACGACGGCAGCACCGGTCGTGCCGCCGTCCCCTCCGGCGCCTCCACGGGCGCCTTCGAGGCCATCGAGCTCCGCGACGGTGACCCGAACCGCTACCACGGCAAGGGTGTCGAGAAGGCCGTGCTGGCCGTCATCGAGCAGATCGGCCCGGAGCTGGTCGGCTACGACGCCACCGAGCAGCGTCTGATCGACCAGGCGATGTTCGACCTGGACGCCACCGACAACAAGGGCTCGCTCGGCGCCAACGCCATCCTCGGCGTCTCGCTCGCCGTCGCCCACGCCGCCTCCGAGGCCAGCGACCTCCCGCTCTTCCGCTACCTGGGCGGCCCGAACGCGCACCTGCTGCCGGTGCCGATGATGAACATCCTGAACGGCGGCTCGCACGCCGACTCCAACGTGGACATCCAGGAGTTCATGATCGCCCCGATCGGCGCGGAGTCCTTCTCCGAGGCCCTGCGCTGGGGCGCCGAGGTCTACCACACCCTCAAGAAGGTGCTGAAGACCAAGGGCCTGTCCACCGGCCTCGGCGACGAGGGCGGCTTCGCCCCGAACCTGGAGTCCAACCGCGCCGCGCTCGACCTCATCATCGAGGCCATCAAGCAGGCCGGCTACGTCCCCGGCGAGCAGATCGCGCTCGCGCTCGACGTCGCCGCGTCCGAGTTCTACAAGGACGGCAAGTACGAGTTCGAGGGCAAGTCCCGCTCGGCCGCCGAGATGACCGAGTACTACGAGGAGCTCGTCTCCGCGTACCCGCTCGTCTCCATCGAGGACCCGCTGTACGAGGACGACTGGGCCGGCTGGAACACCATCACCGCGAAGATCGGTGACAAGGTCCAGATCGTCGGCGACGACCTGTTCGTCACCAACCCGGAGCGCCTCGCCCGCGGCATCGAGGAGGGCAGCGCCAACGCCCTGCTCGTCAAGGTGAACCAGATCGGCTCGCTGACCGAGACCCTGGACGCCGTCGAGATGGCCCAGCGCAACGGCTTCAAGTGCATGATGTCCCACCGCTCCGGCGAGACCGAGGACGTCACCATCGCCGACCTCGCCGTCGCGGTGAACTGCGGCCAGATCAAGACCGGCGCCCCGGCCCGCTCGGACCGCGTCGCCAAGTACAACCAGCTCCTGCGCATCGAGGAGATCCTCGACGACGCCGCGGTGTACGCCGGCCGCAGCGCGTTCCCGCGGTTTCGCTCTGCGAACTGATCAGCACAGCAAGGGCTGAGCAGCCTCAAGGGCTGACCCCGGCAGGGCTAAGCCTTAGCCAGTCGTACGTACGTCCCCGTACCGGTCCCGTACCGTGTGCGGGGACGTACGTACGTAGAAGGGGAGGCGGAGAGCCGATGGCCGTGAAGGACCGGGACCGTTTCTCCACCACGACCAGGATCAGGCTGCTCGGCGAGCAGACCGCGGCCCGGGTCTACCGTTCCCAGACCAAGCGGCAGGCCCGCCGCTCCCGGCTGACCGGCCGGGCCGCGCTGCTCGCCCTCGTGCTGTGCACGCTGGTGGTGGCGCTGGCGTACCCGATAAGGCAGTACGTCTCCCAGCGCGCCGAGATCGCCGATCTCCAGCGGGAGAAGGCGCGGGCCGCCGAGCGGGTCGAGAAGCTGCGCGACCTCAAGGCGCGCTGGCAGGACGACGCGTACGCGGAGCAGCAGATCCGGCAGCGGCTGCACTACGTGCTGCCGGGGGAGACGGGCTTCGTCGTCGTCGACCCGGACGCGGCGCGGCAGTCCCGCGCCGACCTGGGTGCGACCGACCGCCCCTGGTACGCGAACGTCTGGGACGGGGTCGACAAGTCCGACGCCTCCGACCAGTGAACCGACCGATGGACCGATAGAAAGACAGGCATGGAAACGCCTCCGCCCTCCACCCCGCGCACCGAGCCGACCGACGCGGATGTCGAGGCATTCAAGCAGCAGCTCGGGCGGCCGCCGCGCGGGCTGCGGGCGATCGCGCACCGGTGCCCGTGCGGGCAGCCGGACGTCGTGGAGACCGCGCCCCGGCTGCCGGACGGCACGCCCTTCCCGACGACGTACTACCTGACGTGCCCGCGCGCCGCCTCGGCGATCGGCACGCTGGAGGCGAACGGCGTCATGAAGGAGATGACGGAGCGGCTGCAGACCGATCCGGAGCTCGCGAAGGCGTACCGGGCCGCGCACGAGGACTACCTCGCGCGCCGCGACGCCATCGAGGTCCTGGAGGGCTTCCCGAGCGCTGGCGGCATGCCGGACCGGGTGAAGTGCCTGCACGTGCTGGTGGGCCACTCGCTGGCCGCCGGCCCGGGCGTCAACCCGCTGGGCGACGAGGCGATCGCGATGCTGCCGGAGTGGTGGCGCAAGGGGGCCTGCGTGACCCTGACCGAGCAGCAGGAGGACCCCAAGTGACCCGTGTCGCCGCCGTCGACTGCGGTACGAACTCGATCCGGCTCCTCGTCGCGGACTGCGACCCCGAGACCGGTGAACTGGTCGACCTGGACCGGCGTATGACCATCGTGCGGCTCGGGCAGGGGGTCGACCGGACCGGGCGGCTCGCGCCAGAGGCGCTGGAGCGGACCTTCGCCGCGTGCCGGGAGTACGCGGCGGTCATCAAGGAGCACGGGGCCGAGCGGCTGCGGTTCGTCGCCACCTCCGCCTCCCGGGACGCCGAGAACCGGGACGAGTTCGTGCGCGGGGTCCTGGACATCCTCGGGGTCGAGCCCGAGGTCATCTCCGGGGACCAGGAGGCGGAGTTCTCCTTCACCGGGGCGACCAAGGAGCTCAAGGGCAGCGACCACCTGGCCAGGCCCTACCTCGTGGTGGACATCGGCGGCGGGTCGACGGAGTTCGTCGTGGGCGACGACCATGTGCGCGCCGCACGCTCCGTGGACATCGGCTGTGTACGGATGACCGAACGGCATCTGGTGCGGGACGGGGTCGTCAGCGACCCGCCCACCGACGCGCAGATCGCCGCCATGAGGAGCGACATCGAGGCCGCTCTCGACCTCGCCGAGGAGACCGTCCCGCTGCGCGAGGCGCGCACGCTGGTGGGGCTCGCGGGGTCCGTCACCACCGTGTCGGCGATCGCGCAGGAGCTGCCCGAGTACGACTCGGAGGCCATCCACCACTCCCGGGTCTCCCACGACCGCGTCCGCGAGATCACCGACTGGCTGCTGCACTCCACTCACGCCGAGCGCGCGGCCGTGCCCTCCATGCATCCGGGGCGCGTGGACGTCATCGCCGCCGGGGCCCTCGTACTCCTCGCGATCATGGAGCGGATCGGGGCCGAGGAGGTCGTCGTGAGCGAGCACGACATCCTCGACGGCATCGCGTGGTCGATCGCGTAGGCGCTGTCGGCACCTCTGCTGAGCAGGCAGAACAACGTATGAGCGCGTTCGGGGGGCCCTTCGGGGCCCCTCGTTGACGTGCCGCCGAGAAAGTTCGTGAAGTTCTTCACAAGGAATTGGGTCCCGTCGGACGACGAATGTGGTCCGGTTGACCCTTCCGGGGGCTCAACACCCGTGTGAACACGTTCAAAACGGTGGGATGCGGGCTTCGGGGGAGGCGTGCACGAGGGGTCCGCGAGGGCTCCTCACGGGACCGGTTCCGGCACGGAGAGGCAGCTCACGCGGCATTGACAACGGGTCGCCCGATACGCTGGTTCCCGTTCCGCGCCATGACGTGGATCACGCGAGTCGCGGAGGATAACACACCCCTTGCAAGAGCTTGTGAAGGGGCGCACGAGCGACCCCCCTGAGGCGGGTGGATACTCGATGGCATGAGCACCACGGAGCGTCCCAGGATCCTCGTAGTAGGCGGTGGGTACGTAGGCCTGTACGCAGCTCGGCGCATTCTCAAGAAGATGCGCTACGGCGAGGCGACCGTCACGGTCGTCGACCCCCGGTCGTACATGACCTACCAGCCCTTCCTCCCCGAAACCGCCGCCGGCAACATCTCCCCGCGCCACGTCGTCGTCCCGCTGCGACGCGTGCTGCCGAAGGCGGAGGTGCTCACCGGCCGGGTCACCACCATCGACCAGGACCGCAAGGTCGCCACGATCGCCCCCCTCGTGGGTGAGGCGTACGAGCTGCCCTTCGACTACCTGGTGATCGCGCTCGGCGCGGTCTCCCGCACCTTCCCGATCCCCGGCCTCGCCGAGCAGGGCATCGGCATGAAGGGCATCGAGGAGGCCATCGGCCTGCGCAACCACGTCCTTGAGCAGCTCGACAAGGCCGACTCCACGACCGACGAGGAGATCCGCCGCAAGGCGCTCACCTTCGTGTTCATCGGCGGTGGCTTCGCGGGCGCGGAGACCATCGGCGAGGTCGAGGACATGGCCCGCGACGCGGCCAAGTACTACAGCAACGTCTCGCGCGAGGACATGCGGTTCATCCTCGTCGACGCCGCCGACAAGATCCTCCCCGAGGTCGGCCCCAAGCTCGGCCAGTACGGCAAGGAGCACCTGGAGAGCCGGGGCGTGGAGATCTACCTCTCCACCTCGATGGACTCCTGCGTCGACGGCCACGTGGTGCTCAAGAACGGCCTGGAGGTCGACTCCAGCACCATCGTGTGGACCGCCGGCGTCAAGCCGAACCCGGTCCTTTCCCGCTACGGCCTCCCGCTGGGCCCGCGCGGTCACGTGGACACCGCCCCGACCCTCCAGGTCCAGGGCACCGACTACATCTGGGCCGCCGGCGACAACGCCCAGGTCCCGGACGTCGCCGCCCGCAAGGCCGGCGTCGAGAACGCCTGGTGCCCGCCGAACGCCCAGCACGCGCTGCGCCAGGCGCGGGTCCTCGGCGACAACGTGATCTCCGGGATGCGGGGCTTCCCGCAGAAGGAGTACAGCCACTCCAACAAGGGTGCTGTCGCGGGTCTCGGCCTGCACAAGGGCGTCGCGATGATCGTCATGGGCAAGATGAAGATCAAGCTCAAGGGCCGTCTCGCCTGGTACATGCACCGCGGCTACCACGGTCTGGCCATGCCGACCTGGAACCGCAAGATCCGCGTCTTCGCCGACTGGACCCTCGGCATGTTCCTCAAGCGCGAGGTCGTCTCCCTCGGCGCCATGGAGAACCCGCGCGAGGAGTTCTACGAGGCCGCGCGGCCCGTGCCGGCCGCCGAGCCGAAGAAGACCGAGGCGAAGGCCTCCTGACCCACTCCGGTCACCTGACCGGCCCGGGTCGCTGATCCACCCCGAAGGACCTCCCGCCATCCGTGGTGCGGGAGGTCCTTCGGCGTTCCCGCGCTTCCCGCGCCCACCCGGTGTACATGGCTGCTGCATGTGTTTTGCCCGGACGTGACCCGCCGAAGGGACTGCGCTCCGGCATGGCGCTGTTTACCCGGGTGGACAATTCCGGGATCCTCGTCACGGAGGTGTGCGCCATGGCAGGTGCCGCGCTGCGGCTCAGAGCCCTCTTCGAGCAGTTGCTGGGAGTACCGCTACCGGTGCGGATCCGCGCCTGGGACGGTTCGGAGGCCGGGCCGCCCGACGCGCCCGCGCTCGTCGTGCGCAACCGGCGTGCCGTACGCCGGCTGCTGTTCAAACCGGGCGAGCTGGGGCTGGCCCGCGCCTGGGTCGCGGGAGACGTGGACGTCGACGGCGACCTCTACACCGCCCTCGGCCTGATCTCCGGGCTCGTGTGGGAGCGCGGGGAGGACGCCAGGACCCTCTGGCAGGCCCTGCGCGAACCCGAGGTGCGCTCCGCGGTACGCGGACTCGTCGCCCTCGCCGGGCCGCCGCTGCCGCCCGCCCCGCCGCCCGAGGAGGTCCGCCGGGTCCGCGGCCATCCGCACACCCGGCGCAGCGACAAACGGGCCATCAGCCACCACTACGACGTCGGCAACGCCTTCTACGAGATCGTCCTCGGTCCCTCGATGGTGTACTCGTGCGCCTACTGGGCGGCCCCCGAACCCGAGGGCACCCTGGAGCAGGCCCAGCACGACAAGTTGGACCTCGTCTGCCGCAAGCTCGGCCTGACGGCCGGTCAGAGACTCCTCGACGTCGGCTGCGGCTGGGGTTCGATGGCCATCCACGCCGCCCGCGAGTACGGCGTGACCGTCGTCGGCATCACCCTCTCCCAGGAGCAGGCGGCCTACGCCCGCAAGCGCGTCGCCGACGAGGGGCTCACCGACCGCGTCGAGATCCGGGTGCAGGACTACCGGGACGTCACCGACGGGCCGTACGACGCCATCTCCTCCGTCGGCATGGCCGAACACGTCGGCGCCGAACGGTACCTGGAGTACGCCGAGGACCTGCTCAAGCTGTTGAAGCCCGGCGGACGGCTCCTCAACCACCAGATCGCCCGGCGCCCGCACACCGACGAATCGGCGTACCACGTCGACGAGTTCATCGACTCCTACGTCTTCCCCGACGGCGAACTCGCCCCCCTCGGCACCACCGTGACCATGCTGGAGCGGGCCGGGTTCGAGGTGCGGGACGTCGAGTCGATCCGCGAGCACTACGCCCACACGCTGCGCCGCTGGGTCACCAACCTGGAGGCCCAGTGGCAGCGCGCGGTCCGGATCGCCGGCCCCGGGCGGGCCCGCGTGTGGCTGCTGTACATGGCCGCGAGCGCCCTCGCCTTCGAACGCAACCGCATCGGCGTCAACCAGGTCCTCGCCATCAGAACCCCCGAATCCGGCACCTCCGGCCTGCCCCTGAGACCCCGCACCTGGAACTGACGCAGCCGCCCGCCCATGGGTACGGCGGCCCTGCCGGGCGGCCGGCGAGGGGCCAGCGCTCTCTCCGTGGTGGCCCCGTGTGCCCCGCAGGTTGCCGTGCTCCCGTGGGTGGGATGCCGTATGGGAAGAGGGGACCGCCCCTCTCTGAGCAAAGAGGAGGGACCCGTTGGTGAGCAGCGGGCCCCTCCTGGTGAACGGGTGACTGGGCTTACTCCGCCTTGATTGCGGTCAGCATGTTCATGCGGGCCGCTCGGCGGGCCGGCCACAGGGCGGCGAGGATGCCGACCGTCGCCGCGAGCAGCAGGAACACCGCCATCCGGGCCCAGGGCAGGACGAGTTCGTACGTAGCCATCTTCGTGCCGAGGAGCTCACCGGCCGCCCAGCCGAAGAAGACGCCCAGGCCGATGCCGAGGACCCCGCCGAACAGGGAGATGACCAGGGACTCCAGACGGACCATCCGCTTGATGCCCTTGCGGTCCAGGCCGATCGCGCGGAGCATGCCGATCTCCTGGGAACGCTCGAACACCGACATCGCGAGGGTGTTGATGACCCCGAGGACCGCGACGATCACCGCCATCGCCAGGAGGCCGTAGAGCATGTTCAGCATCAGCGTGAACATCTGCGCGATGGAGTCGGACAGGTCCTTCTTGTCCTGGACCTTGATGGCCGGGTTGGAGCCGAGGGCCTTCTCCAGCCGGTCCTTGGCCGCGGCGGAGGCGCCGTCGGACGTCTTCAGCATGACCTGCATGTCGGACAGTTCGCTCAGGTGCGGACTGAGCGTCGCGGTGTCGAGCATGATGCCGCTGATCAGCTCGTTGCCCTCGTAGACCCCGGCGACGGTGAGCTTCTGCGCCTTGCCGTCCTCGTAGTGCGCGGTGAAGGCCGAACCCGCCTTCCAGCCATAGGACTTGGCCGTGTCCTTGTCCACGACCACGTCGCTGCCGCCGACCTTGAACGCGCCGTCGTCCACCTTGAGGTCGGTCAGCTCACCGATCGCGGAGCCGTTGACGCCCGTCAGGTACTCGGTCTCGCCGTCGATGCGGGAGGCCGCGTTGCGCAGCGGGCTGACGGCGGTGACGTCGTCGACCTTCGCCAGCTTCTTCTCGACGTCCGCCGAGAGTTCGTTGCCGTTGGCCATGGAGACGACGTAGTCCGCCTTGACGGCCGCCGACGCCATCTTGTCGATCGACTTCTGCAGGCTGCCCGCCATCACCGTCATGCCGGTGATCAGAGTGAGGCCGATCATCAGCGCGGAGGCCGTGGCGGCCGTACGGCGCGGATTGCGCACCGAGTTCTGGCGGGCCAGCTTCCCGGAGACGCCGAACACACGCAGCAGCGGGGCCGCGGCCGCGATCAGCGGGCGGGACAGGAGAGGGGTGAGGATGAAGACGCCGATGATCAGCAGGACCGCGCCCATGCCCATGGGAGCCTGGCCGTCCGAGCCCTCCATGGTGGTGGCCGCCAGGATGACGGCGACCCCCGCCCCGCTGAACAGCGCGCCCAGCGTGTTGCGCAGCACCAGCGACTTGGTGGTCGCCTTGGCGTGCACACTGCTCATCGCCGCGACCGGCGGGATCTTCGCGGCCCTGCGGCCCGGGAGCCAGGCCGCCAGCATGGTGATCAGGACGCCGACCGCGAGAGCCGTGCCCACCGTGCCCGGCGTGACGATGAGCGGTCCGTCCGGGACCGTCGCCCCGAGCGTGCCCATCAGCGACCTGAGCCCGGCCCCGATGCCGATGCCGGCCACGAGACCCGTCACGGCGGCGATCAGGCCCACCACGAACGCCTCGATCAGCACCGACCGCGTGACCTGCCTGCGAGACGCGCCGACCGCCCTGAGCAGGGCCAGCTCCTTGGTGCGCTGGGCGACCAGCATGGTGAAGGTGTTGGCGATGATGAAGGTGCCGACGAACAGCGCGATACCGGCGAAGACCAGCAGGCCCTGCTTGAGACCGGCCATCGAGGAGGAGATCAACTCGGCCTGACTGTCGGCGAGTTCCTTCCCGGTCTCGGTCTCCACCAGATCGGCGGGGAGCGCCTTGTCCAGTGCCGCCCGCAGCGCGGTCTGGGAGGTTCCGGAGGCCGCCTTCACGTCGATCTCGTCGTACGTCCCGGGCTTGCCGAACAGTTTCTGGGCGGTGGCCGTGTCGAACAGCGCGAGGCTGCCACCGGCGGCGACATTGCCGTCGTCGGTGGTGAAGATGCCGGTGACGACCGGCTTGAGGACCGGGCCGTCGACCGAGATGCGTACGGTGTCGCCGACCTTGTAGCCGGCCCGCTTCGCCGTCTCGGAGTCGATCGCGACCTGGTTCGCGCCGTGCGGTGCGGCGCCCTCGGCGAGCGGGTACCGGGGGTCCTTGTCCCCGTAGTAGTTGCCGCCCTGCGACTGGAAGCCGCCGCCGACGAGCTTGCCGTCCTTGTCGGCGATGGCGGTGAAGCCGCTCACCACGCCGATGGCGTTCGCGGCGCCCGGAACCTCGGCGCTCTTCTCGAGCAGCGCCTGGGTCAGGTCGGGGTTCTTCCCGATCGTGTTGCCCTTGTCCTCACGGGACTTGGCGGTGACGGCGACGTCGACCTGGTCGAAGCCCTTGGCCGAACTCTTCTGGTAGGCCTCGGAGATGGTGTTGGTGAAGACGAGGGTGCCGGACACGAACGCCACGCCGAGCATCACGGCGAGCACGGTCATCAGCAGTCTGGCCTTGTGCGCGAGTACGTTGCGCAGGGCGGTGCGGAACATCAGGAGGTGCGGCCCTTCGCGTCGAACTGCTTCAGGAAATCAAGCACGTTGTCGGCCGTGGGCTTGTACATCTCGTCCACGATCCGGCCGTCCGCGAGGAACACCACCCGGTCCGCGTACGCCGCGGCCACCGGGTCGTGGGTCACCATGACGACCGTCTGCCCCAGCTCCCGGACCGAGTTGCGCAGGAAGCCCAGGACCTCGGCGCCGGCGCGCGAGTCGAGGTTTCCGGTCGGCTCGTCACCGAAGATGATGTCGGGCTTGGACGCGAGGGCCCGGGCGACGGCGACGCGCTGCTGCTGGCCGCCGGAGAGCTGGGCGGGGCGATGGCTGAGGCGGTCCCGCAGACCGACCATCCCGATGACCGACTCCAGCCACTGCTTGTCCGGTTTGCGGCCGGCGATGTCCATCGGGAGGGTGATGTTCTCCAGGGCCGTCAGGGTCGGCAGCAGGTTGAACGCCTGGAAGATGAAGCCGATCTTGTCCCGCCGCAGCTTGGTCAGCTGCTTGTCCTTCAGGGAGCCCAGCTCGGTGTCGCCGATGCGGACCGAACCGGAGGAGAAGGTGTCGAGGCCGGCCACGCAGTGCATCAGCGTGGACTTGCCGGAACCGGACGGGCCCATGATCGCGGTGAACTCGGCCTGACGGAACTCGACGGTGACCCGGTCCAGGGCGACCACCTGGGTCTCGCCCTGTCCGTAGATCTTCGAAAGATCCGTGGCGCGTGCGGCCACGGTGGTGGGCCGGCCGGCGACGGTTGTGGTGGTCACGGGATGGAACTCCTAGCGGGACGACATCGTTGAAGGACGTCTTCCATCGTGGTCGCCGGATCCCGTCGTGTAGTCAGCCGCAGTTCTGGTTCCGAAGGCAGACTTCGGAGGGACCGCGACGCTCGGTGTCATACCTGGGGATGACGGTGGCCCCTGACGGGGGCATGCGCGAAGAACAGGTGGAGCGTCCTCGTTCGGGCGGTGAAATTCCGTCATTCCGCATGCGCGGCCGGGTGCCGCACGTAACGCTATTGGCAAGTGCGGATGGCGTGTTCCACGGTCTGATGCACCCTCAGGCGCCAATAAAATAAGACAACATCGGTCCGCCCGTCCGCTGTTCGGGGGATGTATCCCGATAGGCTCGGAACCTCGACGCGGAGCCCATGGCCTGCCCGGATGGTGGAATGCAGACACGGCGAGCTTAAACCTCGCTGCCCCTTCGCGGGCGTGCCGGTTCAAGTCCGGCTCCGGGCACTTTTCCGCCCACGCGAGTTCTCACGCGTGGGCCGGATGTCCTGTCGTCATCCCTCGTAGACGGTCAGTACGGCACCGTCGATCTCGATCCGGCGGCCGGCGCGCAGGCCGTCGCGGCGCAGTGTTCTCAGGCAGGTGTGGAACAGGGGCAGCTCGTCCGCGTCCAGGACGGCGGCGGCCAGCTGCACGAGTTCGGTCACTGACTGATCGGTCAGTACCTCGGGCAGCTCACCGGAGAGCAGAACGACTGATTCTCCGGCGGGCCCGCGGACCACGGCCGTGGCCGGCCCGCCATGCACGAACAACACATTCCCCCCTGGGAGCCCGGGGTCGTACGGCTCTCACTCCTCGGGCAGGACGAGAGACTAGCGGGGGAGTCCGGCACTTTCGGGCACAGTCGAATTCTTTTTCCGACTCCTCGGAAGAGTGAACATCCGCGATCGCGGAGCGCCGGGACCGGCTTCCGGACGGTCACTTGGGGGGCGCGGGGTGCGGGGGGTTGCGCGCTTGGGGTGGTCTCGGAAGACGCGGGCGCGGGGGGCGCGCGTGCAGGGCGGGCCGGCGCGGATCCGGGTGGGCCGGTGTTCGGGTGGTCGCTTGTGCGGTGCGGGCGGCGTGAGCCGTACGGGGTAGGGCGGCCGGGGCGCGCGGCGGGTTGTTCCGGAGGGCCGGCGCCGCGGCGGGCGGGCTCCGGGTGGCCGTGTGCGCGGCGCGGAGTCGGTCCCTTGGGGGCGGTCGTGCGATACGGCCTCGGGCGGGCGGTCTCCGGTGGTCACTCGCGTGGTGCGGGGGCCGGAAGCGCGGCCTGGGTGGGGTGGCTCGAGCGGCCGCTCGGCGGCGTCCGGGTGGGCGTGGGTCGGCCGGGAGTGGGTCGCCCCGTATGCGTTGAGCGGAGGCGGGTGCCTCAAGCCCCCGCGGCCGCTCGGCGGCGGCCGGGTGGGCGTGGCTCCGGCGTGGGTCGGCCGGGGGTCCGCATGCGCTGTGCGGAGCCGGGGCCTCGCCCCCGCGGGCCGACCGGGGGCCGCTTTGCGGCGCGTCCGGGTGGGCGTGAGCCGGCCGGGAGCTCCGTATGCGTTGAGCGGAGCCGGGTGCCTCGGCCCCCGCGAGTCGGCCCGGGGTCGGTCCGGACGGCCGCCCGCCCGGCGTGGGGGCGGGGGTCGGCGGCTACTTCTTGGGGGTGCGGTCCAGCAGGGAATCCACAAGGGCGGCCACGTGGCGGCGGTCGTCGGGTGAGAGTTTCTGGAGGCTGGCGATCAGGAGGTCCACCTCGGGGTCGGCCGGGTGGGCGACGGTGCCGGCCGGGGTGCCGTACACGTGGATGCCGCAGGCCTCCGCGGCGGCGCGGCGGACGGTGTCCAACGGGAGTTCCAGGCCCTTGGACAGTCCCTCCAGGGTCGTCGACTGAGGCATGCGGACGACGCGGTCGGTGGTCGCCAGGTGGTGGACGGTGGAGCGCGGGATACCGCCGCGGCGCGCCACGTCGCCGTAGGACCAGCCCTTGCGGTCCAGGCGCTCACGGATCAACTGCTGGAGTGCGTTGGCCACGGGTGGGTCACTTCCTGCTCGCCGCTCGGCGGAACCGTCCATGTCGGGGCCGATTCTACGGGCGGCCCCACCCGCCGCCGAAAGGGTGATTCCCCGAACGGGTTGCGCACTGGCCCCACGAGGCCCTAGTGTCCAATCTCGTTGGACAGCACGTCCGACCAAGTTGGACAGAGTGTGGGGGGAACCTGACTCGGTCCGACCGGAAATGCCCATCCCTGAGGGGGAATTGATCATGATGGACGCTCACGAGCTCGAGGCCGAGTCCGCGGAACTGCTGCCCGGCCGCGAGGCCCTGGGCCGTCTGAAGTTCAGCTTCAACAAGACGACCAACGTCACCAAGCACATCGCCAACGTCGAGGCCCACAACTCGTCCCTGGCCGTCAACGACCACTCCCTGGCCTCGGCCGCCGCCTCGCAGGCCGGCCAGAACATCACGGTCACCCAGTAACACCCGCGCACCATCTCGAACCCGATCCGCATCACCTGAAAGGACGTCCGACATGAGCATGGACATGCACGAGCTGGAGACCGAGTCCGCCGAGCTGCTGCCGGGCCGCGAGGCCCTGGGCCGTCTGAAGTTCAGCTTCAACAAGACGACCAACGTCACCAAGCACATCGCCAACATCCAGGCGGACAACCAGTCCGCGGCGCTCAACGACCACTCCTCCTACTCGGTCGCCGAGTCGCAGGCCTCGCAGTCGATCGTCGTCAAGCAGTAGCGCCGGCGTGATCCGGCCGTCGGGGTGGGCCGCCCGTACCAGCGGTGCGGTCCACCCCGACGGCCGTGCCAGGGGGGAGCGGGGAGGACGTGGGGGGAGACCACATATGACAGTGCTCGGAGACGGGCCCCCGACGCTGTACGACCCGGGACCGGTGCCCGGGCCGGGCGGCTGGCCGGTGACGTACGAGCAGGTGGCGACGGGCAGCCTGCCGGTCGTCGACCAGCGGCTCGTGCCGCGGCTGAGCGCGGGACTGCGACTGCACGGCGAGTACCAGGGATCGGGCTTCACCGAGCCCAAGTACATCGCCCGTCGGGGGGACGGGCAGGTCGTACAGCTGTCGCGGCTGCTGTACCTCGTGGCGTCGTCCGTGGACGGCGTACGCGACACCGAGTCGATCGCCCACCGGGTGAGCGCGAGATTCGGCCGCGAGGTCAGCGGCGAGAACATCCGCTTCCTGGTGGAGAAGAAGCTCGAACCGCTCGGGGTCACGGTCCCCGAGGGCCAGGAGAGCGACGAGGTCGACGCGCCGCGCTCCGACCTGCTGCTCGCCCTCAAGGGCCACCGGATCATCTTCGACGAGCGGCGCACGGCCCGGATCGCGCGGATGTTCGCGTGGCTGCACCGGCCGGTCGTGGTCGCGGCCGTGCTGCTCACGACCGTGGCCATGGACGTCTGGCTGTTCGGTTTCTTCGGGGCCATCGAGCCGGTCCTGGAGGTCCTCGACCAGCCGGTGCTGATCCTCGTCGTCTTCGCCCTGACCGTGGCCTCGCTCGTCTTCCACGAGTTCGGCCACGCCTCCGCGTGCAGCTACGGCGGCGCCCGGCCCGGGTGCATCGGCTGCGGGATCTTCCTCATCTGGCCGTCGATGTACACGGACGTGACGGACGTGTACCGGATCGGACGCGGCGGCCGGATCAGGACCGACCTGGGCGGCGTCTACTTCAACGTGGTCTTCATGCTCGGCATGGCCGGGCTGTACTTCGCCACGGGGGAGCCGTTCTTCCTGGCCGCCGTGTATCTCGGGCACTTCGAGATCCTCGAACAGCTGATGCCGGCGGTGCGCCTCGACGGCTACTACATCCTCGGTGACCTCGCCGGGGTCCCGGACCTCTACGGCAAGATCAAGCCGATCCTGCTCGGACTGGTGCCGGGCAGGAAGGGGCGGGCCGCGCGCAAAGAGGTCGCCGGGCTGAAGAAGTCGGCGCGGACCATCGTCGCCGCGTGGGTGCTCACCATGGTCCCGCTGATCATCGGCGAGATGGGCTATGCGCTGTGGAACCTGCCCCGGATCATCGCCACGATGACCCGGTCCATGGTCGAGCAGTTCTCCGGCACCGGGTCGGCCTTCGCGGACGGCCGGCTCGTCGAGGGGCTCGTCGGGGTGCTGGGCTGTCTGATGCTGCTGATCCCGATGGGCGGTGTCGTCTATCTCACCGTGAAGATCGGGGGGCGGATCCTGCGGGCCGCGAAGCGGTCCACGGCGGGGCGGCCCCGGTTGCGGGTGGCGCTGTGCGCGGTGGTCCTCGCCGGGCTGACCGGTCTCAGCTACGCCTGGACGTCCGGACTGACGCCCCAGCCGCTCCCGAAGAAGCCCCCGATCGCGCCGATCCTCCAGCCCGGGGTCTCGACGGAGGAACCACGGCCCCGGCAGGCCACGACCCCCGACGGCGACGCCTCGACGTCGGACACGGACACCTCGGACGACCCGGCGGGCACCGGCCCCGGGGCGGACTCACCCACGGCGGCGGGCCGCTCCCAGGGCTCCGCCTCGCCCACCCCGGGGGCGTCCTCCGACGCCTCGACGTCCGCCGCACCGGCGTCGTCGGCGACAGCACCGGGCTCGGCGTCGGGCGGTTCCTCCCGTGGGCCGGCGTCCTCGCAGGGCACGTCGGCGGACCCGGAGCCGTCCTCCCCGGGCACGGAACCGGCCGCCCCCGTCTCGTCCCCGATCCCGTCGGAGAGCATCCCGCCCTCACCCGTCGAGACGCCGTCACCATCAGCGGCCAGCGGGTCACCAGGGGCGTCCTGAGGGGGAAGGGCGACAACCGATCGGACGGCGGGGGGAGGACCGGTGGCCGCCTGCCTCCGTGGGCTGACGGTCCGTATCCCCGCTGTGGGCTGACAGCCCGTGTCCCCGCCGCGGGCCGACGGCCCGTATCCCGCCTCCCACACCCCCTCCCGCCCCGCGCCCCTACTCATCCATCCACCCAAGGAGACCTCTTGAGCAGCCACCGAAAACCCCGTACCTCCAGCCCATTGACCCGGCGTGCCGTTCGCGTGGGGCTGTTCGCCGCCGGTGTCGCCGGTGTGGCGACCGCCGTGCCGGCGCAGGCCGCCACCGGCGGGCCCGCCAAGGTCGCCGTCGCGTCGGACCACGTCTTCAGCCACGCCGACCGCCACGACCACACCGAGGAGAAGGACTCGTTCACCATCCGGCAGTTCGGCAAGGTGAACGCCGCCTCCGTGCGCAACCAGGCCAACGCGGTCTCCTCGGGCTGCACCGCCGACGACGACTGCCGTTCGGTCGCGCTGTCGTTCCAGATCGTCACCGTCGCGGGCGAGCACACCCGACTGAACGCCGTGAACCTCAGCGACGCCGCCAACAAGAGCTGCACCGGCTGCCAGACCCTGGCCGGCGCCTACCAGTTCGTGGTCTCCACACCCGCCCCGCTCACCCTCGACTCCGCCCACCGCCGCCAACTCGCCGACATCCACCGCCGACTGGACGCCCTGACCCGCTCCGACGTCCCCGCGACCGACCTGCGCACGCGCGCCGACGCCCTCGCCGCCGAGGTCAACACCGTCCTCGAGGACGCCGTGGCCCACGCCCCGAAGGGAGACGCGCAGGAGGACGTCACCATGCACCGCCACCTGGACGGCTGGCCCGGCCGCTGACCCGTCCGGCCGCCGGACCCGCGGCAGCCTTCCGCGGGTCCGGCGGCCGCACAGACCGTTGACATCGGCAGACCTCGGGCGCAGACTCGCCACACGAAAATGAAAGAAATTTCACCAGGCGAACAGCGACCACAGAGGTCTCCGAAGGGAACGCCCGTGCGCACCACCGTCGGCATCATCGGAGCCGGCCCCGCCGGCCTCCTCCTCGCCAGGCTCCTCCACAACGCCGGCATCGACTCGGTCGTCCTGGAGAGCCGCGACCGCGCCTACGTCGAGCACCGCCAGCGCGCCGGCATCCTGGAGCAGGGCACGGTCGACGTGCTGCGCGCGGCCGGCGCGGGGGAGCGCATGGACCGCGAGGGACTCCCGCACGACGGCATCGAGCTGCGCCACTACAGGAAGCGCCACCGCGTCGACTTCCCCGCCCTCACCGGCGGCCGGTCCGTGATGGTCTACGCCCAGACCGAGGTCTGCAAGGACCTCATCGCCCTCCAGCTGAAGGACGGCGGCCCGCTGCTGTTCGAGGCGGAGGCCCTGGCCGTCGAGGGCGCCGACACCGACACCCCGCGCGTCCGGTTCCGGCACGAGGGCCGCGAGGACGTCCTGGAGTGCGAGTACGTCGTCGGCTGCGACGGCTTCTGGGGAGTGGCGAGGAAGGCGATCCCCGCCGAACTGACCCAGGTCTTCGAGCGGACGTACCCCTTCGCCTGGCTCGGCATCCTCGCCGACGTCCCGCCCTCCCACGACGAACTCGTCTACGCCCGCCACGACCGCGGTTTCGCCCTGCTTTCCATGCGCTCCCCGTCCGTCTCCCGGCTCTACCTCCAGGTCCCGGAGGGCACGGACGCCGGGAGCTGGGGCGACGAGGAGATCTGGGGCGAGCTGGAGCGCCGCTTGGAGACGGACGACGACTGGAAGCTCGACAGGGGACCGATCACCCAGAAGTCGGTCACCCCCATGCGTTCCTACGTCCACGAGCCCATGCGCCACGGCCGGCTCTTCCTCGCCGGCGACGCGGCGCACATCGTCCCGCCCACCGGCGCCAAGGGCCTGAACCTCGCCGTGGGGGACGTCGTGACCTTCGCGAGGGCGCTGACGCACCAGCAGGAGACCGGTTCGGCCGAGCGCCTCGACGCGTACTCGGAGACCTGCCTGTGCCGGGTCTGGCAGGCCGAACGGTTCTCGTACGACATGACGAGCCTCCTGCACCGGGCGCCCGACGCCACTCCCTTCGAGGACCGGCTGCAGCGGGCCCGGCTGGAGCGGATCGCCGGGTCGCGGGCCGCCGAGACGGACCTCGCCGAGGGCTACACCGGCTTCCCCTTCGAGTGAGGCCCCTCCGGTGCCGGGAATCACGCGTACGCGTAGCGTGTTGGCCAGCACATCGAGGGAAGATCCTCCTCAAGCACTAGGGTCATTCCTTTGCCTACCCATTACTCTTGAGGGCAAGGTCCACACACGGTGGCCATGGAGGAGTGAAATGAGGAGCAGCAACCCGGTCTTCTCGCGACGGGGGTTCAGCCGCGACAACGGCTACGCGGGCTTCAACACCGCGCCGCAGGCCGGGGCCGCAGCCGTGGGCACGCAGGCCAACCCCTACGCGCAGCCGCAGGGCAACCCGTACGCGACCAACCCCTATGCCCAGGACCTTCAGCAGGGCGCGCCGCCGCAGACCCCGGTGACCACCGGCCGGATGACGATGGACGACGTCGTCCTGCGCACCGGCACCACGCTCGGCATCCTGATCGTCACGGCCGCGCTCGCCTGGGCGCTGCTGCCCGTCGACGACGCCAACATCGGCCGCTCGTACGGCATCGGCATCGGTGCCGCGCTGATCGGCATGGTCCTGGCGTTCGTGCAGTCCTTCAAGCGCAAGGCCTCGCCCGCGCTGATCGTGTCGTACGCCGCGTTCGAAGGTGTGTTCCTCGGCGTCGTCTCCAGTGTGGTCGACAACCGCATCGCGAGCGGCGCGGCCATGCAGGCCGTGATCGGCACGCTGGCGGTCTTCGCCGCCGTGCTCGTGGCGTACAAGGCCGGCTGGATCCGCGTCAACCGGCGGTTCTACGGCTTCGTCATGGCGGCCGCGCTCGGCTTCATGCTGCTGATGGTGGTCAACCTGCTGTTCGCCGCCTTCGGCGGCGGTGACGGCCTCGGCTTCCGCAGCGGCGGCCTCGGCATCCTGTTCGGCATCATCGGTGTCCTGCTCGGTGCGTGCTTCCTCGCCCTCGACTTCAAGCAGGTCGAGGACGGCATCGCCTACGGCGCCCCGCGCGAGGAGGCGTGGCTGGCCGCGTTCGGTCTCACGCTGACGCTGGTGTGGATCTACATGGAGTTCCTGCGACTCGTCGCGATCCTCAACAGCAGCGACTAGTCCTCGACGGTCGCACGGTTCGTACGGCGAAGGGCCCCCGGTCGCAACCGGGGGCCCTTCGGCATGTGCGCAGCTCAGAAGTACCTGCGCGCGGCCCTCCTCAGGTCGTACTCGTGGATGATCGCCTTGGCGTGGCCGTACGCGAGGTTGTGTTCGTGGCGGAGCCAGCTGACCTTTTCCTCGAAGCGGAAGAGCGCCGGGCCTTCGTCGACGGTGCGGAGCCAGTCGGAGACTTCACGACCGGTGCAATGGGGGATGCGGGCGAGCATGTTGCGGTGGGTCTCCTCGGAGAGGACGTGGGACATCGGCGCCTCCGGACGCAAAGGGGATGTAAGCCGGTCCTTCAGGTCACCGTGCCTGAGCCTTCGCCCGTTGGCAACAGTCCCGGTGGGACACGTACGGTTGGCCGGTGGCTGATACTTCGCGTCTGACCCGGGCTGTGGACCACTTCGCCGACCGTCTGCGGGCCGCTCCGCAGAGCCGGCTGCAACGGGGCGCCGCCGCCGAAGCACTGGGCCTGGCCCGGGAGTTCGCCCGCCGGACGCAGGCCCTGGAGGAGCCCGGGACCGAGCCGCGCGAGATGCCGGACGTGGGCATGTTCGCCGCCGCCGACCAGATCACCGTGGCCGTGCACGACTTGGCCCTCGTCCTGACGGACGAGGGCCAAGTGGAAGAAGCACTGGAACTGGTGGCGCAGGCCCAGCGGCGTGCCGGAGTGTGACTCCCGCGCCGCAGCCCGGCTCCTACAGGGACGCTATGACCCGGTCGGCCAGGATGTAGACGTTCTCCTCGCCGCAGGCGAACGTCAGCGTGTACGCGCCCGAGACCCCCGAGCCGCCCAGGAGCACCGGGGTCTCGCCCGCCCGCAGGGCCGCGGAGAGGCGCTCGGCCGTCTCGCGGTGGCCCGGGGTCATGCAGAGGGTCGTGCCGTCGGCGAAGACATAGACGTCCAGGGTGCCGAGCGGGCCCGGGCGGACATCGGCCAGCTCGGTGCCGGAGGCGGCCAGTTCCTCCAGGGTCGCCACCGTGCGCTCATGGTCGCTCACGGTCGGTGAGCCGACCGGCACGAAGTCCGGGTGGGAGGGGTGGCGGCGCCGGGCCGCGGCCAGTTCGGGACTCTCCCCGGCGAACTCGTCCGTGTCGGCCGAGGACTCCGACACCGACTCCAGCGGCTCCAGGCCCACGAAATCGGCCTGCCGGGGCAGGAACAGCTCACTGTCGGGCAGACCGAGCAGCGAGGGCGCGTCGGAGGCTTCACGGGCCTCCTGGGCGGCCCAGAACGCCCGCGCCTCGGCGAGCTCACGCTCGCGCTCCTCGGCGAGGGCCTCGGCCACAGCGGCGCGTATCTCGTCGACGTCAGCGGCGGGACGGGCGGCCGGTACGAGACCCCGCGCGGAGACGGGGTTGTTCCTGGCGAGCTCGGCGTGCAGGGCGGCGACCTGTCGGCGCAGCACCATGAGGGTGCGCAGAACAGCGACGCCCACGGCGCCCGTGGCGGCCGTGGTGACCAGCAAGGCGATCGGCATGGCGCTCACTGACGTACTCCCGGTTCAAAGTCGACCCCCGACTTCCTACATCAGCTTGAAGGGCGGACTATCCAGCTGTCAGTGCGTAACGTCACGAATCGGACAGGGCTTTGAGCCCGGGGTTCGTGGTGAAACGGCTCTGAGCTGCGCAAATCCCTCTGGGGAGGGAGATAGGTCACATCCTGAGGGAGATTGGATCACAAATCGGCCCAGAACCTTGGAGTTTCCCAGGTTCTGGGCCGAAGGGTGACACTCGGCCCCCGTACGCACACGGAGAGTTGGGAATCAGCTCAGGCGCTCGATGACCATCGCCATGCCCTGGCCGCCGCCCACGCACATGGTCTCCAGGCCGAACTGCTTGTCGTGGAACTGGAGGGAGTTGATGAGTGTGCCGGTGATCCGGGCGCCGGTCATGCCGAAGGGGTGGCCGACGGCGATCGCGCCGCCGTTCACGTTCAGCTTCTCCAGCGGGATGTTCAACTCGCGGTAGGAGGGGATCACCTGGGCGGCGAACGCCTCGTTGATCTCGACCAGGTCGATGTCGTCGATCGTGAGACCGGCGCGGCGCAGGGCCTGGTTCGACGCGTCCACCGGGCCCAGACCCATGATCTCGGGAGACAGACCCGAGACCCCGGTCGACACGATGCGGGCGAGCGGGGTCAGACCGAGCTCGCGGGCCTTGGTGTCGGACATGATCACGACCGCGGCGGCACCGTCGTTGAGCGGGCAGCAGTTGGCGGCGGTGACCAGACCGTCGGGGCGGAACACCGGCTTGAGGCCCTGGACACCTTCGAGCGTGACACCGGCGCGCGGGCCGTCGTCCTTGGAGACGACCGTGCCGTCGGGCAGCGTGACCGGGGTGATCTCGCGCTCCCAGAAACCGTTCTTGATGGCTTCCTCGGCGAGGTTCTGCGAGCGGACACCGAACTCGTCCATGTCCTGGCGGGTGATGCCCTTGAGGCGGGCCAGGTTCTCGGCGGTCTGGCCCATCGCGATGTACGGGTCGGGGAGCAGACCGTCCTCGCGCGGGTCGTGCCAGGTCGTGCCCTCCTGGGCGGCGGTGGCCGCGGTGCGGGCCTGCGCCTCGTCGAACAGCGGGTTGGTGGTGCCCGGGAGGCCGTCCGAGCTGCCCTTGGCGTAACGGGAGACCGTCTCGACACCGGCCGAGATGAAGACGTCGCCCTCGCCGGCCTTGATGGCGTGCAGGGCCATGCGGCTCGTCTGCAGCGAGGAGGAACAGTAACGGGTGATCGTGCAGCCCGGCAGGTGGTCCATGCCCATCTGCACGGCGACGATGCGGCCCAGGTTGTAGCCCTGCTCGCCGCCGGGGAGGCCGCAGCCGAGCATCAGGTCGTCGATGTCGCGCGGGTCCAGCTCGGGGACCTTGGCGAGGGCGGCCTGGATGATCGTGGCGGTGAGGTCGTCGGGGCGCAGGTCCTTGAGCGAGCCCTTGACGGCGCGGCCGATGGGGGAGCGGGCGGTCGAGACGATCACGGCTTCGGGCATCACGGCTCCATTGGCGTACGGGGTGTTCTTCCGACTGGGCTGCTTGGGAAGTTACCCGTACGTATGGCCTGGGTCACGGGGATGACGGTGTGACCTATGTCTAAGCGCTTGCTTTCCTCGCCTCGGCCACCCCCGCCACCCCCACCCGGATCCCCGCCCCTCACACACCCGACGGACGGGGATCGCCCGGATTGGCGGTCGCGGCAGGAGCCGGCTCCATCGCCCGCACCCGCCGCCTCCGCCTGCGCTTCAGCAGTGCCCAGGGCCCCGTCGGGCCCGTCGGCATCGCGGCCGCGACCTCCGTGCCCGCCTCCGAGGCCGCCTCCGCCGCCGCCCTCGCCACCGGCAGGAAGCCCTCACGGCGCGAGACGTCCGGACGGTCCTCGTCGGCCGGCCACAGGCTCAGGGCCGCGCACACCGTCGGCAGCACCGCCATCGCCGCCGTCGCATAACCCTCCGCCGAGGGGTGGTAGTGGTCCGGACCGAACAGCTCGCGCGGATTCGCCTCGAACTCCGGTCCCAGCAGGTCGCCCAGCGACACCGTGCGGCCGCCCTGTTCCACCGCGCCGATCGTCTGGGCTGCCGCCAGCTGACGCGAGGCCCGGCGGGCCAGCCACCGCAGCGGCTGCTGGACCGGCTCGATCGTCCCCAGGTCGGGACAGGTACCGACCACGACCTCAGCCCCGGCCGTACGCAGCCGCCGTACCGCCGAGGACAGATGCCGCACCGAACGCGTCGCCGGCATCCGGTGCGTGACGTCGTTCGCACCGATCATGATCACGCAGATGTCGGGGATCCGCTCGGGGTCCGCCAGCGTCAGCGTCACCTGCCGGTCCAGATCGTCCGAGGTGGCCCCGGGAAGGGCGACATTACGGAGTTCCACCGGACGCTCCGCCACCGCAGCCAGCCCCGACGCCAGCAGCGCGCCCGGCGTCTGGCCCGCCCGGTTGACCCCCTGGCCCGCGGCCGTCGAGTCGCCCAGTATGGTCAGCCGCAGGGCCGGATCGCCCGCGGTGGCATAGACGTGGCCGTACCGGCCCTCGGCCCGCGGGACGTGCGGCGTCGTCGTGCCGTTGGCCACCTGCCGCCTGGCCAGCCGTACCTCCGCCAGCAGCAGGCCCATGGCCGCCGCGCCGGCCAGACCGATTCCGCCGCCGCCGTATGCCGCGCCGGCCGCGATCCGGCGGGCCACCCTCGCCCTCGACATGCTCGTCATACGTCGCCGCCACCTCCGTCGTACGCGCTACACCCACTCCTTGCCCCGCACGGACGGTGGCCCAATCCCCACGGGGAGTGAACGGCCGTCATGGCGCCCGATCAGGCCATAGGCTGGCTGGACCACTAGGACCACTTCTTTTGCAAGCATCCGGAGACAACGGTGCAATTCCACGACTCGATGATCAGCCTCGTCGGCAACACCCCGCTGGTGAGGCTCAACAGCGTGACCAAGGGCATCAAGGCGACCGTCCTGGCCAAGGTCGAGTACTTCAACCCCGGCGGCTCCGTGAAGGACCGCATCGCCCTGCGCATGATCGAGGCGGCGGAGGAGAGCGGGGCACTGAAGCCCGGGGGCACCATCGTCGAGCCGACCAGCGGCAACACCGGGGTCGGGCTCGCCATCGTGGCGCAGCAGAAGGGGTACAAGTGCATCTTCGTGTGCCCCGACAAGGTGTCCACCGACAAGATCAACGTCCTTCGGGCGTACGGCGCCGAGGTCGTGGTCTGCCCGACCGCCGTGGACCCCGAGCACCCGGACTCGTACTACAACGTCTCCGACCGGCTGGTGCGCGAGACGCCCGGCGCGTGGAAGCCCGACCAGTACTCCAACCCCAACAACCCGCTCTCGCACTATCACTCCACCGGCCCCGAGCTGTGGGAGCAGACGGAGGGGAAGATCACCCACTTCGTGGCGGGCGTCGGCACCGGCGGCACCATCTCCGGCACCGGCCGGTACCTCAAGGACTCCAGTGACGGCAAGGTCCAGGTGATCGGCGCCGACCCCGAGGGGTCCGTGTACTCCGGCGGGTCCGGGCGGCCGTATCTCGTCGAGGGCGTCGGCGAGGACTTCTGGCCGACCGCCTACGACCGGACCGTCGCCGACGAGATCGTCGCGGTGTCGGACAAGGACTCCTTCCAGATGACCCGCCGCCTCGCCAAGGAGGAGGGCCTCCTGGTGGGCGGCTCCTGCGGCATGGCCGTCGTCGCGGCCCTGCGGGTCGCCGAGCGCCTGGACGAGAACGGCGTCGTGGTGGTCCTGCTCCCGGACAGCGGACGCGGGTACCTCTCGAAGATCTTCAATGATGAGTGGATGGCCGACTACGGCTTCCTGGAGGACGAGGGTCCCAGCGCCCGCGTCGCCGACGTCCTCAACGACAAGGTGCACGGCGCCATCCCCTCTCTCGTCCACATGCACCCGGACGAGACGGTGGGCGAAGCCATCGAGGTGCTGCGGGAGTACGGCGTCTCGCAGATGCCGATCGTCAAGCCGGGCGCCGGTCACCCGGACGTGATGGCCGCGGAGGTCGTCGGCTCCGTCGTCGAGCGCGAGTTGCTGGACGCCCTGTTCACCCAGCGGGCCTCGTTGGAGGACCCGTTGGAGAAGCACATGTCGGCCCCGCTGCCCCAGGTGGGCTCCGGTGAACCGGTCGGCGACCTGATGTCGGTCCTCGGCTCGGCGGACGCCGCGATCGTCCTCGTGGAGGGCAAGCCCACCGGAGTCATCAGCCGCCAGGACCTGCTCGCCTTCCTCGCCAAGGGCGGGAAGTAGCGGCAAACGTCCGGTGAACCCCGGATGACGGCGGCGGACTTGCGGTTTCCTACCGAAAGGGTGGACTTCGCGGAACTGGTACGAGGGCGTCACGTCCGCGCAGCACACGCTTAACACGGGTCCGGCACATTGGTGGATGTCGGCAGGGCGGGAGCGGCTCCCCGCCCCGGCCGGCGCCGAACGTCCAAGGACCTCCGGAGCGGCTCCCGGACCTCCATGGACGCCGGACGTGAGACCTGGCCTGACCCGGTCCACGTCCCTCGCGGGGACCGCCGTCGTCCCGCCCCCCGGTAACGGGGGTGCGGCGGTCCCCGCGCATATCCTTCTGCTCTTTTCTGCTTTTTTCCTACGCGCTCGTACTGGCCCAACTGCCAAGCAGCGCAAGCCTCTCCGCCGTCTCCGACCCCGGCTCCGGCGTGTATGCCACGAGCGTCCGGTCGGGGGTCTCCGGCAGGACCAGGGACTCGTACGGCAGGGTTAGCAGGCCCGCCACCGGGTGCCGGGCGCGTTTGACGCCGTACATGCACGCCTTGACCTGGTGGTCGGCCCACAGTCGGCGGAAGTCCTCGCTCTTGAGGGAGAGTTCGCCGACGAGGTCGCGGCCCTCGGGCTCCAGGAAGAGCTGGCGGACGATGTTGCGGCGTGCGGGAGCCATGCGGCTGTAGCCGCTCAGCGTATCGGCGAGGGCGTTCCGGGTAAGCACGTCCATCCTGGGCCCGAGGACGAAGGCGGGGGCTGGGAACTGCTGGGTTTCGACTGCGTACGAGTGCCTTCTGTCGTGTGTGAGTGAGTGTGGAAGTTCCTGGCGCGGGGTTGGGTGGGGTTGTCGTGCGAAGTGAATGAGAGTTCGTCCGTCGAACGGGTGACCTTTCTGCGTTGGGCTCGTTGGGTGTGGTGAGCGGGTTTTCGAGGGGCGGTTTGGGGGGTGTGGGGTGGGTGGGTTGCGGGAGCTTGTGGCGTCGTTCGTCGTGCCCAGTCCTTCGGGGGTGGCGGTCCGTACGAGGCTCAAGCAGCTCACGCCCGCCGATGAGAAGGTCCTCGCGCTGGTGGGCGCGCACCTCGGATCCCTCGCCTCCCGGGATCTGAGGGTGCGGTGCGGGCAGGGTCTGGAGCATTCCGCGCAGACGTGGGCGGCGCGTAAGCGGGCTTTGACGGGGGTGTCGTCGTCCCGGTGGGCGGGTTCGCTCACCAAGGCCACGCATGACCAGTGGGCGCTGGCCCGCCGGACAGCTCGCCCACATCCAGTCCCTTGAGGCGGGGATCCGTACGATCACGCACCGGTTGTCGCTGCCGGTCGGCGCGAAGGGCTCGAAGAACACGCCGGGCGGCTACCGCAGCACGCGGGAGTGGCATGCCAAGTCCCGCCGCCTGCGGGTGCTGGAGGACCGGCTGGAGCGCGCGCGGGCCGACTGGGAGGCCGGGATGGTGCACGTCGTACGCGGCGGCAAGCACCTGGCCCGCACTCGCCATCACCTGTCTGACGCGCAGCTGACCGAGGCTCAGTGGCGCCAGCGGTGGGAGGCGGAGCGGTGGTTTGTGCAGGCGGACGGAGAGTCCGGGAAGCGGTACGGCAACGAGACGATCCGCATCAGCCCGGACGGCGAGGTCAGCATCAAACTCCCCGCCCCGCTGAGGGAGTTGGCCAATGCCCCGCACGGCCGGTACATCCTCACGGCGAACGTGCGGTTTGCGCACCGGGGGCAGGAGTGGGCGGACCGGGTGGCGGCCAACCGGGCCGTCGCCTACCGCATCCACTACGACACCGGCCGGGGCCGCTGGTATGTGACCGCGTCCTGGCGGATCCCGGTCTGCCACACCGTGCCGCTGGCCGCCGCGCTCGCGCACGGTGTGATCGGCGTCGACATGAACGCCGATCATCTGGCCGCATGGCGCCTCGATACCCATGGCAACCCGACCGGCAGCCCGCGCCGGTTCTTCTTCGACCTCACCGGCACCGCCGATCACCGTGACGCCCAGGTCCGTCACGCCCTCACCCGGCTCCTGCACTGGGCCACAACCTGCGGCGTGAAGGCCATCGCGGTCGAGGACCTGGACTTCACGGCGGAGAAAACGCGCGAGAAGCAGGGACGTAAGCGCCGCTTCCGGCAGTTGATCTCCGGCATGCCCACCGGCAGACTCCGCACCCGGCTGACCTCGATGGCTGACCAGACCGGCATCGCGATCATCGCGGTCGACCCGGCCTACACCTCCAAGTGGGGCGCCCAGCACTGGCAGAAGCCCCTCACCAGCACAAACCGCAAGACGACCCGCCACGACGTTGCCGCCGTGGCGATCGGCAGGCGCGCCCAAGGGCATCCGATCCGGCGACGGACGGCACCGCCCCCTCACGACCGGAGTGATCGTGCGGGGCATCGGACCGTCCAGGCTGACCGGTGTGTCCCTGGGCGTGAGGGACCCCGCCCTCCCGTTCCCGGACCACGCACCAGATGCGTGCCGCCGGACCGCGGAGCGAACGCGGGCAACGAGAACGCCCAACACCGTTCGGAGCGTTCGGCTGAGCATGAATCCTGGCAACAGGACTCACTCCCGCTCAGTCTTTAGGAACGGTGCGGGTCACCAACATCGAGCCGGGGCTAACGGAGAGTGAGCTGGCCACGCACATCGACGACGACGGGCTGCGGGAGCAGGTCGTCGGGATGGCCGAGGCGATGGGCACGCTGGCGGCCGCGGAGCTCGCCGACCTCGTCGCCTACGTCACCAGCCGGCCGCGGCACGTCAATCTGCGGCAGGTCATGGTGCTGCCGACCGCGCAGGTGTGAGCGCCGGGTCAGCCCTCCCAGTCGCTGCTCTGGGAGGACTGCTTCGCGCGGCGGCCCCGGAAGAGGTCCGGGTTGACGCGCAGCGCCTGGAAGGCGTTGACGCCGACGATGCCGACCCAGGAGACCAGCAGGCCGGGCAGGTGGGCGATGCCGCCGCCGATCGCGGAGAGCGGGATCGCCAGCACCAGGGAGACGATGCCGAAGCCGAAGCGTTCGCCGAAGGAGTCGGTGGGCCTGGGTGAACGGGCGCCCCGGGCCGTCACCATCTGCTGCTCGGCGAGCTGCCGGCGCAGCCGGCGGTCCACGGCGCCGTCGATCCGCTGGTCGACCTTCTCCAGGAACGAGTCGACCAGCGCGGACTCGTACTCCTCGCCCAGTTCCCTGCGGGCCTGCAGGGTGGCGTTGAGTTCCTTCTTGAGTTCGGGGTCCCGCTCATCCATTGGGGTCATGGAGCCCACGGTAGGCAGCCGGAACGCCCGCTGCACTGGGGTTATCCCCCCTGTTGCGGCGGGGGTCCTTCCTAGGTTGTCCCTTGCCTGGCTGCATAACATCATGCAGAGTTCTCGATAGGTGAATAGGTTGTCACGGTCCGGGGTCGACCCCGGGGTGACCGATGACTTCCAGGCATGGTCGGGTGTCCGCGACGAGGGGAGTTCGAGTCAGATGTCGTCTCGGATCGTGGACGCGCCGGATCCCGTCGCGGTCGGGCACACCGGTCTGATGGTCCTCGACGGGATCGCTCTCGACGTCGCGGACGTGGTCCGCCTCGCCGACGGGAGCGCGCGGCCGGTGCCCGGGACCGAAGCGATGAAGCGCGTCACGGAGTCCTGGGACGCCGCCCGCCAGATCGCCGCGACCGGGCGCGTCTACGGCCGCTCGACCGGCGTCGGCGCGAACCGGAACGAGGACGTGCCCACCGAGGCGGCCGCCGAACACGGGCTGCGGCTGCTGCGCAGCCACGCCGGCGCGATCGGCGAGGAACTCCCCGCCCGGCAGGTCCGCGCGATGCTCGCGGTACGGGCCAACCAACTGCTCGCCGGAGGCGCGGGGCTGCGGCCGACCGTCGTGACGGCCCTGTGCGAGGCGCTGGAGAGCGGCACGTACCCGGTCGTCAACGAGTTCGGCTCGGTGGGCACCGGGGACATCGCGGCACTGGCCCAGGTGGGACTGGCGCTGGCGGGGGAGCATCCCTGGAGGGAGGCCGGCGCCCCCGAGCCCCAGCTCCTCGACAACAACGACGCCCTCGCCTTCATCAGCAGCAACGCCCTCACGCTCGGCCAGGCCGCCCTCGCGCTGCACGAGTTGCGCGGGCTCGTCGAGGCCACGCAGGTCGTCGGGGCGCTGTCGCTGCTGGCCGTGGACGGGTCGCACGAGGCGTACGCCGCTCCCGTGCACGCGGCCCGGCCGCACCGGGGGTCCGTCGAAGTGGCCCGGCGGATGCGCAAGTTGATCGGGGCGGAGGACCGGCCCACCCCACCGCTGGGCCGCATCCAGGACCCGTACGGCTTCCGGTGCCTGCCCCAGATCCACGGGCCCGCCCACGACGCGGCCGACGCCCTGGAGGAGGTCCTCGCGATCGAGATCAACGCGGCCGCCGAGAACCCCCTCATCTGTCCCGAGGACATGGCCGCCTACCACCACGGCGGCTTCTACCAGGCCCAACTCGCCCTCGCCCTGGACCACTTCAGACTGGCCCTCACCCAGGTCGCCCGTCTGTCCACGTCCCGGCTCTCCACGCTCAACGAGCCCGCCTTCACCCGCCTCAGGCCCTTCCTCGCCGACCCGGAGCCCGCCTCCTCCGGCGTGATGATCCTGGAGTACGCCGCCGGAGCCGCCCTCGGCGATCTGCGGGCCTTCTCCGCGCCCGCCTCGCTCGGCCACGCTGTACTCTCCCGGGGCGTCGAGGAACAGGCCAGCTTCGCCTCGCTCGCCGCCCGTCAGACACTGCGCGCGTGCGGCGCGTACCGTCTCGTCGTCGGCTGCGAACTCGTCGCCGCCGTACGGGCGCTGCGCCAGCGCGACCTCCGGCCCGACCCGGACCTCCCGGTGGGCCGCGCGCTGGAACTCGCCGAGGCGGTGCTCGAGGAGGACCCGGCCGACCGGCCGCTCACGGGCGACGTGACGGCGGCGGCCGCGCTGCTCGACCGGTTCACGGACATCTGGAGGGGGATCGAGGCATGAGCGACATGGGCGGGGCGATGGGCGGGGCGGGTGTGACGGACACGCCCGCGGGACGGCTGCAGGCACTGTTCGAGGGGCACCGGCTCACGCCGACCCAGCGGCGCATCGCGCACAGCATGGTGCGGCGGGCCGCCGACGTGCCGTTCCTGTCCAGCGTGGAGCTGGCCGAACTGGCCGGGGTCAGCCAGCCCTCCGTCACCCGCTTCGCCGTCGCCCTCGGCTTCGACGGCTACCCCGCCCTGCGCCGGCACCTGCGCGAGGTCGCGCCCGCCGAACAGACGGCGGCCTCCGCGTCGTACAACGAGTACCAGCAGGCCGTCGAGGCCGAGATCGAGAACCTCAGGCATCTGGCGGAGGTCCTCGCCGACCCGCGGCCGGTGCAGAGGGCCGGGCGGCTGCTCGCCGCCTCCCGCCCGCTGCCGGTGCTCGGGCTGCGGGCCGCCGCCTCCCAGGCGTACGGCTTCGCGTACTTCGCCGCCAAGGTCCATCCGGACGTACGGCTGCTCAACGAGGGCGGCACGATGATCCACGACCGGATCGACGCCGCCGTCCGCGCGGGCGCCTCGGCCCTGCTGTGCTTCGCGCTGCCCCGGCACCCCCGCGAGGTCGTCGACACCCTCGCCTACGCCAAGGAGGCGGGCCTGAGCGTCGTCACGGTCGCCGACTCCGCCTTCGCCCCGGTCGCCAAGGTCTCCGACCTGCTGCTGCCCGCCGCCGTCGGCACCGGCCTCGCCTTCGACACGGCCTGCGCGCCCATGCTGCTCGGCCGGGTGCTGCTGGAGGCGATGTGCGACGACCTGCCGGACGCGCAGGCCCGGCTTGAGGAGTTCGACGTGCGGGCCGCTTCCCGCGGACTCTTCGTCGAGTAGGGCGTTTTTTCACACTCGTCTCACGTTCGCTCGCTACTCTCCCGGACCGGCAGGACTGTGCCAGGACGACGAGGAGGCGGGACGTGGCACGTGCAGATCGCAGGGTTCAGGGGCTGGCTCGGGTGGCCGTCGTCGTGCGCGCCGGGGCGGCGCCCCTGTGGTGGCTCGGAGTGTTCGCGGCGGGCGTCGGGCTGCTGATCCCGGGCCTGACCGGGCGCCGGATCGGGGTGATGGCGGGTGCGGCGCTGTTCATCGTCGCGGTCGCCGTGGTGTCGTACGGCCGCCGCAAGCGGTACACGGCGCTGGGGCGGGGGGCTGCTCGCGCGGGCCGGCACGACGTGCTCCAGGACCGTGCGGTCAGTGTGCGCAACTGGCGCCGCGGGCACCGCTGGTGGCTGCTGCTGGCCTGGCTGGTCGCACTGGGGAGTTCGTTCGCGGTGCCCGTCGCGGGCGGCATGCTGCTCGCCGGGTGCGGTACGGGCCTGCGGCTCAAGGCCGCCTGGCTGGGGCGGCTCGAGCGGGCCGAGGACGCGCTGCTGTGGGTGCGGGTCGACTGGCTCGCCGCGAACGGCGGACGCCCGGCCGGCAAGGCGGTCGAGGCGTACCGCAGCACGGGTATCGCGGCGGGCGACGCGGCCCCGGGAGGAGCGCGCCGCCGCACCGCGGCACTCGTCTAGTTCCGGTGCTCCCGGGTCACACCTCCAGGTCGTTCTCGATCTGCCGGAGCTGGTGGCGGGCCATCGCGAGGTTGGACCGCTTGGCGTCCAGGACCAGGTAGAGGAAGAGGCCGTTGCCACCGCGTCCGCTGATCAGGCGGATCAGGTGGTACTGGTCGGACAGGGTGATCAGGATGTCCTCGATCTGGGCCTTGAGGCCGAGGTGCTCCATCGTGCGCATCTTCGCGCGGACCACGTCGGTGTTGCCGGCGGCGGCCACGTTCAGGTCGAAGGTCTTGCTGCCGCCCATGGTGCCGAGCGCCATGCCGCTGGTGTAGTCGACGAGCGCGACGCCGGTCGCGCCCTCGATGGAGGCGAGAGCCTCCTTCAGTGTGGTTTCGGTGTTGGCCATGACTGGGTCTCCTCGGTTGTCTAACTTTCGGTGGTGGTGCCGGCCGCCGTCGGTGCGGTGGCCGCGGCGCGCGGGTCCTCGGGCTTGGCCCGGGATGTGCGAGCCGCTCTGGCACGTGCCGGAGCGGGCTTCGCGGGCGCCTTTGTGATGGCTTCGGTGTGCTCGGCGGCCGCGTCGCCGACGAGCTCTGCGATCCGGGCGCCCGCACGGCGGCCCTCCAGGTGGAGGCGGCCGACGTTGACCCGGTCCTGCGCGAGCAGCGTGACGACGGCCCCGGCGCCCGCCGGGTACGTGGCGACGTAGCCGTACACGCCCCGCACGAGCAGTTCGCGCAGGTCCCCCTGGCCGGTCCCGTCGGCCAGCCGGGCGGCGAGCGCCCGGGTGGCCCCGGTGAGCGCGGCCACGGTCTCCGGATCGACGCCCGGGGTGTCCTGGGCCAGGACGAGACCGTCGGTGTCGGCCGCGAGGGCGCCCGTGAGCTGCGGCACCCTGGCTCTGAGCCGGCGCAGCTCCTCCAGGATCGCGTCCTGAGCTGCTGCCATCAGGTCTCTCCTCTCGGCGCGGATCCGCTGCCGTTCAAAGGGCCTCCAGCGCATCCCTGAGCCTCTTCAGCAAGGTGACGTGGGGATCGACGGGCTCGACGGGTCCGACGAGGGAACCGTCGCCCGGCGGTCCGGGCCGAGGCTCGGTGAAGGACACCGGCGGGCGGGGCGAGACCACTCCGGCCGCCACCAGCCGCCGTATGTCCACCAGGGTGTGGAAGGCCGGGCGGCCCAGCTCGCGCGCGATCTGCGACGCCGTGCGGACGCCGTCCACGTGGGCGAGCACCGCCTGCCGCCGGGCCGGGAGCGGCGGGGGCGCGGGACGGTGCTCCCGGGTCAGCGGCACCTCGTCCGGCAGGGCGTCCGGCCAGATGCGGTGCAGCAGGTCGCGGCGGCGCAGGGTCTCGCGCTCCAGGTCGGCGACCGGGACGGGACGCGGGACACCGGGGGCGTCGTCGGGTTCCCGGGGCACGCCGGCGGGCTCGTCCGGGCCGTCCTCGGTGCCGTAGCGGAAGCGGCCGGGGGTGCTGCTCGGGGCGAGCGCGAAGTAGGCCGCGTCGTACAGCGCGGTCAGCCGGCACAGCTCCAGGGCGCCCGCGGTGAGCAGTCCGCCCGCGACCAGCCTGCGGCCCGCCCGGTGCACGACCTCGGCGCCGGTGAGGCGGCGGGCCCCGGTGCCGGCGCCGCCGGTGCTCGCGACGCTCTCGGCCAGGGCCTGCCGCCAGACGTCGGCGTCCAGCGTGCCGTGCGCGGCGAGGAGGACGTCGGCGCCGGGGGCGGCCGGGCTCTCGGCGTGCACCACCTTGCCGTCGGCGAGGTGCAGGGTGCCGCGCTCGCGCACCAGGACTCCGGTGGCGCGCTCGGCGGCCAGCCGGGTCAGCATCGGCGAGACACCGCCCCAGCCGCGGTCCAGGGCGGACGCCTTGTCCCGCACCGGCAGCCGGGGCGGCGGGGTGGCGGGCGTGGTTCTGACGGCCGTCATCCGAGCTCCAGCCGTCCGGCCATCTCGCCGAGCCGGATCCGGGCCAGTGCGAGGTTGCCCTCCGCGCGGGCCAGCCACAGGTGCAGGAACACACTGCTGTCGAAGGACGTCGGCACGAACCGCAGGACGTGGTAGCTGTCCCGGTTGCTGAGGATGAGGTCCTCGACCGGTGGGTCCGGCTCCGGCCCGCCCGCCCCCGCCTCAGCGGCCGGGGAACTCCCGGAGGCGAACGCGCGCTGCTCGGCGGCGAGCCGGGCGAGCTCGGCGGCCTCCGCGGCGGCCGCCTCCTGGTCGCCGCCGGGGGCTTCGCCCACGGCACCCAGGGCCAGCCCGCTGATCCAGTCGACCAGCGCGGCCCCCCGCGCACCCGGCAGCCGCATGGCTTCCAGCAGGCACTCGTCGATTCCCTGCACCGTGGCTCCCCTCCCGCCTGGGGTTCGGCTGAGTGACGCCGAAACTACGCAACGTGTGCGCGACGGGTGAGGAATCTGGCATTTTCCGGTGGAACATGCTCCGGGTCGCTAGAGTGGGTCAACTTGCCTTGCTTACGGGGGCCTTGATCAGCGCACCCGCCGGACGTGTGTCAACTGCTCCCGGATGCGCGGAGGGTGGTGAGCGCACCGGCGTGCGCCCCTCCGGATTCGGCCACGATCGAGGCGAGCGTCTGGGGATCCCGCACGGTCGCGAAGCGGATGCCTCCCGCAGGGTCGGGGGCGAAGCCGTAAATGCCCGGCCGCGCCAGCGAGTTGTACGCGTAGTGGTGCGCGAAGTAGTACGCGCCCGTGTCCAGCGCCGCCGCGTAGTCCCCCTGGTCGAGCAACGGCAGCGCACGCCCCTCGGCGAGCAGGTCCCCCGCGAAACATGCCGGACCGGCGACGTCCTGCACCACCTCGGGCCCGCTCTTGGGCCGCCCCTTGCCGTCGTACGCCGTGATCCTCAGCGGCCACGACCCCGGTACGTACACCGTCCGCGTCGCCACCTGCACGCCCGCGTGCGTCACCGCGACCGGCCGCCCGCCCGCGCTCTTGGCGTACTCCACCCGCGCCACGATCGTGCCGTGCTTGGCCAGCAGCGACCGGCCGAACTCGGTGACCAGCCCGTACCGCCCGTCGAACAGCCCCGGCACCGCCTCCTTGAGCGTGCGCGCGTACTGCGTGTAAGTCGGTGTCGTCACGTCCGAGGCGAAGTTCACCGGCAGCCCGCCGCCGATGTCGATCGTGTCGATCTGCGGCCGCCCGATCCGCCGGTTGATCTCCTCGGCGAGCGCGTACGTCTGCGCGACCCCCTCGGTCATCAGGGAGAGCGGGATGCCCTGTGAGCCGGTGTGCGCGTGCAGCCGGGAAAGCCAGGGCCGGTCGAGATAGGCGCGCACGACCCACTCGCGCGCCCCCTCGTCCCGCAGTGCCACCCCGAACTTCGAGGTCGCCGTGGCCGTGGAGGTCGCACCGATGGAGCCGCCGCCGACCTGCGGGTTGACCCGGATGCCGAGCGGCGAGCGGCTGACCGCGGACCGCATGAGGCCGTCGATGCGGTCCAGCTCCTGCGGGTTGTCCGCGTTGACGGCGATCCCCAGCGCCAGCGCCTCCCTGAGCTCGGCCGGCGTCTTGGCGGGCGAGTCCAGGACGGTCCGGTCCGGCGACAGCCCCGCCGCCCGCGCCAGCGCGAGTTCGCCCGGGCTCGCCACCTCCGCGCCGATGCCCTCCTCGCGCAGCAGCCGCAGCACCGGCACCAGCGGGGTCGCCTTCACCGCGAACGCGTGCAGCACCGGCGTGCCCGGCGCGGTGACCTCGTCGAAGGCCGCGCGGAGCTCCGCCGCCGACTCCCGGATGCCGGTGACGTCGAGCAGCCCGACGATGGGGGAGTCCGGCCCCAGCAGACCCTGCTCCACCGCCGCCCGCACCGCCTCGTCCCGGCGGGCGGCCCGACCTTCGCCGGTGTTGCCGTACCCGTCCCTCACGTCCCCGTCCATCACGTCCCCGTCCTGCTCGTCATCCGCGCCGTGGATGTCCAGCCAAACATCCCTGTCCTACCGACGCTGACGCGAGAACGTATTGACTAGTTCTATTCAGAAAGCCAGGATGTGAATATCGACAGTCCGCAGCAGAGGCCCCCAGGAGGCAGACCATGTCAGGACCCCGCCCCGTCCGAGCGCCGCGCGGTACGGAACTGAGCGCCCTGGGATGGCAGCAGGAGGCCGCCCTGCGGATGCTCCAGAACAACCTGGACCCCGAGGTCGCCGAACACCCCGACAAGCTCGTCGTCTACGGCGGCACCGGCAAGGCCGCCCGTGACTGGCGCTCCTTCGACGCCATGGTCCGCACCCTGCGCACCCTCAAGCAGGACGAGACCATGCTGGTCCAGTCCGGCCGCCCCGTCGGCGTCATGCAGACCCACGAGTGGGCCCCGCGCGTCCTGATCGCCAACTCCAACCTCGTCGGTGACTGGGCCAACTGGGAGGAGTTCCGCCGCCTGGAGGCCCTCGGCCTGACCATGTACGGCCAGATGACCGCCGGTTCCTGGATCTACATCGGCACCCAGGGCATCCTCCAGGGCACCTACGAGACCTTCTCCGCCGTCGCCGCCAAGAAGTTCGGCGGCACCCTGGCCGGGACCATCACCCTCACCGCCGGTCTCGGCGGCATGGGCGGCGCCCAGCCCCTCGCGGTCACCATGAACGACGGCGTCGCGATCTGCATCGACTGCGACCCGCGCGCCATCGAGCGCCGCATCGAGCACCGCTACCTGGACGTGAAGGCCGACTCCCTGGAGCACGCCCTCCAGCTCGCCGTCGAGGCCCGCGACGCCCGCCGCCCGCTCTCCATCGGCCTGCTGGGCAACGCGGCCGAACTGCTCCCGCGCATGCTCGCCGAGGGCGCCCCCATCGACATCGTCACCGACCAGACCTCCGCGCACGACCCGCTGGCGTATCTGCCGGTCGGGGTCGCCTTCGAGGACATGGCCGACGCCGCCGCCAAGGACCCGGCGGGCTTCACCACCCGGGCCCGCGAGTCGATGGCCCGCCATGTCGAGGCGATGGTCGGCTTCATGGACGCCGGCGCCGAGGTCTTCGACTACGGCAACTCGATCCGGGGCGAGGCGCAACTCGCCGGGTACGCGCGGGCGTTCGACTTCCCCGGGTTCGTCCCCGCCTACATCCGGCCGCTGTTCTGCGAGGGCAAGGGCCCCTTCCGCTGGGCCGCGCTGTCCGGCGAGGCGTCCGACATCGCCAAGACCGACAAGGCGATCCTGGAACTGTTCCCCGAGAACGAGTCCCTCGCCCGCTGGATCAAGATGGCCGGGGAACGGGTCCACTTCCAGGGCCTGCCCGCGCGCATCTGCTGGCTCGGCTACGGCGAGCGCGACAAGGCCGGCGAGCGCTTCAACGACATGGTGGCGAGCGGAGAACTGGTGGCACCGCTGGCCATCGGACGGGATCACCTCGACGCCGGGTCCGTCGCCTCCCCGTACCGGGAGACCGAGGCCATGCTCGACGGCTCCGACGCGATCGCCGACTGGCCGCTGCTGAACGCCATGGTCAACGTGGCGTCGGGCGCGTCCTGGGTGTCGATCCACCACGGCGGCGGCGTGGGCATGGGGCGGTCCATCCACGCCGGTCAGGTCACGGTGGCCGACGGCACGAAGCTGGGCGGGGAGAAGGTCCGCCGCGTGCTGACCAACGACCCCGGCATGGGCGTCATCCGGCACGTGGACGCCGGATACGACATCGCGGAGTCCGTCGCCGACGAGCGGGGCGTGCGCGTGCCGATGCGTGAGGGTGAGGACGCGTGACGGTGGGCGCCGACTCCGGAACGGCTCGACCCCCCGGCACCTCCTCCTTTCAGGAGATGTGGCGCGAGCTGCTCCCCATCGGCCGGCACCCCGGCTCGCACGGCTACCGCCGGTTCGCCTGGACCGGGGCCGACACCGAGTGCCGGGCCTGGTTCAAGGAGCAGGCCGAAGCCCGCGGGCTGACCTACGAGGTCGACCGGAACGGCAACCAGTGGGCCTGGCTCGGCGACCCCGACCGGGGGGACGCCGTCGTCACCGGGTCGCACCTCGACTCCGTACCCGACGGGGGCGCCTTCGACGGACCCCTCGGAGTCGTGTCCTCCTTCGCCGCGCTCGACGAACTCCGGTCGCGGCGGGCCGAATTCACCAAGCCCCTCGCCCTTGTCAACTTCGGTGACGAGGAGGGCGCCCGCTTCGGGCTCGCCTGCGTCGGGTCCCGCCTCACCGCCGGGCAGCTCACCGCCGAGCAGGCGCACCTGCTGACCGACGGGGACGGCGTCACACTCCCGCGGGCCATGGAGGCCGCCGGCCACGACCCCGACGGCATCGGCGCCGACCCGGAGCGGCTCGCCCGCATCGGCGCCTTCGTCGAACTGCACGTCGAGCAGGGCAGGGCGCTGGACCTCTCCGGCGACCGGGTCGGCATCGCGAGCGCCATCTGGCCGCACGGCCGCTGGCGGTTCGACTTCCGGGGCGAGGCCAACCACGCCGGCACCACCCGCCTCGTGGACCGGCGCGACCCCATGCTGTCGTACGCCGAGACCGTGCTCGCGGCCCGCCGGGAGGCCGAACTCGCCGGTGCCGTCGCCACCTTCGGCAAGATCGCCGTCGAGCCGAACGGCGTCAACGCCATCCCCTCCCTGGTGCGCGGCTGGCTCGACTCCCGCGCCGCCGACCAGGAGAGCCTCGACCAGGTGGTCGGCGGCATCGAGAAGGCGGCCAGGGAGTACGCGCAGGCGCACGGCATCGATCTCGACGTGGTCCGGGAGTCCTTCACCCCCGTCGTCGAGTTCGACCACGCCCTGCGCGACGAACTCGCCCGCATCCTGGGCACCGGCACCGATCTCAAGGTGCCCGTCCTGGGAACCGGAGCCGGACACGACGCCGGGATCCTCTCCGGGCACATCCCGACCGCCATGCTGTTCGTGCGCAACCCCACCGGCGTCTCGCACTCCCCGGCCGAGTTCGCCGCCGAGGACGACTGCGTGGCCGGAGTCCTCGCGCTCGCCGACGTACTGGAAGGGCTGGCCTGCAGGTGACAGCGAAGACGTACTGGCTGGAGCACGCCTGGCTCGGCACCCATGTCGAGCCGGGCGTGGCCGTGACGGTGTCGACCAGCGGCTCCGCCGCGGGGGCGGACGGCCGGATCGCCTCCGTCCGCACGGACACCGGCACCCCGCCCCCCGGCGCCGAGATCCTTCGCGGACTGACCCTGCCGGGCCTGGCCAACGCCCACTCGCACGCCTTCCACCGGGCCCTGCGCGGCACCGTCCAGGTCGGCTCCGGAACCTTCTGGACCTGGCGCGAGGTCATGTACGCCACCGCCGGCCGGCTCACCCCGGACACCTACCGCGACCTCGCCCGTGCCGTGTACGCGGAGATGGCGCTGGCCGGTGTCACGGCGGTCGGCGAGTTCCACTACCTGCACCACGCCCCCGGCGGCGCCCCCTACGCCGACCCCAACGCCATGGGCGAGGCGCTGATCGAGGCGGCCGCCGACGCCGGCATCCGCATCACCCTCCTCGACACCGCGTACCTCTCCGCCGGCTTCGGACAGCCGCCCAACACCCACCAGCTGCGCTTCTCCGACGGCAGCGCGCAGGCCTGGGCCGAACGCTGTTCAGTTCTCAAGGACCGGGATCACGCGAGGATCGGTGCGGCGATCCACTCCGTACGGGCCGTGCCCGCCGACCAGTTGGCGACCGTGGCGCGCTGGGCCGAGGAGCGGCGGGCCCCGCTCCACGTCCACCTGTCCGAGCAGACCGCCGAGAACGACGCGTGCCGTGCGGCCCACGGCTGCACGCCCACCGAACTGCTCGCCGAGCACGGTGTCCTCGGGCCGCGCACCACCGGCGTCCACAACACCCACCTCACCGATGAGGACATCGCCCTGATCGGCGGCAGCGGCACCGGCACCTGCATGTGCCCGACCACCGAGCGGGATCTCGCCGACGGCATCGGACCGGCCGTGGCCCTCCAGGGGGCGGGCTCACCGCTGTCCCTCGGCTCCGACAGCCACGCCGTCATCGACCTGCTCGAAGAGGCACGGGCGATGGAGCTCGACGAGCGCCTGCGCACCCGCACGCGAGGTCACTGGACGGCGGCGGCCCTCCTGCGGGCGGCCTCGGCCGACGGCCACGCGGCGCTCGGCTGGGACGGCGCGGGCACCCTGGAGCCCGGTGCGCTCGCCGATTTCACCACCATCGCGCTCGACTCGGTCAGGACGGCAGGGCCGCCTCCGCGGCTCGGGGCCGAGACGGCCGTATTCGCCGCGTCGGCAGCAGACGTGTCGCACACGGTCGTGGGAGGCCGGCACGTCGTGCGGGACGGGGTCCACGCGCTGGTGCCGGATGTGCCGAAAGCCCTCGCGGACGCCGTCGCGGCGCTGCACGGATGACCCCGGGCCGCCCGCCCCCACGGCGGCCCGTCCCCGAACCCGCCCCCACCGCCGACCAGGCCACCGAGGACGCCATGAGCAACGCGACGACCGTCAGCCCCGCCCACTCCGCGAGCACCGCAAGCACGCTCATCACCAACATCGCCGCTCTGGTCACCAACGACCCCTCCCTCGGTGACGGAACCCCCCTCGGACTGATCCAGGGCGCGGCCGTCGTCATCGAGGGCGACCGCGTCGTGTGGACCGGTGATCAAAGCAAAGCACCCGCCACTGACAATCGGGTCGACGCGGGCGGCCGGGCGGTCCTGCCCGGTTTCGTCGACTCCCACAGCCACCTCGTCTTCGCGGGCGACCGCACCCAGGAGTTCAACGCCCGCATGTCGGGGCGGGCCTACAGCGCGGGCGGCATCCGTACGACGGTCGCCGCGACCCGCGCCGCCACGGACGCCGAACTGGAGGCGAACCTCACCCGCTACCTCGCCGAGGCCCTCCGCCAGGGCACGACCACCTTCGAGACCAAGTCCGGCTACGGCCTGACCGTCGAGGACGAGGCGAGGGCCCTGCGCATCGCCGCCGCCCACACCGACGAGGTCACCTACCTCGGCGCCCACATCGTGTCGCCCGACTACGCGCACGACCCGGCGGCCTACGTCTCCCTCGTCACCGGCGAGATGCTCGACGCCTGCGCCCCGTACGCCCGTTGGATCGACGTCTTCTGCGAGAAGGGGGCCTTCGACGGCGACCAGGCCCGCGCGATCCTCACGGCGGGCAAGGCGAGGGGCCTGCACCCCCGCGTCCACGCCAACCAGCTCTCCCACGGCCCCGGCGTCCAGCTGGCCGTCGAGGTCGACGCGGCCAGCGCCGACCACTGCACCCACCTCACCGCCGAGGACGTGGACGCCCTGGCGAACAGCCGTACGGTCGCCACGCTCCTGCCCGGCGCCGAGTTCTCCACGCGCGCCGAGTGGCCCGACGCCCGCCGCCTCCTCGACGCGGGCGTCACCGTCGCCCTGTCCACGGACTGCAACCCGGGCTCCTCCTTCACCTCCTCGGTCCCCTTCTGCATCGCCCTCGCGGTACGCGACATGCGGATGACCCCGGACGAGGCCGTCTGGTCGGCCACGGCGGGCGGAGCGGCCGCCCTCCGCCGCGACGACATCGGCCGCCTCACCCCGGGCGCCCGCGCCGACCTGATCCTCCTGGACGCCCCGAGCCATGTGCACCTGGCCTACCGGCCGGGGGTGCCGCTGGTCAGCGGGGTCTGGCGGCGCGGCACGCGCGTGATCTGACGGCAGCCGCCGCTACGCCGGTCCCGCCCGCCACCGCTGCTCCGCACCCCCGGTCAGCGGCTCCAGCGAGACCCCGGTCCCGCGCCCCGGTGTCATGCCCGTCGCGATGGCGATCGCCGGGCGGATCACCCCGTCGGGGTCGACCGTGAAGCGCAGGTTGTCGCCGTTGTCGCCCTCGACCGAGTCGCAGGACCAGATGCCGAGGCCCTTGTCGACGTCGCCGCGGCTGTCGAGGCAGAAGTCGGGGTCGGCGGACGACTGGAGGACACCTCGGGCGGTGTCGACGCGCCAGCGCTGGGAGCCGGCCGAGGTGCAGGGGGCCGTGACGACGTCCGTGCCCTCGGCGAAGTCGCCCGAGACGTCCAGACAGCGTCCGGTGGAGACGTTGACCACCTGGGCGTAGGAGCCGCCCGGCGCGCGGAAGGGCGGCGGGCTGGTCCGGCGGGGCGGTGCCGGGCTCTTCGTGGGGGAGGGGGACGGCGGCCTGGTCGACGTCGACGGGGAGGGGGACGGCGAGACCGTCGTCGTCACCGTCACCTGCGGTGGGCCGGGCAGCACCACGCCCACTGAAGCAGAGGCCGAAGCCGAGGCCGACACGTCCGCCGGAGAGTCGCCCTCCTGGGGCACCAGGAACAGCAACAGCGGCACCAGAGCCACTCCCAGCGCCGCCGAGGCCAGGACGAGCGGACGCGGCCGCGGCCAGGTGCCGGACGGCGTACGGGACTCCGCCCGCGGTCGTGCCTGCGGCTCGGGCGCGCTCCGTGCCGCGTACGCCGCCCCGCCCCACGGCAGCAGACCCTCCGCCAGGGTCCCCCGCGGAGTGTCCCGCAGCGCGCACAGCTCCTCATGGGCCGCCGTGCAGTGCGGGCAGTGGGCCATGTGGGCGTGCAGGTCGGCGCTGACGCGGGGGCTGTCCGGTCGTACGGACTCCTCGATGAGGCGGTGGAAGTCCGCGCACCGGGGGTCGTCCGAGGCGGCCAGGCGCAGTCTCAGGCACGTGCGGGCCAGGGAGTGCAGGGCCCCCTCCGTGCCGTGGACCACGTCCGCGCGGGTGAGGCCCAGGTGGTCGGCGGTGCGGTGCTCCGGCTCGCCCTCCACCAGGCCGTACCAGACGAGGCCCTGGGTGCGGGCCGGCAGCGACTCGAAGGCGGCGAGCATGGGCGGCACCGGGCCCGCCGGCCTCGCCGTGTTCAGGAGCAGCAGGACGCCCGGGTCCAGGCCCGCCGCCCGGTCGTCCCCCGCCCACGCGGCCGCCGACCGGGCCGTCAGCAGCAGGAGCCGGTGGCGCCACGGGACGCCGGGGTCGACCCCGCGTGCGGTCTCCCGGGCGGCGAGGGTGAAGGTCTGCGCGGCCAGCTGCCGGGCGGCGCTCTCCCCGGCCGTGCAGAGGCGGGCGTAGGCCAGCACCGAGGGCTGGTGGCGGGCGCGGAGCTCCACCAGGGCCGCGTACGCCGTGGCCGTGTCGGCGCGCAGCAGCTCCGTGAGCCGGGCGTCGGACGCCCCGTCGGGGCGAGTCATGCGCACCCTCCTCCTGACGTACCGGCCAGTCTGTGAGGGACCATAGTGGGGGAAGCGCACCGTTGGGGAAAGGGTTTCTCCGAGTAACCGCGAGGGGCCCCGCACGCACGGTGCCCGGTGTCCCACCGGACACCGGGCACACGCGCAGGTCAGTGGTCCCCGCCGCGTCACTCCTCGACGGTCAGGGCCTTGCGCAGTCGTACCAGAGTCCGCGACAGCAGCCGCGAGACATGCATCTGCGAGATCCCGAGCTCGTCGCCGATCTCCGACTGGGTCATGCCCGCGACGAAGCGCAGCGAGAGGATCTGACGGTCTCGGGAGGGGAGCGCGGCGATCAGCGGCTTCAGGGACTCGACGTACTCGATGCCCTCGAGCCCGTGGTCCTCGTAACCGATCCGGTCGGCCAGCGCGCTTTCGGAGTCGTCCTCCTCCGGCTGGGCGTCCAGCGAGGCGGCGGTGTACGCGTTGGACGCCGCCATGCCCTCGACGACCTGCTCCCTGGAGAGACCGAGGCGTTCTGCGAGCTCGCCCACGGTGGGGGCGCGGTCGAGCTTCTGGGCCAGCTCGTCGCCGGCCTTGGCCAGGTCGAGCCGGAGTTCCTGGAGGCGGCGCGGGACCCGCACCGACCAGGACGTGTCGCGGAAGAAGCGCTTGATCTCGCCGACGATGGTTGGCATCGCGAAGGTGGGGAACTCCACACCCCGGCTGAGTTCGAAGCGGTCGATCGCCTTGATCAGGCCGATGGTGCCGACCTGGATGATGTCCTCCATCGGCTCACTGCGGGAGCGGAAACGGGAGGCGGCGAACTTGACCAGGGCGAGGTTCAGTTCGACGAGCGTGTTGCGGACGTACGAGTATTCGTACGTGCCCTCCTCCAGCGACTCCAGCCGTGCGAAGAGGGTCTTGGAGAGCGCTCGCGCGTCCACGGCCCCCACCTCTTCGAAGGGCGGGATGTCCGGGAGCCCGGCGAGCACATCGTCCTCGCCGTCCTGCTCGATGGGATTCAGATGTTCCGGGGGGGATGCCGACGTCGCCTGATGGGTATGCGAGGCGTCGAGCCGGGGTGACATGATGTCCTCCATCGTTCTCGGCATAAGGCTGCCGAAGCCAGTTCGTGCACTGCGGTGTGCGGCGCCTCCAAAGCCGGCCGTGTCGAGTACGTGTCTGTACTAGCCCTATCCGGTTTCCCGACACGATCGCAAGTGTTTTCTGTGCGGTTATGTCCGTTTGCGGATGATTGTTCGGGTGTCGGAGGGTGTGGAGAAGGCGTAGTGTTCGAGGGCGTCATCAGCAGCCACGACGTCGGGAGAGAGAGACGGCATGGACCGCGGGACGGTCGGCAGCGCACAGTCTGGCCGGCTTCTGGTTGAGGTGCGGCAAGAGGGCTCCAGCGCCGTCGTGACTCCAGCAGGTGAGTTGGACCACCACACGGCCGATTTGTTGCGTGAGCCACTCGAGGAGTGCCTCGCCAAGGGGAAGAGCCGACTTGTCGTCGACTGCACACGGCTGGAGTTCTGTGACTCCACCGGACTGAATGTGCTGCTGGGGGCACGGCTGAAGGCCGAGGCGGCGGGGGGTGCCGTGCATCTTGCGGGCATGCTGCCGGTCGTGGCACGGGTCTTCGAGATCACGGGAGCCGACGCGGTCTTCACTGTGCACGACACGCTGGAGCAGGCCCTGGCCGGTGAGTCCGGCGACTGAGGCGGCGGGGCGGGTGGCGGCCCTCGGTGGCCCGCTCATGTCCCGTTCGTCTCCTCCGGCCGGTGTCCATCGGGTGTCACACCCCTTATGGCGGACATACGTCCCGAATGGAGGGGTGTTCTACCCGTCCGCCCGGGCAGGAGACATCCGTACTGACTGTTCGGTGAGCGACCACGCAGCGACGTTTTGAATCGTGAACCGGTGAATCGGTGAGGTGAAGCGCTGATGAGCACCACCCGGCCCTACTCGCCGGGCGACCGTGACCCGGAGCCCGGCGTGGAGCCTGGCGGCGAAGCAGAGGTGTCGACGGGACGGCAGGTCCGCCGGCTGAGCTTCGAGGGGGAGAGCGGGGTCGTCCCGCTCGCGCGCGACTTCACCCGGCAGGCGCTGTACGCGTGGGGGTGGCTGCCGGCGGCGTCCGCGGACCAGCGGGCCGCCGCGGAGGACGTGCTGCTGGTCGTCTCGGAGCTGGTGACGAACGCGTGTCTTCACGCGGAGGGCCCGGACCAGCTCTGGATCTCCTGCGACAACAAGGTGATCCGGCTCGAGGTCTCGGACCGCGGGACCGGACAGCCGGCGCCGCGCACTCCGCACCGGGCGGGACGGCCCGGCGGGCACGGCATGTTCATCGTGCAGCGTCTCTGCCTCGACTGGGGAGTGGTACGGGCTCCCGGGATGACCGGCAAGACCGTGTGGGCGGAGCTCGGCGCACCCGCCTAGCCGCCGTCCGGCGCTCTCCCGCGGGTGTCCCCACAGTTCCGCCACTTACTTTCTCTTCCTTCCTCCGGTGCCCCGGCGTACCTTGACGGCCGATCTGATGTGCCGTCAGGAACGAGTAAGGGGAGCGGAACCGTGTCGTACCCGAAACGAACCGCCGCGCTCGCGTCCGTCGCGGCTCTGGCCGGCTCGGCGGTGCTGATGGCCGCCCCCGCTGCCCGTGCCGCGGTCGTGAACGTCAACTACCAGTGCAAGACGCCGATCGGTGACAAGAGCGCCGTCTCGCCCATCGACATCAAGGGCGTCAAGAGCGGCAGCGGCTACCGGCTCACCATGTCCTGGCAGAAGGGCGTCTCCTCCAGCCCGGTCGACCTCGGCAAGGGCGCGATGAACCCGAGCGCGACCATCAAGCTGGGCGGGGCGGACAGCGGGACCGTGAACGTGACCGGGCCCGCCAACCAGGCCGTGGTCCCGGCCAACACCCCCATCAAGATCAACGACCTGACCGGGACGTACACCCCGAAGAAGTCCGGCAAGGTCACCTTCACACCGGGCGTGCTCACCATCAAGGCACTCGGTACGACGACCACCTGCACGCCGACCAACAGCCCCGGCGCCGCGCTGACCCTGGACGTCACCGCCGCCTCGGGCTCCTCCGGCGGCACTCAGAGCGACAGCGGCGGCGACGAGAGCGCCGCACTCCCGCAGACCGGCCCCGAGGACTCGGCGATCGCCCTCGGCACGCTCGGCGGCACGGTGCTGCTCGCCGGCGCGGCGGGCACGCTGTGGCTGACCCGGCGCCACCAGGCCGCCCGCGTACGCCGCTGAGCGGCCCGGTCCAGGCGGTCCGGTCCGCCCGGCGCCGTGGTGGCGGGCGCCGGTCGGTCTCTCGTACGGCGCCCGAGGCGTCGTACGGCCGCATCCGGGCCCGAATCCCCGGTACGGAAGCCGAGTTGACGGGAGCGACGACGTGAGCCCCAGTGGCAGGGTGCGGTGGGCGGTGCTGGCGGCGGTGCTCGCGCTGCTGCTCGCGCCGCTCGCGGGGACGGCGGCCGCGGCGGACAGGCCGAGCGTGAAGCTGTCCAAGTCCCAGGCGGGGACCGGCGGTTCGATCACCGTGAGCGGCAGCGGCTGGCGCGAGCGGGCGCTGCTGATGATCCTGGTGTGCGGACAGGCGGTGCCCTCGCGCGGAGTGCCGGGCGGCACCAACTCCTGTGCCAACGCGGACGGCCGGGCCGTCACGACGGACGCGAAGGGGCGCTTCAGCAGGAAGCTGCCCGTCGCCGAGCCACCGGTGCCCTGTCCCTGCGTGGTGCACGTGGCCACCGTGACCGGGGCGAAGGCCGAGGCCGACGCGATCTTCCAGGTGGCCGGGCACGCCGTGGAACCGCTGCCCGCCCAGACGGACGGCGGGCGGCTGTCCGTCCTCACCGACACCGCGCTCGACGGCTCCGGAGGCCTGCTCACCTGGTTCGGGGCGCCCCCCACACGCACCCTCGTCTTCACCGTCGGCAACGTCGGCACCTCCGCCGTCCGGAACCCGGTCTTCCAAGTGGGCACCGCGCACGGCGTGTTCGCCCCGCAGTGGGAGGAACAGCAGTGGCGCGGCACGATCCGGCCGGGCGGGAAGGCGCGGATCGAACTGCCCGTCGAGCTCACCGGCGGCGCGCACGGCGAGTACACCGTCTCGCTGAAGTACGGCGGCAAGGTACTGGCCGAGCAGCCCTGGGGAGTAGGCCGGCCCTGGGGCGTGACCCTGTTCTGGATCCTGGTCTGCCTGGTGGTGCCCGCGGCGCTGTTCCGCATCGGCATGGCGGTGGTGGACCGGGTACGGCCCCGGCCCGCCGGAGGCGTCCGGCACCGCGGCCTGCGGCTGCCCGAACTCGCCCTGCGCCTGCCGGGGTTCAAGCCCTCCACGGCCGCGCACGCGGCCCCCTCGACGTCCACCCTGCCGTGGTTCACCCCGGACGCCGATCCGGGCGCGGCCGGTGGCCGGCTCTCCGCACCGCACGACGACAGCCCGACGAGTCCCACGACTCCCACCAGAGAGGGTTCCACGTGAGAAAGCGAAGGAGAGTCCCACCGGCCGGCGGGCCGGGACGAGCGAGCGCGGCCGGTGCGGCGCTGGTGCTGGCCGGTGCGGGCGTGGTCCTGGGCCTCGCGGCCGGCCCCGCCCAGGCCGCGGGGGTGTCGTTCGCGACCCGGTGCGTGCCGCCCGCCGGTGTCGGCCTCGACCCCGTCGACGGCACCACCAAGGTCGAGATCACCGCGCCGGCCGGCGCGAAGGTCGGTGACGAGATCGACGTGGTGTGGAAGTTCACCCAGGCCGCGTCCAAGAACCCGAACATCATCGACCTGCCGGCGAACTCGGTCCAGCCGACCGGGACGTTGAAGGTGTCCGGCGCGCAGAGCGCCGACCTCGCGATGACCGGCCCGCGCGAGAACCCGGCCATCCCCAAGGGCGGCGCCATGGTGCTGTCCGACATGAAGGGCACGCTGAAGCTGACGGCGGCCGGGCAGGTCACCCTGACGCCCGGCGCCTACACGGTGAACGCGATGGGCACGAACACGGTGTGCACGCCGACGGAGACGGTTCCGGCGGCGGGGACGATCGACGTGGCCGCGGGGAACGGCACGTCGACACCGACACCGACACCGACGCCTGATCCGACGGACACCGCCACCTCCACACCGACGCCCACCCCGACCGACACGGCCACGGCGAGCCCGAGCGCCACCTCCTCCGACGACGGCCAGACCGACTTCACCGGCAAGGCGGTCGACATCCCCTACACCTGCCAGTCGCCCCTCGGCGAGAAGAAGGCCACCTCCACGATCCAGGTCAACGCCAAGAAGAACGGCGGCAGTTACGGCCTGACGGTGCAGTTCAAGAACTCCCCGATGGACAGCCCCGCCGACATTCCGGCGAACTCGGTCAAGCCCTCCATGGACGTGGTGCTGGGCGGCGACGACACGGGCTCGGTCCATGTCGAGGGCCCCACCAACTCCGAGGCCATCAAGTCGGGCGACCCGATAGAGATCCCGGACATGACGGGCACATACAAGCCCGGTGCGACCGGGGAGTCGACGCTGTCGCCGGGTGTGCTGACGATCGAGGCCCTGGGGACGACCACGACCTGCAAGCCGGACAAGACCGAGGTCTCCCTGACCCTGACCACGAAGGAGCAGGAGGGCGGGGCGTCGGGTGGTTCGTCGTCCTCCGGCGGTTCCTCGTCCGGTTCGTCGACGAGCGGCGGCCTGGCGGCCACGGGCGCGGACGACCACGCGGCCCTGAAGGCGCTGGGCCTGGTGGCGGGAACGGCGGTGCTGCTGGGCGGCGCGATCTTCACGTTCATGCCGGGAAGGCGGACCAGGTAACGCGTTCAGGGGCGCGGAGAACCGCGCACGGCACGTGAACCGACGGGGCCGTTGGAATCCACCCGGATTCCAACGGCCCCGTCGTTTCTGGTGCCGGCCCTAACGAACGTCCCCCATGAGGGACTTCACCTTCCGCCGGTACATCCACACCGCGAACCCGGCGAGAACCGCGAGCGCAGCCTCACCGAACACCGCGGGCGTCCCGCTGAGGTCGACCCCGGCGATGGCCGGGTTGGACAGCAGGCTGGTGATCGAGTCGCCGGCGGTGACCGCGAGGAACCAGACGCCCATCATCTGCGAGGCGTACTTCGCGGGAGCCATCTTCGTCGTCACCGACAGGCCCACCGGGGAGAGGCACAGCTCACCCACGGTCTGGATGAAGTAGATGCCCACGAGCCACATCGGGCTGACCGCGGTGCCGTTCGCCGCCATCGCGATCGGGATCAGGAAGAAGAAGAACGAGACCCCGACCAGGACCAGACCCATCGCGAACTTCACGATGGTGCCGGGCTCCTTGCCCTTGCGGTTCAGCCACACCCACAGCCAGGCGAAGACCGGGGCCAGCGCCATGATGAACAGCGGGTTCAGCGACTGGTACCAGGAGGTCGGGAAGTCGAAGCCGAGCAGCGAGCCGGCCGTCTTCTGGTCGTTCGAGCCGAACGCCTGGACCGTGGACGCGCCCTGGTCGTAGATCATCCAGAACACGGCGGCCGCGACGAAGAACCAGATGTAGCCGGACATCTTCGACTGCTCGGCGGTCGTCAGTTCCTTGTCCCGCTTGATGCGCAGCAGCACACCCGCCGGGACGACCAGGCCGATGACGGTGAGCGGGATCATCGCCCAGTTCAGCGTGAAGTGGCCGGTGAAGCCGACGACGCCGTAGAAGACGGTCGCGGCGATCAGCCAGAACAGGCCCTTGCGCAGCCAGGCCGCGCGCTCCTCGGCCGCCAGCGGCTTGGGGACGACGTTGCTGACCGGGCTCAGGTTGCGGGTGCCGAGCAGGAACGCGGCCAGACCGATCGCCATGCCGACCGCGGCCATGCCGAATCCGAGGTGCCAGCTGACCTTCTGACCGACGGTGCCGATGGCCAGCGGGGCGAAGAAGGCGCCCGCGTTGATGCCCATGTAGAAGATCGTGAAGCCGCCGTCGCGGCGCGGGTCGTCCGGGCCGTCGTACAGGTGGCCCACCATCGTGGAGATGTTGGCCTTGAGCAGACCGGAACCGGCAGCGACGAGCGCGAGACCGGCGAAGAACGGGGCCTGGCCGCCGGGCAGCGCCAGCGTGAGATGGCCGGCCATGATCGTGACGGCGGCGATGGCGACCGTCTTGCGGGGGCCCCAGACGCGGTCGCCGAGCCAGCCGCCGGGCATGGCGAGCAGATAGACCATCGCCGAGTACACGGAGACGATCACGGTGGTGGTCGCGAGGTCCATCGCGAGGCCGCCGCCCATGCTGCCCTTGCCGGCGTCGGGGCCGCCGGAGAGCAGGTAGACGGTGAGCAGGGCTTTCATCCCGTAGTAGGAGAACCTCTCCCACATCTCGGTCATGAAGAGGGTGGCCAGTCCGCGGGGGTGGCCGAAGAAGGCTTTGTCGGAACCGGGGGTGCCCGGAGTCACCGAGTCCTTCGTCAGGCTGGACGCCATGGTCGTTCCTTGCTGGTGGGGATCACCGCACACAAAAGAGACCTTCAGCGACGGATGCGCGCCAAAGGTCCCCACGTTGCGAAAGGCATTGATTCACCATACGGCAGGATACTGACGGAAATGGAAGGACTTGAGAGGTGAATCACAGGTGACCGTGGAACCGTACACCTGATTTCTAAGGTCCTTACAGGATTGGCACCGCATAGTCACAGGTTCACACCCCAGCCATGAAAGGTAAGAACCACTGGGTCGTGATCACACCCCAGCTTGTGTCAAGAGCGGTCTACCATCAGCTCATGACCCGTGTACTGCTCGCCGAGGACGATGCGTCCATTTCGGAGCCGCTGGCCCGCGCCCTGCGCCGGGAAGGGTACGAGGTCGAGGTGCGTGAGGACGGCCCCACCGCACTCGACGCCGGAATGCAGGGCGGCATCGACCTGGTCGTCCTCGACCTGGGTCTGCCCGGCATGGACGGCCTCGAGGTGGCCCGCCGACTGCGCGCCGAGGGCCACGCCGTACCGATCCTCATCCTGACCGCGCGCGCCGACGAGGTGGACACCGTCGTCGGTCTCGACGCGGGCGCTGACGACTACGTGACCAAGCCCTTCCGCCTCGCCGAGCTGCTCGCCCGGGTCCGGGCCCTGCTGCGGCGCGGGGCGACCGAGCCGGCCCAGCCGCCGGCCACCCACGGGGTGCGGATCGACGTCGAGTCGCACCGGGCGTGGATGGGCGACGAGGAACTCCAGCTCACCGCGAAGGAGTTCGACCTGCTGCGGGTCCTGGTGCGGGACGCGGGCCGCGTGGTGACCCGGGACCAGCTGATGCGCGAGGTCTGGGACACCACGTGGTGGTCCTCGACCAAGACGCTCGACATGCACATCTCCTGGCTCCGCAAGAAGCTCGGCGACGACGCGGCCAACCCGCGGTACATCGCGACGGTACGAGGAGTGGGCTTCCGCTTCGAGAAGAGCTGAATCCCCGGGTATCCGTCGGGGTATCCGGCCGGCAGGTAAGAGGACATGCGCCGTCGACTGATCCAGTCCACGCTCGCCGTGGTGCTCGTGGTGATCGCCGTCTTCGGCGTCTCCCTCGTCATCGTCGAGACCCGCACCATCAGCAACAGCGCCCAGGAGCGGGTGGATTCCGAGGCGATCCGGCTGGCCGGGATCGTGGACAGCCGGCTCTTCGCCGCGGAGGACGTGACCGCGGAGATCCTGCGCGACCAGGTCGCGCAGGAACGGTACGCCGTGATCCGGATCCCCGGGAAGGACCCGATCGAGGTCGGTGCCCGGCCCACCGGTGAGGTCATCCGCTCCACCGAGAAGGGCGAGGAGGGCGAGACGGTCACCGTGCAGGAGCCGCGCTCCTCGGTGACCCGGGAGGTCGGCCGTACGCTCCTGATCATCGGCCTGGTGGCGCTGCTCGCGGTGATCGCCGCGGTGCTGCTCGCGATCCGCCAGGCCAACAAGCTGGCCTCACCGCTGACCGACCTCGCCGAGACCGCGGAACGCCTCGGCTCCGGCGACCCACGGCCCCGGCACAAGCGCTACGGCGTCCCGGAGCTGGACCGGGTCGCCGATGTCCTGGACTCCTCGGCCGAGCGCATCGCGCGCATGCTGACGGCGGAACGGCGCCTGGCCGCCGACGCCTCCCACCAGCTCCGCACGCCCCTGACGGCCCTGTCCATGCGCCTGGAGGAGATCACCCTCACCGACGACCCGGACACGGTGAAGGAGGAGGCGAACGTCGCGCTGACCCAGGTGGAGCGCCTGACGGACGTGGTCGAACGGCTGCTGACCAACTCCCGCGACCCCCGGGCCGGCAACGCGGTCACCTTCGATCTCGACGAGGTCATCCAGCAGCAGCTCGCGGAGTGGCGGCCCGCGTACCGCAGTGCGGGCCGGGCGATCGTGAGCTCGGGCAAGCGGCACCTCACGGCTGTCGGTACGCCGGGTGCGGTGGCCCAGGTCCTGGCCGCGCTGATCGAGAACTCCCTCATGCACGGCGGCGGCACGGTGGCGCTGCGCACCCGCGTCACCGGCAACCAGGCCGTCATCGAGGTCACCGACGAGGGCCCCGGCGTCCCCGCCGACCTCGGCGCCCGCATCTTCGAGCGCACGATCAGCGGCCGCAACTCCACGGGCATCGGCCTCGCGGTCGCCCGAGACCTGGCGGAGGCCGACGGCGGCCGTCTGGAAATGCTCCAGGCCCAGCCCCCGGTCTTCGGCCTGTTCCTCTCCCGCACCCCGCTGAAGTCGTCACTGCTGGACGAGGACGAGCCGACTGTGCGGTGAGCCTCCGGCGGTTGGGCGGTGTTTGTCTGCGGGTTCGGTGGGGGCGGGCGTTTTTGCGCAGTTCCCCGCGCCCCTGATGCCTGCGGCGGCCCGTTGCGGTCCGGTGGGGGCTTGTGTAGCGCGTGGGGTTTGGTGGGTGGGTCGGTGCCGGGGTGGTGGTGGGGGGTGTCCGTCCTCGGTCCGGCGGCTCGGCTGCTTTGGCTGTGCTCGGTAACGGACGCCGGCCGCTGCGGGCGGACACCCCCCACCCCGTCCCCTGCCCGCCGTACGCGGCCAACCGCCTGTCCTGGCGGACCGTCAGAGTGCTCGCTGGCGGGGGCGGCTCTTGCGGGTGGCTGCCTGTTCCACTTCCTCCAGGAAGTGCTCCGCGCTCGCCACCGCCTCGCGGGCCGGGAGGGTCTTGAAGACCCAGCTGCGGTAGGACCAGAAGCGGAAGAGGGTGGCTATGCCGATGCCGACGAACTTGAAGATGTTGCTCTGCAGGGGACTGTCCCAGCCGAAGCCGTAGGTCGCGGCGTAGAGGATGCCGTTCTCGATGACCAGGCCGACCACGCTGAACAGCAGGAACAGGGTCAGTTCCTTCGTGCGGCCGCTCTTGTCGCGGTCGCGGTACGTGAAGTAACGGAACCCTATGTAGTTGAAGACGATCGACACCACCGTGGCGACAACACTCGCCCGGACCACCGGAAGGTCGGTGAGATGCCGGACGACGTTGAAGACGACGAGGTTGACGAGGAGCCCCGCTCCGCCGACCGCACCGAATTTGGCGACCTCGCGAAGGATCCTTCGCAGCCCTGAGGAACCATGTCCCATGGTCGTACAGGCCCCCAGTCGATTGGATTCGTCAACTCAGCCCATGCTAACCACCCGTCTTGCCCGTTTGCCTGTGGATGAACTCACACACAGGCAAACAAGCTGGTAAGAGGACCGGTGAGAGGCGCGGGATCCGGCCGCCGTGGCGCGACCGATACCCTGGGGTCGTGACGTTCCCGGTAGTCGGCATGGTCGGCGGGGGCCAGCTCGCGCGTATGACACACGAGGCAGGCATCCCGCTCGGCATCAGGTTCAAGCTCCTCAGTGACACTCCTCAGGATTCCGCGGCGCAGGTGGTGAGCGACGTCGTCATCGGCGACTATCGCGACCTCGACACGCTGCGCGAGTTCGCGCGCGGGTGCGATGTGATCACCTTCGATCACGAACACGTGCCCACCGAGCACCTCAGGGCCCTGGAGGCGGACGGCATCCCCGTGCGCCCCGGCCCCGACGCGCTCGTGCACGCCCAGGACAAGGGCGTGATGCGCGCGAGACTCGACGCGATCGGCGTGCCGTGCCCACGGCACCGGATCGTCAGCGATCCCGAGGACGTGGCGGCCTTCGCGGCGGAGGGCGACGGCTTCCCCGTCGTCCTCAAGACCGTCCGCGGCGGCTACGACGGCAAGGGCGTGTGGGTGGTCGACTCCGCCGAGGAGGCCGCAGACCCCTTCCGGGCCGGCGTCCCCGTCCTCGCCGAGGAGAAGGTCGACTACGTCCGCGAGCTGGCCGCCAACGTCGTACGGTCGCCGCACGGCCAGGCCGTCGCCTACCCGGTCGTCGAATCCCAGCAGGTGAACGGCGTCTGCGACACCGTGATCGCGCCGGCCCCTGACCTGGACCGGGCTCTCGCCCTCAAGGCCGAGGAGCTGGCCCTCAACATCGCCAAGGAACTGGACGTCGTCGGCCACCTCGCCGTCGAGTTGTTCCAGACCCGCGACGGCCGCATCCTCGTCAACGAACTCGCGATGCGCCCGCACAACTCCGGCCACTGGTCGATGGACGGCGCGATCACCTCCCAGTTCGCCAACCACGTCCGGGCCGTCCTCGATCTCCCGCTCGGCGACCCGCGCCCCCGCGCGAAGTGGACCGTCATGGTCAACGTCCTCGGCGGCGACTACCCCGACATGTACTCCGCGTACCTGCACTGCATGGCCCGCGACCCCAAGTTGAAGATCCACATGTACGGCAAGGACGTGAAGCCCGGCCGCAAGGTGGGCCACGTCAACACCTACGGCGACGACCTGGACGACGTTCTCGAACGCGCACGTCACGCTGCCGGCTACCTGAGAGGCACGATCACCGAATGAGCCCCGTTGTTGGCATCGTCATGGGGTCGGACTCCGACTGGCCCGTCATGGAGGCCGCCGCCCAGGCCCTCGACGAGTTCGAGATCGCGTACGAGGTGGACGTCGTCTCCGCGCACCGCATGCCGCGCGAGATGATCGCGTACGGCGAGCAGGCGGCCGAGCGCGGTCTGAAGGTGATCATCGCGGGGGCAGGGGGAGCAGCCCACCTCCCGGGCATGCTCGCCTCCGTCACCCCCCTCCCGGTCATCGGGGTCCCGGTCCCCCTGAAGTACCTCGACGGCATGGACTCGCTGCTCTCCATCGTGCAGATGCCGGCCGGCGTCCCCGTCGCGACCGTCTCCGTCGGCGGCGCCCGCAACGCCGGGCTGCTCGCGGCCCGCATCCTCGCCGCGCACGACGAGGAACTCCTCGGCCGGATGCGGGAGTTCCAGCAGGAGCTCAACGACCAGGCCACCGAGAAGGGCAAGCGCCTGCGGTCCAAGGTCGAGGGCTCCAACGGCTTCGGCTTCGGCAAGTGACGGCCACCGGTTCGGCGGCGACGGCCCGGGAACTCCTCGCCGAGTTCCCGGTCGTCGACGGCCACAACGACCTCCCGTGGGCGCTGCGCGAACAGGTCCGCTACGACCTCGACGCCCGGGACATCGCCGCCGACCAGTCGGCCCATCTGCACACCGACCTCGCGCGGCTCAGGGCCGGCGGGGTGGGCGCGCAGTACTGGTCGGTGTACGTGCGCTCGGACCTGCCCGGCGCGGTACCGGCGACACTGGAACAGATCGACTGCGTACGGCAGTTGATCGCACGGTACCCCTCGCGGTTGCGGGCCGCGCTCACCGCCGCGGACATGGAGGCGGCGCGCGCGGAAGGCCGTATCGCCTCGCTCATGGGCGCCGAGGGCGGCCACTCCATCGCCAACTCCCTCGCGACGCTACGCGCGTTGTACGCGCTCGGCGTGCGCTACATGACCCTCACCCACAACGACAACGTGGACTGGGCGGACTCGGCGACGGACGAACCCGGCGTCGGGGGGCTCTCGGCCTTCGGCCGTGCGGTGGTCCGGGAGATGAACCGCGAGGGCATGCTCGTGGACCTCTCGCACGTGGCGGCGACAACCATGCGGGACGCGCTGGACGCGAGCGAGGCACCGGTGATCTTCTCGCACTCCTCCGCGCGGGCCGTGTGCGACCACCCGCGCAACGTCCCCGACGACGTCCTGGAACGCCTCCCGTCCAACGGCGGCATGGCGATGGTGACGTTCGTCCCGAAGTTCGTCCTGCAGGCCGCCGTGGACTGGACGGCCGCGGCCGACGAGAACATGCGCGAGCACGGCTACCACCACCTCGCGACCACGCCCGAGGCGATGAAGGTGCACCGCGCCTTCGAGGAGCGCAACCCGCGCCCGGTCGCCACGGTCTCGACGGTCGCCGACCACCTGGACCACATGCGCGAGGTGGCCGGCGTGGACCACATCGGCATCGGCGGCGACTACGACGGCACGGCGTTCACCCCGGACGGCCTCGACGACGTATCCGGCTACCCCAACCTCATCGCCGAACTCCTGGACCGCGGCTGGTCCCGCGCCGACCTCGCCAAGCTCACCTGGCAGAACGCGGTCCGGGTGCTGGGCGCGGCGGAGGACGTGGCACGGGAGCTGCAGGCGAACCGGGGCCCGTCCAACGCGACGCTCTCCGAGCTCGACGGCTGAGGGCCCGGGGCCCGCGTACGTCAGCGGCGCCACGACGGCCGAGGACGACGGCGGGCCCGGTGGCCGGGCGGTGCGCGGTACCCGATCCGGCGTACCCCCGAACGCCCCGCCCACCAGGAAGGCCCCCGCGCTCCGTGCGACGGTGACCGTACGGCGATCAGGAAGATCACGACGTACGGAGCCCGTCATGGCAGACCTCCAGGACGAACTGCAGCCCGCGGCCGACGTGGAAGAGCTGCCCCGGGTCTTCGGGGCCGTGCCGGAGCTGTACACCCCGGCCTCCGGCCAGGCCGGCGAGCTCCTGGAGCGGGCCCGTGCCCTCCTGGCCGCACACCCCGTCGCCGACGGCTACAGCGGACTGCCCTGGGCGCTGCGGCACCTGCCCTGGTTCGACCTGGAGGTCGGCGAGAGCGCCGTGGACACGGACGTACCGAGGCTCAGGGAGGGACACGTGGGCGCCCTGATGTGGTCGCTGCACCTGCCCGAGGGGCTCGACGGGGACCGGGCCGTCGGCGCCACCCTGGAACAGCTCGACCTGGTGAAGACCGTCGTACGCAACCATCCCGAGGGCCTGCGCCTGGCCCACACCGCGGGACAGGCCACCGACGCCCACAACTGCGGCCGCGTCGCCGTCCTGCTCGGCCCCGCCGGTGCCGCCGCACTCGGCGATTCACTCGGGATCCTGCGCTCCCTGCACGCCCTCGGCCTGCGCGCCCTCACCCTGACCGGAGTGTCCTGGGCGAGCGAAGGGGGGCTGACCCGGTTCGGCGAGGAGGTGCTGCGCGAGATGAACCGGCTCGGAGTCCTCGCCGACCTCTCCGGCGCCTCCGACGCCACCGTCCGGCGGACCCTGACGGTGGCCAAGGCGCCCGTGCTCTTCACCCGCTCCGCCGCCCGCGCCCTGCGCCCCCACCCGGCCAACCTCCCCGACGACCTGCTCGCCCGGCTCGGCGCCGTCAAGGGCCTGTGCATGGTGCCGCTGACCGCCGAGCAGACCGGCCCGACGGTCCGGGACGTCGCCGACCACCTCGACCATGTGCGCGCGGTCGCGGGTGCCGAGTCCGTGGGCCTGTCCGGCACCTACGACGCCGGCACCGCCCACCCGCAGGAGCTCGGCGACGCCTCCTGCTACCCGCACCTCGTCGCCGAGCTGCTGCGCCGCGGCTGGGACGAGGCCGAGCTCGCCCTGCTGACCTGGGGCAACGCCCAGCGGCTGTTGCGCGAGTCCGACTTCACCGCGCAGGCGGCCCAGATGCGGCGCGAGCCGTCCACGGCGAAGATCGCGGACCTCGACGGCTGACCGGACCTACAGCGGGTCGATCCGGCACAGGCAGAACGGATGCCCCGCCGGATCCGCGTACACCCGGAAGTCCTCCTTGTCCTCGGCGTGCAGCAGCCGTGCGCCCAGCGCCAGCACCTTGGCCTCGGCCGCGTCGATCTCCTCCCACGTGGTCCCGCCGTCGAAGTCCAGGTGGAACTGCTGGGAGTTGCGGTCCGCCCGCGGCCACTCGGGCGGGGTGAGTCCCGGTGCGCTCTGGAAGGCCAGCCGGGGGCCGCCGGGGACACGCAGGACCACCCAGTCGGGGTCGTCGTCCTCCGGGGTGCCGCCCACGATCCCGGCGTAGAAACGGGCGAGCGCGCGGGGGTCGGGGCAGTCGATCACGACGGAACGGAAACGTGCGACGGTCACGAGAGATCCTCCTGGTCAGGACAGTTTGTTCAGCAGGCGCAGAGGCAGAACGGGTGCCCAGCCGGGTCCGCGTACACACGGAAGGTGCGGGAGCGGTCCTCGGTGTCCAGCGGCTTCGCGCCGAGCGCCAACACCTCCTTCTCGGCCGCGTCCAGGTCCTGGACGGTCAGGTCCAGGTGGAACTGCTGCGAGGCGTCGGGGGCAGGCCACTTCGGCGGTACGAAACCGGGGGCGGCCTGGAAGGCCAGCGACGGTCCGCCGGGAGTCCTGAGGTCCACCCACTCGCCCTCGCCCTCGACGGTGCCGCCGAGGACAGCGGCGTAGAAACCGGCGAGTGCGCGGGGGTCGGGACACTCCAGTACGACGGTTCCGAGTTCGGCGATGGCCATGGCTTCCTCCTTGAAGCGCGGTTACCTGTAGAGGCGGGTAACCAGTAACGGTTACCGCACGCTCCCGCATCAGGGGTAACGTCGCAAGGGAATTGCCTAGCTAGGTAGCGTGCAGCCATGAGTGAGCGATCGCCCGCGCCCGGGGGACTGGCCTTGGTCGAGTCCCTGGTCAACACGGTGGACCTGGAGTCGGGCGCCGATTCGCTGGACACCGCGGAGGGGCGGGAGCGGTTCCGGATCGCCGAGGGCGAGGTGGCGCAGGCGCGTGAACTCCGGGAGTCTCTGCGGGTTGCGCTGCTGGCCCACGCCGGGCATCCGCCGCATCGCGCGGTGATGCCGCTCGGGGAGTTGCTCGCGGCGGCGCCCCTGGTCCTGACGGTGGCCGCCTCGGACGGCTCGGCCGCCCTCTCCCCCACCGACGCCCGGCCCCTGCTCTCCCGCGTCGCCGCTGCCGTCGCCGAGTCGCTGGTCGCGGGCACCTGGATCCGCCTGAAGGCCTGTGAGGCCGTGGACTGTCACTGGGCGTACTACGACCGGAGCCCGGCGGGGCGGGGGCGGTGGTGCTCCATGCAGGTGTGCGGGGCGCGCGCGAAGATGCGGCGGTACCGGGGGAAGAGCACGGCCTAGGGGCGCCGGGCGAAGTCGTGGGGCGGGTGCGGCCACGACGGCCGCCGCACCCGCCTACGCGCCCTCCTCGCCTCCACGCGGAGCGCTCGCGGCGGCCCGCGACCCCACCAGGAGCAGGCACAGCACCGAGACCCCGGCGACCAGACCGGCCAGCACCAGCAGCGGGTCCAGCGGCCGGACCGTGGACGCGGCCGTCTGGGTCACGGCCGGCTGCGCCGCCTGCGAGGACTGCGGAGACGGTGCCGTCTGCGGTACGGCGGCCGGGGACCCCGTGGGGGAGGGCGACGAGCCGGCACGGGGCGCCGCGGCGCTACGGCTCGTCGTCATGCCCGGCATCGTGGAGTGCTGTTCCTGGCTCGTGGCCGGCTGTGTGTGCTCGTGCTGCGTCGGTGCCGCCGGGGTGGGTTTCGGAGCCGGGGCCGCCGCCCGGACCGTGATGCCCGCCGTCATGTCCGGGTGGACCGTGCAGACGTAGCCGTAGGAGCCGGTCGTGGTGAAGGTGAAGCTCCAGCTCTGGCCCTTGTTCAGCATGGGGGAGTGGATCGAGAGCGGACCGGAGGTGGTCTTCACGTCGTGCGGGGCCGTGTCGTAGTTGGTCCAGGTGACCGTGGACCCCGCGGGCACGCTCAAGGACGCCGGCGAGAAGGCGTAGCCCTTCATGGCCACGGAGTAGCCCGCCGCCGACGCCTCGTGGCCGTACGGCAGCATCCCCACGGCAAGCAGGGCGAGCACCGCCGCGGCCCGCAGCACCCCCCTCACGCGAACTCCACCGCGACGAGCAGCCTGAGACGCGTGGCCGGCAGCCGCCACGGCAGCCGGAATCCGGTGGCCCGGCGCAGCAGCCGGTACGGCAGCTTGGCCGTGCCCACGACGAGCAGCCGGTCCTCGGCCCGCTCGATCACCCGCAGCCACAGCAGCACGGGGAAGGCGACGTCGTTCAGGTGGAGGTCGCCGGTGAGCTGGAGCCGGTCGCCGGGCACGGCGTCGACCTGCTCGGAGGTCAGGACGGCCCGCAGTTCACGGTCGTCGAAATCGAAGCGGAACGACGGCTGTTCGGCGTCCAGGGGCAGCTCCATGGACGCTCCGGCGAGCGGTACCCGCCGGCGCCGTACCGGCAAAGGCCCGTACCAGGCGGTGAGTTCGGCGAGCGAGCGGCCCGGGGCCACGGTGAGGTGCCGGGGCGGAGGAACGGTGGGCAGGGTGACGGTTGTCATCCCGAACTCCTTGGAAAGCGGTTCCCGAAATGTGGTGAGGGTGTGGAGAATGGTCATGGACGCCGTTCCGGCCGGCTGAGCCCCGGCCGGAACGGCGTCCACCCATGTGTCAGCAGTTGGCGGTGAGGAAGTCCGTGGTGGGCGTGAGCATGTGCCCGGCCCAGACGGTGTGCATCTTCACGTAGCTGTCGACGTCGAGCAGGTCGGTGACCTGCTGTCCGAGCGATTCCTCCAGGTGTGCCGAGTAGATGTGCTGGAGCAGCACGGTGAGGGTGTCGTCGGCCACCGAGCCACCGTCACTGACGGCCGGCTTGAGGATGGACTCGATCCACACGGTGTGCATCTTGAGGTACGAGTCGAGCGCAAGCGCGTCCTGCACCTGCTGGCCCGGGGACTCCGACAGGTGCGCCGCGTAGAGGTGCTGCAGGATCGGCAGCAGCTCGTTGTCGATGCTGGCGCACTGCTCGGAGCCGGAGCCGGAGCCACCGCCGGAGGTCGGTGTGGCCGTCGGGGTCGCGGTGGGCGTGCCGGTGGGCGGCGTCGCGGTGGGGGTGGCCGTCGGAGTGGCCGTGGGGGTGCCGGTCGGCTTCACGGTCGGGGAGGGCGTGGGCGTCGTACCGCCACCGCCGCCACCGCCGCCACCGCCGGACGCGGCGACGACCTTCACGGACGACACCATGTCCGGGTGCACCGCGCAGTAGTACTCGTACGTCCCCACCTTGGTGAAGGTGTACGACCACGACTGGCCCTGCTTGAGAGTCCCCGAGTCGAAGGCCACCGGGGCCTTGGTCGTGGTCACCGTGTGCGGGGCGCTGTCGTGGTTGGTCCACTGGACGGTCTGGCCGGCCTCGACGACGAGCTGCTTACCGTCGCCGAACTTGTAGCTCATGATGTCGACCTGGTAGTCCGGCTTGGCGGCCTCGGCAGGCTGGACCTCGGCAGCGGCGGCAGCGGGCGCCTGAGCCGCGCCCGCGCTCTGCTGCGAGGAACTCGTGGCGCTCGAGGCCACGTTCAGCAGTCCGAGACTGAGCACGGCCGCTAGTGCCGCGCCGAGCCCCACGAACAGCAGGGACCGGCCCCCGGACCTACCGGCCTCGGCCGTCGGCGGCTGGAGCCGCCGCTCGCCGGTCTCATCGCTTCTTTTCACTTCAACTCCTATTGTTTCCCAGGGAGTTGTTTCCCATGGAGTTCAGCGGCCAGGATCGGCCGTGACCAGCAGACTCGTCACGGCGAGGACGACGAGGACCAGCCCCGTCTCGACCGCGACCGAGTAACCGAAGGGCCGCACGGTGGCGGCGTCGCCGCGCAGCAGCACGGCGAGATCGAGACGGGTGCGCACCCACTGGCGGCTCGCGTACGCGGCCACCAGGACGCCCCCGAGGACGGCCGTCTTGACGAGCAGCAGATGCCCGTACGAGGTGTGCAGCAGGGCGCCGTACGACCCCACCACCTGCCAGGCGAGCACCAGCCCGGCGCCGACGATGCCGGTCACGCTCACGGCCGCGAGCTTCGAGTAGCCCGGCACGACCCGCGCCAGCTCCCCGGCCCGGCGGCGCGGCAGTACGGCCAGCGCGAGCATGGCGAGCCCGCCGATCCACAGCACGGCCCCGAGCAGGTGCACGAAGTCGGCGACGGCGCCCCAAGTGGGCTCGCTGCCCTCGGAGTTGTGGCCCGTCATCCCGGTCGTGCGCAGCAGCCCGAAGGTCACGGCGAGGGCGCCCACCCGCCAGCCCGGCGAGCGGGAGGTGGCCGGGCCGCCCTGGAGCAGGGCGCTGAGCACCACGGCCCCGAGTACCCACATCAGCCCGCGCGCGGCGAGCACGATGCCGGGTTCGGTGGCCAGGACGTCCGCGTAGGTCGCCGGGCGCAGGGCGTCCCGCAGGCCGCCGAGGGAGGTGTAGGCGCCCTGGAGTCCGACGGCCGCCACGGTCGCCAGCAGCCCGACCGTCCAGGCGAGTCCCAGCAGCACCCGGGCTCGCGGTTCGTGGGTGCCGCCCGGCCACAGGAGCGCGACGAACGCCAGTCCGCCGACGAACAGGGCCAGCGCGAGATATCCGGCCCAGCGGGCGGCGACGAGACCCTTGCGGACCGAGGGGGACGGTCCGGGAGCGGCGGCAGGGGTCTCGTCGCCGCCGGCCCGGGTGGCGGCCCTGCCGGCGGTGAAGGCGATCCGGCCGGAGGAGGCGTGCCCGTCCTTCTCGTCCACGACGGACCAGACGACGGCGAACTTCCCGTCCGCCGGGCTGTTGAGGGCGACCCGCACGACACTCTTCTTCGCCGTGTGCGACACCGGCAGCCGGTCGCCGTCCACCGTCAGCACCCGTACGTCGGCCAGGTCGACGGCCTCGTCGAAGGTGAGGACGAGGCTGCCGGGCGCCTTCTTCAGGTCGGCCCCGTCCTTGGGGGAGGAGCTCACCAACCCGGTGTGGGCGAAGGCGGGCTGGACCGCGCCGAACAGGGCGCAGAGCAGGGCGGCGAGGAGCAACAGGGTCCGGCGCAGGGTCCTCACGGGGTCGCCTCCGGCTGCGGGGAGGCGGAGGCGGGGACGAGGATGCCGCCCAGGAGGCCCGAGGCGGGGGCGAGCCCGACGCAGGGGGAGGGGATCGGTGAGGGGGAGGGGATCGCCGCCGGGCCGTCCAGGAGGCCGAGCGCGGAGTCGGTGACCCCGACGAGCAGCGGCTGTACGAGGGTGACCTCGCCGTCCGCGCAGGTGCCCGAGGGGGAGGGGGCGGGGGTGGTGGGCGCGGGCGTGGTGGACCCGGTGCCCGGGACCGGCGTGGTCCCGTGGCCGGCGTGCCCGCCGCCCTGGCCGCCACCGGAGCCGACGGGGACGGTACCGGTCACCACACTCCCGCCGCTGGTGCCGTACCCGCCGCCGTATCCGAGGCCCCCGCCGATTCCACCGACTCCGCCGTACGACGGCAACTCCCCGGATCCCACCGGGGCTTGACCGGCCCCCGGGGAGGTCGTCGCCGGTGCCATGGCGGCCGGCGGGGCGACCGCCGGTGCGGCCTCGGCCGCGCCGGAGGCGGGGGCGCCGATGCCCGACGCGTACCCCAGCACGATCACCACGGTGCCGACGAGCGCCCCGGCGACCAGTTCGTCGCGGTGGTCGCGGGCGGAGACTGCGGTCGCCCTGCGGAACAAGGGCATGACTCACTCCTGACATGCTCAGGTCATTCCGGCCGAAGAACGCGGCCGATGACGAACAGTGGAGTGGAGCGTGGATTCCGCATCACTACGCACCGGTTAACCGATGGTTGCCTACCTCTCCATTGCGGGGGTGTGGTCTGTGAGAACGGTCGATTCCGCACTGTGCTCGATTGCAAATCGAACTCGTGTTGAGGATTCCGGGGAGGGCTGGCATATGCCTGGTTTGGAGATGCTTCCGGCCACCACGACAGGACAGGGCCCCGGCGCTGGAGTGCGCCGGGGCCCTGTGCGGCCTGCTTTCGGGATCAGGCGGTCGGCCGCCCCATCGCCCGGTACGTCCACCCGGCCTTCCGCCACAGCACCGGGTCCAGGGCGTTGCGGCCGTCCAGGACGACCTTTGCCGACGCGACCTCGCCGAGGGCCGCCGGGTCCAGTTCGCGGAACTCCCGCCACTCCGTGAGGTGGAGGACGACGTCGGCGCCCCGGACCGCGTCCACGGCGGTGTCGGCGTAGCCGAGGGTCGGGAACAGGCGGCGGGCGTTGTCCATGCCCTTCGGGTCGTAGACCGTGACCTGGCCGCCCTGGAGGTGGATCTGCCCGGCGACGTTCAGCGCGGGGGAGTCGCGGACGTCGTCCGAGTCGGGCTTGAAGGTGGCGCCGAGCACCGCGACCCGCTTGCCGAGGAACGGTCCGCCGCCCAGGATCTGCCGGGCCAGCTCCACCATCTGGCCGCGCTGACGCATGTTGATCGAGTCGATCTCGCGCAGGAAGGTCAGCGCCTGGTCGGCGCCGAGCTCACCCGCCCGGGCCATGAAGGCGCGGATGTCCTTCGGCAGACAGCCGCCGCCGAAGCCGATCCCGGCCCGCAGGAACTTCTTCCCGATCCGGTCGTCGTAGCCGATGGCCTCCGCCAGCTTCGCCACATCGCCGTCCGCGGCCTCGCACACCTCCGCCATCGCGTTGATGAAGGAGATCTTCGTGGCCAGGAAGGAGTTCGCGGAGGTCTTCACCAGCTCGGCCGTCGGGAAGTCCGTCACCACGAACGGCGTGCCCTCGCCGAGCGGCGTCGCGTACACCTCGCGCAGCAGCTTCTCCGCGCGCTCGCTGCGCACGCCGACGACGATCCGGTCCGGGTGCAGCGTGTCGTCCACCGCGAAGCCCTCGCGCAGGAACTCCGGGTTCCAGGCCAGCTCGGCGTCCGCGCCGGCGGGGGAGTGGTCGGCCAGGTAGCGGGCCAGCCGGTCGGCGGAACCCACCGGCACCGTCGACTTACCGACGACGAGGGCCGGACGGGTCAGGTGCGGGGCCAGGGAGGCGATCGCCGAGTCGACGTACGACATGTCGCAGGCGTACTCGCCGTGCCGCTGCGGGGTGTTCACGCAGACGAAGTGCACGTCACCGAAGGCGCCGGCCTCGGCGAAGTCCATGGTGAAGCGGAGCCGGCCGGTGGAGCCCTCGATCCCGGCGACATGCTTGCGCAGCAGGTCCTCCAGGCCGGGCTCGTACATCGGGACCTCGCCCCGCTGGAGCATCTCGATCTTCTCGGGCACCACGTCGAGCCCCAGGACCTCGAAACCGAGCTCGGCCAAGGCCGCGGCGTGGGTGGCGCCGAGGTAGCCGGTGCCGATCACGGTGATCTTGAGGGCCATGGAGACTCCAGAAAGGGGGACGGTCCGATGCGCGCCCGAGCATAGTCGGAGCGCCTGACGGGCAGCTTTCCCGCTGTCGCCAAGCTCACGTCGTCACTCCCGTGGGCGGACCCCTAAAATTTGAGTTACTTAACGGTAATTAGCGCAGGCATTGCAGCGTCCTTGGAGCGTGAGAGACCTTGGCCGGATCGGCTGACTTCGACCTGTACCGCCCGTCCGAGGAGCACGACATGCTCCGGGACGCCATCCGCTCGCTGGCGGAGGCGAAGATCGCGCCCTACGCCGCCGCGGTCGACGAGGAGGCCCGCTTCCCGCGCGAGGCGCTGGACGCGCTGGTGGCCAACGACCTGCACGCCGTGCACGTCCCCGAGGAGTACGGCGGCGCGGGCGCCGACGCGCTGGCCACGGTGATCGTCATCGAGGAGGTCGCACGCGCCTGCGTGAGCTCCTCCCTCATCCCCGCCGTGAACAAGCTGGGCTCGCTCCCCGTGATCCTCTCCGGTTCCGAGGACCTGAAGAAGAAGTACCTGTCGCCGCTCGCCAAGGGCGACGCGATGTTCTCCTACGCCCTCTCCGAGCCGGACGCCGGCTCCGACGCGGCCGGCATGAAGACCAAGGCGGTCCGCGACGGCGACCACTGGATCCTCAACGGCGTCAAGCGCTGGATCACCAACGCGGGCGAGTCCGAGTACTACACGGTGATGGCCGTGACGGACCCGACCAAGCGCTCGAAGGGCATCTCGGCGTTCGTGGTCGAGAAGTCCGACGAGGGCGTCTCCTTCGGCGCCCCGGAGAAGAAGCTCGGCATCAAGGGCTCCCCGACCCGCGAGGTCTACTTCGACAACGTCCGCATCCCCGCCGACCGCATGATCGGCGAGGAGGGCACCGGCTTCGCGACCGCGATGAAGACCTTGGACCACACCCGCATCACCATCGCCGCCCAGGCCCTCGGTGTCGCCCAGGGCGCCTTCGACTACGCCAAGGGCTACGTCCAGGAGCGCAAGCAGTTCGGCAAGGCCATCGCCGACTTCCAGGGCATCCAGTTCATGCTCGCCGACATGGCCATGAAGATCGAGGCGGCCCGCGCCCTGACCTACCAGGCCGCGGCCGCCTCGGAGCGCCTCGACAAGAACCTCACCTTCCAGGGCGCGGCGGCCAAGTGCTTCGCCTCGGACGTGGCCATGGAGGTCACCACGGACGCGGTCCAGCTCCTCGGCGGGTACGGGTACACCCGGGACTACCCGGTGGAGCGGATGATGCGCGACGCGAAGATCACGCAGATCTACGAGGGCACGAACCAGGTCCAGCGGATCGTGATGGCGCGCAACCTGCCGTAGCGAGCTGCGGAAGAAGCCCCGGTCCGATGGGCCGGGGCTTTCTTTGCGGCCGGAGAGGACGCGTCCCGTATCAATCTGGTCGCCGCCTGACGTGAGGCGAGGTGCTCACCGAGGTCGAACGCGCCGCATCGGCGCTCACAGCGGAAGGCACCCGACCCGCCGCCACCCACCCCGGCGTCTCCAGGACCGCGGGCCGGTGCGGAGGGTGCACGCGCGGTGACGATATGCTTGCGCGCTGGCCCGGAATCCAGGCGAGCGGTCGTCGAGGGGTGCCGGAGGTCGGGGAGGAACCGGCTGGGTCGAGTGCGGTACCAGGGGAGGCGATGGGATGCGGCAGGCAGGGGTTCTCGATGTCGGGTGCCACAGTGCTCTGCTGACGGTGGTGCAGCGGCGTCCGGGTGCGGTGCTGGAGCCGGTGTTCTCCCGCAAGGTGCGGCTGAGCCTGCATGAGACCCTCGACCGCAAGGGCCGTCTGGACAATGCCGGCATGAAGAGTGTCGAGCGGGCGGTTGCCGAGGCCGTCGCCGCCGACCCGCGTCCGCGCGGACTGGAGGTGTTCGCGTTCGCGACCTCCGTCATCCGGGACGCGCCCAACCGCGACGAGGTCATCGCGCGGGTGGCCCGCGCCACCGGCACACGCCTGCGCGTGCTGCCCGGCGAAGAGGAGGCGCGGCTGGCCTATGTGGCCGCCCGCCAATGGGCAGGCCCGACGGCCGGGCAGTTGTTGGTCCTGGACATCGGCGGCGGCACCGTGGAGATCGCCTCCGGCACCAGGGACCAGCCCCGCGTCGTCCACTCGCTGCCGCTGGGCGCCCGCAGGATCACCCGGGACTGGCTTCCAGGCGGCACAGTGCCGTCCCGACGATCCCTGGCAGAGATCCGTCAGCACCTCCGCCGGTCCCTGGAAGCCGTCCCCGGCCTGCCGCAAGCGGAGCCGGGAGTGCGGGTGCTGGCCTGCTCCAAGACCTTCGAGCAGCTTGCCCGGCTCGCCGCAGCCCAGAGCAGGACACCCCGCACGCGACGGCGGCTGACCCTGCCCCGACTGCACACGGCAGTCTCCTTGCTGGCCGACGCAGCACCGTCCCGCCGGGCCAAGCTGCCGGGTATTTCCCGGCACCGTGCCGAGCAGTCCCTGGCCGGAGCCCTGATCGCCCAGGCGCTCATGGAAGCCTGCGGAGCCACGAGCGTCGAGATCTGCCCCTGGTCCACCAGGGAAGGGCTTCTGCTCGAACACCTCGGCGTGGCGCCCACCCCGGTCGGCCGCCCCCGCCGCGCCGGCTGAGCCCGCCGGACCCGGTCTCCCGAAGACTTGCGGGCGTACGCCGACCGCTGGGGTGGCTGGTCGTTCGCGGACGGGACGTTCGACCGCCGTGCCGGAAAGCTGCTCTGGTTCGAGACGGGGGGATGAGCCCCCGCCCTCGCTGTCCTCAGTCCTCGAAGCCCTCCGCCGCCCGCTTCTCCCGCAACTCCATGATCGCCCGGCGCCTCGCCAATCGATGTGTCCGGCGGATCTGGGCCTCCTGGTAGCGGCGCTGGTCGCGTTCCGTCTCCGGGAGCACTGGAGGGACCCGGCGCGGCCTGCCGTCGGCGTCGACCGCCGCGAAGACGAGGTAGGCGGAGCCGACCTGGGTGGCGGGCGTGGACTCGTTCCAGCGCTCGGCCAGGACCCGCACACCGACCTCCATCGAGGTCCGGCCGGTCCAGTTGACCTGGGCCTTCACATGGACGAGGTCACCCACCCTGACCGGCTCCAGGAACGCCATCTCGTCCATGGACGCGGTGACCGCGGGCCCGCCACTGTGCCGGCCGGCCACCGCGCCCGCCGCGTCGTCCACCAGCTTCATGATCACGCCACCGTGCACGGTACCGAGAAGGTTGGTGTCGGCCTGGGTCATGATGTGGCTCAGCGTGGTGCGGGACGCCGAGGTGGGCTTGCCGGGGATCTCCGGGATCTCCGGTGTGCCTGGTGCGGCGGCGGTGGCCTGGTCTGTCATGTCCCCCACCCTATGCCTGATGACAATTCGGGAATTTGTGTCAGCTTGGCAACAGCGCTGACCTGATTTTCCGACGACCCTTGTATAGGCCCCAGCGGGTACCTGCACACTGGGCCCCATGAACGATTGGCCCGAGGGATGGTCCGGCGACGACCGCGACCGGTACGGACGCGGCAGCGCGAGCGCACAGCCCGAGAGCGCCCGTGTGATGCGGCAGGTCCGCCGCGATCAGGGGGCGCCCGGGCAGGGCGCGTACGGCCGCCGGAGCCCGTCCGCGCCGCCGTACGGAAACGGCGTGCCCCAGCAGCCGTCGTACGTCAACGGCCAGGGTCACGGCGGCGGTGACTACGACGCGTACGACAGCGGCTACAACACGGGCCAGGTCTACGGCGGCTCCGGGGGCGGTGGCTACGGCGACCCCGGCGATCCGGGCGGCGGCCGTGGTCCGCGGCCCGCGCCGAACTGGCGCAAGCGGATCAAGTGGACCGCGATCGTCGTGATCACCGGACTGGTCGTGACGACCGTCTCCACCTACTTCTGGGCCGACTCCAAGCTCAACCGCGAGGTCGACCTGTCCAAGGTCATCGACCGGCCGGACCAGGGCGACGGCACCAACTACCTCATCGTCGGCTCCGACAGCCGCGCCGGGCTCTCCTCCGAGCAGAAGAAGCAGCTGCACACCGGCTCCGCCGCGGGCAAGCGCACCGACTCGATGATGATCCTGCACACCGGCAGCAACGGCGACACCCTGATCTCGCTGCCGCGTGACTCGGACGTGGAGATCCCGAGCTTCGTCGGCTCCGAGTCCGGCAAGACGTACAAGGGCACGGGCAGGCACGTGAAGCTGAACGCCGCCTACGCCGAGGACGGCCCCGAGCTGCTGGTGCGCACGGTCGAGTACAACACCGGCCTGAAGATCGACCACTACGTCGAGATCGGCTTCGCCGGCTTCGCGAACATCGTCGACGCGGTCGGCGGGGTCGAGATCGACATCCCGAAGGGCGGCATGAAGGACACCAAGTCCGGTGCCGACTTCACCGCGGGCAAGCAGACCCTGAACGGCGACCAGGCCCTCGCCTTCGTCCGCACCCGGTACGCCCTCGCGGGCTCCGACCTCGACCGCACGAAGAACCAGCAGAAGTTCCTCAACGCGCTCGCCAACCAGGTCGCCACCCCGAGCACCATCCTGAACCCGTTCAAGCTCTACCCGACGATGGGTGCGGGCCTGGACTCGCTGATCGTCGACAAGGACATGGGCCTGTACGACCTGGGCAAGATGTTCTGGGCGATGAAGGGCGTCAACGGCGGTGACGGCACGTCCATGAACATGCCGATCTCCGGCTCCACGGGCGGCAACCTGGTCTGGGACAAGGCCAAGGTGAAGACGCTGGTCGACGAGCTGAAGAACGACGAGAAGGTCACGGTCTCGGGCAACTGAGGTTCACCGTCTCGGGCAACTGAGGGCCAGGCCCTCAAGCCCGCCGTCCCGAGCCGAGCAGCGCGATGTGCGGAAGGGCCAACTGCCCTTCCGCCACCGTGTGTTCGGCACACAACCGGTCGTACTCCCGCCGGATCCGTACGACGGTCCCCGGGTCCTGCGAGGTGACGACCAGTCCGATCGTGGCGACACCGCCCGCGGCACCGCTCCACCACTCCTCGACACCGGCCCGGTGGTCCCAGGCGAGTTCGGCCGCCTCCGCCTCGATGAATCCGGCCTCGCCGAGCAGTTCGGCGAGGCCGTCCGCCGTACGGGTCCAGTCCTGCGCCGGGTCCAGCCGCGGAAGATACGGCGGCGGTACGGCCCCGCCCGCCTCGCAGGCCCGGCCCAGCAGGTCCTGTCCCGCGCCGCGCCGCGCGCTCCACGTCGTGAGGGCGATCCGGCCGCCGGGGCGCAGGAGGCGGTGGAGCTCGGCGAGGGCGGCGCGGGGGCGGCCCACGTGGTTGAGGACGAAGTTGCCGACGACGGCGTCGAACTCACCGTCACGGTAAGGGAGTTCAGGAAGTACACCGGTGCGTGCGTCGAGCCCGCGGGCCCGCGCCGCCGCCACCATCCCGGCATCGGCGTCCACGGCACTCACCAGGGCGCCGCGCGCCCGCGCCGCCACGGCCGCCGTACCGGTGCCGGTGCCGACGTCGAGGACGCGCGTGCCCGCCTCGACCCCGGCGGCGTCCAGAAGGGCCTCCACGGGATGGGCGCACAGGCGCGCGAAGCTGCCGGCGTAGGCCTCGGTGCGGTCCTTCCACATCTCGCGCTCGGCGGCGTCGAATGCGTCGGTCGCGTTCGCGTGTGTCATGGGCCCCAGCCTGTCGTACCCAGGGCCGGGGGCATCCCGGCGGATGCCCCCGGCCCCTGGACCGCTGTCAGCCGGCAGGCGTCACATCGCCATCCCCGACATCGCGCGACAGGTCTCCATACAGCGACGACACGCCTGTGCGCAGCGCATCATCTGGGGATCGTCCGGCATGGACATACACGCCTCGGCGCACATCTCGCACGCCTTGGCGCACAGCGCGCACATCTCGGCGGACATGGGCGAGCGGCGCATCATCATGTCCGCGCACATGCGGGTCATCTCGGCACAGTCGATGAGCGCGCGCATGATCTGCATCTGCGCCTGGCCGCCCATCTGCATGCAGGAGCTCATGGTCTCCTCGCAGACGCTGTGGCACTCCATGCACGCCGCCACGCAGTCCTGCATCTCCTTGCTCATCGCGGACATGCTCTCGGCCTGGGTCATGGCTCCTCCTCGGGGACGCGGGAGCCCGGGGCGGGCCCCTGTGCCCTTCCGTCCTACGCCCGTCGGGCCCCGACCGCCACGCGACGGACGCAATCGGGCACGGGTCCGGGCCCCGGGGTGCGGCTGCCGCATCGACCCCGACCGGGGTCGTGGCTCCTACACGCACCCCACCTCGTCCCCCGTGACCACCCCGAACTCCCCTTGCAGCTCGTCCTCGGCCCGCACCTTCCGTACCCGGTCGAAGTCCGTGCCCGTGAGCACCTTCAGCACCGCCCCCTGGCCCTTCACCGCCCGCAGTTCGCTTCCGGGCAGGGCCGCCGCCAGGGAGCGGGCCGAGCGGTCCCAGCGGGGGTCGTAGGCGATGACCGTGCGCCTCAGGGTGCGGTCGGCCGAGTCGACCGGGTTGCCCGTCGTACGGAATCCCGTCGACGCCAGTGCCGCGTCGACCCGCTTGCCGAGTCCGTCCGTCGCCGTGCCGTTCTCGACCTGGACGCGGATCTGCTGCGGGGAGACCGGGACCAGCATGGCCTTGCTCTTCGGCTGGTGCGCGGCCAGCGGCTGGTCCTCGCGCAGGGCCTTGAAGAGCCGCTCCGACTTCACGGGGTCCCACTTCAGGGTCGAACCCACGCCCTTGACGGCGTATCCCATCTGTCCGATCGGCACGGTCGTGAACTCCGAGGAGGAGGGGGAGAAGTTCCGCATCGCCCGGCCCAGGTCGAGCAGTTCGTCCGTGCCGAAGCCCTTGTCGGCCCGTACGGAGCCGAGGACGGCCCGGGCCACATCGCGGAACTTCATCGGGTTCAGGAGGACGCCCGACGAGGTGGCCCGCCCGATCAGCGCCGCCAGGAAGCGCTGCTGCCGCTTCATCCGGCCGAGGTCGGAGGAGCCGTCGGCGTGCCGGGAGCGGACGTACTGGAGTGCCTGTCCGCCCATCAGCCGGTGCCGGCCCGCCGCGAGGTCGAGGCCGGTGTACGCGTCCTTCAGCGGGTCGGCGTTGCAGATCTCGACGCCGCCGAGCACGTCCACCGTCCTCATGAAGCTGGTGAAGTCGACCTCCAGATAGTGGTCGATCTTCACATGGGTCATGGACTCCACGGTCCGGACCGTCAGCTGCGGACCGCCCTCCGCGTACGCCGCGTTGATCTTGATGGGGTGTCCGTGATGGCGTTCCCCCGTGGTCGCGTCGACGTGCGCCGGGGTCGCCGCGTACGAGTCGCGCGGCAGGCTCACCACGCTCGCCCGCTCCCGGTCCTCCGAGATGTGCACGATCATGATCGTGTCGGTGCAGTGGCAGGGTGCTCCGCCCAGCCGGTACTTCTGACGTTCCGCCTCGGTGATCCTGTCGCGGCCGTCGGTGCCGACGAGCAGCACGTTCATGCCGTGTCCGGCGCGCGGCCGGTTCTTCATGTCCTTGAAGGGGTCCACGCGCGTGATGTCCGCGTCGAGGCTGGTCATCACCGCGTGCCCGATCCCGGCGGAGGCGAGCACGACGACGGACAGGGTGGTCGCCGCCCGCATGGCCCAGCGGGGCCGCTTGCGTGGTGCGGGGGGCCGCGGGGGCCTGCGCTGCGGGGGGCGAGGGCGGGTGGCGGAGGGCCGGGGGGGTGTGGTGGGCATGCGGGGACACCTCCGCGAGGAACAGCCGAACGAGGGATCTTGAGCACCGTAGGCCCATACGATCTGCGACGACCGGCACCGCCCCGGGCGGGGCGCGATGGTGTCCCCCGTTCGCGGTAACGTGAGCACCCTATGAACGCCAAGCCCGACGTGCGGCCCCCCGCTGTGTCTGTGATCATGCCCGTCCTCAACGAGGAGCGGCATCTGCGCGGAGCCGTCGAAGCGATCCTCGCGCAGGAGTACGCCGGCGAGATGGAGGTCGTGATCGCCCTCGGTCCCTCCACGGACCGCACGGACGAGATCGCGGCCCAGCTCGTGGCCGAGACTGCATCTTTCAAAAGCAAGCGCGTCCACACCGTCCCGAACCCCACCGGCCGCACCCCCGCCGCCCTCAACGCCGCGATCAAGGCCTCCCGCCATCCGATCGTCGTCCGCGTCGACGGGCACGGCATGCTCTCGCCGAACTACATCACGACCGCCGTACGGCTCCTGGAGGAGACCGGCGCGCAGAACGTCGGCGGCATCATGCACGCCGAGGGCGAGAACGACTGGGAGCACGCGGTCGCCGCCGCGATGACCTCGAAGATCGGTGTGGGCAACGCGGCCTTCCACACGGGTGGTGCGGCGCAGGCCGCCGAGACCGTGTACCTAGGGGTGTTCCGCCGTGAGGCCCTCGAGCAACAGGGCGGCTACAACGAGGAGTTCATCCGCGCCCAGGACTGGGAGCTGAACTTCCGGATCCGTGAGGCGGGCGGGCTCATCTGGTTCTCGCCGGAGCTGAGGGTGTCGTACCGCCCGCGGCCGAGCGTGAAGGCCCTCGCCAAGCAGTACAAGGACTACGGCCGCTGGCGGCACGTCGTCGCCCGCTACCACGAGGGCTCCATCAACCTGCGCTACCTCGCCCCGCCCGCCGCGGTGTGCGCGATCGCGGCCGGGATCGTGGTCGGCGCCGCGCTGACCCCGCTCGGCTTCGTGATCCCCGGCGGCTATCTCGCGGCGATCGTCCTCGGCTCGCTGCCCGCGGGCAAGGGGCTGCCGCTGAAGGCACGGCTCCAGATCCCCGTCGCCCTCGCCACCATGCACATGTCGTGGGGCTACGGCTTTCTGACCAGCCCGCGCTCCCTGGCCAGGCGGGTCATCGCCTCGCGGCGACCGGCCGTGCTCGACAAGGTGTGACCTCAGGACGGCGCCCCTCACGACCGAGGGGCGCCCCCGTCACCAGGTGAAGCCCGGGTTGACGTGCATGCAGGCCGTGTCGTCCGCGCCGTTGAGGGCCTCCGCGGTCTTCGGGGTCGTGTCGTCCTCCTTGGGCGCCTTGTACGTCGTACCCTCGCGCCAGTCGGCGCCCACGACGAGCGTGACCCCGGAGACATCGGTCGACTTTTTTACCGAACTCACCGGGATCCCCAGGGACTTGGCGACCGCCTCGGCGTCGCCCCGCAGTTCCGCGCTCGGGTAGCGCACGAGCGTCGTCGCCTCGCTCAGTGACGCGGAACGGTCGGAGACGGCCTTCTCGAAGCCCTTGTCCACCAGCAGCCCGGCCACCGTGCTCGCGCGTCCGCGCGCCGCGGCCAGGCTGTCGGTGCGGGTGCCGTTCTGGACCAGGACCCCGATCTCGTCCTTCGCGGCGGCCGGGTCGTCGGAGGCCGCCTCGGTCTTGCCGGCGGTCGCCTTCTTCGCGTCCTTGCCGTCCAGCGCGATATCCTCGCGCACCAGCCGGAAGAGCTGCTCGGCGTCCTCGGTGGGCTCCACGCGCGCGCCGACGTAGCGGTTGGGCATGGTCGTCATGGTGATGCGCGCCGGCTCCACCTTGCGCAGCTCGTTGCTGAGGTCGTAGAGCTTCTTCACGGTGCCGAGCCCCGAGTCGACGGTGACAGCCTTCGTGGCCTGCTCGGCGAGCTTGCGCAGCTTGTTCGGGCTGCTGAGGGTGGCGTTGTCGCGCAGCTCGCGCACCATCGAGTTCATGTACATGTGCTGGGCCTTGGCGCGGGCGAGGTCGCTGCCGTCCTCGAAGCCGTAACGGGTGCGCAGCCACTGCAGGGCCTGTTCGCCCTTGACCGGGTGCGTGCCCTTCTCCAGCTTCAGACCGGAGCCGTGGCCCTGGCTGTCCCGCGAGAGGATGTTGGCGTCCACGCAGACCGGCACGCCGCCGATGGCGTCGGCCATGGACACCACGCCGGAGAAGTCGACCATCATGAAGTGGTCGATGTGGATGCCGGTGAGTTCCTGCCAGGTGGCCACCGTGCAGCCCGGACCGCCGTGGCCGAGGCTCTGGTTGGCCATCACCCGCCCGTCGCTCGCCGCGTACACCTTGCCGTCGTCCGGGTCGGTGCACTTGGGGACCTTGACGAGGGTGTCGCGGGGCATGCTGACGACCGAGAGGTTGCTGCGGTCGGCGGACAGGTGCAGCAGCATCTGCACGTCGGCGAGCGGCGTGGAGCCGAAGGTCTCCTTGGCGCCGCCGAGTTCCTGGTTCTCCTTGCTGTCCCGGGCGTCGGAGCCGATCAGCAGGATGTTCAGCGGGGTCTGGCCCGCCGCGTTCGGCGTCGGCTCGGCGACCTTGTTGTCGCCCAGGTTCAGGTCGTCCTGCTCGATGTTGGAGTTCAGGTGCCGGTAGTAGAGGTAGCCGGTTCCGGCCACCGCGAGTATCAGCACCGCGAGCGTCGCCGCGGACCATCTGAGCATCTGGTGCTTGCGCGGCGCCCTGCGGCTGCCGTACCCGCTGTCCCCCTCGGTCGCCGGCGCGGCTTCCTGCACGCTGTATTGCGTTGTCAACGTTCCCGTCCTCCCACCCACCCCACCGGACCCGCGGTCATGCCACGGGCCCGCCGCACGTCTTAGACATACGACGGGGCCGTGAGGTTGCCCCATGAACCTGTGCGAGACCTGGGACCCGCCTCCGGGGGCCTCAGCTCGCGCACTGCACCTTGTCGGCGGTGGACTTCTCCACGCCCGGCGTGGCGGCCGTGGCGGAGCTGAGCTTCACGCCCGCGCCCTTGAAGTCCTTGCCCAGGGTGAGGGTCATGGCGGGCAGGCCCTGGGAGTTGGTGACGCTCTTGCCGGGCTTCAGCGCGGAACCGGACAGGCCCATGATGTCCGCGAGGCGGCGGGCCTGGTCGGCCTGGTCGGGGGCGTACTCCAGGGTCGTCTTCGCGAGCGCCGCGTCGGCGTTGCCCGCGTTCTCGGACTTGGTCACGCCCGCCTCGGTCTGGAGGTAGGACAGCTGCTGCTGCGCGCTGCCCGCGACCGCACCGCCGTTGAGAATGCGCACCCGTACGTCGGAGGCGGCGGACTTGGCGCCCTTGAGCCGGGCCGCGACCTCCGCCTTCTCCTTCTTCTGCTGCGCCTTGACCTCAGTGAAGGAGACGTCGTTGTTGATCGCGTCGAAGACCTGGGGAGCCCTCGACTCGTCGATGACCACCGTCACCGGCTTCGGCTCGGCGGGGTTGTCCTTGACCGGGATCGTCATGAAGCTGATGTTCTTCGTCGGCACCTTCTTCAGCTCCAGGGCGATGTCCTTGAGCGTGCCGACCTTGCCGATCGCCTTGTCCACGGTCAGCGCGCTGGTCGCGGCCTCCGCCAGCTTCAGCAGCTTGGCGGGGCTGGTGAGGGTGTCACCGGAGGTCATCTTGCGCATCAGCGAGCCCAGGAACTGCTGCTGCACCTTGATCCGGTCCAGGTCGCCCTCGTTGCCGAAGGCGTGCCGGGTACGCACGAAGGCGAGGGCCTGCTCGCCCTCCACCTTCGACGTTCCCGCGGGCAGGACGAGCTTCGACTTCTTGTCGTTGACGGCCTTCTCCACGCAGACCTCGACGCCGTCGACCGCGGTGGTCAGGGTCTTCACGGCGTTGAAGTCGGCCATCACGAAGTGCTGGGGCTTGATGCCGGTGGCCGCCTCGACCGTGCGCATCGTGCAGCCCGGGTCGCGGCCGCTCTCACCGAGGCTCCGGTTGAAGCGGACGTCCTCCTGCCCCGCGACGACCGTCTGGGAGCCGTCCTCCTGCGTGGTCGGGCAGTCGGGTATGTCGATGATCAGGTCGCGCGGGATGCTGAGCGCGGTCGCGTTCGTCCGGTCCTTGGCCACGTGCAGCAGGATGTTGGTGTCGGCGTGGCCCACGCTGCCCGCGTCGCCGTAGCCCTCGTTGCCCTCACCGGTGCGCTTGTCGGTGCCGATGATGAGGATGTCGAAGGCCTCGTCCTTGCTGAAGTTGCTCGCGGCCGCGTCGCCGACATCGGCCGTGCCGACGTTGCCCTCAAGGTGCTTGAGGTAGACGTAGCCCGTCGTGGCGCCGGCGACCAGGACGAAGGCCATGGTGCCGCCGGTCCACAGCAGCGCCTTCTTCGCCTTCGACTTCTGCTTGACCGGCCGGTGTCCGCGCCGCCCCGGCAGCGGTTCCTCGGGCGGCGCGCCCCGGCGCCTGCGCGGCGGCGGTACGTCCCGGCCGGGGGCCACGGGCGTGGTCGTACGACCACGCGGTGCTCCCGGCCGGCTCGAAGAGGGCGCGGATCCACGCTGACCGGGGACGGCCGACTGCGGTGCGGAAGGGCCCAGTCGCAGTTCGTATTCACCGGTGTTCGGATTGATCACCCACTGGTCGGCGGGGTCGACGTCGTCCGCCCGCCCACGGCCTTGTGCGTCCACGGTTGTCCGAATCCTCCGTCAGGGCCACGCGGCGATCGCTGGATCGCTCACCCTATCCGCCCGGCCGGGCCTTGAGCGACGTGAGTTGTTCCCGTGCCGATTCTGCAAACAGGTACGTACGCCAGGACCCCAGCGTTCGACTACCACTGGTACACCCCGTACACGTCCATGCACTGCCCGGTGTCCGAGCCGTTGATGGCGTCCGCGTTGCCCGGGAGGTCACCGGCCCTGGCCTCGGACTGCTTCGGATACGCCGTCCCGGTACGCCAGTCGGAGCCCACGACGAGGGTGACCCCGGAGACATCGGTCGACTTCTTCACCGAACTCAAGGGAATTCCCAGGGACTTGGCGACGCGCTGGGCGTCACCCTCCAGGTCTGCGCTCGGGTAGCGCACCACGGTCCGGTCCTCGGAGAGGCCCGCCGTCGCGTCCTTGGACGCCTGCGAGAAACCTTTCCGCACGAGCGCCTCGGCGATCGTGCCGGCCCGTCCGCCCACCGGGCCGAGCGTGGAGGTGGCCGTCGCGTTCTGCACGAGGACGCCGATCTCGCCGTCGGGCGCGGAAGGGGCCTTGGTGGCCTGCGCGGTCTTCTTCCCGGCGGAGCTCTTGGCGTTCTTGCCGTTCTTGTCGAGGGGCACGTCGTCGCGGAGCATCTCCCAGAGCTTGTCGGCGTTCGCGCCGTCGGGTACGACGTGGTCCTTGTTCTTCGGGTCCTGGAGGTTCGGCATCGTCACCGAGGTGATGCGGTCCGTCGGCACCGACTTGAGCTGCATGCCCAGGTCGTAGAGGTCCTTGACCGAGCCGATCTCCTCGGACACCTTCAGGGACTTGGTGGCCGCCTCGGCCAGGCCCATCAGCCGCGGGGTGTCGGTGAAGACGTTCTGCCCCTTGAGCGTGCGCATCATCGAGTTCAGGTACATGTGCTGGGCCCTGGCCCGCATCAGGTCGCTGCCCCAGGCGTGCCGGGTGCGCAGCCACTGCAGGGCCTGCTTGCCCTTGACCTTGTGCGTGCCCGCCTTCATCTTCAGCCCGGAGCCGCCGGACACGTCGCGCGTCGGGCGGTCCCACACGTTCTGCTTCACGCAGACGGAGACCCCGCCGACGGCGTCCGCCATCCGCACCACGCCGGAGAAGTCGATCGTCATCCAGTGGTCGATGTAGACGCCGGTGAGGTTCTGCCAGGTGGCGAGCGTGCAGCCGGCGCCGCCGCGGCCCAGGGAGGTGTTGATGATGTCGGTGGTCGCCGGGTACGTCTCGCCGGTGTCCGGGTCGGTGCACTTGGGGATGTCGACGCGGGTGTCGCGCGGGATGCTCACCATCGCCGCGCTCTTGCGGTCCGCGGACAGGTGGATGAGCATCTGCACATCGCCCAGCGGCGGGTTGCCGCGGTTGTCCCTGCTGCCGCCGAGCTTCACGTTCTCGTCGGAGGCACGGCTGTCCGAGCCGATCAGCAGGATGTTCAGCGGCGTCTGCCCGGCCGCGTTGGCCCCGGACTTGCGCGCCTTGGAGTCACCGCTGCTGCGCTCACCCTTGCGGATGTTGTCGTTGAGGTGCTGGAAGTAGAGGTATCCGGCGCCGGCCGTGCCGAGTATCAGCACGGCGAGCGTGGTCGCCGACCATCTCAGCACCCGGTGCTTGCGCTGGGCCCTGGCCCGCCGCCGCCCGTGCCGCCCGGGTTTCTCCGGACCGGGCCCCTGGGCGGGCCGTACATCCGCCCGCGCCCCCTCCTCGTGCACACTGCTGTGCCCCATCCCCTGTCTCCCCACCCTCACACGCCGAACGAACGAAAAGACCTGCCGTACGACTGGTTAGACGCACGACAGGCCTCTTAGGTCACCGCGGAGCCGGCTCTCACTTGGCGCACTCGACCTTGTCGGCCGTGGACTGCTGCACCCCCTCGGGTGCCTTCGTCGCCGTGGTGAAGGAGACCCCGGCGCCCTTGAAGTCCTTGCCGAGGGTCAGGGTCATGGTGGGCAGGCCCTGGGAGTTGGTGACGCTCTTGCCGGGCTTCAGCGCCGAACCGGACAGGCCCATGATGGCCGCGAGGCGCCGCGCCTGGTCGGCCTGGTCGGGGGCGTACTCCAGGGTCGTCTTCGCCAGCGCCGCGTCCGCGTTGCCCGCGTTCTCCGACTTCAGCACGCCCTCCTCGTTCTGGAGGTACTCCAGCTCGGCCTGCGCGCTGCCCGCCACCGCACCGCCGTTGAGGATGCGCACCCGCACCTCGGACGCGGCGGACTTGGTGCCCTTCAGACGGGCCGCCGCCTCTGCGGCCTCCGCGCTCTTGGAGGCGCTCGCCTTCTTCTTGACCTCGGTGAACGACACGTCGTTCTTGATCATGTCGAAGACCGTGGGGGCCGTCTCGTTGTTGAGGACGACCGTCGCCTTCACCTTCTCCGCCGGGTTGTCGACGACCGGCACGGTGGCGAACGTCAGGTTCTTCACGTTCAGCTTGCCCAGCTCCAGGCCGAGGTCCTTCAGCTTGCCGATGCTGTCGAGCTGCGAGTCGACGGTCAGCGCCTTCGTGCCCGCCTCGGCCAGCTTCAGCATCTTCGCCGGGTTGGTGAGCGTGTCGTTCGACTTCAGCTTGCGCATCAGCGCGCTCAGGAACTGCTGCTGCAGCCCGATCCGGCTCAGGTCACCGCCGAAGCCGACCGAGTGCCGGGTGCGCACGAACGCGAGGGCCTGCTCGCCCGAGATGGTGTGCGTGCCCTTGGACAGCTTGAGCTTGGAGTCCTCGTCGTCGATGTCCTTGGCCAGACAGACCTCGACCCCGCCGACCGCCGTGGTCAGCGTCTTGACCGCGTTGAAGTCGGCCACCATGAAGTTGTCGGCCTGGATGCCGGTGAGCTCCGTCACGGTCCGTACCGTGCAGCTGGGGGTGCGCTCGTCCTGGCCGAGGCTGGTGTTGAAGCGGACGTTGTCGGTGCCCGGGATGACCTTGGTGGTGCCGTCCTCCTGCGTGGTCGGGCAGTCCGGCACGTCCACGATCAGGTCGCGCGGGATGCTGAGCGCGGTCGCGTTCGTCCGGTCCTTGGAGACGTGCAGCAGGATCGTGGTGTCCGCGTGCCCGACGCTGTCCTTGTCGCCGTAGCTGCCGTTGCCCTTGCCGGTCCGCTTGTCGGTGCCGATCAGCAGGATGTTGATCGCCTTGTCGGCCTGGAAGCCACCGGTGCTCGCACCGTCGTCGGAGACGGAGGTGATGTTCCCGTTGAGGTGGCGGATGTAGAGGTACCCGCCGCCCGCGGCCGCGACCAGCACGAAGGCCATCGTGCCGCCGGTCCACAGCACCGCCTTCTTCGCCGTCGACTTCTTCTTGACGGGCCGGCGTCCGCGCCGCCCCGGCAGTGGTTCCTCGGGCGGTGCGCCCCGGCGCCTGCGCGGCGGCGGGACGTCCCGGCCGGGGACCACCGGAGTGGTCGTACGGCCGGCGGGCGCGCCCGCCCTGCTCGGGGAGGGCATGGATCTACGGGGACCGGGAACACCCGACTGCGGTGCGGAAGGGGTCAGTCGCAGTTCGTATTCACCGGTGTGCGGGTTGAGTACCCACTGGTCGGCGGGGTCGATTTCGCCCGCCCGCCCACGGCCTTGTGCGTCCACGGTTGCTGAATCCTCCGTCGGCCGGATGCACCGGATCGCTCACACTAGCCGTCCGATTCGCCGACAGGGTACGGCGGTGACGCATTCCACGTCCCTACAACCGGGCAATCCGCCCATTTGCCCGGACACGGCTTCATCGCCTTGGCAAACGCTTTACCCGCAGGTGTCCTGGGCGGCCGTGTTGCCACGGAAGGCGGGGGTCCCGTCGCCGTTCTCAGTTTCTTCATAGGGTTCTTCGTCGTGAGACTGTTCTGAAACCTTCGGGGCTTTCTCCGTCACCTTCACCGGCGCATCCTTGCGCAACCGTTCGAAAAGCCGCCGGGCCTCGGGTTCGACGAGTTGATCACGATTGGCGTCGTAGACATACGACTCCCGCGGCACGGTAAGGAATTGCACCCGCTCGGTGGGGATGTGCCTTAGTCCGCGCACGAGTTCGTACAGTCCGCGCAGACTCGCCAGTGCGGGATCGGTGGTGAGCGAGGAAGTCGCCGCGTCCAGCACGGGATAGAGCTTCACCGGATTCAGCAGTACGTCATTGCTCTGCACCTTGTGGACGAGTGCCCCGAGAAAGCGCTGCTGACGGTCCATCCGGCCGGTGTCGCTGCCGTTGCCGAGGGACTTGCGGGCCCGCACATAGCCGAGCGCCTCCTCACCGTTCAGCGTCACCCGTCCCGCCGGAAGCCGCAGCTTGGCCGCCTTGTCGTCGATCGGTTCGGCGAGGCAGACATCGACCCCGTCGACGGCGTCCACCATGTCCTTGAACCCATGGAAGTCGACGACCATGTGATGGTCCACGCGAATGTTCGTGAGTTTCTCGACGGTCCGGATCGTGCAGGCCGAACCACCCATCTGGAAGGCGTGGTTGAACATCGCGAACATGGGCTCACTGCGGGTCCCGTCCCGCCCCAGACAGGCCGGCACGTCCACCATCAGGTCCCGCGGCAGCGACACGGCGGTCGCGGCCCGCCGCCCCGCGGCCAGATGCAACAGGATCGTGGTGTCCGACCGCGCGGTCCCGGAGTCCCGCCCGTACCGCGCGTTCCCGTCGCCCGACCGCGAGTCGGACCCGATCAGCAGGATGTTCTGCGCGCCCTTGACGAGCGAGGTCGGCCGGTCCTTCTCGTACCGGGCGAGCTCCGCGGCGGCGGCGTCGTCCGCGGTGATGTTCCCGTCGAGCTTGGCGTAGACGGCCCATCCGGTACCGCCGGCCGCCGTGGCGACCACGGCGCCGGCGAGCCCGGCACCGCGCAGCCACCGCCGCCGGCGCCGGCGCCGGCGTATGAGCCCTTCACCGTCGGCCGACGCCCCGAGGCCGGGCCCGAGGCCGTGAGCAGTGTCGGTCACGAGTCGGCCCACCCCTCATGGCGTACGGGTCTGTCCGTACGACCATGACGCGTACCGCTTCCCGGGGGCGGCCGGTACTGCTCCACTCGGGTGACCGCACCCGACGTCCGGCCGTCCGGTCACCGGCGAACGGCCGTGACCCGCTCACTCTCGATCCGCTTGGTGAGCCCTTCCTCGCCCAACTGCTCCAGATGACGGCACAGCACCACGGCCCCCCCGTTGGCGAGCGCCCCGTACAGCCCGGCGTTCAACCCGTCCCACGTGTCGTACGGCAGCCCCGACAGCACGCGATCCCCCGTCCCCTCGGCCCGGGCCCGCTCGACGACCTCCGCCGCGCTGAACTCCCGGCCGGCCACGACCAGCGCGGGCTCGTCCGGATCCACCGGCGCGAACGGAACGAACCGGTCACCCTGGCTCGGTACCTCCACGGCGTAGTCCACGAACCCGTCCGGCGTCTGCGGGAACCGGCCCCCCAGCGGTCGCAGTGCGAGAGCGACCCGTTCCCCGGAGCACGCCCGCGCCACCGCCAGCGAATCCGGCCCGCTCACCACGATGTCCGCCGCCGAAGGGTCGCCGCCCACGTCCGCGACCACCCCCACCGACGCGCACGCCAGCAGCCACACCGCCGTCTGCCAGTGCGCGGGCAGCAGCAGCGCCACCCGGTCGCCGGGTGCCGCGGCGAGGTCGCCCTGGAGGAGGTTCGAGGTCTTGGCCACCCAATTGGCGAAGGTGGCCACGGACAATTCGACACGTTCACCCGTGGCGTCGTCGTAGAAGGTCACCAGGGGGCGTCCGGGGTCCGCGGCGAGCGCGGAACGCAGCAGGTCGGCAGGGGTGCGATCGGTGGCGTTCACCCGCAGAAGCGTACGCGGGCCCGCGGCCGGACACCTCCGCGCGGGGCCACCGGTTCGGCGCAACGGCACCCGACGGCCCGTCAGTTCCCCGATGGACAGATTTATATGACTATGTCCAGGATCGGGAGCATGCGTGGACTTCTTGCTTCCTCGGTCGGCGTCACCTGCGCGGTCGCCCTCGCCCTTCCCCTCACCTCGCCCGCGCTCGCGGCGAGACCGGTGTCCCCGGCTGCCGTGAGACCGGCGTCGGGCGCGGAAGCCCTCGGGGGCACCCAGTCGCTGCCCCTCGCGCCCCTCGCCTCCGGGGACCGCACCCTCGCCCCGGTTGCCGAACAGGGCCTGCCACGCCGGGACGTACGGCACTTCTCCCTCGTGGGCGTCATCTGGGACGACCCGGACGCCGTCCTGAACGGCCGCGTCCAGGTCCGCACCCGAGCGGTCGGCGCCGACACCTGGTCGGGCTGGCAGGACCTGGAGATCCACAACGACGACGCCGCCGACCCCGGCACGGCCGAGCGCACCTCCGGCCGCGTCCACGGCGCCACGGCACCGCTGTGGGTGGGCGACTCCGACGGAGTGGAGGTACGGGTCCGCGCCGAGGCCGACCGCAGGACCGAGGACACGGCCCGCGGGTCCCGTACGGCGACGACGACCGCCCCGCTTCCCGCCGGTCTGCGTCTGGAACTCGTGGACCCGGGGGAGAGCGCACCGGAGCCCACCGGCGAGGAGAGCGCGGCCGGCGCGCCCCGGCGCACTGTCGCACCCCAGCGCTCTGTCGCACCCCGCCCCGCGCCCACCGCCGACCCCGCCGATGCCGACGCCGCCATGGACGCTTCCGAAGCCAACGCCGGTCTCGCCGGTCTCGTCGGCCTCGGCGCCACCGAGATCCCGGCGCTGGACCGGCAGCAGACCGAACAGGAACTGTTCGCCCTGCGTGCGGCGGAGTTGACGGGGCAGCAGCGGGTGAAGCCGTACATCGGGCCGCGCCCGCGCATCGTCACCCGGCACGGCTGGGGCGCCGACGAGGGGCTGCGCGAGCGGACGTTCGTCTACACGAAGAAGGTCAAGGCGGCCTTCGTGCACCACACGGCGTCCGGCAACGGGTACCGCTGTACGCAGGCGGCCTCGCTCATTCGCGGTATCTACCGCTACCACGTCAAGAGCATGGGCTGGCGGGACATCGGCTACAACTTCCTCGTCGACAAGTGCGGAAACATCTACGAGGGCCGGGCGGGCGGCGTGGCGAAGCCGGTCCTCGGCGCCCACACCCTCGGCTTCAACTCCAAGAGCATGGGGATCGCCGTCCTCGGCAGCTACGGCTCCAAGAAGCCGCCCGCCGCCGCGACGAGGGCCATCGCACAACTCGCCGCGTGGAAGCTCGGCCTGCACGGCGCCAACCCCAAGGGCAAGACGTATCTGAAGTCGGGCGGTGGCAACCGCTATCCGAAGGGTAAGAAGGTACGACTGAACGTGATCTCCGGTCACCGGGACGGCTTCGCCACGGAGTGCCCCGGACGGCAGCTCTATCGCAAACTCGGATCCACCCGCACGACAGCCGCCCGTCTCCAGGGCCGTTGACGGTCGGTTCGTCCCACCCGTTTCACCGCCGTCGGGGGGCAGGCGCGAATGCCGCACGGCCGCCGAAGGTGCAGCACAACGGTCTGCATACACTGGCCGGTCGAAAGGCAGTTCGGGCCGGTCCCGGCAGGAAGCGGAGACGACAGGTGACAGAAGCGATCCTCCTGGTCGGCGGCAAGGGCACGAGGCTGCGGCCCCTCACGGTGCACACCCCGAAGCCCATGGTCCGCGCGGCAGGCGTCCCCTTCCTCACCCATCAGCTGGCCCGGGCCAGAGCGGCGGGCGTCGACCACATCGTCCTCGCGACGAGCTACCTCGCGGAGGTCTTCGAGCCCTACTTCGGCGACGGTTCGTCCCTGGGGCTCCACCTCGAGTACGTCACCGAGGAGGAGCCCCTCGGCACGGGCGGCGCGATCCGCAACGTGGCCGCCCGGCTGCACTCCGCCCCCGACGACCCGGTCCTGATCTTCAACGGTGACATCCTGACGGGCCTGGACATCAGGGCGCTGGTGCGCACGCACGAGACCACGGGCGCCGACGTCTCCCTCCACCTGACGAAGGTGACGGACCCCCGGGCCTACGGACTGGTCCCCACCGACGACACGGGCCGGGTCCTCGCCTTCCTGGAGAAGCCCCAGAGCCCCGAGGAGATCGTCACCGACCAGATCAACGCGGGGGCGTACGTCTTCCGCCGCTCGGTCATCGACACGATCCCGCAGGGCCGCCCGGTCTCGGTCGAACGCGAGACGTTCCCCGAACTCCTGTCGGCCGGAGCCCACCTCCAGGGCATGGTGGACTCGACGTACTGGCTCGACCTCGGCACCCCCGCCGCCTTCGTCCGCGGCTCGGCGGACCTGGTCCTCGGCCGGGCCCCCTCCCCGGCGGTACCCGGTCGCTGCGGCGACCGCCTGATACTGCCCACGGCGAGGGTCGCCGCCGACGCGAAGCTGACGGGCGGCACGGTGGTCGGCGAGGGCGCGTACATCGCGCAGGGCGCGAGGGTCGCCGGCTCGACGATCCTGCCGGGCGCGGTGATCGAACCGGGCGCCGTCATCACCGACTCCCTGATCGGCACCAGGGCCCGCGTGGGCGAACGCTCGGTCCTCACCGGCACGGTCATCGGCGACGGCGCGATCATCGGCGCCGACAACGAGCTGAGGGACGGCGCGCGGGTCTGGTGCGACGCGCAGATCCCGGCGGGAGCGGTCCGCTTCTCGTCGGACCAGTGAATCCGGACATCCAGCCCCGACGGCGCCCCCACACCGGTCACAACCGCCCGATGTCTCCCCGGGTCATCTTCGGCGCCCGCCTGGGAGGCGTACGCCCACTCAGCAGGATCAACCGAGCCGCCCGATGCCGCTGCCCCGCATACGGCTCCAGCAGCGACAGCATCGCCGCGTCATCCGCGTCCCGGTCCCCGGCGAGCGCGAACCCCACGATCCCCGGCAGATGCAGATCCCCCACGGTCACCGCGTCCGCCGCGCCGTGACTGCGCTGCACCACCTCCGCGGAGGTCCACGGCCCCACCCCCGGCACGACCTCCAACCGGGCCTGCGCGGCGGCCGGAGACATGCCCACCGCCTCCTCCAGCCGCGCGGCCACCCGCACGGCCCGCAGGATCGTCGAGGCCCGCTTGTTGTCCACCCCGGCCCGGTGCCACTCCCACGACGGAATCAACGCCCAGGTCCGGGGCGCCGGCATCACCCACAGCCGCCCACCCGCCGCGGGCCCGGGCGCCGGTTCCCCGAACTTCCGCACCAGCATCCGCCACGCCCGGTACGCCTCGTCGGTGGTGACCTTCTGCTCCAGCACGGAAGGGATCAACGACTCCAGCACCAGCCCGGTCCGCGTCAGCCGCAACCCCGGCCGCCGATGCCAGGAATGCGCCACGACCCGATGCCGGGGCACGAAGGCGGAAGGATCGTCCGCGGCCCCGAGCAGCTCCGGCAGCCGCGAGAGCAGCCACTCGCCCCCCGGCCCCCACGCCTCGCCGCGCACCTCACCGCCGTACACGCACACCCGCAGGGTCCCGGGCCCGGCGGGCGTACGGCTGGCCCGCCACACGGACCCGTCCGGAAGAGCCCAGAAGGTGGGATCCGCCGGCCCGCGCCGCAGCGCCCCGAGCACCAGCCCGAGATCGACGGGCCACCCCGGCGTCCACCTCCGCACCAGCGGGGCCTGCACCGGCGCCGCTTCCCGCCGCGCGGCGGGCACGACGACCTCCCCGCCGCGCGTGGTCGTACGCGTGGGTCGCGGAGCGAAACGTCCTGCCACGAGTGAAGTCCTGGGATACGAGAGGAACCGGGGGAGCAGCCCTATGAGACTAGGCGCAAGCAGAGGCCCACTACCGCACCTCGATGAAGCTCCCCGCGTCCCGCTCCGGCCGGGGCCGGGGCTCCTCCGCCGGATGCCCCACCGCCACGGCCCCCATCGGATCCCAGTCCTCCGGCAGCCCCAGCACCTCCCGCACCACATCGCGGCAGAACATCGTGGACGACACCCACGCCGACCCCAGCCGCTCCCCGGCCAGCGCGACGAGGAAGTTCTGCACCCCCGCCCCCGCGGCGACGACGAACATCTCCCGCTCGGCCGCGTCCCGGCGCACATCGCCGTACGTGTGCGAGCCGTCCATCACCAGACAGGGCACGACGAGATACGGCGCCTTGCGCAGCACGTCCCCGCGCCGCACCCGCTTGGCTATGGACTCCTCGGACTTCCCGTCCCGCCGCAGATCGGCGATCCAGGCATCCCGCATGGCGTCCAGCAGCCCGGTCCGCGAGGACTCGGACTCCAGCAGCACGAACCGCCACGGCGTCGTGTGGTGCGGCGCCGGCGCGGTGACGGCCGCGGCGACAGCCCGTCGTACGGCTCCGGGGTCGACGGGCTCGTCCGTGAAGGCCCGTACGGTACGGCGCTGGGTGACCGCCTCCCGGACCGCCTCCGAGGTGCCCAGCCGGAACATGTCGTCACGCGCGTGGCGCACCATGGCCCGCGCCCCCTCCCCGTGCCTCTCGGCCACGACATGCGCCAGCCCGCGCACGACGGCGACGGGCAGTCCGGCGGCCTTGCCCTTGACGAGATCACCGGCGGCGGCCAGTTCGTCGGCCGTCGCGACGACGGTCGCGCTCAGCGGATTGCCGTACGCGTCCGTCCCGCCCCGCAGATCGTCCAGCACCCGCACCCCGGCGGCGCCGATCGCGACATCGGTGAGCCCGGCGCGCCAGGGCCGCCCGAAGGTGTCGGTGACGAGGACCCCGACGTCGACCCCGAGGGCGTCCCGCAGCCCGTCCCGGATCGCCCGCGCGGACGCGTCCGGGTCCTCGGGCAGCAACAGCACGGTCCCCGAAGGGGTGTTGGAGGCGTCCACCCCGGCGGCGGCCATCACGAGCCCCTGCCGGTTCTCCACGATCCTGAGCGGCCCGCGCCGCGCCACGACCCGTACGGTCTCGGCGTCGATCGCGGCCTCCCGGTCACCCGCCTCGACGACCCGCCCCTCCGCCTTGGACACGATCTTCGAGGTGACGAGCAGAACGTCCCCGTCCACAAGCCCCGGCTCGGCGGCGGCGATCAGCTTGGCGAGATCGTCCCCCCGCGCGACCTCAGGCAGCCCGGAAACGGCCCACACGCGGTAACCCCCGCCCACCGCGCCACCGACAGCGTCGGACCCGGCCCCGTCGGTCTCGCGGCCGGCCCCCTGCGCCGAGCCGTCCCCCGACCCACGCCCGGCCCCGGCCACCGCTTCCGGCGTCTCCGCCGCGCCCCGCGTCCCCTGCGACGCCTCGCCGCTCACGCTCCGCGCACCTCCTCCGCCAGCTCCAGGGCCTCCTGGGCCATCCGCGCGGTCGCGTCGAGGTCGGTCATCATCAGCGGTACGGCCCGGCAGCGGATGCCGGCCGACTCGATCCGCTCGACCGCGCCGGCGTCCACGGTGTCGACGAGCCAGCCGTCCAACAGCCCTGAGCCGTAGTGCTCGGCGACCGCCGCGGCCGTGGACTCGACGCCGACCGCTGCCAGCACCTTGTCGGCCATGCCGCGCACGGGCGCGTCCCCGACGATGGGGGACAGGCCCACCACGGGCACCCCGGCCTCGGCGATCGCCTCACGGATCCCGGGCACGGCGAGGATGGTGCCGACGGACACGACGGGGTTGGACGGCGGGAACAGCACGACGTCCGCCTCCGCGATCGCCTCCAGGACCCCCGGCGCCGGCTTGGACTGCTCCGCGCCCACCGGCACGACCGCGTGGGCCGGCACGGACGCCCGCAGCCGCACCCAGTACTCCTGGAAGTGCACGGCCTTGCGCTCACCGTCGACCTCGACCGCGACATGCGTCTCGACCCGGTCGTCGGTCATGGGGATCAGCCGCACCCCCGGCTTCCACCGGTCGCACAGCGCCTCGGTCACCGCGCTCAGCGGATAACCGGCACCGATCATCTGCGTCCGCACGATGTGCGTGGCGAAGTCCCGGTCCCCGAGCCCGAACCACTCGGGCCCCACCCCGTACGCCGCGAGCTCCTCCTTGAGGTGGAAGGTCTCGTCGGCCCGCCCCCAGCCCTGCTCCTCGTTGATGCCGCCGCCGAGCGTGTACATCACCGTGTCGAGGTCCGGGCAGACCTTCAGCCCGAAGAGGTGGATGTCGTCCCCGGTGTTGCCGATGACCGTGATGTCCGCGTCCGGCGCGGCCTGCTTCAGACCACGCAGGAAACGGGCACCACCGATGCCGCCTGCCAGAACCACGATTCGCATGGAAGCCAGTCTTGCAGGCGGGTACGGCATCGCGTCACGCGGTTACGGCGTCCACCTCGTCGTAGGACTCACGGGCGGTGCAGGCCGTGTACATCGGCATCTCCGTCAGGCCCGGGTAGTAGACGTGCAGGCTCACCGCCGGCTCCAGCGCGTCGTTGACGACCTCGTGCACGTACCCCGGCGCGAACACCCGCTGCCCTCCCGCCCCCAGCGTGCGCGTGCCCCGCCCGGTCCGCTCGGTCAGCGCGCCCTCCAGGACGGTGAGGACCCCGGAGGAGCGGCCGTGGTCGTGCAGCCCGCTGCCCTGACCGGGGACCCAGGACAGCAGCCACACCTCGTAGCCGGGCCCGGTACGCAGCCGGTGGTACCAGCGGCTCGTCGCGTCGTACTGGACGAGGTGCGCCCACTGCGAGCGGTCGGCGGCGAGGGAGCGGGCGAGTCCGACGAAGTCGGCGACGGTGGCCGGGTGCTCACTGGGGGCCTGGAGGAGGTGCGGGACCTCGAGGAGGTCGCCGGCGATCTGGAGGTCGTTGTCGCTGTTCATGGGGCGCGGTGGTCCTCGGCGAAGAGTGGGGGCTGGCTGGGTGTCGCGTACCGTCCGCCCGGATCACGGGAAGACAGGAATGCCCTGGTGCGGGCGGGGCACAAGCAGCCGAGTCACGGTGGACTCAGGAGCAGCCGGAGCGCGATGGGCTCAACAGCTGGAACAGCAACAACAGCTACAGCGAGCGCGGGCAGCACCGTGGGACCCGGCCGTGCGGGTCGAGGTGAGCGCCAAGTTCGCGAGCATGCCCACAAGGACAGCGGCTCACACCTTCACTGTCAACTCGACACCCTGGAAGTGGGACATGTTTCACCTCATCCGGTCCATCGCCATGGTGAAAGGTTTGTGCAGGCGTCGACCGGGACACATGGCGCACAACCGGGCGCACGGGCCGTGAGTGCACCGCGACTTCCCCGGGTGCGTACGGAACGAGTTCGAACTGACGGGCGTCCTTCCCTGCACAGGTCCCAAAAGCCTGGCGCGGCTCGGTAGCCCTCTCGGGTCTCGTCTGCCTGTCAAGGTTTATGCCGATTTGAACACTTTCAGCTAGGCCTTGGTTCCGCAGAGTGAATAAGGGGCCCAATAGCAGATCTCGGCTTGACTCGCCCGGAGCAGCACACTTGTAATTTCACTCGTGTCGTTCAGCCGAAATCGGTAACGGCCGTCACACGGGGACGCGAAGACAGACGAGGGGCGCACATGACCGAGCTGGTGCAGCAACTGCTGGTCGACGACGCGGACGAGGAACTCGGCTGGCAGGAGCGCGCACTGTGCGCCCAGACCGACCCCGAGTCCTTCTTTCCCGAGAAGGGCGGCTCCACCCGCGAGGCCAAGAAGGTCTGCCTCTCCTGCGAGGTCCGCTCCGAGTGCCTCGAATACGCCCTCGCCAACGACGAGCGCTTCGGTATCTGGGGCGGCCTGTCGGAACGCGAACGCCGCCGGCTGAAGAAGGCCGCCGTCTGAGGCGAGGCTGGCTCCACCGCACTTTCCGTACGCAACCGAACGGCCCGTCGCACCTGGGTTATCCACAGGCGGCGGGCCGTCGTCCTGCCCAGCCGATAGTGTGGGCGCTCGTCCGAGACGCCTCGCCGCCCCCTCAGGGCACAGGCGTCCACCGCAGTCCACCGAACCGGGGCCCGTACCTCGATGTCCGTGCACAGCCACACGGCAGCCCAAGACCTCGCTGCCACTCCTGAGTTCCCGCGCCATGTGGTGACCGCGGTGCTCGTCTCCCACGACGGCGCCCGCTGGCTGCCCGACGCGCTCGCCGGGCTGCTCGGCCAGGAGCGCCCCGTCCAGTTCGCCATGGCCGCCGACACCGGCAGCGCGGACGACTCGGCCCAGCTGGTCACCGACGCCCTCGGCGCCGACCGGGTCCTGCACCTCGCCCGGCGCACCGGCTTCGGCCAGGCCGTCGAGGAGGCGAACCGCAGCGCCCCCCTCCTCACCCCGGACGAGCTGCCGTACCTCAAGCGACCGAGCGGCTGGGACCCGGTCACGCGCACGTGGCGCGACGACGCCTACGACCTGCCGGAGCTGCCGCACGGCGAGCCGGTCCAGTGGCTGTGGCTGCTGCACGACGACTGCGCCCCCGAGCCCGACGCCCTGGCCCAGCTGCTGCGCGTCGTGGACAACGAACTGGACCTCGGCCGCGACGACGTCGCCGTCGTGGGCCCCAAGCTCCGCGGCTGGTACGACAAGCGGCAGCTCCTGGAGGTCGGCGTCTCCATCGCCAACTCCGGCCGCCGCTGGACGGGCCTGGACCGCCGCGAACAGGACCAGGGCCAGCACGACCACGTCCGGTCCGTCCTGTCGGTGTCCACCGCCGGCATGCTGATCCGCCGCGACCTCTTCGAGCAGCTCGGCGGCTTCGACCGGCGCCTGCCCCTCATGCGGGACGACGTCGACCTGTGCTGGCGCGCCCAGGCCGCCGGCCACCGCGTCCTCATCGCCCCCGAGGCCGTCGTACGCCATGCCGAGGCGGCCTCCCGCGAGCGCCGTACCGTCGACTGCGCGGGCCGCACCACCGCCTCCCCGCACAAGGTCGACAAGGCCGGCGCCGCCTACACCCTGCTCGTCAACGCCCGTACGGCGGCGCTGCCCTGGGTGCTGGTGCGCCTGGTCGTCGGCACTCTGCTGCGGACCGTGGCCTACCTCGTCGGCAAGGTCCCCGGACAGGCTCTCGACGAGATCCGGGGTCTCCTCGGCACCCTGTTGCGGCCCGAGCGGATCATCGCCGGGCGGAACAGGCGCGGCAAGCCGGTCGTCGACAAGGACGAGCTCAGACAGCTGTTCCCGCCGCCCGGCGCGACCGTGCGGGCCACCGTGGAGCAGGTCGCGGGCAACCTCTTCGGCGGCTCCGACGCCGAGGCCTCCACGGCGGGACGCCACGGCGGCGGCATCGAGTCCGGCCCCGGCGGCGACGACGCGGAATTCCTGCAGATCGAACAGTTCGCCCGCCTCAAGCGCATCGCCCGTAAACCGGGCCCGGTGCTCTTCCTGGCGTTGCTGCTGGTCGCCCTGGTCGCCTGCCGCAACCTCCTGGGCGGCGGCGCGCTGTCGGGCGGCGCCCTGCTGCCCGCGCCGGCCGACGCGAGCGAGCTGTGGTCGCGCTACGCGGACGCGTGGCACGCGGTGGGCGCCGGCGGCACCCCGTCCGCGCCGCCCTACCTGGCGATCATCGCCGCGCTGTCCTCCGTGCTGTTCGGCTCGACCGGTCTCGCCCTGACGGTCCTGCTGGTCTGCTCGGTGCCACTGGCCGGCTTCACGGCCTACTTCGCCTCCCGCCCGCTCGTCGAGTCCCGCCTCCTGCGCGCGTGGGCGGCCGTCGTCTACGCCTTCCTGCCCGCCGCCACCGGCGCCCTCGCCGGCGGCCGTGTCGGCACCGCCGTCCTCGCCGTCCTGCTGCCGCTCATCGCGCGCGCGGGCGTCGCGGCCGGCGGCCTGACGAGCAGCACGGGCGCGCGTGGCAGTTGGCGCGCCACCTGGGCGTTCGCCCTCCTGCTCACCATCACCACCGCGTTCACGCCGATCATCTGGCCGATCACGCTGATCCTCGGCATCGGCCTGCTCGCCGTGCGCCGCACCGACATCACCGCCTACGGCCTGCGCTTCCTGGCCCAGTTCGGCACCCCCCTGCTGGTCCTCGCGCCCTGGTCGCTGTCGCTGCTCCCGTTCGGGTTCTTCCAGCAGGCGGGCCTGGAATACGGCTCCTCGGCCGCCTCCGCCCTCGACCTGCTCGGCGCGAGCCCCGGCGGCCCCGGCACCGTCGAGGGGCTGATGCTCATCGGCGTGGTGCTGGCAGCCCTGGCCGCCCTGCTGCGCACCGAGCGGCAGTTCGGCATCTGGACGGCCTGGGCGGTGGCCCTGGTCGGCCTCGTCTTCGCGGTCCTGTCCAACGAATCGACCTGGGCCGGTCCCGCCACCCTCGTCTACGGGCTCGCCCTGCTCGCCGCCGCCGTGCTCGGCGCCGACGGAGCGCGCGCACGCGTGGCCGAGCAGAGCTTCGGCTGGCGCCAGCCCGTCGCCGCCCTGATCGCCTTCGCCTCCGCCGCGGGCCCGCTGCTCGTCGCCGCCGGCTGGATGATCGGCGGCGCCGACGGACCGCTGGAGCGCCGCGACCCCGTCCAGGTGCCCGCGTTCGTCGCCGAGGAGAGCGGCACCCGCGACCAGGCCCGCACCCTCGTCCTCGACAGCGACTCCTCCGCCCACGTCGGCTACATGCTGGTGCGCGGCTCCGGCGCCCGCCTCGGCGACGCCGAACTCGCCGCGGCCGACGGTGAGAACGGCAAGCTGGACAAGGTCGTCGCCAACCTCGTCGCCGGCTCCGGCGCCGACCAGGCGGACCAGCTCGGCGGTTTCGCCGTGCGGTACGTCCTCGTCCACAAGGGCGCGCCCCGCGAGGTCACGCGCGTACTGGACGCCACGCCCGGCCTGACCCGGCTCAGCCAGCAGGACGGCAGCGGACTGTGGCGGGTCGACCAGGAGGTCGCGCGCGCGACGATCGTCGCGAAGTCCGGTGCGGGCACCGCGCAGCCGGTGGCCGCGGGCCCCGTCGACATCCACACCACGATCCCGGCCGGCGCCGACGGCCGCATCCTGCGCCTCGCCGACACCGCCGGCGAAGGCTGGACGGCCACCCTGGACGGCAGCCCGCTCACCCGCACCACCGTCGACGGCTGGGCCCAGGGCTTCGAACTGCCCGCCTCCGGCGGCAAGCTGGACGTCACCTTCGACGACCCCTTCACCCACACCCTCTGGCTGTGGATCCAGGGCTTCCTCGCCGTCGTCCTCGTGGTGATGGCCCTGCCCGGCCGCCGCCGTGACGTCGACGACGACCTGCCCGAGGAGCCGGCGGTCCCCGCCCAGGCCGTGGCCGGCGAGGGCCGCCGCGCCCGCCGGCTGCGCGCCCAGGCCGAGGCCGAGGAGAGCACCGGGCCCGAGGACTTCCCCGCACCTCCGCAGGAGGCCCCCGCCGCAGTCCCGCAGCAGCAGTCCTACGGCGACTGGGACGCCCCGAGCTACGCGAACGCCGAGTACGGCACCTACGCCGGTGACCAGTACCAGGGCACCGCCCAGGAGTACCCGGCGGGCGGTTACGACCAGCAGCCGTACCAGGCGGACCCCTACCAGGGCGGCCAGTACGACCCGTACGCCTACGGCGGGCAGAACCAGCAGACGCCGTACGACCAGACGTACGGCGGCCAGTACGAGCAGCAGCAGTACGACCAGGGCTACGACCCCGCGTACGACCCGGCGCAGCAGCAACCGGACCCCACCGGCACTGAGCGCCCCGACGGGAGTCAGCAGTGAACCGCACCACCGTGTCCCTCATCGCCGGCACCGCCGCGCTCGCCGCCGTCACCGGGTTCGCCACGCTCAGCTCGCCGAAGGCCGCGGGCACCGCCGGGACGGCCGTAGCGCTGCCCGTGGAGCGCACCAGCCTGCTGTGCCCGTCGCCGAGCACCTCCGACATAGCGGAGACGTCGTACACGTCCTTCACGCCCGTCACCAAGGACGCGGGGAGCGGCGGCAAGGCCGAACTCCAGGCGGCGGCCGAGGAGTCGGACGGCAAGAGCAAGGGCAAGGGCGAGGACAAGGGCAAGGGGAAGAAGGCCGGCAAGCCGGTCCTCGAACCCGGGGAGCCCGGCAAACCCGCCACCGGTGACACCTCCGGCGGTGACGCACCGGCGCTCGTCGGCACCGCCGAGGGGGAGTTCGCGCCGGGCTGGACCGTCCAGGAGACCACCGAGGTCGCCGCGGGCTCCGGACGAGGGCTGCAGGGCGTCAACTGCTCCGCTCCCGACACCGAGTTCTGGTTCCCGGGCGCGAGCACGGCCGCCGACCGCACCGACTACGTGCACCTGACCAACCCCGACGACTCCGCCGCCGTCGTCGACATCGAGCTCTACGGCAAGGACGGCGCCCTGGACTCCACGCTGGGGGAGGGCATCACGGTCGCGCCGCACTCCAGCGACCCGATCCTGCTGTCCACGCTCACCGAGGAGAAGCAGGAGAACCTCACCGTCCATGTGAACGTCCGCAGCGGGCGCGTGGGCGCGGCCGTGCAGGCGCTGGACGACAAACTCGGCGGCGACTGGCTGGCAGCGTCCACCGACCCGTCCGGCAGCCTGGTGCTGCCCGGCATCCCGAAGGACGCCACCGCGGTGCGCCTGGTCGCCTTCGCGCCCGGCGACTCCGACGCCGACCTGAAGGTGCAGCTCGCGTCCCCGTCCGGCCTGATCACCCCCGCCGGGAACGAGACGCTGCATGTGAAGGCGGGCATGACGGCCTCCGCCGACCTCGGTGACGTCACGCGCGGGGAGGCCGGTTCGCTGGTCCTGACCCCCACCGACACCTCCGTGCCGGTGGTCGCCGCGCTGCGGGTCGTCCGCGGCAAGGGCGACGACCAGGAGACGGCCTTCATCCCGGCCACGCGTCCCGTCGGCACCCGCGCGACGGTCGCCGACAACAGCGCCAAGGGCACCACGCTCTCCCTGACCGCCCCCACGCGCGGGGCCACCGTCAAGGTCACGGCCTCGGCGGGCAGCGAGGGCGGCGAGGCCGTCTCGAAGACGTTCACCCTCAAGGCGGGCACCACCCAGAACGTGGAGGCCCCCACCCCGACCGGCCTCAAGGGCACGTACGCCCTCACGGTGGAGCACGTCTCGGGCGGCCCGGTCTACGGCGCCCGCACCCTGGCGGCCACGGAGGACGGCGTCCCGGGCTTCACCATCCAGACCCTTCCGAACGACCGGGGCATGGTGGCCGTGCCGGAGGCCGACCAGGACCTGTCGGTGCTCCAGAAGTAGCCACGTGACGATCCGCGGGCGGTTCAGTCCTCGCCGTACCGCGGATCGACCGTCTCGGGAGTGAGCCCCAGCAGCTCGGCGACCTGCTCCACGACGATCTCGTGCACCAGCGCCGCCCGCTCGTCGCGCCCCTTGGTGCGGATCTCCACCGGGCGCCGGTAGACGACCACGCGCGCGGGGCGCCCCTCACGCGCGGCGATCGTCCCGCCGAGCGGTACCGCCTCGTCGTTCCAGGACTGTCCGTCCAGCCGGGGTACCTCCAGGACCAGGAAGTCGATGTCGGCGAGCTGCGGCCAGCGCCGCTCAAGGCGCTCGACGGAGTCCTGCACCAGGTCCGCGAACGCCTCCGCCCGGCTCGCGGCGAGCGGCACCTGCGGCGGGGCGATCGGCCCGCGCATGCCCCGTCCGTGGCGATCACGGCGGCGGGGCCCGGGGCTGGTGGCGCGGGGCGGTACGGGGTTGTCCATCACTGGTGAAGGGTAATCCTCGCCGCCCTCCGGTGCCCGACCCCCACGCGGTACCCCCGGACGCGGTCCGAAACCACGTACGGCCACCTCGTACGGCGTGTCGGCAGCTGACCATTCCAGCCAAGGTTCGGCTCGATTCCATATCCCTCCGAGTCGTCGATCTCAAGGCAATTGCCATGGTTTGTGTCGAGTGGTGACCGGGTTCAGAAGTGTTCGGTCCCTCGAAAAGGGGTGTCCGCGCAGGTCATGGTGGTGTGATCGGAGTGGCGTGTGGGGCGTTTCACAGCACGACACGGTGGAGTGACCTGGGGGAGAGTCGTCGCGGCCCGCTCAAGAGTGCGGTACCGTCCAACGTCGTGAGCCCTGTACGTCGCTGTTCGCGCACCGCTTGCGGCCGTCCCGCCGTCGCGACGCTGACGTACGTCTACGCCGACTCGACCGCGGTCCTCGGCCCGCTCGCCACCTACGCCGAACCCCACTGCTACGACCTGTGCGCCGAGCATTCCGAGCGCCTCACCGCCCCGCGCGGCTGGGAAGTCGTCCGGCTCCTCGACGCCTCGGCTCCGGCCCGGCCCAGCGGGGACGATCTGGAAGCGCTTGCCAACGCCGTGCGCGAGGCGGCCCGTCCGCAGGAGCGCGCCGCCGAGGCGGGCGGGGCCCGGCGGGCCGACCCGATGGAGGTCGCTCGCCGAGGTCATCTCCGGGTGCTGCGCTCTCCCGACAACTGACCTGTCCTGTCTCCTGCGGGCGTCTCCTGCCGGCGTCGGAGTCCACTCAGCTCCCGCACCACCCGCTGTCACTGGCTACGGGTAGTTTGTGGTGACCGACAGGACTTCCAGAAGGGTTGGCCGTGGCTGATCTGTCACAGCTCGTGAAGGCGTACGACGTGCGCGGAGTCGTCCCCGACCAGTGGGACGAGACGCTCGCCGAGCTCTTCGGTGCCGCCTTCGTCCAGGTGACCGGGGCGAGCGCCATCGTGACGGGTCACGACATGCGGCCCACGTCCCCCGGCCTGTCGCGGGCCTTCGCGCGTGGAGCGGCCGCCCTCGGCGTCGACGTCACCGAGATCGGGCTGTGCTCGACCGACCAGCTGTACTACGCCTCCGGCGCGCTGAACCTGCCGGGCGCGATGTTCACGGCCTCCCACAATCCCGCCCAGTACAACGGCATCAAGCTGTGCCGCGCGGGCGCCGCCCCGGTCGGCCAGGACACCGGGCTCGCCGAGATCCGCGAACTGGTCGAACGGTGGAGCGAGACGGGCGCCCCGGAGCCGGCGGCCTCGACGGGGACGATCACCGATCGGGACACGCTGGAGGACTACGCGGCCCACCTGCTCTCCCTCGTCGACCTGACCTCCATCCGCCCCCTGAAGGTCGTCGTCGACGCGGGCAACGGTATGGGCGGCCACACCGTCCCGACCGTCTTCGCCGGACTGCCCCTGGACACCGTCCCGATGTACTTCGAGCTGGACGGCACCTTCCCGAACCACGAGGCCAACCCCCTGGACCCGGCCAACATCGTCGACCTCCAGAAGCGCGTCCGCGAGGAGGGGGCCGACCTCGGCATCGCCTTCGACGGCGACGCCGACCGCTGCTTCGTCGTCGACGAGCACGGCGACCCGGTCTCCCCGTCCGCCGTCACCGCCCTCGTGGCCTCCCGAGAGCTCGCCAGGCACGGCGGCAAGGGCACGGTCATCCACAACCTGATCACGTCCTGGTCGGTCCCGGAGGTCGTCGAGGAGAACGGCGGCACACCGGTACGCACACGCGTGGGCCACTCCTTCATCAAGGCCGAGATGGCGAGGACCGGCGCGATCTTCGGCGGCGAGCACTCCGCGCACTACTACTTCAAGGACTTCTGGAACGCCGACACGGGCATGCTGGCGGCCCTGCACGTCCTGGCCGCGCTGGGCGGCCAGGAGGGCCCGCTGTCGTCACTGGTGGCCCAGTACGACCGCTACGTCGGCTCCGGCGAGATCAACTCCACGGTCGCCGACCAGGCAGGCCGCCTGGAGGCCATAAAGACTGCCTACGAGGGCCAGGAGGGCGTACGGCTCGACGAACTGGACGGCCTCACGATCACCACCCCCGACTGGTGGTTCAACGTCCGCCCCTCCAACACCGAACCCCTCCTGCGCCTGAACGCCGAGGCCAGGGACGAGGCGACGATGACGAAGGTCAGGGACGAGGTACTGGCGGTCATCAGGGCCTGACGGAACTCCCGGATCGAGGCGTGTTCGTGGGGGCGGACCGCCGGGCGGTGCTGGGTGGGAGGCGTCGGCACGCATGTCCCATCCCGGACCCCGCAGGGTTGCTGCGCACACGGCGGTCGGCCCGAGCATCGCAGCTCGTCCGGCCCGTGAGTGCGGGGCGCCCCTCGATGGCCGACGGGGCCGGGTGGCGGGGCCTGGCCGGATTTTGAGGCCCGCCCCGCTCCTCCCGAGGCCCGGGGCGGGCCTCGGCGGAGGTGCAGGGGTGGAGCCCAGGGCCCCAGTGGCCGCAGATCTGTGGCCGTTCCGCAGACCCCTCGCGGGGCGGGGCCCGGGAGGGGGCTGGAGCGGAGCCCGGCAGGCCCGAGCGGTCGCAGATCCGCGTCAGTCCAGCCAGTCCACAGGACACGCCCCCTCGACCCAGTCGCTGTCCACGCGGCGCAGCCCCCGCGGGACCCCGACCGGCGACCTCGCCCCAACTCCCGCGCCCAACTCTCCCCGGCGGTACCCTGACCAGGCACATCCGCACAAGCAGCCGTATCGCCCCGAAGGGAACCCCCATGCCGCTCGAAGCCGGCCTCCTGGAGATCCTCGCCTGCCCGGCCTGTCACGCCCCCCTCAAGGACCAGGACAGCGAGCTGATCTGCACCGGCCGGGACTGCGGCCTGGCGTACCCCGTCCGCGACGGCATCCCCGTTCTCCTCGTCGACGAGGCCCGCCGCCCCGCGTAATGCCCCGCTGTCGCCGTAGGCGGGACAGCGTCCCCGCTGCCGTGAGCGACAACGACACAGCGACCCACAGCGACCCCGGTGTCCCGGACCCGCGCGACCGACGACACCCGGTGAAGCGACAAGCCGGCGTCCCGGAGACCCGGCGATCGGAGGCTGCCGCCCATGCTCGACGAATCGCTGCTGGACACCCCCGAGGCCCTCTCGGAGGCCGACCGCCGAGGCCTGCTCCGCGGCGCCGCGGAGGCCGGCGCCCGCGTCCGCACAGCGGCCCGGCTCGCCGTCGAGGCCGGGGTGAACGACCTCAAGCCCGACGGCCGCCCGCGCGCGATCCTCATCGCGGGCCCCGGCGCCGCCGCCACCCACGTTGCCGACCTCCTCGGCACGCTCGCCGGAGCCGGCAGCCCCGTCACCCGCCTCGCCCCCACCGGCGTCGCCCCCGCCGCGGGCGCCCTGCGCTGGGAACTCCCCGGCTGGGCGGGATCGGTCGACCTCCTTCTGATCGCCACGCCCGACGGCACCGAGCCGGGCCTGTCCCTGCTCGCCGACCAGGCATACCGCCGCGGTTGCACGGTCGTCGCCGTGGCCCCCGCCCGCACCCCGCTCTTCGAGGCGGTCGAGGGCGCCCACGGCCTGTTCGTGCCCATGGCGACCGCCCCGTACGAGCAGGACACATCCCTCACCGCATCCGCCCCCGGCGTCCTGTGGGCCCTGCTCACCCCGCTCCTCGCGATCCTCGACCGCACCGGCCTGCTCACCGCCCCGCCCGACACCCTCGAGAAGATCGCAGGTCGCCTCGACCACATCGCCGAGCGCTGCGGCCCCGCCATCGCGACCTACAGCAACCCGGCCAAGACCCTCGCCTCCGAACTCGCCGACGCGCTCCCGGTGATCTGGACCGAGGGCATTTCCGCAGGCCCGGCGGGCCGTCGTTTCGCCGCGGCCCTCGCCGAGCTCTCCGGCCGCCCGTCCGTGGTCTGCGAACTGCCCGAGGCCCTCGCCGCGCACAGCACGCTGCTCGCCGGACCGCTGGCCGCCAGCGCCGACCCCGACGACTTCTTCCGCGACCGTGTCGAGGAGTCCCCCGCCCTACGCGCACGCGTGGTGCTCCTTCGCGACCGTCCGATCGGCGGACTCAGCGCCGCCCCGGCCGCCCGTGACCTGGCCCTGAGCCACGACACGCCGATCAGCGAGCTGGAACCGGAGTCCGGGGGCGAGATCGAGACCCTCGCGGAACTGATCGCCGTCACGGATTTCGCCGCCGTTTACCTGGCGCTCGCCTCGGGGGCCTGACGTTTGCCGGGACGCCCTGAAAGCCGTACGTGGAGAAAGAGCCTGATGGACCGCCTCGAGAACACCGTCCGCCCCTACGCCTGGGGATCCACCACCGCCATCCCCGAACTCCTCGGCATCCGGCCGACCGGTGAACCGCAGGCGGAGATGTGGATGGGCGCCCACCCGGGAGCCCCCTCACGCACCGGCCGGGGCACCCTCGCCGAGGTCATCGACGCGGACCCGGAGAAGGAGCTCGGCGCCGAGGCGGTCGCCAAGTTCGGCCCCCGCCTGCCCTTCCTGCTCAAGATCCTCGCCGCGGGCGCCCCGCTCTCCCTCCAGGTGCACCCCGACCTCGCCCAGGCGAAGGAGGGTTACGACGACGAGGAGCGCCGCGGCATCCCCGTGGACGCGGGCCACCGCAACTACAAGGACGCCAACCACAAGCCCGAACTGATCTGCGCGCTCACCGAGTTCGACGGCCTGTGCGGCTTCCGCGAACCCGCGCGCGCGGCCGAGCTGCTCGACGCGCTCGGCGTCGACTCCCTCAAGCCGTACGTCGACCTCCTGCACGCCCGCCCCGAGGAGGCGGCCCTGCGCGAGGTCCTGACGGCCGTCCTGACCGCCGACCGCGAGGAGATGGCCCACACGGTCACCGAGGCCGCGGCCGCCTGCGCCCGCCTCGGCGGCGACCACGCCCCCTACGCCGCCATCGCCCACCACTACCCGGGCGACCCGGGCGTCATCGCCGCGATGCTCCTCCACCACGTCCGGCTCCAGCCCGGCGAGGCACTGTTCCTCGGCGCCGGCATCCCGCACGCCTACCTCAGCGGCCTCGGCGTCGAGATCATGGCCAACTCCGACAACGTCCTGCGCTGCGGCCTGACCCCCAAGCACGTCGACGTCCCCGAGCTCCTGCGCATCGTCCGCTTCGAGGCCGCCGACCCGGGCGTACTGCGCCCCGAGGCGTCCCCCGACGGCGAGGAGGTCTACGAGACCCCCATCGACGAGTTCCGACTGTCCCGGTATGTCCTTCCCGAGGGCGTCGCCCCGCACGACCTGACCCGTCCGACCCTGCAGATTGTGCTCTGCACGGCAGGTTCCGTGCGAGTCGGGGCAGACGAACTGAGCCCCGGCCAGTCGGTGTTCGTACCGGCGGGCGAGAAGGCCGAGGTGTCGGGCGCGGGCACGGTCTTCCGGGCGACCGTGATCGTGTGACCGACATGGACCACTGAGACGTGTGATCGTATGACCGGCCCTGTGGACGGCTGAGACGTCCGTGCCGGGCGGGCTGCAAGAATGGCCCACCGGCAAAGGACGGGCAAAGAGCCTGGACGGCGTAGAGGCACTTGAGGCGAAGGGACAACGCGACCAGATGAGCGCGTCAGGCGGAACCAGGGCGATCGTGGCGGCACTCGGCGCCAACCTCGCGATCGCGGCATCGAAGTTCGTGGCGTTCGCGTTCAGCGGCTCGTCCTCGATGCTCGCCGAGGGCGTGCACTCGCTCGCCGACTCCGGAAACCAGTTCCTGCTGCTCGTCGGCGGCAAGAAGGCCCAGCGCGAGGCCACCCCGCAACACCCCTTCGGCTACGGCCGCGAGCGCTACATCTACGCCTTCCTGGTCTCCATCGTCCTCTTCTCGGTCGGCGGCATGTTCGCCGTCTACGAGGGCTACGAGAAGATCAAGCACCCGCACGAGATCGAGCACTGGTACTGGCCGGTCGGCGTCCTCGTCTTCGCGATCATCGCCGAGGGCTTCTCCTTCCGTACGGCCATCAAGGAGTCCAACCCGCTGCGCGGCAACCTCTCCTGGAAGGAGTTCGTGCGCCGTGCCAAGGCACCCGAGCTCCCGGTCGTACTCCTGGAGGACTTCGGTGCGCTCGTCGGCCTGGTCCTCGCCCTCGGCGGCGTCGGCCTGGCCCTGCTCACCGGGGACGGCGTCTGGGACGGCATCGGCACCCTGTGCATCGGCATCCTGCTCATCCTGATCGCCCTGGTCCTGGCGGTGGAGACCAAGTCCCTGCTGCTCGGCGAGGCCGCCGGCCTCGAGGCGGTCCAGAAGATCGAGGCCGCGATCGTCGACGGCCACACCGTCACCGGCATCATCCACATGCGCACACTCCACCTCGGCCCCGAGGAACTGCTGGTCGCCGCCAAGATCGCCGTCCAGCACGACGACACGGCCGGCGAAGTCGCCTCCGCGATCAACGCGGCCGAGTCCCGCATCCGCGAGGCCGTCCCGATCGCCCGTGTCATCTACCTCGAACCGGACATCTACAGCGAGGCCGAGGCCCGCAAGGGCCCCGACCGCGAGGCGACCCCCGGGGGACCGGCACAGCACCCCGCCGAGCACTGATCACCGGTCCCCAGCGGCCGTACGGGCCCGCGTCCCCGCACCGGGGCGCGGGCCCTTCGCTCACCTGATCTCGCTCAGCACGTCCAGCACAGCCCTCTTGTCCGGCGCCGCGAGAAGCCGCTCCCGGAACCCGGCATCCATCAGCCTGCGCGACAACAGAGCCAGGATGCGCAGGTGTTCGTCGCCCGCGGCCGCCTCCGGCACGGAGATCATGAAGACCAGCCTGGCCTTCGTACCGTCCAGGGAGCCCCACTCGATGCCTTCGGCGGACCGTGCGAACCCGACGACGGGCGCGGTCACGGCGTCCGTCTTGGCATGCGGGATCGCTATCTCCTCCCCGAGTCCGGTGGTTCCCTGCTCCTCCCGCCGCAAGGCGGTCGCGACCAGCTCGTCCACGTCCACCACCTTGCCGGTCCGCGCGAGCAACTCCGCCATCTCCCGTACGGCCGCCGCCTTGTCCCGGGCATCGAGGCCGACTTTCACGGCCTGTTCGGTGAGATAGCCGGAGAGGACCTCGCGAGGGGCCTCGGCCGTGACGCCTCCGTCGGCTGCTGCCGCGTGGACGCTGCCGGCTTCGGCCCCGGCGCCGCCTGTCCTGGCGGCCACATCGACGTCGACTTCCGCACCCACCTCGGCACTGGAGTCGGGTTCCGCGGCTTTCGGGGGCTTGGTCGCGACGGCGCTGGCGGCTTCTCGGGTCGCCGTAGCTTCAGCGTCCGCGCTCGCGTCGGGCTCCATGGTTTTCGGGGACTTGGCCGGTGTCGTCTCCGTGACGGGTGTGGGCGTGCTCAGCGGAGTGACGATTCGCTGTGCCACCAGGGCACCGGCGGCTCCACCGGCCGCCGCACCGGCGCCCACGCCGACCAGCTCGGGCTCGAGCGGTTCGCCCACACCCGGTCCGGTCACACCCGGCCCGGCCACCGGCGCCGCGCTCTTGCGCCGCCGCTCACCGATGTCGACCAGCATGACCGTCGTCAGCGCGGTGACCACCGTGCCGATCAGCACGGCCACGAAGAACACCGGTACCCCGCTCACCGCACCCAGCACCGCCACGATCGGCCCGCCGTGCGGCACCGCGTCCTCGACCCCGGCGACACCGGCGACCGCGCCGGCCACCGCGCCACCGAGCATGTTGGCCGGGATGACCTGCGCCGGACGCGCCGCCGCGAACGGGATCGCGCCCTCGGAGATGCCGAAGCAGCCCATGAACAGCGCGGCCAGCCCGGTCTCCCGCTCCTGCTCGGTGTAGAGCCGCTTCCGTATCAGCGTGGCCAGGCCCTGCCCCAGCGGCATGACGGGGATCGCGGCCGCGCACATGCCCATGACCGTCTGGTTGCCGGTCGCGATCAGCCCCGTGCCGAACAGGAACGCCGTCTTGTTGACCGGGCCGCCCATGTCGAACGCGATCATGAGCCCCAGAATCGCCCCCAGCAGGATCGCGCTGGTGCCGGTCATCCCGCCGAGCCAGTCGGTGAGGTGCTCGAACACCCAGGAGATCGGCTTCCCGATGACGTAGACGAAGAACAACCCGAGCGCCGTGGTCGCCACGATCGGGATCACGATGATCGGCATGTTCGGCTGCATGAACTTCGGGACCCTGACCTTCTTGATCCACAGCACGAGATACCCGGCGAGGAACCCGGTCACGATCGCCCCGATGAACCCGGCGCCCGCCTTCGAGTCGTAGAGCGACCCCGTGTTCGCGATCCAGCCGCCGATCATGCCGGGGACGAGGGCCGGGCGGTCCCCGATGGCATAGGCGATGTATCCGGAAAGGATCGGCACCATCAGCGTGAAGCCGATGACGCCGATGTTGTTGACGTCCATCCAGAAGGAGTCCTTCGGGATGACCAGCCCGCCTGACGGGTCGGTGTGCCCGCCGAGCGAGAGCGAGATCGCGATCAGCAGGCCGCCGACCACCACGAACGGAATCATGTAGCTGACCCCGTTCATCAGCGCCTTGTAGCCGACGCTCCGCTCCTTGCCGCCGCCCGAGACGGAGGCGGCCGGGGTACCGCCCGGCGTGTGCACCGGCGCCGACCGCACCCGCTCGATCAACCGCTCAGGATGATGAATCCCCTCCGCCACCCCCACGGTCAGAACCCGCTTGCCCACGAAACGGCTCAGGTCCACGTCCTTGTCCGCGGCGACGATGATGCCGTCCGCAGTGCTGACATCGTTGTCATTCAGGACGTTTTCAGCCCCGATCGATCCCTGGGTCTCCACCTTCATGTCGATGCCACGGCTCGCGGCGGCCTGCGCGAGCTTCTCCGCGGCCATGTACGTGTGCGCGATGCCGGTCGGGCACGCGGTCACCGCCAGCAGCTTCACCCGCTGTTGCTCTCTGCCGCCGCCCGTGGGGGGAGGTCCGGCCGGACTGGTCACATCGATCTCCTCACGCCTTTGCCACACGGAAACGCCGTCCCGGACGTCCCGCAAGATCGATCAGCTGACCGATCGCTTCACGTCTCCCCTCACCTGCCCAGGTCACCCAAGGAGCAAAAGCCCCCGGATGACCTGGTCGGTTACCGCACGTTGCCGCCCGTTTCCCGGTTCGTACGCCGGTTGTCACCACCGTCACGGCACCCTGTCAGGACGGCTGACGACACGCGGCCCGCGTGACGGACCACAGCCCGTGATCGGCCTGATGTGTTCGGAGGCGGACTGGGGTGCCCCGGCCGACCGGTGTAGCTTGGGACGGAGCCAGACGTCGCTGCTGATGGCGGTCGGGCGGTCCGCACGCGGACCGGCCGAGGGAGAGAGGGCCTCCGACGGACTGCGCTGCGCGCACCGGGCATGCCTGTGTCCTCTTCGGGCACCCCTGTGTCCGCCGCCGCGCAGACCAGCAGTACTTCCGCGCCCCAAACCCGAGGAGCAGCACCACATGACGACTGTCGACAACCGACAGGACTTCAAGGTCGCCGACCTCTCCCTGGCCGAGTTCGGCCGCAAGGAGATCACCCTCGCCGAGCACGAGATGCCCGGCCTGATGTCGATCCGCAAGGAGTACGCCGAGACGCAGCCGCTCGCCGGCGCCCGCGTCACCGGCTCCCTGCACATGACCGTGCAGACCGCCGTCCTCATCGAGACCCTCGTCGCCCTGGGCGCCGAGGTCCGCTGGGCGTCCTGCAACATCTTCTCCACCCAGGACCACGCGGCCGCCGCCATCGCCGTCGGCCCGAACGGCACGCCCGAGAACCCGCAGGGGATCCCGGTCTTCGCCTGGAAGGGCGAGACCCTGGAGGAGTACTGGTGGTGCACGGAGCAGGCCCTGACCTGGCCGAACACCCCCACCGGCGGCCCGAACATGATCCTGGACGACGGCGGTGACGCCACCCTCCTCGTCCACAAGGGCGTCGAGTACGAGAAGGCCGGCAAGGTTCCCTCCGTGGACACCGCCGAGTCCGACGAGCACCGCTGCGTCCTCGAACTCCTGCACCGCACCATCACGGACGGCTCGCAGAAGTGGACCCAGCTGGCCTCCGAGATCCGCGGCGTGACCGAGGAGACCACGACCGGCGTCCACCGCCTGTACGAGATGCAGCGCGACGGGGTCCTCCTGTTCCCGGCGATCAACGTGAACGACGCCGTCACCAAGTCGAAGTTCGACAACAAGTACGGCTGCCGGCACTCCCTGATCGACGGCATCAACCGCGCCACCGACGTCCTCATCGGCGGCAAGACCGCGGTCGTCCTGGGCTACGGCGATGTGGGCAAGGGCTGCGCGGAGTCGCTGCGCGGCCAGGGCGCCCGTGTCATCGTCACCGAGATCGACCCGATCTGCGCTCTGCAGGCGGCGATGGACGGCTACCAGGTCACGACGCTGGACGAGGTCGTCGAGACGGCCGACATCTTTATCACCACGACGGGCAACAAGGACATCATCATGGCCTCGGACATGGCCAAGATGAAGCACCAGGCGATCGTCGGCAACATCGGTCACTTCGACAACGAGATCGACATGGCCGGCCTCGCCCAGATCCCCGGCATCGTCAAGGACGAGGTCAAGCCGCAGGTCCACACCTGGAAGTTCCCCGATGGCAAGGTGCTGATCGTGCTGTCCGAGGGCCGTCTGCTGAACCTGGGCAACGCCACCGGTCACCCGTCGTTCGTGATGTCCAACTCCTTCGCGGACCAGACCCTGGCCCAGATCGAGCTGTTCACCAAGCCCGACGAGTACCCGACCGACGTCTACGTGCTGCCCAAGCACCTCGACGAGAAGGTCGCCCGCCTCCACCTGGACGCGCTCGGCGTGAAGCTCACCCAGCTGCGCCCGGAGCAGGCGGCGTACATCGGCGTCGAGGTCGACGGCCCGTACAAGTCGGACCACTACCGCTACTGAGCCGTACGGCACAGCAGTAGTACCTCCGAGGCAGGCCCCCGCACCCCCGTGTCGGGGGCCTGCCCCTTTGGCCTTGTGGACCCTTCTTCGGCCCTTCTCCCTCGCCGTGTGACCGTCAGGCCGGACAGCCCGTCAGAACCCAGGACACCCATGCCCCGCGGCCGTTATTCGCTCCACGATCCGCACGATCACACCCCCCTCGCGGAAGAACACTTCCAATGCGCCCCCGGCCCGTCCGGCTGGCGCTACGTCTCTCAACTGACCACCCCCGCGGGAGGTCACAGCGGCTCGGTCGACCTCACCCTCGACGAGCTCGGTCGCCCCATCCGTCTCGAACTGCACGCCGAGAGCTGGCAGGTGCGCGGTGCCGCGCTCGACGGCGTCACCTGGGTCCGCACGGACCCCACCGGGGCCCACGCCACGGAAGGCAATGTCCCCGCCCACGCCTTCACCGGCACATCCCCGGCGTTCCTCGTCGCCACCACCCGTCTCCTGCGCCTCACCCCCTCCGCATCAGCAACTCGCGTACGCCTCGTGGCCTTCACGGAACCCGTCCTCGCCCCGCGCACCGTGGACCAGTCCTGGACCTTGCTGAAAAGAGAAGCACACGCCACTGACAACGGCCCGCTGACCGTGGAGGAATACCAGGTCACAGCGCTGGACACAGGCGAGCAGCACACCGTGCACATCGCCGGGGACGTGGTCCTGGCAGCCCCCGGAATCGAGCTGGAGGACCTCGAGTCACCGCCGTCGACGTTCCCCGAAACACCGCTCGACTGAACCGGCCTCAGCGGATGCCCGCTCCCGCACCCGACACCACTGGGGCCGCGGGCACATGCAGGATCACGCCGGCGGGACGAACCCGGAGGCGGGCCTGCCCTCCGACGGCACCGCCGACGGGGGTCCGTCGGAGGACTCCTCGACCTGGACCCCAGGACGTTCCACGACCGGAGTCGCCTCGACGCCGATCGAGACAGGCGGCTGAGGAGAGGACGGATCCGCGGGCCGCGCCCCCGGGTAGGGGTAGCCGGCCTGCATCCCGAACGCAGGCCCGGGCACCACGCCAGGAGACGCCCCGGCCCCCGCAGTAACGCCGCCGAAGGCCCGCCGGGACTCGCGGGCCTGCCGCTCCTGCACCACCGCCGCCAGATACGCGCCGGGCGGTACGTCCCGCGGCGCCGGAGTCCCGGTACGCGCGGCGAGATCGGACGCCAGCCGCTCCGCCATGGCCCAGCCGACCTGCGGATCGAGCTGGTGCATCCGCGTCAGGTACTGACGGATGGCAAGCCACAGGCCATCGGGAACCGCCGACAGATCGAGTGGGGTGAACCGGCCGGCCAGCCAGGGCGGAGGCGGCGGCACGAATCCGCTGGGTGCCACGGGAATCCGCTCCCGCACGACCAGCGTCCCCGCGAACACATCACCGAGCCGACGCCCACGCGCCGAGACAAGCGAGGCGATACACGCCACGACTCCGAACGTCATCAGAATCTCGACCACACCGATCGCACCCCGCACCAGCGCATGCCGGAACCGGATGGGCCCGCCGTCGTCCCGCACCACACGGAGCCCCACAGCGAGCTTCCCCAAGGACCGACCATGGCTGAGCGTCTCGACCGCGATCGGCCCGCCCACCAGGACGAGCAGGAACGCGGCGATGGACAGTGCCATCTGGGCCGCGTCGTCCAAAGACGCGGAAGCGGCCACCACCGCGACGGTCACGGCGATGTACACGACCACGGCCACGATCAGATCGACCAGCACGGCCAACGCCCTGCTGGGCAGCCTCGCGGGGCGCAATTCAAGCGCCACCGCCTCGCCCGTCACCAGCTCACTCACGCCCGCCGTCCTTCCCTGACCTGCCACGTGAACGACCAGTCTGCCAAGCTGAGGGCGCATCGCGCCGCAGTACGACAAGCTGACATCCACGACGGACCGCCGACGATCAGCCGAGGAGCAGGCAAACCGATGGACCTCGACGTCTTCGTCACCGCCCACCGAGCCGAGTGGGACCGCCTCGACGCCCTGCTCCGGCGCCAGCGCCGCCTCAACGGCGCCGAGACGGACGAACTCGTCGCCCTCTACCAGCGCACCGCCACTCACCTCTCCCTGATCCAGTCCAGCGCCCCCGACCCCCAGCTCACCGGCCGGCTCAGCCAACTCGTGGCACGCGCGCGTAGTGCCGTCACAGGAACCCGCCGCGCCTCTTGGCGCGATGTCACCCGCTTCCTCGCATACGGCTTCCCCGCCGCGGTCTACCGATCGCGGCACTGGTGGGTGCCCACCGCGCTGCTGTCCACGGTCGTCGCAGCCCTCCTCGGCTGGTGGATCGGCACCCATCCCGAGGTGCAGTCCTCCATCGCGGCCCCCAGCGAACTACGCGAGCTCACACGCCCCGGCGGCCAGTACGAGACGTACTACTCCAGTCATCCCGCCGCGTCCTTCGCCGCCCAGGTCTGGACGAACAACGCACAGGCCGCTGCAACATGCCTGGTCCTGGGCATCTTCCTGGGCCTCCCGGTCCTCTGGATCCTGTTCCAGAACATGCTCAACCTCGGTGTGGGCGTCGGCCTGATGTCCTCGGCCGGCCGCCTCGACACCTTCCTCGGCCTCGTACTTCCGCACGGACTCCTCGAACTCACCGCAGTGTTCGTCGCCGCTGGCACAGGTCTGCGTCTCGGCTGGACCCTGATCGATCCGGGCCCCCGCTCCCGACGCACCGCCCTGGCGGAGGAGGGCCGAGCCGCTGTGGGCATGGCGATAGGCCTCGCCCTGGTCCTGTTCATCTCGGGCGCCATAGAAGGCTTCGTCACACCCTCGGGCCTGCCCACCTGGGCCCGCATAGCCATCGGGATCGTCGCGGAGCTGACCTTCCTCGCCTACGTCTTTGTCCTGGGCGGACGAGCGGCGCGTGCGGGTGACACGGGCGACGTCGAGGCAGCCGAACGCAGCGCCACGGTCCCTACTGCTGCGTGATGTGCGGGGGACCGTACCGAGCTGCTACTGTCTCCTTCGCCCCACAGGAGCCGTTGACACGGACGCTGCGGGGAGGTAGATTCGAACAGTTGCCTGGAGCCGGGTTCATCCCGCTCGGCAGCGGTGAGTGTCTGTCTGCTTCTGGAAATCCTGATTTCGAAGAAGCTACTTCCCGATAAATCGGAAACAGATGGCCGGTCAGTCCGGCCCGAAACTTCTGATAATGTTGGGAGCGCCGGAAAGGGAAACGCGAGAGCGGGAACCTGGAAAGCACCGAGGAAATCGGAACCGGAAACGGTCTGATAGAGTCGGAAACGCAAGACCGAAG
>NZ_JBVHLJ010000005.1:16114-731696 GCF_055559055.1 Streptomyces sp. NPDC024687 | reverse complement strand
TGCGTTTCCGACTCTATCAGACCGTTTCCGGTTCCGATTTCCTCGGTGCTTTCCAGGTTCCCGCTCTCGCGTTTCCCTTTCCGGCGGTTCCGACTCTATCAGATCCTTTCGGTCCTGATTCCCAGTCAGGGGGCTTGTCTTCCCGGCTGTTGGGCCGTTCCGACGAGTGAGACTTTAGCGGATTCCCGGCTCCCGAGCTAATCGGGGGCCACCGTCCTTTCGAACGTGGATTCCTCATTTCGCGAATACGCACGCCAATACAGCGACGGCAGACAGATCGACTGTCGTCGTTTGTTGGCTGGTACCTGCGGAATGGCTGTCCGGGGACCGACCGGGGTCGGCGCTCACGTCGGACAACTCGGAGAACACTACGTACGGGGCTGGGGAGTGTCAACTCAGGTCCGGACGGCTCCTCTGCGGCGTACGCTGGCAGGCATGACAACGCGTACGTGCACCCAGCAGTGGTGGGCCGCCTGACGGCGGCCGTGAGCACGTATGCACTCAACGGCCGCCGCCTCGGCGGCCGTTCGCGTATCTCCCTCCAGGAGTCCTGAGGGTCGGCCGGCCGGGGACGGCGGTCTCGACCAGGAGGTGGAGAGATGACGCGGGTCTTCAGCGGGGTCAAGCCGACGGGGCATCTGACGCTGGGGAACTATCTGGGAGCCATGCGGCAGTGGGCCACGGTCGACCAGCACCGGGCGGAGTCGCTGTTCTGCATCGTCGACCTGCACGCCCTGACCGTCGACCACGATCCGGCGCGGGTGCGTCGGCTGAGTCGGCAGGCGGCGACGCTGTTGCTGGCGTCGGGGCTGGATCCCGAGGTGTGCACCGTGTTCGTGCAGAGTCATGTGGACGAGCACGCGCGGCTGTCGTACGTGCTGGAGTGCGTGGCCACGGACGGTGAGATGCGGCGCATGATCCAGTACAAGGAGAAGGCGGCTCGGGAGCGGGCGCGGGGCGGGAGTGTGCGGCTGTCGTTGCTGACGTATCCCGTCCTGATGGCGGCGGACATCCTGGCGTACGGGGCCGACGAGGTGCCGGTCGGGGACGACCAGGCGCAGCATGTGGAGCTGACGCGCGATCTGGCGGTGCGGTTCAACCAGCGGTACGGCTACACGTTCGTGGTGCCCCGGGCCACCGTGCCGAAGGTGGGTGCGCGGGTCATGAACCTCCAGGAGCCGACGTCGAAGATGGGGAAGTCCGACGACTCGGGGCCGGGGATCGTCTATCTGCTCGACGAACCGGACGCCGTGCGAAAGAAGGTCATGCGGGCCGTGACCGACAGCGGGCGGGACGTCGTGTACGACCGGGACGCCCGGCCGGGGCTGGCAAATCTGCTGGAGATCCTCGCGTCCTGCACGGGTGGGAACCCATCGGAGCTGAGCGGTGTATATGAGTCGTACGGCGCCTTGAAGAAGGACACCGCCGAGGCCGTGGTCGAGGTCTTGAGGCCCGTACAGGAGAGGCACAAGGAGTTGTGCGCGGATCCTGGCTATGTGGAGGGGGTGCTGCGGGATGGCGCGGAGAGGGCTCGGGCGATGGCCCGGCCGACCGTGGATGCCGCTTATCGCGCGATCGGGCTGCTTCCGGCCGCTTCGGCTTCGGATACGGCTGCTGTGGATACCGGCGCGCTCGATGGGGGTGTCGTGCTGAACGCGGCTCGGTAGGCACGGGGGGGGCGGCTTCGTTCGCGTGGTGGCCACGAAGAACGTGGTGGACGCGGCGGGGTGGCCGCCCCCGGTGGGGGGTCAGTCCTTCTTGCCGGAGGCCAGGGCGCGGCTGCGGTCGCGGGCGGCCTCGAGGGCGGCGATGAGGGCGGCGCGTACGCCGTGGTTCTCGAGTTCGCGGATGGCGTTGATGGTGGTGCCCGCGGGCGAGGTGACGTTCTCGCGGAGCTTCACCGGGTGTTCGCCGCTGTCGCGGAGCATCGTGGCGGCGCCGATCGCGGACTGGACGATCAGGTCGTGGGCCTTGTCGCGGGGCAGGCCCAGCAGGATGCCGGCGTCGGTCATGGCTTCGACCAGGTAGAAGAAGTAGGCCGGTCCGGAGCCGGAGAGGGCGGTGCAGGCGTCCTGCTGGGACTCGGGGACGCGGAGCGTCTTGCCGACGGCGCCGAAGATCTCCTCGGTGTGCGCGAGGTGGTCGGCGGTGGCGTGGGTGCCGGCGGAGATGACGGACATGGCCTCGTCGACCAGGGCGGGCGTGTTGGTCATGACGCGGACGACCGGGGTGCCGGTGGCGAGGCGCTCCTCGAAGAAGGAGGTGGGGATGCCGGCGGCGCCGCTGATGACCAGGCGGTCGGCCGGGACGTGTGGGGCGAGTTCGTCGAGGAGGGTGCCCATGTCCTGCGGTTTGACCGTGAGGATCAGGGTGTCGGCGGTCTTCGCGGCTTCCGGGTTGGTGACCGGGGCGACTCCGTAGCGATTGCGGAGTTCTTCGGCTCGCTCGGGGCGGCGGGCGGTGACGAGGAGGTCGGCCGGGGCCCAGCCGGCGCGGATCATTCCGCTGAGCAGGGCTTCGCCGATCTTGCCGGTGCCGAGGACTGCGACTTTCTGGCTCATGCGGTTCAGTCTGGCACCGGGGTGCGGCGGGCAGGGTGGATGTCCGGTGGGCGGGACATGGGTCCGGGGGTTGCTGCTCTGTGTGGGAGGGGCGGCTGCCCCTTGTGGTGCGGTCCTATTCGGTCCTGCGCCTCAGTGTCGCCGCTCCCAGTCCCAGGACCAGCAGTGCGCAGCCCGCCACGATCAGTGCGTCGCGGACGAAGGTCGCTGTCATGTCCGTGTGCCTGAGGACCTCGTTCATGCCGTCGACGGCGTAGGACATGGGCAGGACGTCGGAGAGGGTCTCCAGGACGGGGTGCATGTTGTCGCGCGCGGTGAAGAGTCCGCAGAGGAGCAGTTGGGGGAAGATCACGGCCGGCATGAACTGGACGGCCTGGAATTCGGAGGCCGCGAAGGCGGAGACGAACAGGCCGAAGGCGGTGCCGAGCAGAGCGTCGAGCAGGGCGACCAGCAGCAGGAGCCAGGGGCTGCCGATGACGTCGAGACCGAGGAACCAGACGGCCAGGCCGGTCGCGAGGGCGGACTGGATGATCGCGAGAGCGCCGAAGGCGAGGGCGTAGCCGGCGATGAGGTCGCCTTTGCCGAGCGGCATGGCGAGGAGGCGTTCGAGGGTGCCGGAGGTGCGTTCGCGCAGGGTGGCGATGGAGGTGACCAGGAACATCGTGATCAGCGGGAAGATCCCGAGGAGGGAGGCGCCGATGCTGTCGAAGGTGCGCGGGCTGCCGTCGAAGACGTAGCGCAGCAGGAGCAGCATCAAGCACGGGATCAGGATCATCATCGCGATGGTGCGGGGGTCGTGGCGGAGCTGGCGCAGGACCCGGGCCGCGGTGGCGGCGGTGCGGGAGAAGCTCAGGGCGCTGGTGGGGGCCGGCGCGAGACTGGTCGGGGTGGTCGTGGTCATCGCGTGTGCTCCCTGGTGCGGCTTGCCTCGACGGCCTGGTCGACCAGGTGGAGGAATGCCTCCTCGACCGTGTCGGAGTGAGTGCGGGTGCGGAGGGCTTCGGGGGTGTCGTCGGTGAGGATCCGGCCCTCGCGCATCAGGAGGAGGCGGTGGCAGCGCTCGGCCTCGTCCATGACGTGGGAGGAGATGAGGAGGGTGGCGCCGCGGCGGGCGGCGATGTCGTGGAAGAGGTTCCACAGGTCGCGGCGCAGGACGGGGTCGAGACCGACGGTGGGTTCGTCGAGGACGAGGAGTTCGGGGGTGCCGAGCAGAGCGACGGCGAGGGAGACGCGGCTGCGCTGGCCGCCGGAGAGGTTGCCGGCGAGGGAGTCGGCGTGGGTGGCGAGGTCGACGTCGTCGATGGCTCGGGTGACGTCGGAGTGGCGGCGGTCGGCGGCGGCGCGGCCCGGGGCGAGGATCGCGGCGAAGTAGTCGAGGTTCTGGCGGACGGTCAGGTCGTCGTAGACGGAGGGGGCCTGGGTGACGTAGCCGATACGGGTGCGCAGGGCGGGGTGGCCCGCGGGCCGGCCGAGGACGTCGAGGGTGCCGGTGACCTTGGCCTGCGTGCCGACGATCGAGCGCATCAGGGTGGACTTGCCGCAGCCCGAGGGGCCGAGGAGGCCGGTGATCTGGCCGCGTGGGACGTCGAAGGCGAGGTCGCGCAGGACGGTGCGGGGGCCTCGGACGACGGTGAGGCCGTCGGCGTGGACGGCGGGGCTGGCGGGGGTGGCGGGCCCTTCGTCCGTGGGGTCGGCGGCTGACCCGGGCTCTTTATTCATCATGAGATGAATAATCCTCGGGCGGATCCGGGCCGTCAAGCGGTCCCGGTGCTGGGTCAGGTGTTGAGGGCGACCAGCAGCTCGACGTCGTAGGTCTCCTCGACGGTTCCGTCGGGGAACTGTTCCAGCAGGATCCTGCGCTCCTCGGTGAGGAAGGCGCTCGTGTGTTGCTCACCGGCGACCAGGAACAGCGAGTGGCTGCCGATGTTGGCGAGGTGGGTGTCGACGGGCACGCGGCGGCTCCAGCGGACCACTCGGTGGGTGAAGTCCAGGCGGCCGCTGGGGTCGGCCAGGGCGGACCGGGCTCCGTTGCCGTTCACCTCGACGGCCGGGTGGGCGCCGTAGTCCTTGAAGTGCTCGGCGACCCGGTCGACCTGACCGGCGATCCAGGGGACGTCGAGGGCGTAGGTGTTCCACCACAGGGCCAGCGCACCGCCCGGCCGCAGCACGCGGCGGGCTTCCGGGACCGCGCGGGCGGGGTCGGTCCAGTGCCAGGACTGGGCGTAGGTGAGGAGATCGGCGGAGTCCGCGAGGAGGGGGAGGTCGTTGCCGTCGCCCCTGATGATCGGGATGCCGGGGTGGGTGCGGCGGAACTGCTCGGCCATGCCGTCCCCGGGTTCTACCGCGACGACCTGGGCGCCCCGGGCGTGCAGCAGCGCGGTCGCTATCCCGGTGCCGGCTCCTACGTCGGCGACCCGGGCGCCGGTGAGAGGGTGCCCGGCGAGCTCCTCGATCGCGTCGAAGAGGGCGGGCGGGTAGGAGGGGCGGTTGGCGGCGTACTGGGCTGCGGCGGCGTTGAAGGAGTGGGCTCGGGTGCTGTGGAAGGAAGCGGCCATGAGGCCATGGTGGCCGGACGCGGATCGGGGCGCGGTGAGTTTACGGTGAGAGAACCGGTAGGAGAGGGGCCGGAGTTGCGGGGATGGGCGGCTCCGTCGCGGGGGCCCGGCGTCCAGGGTGACGGGGCGCGGGGCGCTGGGACTGCCGACTGAACTCGGCGCGGCTCGCGGCGGATCTCAGCCGGCTCTCAGCGGCGGCGCTTCTTCTTCGAGGGGTTGCCCGTGCGACGAGCATCGCGCTGCTCGTGCTCCCTGCGTGCGGCCTCGTACTCCCGCCGGTGCAGTTTCTCGCCCGGCGCCTCCGTGAGGGAGCGGAAGAAGTATGCGAGGAGGGACCCGACGAACCCGATGGCCAGGAGGCCGCGGAGGGAGGCCTGGCGGTCGGGGTCGGGGCGGTTGCCGAAGCTGTCCCAGGTGTTGCGGAAGGCCAGCGCGCTGCAGATCGCGAACATCGCGATGACGAGGACGGTCACGAAGCTGCCGGTGTCGGCGATCTGGAGGCCCTCGTAGGCGAAGCGGAGGATCAGGCAGGAGGCGACGGCGGCGGCGAGTGAGCCTGCTGCTGCGCCGACGCGGCGGAGGGCGTAGCCGTTGTCGTGGTCCACCCAGGTCGTGCCGAAGAGGCGGAGGGGTTCGGGGCGGGGGCCGCCCTCTGGGGAGCCCGCGGGGATGTCCTGGGTGCCGGAATCGTCGCTCACGGGACGATTATGGCTCCGGGACGGGGGCGGGCTCCCTTCGGGGATCAGGAGCAGCGGTCGGCCACGCAGCCGTCGCTGCCGGTGTGCGCGTACACGTCGGAGACGTACTGACTATTGCTGATGTTGTCCCAGATGTTCAGCTCCTCCGGGATGGGTGACCAGGTCAGCCGCAGCGCGAGGCGACGTAGCCGTCGCTGCCGGTGAGTACATAGGCGTCCGCGACGAACTCGCCGTTGGCGATGTTGTCCCAGATGTTCGAGGTGCCGTACGGGCCGACGACCGACGTCCCCGGCGTCTGGCAGTAGATCGCGACCTGCGCGCCCTCGGGGAGCACGCGGACGATGCCGTACTGCGTGCCCGGGCCGCGGCGGACGTTGAGGCGGTACCCCGGTGCGACCGAGTAGTAGTGCACGGCCGCGGTCGCCGCAGCGGCTGTTGTGGCGGACCTGCTCTCGCCGCCCTCGACTTCTTCCACGTGGTCGACAGACATGAAAATCCTCCCCCGTTGCTCCCCATGACTGCCATGGGGTCCCGTTAATTCCCCTAAATCACGCCATGAAACACATGTACGCAACTCGCACGCGGAGACTAGCAAGCCGCCTCTGTCCCGTACGAGTCATCGACTAGGCTCCGTGCGTCGCGCGCGCGGACGATCAGCACGGGGGTGGTTCCATGGCGCCACGGGGCAATACCGGAGCGGGCGCGGAAGCGGAACTTCCCGAGTACGCCGGTCACTATCAACTGGAGTCATGCCTGGGGTCCGGTGGGATGGGCGTCGTGCATGTCGCGCGCAGCGCCTCGGGGATGAAGCTCGCGGTGAAGGTCGTACATTCCGAGTTCGCCAAGGACCCGGAGTTCAGGGGGCGTTTCCGGCAGGAGGTGGCAGCGGCGCGGAAGGTGAGCGGGGCGTTCACCGCGTCCGTAGTCGACGCCGATCCCGATGCCGAACGGCCCTGGATGGCCACGCTGTTCATTCCCGGCCCGACCCTCTCGGACGAAGTGAAGCGGAACGGGCCCATGGCGCCCTCCGAGTTGCGCCGGCTGATGGCCGGACTCGCCGAGGCGCTGCGCGACATCCACCGGGTCGGAGTGGTCCACCGGGATCTCAAACCGAGCAATGTGCTGCTCGCCGAGGACGGGCCCAAGGTCATCGACTTCGGTATTTCTCGGCCAAAGGACAGCGAACTTCGCACCGAGACGGGGAAGTTGATCGGGACGCCGCCGTTCATGGCGCCGGAGCAGTTCCGGCGGCCCAGGGAGGTGGGTCCCGCCGCCGACATCTTCGCGCTCGGATCGGTGATGGTGCACGCGGCCACCGGACGCGGGCCGTTCGACTCCGACAGTCCGTATGTGGTGGCCTACCAGGTCGTGCACGACGAGCCGGACCTGACGGGCGTACCGCAGAACCTCGCGCCGCTCATCGTGCGGTGCCTCGCCAAGGAGCCCGAGGACCGGCCCACCCCGGACGAGTTGATGCGGGAGCTGCGGTCGGTCGCGGCCTCGTACGACACGCAGGCGTTCATACCGGCACAGCGCACGGGTGATGTACCGGTGCCCGAGCAAGAGGCCGCAGCGTGGGTACGGCGGCCCGAGCGGCGTCTGCGCAGGAACGTGCTGCTCGCCGCCGGCGCGTTTGTCCTCGTCGCGGGCGCAGTGTTCGCCTCGGTCCAATTGCTCGGCGACGAACCGCACGCGCCGACGGACCGCACGACGCCCCGGGCGGGGGCGTCCGCGTCGCGCCCCTGGGAGGCGACGCCCGTGGCCGGGGGCAAGGGCACGCCCCGGTGCTCGTACGGGGCGGGAAAGCTGTTCTGCGTGCGGGCGGGTCTGGTCTTCGCCCTCGATCCGACCGACGGCAGCCTGCTGTGGCGACGGTCGGCCGGCACGGACCGGTGGAGCGTTCCGCCCGTCGTGTCCGGTGGCCTTGTGCTGCCGTTGGCGGATTACGGCAACCGTCTGCAGGCGCTCGATCCCGCCACGGGCCGGACCCGCTGGGAGCGGAACGTGCCGGCGTACGACGGCATGTGGGCGGCCGGCGGCATGCTCCTGGTCACCCGCGCGGACGGGACGGTGACCGGCGTGGACAGCGCGTCCGGCGACACCAGGTGGAGCAAGGAGATACCGGGTCACACCACACCGTCGTTCTCCACGTTTCCGGGTGACCCGCTGCTGTACGTGACGAGCACGTCCGTCGACGAGTCGAGCACTCGGGTCACCGCCGTGGACGCGGCCACGGGGCACGTGCGGTGGGACGAGCACCTCGACGGCGCTCTGACCCCGATCGGTTCCGAGAACGGATCCGTCTCGTTCCTCTCCGTCGATCAGGTCTTCGACTACGCCACAGCAGTCGTCCGCTTCACCCCCGCCTCCGGAGCGACCCGGAAGGTGGCCTTGCTCGTGCCTCGGCAGGGCGCCGAGGCCGCTGTGCACGACGGTGTCGTCTACGTACTGGCCGCCACCGGAGCCCTGGAGGCCATCGACGTCGACTCGGGCCGGCAACTGTGGCACCTGGAGACGTCCGTGAGCCGGGGATCCGTCCCGGTCTCCGACGGCAGTCACGTCTTCGTCACCGCTTCCGACGGGCGGCTGCTCGCCGTGGACGCGCGCAGGGGAACGCTCGCCGGGCAGACACCGGCACGGCTCGGCGCCGGCGGGGGCGATGTGATCGCCACGCTGCCCCGGCCCACCCTCGCCGATCACCACGTCTACGCCACCGCCCCCGACGGCACCGTCTTCGCCGTGGACGCCCGCGCCCCCTCGGACTGGTAGCGCATCAAAAAAACGGGGCCGCCCCCGAAGGGACGGCCCCAGGTCTGGCGGGGGTCTGGCCGGGGAGGTCTCAGCCCAGCTTCGACACGTCCCGCACCGCGCCCTTGTCCGCGCTGGTGGCCATCGCCGCGTAGGCCCGCAGCGCGGCCGAGACCTTGCGCTCGCGGTTCTTCGGGGCGTAGGCGCCGTCCAGGGCGGCCGCGCGGCGGGCCAGCTCCTCGTCGTCGACCAGGAGCTCGATCGACCGGCCGGGGATGTCGATGCGGATGCGGTCGCCGTCCTCGACGAGGGCGATGGTGCCGCCGGCCGCGGCCTCCGGGGAGGCGTGGCCGATGGACAGGCCGGAGGTGCCGCCGGAGAAGCGGCCGTCGGTGATCAGGGCGCAGGCCTTGCCGAGGCCGCGGCCCTTCAGGTACGAGGTCGGGTAGAGCATCTCCTGCATGCCGGGGCCGCCCTTGGGGCCCTCGTAGCGGATGACGACGACGTCGCCCTCCTTGACCTGCTGGGTGAGGATCTTCTGGACGGCCTCCTCCTGCGACTCGCAGACGACCGCCGGGCCTTCGAACGTCCAGATCGACTCGTCGACGCCGGCCGTCTTCACGACACAGCCGTCGACCGCGAGGTTGCCCTTGAGGACCGCCAGGCCGCCGTCCTTGGAGTACGCGTGCTCGGCGCTGCGGATGCAGCCCTCGGCGGCGTCCTCGTCCAGCGCCTCCCAGCGCTCCGACTGGGAGAAGGCCTCGGCGGAGCGGACACAGCCGGGGGCCGCGTGCCACAGCTCGAGGGCCTTCGCGGAAGGGGAGCCTCCGCGGACGTCCCACGTCTTCAGCCAGTCCGCCAGCGACGGGCTGTGCACCGAGTGCACGTCCTCGTTGAGCAGGCCCGCGCGGTGCAGTTCGCCGAGGAGGGCGGGGATGCCGCCCGCGCGGTGCACGTCCTCCATGTAGTACGTGCGGTTCTTCGCCACGTTCGGGGCGACCTTCGCGAGGCAGGGGACGCGGCGCGAGACCGCGTCGATCTCGGCGAGGCCGAAGGGGACCTCCGCCTCCTGGGCCGCCGCCAGCAGGTGCAGGATCGTGTTGGTGGAGCCGCCCATGGCGATGTCGAGCGCCATGGCGTTCTCGAACGCCGCGAAGGTGGCGACGTTGCGCGGCAGGACCGTCTCGTCGTCCTGCTCGTAGTAGCGCCGGGTGATGTCCATGACGGTGTCGGCCGCGTCGACGTACAGCTGCTTGCGGGCCGTGTGCGTGGCGAGGACCGAGCCGTTGCCGGGGAGGGAGAGGCCGATGGCCTCGGTCAGGCAGTTCATCGAGTTGGCGGTGAACATGCCGGAACAGCTGCCGCAGGTCGGGCAGGCGTTCTCCTCGATACGGAGCATGTCCGCGTCCGAGATCTTCTCGTTCACTGCCTCGGACATCGCGTCGACCAGGTCGAGGGTGCGGACCGTGCCGTCCACGAGGGTCGCGCGGCCGGACTCCATCGGGCCGCCCGAGACGAAGACCGTGGGGATGTTGAGCCGCAGCGCGGCGTTCAGCATGCCCGGGGTGATCTTGTCGCAGTTGGAGATGCAGATCAGGGCGTCGGCGCAGTGGGCCTCGACCATGTACTCCACCGAGTCCGCGATCAGGTCGCGGGAGGGGAGGGAGTACAGCATGCCGCCGTGGCCCATCGCGATGCCGTCGTCGACGGCGATGGTGTTGAACTCGCGCGGGATGCCGCCGGCCGCGACGATCGCCTCGGAGACGATCCGGCCGACCGGCTGCAGGTGGGTGTGGCCCGGCACGAACTCCGTGAAGGAGTTGGCGACCGCGATGATCGGCTTGCGGCCGATGTCCGCACCGGGTACACCGGAGGCGCGCATAAGGGCGCGGGCGCCCGCCATGTTGCGGCCGTGGGTGACTGTGCGGGACCTCAGCTCGGGCATCGTCGCTCGCTCCTTCAGAGACGGTCGTCAGAGACTTCAGAGACGGTCGTACGAGACTTCTGACTGCTAACGAGCGTACGCCGGTCATCCAGGGGTCGGGACAAGGTGTCCGGAATGCGGGACGCCCGTCTCGGATCAGGGGCTGATCAGGGTCTGCTCAGGCCCGGTCAGGGCCCTGTCAGATGGTGCTGCACCACCGGGGCCACCCGCGCGATGATCTGTTCGATGTCGGTCGAGGCCAGCGGCTCCACCTTGATCACGTACCGCAGCATGGCCGTCCCCACGAGCTGCGCGGCCGCCAGCTCGGCGCGCAGCTCGGCGTCCGGCAGGTCCAGCTGGTCGGAGATGCGGCGCAGCAACTGGGCTGCGACGAGCCGGCGGAAGACGGCGGCCGCGGTCTCGTTGGTCACGGCGGAGCGGACGATCGCCAGGATGGGCAGGCGCGTCGCCGGGTTCTCCCAGACGCCGAAGATGAAGCGGGTCAGGCGTTCTCCGGCGTCCTCCAGCGGGCCCTCGGCGAGCGCGTCGGGGGTGCTCAGGGCGGGCGCGGCGGCGACCTCCACGGCCGCCTCGAAGACCTGTTCCTTGGTGCCGAAGTAGTGGTGGACCAGGGCCGAGTCGACTCCGGCGGCCTTGGCGATGCCCCGCACGGAGGTCTTCTCGTAGCCCCGCTCGGAGAACTCCTCACGGGCCGCGACGAGGATCCGGTCACGGGTGCCGGCCGCGTCCGACTCCGTACGACGGGGCCGGCCGCGCTTCCGGGCGGTGACGTCGCTCACGGCAGGGACACCTGCATGCTCGCTTGGCTTCTCATCGCCGCGGCACCCTCACCGGCGTGGCCAGATGGAGGCGGGTGAAGGCCAGGGCCTCGGCGAGGTCGGCCTCGCGTTCGGCGCCGGACATGGCGCGGCGGGTGTTGACCTCGATGACGACATGGCCGTCGAAGCCGCTCAGCGCGAGGCGCTCCAGGAGCTCGGCGCAGGGCTGGGCGCCGCGGCCGGGCACGAGGTGCTCGTCCTTCGCGGAACCCTTGCCGTCGGCGAGGTGGACGTGGCCGAGACGGTCCCCCATCCGGTCGACCATCTGCATCGCGTCGGTCCGGGAGGTCGCCGCGTGGCTGAGGTCGATCGTGAAATGCCGGTAGTCGTCCTTGGTGACGTCCCAGTCGGGGGCGTACGCGAGCATCTCGCGGTCGCGGTAGCGCCAGGGGTACATGTTCTCGACGGCGAACCGTACGTCCGTCTCGTCCGCCATCCGCCAGATCCCGCTGACGAAGTCGCGGGCGTACTGACGCTGCCAGCGGAACGGCGGGTGGACGACGACCGTGCTCGCGCCCAGCTTCTCGGCGGCCGCACGGGCGCGCTGGAGCTTGACCCAGGGGTCCGTGGACCACACCCGCTGCGTGATGAGCAGGCAGGGGGCGTGCACGGCGAGTATGGGGATGCCGTGGTAGTCGGAGAGGCGGCGCAGGGCCTCGATGTCCTGGCTGACCGGGTCGGTCCACACCATGACCTCGACGCCGTCGTATCCGAGGCGTGCGGCGATCTCGAAGGCCGTCGCCGTCGACTCCGGGTAGACCGAGGCCGTCGAGAGGGCGACCTTCGCATCCGGGATCCGTACGACTGGTTCTGCCACGGTCGTCAGCCTAAAGGGTTCGCCCGGGTGGATGTGGGGTGCCTATTCGCCGTTGTGGCGATTGCCACGAAGCGGGTGCCGACTGGTGTGCGGTTGCTCGCGCCCTCAGAGACCTTGCGCTGAAACCATGTGATCAAGTCTGCGCAGGATGACGCCCTCCCTGAGCGCCCACGGGCAGATATCCACTGTTTCCACCCCGAACAGGTCCAACGCGCCCTCGGCCACCAGGGCGCCCGCCAGGAGCTGGTTCGCCCGTCCCTCGGAGACACCCGGGAGTTCCGCCCGCTGGTCCGTCGTCATGCCGGCCAGCCTCGGGACCCAGGCCTCCAGGGACTCGCGCTTGAGTTCGCGCTGGACGTAGAGGCCCTCGGCGGAGCGGGCCGCGCCGGCCAGGCGGGCCAGCTGCTTGAAGGTCTTGGAGGTGGCGACCACGTGGTCGGGGGCGCCGAAGCGGGCGAACTCGCGGACCGTACGGGCGATCTCGGCGCGCACATGCCGTCGCAGGGCCCTGATGGCGTCCGGGTCCGGGGGGTCGCCGGGGAGCCAGCCCGCCGTGAGACGGCCCGCGCCCAGCGGGAGGGAGGCCACCGCGTCCGGCTGCTCGTCGATGCCGTAGGCGATCTCCAGGGAGCCGCCGCCGATGTCGAGGACCAGGAGCTTGCCCGCCGACCAGCCGAACCAGCGGCGGGCGGCGAGGAAGGTGAGACGGGCCTCCTCGGCGCCGGTGAGGACCTGGAGCTCGACGCCGGTCTCGGCCCGCACGCGCGCGAGGACGTCGTCGGCGTTGCCGGCCTCGCGGACGGCGGAGGTGGCGAACGGGAGCAGGTCCTCGACGCCCTTGTCCTCGGCGGCCTGGAGTGCGTCGTTGACGACCGCGACCAGTTTCTCGACGCCTTCGGGACTGATCGCCCCGGCCTCGTCGAGGAGTTCGGCAAGGCGCAGTTCCACCTTGTGCGAGTGCGCGGGCAGGGGGCGTGCGCCGTGGTGCGCGTCCACCACGAGCAGGTGCACCGTGTTCGAACCCACGTCGAGGACACCGAGTCTCATGGGGGGAACGCTACTGCCAGCTGGGCGTTCGACTGTCTCCGGAGGGGGCTCGGGCGACTTACCCTGGACGAGTGCCAAAGACGAAAAAGGTGAAGGACGACAAAACGGCCGCTTCTGCCGACGGTCCTTCGCGGGTGAAGCCACCGAAGCAGTCGCGGAAGGCCATGAAGGCTCTGAAGGCCGACGAGAAGGGGCTCGACTTCGCGCGCGCGTGGGTGGAGTTCCCGGATCCGGCGGACGACGAGCAGGTCTTCCGCTGCGATCTGACCTGGCTGACCTCTCGGTGGAACTGCATCTTCGGCAGCGGCTGCCAGGGCATCCAGGCGGGCCGCGCGGACGACGGGTGCTGCACGCTGGGTGCCCACTTCTCCGACGAGGACGACGAGAAGCGGGTCGCCGAGCATGTGGCGCGACTCACTCCGGACATCTGGCAGCACCACGCCGAGGGCACGACGGGCGGCTGGGTCTCGGAGGACGAGGACGGCGACCGGCAGACCCGGCCCTTCCAGGGCTCCTGCATCTTCCAGAACCGGCCGGGCTTCGCCGGCGGCCAGGGCTGCTCGCTGCACATCCTGGCGCTGCGGGAGGGCCGCGAGCCGCTGGAGACCAAGCCGGACGTGTGCTGGCAGCTGCCGGTGCGGCGGACGTACGACTGGATCGACCGGCCCGACGACACGCGCGTGCTCCAGGTGTCGATCGGCGAGTACGACCGGCGCGGCTGGGGTCCGGGCGGCCACGACCTGCACTGGTGGTGCACGTCGGCGACCTCGGCACACGGCGCCGGTGACCCGGTCTACGTCTCCTACCGCCCCGAACTGATCGAACTGATGGGCAAGGCCGGCTACGACCGCCTGGTCGAACTCTGCGAGCAACGCCTGGCCTCCCAACTGCCCCTGCTGGCACCGCATCCGGCGGACCCGACCGTCTGAGCGGCGGAAACGCATCCCCTATGACGTGGACGGGCTCGGCTCGTCACTGCCCGTCGGTGAGGATGACGGGCTCGCCGGGTCGGACGGGGTGGGGTCCGGCGGGGTCGGGGAGGGGGACGAGGACGGCGGGCCGCTCGGAGGGGGATCCGAGGGGGACGAGGCCGTGGGACTGGGGCTGGGCGGGGGTGTCGCCGGCTCGCCGGGGGCGGACGGCGCGGGCGCCGTGCCGTAGCCCTGGATGGTGACGACGGCGCCGGCCGGTGCGATCGCCACGCGCGCGCTCCAGGGGCCGGACGGCTCGCGCAGATGGTCGACGTACACCTTGATCGTCAACGACTCGCCGGGCTTCAGGGTTCCCGCGGACTGGCTCAGGTAGAGCCAGGAGACGCCCGTGGTGGCGGACCAGCGGACCGGGGCGTCGCCGGTCGCGGTGAGGGTGATCAGGGTGGTGTCGCCGTCGTTGCCGGCGTCGACCTCCAGGTGTCCGGCGCCCTTCTTGCCGGCGCCCGCGACGCTCACGACCTCCACGGAGACGTCGGGCCTGCCGTCCTTGGCGAAACGGCCGGGTCTCGTGCTCGCGTTGCCGGCGTTCTGATAGCCGCCGCTCGCGACCACGCCGTCCAGGCTGCCGGGGCCGTGCGCCTCGCTGGCGGTGGCGGAGTGGCCGTCGGCCCCCTCGCCCGGGCCGCCCCGGTAGGCGGCCCACAGGGCGAGCACGGGGGCGGCGACGACGGTGGCGACGACGGTCGTGGTCACGGCACGCGCGCGGAGGCGGTCGCGGCGGGCGGCCCGGTCCTTGGGGTCCATCGGGAAGCCACGCCGGTCGAAGCGGGGCACGGCGGCGCCACGCGCGCGTGGCGGGTGCGCCGACGCCATGTGCAGGGCCGCGCGGGGTGCTTCGAGCACGGGCAGCTCGGCGGGCGTGGTCATGGCGCCGGGCCAGCGGCCGGGGATCGCGCGCTCGGCGCTGCGGCGACAGCGCGGGCAGTCGTCGACATGGCGCACGAGTTCGCGGCGCAGGGCGGAGCTGAGCACGAACTGGTTGTCGCCGGTGAGCCGCGCCACGCTCGGACAGTCACCGGTCTCGACGACGGCGAGGGCCGCGCGGGTGCGCTCGACCTCGCAGGCGGCGGAGGCGAGCAGTTCGCGGGCTCCGGCGAGGTCCATGCCGAGGACGGCGGCGACCTCGTGGGCGGCGAGGTGGTGGCGCACGGCGAGTTCGAGCGCCTCGCGCTGCTCGGGGGTCGTACCGGCCGCCTCCGGCCAGGCCAGCAGGGAGAGTTCGCGGCGCCGCGCCTCCAGGACGTCCTCGGCGACCGGGGGTCGGGCGGGGTCCTGGCTAGCTCCGTGACGCCCCGCCGCGTGCGTGGCCTGACGTTTCTGCTTGGCCTCGGCCAGCTTGCGCAGACAGGCCCAGCGGGCCAGCGCGTACAGCCAGGCCCTGCGGTCACCGGCCGCGTCCGGGCCGCCGCGCTTGTCGGCGAGCGCGAGGACGTCCCCGAGGGCGGCGGTCGCCGCGTCGTGGTCGCACAGCACGGACAGGCAGTAGGTGAACAGGCCGTCCAGGTACGGCTCGTAGCGCGCGGTCGGCCGCTGCGCCAGCGTGCGCGCCGCAGCGCGGTCGCGCTCCTGCCGTTGCGCCCGGTGCGCGCCGGTGGTGCGGGTCGAGGTCTCCGGACTGCTGCTCATCATCCGTGGACCGTAGGACGCGAAAGATGGCCCCTTCCTGCACCTTGAGCACTTTTACTCCGTACGGGTGAAACGATCCCTCAATCGGGGACAGGAACCCCGGATTCCATGGCTCGTTCCCGTCGTGACGTGGCCGATTCACGCGCCGGGGCGCGGGACGGTCCGGGCCGGGCGCGGGACGCCCCGGGGCCGGGACGCATGCCGTCCGGCGGGCGGCGGCAAGCGTTGTCAGTGGCGGCGGTTACGGTTCGTGCATGGCTGCCCGTACGAAGTCCGCCAAGGAGCGCCCGTCCTACCGCTGCACCGAGTGCGGCTGGCAGACGGCCAAGTGGCTCGGTCGCTGCCCCGAGTGCCAGGCCTGGGGGACGATCGAGGAGTACGGCGCGCCCGCGGTGCGTACGACGACACCCGGCCGTGTCACCACCTCCGCCGTGCCCATCGGCCAGGTCGACGGCCGCCAGGCCACCGCCCGCTCCACCGGCGTGCCCGAGCTGGACCGGGTGCTCGGCGGCGGTCTCGTGCCCGGCGCGGTGGTGCTCCTCGCGGGCGAGCCCGGCGTCGGCAAGTCCACGCTCCTGCTGGACGTGGCGGCCAAGTCGGCGAGTGACGAACACCGCACGCTCTATGTGACCGGCGAGGAGTCCGCGAGCCAGGTCCGGATGCGCGCCGACCGCATCCGCGCGATCGACGACCACCTGTATCTCGCCGCCGAGACCGACCTGTCCGCGGTCCTCGGACATCTGGACGCGGTGAAGCCGTCGCTGCTGATCCTCGACTCGGTACAGACGGTGGCCTCCCCGGAGATCGACGGCGCCCCGGGCGGCATGGCCCAGGTGCGCGAGGTCGCCGGGGCGTTGATCCGGGTCTCCAAGGAGCGCGGGATGGCCACCCTCCTGGTGGGCCATGTCACCAAGGACGGCGCGATCGCCGGCCCCCGCCTGCTGGAGCACCTCGTGGACGTGGTCCTGAGCTTCGAGGGCGACCGGCACGCGCGCCTCAGGCTCGTACGAGGCGTCAAGAACCGCTACGGCGCCACCGACGAGGTCGGCTGCTTCGAACTGCACGACGAGGGCATCACGGGCCTCGCGGACCCAAGCGGACTTTTCCTGACACGTCGTGCCGAACCGGTCCCGGGTACCTGCCTCACCGTCACCCTGGAGGGCCGCCGTCCTCTGGTGGCCGAGGTGCAGGCGCTCACCGTCGACTCCCAGATCCCCTCGCCCCGGCGCACCACCTCGGGTCTGGAGACCTCCCGCGTCTCGATGATGCTCGCCGTCCTGGAGCAGCGGGGCCGGATCAGCGCCCTCGGCAAGCGGGACATCTACTCCGCGACGGTCGGTGGGGTAAAGCTTTCGGAACCTGCCGCGGACCTGGCGATCGCCCTCGCCCTGGCGTCGGCGGCCAGCGACACCCCGCTGCCCAAGAACCTCGTCGCGATCGGCGAGGTGGGCCTCGCGGGCGAGGTCAGACGGGTCACGGGCGTCCAGCGCAGGCTCTCCGAGGCACACCGTCTGGGCTTCACGCACGCGCTCGTACCGGGCGATCCCGGCAAGATCCCGGCCGGCATGAAGGTCCTGGAAGTCGCGGACATAGGGGACGCCCTGAGGGTCCTTCCGCGCTCACGTCGGCGGGAGGCCCCACGGGACGAGGAGGACCGCCGGTAGACTTTGCCCTGGTCTCGCCCGTCCGTACGAACCGAATGTGCGACATGGGAGGGCCCAAGACCCCGCGACCGGAGGAGAGCAGTGGCAGCCAACGACCGGGCGGCAGCTCCCGGAAAATCCGGTGGGAGTGCCGGTACCGATGGCCTGATGCGCGCCTCCCTGAGCGCCGTGGCCCCCGGCACCCCGCTGCGCGACGGCCTCGAGCGGGTGCTGCGCGGCAACACCGGCGGACTCATCGTGCTCGGCTTCGACAAGACGGTGGAGACGATGTGCACGGGCGGTTTCGTCCTGGACGTCGAGTTCGCGGCCACGCGCCTGCGTGAGCTGTGCAAGCTGGACGGCGGCATCGTGCTCTCGTCGGACCTGTCGAAGATCCTGCGGGCGGGCGTGCAGTTCGTGCCCGACGCGACGATCCCGACGGAGGAGACCGGCACCCGGCACCGCACCGCGGACCGGGTGAGCAAGCAGGTGGGCTTCCCGGTCGTCTCGGTCTCCCAGTCGATGCGCCTCATCGCCCTGTACGTCGACGGCCAGCGCCGCGTCCTGGAGGACTCGGCGGCGATCCTGTCCCGGGCGAACCAGGCTCTGGCGACCCTGGAGCGCTACAAGCTGCGTCTGGACGAGGTGGCGGGCACGCTCTCCGCGCTGGAGATCGAGGACCTCGTGACGGTCCGGGACGTCTCGGCCGTCGCCCAGCGCCTGGAGATGGTCCGCCGGATCGCCACGGAGATCGCCGAGTACGTGCTCGAACTCGGCACGGACGGCCGCCTCCTCTCCCTCCAGCTGGACGAGCTGATCGCGGGCGTGGAGCCGGAACGCGAACTGGTGGTCCGGGACTACGTCCCCGAACCCACCGCGAAGCGCTCCCGCACGGTCGAGGAGGCGCTGTACGAACTGGACGCCCTGACCCACGCCGAGCTTCTCGAACTCCCCGCCGTGGCCCGCGCCCTGGGCTACACCGGCTCCCCCGAGGCGATCGACTCGGGCGTCTCCCCCCGCGGCTTCCGCCTGCTGGCCAAGGTGCCCCGCCTGCCGGGCGCGATCATCGACCGCCTGGTGGAGCACTTCGGCAGTCTCCAGAAGCTGCTGGCGGCCAGCGTCGACGACCTCCAGACGGTGGACGGAGTCGGCGAGGCAAGGGCACGCAGCGTCAGGGAGGGCCTGTCGAGGCTCGCCGAGAGCTCGATCCTGGAGCGGTACGTGTAGGCACGCCAGGGGCGCGGAGACCGCGCCCCTGGCGTGCCGACGGCACCTCGGTCAGTCGTTCTCCAACACGAACGAAGCCTGAACGGTGGCATATCCGGGCGCCTTGACCTCCACCAGGTAGGTCCCCGAACCCGCCGACCCCGCGGGAGGCGTCGCGCACTGCGGAGCACTCGGCTTGCGGTCCCACTTCACGGTGTACGTGATGCTGCTCCGGGCCGGAGCCCGGTAGACCAGGTTCCCCGCGCTCCTGGGACAGTCGGCGGACGACCAGTACGGGTCGTCCGAGCCGGCCTGAGTGATCGTCAACACCGCGCGCTTGGGCCCGAGATCGACCTTGCAGTCGCCGACGGAGGAGTTCGTCGCGGTCAGCAGCAAGGTCGGGGTCTGGCCGGGGTCGTAGGCGTTGTGCAGACTTCGCACGCTCAACTTCACCGTGCCCGCAGTGCAGTTGGGGATGGAAGAGCCCGCCGGGAGGGTGTCTGTCGGCCCCACCCCGATGCCCGTGCCGCCGCTCCCGGCACTTCCGGCGCTCCCCGCGCTTCCGGACCCGCCCGCCCCGGCGGAGCCACCCGTACCGGTCTCACCGCCGGCTCCCGAGCTGCCTCCCGCGCCGGCACCGGCGGCCGAACCGGAGCCCGATCCCGAACCCCCGCCGGTGTCGCCACCGGTGGTCGACTCGTCGCGACCGCCCGGGGCTTGACTGATCGCGGGCCCGGAACCGGAGGGTCCGGGGGTGATCGTGGAGGGGGAGGGATTCTTGTCGTTGGGCCCGTCCGCGCCGTTCCTGCCGCCTCCGCCGCCGGAGCTGACGATCCATGCGATCAGCAGCGCCAGCACGGCGAGGACGGACAGCATGATGGCCCTCCGTCGCCAGTAGATGGAGGAGGGAAGCGGCCCGACCGGATTGCGCAGAGATCCCACGGCGCAAACTGTACGAGAGATCGGCGAGTTCGCCGTCCTCACCCGCCGCCCGGCGCCACAACTTTTCAGGATCATCATTCCGGAAACGGCCGCCCCATCCCTGCCTTTCATCGGGGCCGACACGTGACGATCGCGGAGTGTGACCGCATCGACGCGCCGGCTACGATCCGTGACGTACGGCCCGGTCAACCGCTCTCGCAGGAGCTGTAGTTCGTCACGTCCGGCAGCGGGACGGTGCCGTCCTCAGGACGCGGACGCGGGCCGGGTCCGGTAGATCCCGGGCATGGCGGTACGCCCGCGCGGCCCCCCGGCCATGGCAGGATCGGAAGGCCATGACTGCGCCCACGAAGCCCCAGCCCCAGCCCTCACCCTCGCCCTCGCCCAGCAGCCCCGCCGCCGGCGTCACCGACGCTCCCCGCGGAGCGGGCCTGCACTCCCCCGTCATCGACTGGTTCGACGAGCACGCCCGGGATCTGCCGTGGCGGCGGCCCGAGGCCGGGCCGTGGGGGGTGATGGTCAGTGAGTTCATGCTCCAGCAGACCCCCGTGAGCCGGGTGCTGCCGGTCTACGAGCAGTGGCTCGCGCGGTGGCCCCGGCCCGCCGATCTGGCCGTGGAGGCGCCCGGCGAGGCCGTGCGCGCCTGGGGCCGGCTCGGCTATCCGCGCCGTGCGCTGCGGCTGCACGGCGCCGCGCTCGCCATAACGGAACGGCACGGCGGTGACGTACCGACGGACCACGCGCAGCTGCTCGCGCTGCCCGGGATCGGCGAGTACACGGCGGCCGCCGTCGCCTCCTTCGCGTACGGGCAGCGGCACGCCGTGCTCGACACCAATGTGCGGCGGGTGTTCGCCCGGGCCGTCACCGGCGTGCAGTACCCGCCGAACGCCACCACCGCCGCCGAACGCAAGCTCGCCCGCGCCCTGCTGCCCCAGGACGAGAAGACCGCCGCGCGCTGGGCCGCCGCCTCCATGGAGCTCGGCGCGCTCGTGTGCACGGCCAGGAACGAGAGCTGTCAGCGCTGCCCGATCGCCGCCCAGTGCGCGTGGCGGCTCGCGGGCAAGCCCGAGCACGAGGGGCCGCCGCGGCGCGGACAGACGTACGCCGGTACCGACCGCCAGGTCCGCGGCAGGCTGCTCGCCGTGCTGCGGGAGGCCCACGCGCCGGTCCCGCAGCCGGTGCTCGACCGGGTGTGGCACGAGCCGGTGCAGCGGGCGCGGGCGCTGGACGGTCTCGTCGCGGACGGACTTGTCGAGCCCCTGCCGGGTGGTTTGTATCGGCTGCCGTTGACATAGCCGGCACGAAGCAAACCGGCGAATCACCCTGAACCGGCGCGAACGACCGCGCCGGTTTACCCTTTTTCGGCTTCCGTTACACAACCGACGGACAGCCGATTGCCAGCCGCGCGCTGCTCCGCACAGCCCCGTGACAACCGCTCCGTAGCTTCATTGCCATGCCGCACACCAGGCGGCAGCACACGCGATGAGAACCGGCAGAGACTGCCGGAACGGGGATCAGGAGGCGGTCGACATGGCGCAGGGCGAGGTGCTCGAGTTCGAGGAGTACGTCCGCACCCGGCAGGACGCGCTGCTGCGCAGCGCACGCCGTCTGGTCCCGGACCCGGTCGACGCGCAGGACCTGCTCCAGACGGCGCTCGTACGGACGTACGGCCGCTGGGAGACCATCGAGGACAAGCGGCTCGCGGACGCCTATCTGCGCCGGGTGATGATCAACACCCGTACGGAGTGGTGGCGGGCGCGCAAGCTGGAGGAGGTGCCGACCGAGCAGCTCCCGGACGCCTCGGTCGACGACTCCACCGAGCAGCACGCGGACCGCGCCCTGCTGATGGACGTCATGAAGGTGCTCGCCCCCAAGCAGCGCAGCGTCGTGGTGCTGCGACACTGGGAGCAGATGTCCACGGAGGAGACGGCCGCCGCCCTCGGCATGTCGGCCGGTACGGTCAAGAGCACGCTGCACCGGGCGCTCGCCCGGCTCCGCGAGGAGCTGGAGGCCCGCGACCTGGACGCACGCGCGCTGGAGCGTGAGGAGCGGGAGCGTTGCGCGGCGGCCTGACCGAACCCGGGCCCACCCGGCCGGACCTCGCTCCGGTCCGGGGGATCTTGCAGGCGGCGAGCACGGCGGTGGTCGTGCTGGCCGCCCTCGCCCTTTTCGTCTCCGCCTGCGCCACCGGCGGCACCGGCACCCGTGACGAGGGTCCCGCGCACGCGGCGGCGGCCGACGGCGCCTCGCCCTCGGCCCTGCCGTCCGCCCTGGCCTCCCCGCGCCTCGACCGCAAGGGCGCGGTCGCTCTGCTCAGGTCGGACCCGAAGGTCTCCGAGGCGGTCAAGCGCGACCTGGAGCCCTGTGGCACCGACCAGTACCCGGTCGACCTGTTCTACGGCGACCTGACCGGCGGCGCGGCCGACGACGTCGTCGTCAACGTCGTGACCTGTGCGGATCCGGTGGGCGTCGGCTCGTACGTGTATCGCGAGGAAGGCGGTTCGTACCAGAATGTCTTCCAGGTCGAGGAACCTCCGGTCTACGCCGAGATCGACCGCGGCGACCTGGTGGTGACCAAGCAGGTGTACGAGAAGGACGACCCGGTGGCGGAGCCGTCCGGCGAGAACGTGATCACGTACCGCTGGGTCTCGGGGAGGTTCGCCGCGGTGTACCGGACGCACAGCGACTACAGCGACGTCGTCGGCACGGAACCGACGCCGGTGCCCGACAGCTGAACCGATCGGGCCGCCCGGAACGATCCCCCAGTGACCGCCACGACACCGAAGAGTGAGAGCACCCGGATGGCAGACCAGACCCACGTGCTGTTCGTCGAGGACGACGACGTCATCCGCGAAGCCACCCAACTCGCCCTGGAGCGGGATGGCTTCGCGGTCACCGCCATGCCCGACGGACTGTCGGGCCTGGAGGCGTTCCGGGCGGACCGGCCCGACATCGCCCTGCTGGACGTCATGGTGCCGGGGCTGGACGGGGTCAGCCTGTGCCGCCGTATCCGCGACGAGTCCACCGTGCCGGTGATCATGCTGTCGGCGCGCGCCGACTCGATCGACGTGGTCCTCGGTCTGGAGGCCGGCGCCGACGACTACGTGACCAAGCCGTTCGACGGGGCCGTCCTGGTCGCCCGGATCCGCGCGGTGCTGCGCCGCTTCGGGCACGCGGGCGGCGCCGACCGGGGCGAGGAGGGCACGGACGAGGCCGCCGGGGGCGTGCTGACCTTCGGCGAGCTGGAGATCGACACCGAGGGCATGGAGGTGCGCAGGGCCGGGCAGCCGGTCGCGCTCACCCCGACCGAGATGCGGCTGCTTCTGGAGTTCTCCTCCGCGCCGGGTACGGTCCTGTCGCGCGACAAGCTCCTCGAGCGGGTGTGGGACTACGGCTGGGGCGGTGACACCCGGGTCGTGGACGTCCATGTGCAGCGGCTGCGGACGAAGATCGGCCAGGACCGGATCGAGACGGTCCGCGGTTTCGGCTACAAGTTGAAGGCCTGAGCAGGGGGACCTGGAGCATGCGGGGGATCCTTCGGGGCCGGGTGACGGAGCGCGTGGTGGTGCGGACAGGGCTGAGATGGAAGCTCAGCGCGGCCATCGCGCTGGTCGGCGCGCTCGTCGCGATCGCGCTGAGCCTGGTCGTGCACAACGCGGCGCGCGTGTCGATGCTGGACAACGCGCGCGACCTCGCGGACGAGCGGATCCAGATCGCCCAGCGCAGCTACGAACTGACCGGCAAGCCGAACTTCCCCAGCATCGCGGTCGACGACCGCCGTCTGCCGCCCCCGCTGCGCGAGAAGGTCCTGGAGGGCCGGCGGGCGACGTACGTCTCCGACCGGCCCGACCGGGGTCCTGACATCTGGGCCGCGGTCCCGGTCAAGGGCGGGCATGTGCTGTCGCTGCACACCGGGTTCACCGACCGCAGCACCGACATCCTCAACGACCTCGACCAGGCCCTGGTGATCGGCTCGATCGCGGTGGTCCTCGGCGGCAGCGCGCTCGGCGTGCTCATCGGCGGGCAGTTGTCGCGGCGGCTGCGGAAGGCGGCGGCCGCGGCGAACCAGATGGCCAAGGGCGAGACGGACGTACGGGTGCGGGACGCGATCGGCGGGGTCGTACGGGACGAGACCGACGACCTCGCGAGCGCCGTGGACGCCATGGCGGACGCGCTGCAGCAGCGGCTGGAGGCCGAGCGGCGGGTCACCGCGGACATCGCGCACGAGCTGCGGACACCGGTGACGGGCCTGCTGACGGCCGCGGAACTGCTGCCTCCGGGCCGGCCCACGGAACTGGTCCTGGACCGGGCGAAAGCCATGCGCACCCTTGTCGAGGACGTCCTGGAGGTGGCCCGGCTCGACGGCGCCTCCGAGCGGGCCGAGCTCCAGGACATCCTGCTCGGTGACTTCGTCGCCCGGCGGGTGGCGGCCAAGGACCCGGAGATCGAGGTCCGCGTGGTGCACGAGTCGGAGGTCATGACCGATCCGCGCCGCCTGGAGCGCGTGCTGTTCAACCTCCTCGCCAACGCGGCCCGGCACGGCAAGCCGCCCATCCAGGTCACCGTCGAGGGCCGCGTCATCCGCGTCCGCGACCACGGGCCCGGCTTCCCCGAGGACCTCCTCGCCGACGGCCCGAGCCGCTTCCGCACGGGCAGCGCGGACCGCGCGGGGCACGGACACGGGCTCGGGCTGACGATCGCGGCCGGTCAGGCGCGGGTGTTGGGGGCGCGGCTGACCTTCCGCAACGTACGGCCGGCGGGGGCACCGGAGGGTGTGCCCTCGGAGGGGGCGGTGGCGGTGCTGTGGCTGCCCGAGCACGCGCCCACCGCGACGGGGAGCTATCCGCTGTTGCCGTGACCCGGGGTGGGTGTGGCGGGACGCCGTCAGGTGGTCGCCACCATCAGTTCCTCCCCCCTGGACGGTCGTACGCCGTCCGTCCGGCCCGTGAAGTACCGGTGGTCCAGCTCCTCGGCCGGGACATGCCGGGCCTCCCGGAAGCCGGACGCGCGGGCCAGGGTCAGGATCTCGGCGGGCCGGAAGAAGCTCAGGAACGGCGTGCCCGCCGCCCGGGCTCCCGCCACGGCGGCCTCCAACTGCGGTCGCTGTTCCGGTTCGACGTCCTGCGGCGGCCGTATGAAGGTCGTCACGAACGTGGACCCAGGGGCGAGTCCGGCGACCAGGCGGAACATGGCGTCGACCGCCTCCTGGGTGAGGTACATGGTGACGCCCGTGGCGGCCACCACAGTGGGCCGCCCGGGATCGAACCCCGCCTCGGCCAGCCGCCCCCACCAGTCCCCCTCGAAGTCGACCGGCACGAGGCGCAGCCACGCGGGGACACCGAACCCGAGGTCCAGCAGCCGCCGGCGCTTCCAGGCCTGCGGGCCGGGCCGGTCGACCTCGAAGACCCGCAGCCCGCCCGCCGCGGCGACCTCCGGTCTGCGCTGGGCGAAGGTGTCGAGGCCGGCGCCGAGGACGACGTACTGCTCCACGCCCCGTTCGACGACCAGGTCCTCGACGTACCGGGTCCGCGCCACGATCGACGCGCGGGTGCGGCGCGTGGCCGTCACGTCCATGTCGGGGCGGTCCCGCCACCCGTCGTCCGGGTCCGCGAGCCTGAGCCCGATCTCGTCCACCAGCACATGCGGCGGCGGATCCGCGCGGACGTGCAGGGCCCGCCACAGCGCGACCCGGACGGCCGTGTGGTCGGCCTCGGCCACGTCCTCGCTCACGCCCAGTCCTTCGAGAAGTCCAGTTCCTCGCGGCGCTGGGTCAGCGAGTACCAGTTGCCGTTGTCGTCGCGGAAGATCGCCTCGATGCCGTACGGCCGCTCCTGCGGCTCCTGGACGAACTCCACCCCGCGCGCCCGGAACGTCTCGTAGTCACCGCGGCAGTCGTCGGTCCGGAAGGCTCCCGCGCCCATCACGCCCTTGCCGACGAGCTTCTTCAGCGCCTCGGCGGACTCGGGGTCCAGACCCGGGCCGTCGAGGCTCATCAGGGCCAGCTCGACGCCCTCCTGCTCCTTGGCCCCGACGGTGACCCATGTCATCTCGCCCATCGCGACCTCGCTGCGCACCTGGAAGTCCAGCTTCTCGGTGAAGAAGGCCTTGGTGCGCTGCTGGTCGAAGGTCCATACGGTGCTGATGCCCAGGCCCTGGATCATGGCTCCGCTCTCCTGTCGTCCGGGGGTTCGTCTCCGTCTCCGTCACCGTAGGCAGCGGCGGGGTCGGGCCGCTTCTCCAAAGTTGCGGTTCTCCTCTCGGGCCTCTCCACGGGGGCCTTCGTGGTCCCCTTCGCGGCTCTTGTGGTGGGGAAGCCGCCGGCCCAGAGCATGGCGTAGCACCCGGGGATCAGGGCGGCGCCGCGGCCCACGTGCCGGGTGCGGTACTCGCTCGGGGTGAGCCCGGTCCGCGCCTTGAAGCGGGCGGAGAACGTACCGAGGCTGCTGAAGCCGACCAAGTGGCAGATCTCGGTCACGCTCAGATCGGCGCCCCGCAGCATCTCCTCGGCCCGCTCGATCCGCCGGTGCGTGAGGTACTGCCCGGGCGTCTCGCCGTACGCCTCCTTGAAGGCCCGGAGGAAGTGGAACCGCGAGTACCCGGCGTGCGCGGCGACGGCGTCCAGGTCGAGCCCCGGATCGGCCCAGTCCCGGTCCATGGCGTCCTTGGCGAGCCTGATCTGCCGCACTTTGTCCATGGGGCATCGACCCCGCGGGCGCACATGGGGAAGGCCCCCGGGGCGGACACCATCCGGGGGCCTTCGGTTCAGCGGGGGCGACGGGGTCGGCTCAGACCTCGACCAGCGGAGCCGGCGCCGGGTCGTCCGCCGACTTCTGCGGTCCCGCGCCCTTCAGCGGCACCTCCTTGACGAACACCGCCGCCACCAGCGCGACCACGGCGACGATCGAGCCGAGCAGGAACGCCGAGTGCGTGCCGGCGGAGACCGCGTACTGGTACGCCTCGCGCACCGCGGCCGGCAGCTTCTCCAGGCTCTTCGCGTCCAGTTGCGCGGACTGCTCGGTCACCTTGGAGCCCAGCGATCCGCCCCGCTCGGCCATGGTGTCCTGGACGCGGTGGTTGAACAGGGCGCCCATGATGGCGACACCGAAGGAGGAGCCGAGGGTCCGGAACAGGGTGGTGGACGAGGACGCGACGCCCATGTCCTTCATCTCGACGCTGTTCTGCGCCACCAGCATGGTGATCTGCATCAGGCAGCCCATGCCGAGTCCGACGACGGCCATGAAGACACCGGAGGTGAACCGGGAGGTCCCCGTGTCCATCGTCGACAGCAGGTACAGCCCGATCACCATCAGGACGCTGCCGAGGACCGGGAAGACGTAGTACCGCCCGCTGTTGGTGGTGATCCGGCCCGCGACCATCGAGGTCACCAGCATCGCGCCGAGCATCGGCAGGAGCAGCAGCCCGGAGTTGGTGGCGGAGGCACCCTGCACGGACTGCTGGTACAGCGGCAGGAAGAGGGTGGCGCCGAACATCACGAAGCCGGTGATGAAGCCGATGATCGACATGAGCGTGAAGTTGCGGCTGCGGAAGATGTGCAGCGGGAGCACCGGCTCGGTCGCCTTGGTCTGCCAGAACACGAACCCGACGAGCGCGGCCACACCGATGCCGATCAGCTCCATGATCCGCGCGGAGCTCCAGGCGTACTCCGTGCCGCCCCAGGTGGTCACCAAGACGATCGCGGTGATGCCGATGGTCAGCAGTGCGGCGCCGAGATAGTCGATCCGCGCCTGCGCACGCTTCGCCGGCAGGTGCAGGACGACGCTGATGAGGCCGAGCGCCACCACGCCGAGCGGCAGGTTGATGTAGAAGGACCAGCGCCAGCCCCAGTTGTCGGTGATGGTGCCGCCGACCAGCGGGCCGCCGATCATCGCGAGCGCCATGACGCCGGCCATCATGCCCTGGTACTTGCCGCGCTCACGGGGCGGGATCAGGTCACCGATGATCGCCATGACGCCGACCATCAGACCGCCGGCGCCGAGGCCCTGCACGGCCCGGAAACCGATGAGCTGCCCCATGTCCTGGGCCATTCCGCTGAGCGCGGAGCCGATCAGGAAGAGCACGATCGACGTCATGAAGACGCCCTTGCGGCCGTACATGTCGCCGAGCTTGCCCCAGAGCGGGGTGGCGGCCGCGGTGGCCAGCGTGTAGGCCGTCACGACCCACGACAGGTGCTCGAGCCCGCCGAGTTCCCCGACGATCGTCGGCATCGCGGTGCCCACGATCATGTTGTCGAGCATCGCGAGCATCATGGTGATCATCAGCGCGAGCAGGACGACCCGCACACTGCGCTGTTTCTTGTCCGGTTCGGTCTCGACCGTCTGTGTGTCCGCCATTGTTCCCACTCCCCTGAGGTCCTGCGGTATTGCCCTCGCCGGGGCACTTACTTGCCGCCCGGCTAGTTGTCTACACTGAGGGAAGGTAGACGCGTAACTAGCCGGGCGTCAAGTAAGTTTTATGGAAAGCCGAGGAGCACGAGGATGGGCGGCACCATGGACGTCACGAAGCAGCAGCGCCGCGGCAACACGCGCCAGCGCATCCAGGACGTGGCGCTCGATCTCTTCGCACAGCAGGGGTACGAGAAGACGTCCCTGCGGGAGATCGCCGAGCACCTGGACGTCACCAAGGCGGCGCTGTACTACCACTTCAAGACCAAGGAAGAGATCCTCGTCAGCATCTTCGACGACCTGACGCAGCCGATCCTCGACCTGATCGAGTGGGGCCGGAAGCAGCCGCACACGCTGGAGACGAAGCAGGAGATCGTACGGCGCTACAGCGAGCTCCTGGCCGGTGCGACGCCGCTGTTCCGCTTCATGCAGGAGAACCAGGCGGCGGTCCGTGAACTGCGCGTCGGCGAGACCTTCAAGGAGCGCATGCAGGGCCTGCGCGAGATCATCGTCGACCCCGAGGCGGCCCTGACCGACCAGGTCCGCTGCGTCAGCGCGATCTTCACCCTGCACGCCGGGATGTTCTTCCTCCAGGACATCGCCGGCGACCCGGAAGCCAAGCGCAAGGCCGTCCTGGAGGTCGCGACGGACCTGGTGACACGGGCGCACGGGGGGAGCGGGGAGGGGTAGGGGGTGCGGTTCAGGGCGGCGGCGAGAGTGGCTGACGCCCGCGGTCGGAGCCCGAGAGGAGCGGGGGGCTGACGCCCGTGGTCGGGCCGAGGGCGAACTGAACGACCTACGGTTCGGCTGAGGGCGACGCGGCAAGCTGACTTCTGCGGTTCGACCCGGGGCAGTACGAGAGCCCGACACCCGCCGTCCGCTCCGAGGACAACCGGACCGACCGGCCTACGGTTCGGCCGAGGGCGACGCGACGACCCGGCTTCCACGGTTCGACCCGCAGGCACCACGAGAGCCCGACACCCGCCGCCCGCTCCGAGGACAACCTGACCGGCCGACCTGCGGTCCGGCCGAGGGCGACGCGGCAAGCTGACTTCCGCGGTTCGACCCGCGGCCAGTACGAGAGCCCGACACCCGCCGCCCGCTCCGAGAGCAACCGGACCGACCGGCCCTCGGTTGGGCCGAGGCGACGCGACGAGCCGACTTCCACGGTTCGACCCGCAGGCACCACGAGAGCCCGACACCCGCCGCCCGCTCCGAGAGCAACCGGACCGACCGGCCCTCGGTTGGGCCGAGGCGACGCGATGAGCTGACTTCCGCGGTTCGGCCCGCAGGCAGCGCGACGGCCCGACCACCCGCCGTCCGCTCCGAGAGCAACCGGACCGGCCGGCCGCGGTTCGGTCGGGGACAGCGCGACGGGCCGACACCCGCAGTCGCCCCCCTGAGCCTCAACGGCTCCCGCCCCGACCCACCCCCGGGCCAGCCCAACCCCCGTGCGGCGCCCCCCGCCCCCTCGGCTGCCCTCGCCCCGGAGGGAAGAACGCCCACCCCCGCAAGCCGCCCCGCTCACCGACCCCGGCAGAACACATCCCGCGTCCGCCGTCAGGCTCAGACCTTGACTCCCTTGCCGCGCAGGAAGGCGACCGGGTCGACGGCCGAGCCGTAGTTGGCGGTCGTGCGGATCTCGAAGTGCAGGTGCGGCCCGCTGGAGTTGCCGGTGTTGCCGGACAGGGCGATGCGCTGACCGGTCTTGACTATCTGGCCGACCTTGACCTTGATCCGGGACAGGTGGGCGTACTGCGAGTACGTCCGGTTGCCGTGCTTGATCACGATGGCGTTGCCGTAGGCGGGACCGTCACCGGCACCGCCCGGACCCGCCTTGACGACGGTCCCGCCGTGTGCGGCGACGACGGTCGTACCGCTCGGCACCGCGAAGTCCTGCCCGCTGTGGGTCGAGTGCCACATGCTGCCGGCCTGGGCGTAGCTCGCGCTGAGCGTGTACTTCTTCACCGGGTCGACCCAGGACGCCGAGGAGGACGCGGCGGAGGCGACTCCGGCCCCCAGCACAGCCGACGCCCCGACGGACGCGGCCATGACGGCCACACGGGTGCGGAGCAGGGACGTACGGGAGGAGCGGTGGGAGACGCGCTGGAACATTCGGAACCTCATGAAGCCGGGGACAAGGGGAAACCACCCGACGCACGACGGCGACCGGATGGCGCATCCCTTGGTAACCCCGGAGCCCGAATACCCCCAAACGGCGCAACTACGACGGAATGTAGTAATGGGGCGAGAAGGACATCCGTAAAATCCCTTTCTTTACCGGAATCTCCTTGAATCCGACCCTGGAACTTCCACTATTCCGGCTAGTAATGGACAAATCGCCTGTGCGGCAAGTCACCGGCGGCCTCAATGCAAAAGCCTCGCCAAGTGACGCACGTCTCTGGCTTCCTACCAACCGGTAACCCTACGGTTCCTCTCGCGCCACCCTCGTCCCCGAACATGCACCAGACAACGGCATACGGACGTGAGAGGACCCCCACGACAATGAGAAGCCGACGCCCCTGGGCGCGCCGCGCAGCCGTAACCACCGTCTCCGCAGCCGCACTCGTCGCCCTGGCCGTTCCCGCCGAGGCCGCGACGGCCACCGCAAGCGCCCCCACGACCGCCACGGCCGCCGCCGCGGACGTCGACTACGCCACCTGGCAGTCCGACTGCCAGGCCGTGATGAACCAGGCACTGCCCTACCTGAAGACGCGTATCGCGGCCACCAAGCCCGGCGAGAAGCAGGCGATCGTCTTCGACATCGACAACACCACCCTGGAGACGGACTTCGGCTTCAGCTACCCCTCGCCGGCCAACAAGCCCGTCATGGAGGCCGCGAAGTACGCCCAGGAGCACGGCGTCTCCCTGTTCTTCGTGACCGCCCGCCCCGGCATCATCGCCTCGGCGACCAACTACAACCTCAAGTACGTCGGCTACCAGGTCGGCGGCCTCTACGTCCGCGGCTTCATCGACCTCTTCAAGGACGTGGCCGCCTACAAGACCGCCCAGCGCGTCGACATCGAGAACAAGGGCTACACGATCATCGCGAACATCGGCAACAGCGCCACCGACCTGTCGGGCGGCCACGCCGAGAAGACCTTCAAACTCCCGGACTACAACGGCCAGTTGTCCTGACCTGACACAACGCAAGAGGGGCCGGTGCTCCCAGAGCACCGGCCCCTCTTGTCGGCCCTGCGGCCGTGAGGCTTACGCCTCCTTGCTCAGGTTCGGCCCGGCACCGCCGGCCGCCTGCTCGATCGGCGGGACGTCCGGCAGCGCCGACTTCTCCTCGCCGCGGAAGGTGAAGGTCTTGGTCTCACCCTCGCCCTCCGTGTCGACGACCACGATGTGACCGGGACGCAGCTCACCGAAGAGGATCTTCTCCGAGAGCGTGTCCTCGATCTCGCGCTGGATCGTGCGACGCAGCGGCCGCGCACCCAGCACCTGGTCGTAACCCTTCGTGGACAGCAGCTCCTTGGCGGACTGGGAGAGCTCGATGCCCATGTCCCGGTCCCGGAGACGCTCGTCCACCTTGCCGATCATCAGGTCGACGATCTGGAGGATGTCGGCCTGGGTCAGCTGCGGGAAGACGACGACGTCGTCCACGCGGTTGAGGAACTCGGGCCGGAAGTGCTGCTTGAGCTCGTCCGAGACCTTGTTCTTCATGCGCTCGTAGTTGGTCTTCTTGTCACCCGAGGCCGCGAAGCCCAGGTTGAAGCCCTTGGAGATGTCCCGGGTGCCGAGGTTGGTCGTCATGATGATGACCGTGTTCTTGAAGTCCACGACCCGGCCCTGGGAGTCGGTCAGACGACCGTCCTCCAGGATCTGCAGCAGCGAGTTGAAGATGTCCGGGTGAGCCTTCTCGACCTCGTCGAAGAGAACCACCGAGAACGGCTTGCGCCGCACCTTCTCCGTCAGCTGGCCGCCCTCTTCGTAGCCCACGTATCCGGGGGGCGAACCGAAGAGCCGCGAGACCGTGTGCTTCTCGCTGAACTCCGACATGTCGAGGGAGATCAGCGCGTCCTCGTCACCGAAGAGGAACTCCGCGAGCGCCTTGGACAGCTCGGTCTTACCGACACCGGACGGGCCGGCGAAGATGAACGAACCACCGGGACGCTTCGGGTCCTTGAGGCCCGCACGCGTACGACGGATCGCCTTCGACAGCGCCTTGACGGCGTCGACCTGGCCGATGACCCGCTTGTGGAGCTCGTCCTCCATGCGCAGCAGACGCGAGGACTCCTCCTCGGTCAGCTTGAAGACCGGGATGCCGGTGGCGGTCGCGAGGACCTCGGCGATCAGCTCGCCGTCGACCTCGGCGACGACGTCCATGTCGCCGGCCTTCCACTCCTTCTCCCGCTTGGCCTTGGCGGCCAGGAGCTGCTTCTCCTTGTCGCGGAGGGAGGCGGCCTTCTCGAAGTCCTGCGAGTCGATCGCGGACTCCTTGTCGCGGCGGACACCGGCGATCTTCTCGTCGAACTCGCGCAGGTCCGGCGGCGCGGTCATCCGGCGGATGCGCATCCGGGAACCGGCCTCGTCGATCAGGTCGATCGCCTTGTCCGGCAGGAAGCGGTCCGAGATGTACCGGTCGGCCAGGGTGGCGGCCTGGACGAGGGCCTCGTCCGTGATCGAGACACGGTGGTGGGCCTCGTACCGGTCGCGCAGACCCTTGAGGATCTCGATCGTGTGCGGCAGGGACGGCTCCGCGACCTGGATGGGCTGGAAGCGGCGCTCGAGGGCCGCGTCCTTCTCCAGGTGCTTGCGGTACTCGTCCAGCGTGGTCGCACCGATGGTCTGCAGCTCACCGCGGGCCAGCATCGGCTTCAGGATCGAAGCGGCGTCGATGGCGCCCTCGGCGGCACCCGCACCGACCAGCGTGTGCAGTTCGTCGATGAACAGGATGATGTCGCCGCGGGTGCGGATCTCCTTGAGGACCTTCTTCAGGCGCTCCTCGAAGTCACCGCGGTAGCGGGAGCCGGCGACCAGCGCGCCGAGGTCGAGCGTGTAGAGGTGCTTGTCCTTCAGCGTCTCGGGCACCTCGCCCTTGACGATGGCCTGGGCGAGGCCCTCGACGACGGCGGTCTTGCCGACGCCGGGCTCACCGATCAGCACCGGGTTGTTCTTGGTACGGCGGGACAGCACCTGCATGACCCGCTCGATCTCCTTCTCGCGCCCGATGACCGGGTCGAGCTTGGACTCACGAGCGGCCTGGGTGAGGTTCCGGCCGAACTGGTCGAGGACCAGGGACGTCGAGGGCGTGCCCTCGGCAGGCCCGCCGGCGGTGGCGGTCTCCTTGCCCTGGTAACCGGAGAGCAGCTGGATGACCTGCTGCCGCACCCGGTTGAGATCTGCGCCCAGCTTGACCAGGACCTGGGCGGCGACGCCCTCGCCCTCACGGATCAGGCCGAGCAGGATGTGCTCCGTGCCGATGTAGTTGTGGCCCAGCTGAAGGGCCTCGCGGAGCGACAGCTCCAGGACCTTCTTGGCACGGGGGGTGAAGGGGATGTGCCCGGACGGGGCCTGCTGGCCCTGCCCGATGATCTCCTCCACCTGCTGGCGGACCGCCTCGAGCGAAATCCCGAGGCTCTCAAGGGCCTTGGCGGCGACACCCTCACCCTCGTGGATCAGGCCCAGGAGGATGTGCTCGGTGCCGATGTAGTTGTGGTTGAGCATCCGGGCTTCTTCCTGAGCCAGGACGACAACCCGCCGCGCGCGGTCGGTGAACCTCTCGAACATCGTTAATCGCTCCTCAGAGCGGTCAGGCAGTGGGGGGAACTTCCCCTCCCTGTCCTTCCGCAGCTTAGTCCCGCAAGCGGGGACCGCTCATTCCAACTGCCGACACCGTCGATGGCCTCCTGACCCCGAACGCCGACATCTGCTCCAACCCGATGGTGCGAGACGATGTTCCCGCAGGCCAGGCAGTTACCCCAGTCGCCAGTACGCCGATGGCGAACGTGAGACGGCCCTCTCCTGCGTGTCGCCCCCTCCCACTAGGGATGTCTTACCCGCTCGGACCGACACTCCATGCCGTACGCCCCCCGTCCCTCCGCTACGGGCGAACAACCTTGTGCCACTCCGCACCCCCGCACGCCCCCTTTTCAGCCACTCTTCGCGCACGCCGGTACACCCAGCGTAACTCTCGCGCCTTTCCGGCGGTTGCACTCGGCATGGTCGCCAGCCACCTCCCTCCGGCCGCGGATCTCACCGCGGTCCCGCTCCCCCGACGACCGCTCGACGGGGCAACCTCCGGCGACGATCCGGTCCGCCGCTGGTACGAGAACGAACTGGGCTGGCCCACCGTGCCCGCGAGCGCCCCCGAATCTCCGGTACGACTGCTTCTGGGGCTGCGCTTCGACGTCCTGGACGTTCCGGAGCAGGCGGGTCGCGCGGCCCTGCGCCATCTCACCGAGGCCTCTCCGGTGGCGCTGTGGGGCGACCGCATGCGGCTCCTGGTGGCGGCGGGCAGCGCGGAGGAGCTGCCGGGCCTGCTGGACTGGCTGGAGTGGGGCACGCTGGCGCTCGACCTGCGGGCGCTGGGCAGTGGCTGCGTGATGCGGGCACCGCGTCCGCCGGAGCCCGCGGTGGGCACGCCCGGGGAGGTGCCGTCGGGGCGGCCCGCGCGTCCGGGGCCCGGCGCGGTCGCATCTCTTGCCCCGCCCTCACTCCCGGAGCCGGGCGGATTCGTACCCCGGCCGTCACCGACGGAGGCGAGCGGGGTCACCGGAGGCCTGCGGCCTCACGCCCCGGGGCGCCCGGGCGCCCTGCAGGGGGCCGCCGTATGGCTGCGGCCCCCCGAGCCTGGGTGCGAGGTCGAGGCCTCGCTGCCGACCATGTCGGCGCTGGGGCGCGTTGGGGGCGCCCCCGATCTCGTACGCGTCGTGAACACGGTGGCGACCCAGTGCCACCGGCTGCGGCTGCGGCGCGCTCGGGCATAAGCCTTCGCGGCCCCGGCCTTCATGGACCTTTCGATCAGGCGTTGGCCTTCTCGTAAGCCTCGCGAATGCTCGCCGGAACACGGCCGCGGTCATTGACCTCGTAACCGTTTTCCTTGGCCCAGGCGCGGATCTGAGCGGTGTCCTGGCTGCCGCCGGAAGCGGCCCGCGTCTTTCCGCGCCCGCCCGAAGCACGGCCTCCGGTGCGGCGACCGCCCTTCACGTACGGGTCGAGAAGGCCACGAAGCTTGTCCGCATTGGCGGTCGTGAGATCGATCTCGTACGTCTTGCCGTCCAACGCGAACGTGACGGTCTCGTCCGCCTCGCCGCCGTCGATGTCATCGACAAGAAGGACCTGAACCTTCTGTGCCACCGGATTTCCTTTCATCCAATACTTGAGGGCCGGGGGTCTGCGGCGTCCGCCGTTTCGCCGTCCCCTGTTATATGCAGTACTGCAGTACGTCGGAAAGCAAACCGCTTTTGCCTGAAAAACACAAACCCCCGGGAGAGACCGACTGGGACCTCCCCGTCCGGAAACATGCGCGTTTCGGACATAGGGAACCTGGGCAGGACCGAGCGCCCGAATCCCTGGCGATCACAGATGCAGAAGCATCCGACTGTTGCCCAAGGTGTTCGGTTTCACTCGTTCGAGACCGAGGAACTCTGCCACGCCTTCGTCATAGGAACGCAGCAGCTCCGCGTAGACATCGGTGTCAACGGGTGTCTCACCGATCTCGACGAAGCCGTGCTTGCCGAAGAAGTCCACTTCGAAGGTGAGACAGAAAACGCGGCGAACACCCAGCCAGCGGGCCGTCTCCAACAACTTCTCCAGCAACTGATGCCCGACGCCGGCACCCTTCAGCCCGGGCTTCACGGCGAGAGTGCGCACTTCCGCGAGGTCTTCCCACATGACATGCAGGGCGCCGAAGCCGACCAGCTCGGCGTTGTCGTCGCGCTCGGCGACCCAGAACTCCTGGATGTCCTCGTAAAGCGTCACCGTCGCTTTGTCGAGCAGGATGCGGTCGCGGACGTAGGTGTCGAGGAGACCACGGATGCCGGCGACATCGCTGGTGCGGGCCCGCCGGACCGTGATGGCTTTTGCGGTGACTTCGGGGTTCTCGGCGGAGGGACTCTTCGCGGACATGAGCGGACGCTATCGCCCGCCGTCCCGCGATGCCGAGTCGGGGTTCTCCATGGACGGCCCCTCGACCATCCGTACAGCGTCCTGCAGTGCCAGTCGCTGTTCCTCGCTCATCATCCCGAAGAAGGCGACGAGAGCGGCGGCGGGGTTGTCACTCTGGGACCAGGCGTCGTTCATCAGTGCGGCGGCGTAGGCGGCCCGTGTGGAGACCGCCTCATATCGATAGGCCCGGCCTTCCGCCTCACGGCGCACCCAGCCCTTCTGATGGAGATTGTCCAAAACGGTCATCACCGTGGTGTAGGCGATGGACCGTTCCTGCCGAAGGTCTTCCAGGACTTCTCGAACGGTGACCGGGCGGTTCCACTTCCACACCCGCGTCATGACCGCGTCTTCGAGTTCTCCCAATGGGCGAGGCACAGCTCAGCACAATAGTGGGAGATCCGGCTTTCGGCGTGACGGACGTGCTCTTTCGACGTCAAACAGCAACAAAAAGGGCGTACGACTCCGAAAACACGGTGGCTCGGAGAGTCGTACGCCGATGAGGGCGCGGCCGGTCAGTCGGCCTGCTTGGTAGCCTCCGCGCGCGCGAGCGCTGCGTCGACGGCCGCGTCCTCCTTGGCCTTGTTGGCCCCGCCCTGGGTCTTCACGATCACCCGGATCAGGCCGATGAAGAACACGGCCATGACGACCGGGGGCACGAGCGCGGAGACATAGTCCATGCGTCCAGGGTAGCCACGCACGCACGGACATCTCGGGCGGGGTGCGGACTGTGCCGTGTCAGCCCGCGGCCAGGTGCTGCGGCGGGTTCGACGGGGGCTGGGCCGGCTTGCGGCGCGGGAAGACCTCGCCCGGCGTGGGGATGGGGCGGGAGGGCTTCGGGGCGGCGGGGGCCGGTTTCTCCGCGGGCTTCACCGGGTGCTTGGCCGGCTCCTTCCGCGGTGCGCGCTGCGGCTCCTTCGCGTCCTGTTCCGCCGGACCGCCCAGGACGCCCCCACGAGGGACGCCGCCGGAATGGCCTGCGGCCAGGCCCCCGGGCAGCGCCAGGAGGCGCGTACGGGAGGCGGGGACCACCGGGGCCACCGCAGTGCGCCGGGTGCTCGTGGTGCCCGCGAGACGGGCTCGTACGTCCCGTTCGGCCAGCATCTGGCAGCGGATCAGCAGTGCCGCCGCGACGGGGTTGCCGCGCAGCGCCCGCAGGGCGGCGAGATCGTCGGGGTCGGGCCGGTACCCGGCGCCCAGTGCCTCCTCCAGCAGGGTGAGGTAACCGGCGGCGGTGCCGGGCAGTGCGGCGCGGTACCGGGCGAGGTCGGCCACCAGGAAGGCACGCAGCCGGGCCCCCTCGCGCACCGCCTCGTCGAGGGACCCGGCGAGGCGGTGGCAGTCCTTGATGTCCTCGGCCGAGGCAGGGGCGGGGTGTAGGGCGAGGGCGAGAGCGCGGCGGAGCACACGCAGCTCCTCCACGCCGAACGCCATGCCGCCGCGGGATCCGTATGGCGTGGGCATGCGGCGACAGTACGCGCTAATCAGACAAACTCGTCATAGCGGACGGGTGTGGCGTGAGGAGGCCACCCGCCCGGACGTGCGGCGGCCGAGAAACGGGGCCGCCGGACAGCCGGGCAGCCGGGCCTCCGGGCAGTCACATGCGGGACACGTTCCGCTCGTACACCAGCCGCAGCCCCACCAGGGTCAGCCAGGGTTCGTGCTCGTCGATCACCGACGACTCCCCCAGCACCATCGGCGCGAGCCCGCCCGTGGCGATCACCGTCACCTCGTCCGGGTCCTGCGCGAGCTCCCGGGCCATCCGGCCCACCACGCCGTCGACCTGCCCGGCGAAGCCGTACACGATCCCGGACTGCATCGCCTCGACCGTGTTCTTCCCGATCACGCTCCGGGGCCGGGCCACCTCGATCTTCCGCAGCTGCGCCCCCTTCACACCGAGCGCCTCCACGGAGATCTCGATACCGGGCGCGATGACCCCACCGACGTACTCCCCGCGCGCGGACACCGCGTCGAACGTGGTCGCCGTACCGAAGTCCACGACGATGGCCGGTCCGCCGAACAGTTCGACGGCCGCCACCGCGTTGATGATCCGGTCGGCGCCGACCTCCTTGGGGTTGTCGGTGAGGATCGGCACCCCCGTCTTGACCCCCGGCTCGACCAGCACGGCCGGCACGTCGCCGTAGTAGCGGCGCGTCACCTCGCGCAGCTCGTGCAGCACGGACGGCACGGTCGCGCAGATCGCGATCCCGTCGATGCCGTCGCCCAGTTCGTCCCCGAGGAGCGGATGCATGCCCATCAGGCCCTGCAGCAGGACCGCCAGCTCGTCCGCCGTCCGGCGCGCGTCCGTGGAGATCCGCCAGTGCTCGACGATGTCCTCGCCGTCGAACAGCCCGAGGACGGTGTGCGTGTTGCCTACGTCGATCGTGAGGAGCATCGCGACTACTCCGCCTCGCGCAGATCGAGACCGATGTCGAGGATCGGCGAGGAATGGGTGAGCGCCCCGACGGCGAGGTAGTCGACGCCGGTGTCGGCGTACGCGCGCGCGTTGGCCAGCGTCAGCCGCCCGGAGGCCTCCAGCGCGGCCCGCCCGTCCACGAGCGCCACCGCCTCCTCGCACTCGCCGGGCGTGAAGTTGTCCAGCAGGATCAGGTCGGCGCCCGCGTCCACGACCTCCCGCAGCTGGTGCAGGGTGTCGACCTCGACCTCGATCGGCACGTCCGGGAAGGCCTCCCGGACGGCCTTGAAGGCCTGCGCGACGCCACCGGCGGCGACCACGTGGTTGTCCTTGACCAGCGCCGCGTCGGACAGCGACATCCGGTGGTTGACCCCGCCGCCGCACCGCACCGCGAATTTCTCCAGCGACCGGAGGCCGGGAGTCGTCTTGCGCGTGTCCCGCACGCGTGCCTTGGTGCCCTCCAGGGCGTCCGCCCACGCGCGTGTGGCGGTCGCGATGCCGGAGAGCCGGCACAGCAGGTTCAGGGCGCTGCGCTCGGCGGTGAGGAGGTCACGCGTGCGGGTGGTGACCGACAGGAGCTTCTGCCCGGCCTCCACCCGGTCGCCGTCCTCGACGTGCCGCTCGACCTCGAACTCGTCCTCGCAGACCACCGAGACGACCGCCTCGGCGACCCGGAGGCCGGCCGCGACGCCCGCCTCGCGGGCGACGAAGTCGGCGGTGGCGACGGCGTCCTCGGGGATGGTCGCGACAGTCGTCACGTCCACGCCGTGGGCGAGGTCCTCCTGGATGGCGACGTTGGCGATGTCCTCGACCTCCACCGGGTCGAGCCCGGCGTCGGCCAGGAGCTGCGCGAGCGCGGGGTCGAGCCCGCACTCCAGGTATTCCTCGTCGCCGCCGTCGGCGGTGCCACAGGCACAGCCGTCGCCGCAGCCGCCGGACGGGGCGAGGGGAAGGTCGTCGGTGCTCACTGGTGTCACTGCTCCTGAGGGTGCTGCCGGGTCGGGGGGAAGTCTGCGGTATCGGTGGTGCGTACGGCGAGGGTCCGGTCCGGATTCAGCTGTACGACGATGTGGCGGCGCCATGCCGTGTCGTCCCGGTCCGGCTTGTCCTCGCGCCAGTGGCAGCCGCGCGTCTCCTCGCGCTGCAGGGCCGCGGCGGTCAGGACACGGGCCACGCACAGGAGGTTGGTGGCCTCCCAGGTGTCGACGCCGGGCTCGGCCGTCTTGCCGTTCTCGGCGAGGGCGTCGCGGGCGTCGGTGTGCAGCCGCTGCAACTGGTCGGCCGCCGTGGCGAGGGACTCGGCGGAGCGCAGGACGCCCGCGCCCCGGGTCATGATCCGCTGGATCGCGAACCGCGTCTCGGGGGCGAGCAGCGGGTGCGCGGGCCTCTCGGACCGCTCGACCGGGGCGGGCACACGCGCGTGGAGGCCGGCGCGGCTCCCCGTGATGTCGGCGGCGATGCGCTCGGCGTAGACCAGGCCCTCGAGGAGGGAGTTGGAGGCCAGCCGGTTCGCGCCGTGCACACCGGTGCAGGCGACCTCGCCGCACGCGTACAGGCCCGGGACGGTCGTACGGCCCCGGGAGTCGGTGCGCACGCCGCCGGAGGCGTAGTGGGCGGCCGGTGCGATCGGGATGGGCTCGGTGACCGGGTCGATGCCGTGGGCGCGGCAGGCGGCGAGGATCGTCGGGAAGCGGTGCTCCCACATGTCGGCGCCGAAATGCCGGGCGTCGAGGAACATGTGCTCGGCGTCCTGCTCCTGCATGCGCCGCGTGATGCCCTTGGCGACGATGTCGCGGGGCGCCAGCTCGGCCAGTTCGTGCTGCCCGGTCATGAAGCGCACGCCGTCGGCGTCGACCAGGTGGGCGCCCTCGCCGCGCACGGCCTCGGAGACGAGCGGCTGCTGTCCCTCGGCGTCCGGGCCGAGGAACAGCACGGTGGGGTGGAACTGCACGAACTCCAGGTCGCTGACCTCGGCGCCCGCGCGCAGGGCGAGCGCGACGCCGTCGCCCGTGGACACGGACGGGTTGGTGGTCGCGGAGAACACCTGTCCCATGCCGCCGGTCGCGAGGACGACCGCGGGGGCGTGCACGGCACCCACGCCGTCGTGCTGCCCCTCGCCCATGACGTGCAGGGTGACGCCCGCCGTGCGGCCGTCGGCGTCGGTCAGCAGGTCGAGCACGAGCGCGTTCTCGATCGTGCGCAGTCCCCGCGCGCGTACGGCCTCGACGAGTGCCCGGGAGATCTCCGCGCCGGTGGCGTCACCGCCAGCGTGCGCGATGCGGCGGCGGTGGTGGCCGCCCTCGCGGGTGAGCTCGAGGTCGCCCGCCTCGGACTCGTCGAAGTGCGCGCCGGTCTCGATCAGGCGGCGTACGGCGTCGGGTCCCTCGGTGACGAGGATGCGGACGGCCTCCTCGTCGCACAGGCCCACGCCCGCGACCAGCGTGTCGTCCAGGTGCTGTTCGGGGGTGTCGCCCTCGCCGAGGGCCGCGGCGATGCCGCCCTGCGCCCAGCGGGTGGAGCCGTCGTCCAGGCGGGCCTTGGTGACGACGACGGTCCGCAGGCCCTCGGCCTCGCAGCGCAGGGCCGCGGTGAGGCCGGCGACGCCGGAGCCGACGACCACGACGTCCGCGTCGATGGACCACCCGGGGGCGGGGGCGTGCAGTCGTATGCCTGTGCTGGTCACGAGGCGGCTCCGAAGGTCAGGGGGATGTTGTCGATCAGCCGGGTCGTCCCCACCCGGGCGGCGACGGCGAGGACGGCCTCGCCGGTGAAGTCGTCCTCGATCTCGGTGAAGTCGGAGGGGTCGACGAGCGCGAGGTAGTCCAGGGCGAGTGGCGGGTCCTGGCGCGCGGCGTCGTCGAGGATCAGGCGGGCGGCCGCGCGGACGGACGAGGGGGCTCCCGGCAGGGCCTTCGCGACCGCGTGCGCGTCGGCGGCCGCGCGGGACTCGCCGAGGGCGCTCAGGGCCTCGGCACGCGCGTGTGTGGCGGGCACTTCGCGGGCCCGGGCGCGCAGCGCCTCCTGTGCCGCGTGCCGGTCGCGGCCGGCGAACAGGGCGCGGGAGAGCGCGAGTGCCGTGCGCCGTTCCTGCGGGCCGAGGTAGCGGTTGCGGCTGGAGAGGGCCAGGCCGTCGTCCTCGCGCACGGTGGGCACGCCGACGATCTCGACGCCGAAGTTCAGGTCGCGCACCATCCGCCGGATCAGGGCGAGCTGCTGGGCGTCCTTCTGGCCGTAGAGGGCGATGTCGGGGCGGGTGAGGTGGAGCAGTTTGGCGACGACGGTGAGCATGCCGTCGAAGTGGCCGGGGCGTGAGGCGCCCTCCAGGCGCTCCCCCATCGGGCCCGCGCTGATGCGCACCTGGGGCTCGCCGCCGGGGTAGACCTCGTCGACGGAGGGCGCGAAGACGGCGTCCGCGCCGGCGTCCTCGGCGATCTTGAGGTCGGCGTCCAGGGTGCGCGGGTAGCGGTCGAGGTCCTCGCCCGCGCCGAACTGGAGGGGGTTCACGAAGACCGTGACGACGACCTCGCCGTCCGGTTCGGCGATCTCGCGCGCGGTGCGGATCAGCGTGGCGTGGCCCTCGTGCAGGGCGCCCATGGTCATCACCACGGCCCGGCGCCCCACGCGCGTGCGTGCGTGCAGTTCACCGGCGGTGCGCAGCAGGGTCGTGGTCATCGGGTGTCTCCCTCGGCGCCGTTGGTCCCGGTGGCGAGTACCCCGAGGAGGTCCTCGGCGAGCTCCGGCTTCAGCAGGCCGTGGGCGAGCGCCCGGTCGGCGGTCGCGCGGGCCATCGCCAGATACCCGGCGACGGTCTGCGGGGCGTGCTTGCGCAGTTCCGTGATGTGCGCGGCGACGGTGCCGGCGTCCCCGCGCGCGACGGGTCCGGTCAGGGCCGCGTCACCGGAGCGCAGGGCGTTGTCGAGGGCGGCGCCGAGCAGCGGGCCGAGCATCCGGTCGGGTGCCTCGACACCGGCCGAGCGCAGCAGCTCCATGGCCTGGGCGACCAGCGTGACCAGGTGGTTGGCGCCGAGGGCGAGGGCCGCGTGGTAGAGCGGGCGCATCTCCTCGGCGATCCACTCGGGCTCGCCGCCCATCTCGATGACGAGGGCCTCGGCGGCCAGCCGCAGTTCCTCGGGGGCGGTGACGCCGAAGGAGCAGCCCGCGAGGCGCTGGACGTCCACGGGGGTGCCCGTGAAGGTCATCGCCGGGTGCAGGGCCAGCGGCAGCGCTCCCGCGCGCAGGGCGGGGTCCAGGACTTTCGCGCCGTAACGCCCGGAGGTGTGCACGAGCAGCTGCCCCGGCCGTACCGCACCGGTCTCGGCGAGGCCCTCGACGAGACCGGGCAGGGTGTCGTCGGGGACGGTGAGCAGCACCAGGTCGGCGCGCTGCAGGACGTCCGCGGGGGTGACCAGCGGGACGTCCGGGAGCATGAGCGCGGCCCGCCGCCTGGAGGCGTCGGAGACTCCGGAGACGGCCACCGGACGGTGTCCGGCGAGCTGGAGGGACGCGGCGAGCGTCGGCCCCACCCGGCCGGCGCCGACGACGCCGACGGTGAGCCGCGCGGGGCGGCGGTCCTTGCTGTCTGGCTGTTGGACTGTAGTCACGCGACGGCGGCCTTCCCGTTCCAGTCCGCATCTGGGTACCGGACGATTTCTCGTCATGTTAACGCGATCGGTTCGAGGGGCGTCCGGTTGTCCACAGGCTGTGGGTTTCCGTGTGGGCCGGGGTGCGCGGAAATCCGGGTGCCCGCGTCCGGGGCGCACGAGATGATCCGCGCATGGGTGACACAGCGGAGCAGAGCGCGGAGCAGGCGGCGGACGAGGCCCGTTCGGAGCGGCTCACGGAGGAGGAACGGCTCGTGCGCCGCCGCGCACGGCGCATCAGTGCCTACCACAGCGCAGGGCGCACACTGGCGCGTCTGGGACTGCTCGCGCCCCTTCGCGAGCGCCTGGCACTGCTCGACGAGGCGCACACGCTCTACGACCTGGACGAGCCGGGTGACCTCTACGGCAACGGCATCGTCGAGGCCCTGGAGGAGAAGGTCGCAGGACTCCTCGGCAAGGAGGCTGCCGCCTTCTTCCCGACCGGCACGATGGCACAGCAGGTGGCGCTGCGCTGCTGGGCGGGCCGTACCGGCAACCCCACCGTCGCCCTGCACGCCCTGGCCCACCCCGAGGTGCACGAGCGCGACGCCTTCAGGGAGGTCTCCGGTCTGCGCCCGGTCCGTGTGACGAGCGAACCGAGGCAGCCCACGGCCGACGAGATACGCGGCTTCGAGGAGCCCTTCGGGGCGCTGATGCTGGAACTGCCCCTGAGGGACGCCGGTTTCGTGCTGCCCACCTGGGAGGAGCTCACCGAGGTCGTGGAGGCGGCACGGGAGCGGGACGCGGTGGTGCACTTCGACGGGGCACGCCTGTGGGAGACCACCGCCCACTTCGGCCGCCCCCTGGCCGAGATCGCGGACCTCGCGGACAGCGTCTACGTGTCGTTCTACAAGTCCTTCCATGCCTTCGGCGGAGCCGCCCTCGCCGGCCCGAGAGCCCTGGTCGAGGAGGCGAAGACCTGGCGGCACCGCTACGGAGGCGCGGTCTTCCAGCAGTTCCCGACCGCCCTGTCGGCCCTCGCCGGCCTGGAACACGAACTGCCCCGCCTGCCCGAGTACGTGACCCACGCGCGCGTGGTGGCCGCCGCGCTGCGCGAGGGGTTCGCGGAGGCCGGGGTGCCGTGGGCGCGGGTCCACCCCGAGGTGCCGCACACGTTCGACTTCCAGGTCTGGTTGCCATACGGCGTCGACGAGCTCTCCGAGGCGGCGATCCGGCAGTCGGAGGAGACGGGGACGGCCCTGTTCGTCCAGCCCTGGGACGCTAAGGCCCCGGGCCTGTCCATGACCGAGGTCTACGTCCGTGCCGCCGCCCTGGAGTGGACGGCGGCCGATGTGAAGGCGGCGGCCGCCGACTTCGTCGCCCGGCTGCGGGAGGTTGGCAGCCAGGGAGTCGGCGGCCAGGAGGTCGGCCGCTAGGGAGTCGGCAGCCGGTGTGCGGGCTGTGTCTCAGGCCTGGCCGCCCGCGCGCACCAGCCCCGTCTCGTAGGCGAGGACCACCACCTGCACCCGGTCCCTGAGGCCGAGCTTGGTCAGGATGCGGCCGACATGCGTCTTCACCGTCGCCTCCGACAGCACCAGCCGGGCCGCGATCTCGCCGTTGGACAGCCCCTGCGCGACGAGCATCATGACCTCGCGTTCGCGGCCGGTGAGCCGCTCGAGCTCCTTGTGCTGGGGCTCCTTGCCGGTGGTGGGCAGCATGGGCGCGAACCTGTCGAGCAGGCGCCGGGTCGTCGAGGGGGCGACCACGGCGTCGCCGCTGTGCACCGAGCGGATCGCGGTGAGCAGTTCGCCCGGGGGCACGTCCTTGAGCATGAAGCCGGAGGCGCCCGCCTTCAGCCCGGAGAAGGCGTACTCGTCGAGGTCGAAGGTGGTCAGGATCAGCACCTTCGGCGGGTCGGGCTCCGAGCAGATGCGGCGGGTGGCCTCCACACCGTCGAGCTTGGGCATGCGCACATCCATCAGGACCACGTCCACGGCGGTCGCGCGCAGCACCTGGAGGGCCTCCACGCCGTCGCCCGCCTCCGCGACGACCTCCATGTCCGGCTGGGCTGCGAGCACCATCCGGAACCCGGTGCGCAGCAGCACCTGGTCGTCGACGAGCATCACGCGGATCGTCATCGGGCCTCTTCCGTTTTCTCGGGGTCGTTCGGCGGGTCGCCAGGGGGCGTGACAGGTGTCACCAGGGGGCGTGCGTCGGTGTCAGTGCGCTGGTTTGAGCGGCAGGAGCGCACTGATGCGGAATCCTCCGCCGGGGCGGGGGCCCGCGTCCAGGGTGCCGCCGACCATGCCGACGCGCTCGCGCATGCCGATCAGGCCGTGGCCGGCTCCATCGGCGCCGCCCTCCTCGTACAGCTCGTGCGGGGCGCCCTTGCCGTCGTCCTCGACGAGCAGGCCGAGACCGTCGTCGAAGTAGACCAGGCGCACGCTCGCGCCCGCGTTCGGGCCGCCGTGCTTGCGCGTGTTGGTGAGCGCCTCCTGCACGATGCGGTACGCGGTGAGCTCGACGCCGCTGGGCAGCGGACGCGGGGTGCCCTCGATCTTGAAGTCGACGGGGAGCCCGGAGCCGCGGCACTGCTCGACGAGGTCCTCGATCTGCTCGACGTCGGGCTGCGGGACGTATTCGCCGCCCTCCTGGTGCTCGCCGGTGCGCAGCACGCCCAGCAGGCGGCGCATCTCGGCGAGCGCCTGGCGGCCGGTCGAGGAGATGGTCTCCAGGGCCTTCTTGGCCTGGTCGGGCGCGGCGTCGAGGACATAGGCGGCGCCGTCGGCCTGGACGACCATGACGGAGACGTTGTGCGCGACGACGTCGTGCAGTTCGCGGGCGATCCGGGCGCGCTCGGCGGCGACGGCGACCTTGGCCTGCGCCTCGCGCTCCTTCTCCAGGCGGGCGTTGCGCTCCTCGAGCTGCGCGAAGTAGGCGCGGCGGGTGCGGATCGAGTCGCCGAGGACCCAGGCCAGGGCGAAGGGCACGGCCTGGAAGATCATGAGGGCGACATTGCCGAGGCCGCTGGTGTTGTCGTTCCACCAGCGCATCTGCGCCACGGGAGCGGCGCACAGGCCGACGGTCAGCGCCAGCCGGGAGGCCCAGCGGGTGCCCGTGGCGGCCACGGTGTAGACGATCACCAGGAAGGCGAAGTCGGCGGGCGTGGTCTGCACGTCCAGGACGACCTGCGCGAGACCGAGCCCGATGGCCAGCAGCAGCATCCGCTCCGGCATACGTCTGCGCAGCGCTGTCACCAGGCACAGCAGCAGGACGATCGGAATGATCGCCAGGGGGGACTCGGTCCCCCGGGACTCCCCACGGGTGGTTTCGCTCGCGAGCGAGATCCCGAGCAGGAAGACGGCCCAGAAGACGTCGACCCCTGTCGGGTGCCTGCGGAGGAAGTCATAGAGGCGTTGCACGTAACCCAGCGTAGGGAAGCGGGATGTGTGCAGGGGTCAACCGGAGGACCGATCCGTACCGCTCGCGCGTACTCCCCAAGGTGGAGGCCCCGTTCCCCGGTGCGCCTAGCCTGACGACGTGACCGATGACACGACGGGCGGCTGGACCGGCTGGCGCGCCGCCACCGAGGCCGCGCTCTACGGCCCGGACGGCTTCTATCGCAGGCCGGAGGGGCCCGCCGGACACTTCCGTACGTCCGTGCACGCCTCCCCGTTGTTCGCACGGGCCGTGGCCCGGCTGCTGTGCCGCCTCGACGAGGCGTTGGGCCGGCCCGCCCGGCTCGACTTCGTCGACATGGCCGCGGGGCGGGGCGAGTTGGCCACCGGCGTCCTCGCCGCGCTGCCCGCCGAGGTGACCGCACGCACGCGTGTGTACGCCGTCGAGGTCGCCGACCGCCCGGCCGCCCTCGATCACCGGATCGAGTGGCTGTCCGAGCCTCCGAAGAACATCACGGGGCTGCTGTTCGCCAACGAATGGCTGGACAACGTACCCGTGGAGATCGCCGAGACGGACTCCTCGGGCGTACCGCGACGGGTGCTCGTACGACGCGACGGCCGCGAGCGTCTCGGGGAACCCGTGGCCGGTGCGGAGGCCGAGTGGCTGGACCGGTGGTGGCCGCTGCCGGCCGAGGAGGGACTGCGGGCCGAGATCGGCCTGCCCCGGGACGAGGCTTGGGCGTCGGCGGTCGCCGCGGTGGAGCGGGGGCTCGCGGTCGCCGTCGACTACGCCCACACGGCGTCCTCGCGCCCCCTCTTAGGGACGCTCACCGGCTTCCGGGAGGGGCGCGAGACGGCACCCGTACCGGACGGGTCGTGCGACCTCACGGCCCATGTGGCGCTGGACGCGTGCGCGCTCCCCGGGGGGCTTGTGCGGACCCAGCGCGATGCCCTGCGCGCCCTGGGCATCGAGGGCACACGCCCCGCGCTCTCGCTGGCGTCCACGCACCCCGCGGAGTATGTGCGCGCCCTCGCGCGCGCCGGAGAGGCTGCCGAGCTCACCGCGGCGGGCGGGCTCGGCGACTTCGGCTGGCTGCTCCAGCCAGTGGGCACGCCCGGTGCGGACCTACTTGTCGATGTCCCCGACCACGAAGAACAGTGAGCCCAGGATCGCCACCATGTCCGCCACCAGCGTGCCCGGCAGCAGCTCGACCAGCGCCTGGATGTTGTTGTACGACGCGGAGCGCAGCTTCAGCCGGTACGGGGTCTTCTCGCCCTTGCTGACGAGGTAGTAGCCGTTGATGCCGAGCGGGTTCTCGGTCCACGCGTACGTGTGCCCCTCGGGCGCCTTGAGGACCTTGGGGAGGCGCTGGTTGATCGGCCCGGGCGGCAGCTCGGCGAGCCGGTCGAGGCAGGCGTCGGCGAGGTCGAGGGCGTTGTGGGTCTGCTCAAGAAGGACCTCGAAGCGGGCGAGGCAGTCGCCCTCCTCGCGGGTCACCACCTTCAGGGTGTCCTGGAGCTCCCCGTAGGCGAGGTAGGGCTCGTCGCGGCGCAGGTCGAAGTCGACGCCCGAGGCGCGCGCTACGGGCCCGCTGACGCCGTACGCATGGACGGCCTCGGGCGCGAGGACGCCCACGCCCCGGGTGCGGCCCCGGAAGATCTCGTTGCCGAGCACCAGGTCGTCGAAGCGGTCCATGCGCGAGCGCACGGCGGAGACCGCGGCACGCGCGCGCGTGCTCCAGCCGGCCGGAAGGTCCTCCTTGAGGCCGCCGACGCGGTTGAACATGTAGTGCATCCGGCCGCCGGAGACCTCCTCCATGACGTTCTGGAGGACCTCCCGCTCCCGGAACGCGTAGAAGACCGGGGTGATGCCGCCGAGCTCCAGCGGATACGAGCCCAGGAACATCAGGTGGTTCAGCACCCGGTTGAGCTCGGCGAGCAGCGTGCGCGTCCACACCGCGCGCGTGGGGACCTCCATGCCGAGCATGCGCTCCACGGCGAGGACCACGCCCAGCTCGTTGGAGAAGGCCGACAGCCAGTCGTGGCGGTTGGCGAGCATGATGATCTGGCGGTAGTCGCGCGCCTCGAAGAGCTTCTCCGCGCCGCGGTGCATGTAGCCGATCACCGGCTCCGCGCTCAGGATGCGCTCGCCGTCCAGGACCAGCCTCAGGCGCAGAACGCCGTGGGTGGACGGGTGCTGCGGTCCGATGTTCAGCACCATGTCGGTGCTCTCCGCGGCGCCGCCGATGCCGACCGTGGTCTCCGTCGTAGGAGTCATGGACACAGTCTCTCCTACGTACGCTGGCCCCATGGAGACGGGGAGCAGGCACGACACTGAGGTCGCCGGCGACGAACCGGTGTGGACCGGGCTGCCGCGGGGGCTGCTGCGGATGCGGCGGCTGTTGCTGGTGGTGTGGCTGGGACTGCTCGCGGTGGCCCTGGGGCTGCTGCTCGGGCTGTTGTGCGGGCCCGTGTGGGCGGGCTTCGCGCTGTTGCCGCTCGCCCTGATGGGCTGGGGCTGGGTGCTGCTCGGCCGCAACTGGCGCTCCTGGCGCTACGCCGAGCGCGCCGACGACCTGCTGATCAGCCGGGGCGTGCTGTGGCGCGAGGAGACCGTCGTGCCGTACGGCCGCATGCAGCTGGTGGAGGTCACCTCCGGGCCGGTGGAGCGGCACTTCGGGCTGGCCAGCGTCCAGCTGCACACGGCGGCCGCGGCGACCGACGCGACCATCCCCGGCCTCGTCCCGGCCGAGGCGGAGCGGCTGCGCGACCGGCTCACCGAACTCGGCGAGGCCCGATCGGCAGGCCTGTGACAGCGCCGGGCGTCGACGACGCCGTAGCGGAGAAACCGGGGCAGGAACCCGTCGCCGAGCGGCGGCTGCATCCCATAACGCCGCTCAGGCGGGCGTGGGCGCCGGTCGCCGTCGTCATCGGGTGGGCCGTGCACGACCCCGACCAGGCGCAGCGCCAGCTGACCCGGCTGACGACCACCACCCTGCTGATCGCCCTCGCCGTCATCGTCCCGGCCGCCGCCCTGTACGGCTTTCTCACCTGGTGGTTCACCCACTTCGCGGTGACCGACAGCGAACTGCGCATAAGGACCGGCCTGTTGTTCCGGCGCACCGCGCACATCCGGCTGGAGCGGATCCAGGCGATCGACGTCACCCAGCCGCTCCTCGCGCGCGTGGCGGGTGTCGCCAAGCTCCGGCTGGACGTCGTCGGCACCGACAAGAAGGACGAGCTGGCCTTCCTCGGGGAGCGCGAGGCGCGGGACCTGCGCGCGGAACTCCTCGCGCGCGCCGCCGGGTTCGCTCCCGAGACCGCGCACGAGGTCGGTGAGGCTCCGGCGCGCGAGCTGATGCGTACGCCGCCGCGTGATCTCGCGCTCTCCGTCGTGCTGACGGGCGCCACCTGGGGCACGCTGGTCGCCACCCTCGTCGTTCCGTCGCTGCTGTGGATGGCCACCCACAGCCTGTGGACGGTCCTCGCGACCGCCGTACCGCTGCTCGGCGCGGCGGGGGCGAGCAGTGTGGGGCGGTTCGTCACCGAGTACGACTGGACGGTGGGCGAGTCCCCGGACGGGCTGCGCATCGACCACGGCCTCCTGGACCGCACCCACGAGACGGTGCCGCCGGGGCGCGTGCAGACCGTACGGATCGTGGAGCCGCTGCTGTGGCGGCGGCGCGGCTGGGTGCGCGTCGAGCTGGACGTCGCCGGGTCGTCCAACTCCGTGCTGGTGCCGGTCGCCCCGCGCGAGGTCGCCGAGGCGGTCGTCGCGCGCGTGCTGCCGGGGGTGACCGTGCCCCCGCTGCAGGCGCTGTCACGGCCCCCGCGGCGGGCCCGCTGGTGCGTGCCGCTGTGGTGGCGCGGCTACGGACTCGCCGTCACGGACGCGGTGTTCGCCTCCCGTCAGGGGCTGCTGCGCCGGCGCCTGTCGCTCGTCCCGCACGCGAAGGTCCAGAGCGTACGGCTCACGCAGGGGCCCTGGGAGCGGCTCTGGCGGGTCGCCGACGTGCACGTGGACACGGGAGCCAACAAGACCGTCACGGCCCGCCTGCGGGACGCCCAGGAGGCCGCGGAGCTGCTCGGGGCGCAGGCGGAGCGGTCACGGACGGGACGGAGAGGGGCACGGCCCGACCGCTGGATGGTCTGACCGTGCCCCCGCGAGCATCTGTACGTCCGTCAGGAGACCGCGCTGCGCAGTCCCTGTACGTCGATCTGTTCCGTCTCGTCGTGGGCCGTCAGGTCGATGACCTGGCCGATGCCCCGCGACTCCTCGCCGGCCGGCTTGAACTCCGCCTCCGCCTCGGCCTTGTGCAGGGCGAGGGCCTCCTGGCCGACGACGTCGGCGAGGTCCTCGTTCTGCACGGCCTCCAGGGCGTCCCGCGAGGCCCCCGACTTGGTGCCGAAGAAGTCGAACCCGCCCTCGACCCGCGGGCGTCGCACGGGAGCCGCGGGTGCGACCGCCACGGCGGTCGGCGCTATGAAGTGCCCGGCGGGCCGCTGCTGCGGCTGGGCGGCGGCTCTCGCCGTGGTGGTGGCGGCCGCACGCTCATGCACGTCGGCCGCCTCGGGCTTCCCCCGCGCCTCGTCCTCCTGCGCGGCCTCCGCCTCGGTGCCGGCGGGTTCCGCCGCGGCGGAACCGGCGTTCACCGACCGACCCTTGTCGACCTCGGGATCGGCGTCGTCCTTGGCCTTCGTCCCGACGGCGCCGTCGCCGCCCTCGTCGAGCCGCCTCAGTGCCTCGTTCGCCCGCAGGAACAGCCGGGAGCCCTCCGGGGAGAAGATCGCGGGCCGCTCCGGCTTCTCCTCGGAAGCGTCCACGGCGTCCAAGGCCTCCGAAGCCTCCGCCCCGTCCGCGGCCTCCACGGCATCCGAAGCTTCCGTCTCGGGCCCGTCCTCGGCAGCCACCGCCACGGTCTGCGCGTCGGCCCGCTCCGCCGGCGGCAGCGCACGTGCCGGGGCGGCCTCTATCTCCAGCAGCCGGCGGCCCTCCAGGGCGCTCGCCCGCTCGGTCTCCGCCGTGGCGTACCGCCGCAGCAGCGCCGCGTGTTCGTTGCGCAGGCCCGCCAGCTCCGCGCGCTTGGCCCGCAGCCGCTGCTCCAGCTTGACGCGCAGCTCCCGCGACTCCTCGAGGTCGGTCTCGAGTTCGGCGATCCGCTCCTCGTGCCGCCACTCGTCGCTCGCACGCGCGCGCGTGAGGTCGGCGACCTGCTTGCCCGCCTGCGCGTCCCAACGGCGCATGACGGCCGCCCCGACGACCGCGACCGCCGCGGCGAACGCGGCTATGACGCGCAGCACGGCCTGTTGCGAGAACACCCAGGGGCCGAAGGCGCAGACGAGGGAGACGCCTGCGATCGCCGACGGAGGCAGCAGCCTGTGCAGAGGCGGGGAATGGCGGTGACGTCCACGTGGCATGGCCAGAAACTTACCGCGAGTAGGCGAACCATGGTGCCCCGCCCCGTAAAAACACCGCCACCCCGCGGTCTTCACACGACATCAGGAATCCGAGGAGCCACCGAATTCCGCCTATTGATCACTCATCGCTCACTCGTCGCTCGCCGACCGGCCACTCAGCCGCTCACTGACCCACTCCAAGGTCGCCGGGATCTCGCGCCGCCAGGTGTTGAAGTTGTGCCCGCCGCTTTCGAGGATGATCGACGAGATCCGGGTCGTTTCCGTCGCCTTCACCCGCTCGATGAACTTCAGCGTGTCCTTGTAGTTCGCCTCGCCCACCTTGCTGCTGGTGACGAGCAGTGAGGTGTCGGGGGCGGGCAGGTGCTTGAGGCACCACCACAGGTCGGCCCGGCCGCGCAGCGTCCTGTCACCGTGGAACAGGTCGCCCGTGGTGGGGTCGACGGGCGCCTTGTAGTACGGGGACAGGCCCGCCCCCGCGCCGTACACCTTGGGGTGGTGCATGGCGAGCTTGAGCGCGCAGTAGCCGCCCGTGGAGTCCCCGATGATGCCCCAGCTCCCCGGTTCCCTGCCCACCCGGTAGTGCGCGGTCACCGCTTCGGGAAGGTCCTTCGCGAAGAACGACTCGGTCTGCGGACCGTCCGGAACGTCCGCGCACTCGGTGTCGCGCGGCGGCGCCACCGTCGGTCGCAGCATCACCAGGATCATCGGCTGCATACGGCCGTCCTTGGCGAGTTCCAGAGCCGTGCGCGGAAAGTGGAGTTTGTCCACCAGCGCTCTCGCGGTGCCCGGATAACCGGTGAGCACGACGGCGGCCGGGAAGGTGCGCTTTTGATAGCGCGCCTGGAAATACTCCGGCGGCAGATAGACGTACGCGGGACTGGCGATGTGGCTCGTGGGGCCGACGATGTCGACCTTCTGTATCTGCCCGACCGACGACGGCCGAAAGCCGCCCCTGCCGGGCACGTCCCCGATCTCGGTCACCTTCAGAGGCCCGCTCGACCGGATGCCCGGGGTGTGGTCGACCACCACGCCCTGGTCGGTCTCCTGGCCGAACAGGTCGGCCCAGGAGGCGTAGAAGCCGAAGGCATGGTTGGCGGCGAGACCCGCCGAGACGAAGAGCATGAACTGCGTCGCGAGCAGCAGCCCGATGCGGCCGCCGACGGACCGCCAGCCGCGGCGCGCCAGTCGTGGCCAGAGCCACACCGTGCCGGCGAACAGCGCCATGGCGGCCAAGACCGCTGCCACCAGCGTGTTGTTGCTCGTGAGACCCATTGCTTGCTTTCGCTTTCCTCGGCCTTTGAAACGGCTTTGAGGAGGTGAGTGAACCTCTCCTCCCGAGACACCGTCCTAGAGGGCGCAATGTCGCCGGATGCCCGAATCGGAGCTCCGGATCCAGAGTCACTCGCAGAACCATGGGATGCGATGTCTGTCAGGACAGATGAGGAAATGTCGGGCGGGGTTCCGATCCGATCAACACGGTTGCGGCGTGCACTGCACGGACCGCGCCCCGAGGCCGTCCCCGTCCTCGTCGCCAGAGCCTGCGCGCTCGTGGGCCTTCTGGACGTCGCCGCCGGCGTCTTCCCGCGCTTCCGGCACAGCCGTATGCACACCATGGCCGAGGTCCTGCCCGGTGCGCTCGGCCCGTTCGCGGCCGCGCTCTCGCTCAGCACCGGCGTGCTGTTGCTGCTGCTAGCCCACGGCCTCAGGCGGCACAAGCGCCGGGCCTGGCGGGCGGCCGTGGTGCTGCTGCCGGCCGGCGCGCTGGCGCAGTTCACGTACCGTCACTCCCTCGTCGGGGCGGCCATCTCGCTCGCCCTGCTCGCCCCGTTGCTGCGCCACCGCGACCAGTTCAGGGCGCTGCCCGACCCGCGCAGCCGCTGGCGCGCACTCGCCAACTTCGTGCTCATGGGCGCTGGTTCCCTCGCCCTCGGGCTGATCATCGTCAGCGCCCATCCGAACCGCATGGTCGGAAACCCGAGCCTGGCCGATCGCCTCACGCACGTCCTGTACGGCCTGTTCGGCTTCGAGGGCCCGGTCGACTACCAGGGCGACACCTCGTGGACCGTCGGCGCCTCGCTGGGTGCCCTGGGCCTGCTCACGGCGATCACGACGATCTACCTCGCCTTCCGTCCCGAGCACCCCGCCGCACAGCTCACCGAGGAGGACGAGTCCCGCCTCAGGGCGCTCCTGGCCAAGCACGGCGGCCGCGACTCCCTCGGCCACTTCGCGCTGCGCCGCGACAAGGCCGTCGTCTTCTCCCCCAGCGGCAAGGCGGCGGTGACCTACCGCGTCGTGTCCGGGGTGATGCTCGCCAGCGGCGACCCGATCGGTGACGTGGAGGCCTGGCCGGGTGCCATCGAGCGCTTCATGGACGAGGCCAGGGCGCACTCCTGGACTCCCGCCGTCATGGGCTGCTCGGAGACCGGCGGCGAGGTCTGGACCCGTGAGACCGGCCTGGACGCCCTCGAACTGGGCGACGAGGCGGTGGTGGACGTCGCGGATTTCTCGCTCGCCGGCCGCGCGATGCGCAATGTCCGCCAGATGGTCAAGCGCATCGAGCGGGCCGGTTACGAGACCCGCGTACGGCGCGTCCGTGACCTCGGGGAGACGGAGCTGGAGCGGGTGAGGCAGGCCGCCGACGACTGGCGCGGCACCGACACCGAACGCGGCTTCTCGATGGCCCTGGGCCGCATCGGCGACCTCGCCGACGGCGACTGCCTCATCGCCACCGCCCACAAGGCCGACGACCAGCCCGGTCCCTACGGCGACCTCAAGGCGATCCTGCACTTCGTTCCGTGGGGCGCGGACGGCGTCTCCCTGGACCTGATGCGGCGGGACCGCTCGGCGGACCCCGGCATGAACGAACTGCTCATCGTGGCGGCCCTCCAGGCGGCCCCCAAACTCGGCATCACGCGCGTGTCCCTCAACTTCGCGATGTTCCGCGCGGCGCTGGCACGCGGCGAGAAGATCGGCGCGGGGCCGGTGCTGCGCGCCTGGCGGGGCCTGCTGGTGTTCCTGTCCCGCTGGTTCCAGATCGAGTCCCTGTACAAGTTCAACGCGAAGTTCCAGCCTCGCTGGGAGCCCCGCTTCGTCGTGTACCGGGCCTCCGGAGACCTGCCGCGCATCGGCTTCGCCGCCATGCAGGCCGAGGGCTTCGTCAACCTCGCCCTCCCGCTGCCGCGCTTCCTGCGCCGCCGCACGCACACCGCACGCGCGTGTGCCCACGCGGTCGCGGAACGGGACGTCAGAGCGGCCTGACCCACAGGCCGCGCGGTACCCCCGCTCCCTGCTGGGCCTAGGCTGAACGCATGAGCAAGAAGAGCGGACGCGGGCGCGTCGCCGGCCTTCCCCCTTGGGACCGCTGCGCGGTCATGGGAGTCGTGAACGTCACCCCCGACTCCTTCTCCGACGGCGGCCGCTGGTTCGACACCGCGGCCGCCGTCAAACACGGCCTGGCCCTCGTCGAGGAGGGCGCCGACCTCGTCGACGTCGGCGGCGAGTCCACCCGCCCCGGCGCCACCCGCGTCGACGAGGCCGAGGAGCTCCGGCGCGTCATCCCCGTCGTCCGCGGCCTCGCCGCCGAGGGCGTCACCGTCTCCGTCGACACCATGCGCGCCCGTGTCGCCGAACAGGCGCTCGCCGCCGGCGCGGCCCTCGTCAACGACGTCAGCGGCGGCCTCGCCGACCCGGCGATGGTCCCGGTCGTCGCCGACGCGGGCGCCCCCTTCGTCGTCATGCACTGGCGCGGCTTCCTGGAGGGCGGCAACGTCAGGGGCGTCTACGACGATGTCGTCGCCGAGGTCGTCGACGAACTCCACGCGCGCGTGGACGCCGTCCTCGCGGGCGGCATCTCCCCCGACCGTGTGATCGTCGACCCAGGGCTCGGCTTCTCCAAGGACGCCGAGCACGACCTGGTCCTCCTCTCCCACCTCGACCGCCTCCTCGGCCTCGGCCACCCCCTGCTCGTCGCCGCCTCCCGCAAGCGCTTCCTCGGCCGTGTCCTCGCCGGGCCCGAGGGCGCCCCGCCGCCCGCGCGCGAGCGCGACGCCGCCACGGCCGCCGTCTCCGCCCTCGCCGCACACGCCGGCGCGTGGGCGGTGCGGGTGCACGAGGTGCGTACCACGGCCGACGCGGTGCGAGTCGCCCGTGCCGTGGAGGGGGCCCGGTGAGCGCCCCCCACACCGACGTGGAGCAGGTGGAAGCCGCCAACACCGCCTTCTACGAGGCGCTGGAGCGCGGCGACTTCGAGGAGCTGTCCTCTTTCTGGCTCACCCCTGCCGACCTGGGCGTCGACGAGACCTACCACGACCCGGCGGACGTCGGCGTGGTCTCCTGCGTGCACCCCGGCTGGCCCGTGCTGACCGGGCGCGGCGAGGTCCTGAGGTCGTACGCGCTGATCATGGCGAACACGGACTACATCCAGTTCTTCCTCACGGACGTGCACGTCTCCGTGACCGGCGACACCGCCCTGGTGACCTGCACCGAGAACATCCTCAGCGGCGGCCCGGCGCCCGAGGGCGGCGAGGAGCTCGGCCCGCTCGTCGGGCAGCTGGTGGTCGCCACGAACGTGTTCCGCCGCACCTCGGAGGGCTGGAAGATGTGGTCCCACCACGCCTCGCCGGTGCTGGCCGAGAACGGCGAGGACGAGGACGAGGAAACTCCTTCCTGACCCGCCCGGACCAAGAAGTGGTTGGGATCACGAACCCCCGGGTATGGGCGGCTACCAGCCCGTGAGCAGCGGCCCCGTGGCTCTGCCCTGTCAGTGCTCGCAGGTAGATTCGTTCGAGGCCGGGGTACCGCCCGCACACGGTACGGACCGGCCGTCACCGACGATTGCAGGAGTGATTCGCGTGGATCGTGTCGCGCTGCGCGGCCTGAAGGCCCGCGGGCACCACGGTGTGTTCCCCGAGGAGCGCAAGGAGGGCCAGACCTTCGTCGTGGACCTCGTCCTCGGGCTGGACACCCGGCCGGCCGCCGCCGACGACGACCTGGCGAAGACCGTGCACTACGGCATCGTGGCGGAGGAGGTCGTGGCCGTCGTCGAGGGCGAGCCCGTCAACCTCGTCGAGACGCTCGCCGAGCGCATCGCCCAGGTCTGTCTGAAGCACCAGCGGGTAGAGGAGGTCGAGGTCAGGGTCCACAAACCCGACGCACCGATCACCGTGCCCTTCGACGACGTGACCGTCACCATCACCCGGAGCCGAGTATGACCGCGTCCTTCGCCGCGGGTCACAGCGACCCGACCGTACAGCCGGTGCCCGCCTCCGTCGTGCAGCAGGTGGACGCCGCCGACGTCACCCTCCACAACCCCAAGCGCGCCGTGCTCTCCCTCGGTTCCAACCTCGGCAACCGTCTGGAGACCCTCCAGGGGGCCGTCGACGCCCTGGAGGACACGCCCGGCGTCCGCGTCAAGGCCGTCTCCCCGGTCTACGAGACCGAGCCGTGGGGCGTGGACGCCGACAGCCAGCCGTCCTACTTCAACGCGGTCGTCGTGCTGAAGACCACGCTCCCCCCGTCCTCCCTGCTGGAGCGGGCCCACGCGGTCGAGGAGGCCTTCAACCGGGTGCGGGACGAGCGCTGGGGTCCGCGCACCCTCGACGTCGACATCGTGACGTACGCCGAGGTGGTCTCCGACGATCCGGTCCTCACCCTGCCGCACCCGCGCGCCCATGAGCGCGCGTTCGTGCTCGCCCCCTGGCACGACGTGGACCCCGAGGCACAACTGCCCGGCCACGGTCCGGTCGCAGCACTCCTCGACACCGTCACGCGAAACGGCGTGGAACCCCGCAAGGACCTGGAACTCCGGCTGCCCGAATAGCCGTTAAGGTCAAGACGACCACAGTCCGTGGGACCGCCCAAGGACCTCGGGGGAGCTGAAGGGGCACCGTGAAAGAGCTGCGCATCAGGCTGCTGGCCGGCGTGTTCGCCGTGGCCGGGCTCCTGTCCTGGGCGGGCGCCCGCCTGTGGAACTCGGTCGGGACCCTGCCCAGCGTCCCGCTGGCCGCCCCCATCGTCCTCGCCCTGATCGCCGTGGTCCTGATGGCCACGGCGCTCTCCCTGCGCGCCCGCCTGAAGGCCCAGCGCGAGCGCGTCCCCGAGGCGAAGGGCGTCGACCCCCTGATGGCGGCCCGCGCGGTCGTCTTCGGCCAGGCCAGCGCCCTGGTCGCCGCCCTCGTCTCCGGCATGTACGGCGGCACCGGCGTCTTCCTCCTGGAATCCCTCGACATCCCCGCCCGCCGCGACCAGGCCGTCTACGCCGGCTTCTCGGTCCTCGCGGGCATCGCGGTGATAGCGGCGGCGATCTTCCTGGAGCGGGTGTGCAAGCTGCCGGAGGACGACGACCGCAACACCGGGGCCCCGTCGGCGGCCTGACAGGCCGAGCCGTCAGCGCGCCAGGATGAGGCTCATCGCCTCGTTCCGCGTCGCCGCGTCCCGCAGCTGACCGCGTACGGCCGAGGTGAGCGTCTTGGCGCCGGGCTTGCGGATGCCCCGCATCGACATGCACATGTGCTCGCACTCGATGACGACGATCACGCCCCGCGGCTCCAGGATCTCCATGAGGGAGTCCGCTATCTGCGTGGTGAGTCGTTCCTGCACCTGCGGCCGGCGGGCGTAGACGTCCACGAGCCGGGCCAGCTTGGACAGGCCCGTGATCTTGCCGGTGGTGGCGGGAATGTATCCGACGTGCGCGACGCCCCGGAACGGCACGAGATGATGCTCACAGGTCGAGTACACCTCGATGTCCTTCACGAGCACCATCTCGTCGTGCCCCAGGTCGAACGTCGTGGTCAGCACGTCCTCGGGCTTCTGCCACAGCCCCGCGAAGATCTCCCGGTAGGCCCGCGCCACCCGCCCCGGCGTCTCCCGGAGCCCCTCGCGGTCCGGATCCTCGCCGACCGCGATCAGCAGCTCGCGTACGGCGTTCTCGGCGCGCTTCTCGTCGAACTCGCCGATGGAGCCCTCGCTGTCGAGCGTCACGGGGTCGGTCATCTGGTGCCTCGTTCCTAGAGTCCTCACGGCCGAAAAACGCCGCGGCCCCCCAGGCTAAAACCTGGGGGGCGCGGCATCCATTCCGGGCCCGGTGAGGTCACCGGCGCGAAAGGGGTGAGCGTCAGCTCTCGGGGCGCTCCTCGGGAACGGGATCCGTGGCCTGCTCCGACGCGGTGGCCTTGGCGGTGCTGATCGCCGGGGTCGCGCCGTTGGCGCCGTTCGTCAGTGCGAGCTCCCGGGGGGAGAGCACCGGCGGACGGGTGGAGGGCGTACGCCGGGAGGAACCGGTCCAGGCCGGCCGCGGCGGACGCTTGACGATGGGAGCGAAGATCTCGGCGATCTGCTCCTTGTTCAGCGTCTCCTTCTCCAGCAACTGGAGCACCAGCTGATCGAGGACGTCACGGTTCTCGACCAGGATCTCCCAGGCCTCGTTGTGCGCCGTCTCGATGAGCTTCTTGACCTCTTCGTCGACCAGCGCGGCGACCTCTTCCGAGTAGTCACGCGGGTGCGACATCTCGCGGCCGAGGAACGGCTCGGTGTTGTCGCCACCGAACTTGATGGCGCCGAGACGCTCGGTCATGCCGTACTGGGTGACCATCGCGCGGGCCGTTGCCGTGGCCTTCTCGATGTCGTTCGCGGCGCCGGTGGTCGGGTCGTGGAAGACCAGTTCCTCGGCAGCGCGGCCGCCCAGCATGTAGGCGAGCTGGTCGAGCATCTCGTTGCGGGTGGTCGAGTACTTGTCCTCGTCCGGCAGGACCATGGTGTAGCCCAGAGCACGGCCTCGGGAGAGGATCGTGATCTTGTGGACCGGGTCGGAGTTCGGGGAAGCCGCCGCGACCAGGGCGTGTCCGCCCTCGTGGTACGCGGTGATCTTCTTCTCCTTGTCCGACATGATCCGGGTCCGCTTCTGCGGGCCCGCCACCACACGGTCGATCGCCTCGTCGAGCATCGAGTTGTCGATCAGCTTCTTGTCGCTGCGGGCGGTGAGCAGGGCGGCCTCGTTGAGGACGTTGCTCAGGTCCGCGCCGGTGAAGCCCGGCGTGCGACGCGCGACGGCCGACAGGTCGACGTCGGGCGCGACCGGCTTGCCCTTCTGGTGGACCTTGAGGATCTCCAGACGGCCCTGCATGTCCGGGCGGTCGACCGCGATCTGGCGGTCGAAGCGGCCGGGGCGCAGGAGGGCCGGGTCGAGGATGTCGGGCCGGTTCGTCGCGGCGATGAGGATCACGCCGCCCTTGACGTCGAAGCCGTCCATCTCGACGAGCAGCTGGTTCAGCGTCTGCTCGCGCTCGTCGTGACCGCCGCCGAGGCCGGCGCCGCGATGGCGGCCGACCGCGTCGATCTCGTCGACGAAGACGATCGCCGGGGCGTTCGCCTTGGCCTGCTCGAACAGGTCACGGACTCGGGAGGCACCGACACCGACGAACATCTCGACGAAGTCGGAACCGGAGATCGAGTAGAACGGCACGCCGGCCTCGCCCGCGACGGCGCGCGCGAGGAGGGTCTTGCCGGTGCCGGGGGGGCCGTACAGCAGTACGCCCTTGGGAATCTTGGCCCCGACCGCCTGGAACTTCGCCGGTTCCTGGAGGAACTCCTTGATCTCGTGGAGCTCCTCGACGGCCTCGTCCGAGCCGGCGACGTCCGAGAACGTCGTCTTCGGGGTGTCCTTGGTGATGAGCTTCGCCTTGGACTTCCCGAAGTTCATGACCCGGGAGCCGCCGCCCTGCATCTGATTCATCAGGAACAGGAAGACGACCACGATGAGGACGAAGGGGAGCAGGGAGAGCAGGATCCCGACGAAGGCGTTCTGCTTCGTCGGAGAGACGGTGTACCCGTCGGGGATCTGCTTGTCCTGGAACTTGGTCTGCAGCGTGTTGGCGATGGTCACGCCCTGGTCGCCGATGTAGCTCGCCTGGATCTTCGAGCTGCCCTCGACCTTTTCGCCGTCCTTGAGCTCGACCTTGATGGTCTGCTCGTCGCCGGTGGTCAGCTTGGCTTGTTCGACCTTGTTGTCATTGATCGCCTGGACGACCTGGCCGGTGTCCACCGTCTTGTAGCCGCCGGACGAGCCGACGACCTGCATCAACACGACCACGGCAAGGACGGCCAGCACGATCCACATGACCGGCCCACGGAAGTATCGCTTCACGTCCATCCATACGGAGCGGTGTCGCCCCGTCCCTCCTGCCATAGTGAGTTTGATAAGACAGTTCTTCTGACGGTACCCCAGCATTGTGGACCGAAGCCGCACAGGAGTGGCTGACGAACCCGTCTGCTCCCTCCAACGGCGCGAAACCCGCTGGGGTTCCCGATCGTCTTACAGGGCTTGGGCTATCTGGCTCAGCCGCCGTAGACGTGGGGCGCGAGCGTACCCACGAACGGGAGGTTGCGGTACTTCTCGGCGTAGTCGAGACCGTAACCGACGACGAACTCGTTGGGGATGTCGAAGCCGACCCACTCGACGTCGATGGCGACCTTGGCGGCGTCCGGCTTGCGCAGCAGGGTGCACACCTTGAGCGACTCCGGCTCGCGCGAGCCCAGGTTCGACAGCAGCCAGGACAGGGTCAGGCCGGAGTCGATGATGTCCTCGACGATCAGCACGTGCCGGCCCTTGATGTCGGTGTCGAGGTCCTTGAGGATCCGCACCACACCGGAGGACTGGGTGCCCGCGCCGTAGGACGACACGGCCATCCAGTCCATCGTGACAGGGGTGGACAGCGCCCGGGCGAGGTCGGCCATGACCATCACCGCGCCCTTGAGGACGCCGACGATCAGGAGGTCCTTGCCCGCGTACTCCGCGTCGATCTTCGCGGCGAGCTCCACGAGCTTCGCGTCGATCTCTTCCTTGGTGATGAGTACCTCTTTGAGGTCGGCACCCATGTCTTTCGCGTCCACCCGCATCACTTTCGGTCGTCCCACCAGCGCCGCCCGTCGCCCCCCGAAGGAGGCAGGGATTCAGCCTTGCCGAATCACCAGTCTGCCACCCTGCCGCTGGGCGACGACCTTGCCCGGGAGATTGATGACTCCCTGGCCGCGCCAGCCGGTGATCAGCCGGTCGACTTCCTCGATGTGGCGGGCGAACAGCGATCCGGCCGGGGCGCCTGCCTCGATGGCCGCCCGGCGCAGGATGCGGCGGCGCACGGCGGGCGGCAGCGCGTAGAGCTTGGCGCACTCCAGGAGGCCGGCGGCGTCGCGTACGGAGGCCTCGGCCTGGCGGGCCCAGCTGTCGAGGGCGTCGGCGTCGTCGCGGGAGAGCTGGGCCGTACGGGCGAGGGCCTCGACGACTCCTTTGCCGAGGGCCTTCTCCAGGGCGGGCAGGCCTTCGTGGCGCAGCCGGGAGCGCGTGTAGGCGGGGTCGGTGTTGTGCGGGTCGTCCCACACGGGCAGCGACTGGACCATGCAGGCCTTGCGGGCAGTCTGCCGGTCGAGCTCCAGGAAGGGGCGGCGGTAACGGCCGTCGGCCCCCGAGACCGCGGCCATGCCGGACAGCGAGCGGATGCCGGAGCCGCGGGCGAGGCCGAGCAGGACGGTTTCGGCCTGGTCGTCGCGGGTGTGGCCGAGCAGGACGGCGATCGCGCCATGGCGTTCGGCCGCGGCGTCGAGGGCGGCGTAGCGGGCGTCCCGCGCGGCGGCCTCGGGTCCGCCTTCGCGGCCGACGCTCACGGCGGTGGACTCGACGGGGTCCAGGCCGAGTTCGCGCAGCCTGAGGACGACTTCCTCGGCGCGCAGGTCGGAGCCGGGCTGGAGGCCGTGGTCGACGGTGATGCCGCCGGCGCGGATGCCGAGCTTGGGAGCCTCGAAGGCGAGGGCGGAGGCGAGGCCCATGGAGTCGGCACCGCCGGAGCAGGCCACGAGCACGAGCGGCGACGGCGGGCGCTGCCCGGCAGGAGCATGATGGGCGTCAGAGGCGTGATGGTCGTTGAGGAGGTCGTGGAGGACGCGGCGGACCGCCAGGCGTATCGCCGCGACCGCAGGATGGGGACCCATGTCCGGTTCCCTTCATGAAGTTTTCGGGGGGTGAGCCCGAGGTTCGGTCACTCAGAGTGTGTAGATGGTGACAGAACCGGGGCGTTCCCCGAGCATTGCACGCCTACCCATCGCTCACGGTCCCTCGGACGGGTGATTGAAGGGGCGTTCGCCTGCCGTCGGCCGGATTCCTCTCACGACGTCCGTACGCGGTTCACGACTCGGCCTTGCGGTGCACCCGCGCGACCCAGTCCGCCGGTTTGGCGATCTCCGTCTTGGTCGGGAGTGTGTTCGGGGAGGTCCACACGCGGTTGAAGCCGTCCATGCCGACCTGGTCGACGACGGCCCGCACGAAGCGTTCGCCGTCGCGGTACTGCCGGAGCTTGGCGTCCAGGCCGAGCAGCTTGCGCAGGGCCATGTCCAGGCGGGAGGCGCCCTTGGCCCGCCGTTGCTGGAACTTCTCGCGGATCTCGGCGACGCTCGGCACCACGGCCGGGCCCACTCCGTCCATGACGAAGTCGGCGTGGCCCTCCAGGAGGGACATCACGGCGGTGAGGCGGCCGAGGATCTCCCGCTGGGCCGGCGTCTGCACGATCTCCACGAGCGAGCGCCCGCCGTCGTCCTCGTCCTCGCCCTCGGGCCGTCCGCCGGCGAGCGACTGGGCGGCCTCCCGGATGCGCTCCAGGACCGTCATGGGGTCGACCTCGGTCTCCCCCAGGAACGACTGGATTTCGCCCTCCAGGTGGTCGCGCAGCCAGGGCACGCCCGTGAACTGGGTGCGGTGCGTCTCCTCGTGCAGACACACCCACAGGCGGAAGTCATGGGGCTGGACGTCGAGTTCGCGCTCCACGTGGACGATGTTCGGGGCGACCAGGAGGAGTCGGCCGCCGCCATTCGGTGAATCAGAGGGGCCCCCGGCCGGGAGTTCGCGGGTGGCCGGGGCGAAGGTCTCGTACTGGCCGAGGACGCGGGACGACAGGAACGACAGCAGCATTCCGAGTTCGACGCCGGTCACCTTGCCGCCGACGGCGCCGAGGACCGCGCCGCCGGGGGTGTTGCCGCGCCGTTCCTGCATCTTCTCCAGGAGCGGTTTGAGGATCTCCCTGAACCCGGCGACGTTCGCCCGGACCCAGCCGGGACGGTCGACGACGAGGACGGGTGTGTCGTGGACGCCTTCCGTCCCCATCCGGGTGAAGCCGCGGACGTGTTCCTCCGAGGCCTTGGCGTGCCGGCGCAGTTCCGCGACGACGGCCCGGGCCTCGTCGCGGCTCACGTCGGGGCCCGGCCGTACCAGTCGGGTCGCGGTCGCCACCGCGAGATTCCAGTCGACCATCTCGGCACCACCGATGCTCGTCATGCGTCAACCGTACGTGAGCGCTCCCGCTTGGGGCAGGCCGCGCGGGCGGGGAAGCGGACGGCAGGTCAGCCGCAGCCGCAGGCGGCCAGCGCCGAGGCCGTGCGGTCCAGTGCGCTCTGCGCCGCTCCCGGGTCCGTCGTGTCCGAGGCCAGGAAGGCGAAGGCCAGCAGCCGGCCGTCCCGGTCGACGACCGTCCCCGCCAGGGTGTTCACCCCGGTCAATGTGCCCGTCTTCGCCCGTACGACGCCTGCTGCGCCGTCGGTGTAACGGCTGCTCAGAGTGCCGGTGAAACCGGCCACCGGGAGGCCGGTGAGGACCGGGCGCAATTCGGGGTGGGCCGGGTCGCCCGCCTTCACCAGGAGGGAGGTCAGCAGGTTCGCCGTGAGCCGGTCGGCGCGGTCGAGTCCGCTGCCGTCGTGGAAGTCGGCGCCGGTCAGCGGGAGTCCGAGTTTCCGCAGCCGGTCACGAATGGCGGCGCCGCCGCCCTCGAAGTCGGCGCGCCGCTTGTCGGCCAGGGCGGTCTGGCGGGCGAGGGCCTCGGCGATGTCGTTGTCGCTGTTGGTCAGCATGCGTTCGACCAGGGCGGACAGGGGCGGTGAGGAGACCTCGGCGAGGTCCTCGGCGCGGCCGGTCGCCTTGGAGGGGCCGGGGGACGTCGTCCTGATGCCGTCGTCCGCGAGGAACCGCGCGAACGCGCGGGTCGCGTCCGTCGCCGGGTCGCTCACGCGCGCGACGGGGCCGCTCGCGGAGTCGTCGGTGCGGGCCTCGTCCACCATCAGGGCGCTGACCGGGGCCAGGTTGTCGTTGACCCCGATCGGGTGGATCTCGGGGCCCGCGTAGAGGGTCTTGTCGTAGGAGAGCGTGACGGTCGTGAGGTGCCGCTTCTTGAGCGCGGCGGCGGTCTCCCGGGCCAGTTCGCGCAGGCTCGCCCAGCCTCCCCCGCCGTCCGCGCGGGCGGTGAGCGTGGGGTCGCCGCCGCCGACGAGGACGAGTTCCCTGGTGTCGGGTTCCAGCATCGCGCGCGTGGTGAGGCGGTGGTCGGCGCCGAGGGCGGACAGGGCGGCGACCGCGGTGGCGATCTTCGTGGTGGAGGCGGGGGTCAGCGCCGTGTCGGCGCCCGTGCCGTAGAGCCGCTTGCCGTCGGCGACGTCCACGACGACGGCCGTGCGGCGGGTGCCGAGGGCCGTGTTGCCGAGGAGCGGCCCCAGGACGTCGGCGAGGGCCTTGCCGGTCGGCGCGGACTTCACGGTGACGACGGCAGGGCCCAGTCCGGTGAGGACGGACGCGGCGCTCGGGGCGGGCCGCGGGGCCCTGGCCGACGTACCGGAATCAACGCCGTGATCTGCGCCACCCGGTTGCTCCAGTGCGACCGCCCGGTCCCGCTCGGCCGTACGCTGACCCGAGGAGTCCCACGGACCGGCGGCGGTCGCCACGGTGGCGGCCAGTGCCAGACCGGCGCCGACGGCACCGGCGGTGTACTGCCAGGTCTTGGCGGTCTTCGGCCTGCTCATCCCGGCAAGCCGTGTGACCTGCGGTTTCACAGCTTCGGCGGTCCGTGCGAGATACGGCCGTACGGTGTCCGTGGCCCGGGTCAGTCCTGGTCGTACGGCGTCCGCGGCGCGTGCCAGACGCGGTCGTACGGCGTTCGCGATCCGCTTCACCCGCGGTCCCGCGGCCCGCCAAGGCCTCAGTTCAGGCACGACCAACAGCCCCTTTCGCGATCACACACCTGCGTGAGGGACACTTAACCACCAGAACTATGTGTTGATCATGGAGGAGTCACCGGTGGAGTTCGACGTCACGATCGAGATCCCGAAGGGTTCGCGGAACAAGTACGAGGTGGACCACGAGACCGGTCGGATCCGCCTGGACCGTCGACTCTTCACCTCGACCGCCTACCCGACCGACTACGGCTTCGTCGAGAACACCCTCGGCGAGGACGGCGACCCGCTGGACGCGCTGGTCATTCTTGACGAGCCGACGTTCCCGGGCTGCCTCATCAAGTGCCGTGCGATCGGCATGTTCCGCATGACGGACGAGGCGGGCGGCGACGACAAGCTGCTGTGCGTCCCGGCGACGGACCCGCGTGTCGAGCACCTGCGCGACATCCACCACGTCTCCGAGTTCGACCGCCTGGAGATCCAGCACTTCTTCGAGGTCTACAAGGACCTGGAGCCCGGCAAGTCCGTCGAGGGTGCCGACTGGGTCGGCCGCGTCGACGCCGAGGCCGAGATCGAGCGGTCCTACAAGCGCTTCAAGGACTCGGGCGGCCACTGAGCCTGTGTCACGGACGGGCCGCACGCGCACGCGTGCGGCCCGTTCGCATGCCCGCGCATACTGAGGCCTACGGAATGTGTCGTTCAGGGAGCGTTACTCAGTGACGGAGGCGGAGCACCGCAAGCCGCAGTCGGACGAGGCCAGGAGTTTCTACGACTCCGAGATCACGTCCGAGTTCGCCCTTCCCGACGGGCTCGCCGTGCCGAGAACCGTCGTCGGCGGCGAACCGGAGACCACGTCGGAGTTCGCGGTGCCGAAGGGACTGGACGTTCCGCAGCCGTCGGTGGCGGAGCCGGAGGGGTCGGCGTTCAGTATGCCCCGCACCTACAGCGCGAAGGACGCGCCGCCCGCGTTCACACCGCCGGCCGGCATACCGGTGGTCAGACTCACCAAGGACGTGCCCTGGCAGGACCGGATGCGCACGATGCTGCGGATGCCGGTGGCCGAGCGGCCCGCCCCGGAGCCGGCGCAGAAGACCGAGGACGATGCCGGCCCGGCCGTCCCGCGCGTGCTCGACCTGACCCTGCGGATCGGCGAGTTGCTGCTCGCGGGCGGTGAGGGCGCCGAGGACGTGGAGGCGGCGATGTTCGCCGTCTGCCGGTCCTACGGACTGGACCGCTGCGAGCCCAACGTCACCTTCACGCTGCTGTCCATCACGTACCAGCCGTCGCTGGTGGACGACCCTGTGACGGCCTCCAGGACGGTGCGGCGGCGCGGTACCGACTACACGCGCCTCGCGGCCGTGTTCCAGCTCGTGGACGATCTCAGCGACCCTGAGACGGCCATCTCCCTGGAGGACGCCTACCGGCGGCTCGCGGAGATCCGCCGCAACCGGCACCCGTATCCGACCTGGGTGCTCACCTCGGCGAGCGGGCTGCTCGCGGGCGCGGCCTCGATCCTGGTCGGCGGTGACCTGCTGGTGTTCGTCGCGGCCATGCTGGGCGCGATGCTCGGCGACCGGCTGGCGTGGCTGTGCGCGGGGCGGGGGCTGCCGGAGTTCTACCAGTTCACGGTCGCCGCGATGCCGCCGGCCGCGATCGGGATCGCGCTGACGCTGGCCCATGTGGACGTGAAGGCGTCCGCGGTCATCACCGGTGGGCTGTTCGCGCTGCTGCCCGGGCGGGCGCTGGTGGCGGGCGTCCAGGACGGCCTGACCGGCTTCTACATCACCGCGTCGGCGCGGCTCCTGGAGGTCATGTACTTCTTCGTGGGCATCGTGGTGGGCGTGCTCGTGATGCTCTACGTCGGGGTGCAGCTGGGGGCGCATCTCAACCCCGACGAGGCGCTGTCGACGGATCCGCGGCCGCTGTGGCAGATCGCGGCGTCGATGCTGCTGTCGCTGACGTTCGCGGTGCTGTTGCAGCAGGAACGATCCACCGTGCTGGCCGTCACACTGAACGGCGGTGTCGCGTGGTGTGTGTACGGCGCGATGCACTACACCGGCGAGTTCTCCCCGGTCGCCTCCACGGCCGTGGCGGCGGGGCTGGTCGGGCTGTTCGGGCAGTTGCTGTCCCGGTACCGGTTCGCGTCCGCGCTGCCGTACACGACCGCGGCGATCGGGCCCCTGCTGCCGGGTTCCGCCACGTACTTCGGGTTGCTGTCGATCGCCGGGAGCCGGGTCGACGAAGGGCTGGTGTCCCTGTCGAAGGCAGCGGCTCTGGCCATGGCCATCGCCATCGGGGTCAACCTGGGGTCGGAGATCTCCCGCCTGTTCCTGAGGGTCGGTTCCGCGGGGAAGCGGCGGGCCGCGAAGAGGACTCGGGGGTTCTGACCCGCCGCGGCAGCTCTCAGTACCCCTGGTTGTACGGGTTCTGCTGGTTCTGCCCGCCGTACTGCTGGTCGCCGTAGCCCTGCGGGTACTGCTGGGCGTAGGGCTGCGGCTGCTGGCCGTACGGCTGCTGTTGCTGCGGCTGCTGGCCGTAGTACTGGTCGTAGCCGCCGGGCTGCTGCGGGGGCTGCTGCTCGTGGTCGGACGGGATGCGGCGGAGCTGGGTCGTCGCGTCGTCCATGGGCTGGTACGGCTGCTGGGGCGGGGCCTGGGCCGCCGCCTTCTTCTTCTTGGAGCGCTCACGCAGGTACTCGATGAGGATCGGGACCACCGAGACCAGGACGATCAGGACGAGGATCGCCTCGACGTTCTTCTTGATGGCGTCGATCTGGCCGAGCCAGTAGCCGGCGAGGGTCACGCCCGTGCCCCAGGCCACGCCGCCGATGACGTTGTACGTCAGGAAGGTGCGGTACTTCATCCGGCCGGCGCCCGCCACGATGGGGGCGAAGGTCCGCACGATCGGCACGAAGCGGGCCAGGACGATCGCCTTGGGGCCGAACTTCTCCATGAACTCGTGGGCCTTCTCCAGGTTCTCCTGCTTGAAGAGCCTGGAGTTGGGACGGCTGAAGAGCCTCGGGCCGAAGAACTTGCCGATCATGTAACCGACCTGGTCGCCGAGGACGGCGGCCAGCACGATGAGCGCACACACCAGCCACAGCGGCTGGCTGATGAAGTTCCCCTCGGCCACGAAGAGACCCGCCGTGAACAGCAGGGAGTCACCCGGCAGGAACGCGAAAAGGCCCGACTCGGCGAAGACGATCAGCAGGATGCCCGGGAGGCTGAAGGTCTGGATCAGATAGTCGGGGCTGATCCACTCGGGGCCGAGCGCGAGCGTGGTCACGGGATTGTGGCTCCTGCGTGTGGGGATCGGGGCGGGGACTGGCTGCCCTCAAGTATCAACGCAGCCATGGTGGCCCAGGTTCCATGGGTGTCCTCAGGATGCACTGTGCGCCGTCCGGGACAAAGCTGTGAGCCATGGGTATTGACGAATACGGCGGCGGCCAGGGGCCTCGGCCCGACGTGCTCGTGGTGACGACGAACGACGTGCCCGGTCACCGGGTGCAGGAGGTGCTGGGTGAGGTCTTCGGGCTGACCGTGCGCTCCCGGCACCTCGGCAGCCAGATCGGCGCCGGGCTGAAGTCGATGGTCGGCGGCGAGCTCAAGGGGCTCACCAAGACGCTGGTGCAGACCCGCAACCAGGCCATGGAGCGGCTCGTCGAGCAGGCACGCGCGCGTGGGGCAAACGCCGTGCTGATGTTCCGCTTCGACGTGACCGAGGCGGCGGACGTCGGCACGGAGGTGTGCGCCTACGGCACTGCGGTGGTCCTGACCCGGGAGTAGCCCCCGGGTCAGGTGCCGGGCAAGGCCTAGGCGGTGTGCCTGGCCGCGTTCGCCCTGATGGCGTCCCTGAGGTGCTCGGCGAGACCGGGGCGCATGGCGTCGTAGAACGCCTTGAAGCGCTCGTCCGACACGTACATCTCGGCCAGGCCCTGATGCATGTCGTACGGGCATGCGTAGAACCATGCGCAGATGTGCTGCCGGTGTTCCTCGGCCATGTCCATCGCTGCCTGCGAGGTCGGTGCGTCACCGGCGGCCATCAGGGCGTCGTAGCGCTCGCCCCAGTCGGCCACCTCGGCCTGCATGCGCTTCCAGTCGTCCTTGGTGTAGCTCGCGGCGCGGCGCTGCGACTCGGCGTACGCCTCTGTGCCGCCCCAGCGCTCTTCCGCCTCCTGCGCGTACTGCTCCGGGTCCTTGTCGCCGAACACCTCGAACCTCTCCTCCGGCGTGAGATCGATCCCCATCGTGCGTGCCTCCATCGCGTGCTCCACGGCCGCCGCCATCTTCTGCAGCTTCTCGATCCGGGCGGTCAGCAGCTCGTGCTGGCGGCGCAGATGCGCGCGCGGGTCCGCGGCCGGGTCGTCGAGCAGGGCTGCGACCTCGTCGAGCGGGAAGCCGAGCTCGCGGTAGAACAGGATCTGCTGCAACCGGTCGAGGTCGGCGTCGCTGTAGCGCCGGTGGCCCGCGTGACTGCGTTCGCTCGGTACGAGCAGGCCGATGTCGTCGTAGTGGTGCAGCGTGCGCACCGTGACGCCGGCGAAGCCCGCGACCTGTCCCACGGAGTAGCTCACTTCGTCCGCTCCCTTCTCGGTACGCGCTCCACGGTGGCTCCTCACGCGACGTGAGGTGCAAGTCCGTACGGACACCTCCGGATGTCCCGCCCGTTATGTCCGCTTATCGTGAGCTCGTGGCCCAGGACACCGCGCAGCAGGCACCCGCCGCCCCGGCGACCCCGGCGCGCGCCCTGCTGCCGTTGATCCTCCCCGCTCTCGTCGTCGGGGTGGCCGCGAGTCTGCTGTTCCTCGGGGTGAGCGCGGCGGCCGAGCAGCTCCAGCACGTGCTGTGGCGGAACCTGCCGGACGCACTGGGGGTGGGCCGGTACTCCGTGCTGTGGATGCTGGTCATGCTCACCGCGACCGGGGTGGCCGTGGGTCTGGTGGTGTGGAAGGCGCCCGGGCACGCCGGTCCGGATCCGGCGACCACCGGTCTGGACGCTCCCGTGCTGCCGCCCGCCGTGCTGCCGGGGCTCCTCCTGGCGACCGCGCTGATGCTCGCGGGAGGGCCGAGCCTGGGGCCCGAGAACCCGATCATCGCGGTGAACGTGGGGCTCGCCTTCTGGCTGGGGCGCAGGCTGATCCCGCGGATGCCGGGCGCGCTGTGGCCGGTGCTGGCGGAGGCGGCGACGATCGGCGCGCTGTTCGGGACGCCGGTGGCGGCGGCGCTGGTGATCTCCGAGGCGCTGGCCGGCCGGCAGCTCAAGGGTGCTCTGTGGGACAACGTCTTCGGCCCGTTGGTGGCGGCGACGGCCGGCGCCTTGACGACCACTCTGGTGGCCGAGCCGAGTTTCGACCTGCATCTGCCCGCGTTCGGGCTGCCCGACTGGGGCGACCTGCTGGCGATGCTGGTGATCGCGTCGGCCGCCGCGCTGCTCGGCATGGCGGCCGTGCTCGCCCTCCCGTACGTCCACGGCGCGTTCGCGCGGTTGCGGCATCCGATGCTGATGCTGCCGGTGGGCGGGCTCGTCCTGGGGCTGCTGGCGGCCGTGGGCGGCCATCTGACGCTCTTCAAAGGGCTCGACGAGACCGGGGAGCTGGCTGCCGATCCCGACGGATGGTCGGCCGGGCAGTTCGCCACCATGACGGTCGTGAAGCTGGCCGCGCTGCTCGTGGCCACTTCCTGCGGCTTCCGGGGCGGGCGGATCTTCCCGGCCGTGTTCGTGGGCGTCGCCTTCGGGCTGTGCGCGCACGCGCTCGTGGACTCCGTACACCCGGCCGTCGGCGTGGCGGCCGGGGTGCTGGGCGTGTTGCTCGCCATCACCCGACAGGCCTGGGTGAGTCTGTTCGTCGCCGCCGTGCTGGTGGCCTCGCCCACGATCCTCGCGCTCCTGTGCATCGGCTCCCTCGCGGCCTGGCTGCTGGTGACGGGGCGGCCGCAGATGCAGTTGCGCGAGGACGGAACCTCCGTCCGCTGACCCACGTTGATCCCTTCAGGAGGCACACCCATGCCACTGCACAAAGGACCCGAGAAGCCCGACGAGCGCCCGTTGTCCGTCAATCCCTTCTACGGCGAGGCCGATCCGGTCGGCGGCATGACCGAGGCCCCGCCCAAGCACCGGCTCCCCACCGCTCCCCTGCCACCGTCGACCGCCTACCAGGTGGTCCACGACGAGCTGATGCTCGACGGCAACTCCCGGCTGAACCTCGCCACCTTCGTCACGACCTGGATGGAACCGCAGGCCGGGGTCCTGATGGGTGAGTGCCGGGACAAGAACATGATCGACAAGGACGAGTACCCGCGCACCGCCGAGCTGGAGCGCCGCTGTGTGGCCATGCTCGCCGACCTGTGGAACGCGCCGGATCCCTCGGCGGCGGTGGGCTGTTCGACGACCGGATCCAGTGAGGCGTGCATGCTCGCGGGCATGGCGCTGAAGCGGCGCTGGGCGCAGCGCAACGCCGACCGGTACCCGGGTGCGCGGCCCAACCTGGTCATGGGGGTCAACGTCCAGGTCTGCTGGGACAAGTTCTGCAACTTCTGGGAGGTCGAGGCCCGGCAGGTGCCGATGGAGGGCGACCGCTTCCACCTCGACCCGCAGGCCGCCGCCGAGCTGTGCGACGAGAACACCATCGGGGTCGTCGGCATCCTCGGCTCCACCTTCGACGGCTCGTACGAGCCCATCGCGGACCTCTGCTCGGCTCTGGACGCCCTCCAGGAGCGCACCGGTCTGGACATCCCCGTGCACGTCGACGGGGCGTCCGGCGCCATGGTCGCGCCCTTCCTCGACGAGGACCTGGTGTGGGACTTCCGGCTGCCCCGCGTGGCCTCGATCAACACCTCCGGGCACAAGTACGGGCTGGTCTATCCCGGGGTCGGCTGGGCGCTGTGGCGGGACAAGGAGGCCCTGCCCGAGGAGCTCGTGTTCCGCGTGAACTACCTGGGCGGCGACATGCCGACCTTCGCACTGAACTTCTCCCGCCCCGGCGCCCAGGTCGTCGCGCAGTACTACACCTTCCTGCGGCTGGGCCGCGAGGGCTACCGGGCCGTGCAGCAGTCCACGCGGGACGTGGCCCGGAGCGTCGCCGACCGCGTCGAGGCGCTCGGCGACTTCCGGCTGCTGACCCGCGGCGACGAACTCCCGGTGTTCGCCTTCACGACGGCCCCGGACGTCCAGGCGTACGACGTCTTCGACGTCTCCCGGCGGCTGCGCGAGCGGGGCTGGCTCGTGCCGGCGTACACCTTCCCGCCGAACAGGGAGGACCTGTCGGTACTGCGGGTGGTGTGCCGCAACGGCTTCTCGGCCGACCTCGCCGAACTGTTCGTGGAGGACCTGGAGCAGTTGCTGCCCGAACTGCGCGCGCAGTCCCACCCGTTCACCAGGAACAAGGGCGCGGCGACCGGCTTCCATCACTAGACCTGGGCCCACGGCGGACGCGGCGACGCCGCTGGGGCCCCGGGACCAACCGGCCTGGGCGGTACACCTAGCGGCTCAGCCGGGCGAACCTGCGGACCGCCAGCGGAAAGAAGACCGCCAGCAACACCACCGGCCACACCACCGCCGCCCACACGTGTCCCGGTTCGCCGCCCGGGCCGCCCACCAGGTCCCGGACCGCCGTTGCCGTCTGGGACATGGGGTTCCAGTCGACGGCCGTGCCCAGCCAGCCAGGCATGGAGTCGGGGGTTGCGAACGCGTTGGACAGGAAGCCGACCGGCCAGACCAGGATCTGCACGGCCTGCACCATCTCCGGTTTGCCGGCGACCATCGCGAGGTGGATGCCGATCCAGAGCATCGCGAAGCGGAAGAGCAGCAACAGGCCCACCGCGGCCAGGAGTCCGCCGGCGCCCCCGTGGACCCGCCAGCCGATCGCGTACCCGACGCCGATCATCGCGGCCAGGCTCAGCGCGGACTGGAGCATGTCGGCGGCCGAACGGCCCACCAGGACCGCCCCGTTGGCCATCGGCATGGACCGGAAGCGGTCGATCACGCCCTTGTTGAGATCCTGGGTGACGGCGATCATGGTCGCCTCCAGCCCGAACGCCATGGTCAGCGCGAGCATCCCCGGGACCAGGTAGTCGACGTACTCCCCTTGGACGCCCCGGCCGCCGCCGACGAGATAACCGAACATCAGCAGCAGCATCACGGGGAACACCAGCCCGACCAGGATCCGCACCGGCTGCCGTGCCCAGTGGGCGAGTTCGCGCCGGGTCATGGTCCAGGAATCGGTCAGCGCGTACGTGCTCACGCGGCCTCCTTCACTCGGCGGTCGTCACCGGTGAGGTGCAGGAACACCTCGTCCAGCGTGGGCCGGCGCAGGACCACGTCCTCCGCCTCGATCCCGGCTGCCTCCAAGGCCCGTACGACTTCGGAGAGCGCCGCCATCCGGTCGGTGACCGGGGCGCTGAGCAGCCGGCGGTCGGGGTCGATCGAGACCCCGGCGGCGTCGAGCGGCAACAGGGCGACGGCCGCGCCCAGTTGGCCCGCGTCGCGCAGGACCACGTCGATCCGGTCGCCCGCGGTGCGCGCCTTCAGCTCGTCCGGCGTGCCGTCGGCGACGACCCGGCCCCGGTCGACGAGGGAGATCCGGTCGGCGAGCTGGTCGGCCTCCTCCAGGTACTGCGTGGTCAGCAGGACCGTCGTACCGCCGCCGACCAGGGAGCGGACCGCGGCCCACACCTCGGCGCGGCCGCGCGGGTCGAGGCCGGTCGTGGGTTCGTCGAGGAACAGCACCTCCGGGTCGCGGATCAGGGAGGCCGCGAGGTCCAGGCGGCGCCGCATACCGCCGCTGTAGGCGCGGACCGGTTTGCGGCCGGTGTCGGCGAGGCCGAAGCGCTCCAGAAGTTCGTCGGCGCGCACACGCGCGCGGCGGGCGCCCAGGTGGTACAGGCGGCCGAACATCTCCAGGTTCTGGCGGCCGCCGAGCTCCTCGTCGAGGGCCGCGTGCTGGCCGAGCAGGCCGATGCGCAGCCGTACGTCATAGGCATCGCGCTCCACGTCATGGCCGGCCACCTCGGCGCGGCCCTCGTCCGGGCGCAACAGGGTGGACAGGACGCGGACCAGGGTGGTCTTTCCCGCGCCGTTGGGGCCGAGCACGCCATGGACGCTGCCGCGCGCGACCCTCAGGTCGAGCCCGTCCAGGGCGGCCTTGTCGCCGTACCGCTTCCGCAGGCCTTCCGCGACGATCACGTCGGTCATCGGGCACCCTCCAGGATCACAACGTAGTCAAACTTGACTACATTCCCAAAGTAACGCCATCGGCCACACTCGTCAAACTTGATTAGCCGATGTCCCCGGGATGCCGTTCCCCCGTCGCGTACGGGTTCTCCTCGCCCTCGGCGAGGACACCGACGAACGGCTCGCCCTCCCCCGCGAAGGTGTACGCCCCGCCCTCGATGCGGGCGATGAGCCCCTGGGTCCACTCGGCCTCGGCGTCGGCCGTGTGGAGCCAGAGGTTCATGATCTCGCCGATGTGGCCGAGCTGTTCCGGACCGTCCTCGGGGACGTAGTGCTCGGTGACCGAGGACCGCCACGCCTCGATCCCGCGGATCCGCTCCTTGAGCAGTGCCACGGCTTCGGCGCGCGGCAGTTCGACGATGAAGCCGATGGCCGCCGACTTGACGTCCATCTTCTGGTCGTACGAGGTCAGCGCCTCGCGCACCAGACGGAAGCACTCCTCGGTGCCGGCCTCGGTGATCTCGTACTCCGTGCGCGGCGGCCCGCCCGCGGTGGACGGCGCCGTCTCGTGCTCGATCAGCAGTCCCTGTTTCGCCATCTGTTTCAGGGCGTGGTAGATCGAGCCGGGCTTGGCGTTGGACCACTCGTGCGCGCCCCAGTACTCCAGGTCGTTGCGCACCTGGTAGCCGTGGGCCCGCCCGTGCTGGCGGACCGCGCCGAGCACGAGAAGTCTGATCGCTGACATGCGGTCCAGGTTATGGCCTCACTTTTCGGCGAGCGCCACCAGCTCGAACGCGGTCTTCCCATCGAGGGACTCGCGGATGATGTCGGCGTGCCGGCGTGGCGGGCCGTCTCACGGATCAGGTGCAGCAGCACCCAGCGCACGGAGACCCGGCCCTCGGGCGGGAACCAGGGCTGGTCCGGGAGCGGGAAGGTGTCGTCGAGGCTCGGCACCGAACGGGCGAACGCCTCCGTCTCGGCGGCCACCTTCTCCCAGTACGCCAGCTGCGAGGCGACGGTCTCGTCGCCGACCAGGGCGAAACACTCGTGCCAGTTCGACTGGTCCCGCCGCACGGCCGGCTCCTCGCCCTTGGCGCGGGCGATCCAGCCCTGCTCGGTCTCGGCGACGTGCTTGACCAGCCCGGCGAGGGAGAGCTCACTCGCGCTGGGCTTGGCGGCGGCCTGCTCGTCCGTCAGTCCCAGCACCGACCGCCGGATCCCGCCGCGCTGCTCCTCCAGGAAGGCCAGAAGCGCTCCGCGCTCGTCGCCGTACTTCTCCGCGGGAACGTGAGTGACCATGACAGCCGCCTTTCGTCGGACGCGGGGGCCTTCCCCCGACACCCACGAAGCTACGGCCCCTTCAGGACAGGTTCTGTCCTGAAGGGGCCGTGGCGGCGGTCGTTCTCGGCGGATCAGAGCGGATCAGAAGGGGAAGGCGCTGCGGCCGTGCTGGACCGAGATCCACTTGGTGGTGGTGAAGGAGTCCAGCATGGTGTCGCCGTTCAGGCGGCCGATGCCGGAGTGCTTCTCGCCGCCGAAGGGGACGATCGGCTCGTCGTGGACGGTGCCGTCGTTGACGTGGAACATGCCGGTGTCGATCTGCTTGGCGAAGGCGACACCGCGCTCGATGTTCGCGGTGTGGACGGCGCCGCTGAGGCCGTACGGGGTGTCGTTGACCAGGCGGACGGCCTCCTCCTCGCCGTCGAAGGTGACGAGGAGGGCGACCGGGCCGAAGAGCTCCTGCTTGAGGAGGGGCGAGTTCGCGGGCAGGTCCGTCAGGACGGAGGGCTCGACCAGGCTGTCCGTCCTGGTGCCGTGGATCAGCGCGGTCGCGCCCTCGGCGAGCGCCTGCTCGACGGCGCCCGAAATGGCTTCCGCCTGCGAGGAGTTGATGACCGGGCCGATGACCGTCTCGGGGTCGCGCGGGTCGCCGGCCTTCAGCGTCCGCACCTTGGCGACGAACTTCTCGGTGAACTCCTCGGCGACCGTACGGTCGACCAGGACGCGGTTGGCGGCCATGCAGACCTGGCCCTGGTGGACGTACCGGCTGAAGACGGCGGCGTCGACCGCGTAGTCGAGGTCGGCGTCGTCGAGGACCACCAGGGCGCTGTTGCCGCCCAGTTCGAGGACCGAGCGCTTGAAGTGCGAGGCGCAGACGGTGGCCACGTGGCGGCCGACCTTGTCGGAACCGGTGAAGGAGATGACCTTCGGGACCGGGTGCTCCAGGAAGGCGTCGCCGATCTCGGCGATGTCGGTGATGACGACGTTGAGCAGACCGGCGGGCAGCCCGGCGTCCTCGAAGATCTTCGCGACCAGGGAGCCGCCGACGATCGGCGTGTTCTGGTGCGGCTTGAGGACGACGGCGTTGCCGAGCGCGAGCGCGGGGGCGACCGACTTGATCGACAGCAGGAAGGGGAAGTTGAAGGGGCTGATCACGCCCACGACGCCGACCGGGACGCGGTAGACGCGGTTCTCCTTGCCGTCCACCGGCGAGGGGATGATCCTGCCCTCGGGGCGCAGCGACAGGTTGATCGCCTCGCGCAGGAACTCCTTGGCGAGGTGGAGTTCGAAGCCGGCCTTCAGACGGGTGCCGCCGAGCTCCGCGATGATCGCCTCGGAGATCTCCCCCTCGCGCTCCTCGATCAGCCGGAGCGCCTTCTCGAACACCGCGCGGCGGGCGTAGGGGTTGGTCTCGGCCCACTTCTTCTGCGCACGGGCGGCGGCCCGGTACGCCTCGTCGACCTCATCGACCGTGGCTATCGTGATCGACGCGAGCTTCTCGTCGTCGTACGGGTTGAAGTCGATGATGTCCCAGGAGCCGGTGCCCGGGCGCCACTCACCGTCGATGTACTGCTGGGCCAGGTCGGTGAAGTACGACGACATGTGATCCCCAAATCACTAGCAGACACACGATCAACGTCACGGTCTGATCACACGTCATCGTACTTGCGGGATACGCCAGTTGGGCACGCTGAGCGAACTTCTGGGGAGAACCCTCGGGGGGTTGGTGGAGATCCCGCGCGCTCAGGAGAGCTGGAGGAGGCCGCGCAGCAGATCCCGGCTCTCGTCCGGGCCCGGGCTGTCCTGCTGGAGTTCCTTCATCGCCTTCTCGTACTGCGTGACGTCCTCGCGCTTGTCCAGGTAGAGCGCGCTGGTGAGCTGCTCCAGGTAGACGACGTCCGTCAGGTCGGACTCGGTGAAGCTGAGGATCGTGAAGGCGCCGCTCTCGCCGGAGTGCCCGCCGAAGCCGAACGGCATGATCTGCAGCCGGACGTTGGGACGTTCGGAGATGTCGATGAGGTGCTGGAGCTGTCCGCGCATCACCTGACGGTCGCCGTACGGGCGGCGCAGGGACGCCTCGTCGAGCACCACATGGAACTCCGGGCCACCGTCGTCGGCCAGGTACTTCTGCCGCTCCAGGCGCAGCGCCACGCGCTTCTCGACGTCCGCCGCGCTCGCGCCCTTCATGCCGCGCCGCACCACTGCACGTGCATACGCCTCGGTCTGCAGCAGGCCATGGATGAACTGGACCTCGTAGACACGGATGAGAGAGGCCGCGCCCTCCAGACCCACATAGGTGGGGAACCAGCTCGGCAGGACGTCGGAGTAACTGTGCCACCAGCCCGCGACGTTGGCCTCGCGGGCGAGGGAGAGGAGCGAGGCCCGCTCCTGCTCGTCCGTGATGCCGTACAGCGTCAACAGGTCTTCCACGTCACGCGTCTTGAAGCTCACCCGGCCCAACTCCATCCGGCTGATCTTCGACTCGGACGCGCGGATCGAGTAGCCCGCCGCCTCGCGCGTGATGCCCCGGGCCTCACGCAGCCGCCTGAGTTGCGAGCCGAGCAGCATCCGCCGCACCACCGATCCGGGCTCTCCCGCGCTCACGTTCGCCAGCCTCCCCAACGTCTTCAGGGGCCGAAGTCTGCCACTAAAACACTCCGAGCAGTACTCGTCCGATTACAGATACGGAAAGAAGCCGAAGATTCTGCACAGCACCGAGACAGGTAGAGGGGAGGAAGAGGCAAGAACCTGTAGAGAAGATGGCGGAAAAAATGGCCAACAAGCGGTACGGGTAGGGCGAATTCGGTCACGTGCACGTGCATCTGCACCTTGCATCTGCATCGCTCATCCGAAACCATGGTCCCGCGCAACCGCTGCATCGCAACGACCGCGAGTTCCCGGGAGTGCCTCGCATGGGGATGAATGGATCGACCATGCTCGAGCCGTTACGGCAGGGCCTTCCGCCGCTGGATCCCGCGGCCGTGTCCGACGCCGCCTCCTGTTCCCTGCCCGCCCGCTACGAAGCGGTGGGCGACGCACGGAGGTTCACTCGCAGAACGCTCGACCAGTGGGAACTGGGCGACCACTTCGACGACATCTGTCTCGTCGTCTCCGAACTGGTCACCAACGCGCTGCGGCACGCGGTGCCGGCGAACAGCGTGCACACCGTGGAGCACAATCCGCCCGTGCGGCTGCACTTGATGCGGTGGACCGGGCGACTGGTGTGCGCGGTGCGCGATCCCAGCCAGGAGAGTCCGGTCGCGCGCGACTCCGAGGACTTCTCGGCGGAGTCGGGGCGCGGACTGTTCCTCGTCGACTCCTTCAGCGACAGCTGGGGATGGCACCCGATGGCGGGAACACTGGGCGGCAAGCTGGTCTGGGCGCTGTTCCGGCTCCAGCCGCACGCCGGGCCGACCGCGGGCGCCACCGAGTGATGCACCGCGACGCTTTACGAGGCCACGATTCTACGCGCGTTACACGCTGCGCTGTGAGCCTCACCCCCGGTCACCTGTAGGTGACCGGGGTTCAGCCCGCTATCAAGTGGTCGAACTCGCCGTCCTTGATGCCGAGAAGCATCGCCTCGATCTCCGCGCGGGTGTAGACGAGCGCGGGGCCGTCCGGGAAGCGGGAGTTGCGAACGGCAACTCCGCCGTCCGGAAGGCGTGCGAACTCCACGCAGGAACCCTGCGAATTGCTGTGCCGGCTCTTCTGCCAGGCCACCCCGCGCAGTTCCGTGGCCGTCATGCCGTTGTACACGTCGAGGTCCACAGGTCGCTCCCCGGTGGTGCGGTGGCCCTTGTGGCCAGTGATGCAGTGGTCAACTGGTCCGGATCATAGCTCTGTTCACTTGCAGATGCATGAGCAGATGCACGTGCACGCGGGGTGTTCCCGTGGTTACAGATGTGACGCCCGGGGCGCTTGATACGTTCCATTGTGTGCCCCGGTGCCGGCGTCACATGTGTCCGCCCGCCCCCGTCCATGATCGTCCGGGCTTTCGGCCGAGCGGGACCGTCGGGATCGAATCCCTCGTGCACTAGGAAGAGACGCGTCCCGGGCCCTTCCTGTTCCATGTTCCATGTGACGTTCCGGTGCGCGGAGTTGGCAGGATCGGGGTCGGGTCACCGGAGGCTTGGCGTCCGGTGTGGCTCGAAGGCGGGAAACTCCACGTCGCCGGTGCCGGAGAAGGTGAGTCGGGCGGTGGACGGAGGCGGTGGTGAATGGTGTCCGGCCTTGAGCCGGAACGCCTCCGACTCCTGCATCTGCCGCTGCATGCGCAGCTGTGGCTCGGCGAGGGCACGTCAGACCTTGGCGGGCGGGGCCGTCTCCAGGCGGTTGATGCGCTGCCGGTCGGAGCGCTGCCCGGAGACGAGGCGGCCTCGCGCAGCACCCTCAGGGCTCGGACAGGCTCGGACGCCGCACGGCGAAGTGGCCGCCGGCCAGAGCCCGGACGCGGGGCGGCCCACCATCACGCAGCAGTCGCCGCACCTCACGGCGTACGGCGCTCGCGAGTGCGGCGAAGACGCGGTCCGGCGTCGGCCCGGTGGTCTCGGTGGTCTCGGTGGTCTCGGTGGTCCCAGGCTCAACTACATGGTGCGGTCACGCCGTTCTTCCGGGCCGAGCCGGGCTCGAAGTCGCCCATGCCCGGCCCGGAGAGCGTGGAGACGGTCGGCGGTGAGGGTCAGACCGAGGACATCGGTGATTCCCTGCGCGTCGACCGTAGGGAATCACCGACGTGGCTGCTCACCTGCTGGAGTAGGGCAGCAGTGCCATCTCGCGGGCGTTCTTGATGGCGCGGGCGAGCTGTCGTTGCTGCTGGGCCGACACGCGGGTGACGCGGCGGCTGCGGATCTTGCCGCGGTCGGAGATGAACTTCCGCAGCAGGTCGGTGTCCTTGTAGTCGATGTAAGTGATCTTGGCTTGGTCCAGCGGGTTGGGGCGGTCCTTGGCGGGCTTGCGTTCGGGCTTGCGGGGCATGGCGGGTCAGACCTCCAGGAGGGTGTCGAAGGCGGGCGGGAGGCGTTTCCAGGCGTCGCGCCCCGCGGTGTACTCGGCGTCGGTCAGCAGGCAGGACTCCAGGAGGCGTTCGAGTCCGTCGCGGTCGAGGCCGGGCGAGGTGAAGACGAGGTGCTGGCAGCAGTCACCGTGCTCGGGGTGCCAGTCCATCGCGGCGGCCGCCCGGCGTACCGGCGGGACCATGTCCCAGGCCGCGTCCGGGAGCGAGGCCAGCCACGGCCCGGCGCTCTCCACGCACAGGGCACCGCCGGCCGCGTCCCAGTGCAGCAGCACGTCCGGCTTGTCGGCGAGCCAGAACCGGCCCCGGCTGCGGGCGGCCGCGCAGGTGATGTCCTCCAGCGCCTCGTACAGCCGCTCCGGGTGGAAGGGCCTACGCCGGTGCCAGACGAGCGTGGCGACACCGTGCGCGTCGGCCTCGGCGGGCAGCAGGGCACAGGCGGGATGCTGGGCCGCTGCGGCGGCCTCCACGTCGAACCCGGCGAGGGCGGCACGGGCGAGGGGTGAGTGCGTGCGGTGCCGTACCAAATGGCGGGTGCCCGCCTCGTCGGTCGGTTCGCCGTCACGGATCGGCACCCTGTGGGCCGTCGGGTGGAGTTGGGTGAGGAGTTCGTGGTCCTCCTCGTCGGCCTCCGGGGAGTCGAGGACGGCGAGGACGGGGGCGTACTCCAGCTGACGGGCGAAGGTGTCGGCGACCGTGCGCTGGTCGGTGGCCGCGGCGGCGAGGCCGCGGTCGGCGAGGTCGTCGCCGTTGCCGAGGAAGGGCAGGAGGAGGGCCGGGTCGACCGCGGTGATCACGCCGGTGACCGTGAGGCCGGCGGCCGCGACCACCTCGGCCATCGCCTTGGGCTCGACGGAGTCCCACAGCTCGACGACCGCGAGGCGGAGCGTCCCGGCCGCGTCCAGGCGGCGCAGCTCCGGGACCAGGTCCTCCCGGAGCGCGCAGCAGGCGCAGTCGTTGACCAACGGTGTCTCGCCTGCGGACAGGATGCCGGTGGCGTCGCGGACCGTCCGTACGACGGTGCCGGCCGCGGCCGTCGCCAGGTCGTGGTGGAGGACGACGCTGCCCGGAACGTCGGCGAGCAGCTGCCCGACGGCCGCCTTGCGCGCATCGGCGTGCAGCCCGCCGACGATCACGACGGAGAGCATCAGTCCTGCTTTCCGTACCGGCGCTCGAAGCGCTCCACGCGGCCCGCGGTGTCCAGCACGCGGGCCGTGCCGGTGTAGAAGGGGTGGCTGACGTTGGAGATCTCGACGTCCACGACCGGGTAGGTGTGGCCGTCCTCCCACTCGATCGTCTTCCCGCTCGCCGTCGCCGAAAGGGTCGAGCGGGTGAGGAAGGCGTGGTTCGCGGCACGGTCACGGAAGACGACCGGGCCGTAGGGCGGGTGGATTCCCTCGCGCATGGTCAGCGCTCCTCTCGGAAGTCGACGTGGCGGGCGACGACCGGGTCGTACTTCCGCAGGGTCATACGGTCCGGGTCGTTGCGGCGGTTCTTGCGGGTCACATAGGTGAAGCCGGTCCCGGCGGTGGACCGGAGTTTGATGACCGGGCGGAGTTCGTTGCGTGCCATGCTGGTACCTTACTGAAAATGAATTCCATTTACATCCCCGCTCCGAGAGAGGTGCATCACCCGTGTCCGCCCACTGCATGCTGACCGGCGCCCAGCCGGGCTTCGGCAACCGCATCTCCCACTCCCACCGGCGCACTTCGCGCCGCTTCGACCCCAACATCCAGTCCAAGCGCTACTGGCTGCCGACCGAGGGCCGGTACGTGCGGCTGCGGCTGAGCACCAAGGGCATCAAGACCGTCGACTCGATCGGCGTCGAGGCGGCCGTGGCGCGGATCCGCGCGCGCGGTGTGCGGATCTGAGGGGAGCACCGGTATGGCGAAGAAGAGCAAGATCGCGAAGAACGAGAAGCGCCAGGAGATCGTCGCGCGGTACGCCGTACGGCGGGCCGAGCTGAAGGAGATCATCCGCAGGCCGTCGTCCACGGACGCCGAACGGCTCGCGGCGCGGGAGGAGTTGCGGCGGCAGCCACGGGACGCGAGCGCCACGCGCGTGCGTAACCGGGACCAGGTGGACGGGCGGCCGCGCGGCTACTTCCGGGCCTTCGGACTGTCCCGGGTGGGACTGCGGGAGCAGGCGCACGCGGGCTATCTGCCAGGTGTCCGCAAATCGTCCTGGTAGCACTCACGGGTACCCGCTGGTAGCTTGCTGCGGTCGTCTGGCCGACCGCTACAGCTTGGGAGCTTCCAGTGACTTCGGCGATCTTCTCGCGCACTGTGTCGGGTCGGCGGGCCGGGCTCGTGGCCGCGGCTCTGGTGGGCGCGCTCGCCCTGACCGCGTGCAGCGGCGGGGGCTCGGACGACGACACGTCGCCCAGCTCCAACGCGCCGGTGTCGCCCTCGGCCACCTCTTCCGGCGGCACGGGCGGCACGTCGTCCTCGGCGTCCGGCGAGGTCGCGGGCAACTGGCTGGCCACCACCCGCGGCAAGGCGGTGGCACTCCTGGTCAACGGCGACCGGGCCGGGCTCTTCGCCACCGGCGGCGCGGTGTGCAGCGGTACCGCGAGCGCGGACAGGATCCGCCTCAAGTGCTCGGACGGCAGCACGGACCGGGCCGAGGGGACGGTCGAGTCGGTGGACAGGACCACGCTCAAGGTGAAGTGGTCGGGCGGAATCGGCACCGAGACCTACACCCGCGCGGAGGGCAACAACCTGCCGAGCGGTCTGCCTACGACGGGGCTCGGGTCGTAGGGGGTCTCAGGCCGCACGCAAGCCTCCCGCCGCAGCGGAACATGTCGGCGGGCGTGGGCAACCGTGCTGTTCTGCCATGCGTGATGATCCATGCACCGGATCGCTCACACCAGAGGACTTCACATGCGCGCCGCCCCCCTCGCCGTCACCGCCCTCGCCGCCGCCCTGCTGTTGACCGGCTGCTCCGGTGACGGTGACAGCTCCGGCGGCGGCAGCGCCGTCGCGAGCCCGAGCAACGGCACCACGTGCCGGATCGCTCACATGGACGTGGAGGTGGGACCCGCCAACGTGGCCCCCGCTGCCGGGGACACCGGCAACATCCCCGTCACGCTCACCAACCAGAGCGCCGACTGCACGCTGGACGGCTTCCCCGGCATCGACCTGAACGCCGCGGACTCGTCGGCGAGCGTCCCGCCCACGGAAGGCGCGAAGGCCACGAAGGTCACCCTGGCCAAGGGCACGGCCGCCACCTTCACCCTCACGTACACGCGCGGCGAGGCCGGTGCCAAGGCGAGCCTCGACGTGAAGACGCTGGCCATCGGCCTGCCCGGAGCGGACACCCAGAAGAGCTTCAAGTGGTCGTACGGACCGGTCCAGGGCAAGAGCGACAACGCCGGCGACCCGAACGTCTCCGTCGGCGCCTTCACTCAGGCCGGGGACTGAGCCGGGGCCGGTTTCCGACCTGCGCCCGGTCCGCCGCCCGGGCACCCTCGGTCCAGCCCGCCTCGTCGCTGACACCGCGCAGCCGGGTCGTCGTGGTCTGCGGGAACATCTGTTCCATACGGTCGGTGACGGCGACCTCGCGCGAGGCGAGGACCGGCAGCAGGTCGTCGGTCACGGGGGCCTCGGCGGCGGTGCGCAGGCGGTCTCCGACGCGGTGGGCGTAGGCCGCGAGGAAGGACTGCCGGAAGGTTTTGGTGCGCTTGCGACCGGCCGCCCGCTGGGCCGCCTCCGCCGTCGCCATCGCCGACTGCGCCTGCACGAGCAGCGAGGTGTACAGGAGTTCGACCGCCGCCAGGTCGCCCTCGAAGCCGACGACCGTGGAGAAGGCGAACGGTTCGTTCCACACGGCCCGGCAGTGGTTGGCGGTGGCGACCGCGTCGAGGAGCACCGCCTTCGCCTGCTCGTACGGCGGCTCGACCCCGATCCGGCAGGCACCGGGGGTGTCCTTCGCGGGCGCACGAGCATCGAGCAGCGCCTCGTCGACACTGTGCCGGGCCGTCAGCTCCTGCGCCTTGGCGGTGAGCGCCTCCGCCTCCTCCGGGTAGCCGGTCGCCTCCGCCTTGGCGAGCAGGGCGCGGATACGGCCCAGCATGCGGGCGTCGCCCTTGTGCTCCCGCCGGGGCTCCTCCAGCGGTTCCAGCGCGGGCAGGCGCAGCAGCAGGCGGTACAGCTCCAGTACGGCGGTGGCGTGCGTGAAGCGGTCGGGGCGGGGGGTGTTCCCGTCGGACTCCTGCGACTCGGAGAGCTGGGCGAGTTGAGCGGTCCAGCGGGGGCCGCGCGGGCGGTCGTCCGGGGCCTGTGCGTGGATCAGGGCCGTGGCGAGCCGCACATGGGTGTCGTCCAGTTCGCGTCGCACGATCCGTACGACATCGGCGGGCTGCCAGCCACGCCGCCAGGCCTGCGCCACGAACTCGGCGCCGCGCCGGGCCAGTTCGGCGTCGGAGGCGGGGTCGGCGGCGAGGAGGGAGGCACCGGTGTCCAGGGCGGTGTCGTCGTCGGCGTAGAGGGCGGCACGGAAGGCGCGGTCGACGGTGCCGGTCGTGTCGCCGGTCGGACCGCTGCTGTTCTTGGCGCCGCGCCTGCTGTCGCTCTTGTCACCGAGTCGGCCATGGGTCTTGTCACCGGTCTTGCCGCCGCTCGTGCCCCTGCTCTTACTCCTGCTCACGCGGCGATCGTCTCACTCTCCGAAAATCGGTCGCCCACGCGCGTGTGCCGCTTCGAGCATGGCGGCATGGTGGACATGTCTCTGTACGCGGCCTTTCTCGTCGCCGCCTTCGCGCTCTGTGTCACTCCCGGTCCCGACATGATGTTCATCGTGGCGATGGGCGGGCGGGGCGGGCCCGCAGCGGGGGTGATGGCCGCGTTCGGCGTGGCCTGCGCCATGCTCGTGCACACGGTCGCCGCGGCGCTCGGACTGTCGGCGCTGTTCAACACGCTGCCGACGCTGTACCACGTCCTGCGCTGGGTGGGCGCGGCCTATCTGCTCCACCTGGCGGTGAAGGCGTTCCGGGACCGGTCGGTTCCGGGTGAGGACGGGGACACCGCCGGCGGGGCGGGGATGCGGCGGGCCTTCTGGCAGGGAGCGGTCACCAATCTGCTCAACCCCAAGGTGATCCTCTTCAACGTGGCGTTCCTGCCCCAGTTCGTGAACCCCTCGCTCGGCCATGTCCCGGGGCAGTTGCTGCTGCTCGGGATCACCCTCGTGGTCATGGGCTTCCTGTGGGACGGCGGTGTGGGGCTGCTCTCCGGGCGGCTCGGGAACGTCCTTCGGCGCAGCGCGCGCGTGAACCGGTGGATGAACCTCGCCTCGGGGACGGTGTTCACGGGGCTGGCGGTACGGCTGGCGGCTTCACCGAAGTGAAGAAGTAGAGGCAACCTCTGGTTGACACCCTCTCCCTGACAACCTACGGTTGACAGCATGACGACGAACCCCAACATCACGTCATCCGTACGGCTCGACGACCTCATCACGGCCATCAAGAAGGTCCATCCCGAGCCCCTGGACCAGCTCCAGGACGCGGTGATCGCCGCTGATCACCTCGGGGAGGTGGCCGACCATCTGATCGGCCACTTCGTGGACCAGGCCCGGCGTTCGGGCGCCTCCTGGACGGACATCGGCAGGAGCATGGGGGTCACCCGGCAGGCGGCGCAGAAGCGGTTCGTGCCGAAGGAGTCGGCGGACCTGTCGGCCGACCAGGGCTTCAGCCGGTACACCCCGCGGGCCCGCAACGTGGTGATGGCGGCCCACAACGCGGCCATCGCCGCCCGTAACCCCGAGGGCCGGCCCGAGCATCTCGTCCTCGGCCTGCTGGCCGAACCGGAGGGCCTCGCGGCCAAGGCACTCGTCGCCCAGGGGGTCACCCTCGACGCCGTCCGCCAGGCCGCGACGGACGCGCTCCCGCCGGCCGCCGAGGAAGTCCCCGAACTCATCCCGTACGGCTCGGCCGCCAAGAAGGTCCTGGAACTCACCTTCCGCGAGGCGCTCCGGCTGGGCCACAACTACATCGGCACCGAACACATCCTGCTGGCCCTCCTGGAGTTCGAACACGGCACGGGCGTCCTGTCGGGCCTCGGCATCGAGAAGAGCCCGGTGGAGGGCGCGATCGCCAAGGAGTTGGAGAAGTACGTGACGTCGCAGGGCGGAGAAGGGGGCGGGGGCGAGCAGGGCTGAGGGGGCGGCCGGGGCGGCCAGGAGGTTGGGCGGCGAGGTTCGGCCGGGGCGGCCGGGACATCCGCGCAGATCCTGCCGGGCGAGGGCTGCCTCGTTGGGCAGGGTTGGCGGGTGAGCCTCCCGCAGGGGGCGCAAGGGGCACTTTCCGCACGGCGGCGCCGGATGCCCGTCCCGCTCGCTCGGGCCGCGCGCACGGCCGCGTCGTGTGCCACACGGCTCGCGGGTGTCATGTGCCTCGGGAGCCGGGAAGCGGCGAACGAAAACCCCGAACGCCACCCCCACGCGGACGGCCTCGGACGGCCCGCTCAGAGACTCGCGGGTCAGACCCAGGCACCCGTGAAAGCCGGCTCGGGCGGGGTCGGCGGAGTCGTGGGGCCGTGAAAGCAGGAGAGCCGTGAGAGCCGCCAGAGCCCCTGATGTCCGGAAGGTCCGTTGTCAGAGGTGGCTGGCACACTCGCAGGTATGACCGACCGCTGGGCTCTCGCTCCGGCCGAGGACGGTGGCGTGGAGGTGGCCGCCCTCGGGCCCGACGGGCTGCCCGTCGGGCCGGTGCGGCGGGAAGGGGATCTCGCCGAGGCCGTGCGGGGGCGGCCGAAGGTGGCGCGGTGGGTGTGGCGGTCCACCGCCGAGGTGTATCCACGGCTGCTCGCCGCGGGGGTGCGCGTGGAGCGGTGCTACGACATCGAGGACGCCGAGACCCTCCTGCTCGGCCACGCGGGGCGGTACGGGGAACCGCGGTCGGCCGCCGCCGCCCTGGCCCGCCTGCGCGGCGGCCCCGTACCGCCCGACCCGCCCCAGCGCGCCGCCGTAGCGGGTTCGCAGTCGTCCCTGTTCGAGCCGCAGAGCGTCCATGTGCCGCTGACCGACCTCGCCGAGGTCTACGCCGACCAGCAGCGGCGGCACGACGCCACCGCGCACCCCGACCGGATGCGGCTGCTGACCGCCGCCGAGTCGGCGGGGATGCTGGTGGCCGCCGAGATGAACCGCGCGGGGCTGCCGTGGAGCGCCGAGACCCACCGCCGGGTGCTGCACGAACTGCTCGGCGAGCGGTACGCCGGCGGCGGCGAGCCCCGGCGCCTGGCCGAACTGGCCGACGAGGTGTCCGCGGCCTTCGGGCGCCGGGTGCGGCCCGACCTGCCCGCCGATGTCATCAAGGCGTTCGCGCAGGCCGGCATCAAGGTGAAGTCGACCCGCCGCTGGGAGCTCGAGTCCCTCGACCATCCGGCAGTCAAGCCCCTGGTCGAGTACAAGAAGCTGTACCGCATCTGGGTCGCCCACGGCTGGTCCTGGCTCCAGGACTGGGTGCGGGACGGGCGGTTCAGGCCCGAGTTCCACGCGGGCGGGACTGTCACGGGCAGATGGGTCACCAACGGCGGCGGTGCCCTTCAGATCCCCAAGGTCATCCGGCGTGCGGTGGTCGCCGACCCGGGCTGGCGGCTCGTCGTCGCGGACGCCGACCAGATGGAGCCGCGGGTGCTGGCGGCCATCTCCCGCGACCCCGGGCTCATGGAGGTGGCGGGACGCGAAACCGACCTCTACCAGGCCGTCTCCGAACGGGCCTTCTCCGGCGACCGCGCTCAGGCCAAACTCGCCGTGCTCGGCGCGGTCTACGGCCAGACCTCCGGCGACGGCCTGAAGAACCTCGCCGCGCTCAGACGCCGCTTCCCGAAGGCGGTCGCGTACGTCGACGACGCGGCCCGCGCGGGCGAGGAGGGCCGGCTGGTGCGGACCTGGCTGGGGCGGACGTGCCCGCCGGCCGCCGGGGCGGGTGACGCTGAGGAGGCGGGCATCCCCCAGGACGACCCGGCCGGGCAGCCCGCTTCCGGCGAGGACGGCTGGGCCCCCGGGTACGCCTCCACCAACACCCGTGCCCGCGGCCGCTTCGCGCGGAACTTCGTGGTGCAGGGCAGCGCCGCCGACTGGGCCCTGCTGCTGCTCGCCGCACTGCGGCAGGCCTGTGCGGGAATGGCGGCCGAACTTGTCTTCTTCCAGCACGACGAGGTGATCGTGCACTGTCCCGAGGAGGAGGCCGAGGCGGTCGTGGCGGCGATCGGACAGGCGTCGGATCTGGCCGGGCGGCTGACGTTCGGCGAGACGCCGGTGCGGTTTCCGTTCACGACGGCGGTGGTGGAGTGCTACACGGACGCGAAGTGAGCACCGACGCGAAGTGATCACCGCGAAGTGATCACCGTAAACAGGAGTCGTCGAGCAGGGCGATGAGCTCCTGGAGCACCGTCTTCTCGTCCGTGCCGTCCAGCGCGTCGAGAGCGGCCCGCCACTGTCCGTACGCCTCCTCGGTCCTGCCCCGCTCGCGCAGCAGGAGTCCGTGCTGGTGGCGGGCGAGGGCGCCGGTGTAGCGGTCGGCCCGGGCGTCCGCACGGCGCAGCAGTTCCGCGCACTCGGCGGCGGCGCGCTCACCGTGGCCGGTCAGGCGCAGGGCGCGGACCAGGCCGAGACGGCTCTGTGACTCGCCGTGCCAGTCGCCGGGGCTGCCGAGAATGCGCAGGCTCTCCTCGAAGTGGGCCACTGCGGCGGCCGGTTCGCCGAGGGTGAGATGGGCGTAGCCGATGTTGCAGTGCGCCGAGTGCCGTACGACCACGCTGCCGGCCTCTTCGCCGATGGCCAGCGAGCGGCGGTGCTGCTCGATGGCGGCGCGCGGGTCGGTGTGCTCGTACAGGTTGCCGAGATTGCTGTGGGTGACGGCCTCGCCGAAGGGGTCGTTCAACTGCGGTGAGTAGGCGAGGCTCTGCCGCAGTGCCTCGCCCGACTCGGCGTACCGGCCCAGGCCTTCGAGCAGCAGACCCCGGTTGTTGAGGCAGCGGCGCGTCCAGGAGTCCCTGCCCAGCCGCCGCCAGATGGCGAGGGCCTGATCGTTGAGGAGCAGGGCCTCGCTGTGCCGGCCGGTCAGGAAGTGCAGTCCGGCCAGGTCGCCCAGGGCGCACGCCTCGGCCTCATCGTCACCGAGCCGCCGCGCCACCGTGAGCGCGGCCCGGCCGAGTACCTCCGTCTCGGCGACCCGGCCGCTGCGCTGGAGGAAGGGCGAGAGCAGTCGCAGCAGGGTGGAGACGTGGGCGGCGGCGCGTTCGTCGGGGGTGTCCGCGTGCCGTTCGGCCAGGGCGACGATGTTCTCCAGCTCCGACTCGCACCAGGCGAAGGCCCTCTCGGAGGAGGGGAACGGCGGGATGGCCAGCACGTGCGCCGCGTGCTCCGGTGGCTGCGCGGCGGTCGGGCGGCAACGGTCCTCCAGGTCGAGGCCGGGTTCGGCGATCGCGATGAGGGCGCGTTCGGCGACGGCCGCGTACCAGCGCAGGGCGGTACGGGCGATGTCGGGGGCGTGCCCGGTGCGCGCGAGTTCCCGGGCGAAGTCGCGGACCAGGCCGTGCGGGGCGTAGCGGCCGTACGCCGTCTCCTCCAGGAGGGCCACGTCGACCAGGCGGTCGAGCGCGTCCTCGGCCCGGGTCTCGTCGCCGCCGTCGGCGCCGAGGAGGCGGGCGACGAGGGGGACGCCGTAGGTGGGCAGGTCGAGGGCGCCGATGCGGCACAGGGCGAGGGCGGCGTCGCGGTCGGACCGGCGGCCCGAGGCGGCGAGGGCGTCGTGGGCGACGGCCAGGGAGCGGCGGACGGAGAGGTCGTCGTACTCCAGATGCCGCAACCGGTCCTCGGTGGCTGCCAGTTGGTCGGCCAGGACATCGGGGGTGAGGGCGTGCCGGGCGGCCAGGCGGGCGGCCACGACGCGCAGGGCCAGGGGGAGGCGGCCGGTGAGTTCTATGAGGGGGTGGGTGGCGTCTATGGGGGTGGTGGGGGTGACGGGAGCGGAGGTGGCGCGGGTGCCCCCGTGAGTGGGTCCGCCGTCAGTGGGTCCGCCGTCAGAGGGTCCGCGGTCGGCGGGTCCGCCATCGGCGCCGGGGCTGTCCCGGCCGTCACGGCCCGACACCGCGCGCAACAACTCCGCGCTCTCCTCGGCCGAGAGCGGGGAGAGCGGGAAACGGTGGGCGTCGTCGAGGGCGGTCAGGGGGGAACGGCTGGTGACGATCACCGCGCAGCCGCCGCCGGCCGGCAGCAGCGGCCGTACCTGAGCGGCGCTCGCGGCGTCGTCCAGCACCATGAGCGTGCGGGTGGGCGCGAGCAGCGAACGCAGCAACGCGGCTGCGGCGTCCGGGTGTTCGGGGATACGGCGCGGGTCGGCGCCGAGGTCGCGCAGCAGGGCGGTGAGGGCCTGGGACGGGGTGAGGGGGGTCATTCCCGGGGTGGCGCCCTGGAGATTGACGTAGAGCTGGCCGTCAGGGAAACGTTCCCGCAGCCCATGGGCCACATGCAGCGCGAGCGCGCTCTTGCCGACGCCGGCCATACCGCTGACGACGCCCACGGCCGGGCCGTCGCCCAGGGTGAGGGCCCGGCGGAGGTCGTCACGGGCGGCGACACGGCCGGTGAAGTGGCCTGGGGGTGGGGGGAGTTGAGCGGGGCGAGGGAGGGGGGTCTCGGCCTCGGGGGCGGGGCGCGACGGATGGGCGGCAGGGTGCGACGAATGGGTGGCGGGCGGGGCATCTTCGCGCGTAGCACGTAGAGGGAGGGCGTCGGCAGGGACACCAGGAGGGGCGCCGAGGCGGGAACTGGTAGGGGCCGAGCTGGTCTCCTCGTTTGACTCGCCGAAGTCAACGACCGCTCCTGAACGGCCCGTTGTGCCTGTCGCGCCTGCTGTGCCCTCACGTCCGGTCCGGTCGGACCCGTCGTCCCGAACAGCACCCGCACCCCGGGCCCCGGCCTCGGACCGCCCGCCGCTGTCTCCCCCGCGCAGCACCTCCACATGTGCCTCGCGGACCGCCGGGCCCGGTTCCACGCCGAGTTCCTCGACCAGGCGGGTGCGCAGGTCGCGGTGGACGGCGAGGGCCTCGGCCTGGCGGCCGGTGCGGTGGAGGGCGAGCATCAGCTGGCGGTGGTAGGACTCGCGCAACGGGTGTTCCGCGGCCAGTTCGGAGAGTTCGGGGACGAGGGCGTCCGGCCGGGTGTCGGCGAGGGCGAGCTCGGCGTCGTAGTGCCACTCCAGGAGAAGCAGCCGGGCCTCCTCCAGGCGCTGGACCAGGGCGTAGCCGGCGAGCTCGGAGGGGACTCCGCTGAGCGGTGCGCCCCGCCACAGCGCGAGTGCAGCGGCGCATTCCCGGACGGTCTCGCTCCAGTTCCCGTCGGCGTGCGCGCCGCGGGCCCGGGCGGCGTGGCTCTCGAAGACCTGGACGTCGAGTTCACCCGGCGCGACGCGCAGCAGATAGCCGGGGGCCACCGCCTGCAGCCGTTCGGGGTCGTCGAGCAGCCGTCGCAGCCGGGAGACGTGGTTGTGAAGCGAGGCCTTGGCCGAGGCGGGCGGGGTACTCCCCCACAGCGCCTCCTTGAGGGAGCGGGTGGAGACGACCCGGCCGGCTTCGAGGAGCAGCGCGGCCAGCAGGATCCGCTGCTTGCGGCTGCCGACGACCCGGACACCGGCGCCGCCCTGGCCGTCGTACAGAATCGGCGGCCCGAGCAGTCCGAACCGCAGCCCCGACTGCGATCCGCGCCCCATCACGCCGCCCACTTCTGGCGGAAATCCGCCCTCTTCACGGCGGTTTCCCGCCAGCCGTCCGATGCCGGCCACTGCCGGAATCCGTTGTCGCTCCGCGGTTGCACACCGTCGGTCCCCCATCGCCGCCGTCGACTTCGCGCCAACCGGCGGACCACCACACGTAGATGCGTTGGCCACATGTTAGCGATTTGTTGGCGCAACCTGATGTGATCACATCATCGGATCTGGCCCGAGGGCGCGCGCGTACGACGCGCAACTCGGGGGAGTGTCGCCGTCGCGGCCGGATCCGTGGGACGCGAGAGGGTCCCGGTCGGTGGAGGTGAACGACCGGGATCCTCGTCCTGTCCCCGGACCAGGGGCCCTCAGATCACGGGCGGGCGTCCCAGCCGGGTGAGGTGCCACACCGTTCGCCACCGCATCGGCCGCCGTTCACCGGCCGGTTCCCGCAGGCCCTCGACGAACCCGCCGAACCACGCGCGCAGTCCACTCGCCGACCGGATCCGCAGCAGGGTGAGCGCCGTCCACACGCCGAGGTGCACGGGGATGAGCGGCAGGGGCAGTCGGCGGCGCACCAGCCAGACCCGGTTGCGGGCGTTGACCCGGTAGTAGATGGCGTGCCGGGCCGGTGAGGTCTTCGGGTGCTGCAGCAGCAGTTCGGGCGCGTACAGGATGCGCCAGCCGCGGTCGGCGGCCCGCCAGGCGAGGTCGGTCTCCTCATGGGCGAAGAAGAACTCGGCGGGCCAGTCCCCGGTCTCGGCGAGCATGGCCATGCGGAAGGCGTGCCCGCCGCCCAGGAAGCCGGTGACATGGCCGCCGCGCATCGGATCGGAGGTGCCGACGCGGGGCACGTGCCGTTGCTGGGTCTCGCCGCTCTCGTCGGCGATACGGAAGCCGACGATGCCGAGCCGCTCGTCGGCCGCGAACAACTCCTGTACGCGACGCAGCACATCGGCGTCCACGAGCAGGCCGTCGTCGTCGAGTTCCACTACGACATCCACGTCGCCGAAGTCCCGCAGCCGGGCGAGCGCCACGTTCCGTCCGCCGGGGCAGCCGAGGTTCTCCTCCACGTCGACGGTGGTGACCTCGCCGGGCAGGCAGAGCCGCTCGGCGAACTCGGGCAGCCGGCAGCCGTTGCCCACGATCACGATCCGGGCCGGGACGATGTCCTGCTTGGCCACGGACCGCAGCAGGGCGTCGACCTCGTCGGGACGGTTCCCCATCGTCACGACGGCTACGGCGATCCTCGGTGAGGATTTCAGATACGGGGAAGTGTGGGGTCCGTGTGTCACCTGCGCCGGTTCTCCCTCCGTCGCAGGAACTTCAGTCCCGACCAGTCCTCCCCCAGCGCCGCGACCTTCACGTCGACGACGCCGAGCGGGAGGAAGACCTCCCGCAGGGCGTTCTCGGTGATGTCACTGACATGCCCGGCGGCCCTGCGCGGCCAGGCGATCCACAGGGCGGCGTCGTCCGCGAGGCCGGCGACCAGTTCACCCGCCTCGGCGGCGAGCCGCGCGTACTCGCGGTGGAAGGCGAGGACGACATCCGCGCCGCGCGAACCGCCGACGGCGACATCGCAGTCGTCGGGCAGACCGGGGATGTCCCATCCCTCGGGCGCACCGTCGAGCCGGACCCGGTGCCCCGCCTTGATGCCGAGCTTCTTGGCGAGGGGCGTGGCGGAGTAGCCGCCCGCCGACCCGGTTCCTGACATACGGCACCTCCGCGCGCTGGTCCAGCCCGGCCCCCCCCGTCGTGACGGCCCCACGGTGACGAGCCCATCCTGACGGACCCATGGTGACGCGCCGCACGGAAGATGTCCGCCCGGACACGGCGTCGCGGGGGAGCCGGCCCGAACCGCGCTACCTCACCACCCTCGCGAGCAGCGTGGCGAGGGCGGCGAGGAACTGGAGCCGGGCCGGGCTTGCTCAGCCCGGCGCCCGAACCGTCTGGTCCGGCCACGCTGTTTCATCAGGGCCAGGGCCCGGGTCGGACCGGTGGCCAGGCGCTCGGCCCAGGCGCGGGCCGTCTTGGCCAGCTCCTCGTCCGCCACGACCCGGTTGACGAGACCCAGGCCTTCGGCCCCGCGCGCGGAGAGCGACTCGCCGAAGAACCAGCGCGGCGGCGGCCGTCCGTGCGGCAGACCTGGTCGGCTACCCGGACGGACCGCACGGAACTGGACCCGGCCATGCAAACCGCCGAGGACATAGGTGCGACCAGCCAGGATTGATCCGCAGCCGGAGCTGGAGCCGGAGCAGCAAAGGAAAAAGAAAAACCCCAGGTCACGGCGAGTGAGTCCTGAGGTTTCTCAGAGCCGCCTTCGGGATTCGAACCCGAGACCTACGCATTACGAGTGCGTTGCTCTGGCCATCTGAGCTAAGGCGGCGCGCCGTCCGCACCATGGTGCGGTCAGCAACGTCGGCAAGTCTACACAGTTTCGGAGGGTGCTCCGAACCAGCCCCGGCGTGCGGTGTCAGGAGCCGTTCGTCGGTCCGGGGAGGGGGTTACGAGCACCGTTTCCCGTCCACCGGCGGAGTCCCGCGGAGCAGGTACGCGTTGATCGCCGAGTCGATGCAGGCGCTGCCCCGGCCGTACGCGGTGTGGCCGTCGCCCTCGTAGGTGAGCAGGCGGGCCGAGGTGAGCTGGGCGGCCAGGGCGCGGGCCCAGCGGTAGGGGGTGGCCGGGTCGCGGGTGGTGCCGACCACGACGATCGGGCGGGCGCCCCGCGCCTCGATGCGGTGGGGCTCACCCGTGGGCCGCACCGGCCAGTACGCGCAACTGAGGGAGGCCCAGGCGAGGCCCGCCCCGAAGACGGGGGACGCCTTCTCGAAGGTCGGGACGGCCTTCTCGACTTCCTCCGGGCCGGCGTAGGCGGGCGGGAGGTCGAGGCAGTTCACCGCCGCGTTGGCGGACATCAGGTTGCTGTAGCGGCCGTCGGTGTCCCGCTCGTAGTAGCTGTCGGAGAGGACCAGCAGCCCCGCGCCGTCGTTCTCCTTCATGGCCGAGCTCAGCGCCTCCCGCAGCTGCGCCCAGGAACTCTCGTCGTACATCGCCGCGATCACACCGGTCGTGGCGAGGGCCTCGCCGAGGGTGCGGCGGTCCGCGTCGCCGGTGGGGATCGGGTGCGCGTCGAGATTCCTGAAGAACGCCCTGAGCCTGCGGCCGACCTCCGCGCTCGGGGTGCCCTTCGCTCCGAGCGGGCAGTCCGGCTGCTGCACACAGTCCTTCGCGAACGACTGGAACGCCGTCTCGAAGCCCGCCGTCTGGTCGAGGTTCACCCGGCGCGCGGGCAGCGAGGGGTCCAGCGCGCCGTCCAGCACGAGCCGCCCCGAACGGCCGGGGAACAGGCCCGCGTACGTCGCCCCGAGGAACGTCCCGTACGACGCCCCCACGTAGTTCAGCTTCGCGTCCCCCAGTGCCGCCCGCACGATGTCCATGTCCCGGGCCGTCTCGACCGTCGACACATGCCGCAGCAACTTCGCCGAGTGCGCGCCGCACGCCTCCGCGAACTTCTTGTAGGCGCCGACGAGTTCGGTGGTCTCGCGCGCGTTGTCGGGGGTGACGTCCGTCTGGGTGTACGTGTCCATGTCCCGCCCGTCGAGGCATGCGACCGGCTCACTGCGGCCGACTCCGCGCGGGTCCACCGCGACCATGTCGTAGCGGGCCCGCACCTCGGCCGGGTAGCCGATCCCGGCGTACGCCTGGACGTAGCCGACCGCCGAGCCGCCCGGTCCGCCCGGGTTCACGAACAGCGACCCGAGGCGCTCGCCCGGCCCGGTGGCCTTCTTGCGGGCGACGGCGAGCCGGACGTCCCCGCCCGCCGGCCTGTCGTAGTCGAGCGGCGCCCTCAGCGTGGCGCACTCGAAACCGGGGGCCCCGCAGCCGTGCCAGCGCGCCTTCTGCCGGTAGTACGACGACAGCGCGGCCGGTGTCGACTGCGGCAGCGCGCCCAGGGCCACGTCGGCGGCCGAGGTGGCGGAGGTGGCCGAACTCGTCGAGGCGCCCGCGGAGCAGGCGGAGACGAGGAGCGCGGCGGCCAGAAGGGTGCCGACGGTCCGGAAGGAGCGGGAGCTGCGCCTGGTGTGCATCAGGCGAGCGTAACTCTGTGCAGTTTACTGATTGCTATCCGTGTAAACAAAGCCTCGTACGAGTGACGGGGTCAACTCCGGTCAACTCCGCTTCAACCGGCTCTGAGTGCCATCGTCATGGCCTCCACCGCGAGCAGCGGGGCCACATTGCGGTCGAGGGCGTCGCGGCAGGCGCCGATCGCCTCGATGCGGCGGAGCGTGGCCTCCGGAGTGCTGCCGCGGGCGAGCCGCTCCAGGGCGTCCTCGGCGTCCGCGTTGGCGATCGCGACCCGGGAGCCGAACTGGAGGGCGAGGACGTCACGGTAGAACGCGGTGAGGTCGGTCAGGGCCAGGTCGAGGCTGTCGCGCTGGGTACGGGTGCGGCGGCGCTTCTGCCGGTCCTCCAGGTCCTTCATCACGCCCGCCGTGCCGCGAGGCATGCGGCCGCCCTGGGAGGCGCCCATCGCCGCCTTCATGTCCTCGGTCTCCTTGCCGTCCACCTCCTCGGCGAGCTGCTTGGCGTCGTCGGCCGCCGCGTCGACGAGTTCCTGCGCCGCCCTGAGACAGCCGCCGATGTCCTCGACGCGCAGGGGCAGCTTCAGCACGGCGGCACGGCGCTCGCGCGCGGCCGGGTCGGTGGCGAGGCGGCGGGCCCGGTCGACATGACCCTGGGTGGCACGGGCGGCGGCCATCGCGGCGGCCGGCTCGACGCCCTCGCGGCGCACGAGCATGTCGGCGACGGCCTCCACGGAGGGGGTGCTCAGGTTCAGGTGGCGGCAGCGGGAGCGGATCGTCGGCAGGACGTCCTCGATGGACGGCGCGCACAGCAGCCAGACCGTGCGCGGGGCGGGCTCCTCCACGGCCTTGAGGACCGCGTTGGCCGACTTCTCGTTCAACCGCTCGGCGTCCTCGACGAGGATGATCTGCCAGCGGCCGGTCGCCGGTGAGGTGAAGGACTTCCTGACGGTGTCCCGCATGTCGTCGGCGAGGATCTGGGTGCCGACGGCGGCCACGGAGGAGACGTCGGCGTGGGTGCCGATGAGGGCCGTATGACACCCGTCGCAGAACCCGCAGCCGGGGACTCCCCCGAGGGCCCGGTCCGGACTGACGCACTGCAGCGCGGCGGCGAAGGCCCTCGCCGCCTGGTTCCGGCCCGCCCCCGGGGGGCCCGTGAACAGCCAGGCATGCGTCATCTTCGACGCCTCGGGCGGCGGGGCGCCGGTGGCGACGGCGGTGACCAGGGCGTCGGCGTCCCGAGCGGCGGCCGCGAGCTGCTCGCTCACCCTCTCCTGGCCGACCAGGTCGTCCCATACGGTCATGGGTCACGCCGCCCTTTCGTCATCTTTCGCGCCGGCTGTCCATTGCCCCAGGGGTCCATTGTGGGGGCGAGCACTGACAACCGGCGTGGTCTCTCAGCGCCTGCGACGGCGATCGTCCCTGGGCTCGTCGTCATGCGGCCCGAGCAACTCGTCGGCCAGCGTGGGCAGATCGTCCAACGGAGTCTCCTCGGCCCAGTCCGACCGGGCCCTGCGCCGCGGCGTTCCCTCCGCGTCGACCTGCGGCAGCTCCCGCGTCCGCTCCTCGTCCCGGAAATACCCCCGCGGCACCCGATCCGAAGGCCCATCCGCCGGCACAGGAGGCAGCACGGCCGTCTCATCGGCCGCACCCGGCGGCACGGGAGGCAGCACCGCGGTCTCGTCCGCCGCACCCGGCGGCACGGGAGGCAGCACCGCGGTCTCGTCCGCCGCACCCGGCGGCACCGGAGGCTGAGGCAGCTCGGCCGTCACCTCGGCATCGGAGGTGGACCCACCGGAGGTCCCACCTGCGGACGCATCCTCGTCGTCCTTCTCCATGGGCACCCGAGGCAGCACGGCCGTCTCGTCCACCGGTCCGCCGGAGGCGTTCGTCGGCGTCACCACAGGCGTGGGTACGGTCGCCGCGTCCAACCCCACAGCAGGAGTGGCCGCCTGCTTGGGCCCCGCCTCCGCCGCCAGGGCCGCGGCCTCGGCGAGCCGCCGGGCCTCCTCGGCCCTCAGCAGAGCCGCCTCGGCCTTGCGCTGCTTCTCCAGCCGCCGCTCCTCGGCCTCGGCACGCAGTCGCGCCTCCTCCTCGGCCCGCTTGCGGGCGGCCTCCTCCTGGGCCTTGCGCCGCGCCTCTTCCTCCGCGCGTGCCTTCTCCTCGGCGAGGAGCCGTGCCCGCTCCTCCTCGGCCCGCCTGCGCGCTTCCTCGGCCCGCAGCCGGGCCTCCTCCGCCTGGCGTTCCGCCTCGCGGCGCTGGGCCTCCTCCAGCTCGCGCCGCTTGCGCTCCTCCTCCTCGGCCTTCAACCGGGCGAGCTGCTCCTGGCGCTCACGCTCCAGGCGCTCCTCCTCGGCCTTGCGCGCGGCCTCTTCCTCGGCCCTGCGCCGCGCCTCCTCCTCGGCCTTGCGGCGGGCCTCCTCCTGCTCCCGGATCTCCTGCTCGGACAGCGGAAGCGTCTGGTCGAGGCGATGCCGTACGACGGTCGTGACGGCCTCGGGCTCCTGCCCGGCGTCCACGACCAGGTAGCGGCCGGGGTCGGCGGCGGCCAGCGTGAGGAATCCGGAGCGCACGCGCGCGTGGAACTCCGCCGGCTCCGACTCCAGCCGGTCCGGCGCCTCGGTGAACCGCTCGCGGGCGATCTCCGGGGACACGTCCAGCAGGACGGTCAGATGCGGCACCAGGCCGTCGGTCGCCCAGCGGTTGATGCGGGCGATCTCCGTCGGGGACAGGTCCCGCCCGGCACCCTGGTACGCCACCGAGGAGTCGATGTACCGGTCGGAGATCACGACCGCGCCGCGCTCCAGCGCGGGCCTGACCACGGTGTCCACGTGCTCCGCGCGGTCCGCCGCGTACAGCAGCGCCTCCGCGCGGTGCGAGAGCCCGGTGCTCGACACGTCCAGCAGGATCGACCGCAGCCGCTTGCCCACCGGGGTGGCCCCCGGTTCACGCGTCAGCACGACCTCGTGGCCCTTGGCCCTTATCCATTCGGCGAGCGCCTCGGCCTGGGTGGATTTCCCGGCCCCGTCGCCGCCTTCCAGGGCGATGAAGAAGCCGGAGGCGGCGGGCACCGCTTCCGGGTCGTCGCCGCCGAGCAGCGCGTCCCGCAGGTCGTGCCGGAGGGGTACGCCGGACCGGTCGTCGACCTTGGCGAGGACCAGCGCGGCCACCGGCAGCAGGAGGGCGCCGACCAGCATCAGGGTGAACGCGGCGCCGCCGTGCGCGAACACGAACTTGCCGTTCTCCAGCCGGTGCGGTCCGATCGCCGCGGCCACCACGGGGGCGACCAGCGCGCCGAACGCCACGGCGACCCGCACGACCGCGTGCAGATGCTCGGTGGTCCGCGCCCGCCGGTATTCCTCGGTCTCCTGGTCGAGCAGGGTGTGCCCGGTGTTGGCGGCCACACCCGCGCCGACACCGGCCAGCGCGTCGATCAGCAGCACGGTGGTGACGTCCGGGACGAGCCCGGCGGCCAGCAGGGCGATGCCGGTGAAGGCGATCGCCAGCGCGAGCAGCCGGCGCCGCGACAGCGAGACCAGCACCTTGGGCGCCGTACGGATGCCGATCACGACGCCGCCGGTCAGCGCGAGCACCATCAGCCCGTACATCACCGGGCCGCCGCCCAGGTCCTTGGCGTGCAGCACGGCGACGGCCACGGCGGCCGCGATCACCCCGGCGACGGCCGCGCAGGCCGGCACCAGCAGCGGGATCGCGCCGGTACGGCCCTTGTCGACGCCGGTGCCCGTCTTGGGGCGGCGCAGCCCCTCCAGCGGCGAACGCGCGCGCGGAGTGCGGGTGGCGGGCAGTTCCAGGAAGGTCAGCAGGGACAGGGAGGCGGCGAACAGCCCGGCCGCGACATACGACGCGAGGGCCGCCTGGTGCTGGCCGAACCAGTCGATGCCGGAGCCCAGCAGGTTGTTGAGCAGGCCCGCGGCGACAAGGGCGGCACCGGCCAGCGGGATCGCCACGAAGGTCGTCCGCAGCGACAGGCGGCGCAGCGCGTCCAGGTGGTCCGGCAGGGGTCGTACCGTCGCCCCCTCCGGCGGAGGAGCCGGCAGCAGGGCGGGCGCCGCGCTCTCGCGGCACACGGTCCAGAAGCGCTCGGCGACCCCGGCCACGAAGACGGTCACCAGGAGCATCGCGAGGGCGTCGTCCGGCATCCAGTCGACCCACAGGGGCGCGACGATGAGCAGTGCGAGCCTGACTCCGTCCGCGCCGACCATGGTCCAGCGGCGGTCGAGCGGCCCCTCCTGCGACGTGAGCGAGGTCAACGGGCCGAGCAGGACGGCGCCGAAGAGCAGCGTCGCCAGGATGCGCGTACCGAAGACGGTCGCCACTGCGAACGCCACGCCCCGGTAGCCGCCGCCGAAGGAGCCTTCGGCGATCGCCGCCTGAAGGGCCAGCAGCACCAGCACCAGGAGTGCGAGGGTGTCGCCGATCCCGCCGACGAGCTGGGCGCTCCACAGGCGTTTGAGCTGGGGCCTGCGCAGCAGGGCGCGGACGGCGCGCTCGCGGGAGTCCGCGACCAGGGCGTCGTCGGGAGCCGGGTCAGGGGCCGTTGGCTGCTCCGCACGGGTCATGCATTCAGCCTATCGGGAGCCACCGACAGCCCGGGGAGCGCGTCCTGACGTGTGCACGTCCCGACACCAAAGTGATGCCGGGACGTTCGCATTGCGAAGCTTCAGTGGAGGAACAGCGGTGTACTCAGTCCTCGGACGCCGCCTTCGACGCCGTCGCCTTCTTCGCGGTGGTCGTCTTCTTCGCCGTCGTCTTCTTCGCGGCCGTCGTGGTCTTCTTCGCCGCGGTCTTGGCGGCCGTCGCCTTCTTGGCCGGGGCCTTCTTCGCGGGCGCCTTCTTCGCCGTCTTCTTGGCGGGACTCTTCGCCCGCTTCTCGGCGAGGAGTTCGAAACCGCGCTCGGGGGTGATCTCCTCGACGCTGTCGCCGGAGCGCAGGGTCGCGTTGGTCTCTCCGTCGGTCACATACGGTCCGAAGCGGCCGTCCTTGACCACGACCGGCTTCTCGCTGACCGGGTCGGTGCCCAGTTCCTTCAGCGGCGGCTTGGCGGCCGCGCGGCCACGCTGCTTGGGCTGGGCGTAGATCGCCAGCGCCTCTTCCAGCGTGATCGTGAAGAGCTGGTCCTCGGTCTGCAGCGACCGCGAGTCCGTGCCCTTCTTCAGGTACGGGCCGTAGCGGCCGTTCTGCGCGGTGATCTCCTGGCCCTCGGCGTCCTTGCCGACGACACGCGGCAGCGACATCAGCTTCAGGGCGTCCTCGAGGGTCACCGTGTCCAGCGACATCGACTTGAACAGCGAGGCCGTACGCGGCTTCACGGCGTTCTTGCCGGTCTTCGGGGTGCCCTCGGGGAGCACCTCGGTGACGTACGGGCCGTAACGGCCGTCGCGGGCGATGATCTGGTGGCTCGTCACCGGGTCGGCGCCCAGCTCGAAGTCACCGCTCGGCTTGGCGAGCAGTTCCTCCGCGAGCTCGACGGACAGCTCGTCCGGCGCCAGGTCCTCGGGCACGTCCGCCCGCTGGTGGTTCTCGGAGTCCTTCTCGCCGCGCTCGATGTACGGGCCGTAGCGGCCGACCCTGAGCACGATGTCGTTGCCCACCGGGAACGAGGAGACCTCGCGCGCGTCGATCGCGCCCAGGTCGGTCACCAGTTCCTTGAGGCCGCCGAGGTGGTCCCCGTCGCCGTTGCCGGCGTCGGCCGCACCGCCGGTGGTGGAGCCGCTGTCCGGCGATGTCTCACCGAAGTAGAAGCGCCTCAGCCACGGCACGGACTGCGCCTGACCGGCCGCGATGCGGTCGAGGTCGTCCTCCATCCGGGCGGTGAAGTCGTAGTCGACGAGCCGGCCGAAGTGCTTCTCCAGGAGGTTGACCACGGCGAAGGACAGGAAGGACGGCACCAGTGCGGTGCCCTTCTTGAAGACATAGCCGCGGTCGAGGATCGTGCCGATGATCGACGCGTACGTCGAGGGGCGGCCGATCTCGCGCTCTTCGAGCTCCTTGACCAGGCTGGCCTCGGTGTAGCGGGCCGGGGGCTTGGTGGCGTGCCCGTCGACCGTGATCTCCTCGGCGCTCAGGGCGTCGCCCTCGGCGACCTGGGGCAGCCGGCGCTCGCGGTCGTCCAGCTCGGCGTTCGGGTCGTCGGCGCCCTCGACGTAGGCCTTGAGGAAGCCGTGGAAGGTGATCGTCTTGCCGGAGGCGCTGAACTCGACGTCCCGGCCGTCGGCGGCGGTGCCACCGATCTTCACGGTCACGCTGTTGCCGGTCGCGTCCTTCATCTGCGAGGCGACGGTGCGCTTCCAGATCAGCTCGTAGAGCCTGAACTGGTCGCCGGTCAGGCCGGTCTCGGCGGGGGTGCGGAAACGGTCACCCGAGGGCCGGATCGCCTCGTGCGCCTCCTGGGCGTTCTTGACCTTCCCGGCGTAGGTGCGCGGCGACGAGGGCAGGTAGTCAGCGCCGTACAACTGGGTGACCTGGGCGCGGGCCGCGGTGATGGCGGTGTCGCTGAGGGTCGTGGAGTCCGTACGCATGTAGGTGATGAAGCCGTTCTCGTACAGCTTCTGGGCCACCTGCATGGTCGCCTTCGCGCCGAAACCGAGCTTGCGCGACGCCTCCTGCTGGAGGGTCGTCGTACGGAACGGGGCGTAGGGCGAGCGGCGGTACGGCTTGGACTCGACCGAGCGGACCGCGAACCGGGTCTGCTCCAGGGCGGCGGCGAGCGCGCGGGCGTTCGCCTCGTCGAGATGGAGGGTGTTCGCGCTCTTCAGTTGTCCCAGGGAGTCGAAGTCGCGGCCCTGCGCGACCCGCCTGCCGTCGACGGTCTGGAGGCGGGCGACCAGCGACGACGGGTCCGAGGAGTCCCCCGCGCGGCCGGTCGCGAAGGTGCCCGTCAGGTCCCAGTACTCGGCAGAACGAAACGCGATGCGCTCGCGTTCCCGCTCGACGACGAGCCGGGTGGCGACCGACTGGACACGGCCGGCCGACAGGCGCGGCATGACCTTCTTCCACAGGACCGGCGAGACCTCGTAGCCGTAGAGGCGGTCGAGGATGCGGCGGGTCTCCTGGGCGTCGACCAGCTTCTGGTTCAGCTCGCGCGGGTTGGCGACGGCGGCCTGGATCGCGGCCTTGGTGATCTCGTGGAAGACCATCCGCTTGACCGGGACCTTGGGCTTGAGCACCTCCTGGAGGTGCCAGGCGATGGCCTCGCCCTCGCGGTCCTCATCGGTGGCGAGGAAGAGCTCGTCGGAGTCCTTCAGCAGGTCCTTGAGCTTCTTGACCTGGGCCCTCTTGTCGGCGTTGACGACATAGATGGGCTCGAAGTCGTGCTCGACGTCCACGCCGAGGCGGCGGACCTCACCGGTGTACTTCTCGGGCACTTCTGCGGCGCCGCTGGGGAGGTCGCGGATGTGCCCGACGCTCGCCTCGACGACGTATCCGGGGCCGAGATAGCCCTTGATCGTCTTCGCCTTGGCAGGCGACTCGACGATGACGAGTCGGCGGCCGCCCTGTGCGGGGTCGCTGGTCGGGGACAACTTCGCTCTTCTCTCCGGTCGACGCTGGGGGTATCCCCAGGCCTTGGTTCCCGGGGTCGGGTCATGCTGACGCTGCGGAGTGTGACGGTACATCCCGCCCCCGTGTCAAACGGGAAAAGCCCGCAACGGCCACTCGAACGGTAACCCGACTACCGCCATTCCTGCCGCCCGGAGTACCCACCGGCCTTTTCGGTCTCGTCCGGAGGGCGATCTCCCTCTTACCGGTCGGCCTGCTCGAGAAGACCTCCCGGGAGCCGTCCTAGAGGCCGGTCAGGCACCACGCCCCGAGGGCCAGCGCGATGAGCGCGGCGAGGGTCGCCACGGTCGCGGATGCGACGGGACTCACACCATGGGCGACGGGCTCGCGATGCCGTACCCGGGCCGCGGTCCACACCAGCAGCCCTCCTCCGAACAGGGCGAACACCATTCCCGTGAAGATCGCCGGTCCGCTCTCCATGATTGCCCGTGCCCCCTGTTTCGCCCGTCCGCGCGTGCGGTTCCGATGGAGACTGGCACGCGCGGACGGCGGGCGGACGAACCCCGGGTGAACGCCGTGCCGACACGACCACGGACCCCCTGGCCGGCCCCGCCCGACCGCCACCCCTGGCTGTGCCGGACGCTCACAGAAACCGACCGGATTCAGACCGCGCCGGGCGGGGGCGTCTTCCCGCTCGACTTTCTTGTTGTCGGTCAGGCCGACTGTTGTCGGTCAGGCCGACCGGGACGGCTCCAGGAACCCCTGCTCCACCAGCAGCCGGATCTGTGCGGGCGTACGGTCCCGCAGCATGACCGGGTCCTCGTCCATGAGCTGGGCGATCGCGTCGAGGATGCGACCCGCGCTGAGCGAGCCGTCGCACACGCCGACGAAGCCCGCCCCGACGGTGTCCACCTTGGTGGCCCGGCGCATTCCGCGGTGCTGGCGCAGCACGACGTGCTCCGGGTCCTCCGCGCCGGGCAGTCCGACCTGCTCCTGGACGATCTCGGGCACAAGTGTGAAGTGGGCCTCCAGCAGGGCCGCGTCGTCGTTGGCGCGCAGGTAGTCGAGGCGCTCGAAGTGGGCCCGGACGGTGTCCCCGAGCGGCTGCTCGACCGGGTGCGGCCACTCCTCCACGGTGATCGAGGGCTCGGCGGAGCCCGTCCTGCGCAGGGTGATCCAGCCGAAGCCGACGGCCCTCACCTTGCGCGCCTCGAACTCGTCCAGCCACGCGTCGTACAGCGCCTGGTACTCGGCCGGGTCGCCGCGGTGGTCACCGGCGTCCCTGAGCCACAGCTCGGCGTACTGCGTGACGTCCTGCACCTCGCGCTGCACGACCCACGCGTCGCACCCGCGCGGCACCCACGACCTGAGCCTGTCCTGCCAGTCCTCCCCCGCGACGTGCTGCCAGTTGGCGAGGAACTGCGCGAACCCGCCCTCGTTCAGCAACTCCCCCGCCCCCTGAACGACCGAGCGGCACAGATCGTCCCCGCCCATCCCGCCGTCGCGGTACGTCAGCCGCGCGCCGGGCGAGATCACGAAGGGCGGGTTCGACACGATGAGGTCGTACGTCTCCCCCTGCTTGACGGGCTCGAACAGGGAGCCCTCCCGCAGATCGGCCGCCGGGGCACCGGACAGGGCCAGCGTGAGCGCGGTGATGTGCAGCGCGCGCGGGTTGAGATCGGTCGCCGTCACGCGCGTGGCGTGCTGTGCGGCGTGCAGGGCCTGGATCCCGGAGCCGGTGCCGAGGTCGAGGGCGGACGAGACGGGCGTACGGACCGTGATGCCGGCCAGGGTCGTAGAGGCACCGCCGACGCCGAGGACGACGCCCTCCTCCCGGCTGCCGATGCCACCGGCACCGCCGACGGCACAGCCCAGGTCCGACACGATGAACCAGTCCTCGCCGCCGGGGCCCCCGTACGGCCGCACGTCCACGGTCGCGGCGACCTCGTCCGCGCCGGCGCTGACCAGCCAGCCGCTCTCCAGACACGCCTCGACGGGCAGGACGTCCGCCACGCGCGCGTGGGGCACCGGCTGCTGGAGGAGGAACAGGCGTACGAGCACCTCCAGCGGGGTGTCCCCGCGGGTCGCCCGGAGCGCGGGCACGGTCTCGCTGCGCGCGAGGGCCGCATAGGCGGGGGCGCCGAGCAGTTCCAGCAGCCCGTCGGCGGTGAAGGAGGCCCCGAGGAGGGCGTCCCTCAGCCGGGCGGTGACATCGGGACGGCCGGGAGCGGGGGCGGGGGCGGCGGGCAGCGTGGGCAGACTGGAGGTACTCACGCCCCCATTGTGGCCCGCAGCCGCCGTCCGCACCTCCCGCCCGCCACGCCTCGACGATCGGCTCGCCGCGAGGCGACCCCGCTCAGCCGCCGGCCCCGGCCGCTCAGCTGTCCGTCGCCGAAGCGGACCCCGTCGCTGACGTGGACGCCTGCTTGCAGCCCGGCTGATCGGCCAGGGCCTGCTTGGTGTCGCCCGACTCCAGGTCCTTCAGCGCGGCGAGCGCGGTCTGACGCTGTGTCTCGACCTTCTGCATCTCGGCGGAGACGTCCTTGAGACCGGTCGCGAACTTCGCCTGGTCCTTGGTGTTGAGCCCGTCCACCTGCGTCTTCATGTCGGCGTAGGACGCCGAGAGCGCCGTGAGCTGCTTGACGGCCTTCTGGAGCTTCTTCGCGCCGTCCTCGGCACCCGGAGGCGCCCCGGCGTTGCTGATGACCGTCGCGCGCGCCTTGTAGCCGTCGGACAGGTCCTGGAAGGCCTGGGAGTCGGCCTTCTGGAGCTCCGCCGGGGTGCTCTCGGTGTCCTCGGCCGCCTTGGTGATCGCGTCGTAGGCCGCCGTGATCTTCTTGTTCTGGGCCGGCACCAGGTCACAGACCTTCTTGGCCCAGGCGTCGAGTTCCTTGTTGTCCTCGCTGCCGCCACCGCATCCCGTCAGCGCCAGTACCAGTACCGCACTGCCGGACAGTGCGGCCGCGAGCTTCTTTTTCACCGGATCGGTCCCTTCCGTGGCCTCTCAGCCCCCGGACCTTACACAGCACACGCATGACATCCACGTCCTGAATGTCACCAATAGGCACCTTTTATCAGCATTCGCCCCCGGAGAGAGAAGCCTCACGGCCGAGCGGCGCGCACGCACAGGGCGGGCGTGCGGCGCATGAACGCGCGCCGCCCGCCCGCCCCTTGACCTGGGGCTCGTCGGTGGGCCTACGAAACCACCGCGGGATCCGCCGACTTGGCCGGCTTCTTCTCGTTGTCTTCGTCACCCACGGCGATCCCGCGCCGCTTGGAGACGTAGACCGCGCCGGCGATCACGAGGAACGCGAGGACGGCGATGAAGATCCGTACGCCGATGCTCTTGTCCTCGCCGTAGCTGAACTTGATCACCGCCGGAGCGATCAGCAGCGCCACCAGGTTCATCACCTTCAGCAGCGGGTTGATCGCGGGGCCCGCGGTGTCCTTGAAGGGGTCGCCGACGGTGTCGCCGATCACGGTCGCGGCATGGGCCTCGCTGCCCTTGCCGCCGTGGTGACCGTCCTCGACGAGCTTCTTGGCGTTGTCCCAGGCACCGCCGGAGTTGGCCAGGAAGACCGCCATCAGGGTGCCCGCGCCGATCGCGCCCGCAAGGAACGCGCCGAGCGCGCCGACCCCGAGGGTGAACCCGATGAAGATCGGCGCCAGCACGGCGAGCAGACCGGGCGTGGTGAGTTCGCGCAGGGCGTCCTTGGTGCAGATGTCGACGACCTTGCCGTATTCCGGCTCCTCGCTGTAGTCCATGATCCCGGGATGGTCGCGGAACTGCCGCCGCACCTCGTACACCACGGAACCCGCCGACCGCGACACCGCGTTGATCGCCAGCCCCGAGAAGAGGAAGACGACCGCCGCGCCGGCGATCAGGCCGACGAGGTTGTTGGGCTGCGAGATGTCCATCATCAGGCTCATCGGCGCGCCGTCCCCGCTGAGCTTCTCGCCGACGTCCTGCGCGCCGGTCGTGATCGCGTCACGGTACGACCCGAAGAGCGCCGACGCCGCCAGGACCGCGGTGGCGATGGCGATGCCCTTGGTGATGGCCTTGGTGGTGTTGCCGACGGCGTCCAGGTTGGTGAGCACCTGCGCGCCCGCGCCCTCGACGTCGCCGGACATCTCGGCGATGCCCTGCGCGTTGTCGGAGACCGGCCCGAAGGTGTCCATGGCGACGATCACACCGACCGTGGTGAGCAGGCCGGTGCCGGCCAGCGCCACCGCGAACAGCGCCAGCATGATCGAGGTGCCGCCGAGCAGGAACGCCCCGTAGACGCCGAGGCCGATCAGCAGGGCGGTGTAGACGGCCGACTCGAGACCGATCGAGATACCGGCGAGGACGACGGTGGCAGGCCCCGTGAGAGAGCTCTTGCCGATGTCCTGGACCGGGCGGCGGTTGGTCTCGGTGAAGTAACCGGTCAGCTGCTGAATGACGGCGGCGAGCAGGATGCCGATCGCCACGGCGACGAGCGCGAGGATCCGCGGGTCGCCGTCCCTTCCGCTGATCGCCGTGTCGGTGACGCCGTCGAGGTCGGCGTACTTCCCCGGGAGGTAGACGAAGACGGCCACCGCCACCAGCACGAGCGAGATCACCGCGGAGATGAAGAACCCGCGGTTGATCGCGGACATGCCGCTGCGGTCGGAACGGCGTGGGGCGACCGCGAAGATGCCGATCATCGCGGTGATCACGCCGATCGCCGGGACGAGCAGCGGGAAGGCGAGTCCGAAGTCGCCGAAGGCCGCCTTGCCCAGGATCAGCGCGGCGACCAGGGTCACGGCGTACGACTCGAAGAGGTCGGCCGCCATGCCCGCGCAGTCGCCGACGTTGTCGCCCACGTTGTCGGCGATGGTCGCGGCGTTGCGCGGGTCGTCCTCCGGGATGCCCTGCTCGACCTTGCCGACCAGGTCGGCGCCGACATCGGCGGCCTTGGTGAAGATGCCGCCGCCGACCCTCATGAACATCGCGATGAGCGCCGCACCGAGACCGAATCCCTCCAGGACCTTCGGCGCGTCGGCCGCGTACACCAGCACCACACAGGAGGCGCCCAGCAGACCGAGCCCCACCGTGAACATGCCGACCACGCCGCCCGTACGGAAAGCGATCTTCATGGCTTTGTGCGAGACGGCGGTGAGATCCTTTTCCGGCTCGCCCGCCGCCGGAGTGGCTTCACGCGCCGCCGCGGCCACCCGCACATTGCTGCGCACCGCGAGCCACATGCCGATATAGCCGGTGGCCGCCGAGAAGCCGGCGCCGATCAAGAAGAACAGGGATCGGCCTGCGCGCTGATTCCAGTCGTCCGCGGGCAGCAGCATGAGCAGGAAGAACACGACGACGGCGAATACGCCGAGCGTGCGCAGCTGGCGTGCCAGATAGGCGTTCGCGCCTTCCTGGATCGCCTTCGCGATCTTTTTCATGCTGTCGGTGCCCTCGCCGGCCGCGAGCACCTGGCGTACCAGGACGCCTGCCACCGCGAGCGCCGCCAGGGCGACGACCGCGATGACCGCGACCAGCACCCGGTTGTCGTCGGTGAGCACCGCAGCCGCGAAGGTTGTGGGCTGGTCCAACTGATCAGGGGTAGAAAGCCCCGCCATTCGTCCTCCTTGACGCTTGGGCTGAGCTCAAGATGTGGACGGATTGTAGGTACCCCGTCCTGATCAAAACAGGGCGCGGTAAACGGAATTCGCCTTTACAGAACCTGAAAGCAGTAATGCCCCGAAGGCATTCATGGCCGATATCTTGATCGTGAATCAATTCACGAAAGGCATCGCACCAGACCACTGTAGGCACAGAAAGCCCGAGCCGACATGCGGAAGGGCCCCACCGGTGTGGTGGGGCCCTTCCGCATGTCGAACAGAAATCTGATTCGAACGGGGAGAAAGTCAGGGAAGCGCTACGGCCGGCGGCATGGTCGGCCAGGTCATACGGATCTGTCCGCCGTGCTCCCCTGCGGTGACCTCGACGTCGTCGACGAGGCCGCTGATGACCGCGAGGCCCATCTCGTCCTCCTCGGTCTCCGCGTCGGGCTCCTCGCCCGGCGCACCCGACGCCCGGTCGCCCGGGGCCGAATGCGGTGCCTCGTCGCCGACCTCGATGGAGAACTGCTTCTCCTCGTCGATCAGCAGCACCTGGACCGGCGCGGTGATGCCGCCGTTCTGGTGCAGTCCGACGGCACGGGTGCAGGCCTCGCCGACTGCGAGCCTGACCTCGTCGAGGACGGCCTCGTCCACTCCGGCCCTGCGCGCCACCGCTGCCGCCACCAGTCGGGCGGTCCTGACGTGCTCGGGCAGCGCGCTGAAACGGAGTTCAACGGTGGCCATGCGTCCCCCTCGGAACTACGGGCGTGCTGTCGGGGGACCGGGCCGCCGAAAGCCCGGACCCCCTCCTTCTGCTTCTGTCGACGTCCTCCTGCCGATCCGGGCACGGGCCCGGGAACGGGTCAGTCGGTCGCCGCCACCGCTTCCTCGACCGAGGTGTGGATCGGGAACACCTTGGTGAGGCCGGTGATACGGAAGATCTTGAGAATGCGCTCCTGGTTGCAGACCAGGCGCAGCGAGCCCTCATGGGCACGCACCCGCTTCAGTCCGCCGACCAGTACGCCGAGCCCGGTGGAGTCGAGGAAGTCCACGCCCTCCATGTCGACGACAAGGTGGAAACTGCCGTCATTCACCAGCTCGACCAGCTGCTCGCGCAGCTTGGGCGCGGTATATACGTCGATTTCGCCACCGACCCTGACGATCGTGCGATCGCCGATGGTCTCGGTCGACAGGGACAGGTCCACGGATCCTCCAGCACCTTGCTATCGAGCGGTCGCCCCTCGGGACACCTCGGCAGAGCCCCCGGGACGGTTCGCCAGCCGCGATGGCATTCAATCACTTACCGGCAGGCGTGCACGACGCCTTGGTCCCATTGTCCGTCACGCCAGTGACACACTCGGTGCCGATGGCCAAGAATCTCCGATCCGATCGACCCTCGACGGATGCCGGTCCCCGCCCCACGCCGAGCACGGTCCTGGACCGGCTCGCCGCCGGGCCGAGCCGGGCTGCGCGCATCACTCATACGGAGCACTTGCCCCCACGTGCGGGTCGCCATGCCGTCTGGCCCGATCGGATCCGCTCGGAGGTCATCGCGGCCGTCCATGCCTGCGGCATCGAGCACCCGTGGGCCCACCAGGCACGCGCGGCCGAACACGCCCTGGACGGCGAGTCGGTCGTCGTCGCCACCGGCACCGCCTCCGGCAAGTCCCTGGCGTACCTCGTGCCGGTCCTCTCCACGCTCCTGGACGGTTCCGAGGCGCCGAACGGCCGCGGCGCCACCACGCTCTACCTGTCCCCCACGAAGGCCCTGGCCGCGGACCAGTGCCGTTCGGTGAAGGAACTTTCACAACCGCTGGCCAATTCCGTACGCCCCGCGGTCTACGACGGCGACACGCCGTTCGAGGAACGCGAGTGGATCCGCCAGTACGCCAACTACGTGCTGACCAACCCCGACATGCTGCACCGCGGGATACTCCCGTCCCACTCCCGTTGGTCCTCCTTCCTGAAGGCGCTCAAGTACGTCGTCATCGACGAGTGCCACACCTACCGGGGCGTGTTCGGCTCCCACGTCGCCCAGGTGCTGCGCCGCCTGCGCCGCCTCTGCGCCCGCTACGGCTCCTCCCCCGTCTTCCTGCTGGCCTCCGCGACGGCCGCCGAGCCGTCGGTCGCCGCCCGCCGCCTCACCGGTCTCCCGGTGGTCGAGGTCGCCGACGACGCCTCACCGCGCGGCGAACTGGTGTTTGCCCTCTGGGAGCCCCCGCTCACCGAGATGCAGGGCGAGAAGGGCGCCCCCGTCCGCCGTACGGCCACGGCGGAGACGGCGGACCTCCTCACCGACCTCGCCGTGCAGGGCGTGCGCTCGGTCGCCTTCGTGCGCTCCCGGCGCGGCGCCGAGCTGATCGCCGTGATCGCCCAGGAACGGCTGGCCGAGGTCGACCGCTCCCTGGCCCGCCGCGTGGCGGCGTACCGCGGCGGCTATCTCCCCGAGGAGCGCCGCGCCCTGGAACAGGCCCTCCACTCGGGAGAGTTGCTGGGCCTGGCCGCCACCACCGCCCTGGAACTCGGCATCGACGTCTCGGGGTTGGACGCCGTGCTGATCTCCGGCTACCCCGGCACGCGCGCCTCCCTGTGGCAGCAGGCGGGCCGGGCCGGACGGGCGGGCCAGGGCGCCCTGGCCGTCCTGGTCGCCCGCGACGACCCCCTGGACACCTACCTCGTCCATCACCCGGAGGCCCTGTTCGACCAGCCGGTGGAGTCCACGGTCCTGGACCCCGACAACCCGTACGTCCTCGCCCCGCACTTGTGCGCGGCCGCGGCGGAACTGCCGTTGACGGACGAGGACATGGAGTTGTTCGGGCCGGAGACCGAGAGCTTGCTGGGGCAGTTGGAGTCCGCGAAACTGCTGCGCCGCCGCACCAAGGCCTGGCACTGGACCCGCCGGGAACGGGCCGCGGACCTCACCGACATCCGCGGGGAGGGCGGCCGACCCATCCAGATCGTCGAGTCGGGCACGGGCCGCCTCCTCGGAACGGTCGACGCCGGCTCCGCCCATACGGCCGTCCACGAGGGCGCGGTCCACCTCCACCAGGGCCGCACCTATCTCGTCCGCTCCCTGGACCTGGAGGACTCGGTCGCCCTGGTCGAGGAGGCCAATCCGTCCTACTCGACGGTGGCCCGCGACACGACGGCCATCTCCGTCCTGGAGACGGATGTCGAAGTCCCCTGGGGCGAGGGCAGGTTGTGCTACGGCTCCGTCGAGGTCACCAACCAGGTGGTCTCCTTCCTCCGCAGACGTCTGATCACCGGCGAAGTGCTCGGCGAGACGAAACTCGACCTCCCTCCTCGCACGCTCCGTACACGCGCGGTGTGGTGGACGGTCACCGAGGACCAGCTCGACGAGGCCCGGATCAACCCGGAGATCCTCGGCGGCGCCCTGCACGCCGCCGAACACGCCTCCATCGGCCTGCTGCCCCTCTTCGCGACCTGCGACCGCTGGGACATCGGCGGCGTGTCGATCCCGCTGCACCCCGACACGCTGCTCCCCACGGTCTTCGTCTACGACGGCCACCCGGGCGGCGCGGGCTTCGCGGAGCGCGCCTTCCACACCGCCCGCGCCTGGCTCACCGCCACCCGCCAGGCCATCGCCTCCTGCGAGTGCGACGCCGGCTGCCCGTCCTGCATCCAGTCCCCCAAGTGCGGCAACGGCAACGATCCGCTGCACAAGCGGGGGGCGGTGCGGCTCCTCACGGTGCTGTTGCGGGGGGCACCGGAGGAGAGTGCCTCCGTGGAGCAGGAGGGACACCCTGAAGTCCTGGCACCAGGGCTTCAGGACGGAGGGCCGGGCCGAGGGCCGGACCGAGGCTCGGCAATGGCAGAGCCTCCGACGGAACCGGCCCCGCAGGCCCCGCCCGCGCCCTGACCTCCGCCGTGAACGGCCCCCGCCCCGAGGCCGCCGTCACGTCGGAGACCTCGCCGACCATCACGCACCGCACGAGCCGCGTCCCCTGCTCCCGCGCCACGTCCTCCGCCCGAGCGCAGGCCACCGCCGGTCCGTCGGCCCAATGGTCCGCCGCCGCGAGCGCCGCGAGATCCGCCCCACCGGCCGCCCGATGCCGTACGGCGACCGCCTGCCCGAGGGCCAGCACGGCCCCGAACACCACACACAGCACCGCGATGGCACCGACACTCCAGACCGTGGCGGAACCCCGGTCCGAACGGGCGGCACCCACCTGAACACCGGCGAACCGGACGGCCCAACGACGGCCGCGGGCCAACAGGGCGTTGACGAAGCCGACCGTGGAGAATCGAGCGCGGACAAGGCCGCCGACTCGGACGAACGGAGAGCCGGCTACGCCCGCCTTTGCGAACAAGGCTTTCCCGAACCGCGTGGTGGCGAGCCGAACTTGGGCAGGCCTCACTTTCGCGGACCCCGTGCCGACGATGCCCGCCCAAGCGCACCGCACGTCGGCTACGCCCGCCCCAGAGAACCGGGCTTTCGCGGACCGCAGGATGCAGAGCCTGGGGTGGGCGGCCCTCGCCTTCGCGAACCAGGTGCCGGGGGCGCCTGCCCAAGCGACCCGAGAGTCGGCTACGCCCACCCTTGCGAACCGGGCGTTCGCCAACCGCACGGCGGCGAACCCAAGGTTCGCCCACCTCACAGCGCCCAAGCCAGCGTTCGCACACCGCGCAGCGTCCGACCCGGCCTTCCCGAACCGCACGGCGTCCGACCCCGCGTTGTCGAACCCCCCGCCGCCGCACCGGGCGCCCGCGGAGCCCCCGTCGGCAGCCTCGCGCTCCGAGAGTCCGCCGCTCATCCCCCTTCCCCCACCGTTGACTCCACCAGGGCCACAGCTTCCTCCCGCACCTCGAAGGGCAGGCCGTGCAGTGCGGGTGGCTTCGCCACGACCACGACACGGACCCGGTCACCCTCCCGGGCCACCGTCACCTCCGCGTCGCGCGGTGCCGTGTCCCGAGCCACCCGGACGACCGCCTCGTCGAGATCCTCGCGGGCCGCCGCGCGGGCGCCCGTCCTGGCCGCGTCCACACACTGGATCTGGGCAGCCACCACGAGCAGCCCCCACACCAGCGCCATCGCGAACATCACCAGCACAGGCAGCACCATCGCCGACTCCGCCGTCACGAACCCCTCGTCCGCCGCCCGTTCACGCCTTCGCATCGAGCGCCCGTTTCACGATGGCCTGGAGTTCCGCGCTGACGGCCCCGCTCGTGACCACCTTGTAGAGCACCACCGCGAACGCCACCGCCGCGACGATCCCCATCGCGTACTCGGAGGTGACCATTCCCTCGTCCCCGCGCATCGACCGCATCCGGCACATCGTCCTGCACACCAGGGCACCCATCCGCGCCCGTACCGTCTTGTACATCTCAACCCCCTTAAGGATCAGTCCTGTTGATTACCGTCTGACTGCTCGCCCGACTGTTCGTACGTCTGCTCAGCGACCCTCGGCCGTCATCGCCCACCCCCTCCCAGCACTCCTCCCGCGAGCCCGATCACGATCGGCAGCACGCCCACGGCGATGAACGCGGGCAGGAAACACAGCCCCACCGGCGCGGTGACCAGTACGGCGGCCTTCCGCGCCCGTGCCGTCGCGGCGCGCCCCCAGTCGGCGCGGGCGTCCGCCGCGAGCCCGGCGACCGGCCCGGCCGCGGGCAGCCCGGTCACATCGGCGCGTTCCAGCAGCCGGGCCAGCGCCCCCGCGCCCGGTGTCGAGGCGAGCCTTCGCCATGCCTCGCCCGGTTCGCCGCCGAGCCGTACCTCCGCTGCCCCGCGCGCGAGTCCCTCCCCCACGGGCCCGCCCAGCGCCTCGCCCACGGCCTGGGCCGCGATCACGGGACCGGCGCCCGCCGCGATGCAGGCCGCCAGCAGATCGGCGGCTAGCGGTAGTTGCCGGGCCGCCTCGCGCGCGTCGGCCTCCCCGGTACCCACGCCGGCCGGCTGCCTCAGACGCCACCGCCACGCCCCCGCCGCGACGACCAGCCCGACCACGGCACCGGCGACACCGCCGACCAGCACCCACCCGGCACAGCCGACGCCGAGCACGGGCAGCCACCGCCGCGTGAACTCACGCCCCTCGAACCGCGAGCCCTCGGCCGTGGTCTCCGCGGCGGCCAGCAGTTCCCCGAGCCGCCGCCGCAGTCTCCGCTCACGCCGCACCGCCGCGGCCCACCGGGCGAGCCAGGCGACCACCAGTACTGTCCCCAGAACCGCCCCCAGCCTGTGGAAAACTTCCGCGCTCATACCGCCTCCGCTCCCCGCACGATCCGCGTCGCCCACCACATCCCGACGCCCTCCAGCAGACCGCCGACCAGCAGACAGCCCAGCCCGGTACCGGTGTGCAGAAGGACGTGCAGGGGATCGGCGCCGAGGGCGGCACCGAGGCTCAGCCCCAGCACCGGCAACCCGGCGAGCATCCACGCCGTGGACCGCGCTCCCGCCAACTGGGCTCGCAGATCGGCCCGTTGGTCACGCTCGGCCCGCAACGCCCCTTCGAGCCGATCGAGCCCGGCCGCGAGCCCCGCGCCCTGGTCCACAGCCACCCGCCAGCACGCGGCAAGCCCCAGCAGTCCCTCGGCGCCAGGCCGCCTGGCCGCCGCCGCGAGCGCCCCCGGCACATCCCCGCCGAACCGGGCCGCCGCCAACAAAGCGGCCTGCGTCTCCCCGAGCCCACCGATCGCCGGCACCTCAGACCCGGACCCGGAGCCGATCCCGCGAGCTCCTGCCTCCCCCGACCCGACCCCGACCCCGACCCCAAGAACCTCCGCCGCCCCCGACCCGGACCCACCCGAGCCGACTCCACCGGTTCGCGCCTCCTCGAAGTCCTTCACACCTCGCACCAGCGCCTCCCCCGGCTGGCGCCCGGCCCGCACCTCCCCGGCGACCACCGCGCACAGCGCGATCACCGCGGCCGCCCGCCGCTCACGCACCCGGCGCTCCTCCCGGCCCAGCCGCAGCCGCCGCAGCAAGGGCACCCCGGCCGCCCCCGCGAGGACCGGCAGCACCGAGGCCCCCAGCACGGCCAGCACCAGCCCGGCGGCCGCCGCCCACCACTCGAACCCCAGCCGCCCACGAATCCGCCGCAGTTCCCCCTCCAGCCGCCGCCACGGCGGAGGCCCGACTCCCCCCGCCCCGCCTCCGGCCAGCAGCACCTGCGCCCGCCGCACCCCGGAACGCCGACCGCCCCACAGCCACACGGCCATCCCGAGGCATCCCACTGCCACTCCCGCCGACCCCACCGACATCTCCCCCATCCCGATCACCACGTCCTTTCACCGTCCGAATCGTCGGAGCATCCGAACCGTCCGAGCCCTCTCGTCACCGCGCCCGTCGCGGTCATCCGCCCAGGTCATCCGCCCTCCCCCCGCCCCCGCATCGCCTCCCCGAGCAGCCCCCGCAGCCGCTCCCACCCCCGCTCGTACGCGAACGCCTCCGCTCCCCACCGCAGCGCCGGCACCGTCCGCACCAGCCCTGTGGAATCCCGCTCCAGCACCCGCACCTCGGCGATCCGCCGCCGCCCGGCCCGGTCCCGCACGAGATGCAGTACGACGGACAGCGCGGCCGCCAACTGGCTGTGCAGCGCGGCCCGGTCGAGCCCCGCGGCCGTACCCAGCGCCTCCAGACGGGCCGGTACGTCGGCCGCCGCGTTGGCGTGCACGGTCCCGCAGCCGCCCTCGTGGCCCGTGTTCAGGGCCGCCAGCAAATGCACGACCTCGGGCCCGCGCACCTCCCCCACGACCAGCCGGTCGGGCCGCATCCGCAGTGCCTGTCGCACCAGGTCCTCGAGCGTGACGTGCCCGGCGCCCTCCTGGTTGGCGGGTCTCGTCTCCAACCGGACGAGGTGCGGATGGTCCGGCCTGAGCTCCGCCGAGTCCTCCGCGAGCACGATCCGCTCACCCGGCCCGACGAGCCCCAGCAGCGCGCTCAGCAGGGTGGTTTTCCCGGTGCCTGTCCCGCCGCTGATGAGGAAGGACAGCCGCGCGTCCAGCAACGCCCGCAGCACCCGGTCCCCGCCCGGCGGCACGGTGCCGGCCGCGACTAGTTCGTCCAGCGTGAACGCGCGCGGTCGTACGACTCGCAGTGACAGACAGGTGCAGCCGACGGCGACCGGAGGCAGCACCGCGTGCAGCCGCGTTCCGTCCGGCAGCCGGGCGTCCACCCAGGGCCGTGCGTCGTCGAGACGCCGCCCCGCCACCGCGGCGAGCCGCTGCGCGAGTCGTCGTACGGCGGCCGCGTCGGCGAAGGAGACGGCGGTCAGTTCGAGTCCGCCGCCCCGGTCCACCCAGACCCGGTCCGGCGCCGACACGAGCACGTCCGTCACCGACGGGTCGGCGAGCAACGGCTCCAGGGGTCCGCTGCCGACCAGTTCGGACCGCAACCGCTCGGCCGCGCCCAGCACTTCGGCGTCCCCGAGGACCCGTCCCTGCTCCCGCAGCGCCTGTGCCACACGCGCGGGCGTCGGTTCGGCTCCGCTCTCGGCCAGCCACTGCCGTACGCCGTCCAGCAGCCCGGAGGCCGTGTCCGCGCCGGCCGCCGAGGACGCCATGGGAACACCCACCGGGGCTGTCCGCGGCCGCCCGACCGTGGCGACCGGCGCCTCACCCGGCAGTCGTCGCTCAACGGGACCCGCTGCCAAATCACCCGTCCGCCGCACCCCGACAGAGCCGACCCCGGCGCCGTCCACCCGCTGGAACCCGGCGGACCCGGAGGACCCCGAGAACCCGGAGAACCTGGAGATCCCGCTCATGCCGACCCCGCCCCCGACCCCGTCCCCGCCTCGGTCAACGCCCGCTCCCAGAACTCCTTGCAGAACCGCGCCAGTGGCCCCCGTACGGCCGCCCCCGGTGGTGATCCGCTCCCCTGTGGACGCTGGAGTGCCGACTCGACCGGGACCTCACCCACCAGGGGCAGGCCGAGCAGTCGGGCCACTTCGCGGTCGTCGAGGCCGGGTGCGTACGGGCCGCGTACCGCCACCCGCAGGTCGCGCAGGACCATCCCGACCGCTGCGGCCACGCGGCCGGCCGCGGCGACGGCGCGCAGTTCGGCGGGGACCACGAGGATTCCGAGGTCCAGTTGGGCGAGGGCCTCGGCGACGCCGTCGTCGAGGCGGCGGGGCAGGTCGACGACGACGGTGCCGCCCCTGCGCCGGGCCGCCGCGAGCACCGCCCGGACTGCCTGGGGCGGGACGGCGATCCGGTCGCCGCGGTCCCAGCTCAGGACTCGCAGCGAGTGCAGCCGTGGCAGCGACTCCTCAAGGGCGCCGCCGCCGACCCGCCCTCTCGAGGCGGCGAACGCGGGCCAGCGCAGCCCCTCGGTGCTCTCGCCGCCGAGGAGTACGTCGAGTCCGCCACCCAGTGGATCGGCGTCCACCAGGAGCGTGCGCAGCCCCTCACGCGCGGAGGTGACGGCGAGGGCACACGCGAGCGTGGACGCTCCGGCCCCGCCCCGGCCTCCGATGACGCCGACGGTGAGGGCGGGGCGGCCGACGCCCTCGGTGACGTCGGCGATCCGGTCGACCAGCCACTGCTCGCCGTCGGGCAGCATCAGGACGTGATCGGCGCCGATCTCGACGGCCCGCTTCCACACCCCGGAGTCGTCCTGGTCGCGGCCCACCAGCACCACTCCGCGCCTGCGGGCGGCCCCGCGCACCCGCCGTGCGGCGTCGTCGCCGACCAGGATGAGCGGGGCGGCCTCCCAGCTGCCTCTTGGCTGCGGCACCCCGTGATGGACCTCCGCCGTCGCCCCGGCCGCCGCGCACAGCCGCAGCAGGTCGTCGAGCAGATCCTCGTCCTCCGTGACGATCAACGGCCGGCCCGGCCGCCCTCCGGCGGCGGGCTGTCCCTCGTGTGTGATGGCTGCGGTCATGGTCTCCATCCCTCTTCACCGCGCCATGCGAGGCCCCTCCAAGGGCCCGCACGGCGCCTCTTCCGCGGGGCCCCTTCGGCCCCGCGGATCCCATACATGTGAAGAACCGGCAACCGGCCTCCATATGAACGGCCGATACGAACCGGCCAAACACACCCGACAAACCAGAACCGGCCATGAAGTCGGCAGGAGCGGGACGTGTGGGAATCACGGTGCAGCGATCCGGGAAATCGTGTGGATCTTGGTCAATAACTGTGGACAACTCCGCGCCTGTGAATATCGCCGTCACCCATACCGGTGAGGTCGTGGCGCCTGCATACGCCTTCCACAGAGCAGTGCGGTGACTACACGCAGTGACGGATCATGAGCATGCCGAAGGAACGGCCGCAGCCGTCTCGGTGCGGTCGCACAACCGCGCAGGGAAGAGGAAAAACGCACCCGGACATGCGACGACCCCCACCGGGGGGGAGAGTGGGGGTCGCCTTCACGGCCGACTCGGGGGGGGGGAGGAGCCGGACCGCGTTAGCACGGTCGCGAACGATCCGTGACTTCCATGGTGTACCCGAGAGCCCTCTCAGGCAAACCCACGCGCCTCACCTTACGCCGAATGGGCTGCGCCTATGCTCGGGGTCGTGGAAAACCACTCCTTGCCCCGCACAGCCGCCTTCTTTGACCTGGACAAGACGGTCATTGCGAAGTCGAGCACGCTCACGTTCAGCAAGTCGTTCTACCAAGGCGGGCTGATCAACCGCAGGGCCGCCTTGCGGACCGCATATGCCCAGTTCGTCTTCCTCGTCGGCGGTATGGACCACGACCAGATGGAGCGCACCCGCGAGTACCTCTCCGCGCTCGTGCGCGGCTGGAACGTCCAGCACGTCAAGGAGATCGTCGCCGAGACCCTCCACGACCTGATCGACCCGATCATCTACGACGAGGCCGCCTCCCTGATCGAGGAGCACCACACCGCCGGCCGGGACGTCGTCATCGTCTCCACGTCCGGCGCCGAGGTGGTCGAGCCGATCGGCGAACTCCTGGGCGCCGACCGGGTGGTGGCGACCCGCATGGTCGTCGGCGAGGACGGCTGCTTCACCGGCGAGGTGGAGTACTACGCGTACGGCCCGACGAAGGCCGAGGCCGTCAAGGAGCTGGCGGAGTCCGAGGGCTACGACCTGGAGCGCTGCTACGCCTACAGCGACTCGGCGACCGACCTGCCGATGCTCCAGGCCGTGGGTCATCCGCACGCGGTCAACCCGGACCGCGCACTGCGTCGCGAGGCCCTCGCGCGCGGGTGGCCGATTCTCGATTTCCACCGGCCGGTGCGGCTCAAGCAGCGGCTGCCGGGATTCGCCGTACCGCCCCGCCCGGCGCTCGTCGCGGTCGCCGCGATAGGAGCGGCGGCGGCGACGGCGGGCCTCGTCTGGTACGCGAATCGGCGGCGGTCGACGGTCGCCTGAGGCGATTGCGGGCCACTTGACGCCCATTTGAGACCAAAAGTAAAGAACGGATGCCAGGGGTTCCGCTTGCCCGGGTCCAGGAGTACAAAGGGGTTAACGGCCCGCGAGACCAAGGACATCCGAGAGGATCACCTTAAAAACGCATGTGGCCCCACGGACCGAGCATGAACACCGGGCACCCACGCGACGTCGACCCGTCGATTACGGGCCAGCCGCACCAGGGACGGGCAAAGTTCCCGACCTGATGGGCAATATCTCGAGGACGCTTGGTAACACGGTGAACATGCCAGCGGCGGTACGAGTCCTCGTACCGCCGCAACCCTGTTCCAGGGGTTCTGCGCCGCCCTTCTACGCCGCTCCCCGCTGGAGCGCCTCACACACCGCCGTGGACTCGCGCGCACCCAGTTCGATCGCGCTGCCGCAGTGGGTGATCCAGGCGGCCATGCCCTCGGGAGTGCCGGAGACATAGCCGTCGAGCGCCGCCAGATAGGCCGCGCGGCCCAGTTCCGCGTGACCGACCTCCGCGGGGCAGACCGACTTCGGGTCGAGGCCGCTGCCGACCAGGACGATCCGCGCGGCCGCACGCGCGACCAGGCCGTTGTGGGAGACGAAGGGCCTCAGGGCGAGGAGCTCTCCCTGCACGACGGCGGCCGTGACCAGCGCCGGGGCCGAACCGCCCGCGATGATCAGCTCGGACAGACCTTCCAGTCGGCCCGAGACCTCGGCCGCGCCCGGCAGGGGCAGCTCGATGAGCGGTTCGTCGACGCTCTCGCCGGCCTGGCGGGGACGCCCGATCTCGTCGCGGTCGGATGCCGCGGCGACCAGGTGCAGCCGGGCCAGCACCCGCAGAGGCGACTGCCGCCAGATGGACAGCAGTTGGCCGGCCTCGGCGGTCAGCCTGAGGGCCGCGCCCATGACCCGCGACTCGTCGTCGACGCCGAAGTCCGAGCGTCGGCGCACCTCTTCGAGAGCCCAGTCCGCGCCGGACAGTGCGGCCGAGCCGCGGGCGCCGCGCAGGGCGGCCTCGGAGGTGATCTCGTTGCTGCGGCGCCGCATGACACGGTGTCCGTAGACCCGGTCCACGGACTTGCGCACGGACTCCACGGACTCGGCCACGCCGGGCAGCGAGCCCAGGGCCGCGAGCGGATCGGCGTTCGCGCCTGTCGTACTCATGAGTACGACATTACGCAACCCAGCGGCACACCCCTCGATGGAGTGGTCTTCTTCACGCCCGACTGCCACATACAGCTACTGGCCAACTACTCTTGGTGAACATGAAAATTGCTTTCGTCGGGAAGGGCGGCAGCGGCAAGACGACCCTGTCCTCCCTGTTCATCCGCCATCTCGCGGCCACCGGAGCACCGGTGATCGCCGTCGACGCCGACATCAACCAGCACCTGGGGCCGGCGCTCGGCCTGGACGAGGCGGAGGCGGCCGCGCTGCCCGCCCTGGGCGAGCGGCTGCCGCTGATCAAGGAGTACCTGCGCGGCACCAATCCGCGGATCGCCTCGGCCGCGGAGATGATCAAGACCACCCCGCCCGGCGAGGGCTCGCGGCTGCTGCGGGTGCGCGAGGACAACCCGGTCTACGACGCCTGCGCCACGCCGGTGGAACTCGACGGCGACATCGTCCGTTTGATGGTCACCGGCCCTTTCACGGACGCCGACCTGGGGGTCGCCTGCTACCACTCCAAGACGGGGGCGGTGGAGCTCTGCCTGAACCACCTGGTGGACGGGCGGGACGAGTACGTCGTGGTGGACATGACGGCGGGCTCGGACTCCTTCGCCTCCGGCATGTTCACCCGCTTCGACATCACCTTCCTCGTCGCCGAGCCGACCCGGAAGGGGGTCTCCGTCTATCGCCAGTACAAGGAGTACGCCCGCGACTTCGGCGTCGTCCTGAAGGTCGTCGGCAACAAGGTGCAGGGCCGGGACGACCTCGACTTCCTCCGCGCCGAGGTCGGGGACGACCTGTTGGTGACGGTCGGGCACTCCGACTGGGTGCGCGCTCTGGAGAAGGGCCGGCCGCCCCGGTTCGCGCTCCTGGAGGATGTCAACCGGCGTGCCCTGCACCAGCTGCGGACGGCCGCCGACGCGACGTACGACCTGCGTGACGGGCAGCGTTACACCCAGCAGATGGTGCACTTCCACCTGAAGAACGCCCGGTCCTGGGGCAACGAGCGCACGGGGGCCGATCTGGCGGCGCAGATCGACCCCTCGTTCGTCCTCGGCGAGAGCGCGGTGAGTGCCGCGAGCGTCTGAAGCAGCCGCGCTGTCCGATGCGGCGGGCAACCGCCCGCCGACTACGGGCGCTTGGCCGCCGGTGCCCCCGGTACGCCCTTCGGTGCCGGGGCGGGTCGGCCGGACAGGAAGGCGGGCCAGCCCTGCTGCGGCGCCTCGCCGACCCTCAGAGCGCGCAGCTTCTCCAGGGTCCTCGGGTCCTGGGCGTCCAGCCAGTCGGCGAGCTGCCGGAAGGAGACGCAGCGCACGTCGGGCTTGTTGCACACGTGCTCGATGGTCTCCTTGACGGCGCGCATGTAGGTGCCGCCGTTCCAGGACTCGAAGTGGTTGCCGATGATGAGAGGCGCACGGTTGCCGTCGTAGGCCCGGTGGAAGCCCTTGAGGAGGCCGTCGCGCATCTGGTCGCCCCAGAACTCGTACTTGGCGGGGTCGCCCTGGGTCCGGGTGCCGGACTGGTTGACCATGAAGTTGTAGTCCATGGTGAGCTGCTCGTAGGAGTGCCCGGGGAAGGGCACGAGCTGCATCGACAGGTCCCACAGGCCCTGCTTCTTCGCCGGCCACAGCTGCTCGTTGACCCCGCTGGTGTCGTAGCGGAAGCCCAGCTCGCGGGCGGCCTTCATGAAGTTCTTCTGGCCCTCCAGGCAGGGGGTGCGGGCGCCGATGAGCTCCTTGTCGTAGTCGAAGGGCAGCGGGGAGGCCTTCGTCATCCCGGTGTTGGTCTTCCAGGACTTCACGAACCTCTTCGCCTGGGCGATCTCGTCCTTCCACTCCTCGACCGACCACTGGCCGACCCCGCCGCCGCTGCCGCAGAAGTGGCCGTTGAAGTGGGTGCCGATCTCGTTGCCCTCCAGCCACGCGAGGCGCAGCTGCCTGGCGGTGTCGGCGATGCCCTGCTCGTCGTTGAAGCCGATGTCGGAGCGGCCCGGGGAGTGCTGCGGCGGCTTGTACTCGTCGCGCTTGTCCTCCGGCAGCATGTACACGCCGCTCAGGAAGTACGTCATCGTGGCGTGGTTCGCCCTGGCGACCGCACGGAAACGGGAGAACAGCTTCTGGCTGTCCTCGCCGGCGCCGTCCCAGGAGAACACCACGAACTGCGGAGGCTTCTGACCGGGCTTGAGGCGTTGGGCTCTGGGCAGGTGCGGCTGCGCTCCGGTGTACGCGGTGGAGCCGTCACCGATCAGACGGAACACCCGCTTGGGCGGGACCTGGGCGGGCTTCACCTTCTGCGGGCCGGCGGCTCCTCCGTCGGAGACGTCGGCGCCGGTCGCGCAACCGGCGAGCGAGGCGGCGCAGACCGCGGCGACCACGGCTCCCGCGGCAATCCTGTGGGTGGCGGCCATGTTCCGCCCACCTTCTTCCTTCTCTCGGGGCAACGACAGCGCCGCCAAGTTCGCATGGGACCGAGGAGGAATTAGTACGACAAGCCGATGAAATTGCCACTTCACCCATTCAGGTGGGCGCTTAACCCATTTGCCCGGAAAGTCTATGCCAGCCCTTTACTCTGCATTACGATCCATTTACCGAGCGTTGATTCATCCCGCCGCTGCACGCCGTGACCCACGGCCGCGACCCGACCCCCGCCATCGACGGGGGACCACCTGTTCCGCGACCGCGCTGCCCCGGAGGAGACGGGAAAAATGTCAGCCTGTGTTCCCACCCGAGCAACCGACCCGAGCGACTCGCACCACACGAGGCGCATCCACCCTGCCCACAGCCCCCCGCCGACCCCGCCCCGCCGCTTCCGGATCGCGGGCGCCGACGTGTCGGCCTCGATCGCGGTCTTCCTGATCGCCCTGCCCCTGTCCCTGGGCATCGCCCTCGCCACCGGCGCTCCCCTCCAGGCCGGCCTCGTGGCCGCCGCCGTCGGAGGGATCGTCGCCGGCCGGCTGGGGGGCTGCCCGCTCCAGGTCAGCGGCCCGGCCGCCGGGCTCACCGTGGTCACCGCCGACCTGATCCACCGCTACGGCTGGCGGACCACCTGCGCCATCACCGTCCTCGCCGGAGTGGCCCAACTCGGCCTCGGCTGCCTGCGGGTGGCCCGCACCGCGCTCGCCGTGAGCCCCGCGATCGTGCACGGCATGCTCGCCGGCATCGGCGTCACCATCGCCGTCGCCCAGTTGCACATCGTCCTCGGCGGCACCCCGCAGAGCTCCGTCCTGGACAACCTCCGCGCCCTGCCCGCGCAGTTGGCGCACCTGCAGCCCGCCGCCGTCTCGGTGAGCGCGCTGACTCTGACGCTGCTCCTGCTCTGGCCGCGCATCCCGGGCCGGGCAGGCCGGCTCCTGCGCAGGATCCCGGCGGCGCTCGTGGCCGTGGCCGGAGCCACCACCGCCGCCTCCCTCGCCGGGCTCGCCGTGCCGAAGGTCGATCTGCCGTCCTGGAGCAGCCATGCCCTGGCCGGACTGCCCGAGGGGCCCGTGCTGGGGCTCGTCGCCGCCGTGCTCACCACCACGCTGGTGTGCAGCGTGCAGTCGCTGCTGGGTGCGGTGGCCGTCGACAAGCTGGCGGCCGGCCGACCCGACCTGCTCGCCGCGAGCACCGGTCCAGGTGGCAGACCGCGCGTCGGCCGCTCGGAGCTGGACCGCGAACTGCTCGGACAGGGCGCCGCCAACATCGTCTCCGGCTCCCTCGGCGGACTGCCCGTCGCCGGTGTGGCGGTGCGGAGTTCGGCGAACGTCCAGGCGGGTGCCGTCAGCCGGAACTCCACGATGCTGCACGGCGTTCTCGTGGTGATCGCCGCGCTTCTGATGGTCCCGGTCCTCGAGTTCATCCCGCTCGCCTCGCTCGCCGCCCTGGTGATGGCCGTCGGCATCCAGATGGTGTCCCTGCACCACATCCGCACGGTGACCCGCCACCGAGAGGTCCTGGTGTACGCCGTCACCACCCTCGGCGTGGTCGTGTTCGGCGTCCTGGAGGGCGTGTCGCTGGGCATCGCCGTCGCCGTCGGAGTCGCCCTGCACCGTCTCACCCGCACCCGGATCACCCACTGCGAGAGAGAAGGAGTCCATCACGTACACGTCCGAGGGCAGTTGACGTTCCTCGCGGTGCCCCGGCTCAGCCGGGCCCTGCATCTCGTCCCCCAGGGAGCGGACGCCGTCGTGGAGCTGGACGGGTCGTTCATGGACCACGCGGCGTACGAATCGCTGCAGGACTGGCAGAAGACGCACACCGCGCAGGGCGGTTCCGTCGAGCTGACCGGGCGCAGACCGGGCACGCGCATCGCCGAGCTGTCCGATTCCGACCACTGCCGCTGCCGCCCCTGGACGGCCTGGCGCAACCACCAGTGCGAGCGCCCCTACACCACGCAGCCCGCCGGACAGGCCGGTGCGTCCGGCGCACCCGGTGCCGCGCAGGCTCCGGGCGGATCCCGCGAGTCGAGCGGGTCTGAACTGGCGCGTGGCATCAGCGCGTTCCAGCGCAACACCGCGCCGATCGTGCGGGGTGAGCTGGCCCGGCTGGCGCGTGAGGGCCAGCAGCCGGACCAGCTCTTCCTCACCTGCGCGGACTCGCGGCTGGTCACCTCGATGATCACCTCCAGTGGTCCGGGCGACCTGTTCGTGGTGCGCAACGTGGGCAACCTCGTCCCCCTGCCCGGTGAGGAGAGCGGGGACGACTCGGTGGCGGCCGCGATCGAGTACGCGGTGGACGTGCTGAAGGTGCGCTCCATCACCGTGTGCGGGCATTCCGGCTGCGGGGCCATGCAGGCGCTGCTCACCTCGGAGCCGGGCGACGCCCGGACCCCGCTGCAGCGGTGGCTGCGGCACGGACGGCCCAGCCTGGAGCGGATGGCCGACGGCAGCGGGCCCAGTGCCAGGCTCGCCGGGCGGGCCCCCGCCGACGCGGTCGAACAGCTGTGTCTGACCAACGTGGTCCAGCAGTTGGAGCAGCTGAGCGCCCATGACTCGGTCGCCCGGGCCCTGCGGGAGGGGACGCTTGAGTTGCACGGGATGTACTTCCACGTGGGCGAGGCCCAGGCGTACCTGCTCACCGAGACGGACGGGGACGCGCTGTTCGGTCATGTGGAGGCCGCGGCGGACCTGCCGGCATGAGTCCGGCGGGTGGGCGGCCCCTCATAGAGGGGCCGCCCACCCGCTCGCTAGGACCCGCTCGGCGTCGGCTTCATCGGAACGCAGGGCTCGACATCGGCCTCGGTCGGATAGACGTCGACTTTGTGCGGCTCAGCCCCGTCGTTGAAGTTCACGAAGACCAGCACATTGCCGCGGTGCAGGGTTATCTTCCGGGCCCATTGGAGGGTGAAGAGCGGGACCACCCCGCCCTCAGAGGTGTGTGCCCAGAGCACCGTGTCCCCCTTGCAGCCATAGCCGGGGCGCAGGATCTGCACCTCCACCTCGATGCCGTTCGGGCGCAGCTCCCGTGCGAGTTCACGCTGGTCCTCGACATCGATGTACTGCTCATGGGCGGTGAGCGTGACGGTTCCGTCCTCATGGCGCTCCAGCGCATACGCCGCAGACCCGGCCGGCGTCCCCGGCGACAGCACCACCGCGAGCCCGGCCGCCGCACAGACCCCCGCGGCCAGGGCGAGCCGGCGACCGGTGAGCAGAGCGCGCCGCGCGGCGGGCACCGGCTCGGACTCCCGCCGCTCGATCTCCCCCTGCAACTCCACCAGCAGCCGGTCCTCGAATGTCGTCCTCGTCGTCATGTCGCTCCCCCGGTTCCTTCCGTGACGTACGACAGAAAGCTGCCGTACAGCTCTCCACCCTGTGATTCCGCCTGCTCCCGCAGCGACTTGCGCGCCCTGTGCAGCCGTACACGCGCCGCCACCTGGCTGATCCCGAGCGCCGTCGCGGCCTCGCCGACCGTGAGTTCGTCGACCGCGACCAGTTCCAGGACGGCTCTCTCCCCCGCGGGGAGCCGTTCCAGTGCGGCCAGGGCGCGGCGGCCCGGGCTCTGGGCGTCGAGCTTGTCCTCCAGGCGGGCGATGTCGTCGGCCGCCAGCAGCCGCCGGCCCGAGATGCGCCGGTCGCGGTCGGTCTCGCGGGCGACCCGACGGCGCTCCCCGGCGACCACGTTGCGCGCGATGCCGTACAGCCACGCCCGCTCGCTGCCCCGGGACGGGCGGTAGGTGTGGGCGGAGTCCAGGACCGCCAGGAAGATCTCGGCCGTCAGGTCGGCGACCGTGTGGGGGTCCGCGACACGCCGGGCCACGAAAGACGTCATCGCGTCCACATGGCGCCGGTAGAACTCTTCGAAGAGCTGTGGGTCGCGAGCCGCGGCCCGCGGACCGCCCCGTATCCCCTCCACTCGGGCTCCCTTCTCGTCGAGCGTCGGTGCGCCGGACATCGGCGACGCTTCACCCGTACTTGGGCGGGAGTGTGAAAGGCGTTACAGGCACTGAACTCCGCCTGGTCGGCGTACGTGGGTACGGATGACCATGGCCGACGGACTCGACCCCCACAGGTCTAAACCAATTTCCGGTCGACCCTTGTCATCGCACCCCCGGTCTGATGAGCTGTGGCCTGGGACACAACGGACACCCTGGGAAAGGCAGATGCCGTGAGCAACGAAAGCCTGGCCAACCTGCTCAAGGAAGAGCGCAGGTTCGCACCCCCCGCCGACCTGGCCGCGAACGCCAACGTCACGGCGGAGGCGTATGAGCAGGCCAAGGCTGACCGACTCGGTTTCTGGGCCGCGCAGGCCCGTCGACTGAGCTGGGCCAAGGAGCCGACCGAGACCCTGGACTGGTCGAACCCGCCGTTCGCCAAGTGGTTCAAGGACGGCGAGCTCAATGTGGCGTACAACTGCGTCGACCGGCATGTCGAAGCGGGGAACGGCGACCGGGTCGCCATCCACTTCGAGGGCGAGCCGGGCGACAGCCGCGCGATCACCTATGCCGAGCTCAAGGACGAGGTCTCCAAGGCCGCGAACGCCCTGCTGGAACTGGGGGTCCAGAAGGGCGACCGGGTCGCCGTCTACATGCCGATGATCCCCGAGACCGCCGTCGCGATGCTCGCGTGCGCCCGGATCGGCGCCGCGCACTCCGTGGTCTTCGGCGGGTTCTCGGCGGACGCGCTCGCCACCCGTATCCAGGACGCTGACGCCAAGGTCGTCATCACCTCGGACGGCGGCTACCGGCGCGGTAAGCCGTCCGCGCTCAAGCCCGCCGTCGACGAGGCCGCCGACAAGGCCGGCAACGTCGAGCACGTGTTGGTCGTCCGCCGTACCGGCCAGGAGGTCGCCTGGAACGACAGCCGGGACGTGTGGTGGCACGAGATCGTCGACCGGCAGCCCGCCGAGCACACCCCCGAGGCCTTCGACGCCGAGCAGCCGCTGTTCATCCTCTACACGTCCGGTACGACGGGTAAGCCGAAGGGCATCCTGCACACCTCCGGCGGCTACCTCACCCAGACCGCGTACACCCACCACGCCGTCTTCGACCTCAAGCCGGAGACCGACGTCTACTGGTGCACGGCCGACGTCGGCTGGGTGACCGGGCACTCGTACATCGTCTACGGCCCGCTCGCCAACGGCGCCACCCAGGTCATGTACGAGGGCACGCCGGACACCCCGCACCAGGGCCGGTTCTGGGAGATCATCCAGAAGTACGGGGTGACGATCCTGTACACGGCGCCGACGGCGATCCGTACGTTCATGAAGTGGGGCGACGACATCCCCGCGAAGTTCGACCTGTCCAGCCTGCGTGTCCTCGGCTCGGTCGGTGAGCCGATCAACCCCGAGGCGTGGATCTGGTACCGCAAGCACATCGGCGCCGACCGCACCCCGATCGTGGACACCTGGTGGCAGACCGAGACCGGCGCGATGATGATCTCCCCGCTGCCGGGGGTCACCGCGGCCAAGCCCGGTTCCGCGCAGACGCCGCTGCCCGGCATCTCGGCCACCGTGGTGGACGACGAGGCCCGGGAAGTCCCCGACGGCGGGGGCGGCTACCTGGTCCTCACCGAGCCGTGGCCGTCGATGCTGCGCACCATCTGGGGCGACGACCAGCGCTTCCTCGACACCTACTGGTCGCGTTTCGAGGGCAAGTACTTCGCCGGTGACGGCGCCAAGAAGGACGACGACGGCGACATCTGGCTGCTGGGCCGCGTCGACGACGTCATGCTGGTCTCCGGCCACAACATCTCGACCACCGAGGTCGAGTCGGCGCTCGTCTCCCACCCCTCGGTCGCCGAGGCGGCTGTGGTCGGCGCGGCGGACGAGACGACCGGGCAGGCGATCGTCGCCTTCGTGATCCTGCGCGGCACGGCGAACGCCGAGGACGAGGGCCTCGTCGCCGACCTGCGCAACCACGTCGGCGCCACCCTCGGGCCGATCGCCAAGCCGAAGCGGATCCTGCCGGTGGCCGAGCTGCCGAAGACCCGCTCCGGCAAGATCATGCGCCGGCTGTTGCGGGATGTCGCCGAGAACCGCCAGCTCGGTGACGTCACCACGCTGACGGACTCCACGGTCATGGACCTCATCCAGGCCAAGCTGCCGGCCTCGCCCAGCGAGGACTGACCGGCTTCCTGAACGAGGGGGGTGCCGGGCGTGGGAACGCGCCCGGCACCCCTTTTAGCTAAGCTAAACAAAACAAAGTGACCCTCATGGTGTGCCGGGAAGTCTGGTCGGCGAACAGCTCAGCCCTGCCCACCGACCGGAGGTCCCCCTGATGCCCGCGCCCACACCTAAGGTCCTCGGACGTCTCTCCCTGCCCGAGCGCACCTTCGTCGCGGACGCGCTGCGCACCGAGACGGTCGGCGGGGTGCTCCTGCTCGTCGCCGCGGTCGCCGCGCTGATCTGGGCCAACGTCCCCGCGCTGCAGGACAGCTACGAGAGCGTCAGCCACTACCACCTCGGCCCCGCCGCCCTCGGACTCGACCTGTCCATCGCCCACTGGGCCGCCGACGGACTCCTCGCGATCTTCTTCTTCGTGGCCGGCATCGAACTCAAACGCGAGCTCGTCGCCGGTGACCTGAAGGACCCCAAGGCGGCCGCGCTGCCCGTCGTCGCGGCCCTGTGCGGCATGGCCGTACCGGCGCTCGTCTACACCCTCACCAACCTCACCGGCGGCGGCTCCCTGGCCGGCTGGGCCGTGCCCACCGCCACCGACATCGCCTTCGCGCTCGCCGTGCTCGCCGTCATCGGCACCTGGCTGCCGAGCGCGCTGCGCGCCTTCCTGCTGACACTCGCCGTCGTCGACGACCTCTTCGCGATCCTGATCATCGCGGTCTTCTTCACCGCCGACATCGACTTCGCCGCGCTCGGTGGCGCGGCCGCCGGCCTCGCGGTCTTCTGGGCGCTGCTGCGCAAGGGCGTACGCGGGTGGTACGTCTATGTCCCGCTCGCGCTGGTGATCTGGGCGCTGATGTACAACAGCGGCGTCCACGCCACCATCGCGGGCGTCGCGATGGGCCTGATGCTGCGCTGCACCAGGCAGGAGGACGAGAAGGTCTCCCCGGGCGAACGCATCGAGCATCTCGTACGGCCGCTCTCGGCGGGCCTGGCCGTCCCGCTGTTCGCCCTCTTCAGCGCGGGTGTCTCGATCTCCGGCGGCGCGCTCGGCGAGGTGTTCACCCGGCCGGAGACGCTGGGCGTGGTGCTCGGGCTGGTCCTCGGCAAGGCGCTCGGCATCTTCGGCGGGACCTGGCTGACGGCCCGTTTCACCCGGGCCTCGCTCAGCGACGACCTCGAGTGGGCCGACGTGTTCGCGGTGGCGACCCTCGCGGGCATCGGCTTCACCGTGTCGCTGCTCGTCGGGGAGCTCGCCTTCGACGGCGACGCGACACTGACCGACGAGGTCAAGGCCGCCGTACTCCTCGGTTCGCTCATCGCGGCCACCCTCGCGACCGTGCTGCTGAAGCTGCGCAACGCCAAGTACCGCAGGCTGTACGAGACCGAGGAGCGCGACGAGGACCTCGACGGCATTCCGGACGTCTACGAGGAGGACGACCCGGCGTACCACCTGCGCATGGCGGCGATCTACGACCGCAAGGCCGCCGAGCACCGCCGGATCGCCGAGCGCAAGACGGCCGAGCGGCTTGCCGAAGTGACGGGCGGGGCAGGCGAGGAGGACCACCGTCGGGCATGATCTGACGGGACGGTACAAAAGACACGGCCCATACACAGTCACGACCCACACATAGCCACGGCCCATTCAGAGGCAGTGAAGAGGGAGACCGCGATGAGCGCACCCGACGGCAGCCCGGTCGGCGCCGAACGCAGCATCGGCCAGCTGTTCGCCTCGGCGACGACCGAGATGTCGGCACTGGTGCACGACGAGATCGCGCTGGCGAAGGCGCAGCTCAAGCAGGACGTCAAGAAGGGCGCGATGAGCGGCGGCGCGTTCAGCGTGGCCGGCGGGGTCCTGCTGTTCTCCCTGCCGATGCTCAACTTCGCCCTGGCGTACGGCATCCGGACCTGGAGCGACTGGAACCTCGCGGTCTGCTTCCTGCTGTCCTTCGCCGCCAACGTCCTCGTCGCGCTGGTCCTCGCGCTGATCGGTGTCGTCTTCGCGAAGAAGGCGCAGAAGAGCAAGGGCCCGCAGAAGGTCGCCGCGTCGATGAAGGAGACGGCGGGCGTGCTCCAGAACGCCAAGCCCCACCCGCGGGCCGACAGCGACACCAAGGTCCTGGAGGAGCGGGTCCGCAACGCGAAGGCCATCGAGGCTGTGGCACGCTCGTCGTCATGACCGATCCCGCCGCTTCTTCGGCGCAGCAGCCCGCCTCTCTCGTACGGCCCGACGGTCCCTGGACGCACCGGGACGTGGCGGCCAACGGCGCGCGCTTCCACATCGCCGAACTGGGCGACGGACCGCTCGTGATGTTCCTGCACGGCTTCCCCCAGTTCTGGTGGACCTGGCGCCACCAGCTGGAGGCGCTCGCCGACGCCGGCTTCCGGGCCGTGGCCATGGACCTGCGTGGCGTCGGCGGCAGCGACCGCACCCCGCGCGGCTACGACCCCGCCAACCTCGCCCTCGACGTCACCGGCGTGATCCGCTCGCTCGGCGAGCCGGACGCCGCCCTGGTCGGCCATGACCTGGGCGGCTATCTGGCGTGGACGGCGGCCGCGATGCGTCCCAAGCTGGTACGACGGCTCGCGGTCGCCTCGATGCCGCATCCCCGGCGCTGGCGCTCGGCGATGCTCTCGGACGTCAAGCAGACCCGTGCCGGTTCCTACATCTGGGGGTTCCAGCGGCCCTGGGTCCCCGAGCGGCGGCTGACCGCGGACGACGGCGCGCTGGTCGCCGAGCTGATCCGGGACTGGTCCGGCCCGCGGCTGCCGGACGACAAGGTGGTGGAGACGTACCGCAGGGCGATGTGCATCCCCTCGACGGCGCACTGCTCGGTCGAGCCGTACCGCTGGATGGTGCGCTCCCTGGCGCGTCCCGACGGGATCCAGTTCAACCGGCGCATGAAGCGGCCCGTCCGCGTGCCGACCCTGCATCTGCACGGCTCGCTCGACCCGGTGATGCGCACGCGCAGTGCGGCCGGGTCCGGGGAGTACGTCGAAGCGCCGTACCGCTGGCGGCTGTTCGACGGGCTGGGGCACTTCCCGCACGAGGAGGATCCGGTCGCGTTCTCGACAGAACTGATCAATTGGCTGAAGGATCCCGAACCCGATCGGTGACCGTTTCGCCGCGCCAGGTGTCCGGATCTGAACGCCTGTCACACGAACGGTTACTTGCCCGGCGCATAGGCCAATTGGGGGGCGTGGGGGCGGTTATCGACCTTGGGGCGGGGGCACACGTCCGGGTATGGGCTGGACGCACGACTACGGTGACGCGGCACGCAATCGACGCTCGGGCGCTGCTCTGAGCTCCCACCATCAGGGCGGTGCCCCGCAACTTCCGGGCGGCACGGATCTGAGGGTGGGTATCCCGCGCATCCTGCGCCGCCGGGCCCGCTGGGTCTCGGTGCGCCTGCGTCACCCCCGAGGCTGACGCACCCGCCGCGGGGCACTCTCACAACGCGCAGCTGTCGCTGTCCACCTGCTGGTTCGCGGTGCGCCCCTTGTCGATGTCCTCCTGGATCTCGTCCGCGGTGAGCGCGTACCCGGTGTCGGGGTCGTCGAGCGACTTCGCGAAGACCACGCCGTACACCCTGCCCTGCGGGGTGAGCAGCGGACCGCCGGAGTTGCCCTGGCGGACGGTCGCGTAGAGGGAGTAGACGTCGCGGTCGACGGTGCCGCGGTGGTAGATGTCCGGTCCGTGGGCGTCGATACGCCCGCGCACGCGCGCGGAGCGGACGTCGTACGCGCCGTTCTCCGGGAAGCCCGCGACGATCGCGCTGTCCCCGCTGGCGGCGTCCTCGGACGTGAACCGCAGCGCGGGCGCGTCCAGATCGGGCACGTCCAGGACGGCGATGTCGCGCTGCCAGTCGTAGAGGACGACCGTGGCGTCGTACTTCCTGCCCTCGCCGCCTATCTGGACGGTGGGCTCGTCGACGCCGCCGACGACATGGGCGTTGGTCATGACGCGGCGGTCGCCGAAGACGAAGCCGGTGCCCTCCAGGACCTTGCCGCAACTCTGCGCGGTGCCCATGACCTTGACGATGGAGCGCTGGGCGCGGGTGGCGACGGCGCTGTGCGCGAGCTTGGGGTCGGGCGGCTGGACCGCCTTGATCGGCTCGTTGGAGAATGGGCTGAAGACCTGTGGGAAGCCGTTGTCCGCGAGGACCGAGGTGAAGTCCTTGAACCAGGTGTCCGCGTCGGAGGGCAGCACCTCCTGGACGCCGAGGAGCACCTTGGAGCCGCGCACCTCCTTGCCGACCGTGGACATCGTGGTCTGCGCGAGCATGGCACCGATCAGCCAGGCCACCAGGAGCATCGCCACGACGTTCACGAGGGCGCCGCCGGTGGCGTCCACGGCACGCGCAGGCGACCAGGTGATGTACCGGCGCAGCTTGTTGCCGAGATGGGTGGTCAGGGCCTGCCCGACGGAGGCGCAGACGATCACGATGACGACGCCGACGACGGCGGCGACCGTGCCGACCTCCGCGTGGTCGGTCAGCGCGTCCCAGACGACGGGGAGGGTGTAGACGGCGACGAGACCGCCGCCCAGGAATCCGATCACCGACAGGATGCCTACGACGAAGCCCTGGCGGTAGCCGACGATCGCGAACCACACGGCGGCGACCAGCAACAGGATGTCCAGCACGTTCACCGGTTCTAGCCTCGCCTCATCACTTCGCGTTCACCACAGGTCGGCCGGTCGGGGGCTGTCCCCGGGAAGACACAGCACGCACGCCACCCTGTCATGCGCGCCAGTCGAGCGGGACCTGCTTCTCGCGGTCCCAGGGGCGCTCCCAGCCCGCGAAGTGCAGAATCCGGTCGATGATTCCGGCGGTGAAGCCCCAGACGAGGGCCGATTCGACCAGGAATGCCGGACCTCGGTGTCCGCTGGGGTGGACGGTCGTCGCACGGTTGCCGGGATCCGTGAGATCCGCCACGGGAACCGTGAAGACGCGGGCGGTTTCATTCGGATCGACGACCCCGACCGGGGTCGGCTCGCGCCACCAGCCCAGCACCGGGGTCACCACGAAGCCGCTGACCGGGATGTACAGCTTGGGCAGCACGCCGAAGAGCTGGACGCCGGACGGGTCCAGGCCGGTCTCCTCCTCGGCCTCGCGCAGGGCGGCCCTGAGCGGCCCGTCGCCCTGGGGATCACCGTCCTCCGGGTCGAGCGCCCCACCGGGGAACGACGGCTGCCCTGCGTGCGACCTGAGGGAACTCGCCCGCTCCATGAGCAGCAGCTCGGGCCCGCGCTCGCCCTCGCCGAACAGGACCAGCACGGCCGACTGCCGCCCCGCGCCGTCCGCCGGCGGCAGGAAGCGGCTCAACTGGAGCGGCTCGACCGTCTCCACGGCGCGCACCACCGGGTCCAGCCAGCTCGGCAGGCCGTCCTTGCTGAGCGTCACGCCCGTCGTACCGCTCGCCCGTGTCATCGCCACCCCCGTCTTCCTGCACTGCCCAACGCCCGAGGGCCCCTAGATCGTTCCACCCGGACCTCACACCTGCCCGCCCACGGGGCCCCCAACAGGGAACGGCCCCCGCTCAGGGCTCCGGTTCGGATCAGGGCTCTGGTTCGGATCGCTCCCGGGCATGCCGTCCGCATCCTCACCCGGTGGCCCCCAGCGGCGGTGCGGCCTTTCCGCCCGCGTCCAGGTAGGCCTGCGGGGGATTCAGCCGCTGCCCCGGGAAGCCGCCCTTCTCGTACTTCAGGAGCTTCTGCGCCTTCTCCGGGTCCGTCTCGCCCTCGCCGTAGGCCGGGCAGAGCGGGGCGATGGGGCAGACGCCGCACGCGGGCTTGCGGGCGTGGCAGATGCGGCGGCCGTGCCAGATGACGTGATGCGACAGGTCCGTCCAGTCGCTCTTCGGGAAGAGCGCGGACACGGCGGCCTCGATCTTGTCGGGGTCGGTCTCGCCGGTCCACTGCCAGCGCCTGACCAGCCGCATGAAGTGCGTGTCGACGGTGATGCCGGGCCGTCCGAAGGCGTTGCCGAGGACGACGAAGGCGGTCTTGCGGCCCACACCGGGCAGCGTGACTAGGTCCTCGAGCCGCCCCGGGACCTCACCGCCGAAGTTCTCCACCAGGGCCTTGGACAGCCCTATCACCGACTTGGTCTTGGCCCGGAAGAACCCGGTCGGCCGCAAAATCTCCTCGACATCCTCGGGGTTGGCCGCGGCCAGGTCCTCGGGGGTCGGGTACTTGGCGAACAGTGCGGGGGTCGTCTGATTGACCCTCAGGTCGGTGGTCTGCGCGGACAGGACCGTCGCCACGATCAGCTGGAAGGGGTTCTCGAAGTCCAACTCGGGGTGCGCGTACGGGAACACCTCCGCGAGCTCGCGGTTGATGCGCCGGGCGCGGCGCACGAGGGCGGTGTGCGACTCGTTCCTCGGCGGCTTCGCGGCAACCGTCTTCGCGGCAACCGCCTTCGTACCGACCGTCTTCGTGGCCGAGGCCTTCTTCACCGTGACCGCCGCCTTCTTGGGAGCGACGGTCGCCTTCTTCACGGCGGCGGCCTTCCGCACGGGAGCCGCCTTCTTCGCCGCCGTGTTCGCGCTTTCCTTCGCCGAAGCCCTCTTCTCCACCGGAGCCTTCCCTGCCGCTTTTGCCGTTTTCTTTCCACCCCCGGCGCCCTGTTCGCCCACAGCGGAATCTCGACGTGCAACCACCCGTCCAGCCCCCTCGGCCTGTGCTCTCACCGGCTTTTTGGACACCCGGCCAGCCTAGAGCCCGGCACTGACATACGCGCCGGACCTCGAAGACCGGCCCCCAATTGGACCCCTGCCGCTTACCCCGGGACATGTGTGCGGCATCCTTGTGACAGATCACACTGTTTGGACCGTCCGGCAAAATGGGCACCGGGTTCCCCTGGTACCAAGGGGGAACAAGATCCCCTGAGCAGGTCGACAAGGAGAGAACTCGTGGACGACGTTCTGCGGCGCAACCCGCTCTTCGCGGCACTCGACGACGAGCAGTCCGCGGAACTGCGCGCCTCCATGAGTGAGGTGACGCTCGCGCGTGGTGACTCCCTGTTCCACGAGGGCGACCCGGGCGACCGGCTCTACGCGGTCACCGAGGGCAAGGTGAAGCTCCACCGCACCTCCCCCGACGGCCGCGAGAACATGCTGGCCGTTCTCGGCCCCGGCGAACTCATCGGCGAGCTGTCGCTCTTCGACCCGGGCCCCCGCACGGCGACCGCCACCGCGCTGACCGAGGTCAAGCTGCTCGGCCTCGGCCACGGTGACCTCCAGCCCTGGCTGAGCGCGCGTCCCGAGGTGGCCTCCGCGCTCCTGCGCGCCATCGCGCGGCGTCTGCGCAGGACCAACGACCAGATGTCGGACCTGGTCTTCTCGGACGTGCCGGGCCGTGTGGCCCGCGCGCTGCTCGACCTCTCCCGCCGCTTCGGCGTGCAGTCCGAAGAGGGCATCCACGTCGTCCACGACCTCACGCAGGAGGAGCTGGCCCAGCTGGTCGGCGCCTCCCGCGAGACGGTCAACAAGGCCCTCGCGGACTTCGCCCAGCGCGGCTGGCTGCGCCTGGAGGCCCGCGCGGTGATCCTCCTGGACGTCGAGAGGCTCGCCAAGCGCTCGCGCTGAGCACGGATCGTCGTACGACGACGAAGGGCCCTGCCACACGGCAGGGCCCTTCTCGTTCCCCGACAAGCCGCCGGCCCGCAGGCGACGGACGACACCGCCGTGGACGAGACCCCACCGACCCTGGCCGGGCTCGGTCCCGTTCGGCCCCACACGGGCCGCTCAGGGCCGTAAATGAGCTGCCCGCGGGCCCGCCCCCCGGCACAGTGATCGCATGGCCGCCGAAACACTTCCCTCCATCGCCCCCAAGGGACTCGACGCCCAGGGCTACATCGAGCGCGAGGGCTCCCTCGGACGGATCCCGCCGCCCTTCCGCCCGGTCGTCGCCGCCGCGCGCGACCGGGTGCTGGACCTGTTCGGACCGAGGCTGCACAGCGCGTACCTCTACGGCTCGGTCCCGCGCGGCACCGCGCGCGTGGGCCGCAGCGACCTCGACCTCCTGCTCGCCCTCCGGGACGAGCCGACCGACGCGGACCGGGAGGGCGTACGAGAACTCGGGGAGGCGCTCGACAAGGAGTTCCCGCAGATCGACGGCGTCGGAACGTTGCTCTACAGCCGGGATCTCCTCCTGAGCGACGTGGAACGACACGACCTGGGCTGGTTCGTGGCCTGTCTGTGCACCCCGCTGCTCGGCGACGACCTGGCGGAGTACCTGCCCCGCTACCGCCCCGACTCCCTCCTGGCCCGCGAGACCAACGGCGACCTCGCCCTCCTGCTCCCCCGCTGGCGCGAACGGATCGAGGCGGCGGATGCGGACGAGACCCGGACCCGTCTCGTCCGCTTCATGTCGCGCCACCTGGTCCGCACCGCGTTCACCCTGGTCATGCCCCGCTGGAACGGCTGGACGAGCGACCTGCGAGAGATGGCGGAGGTCTTCGCCGCGTACTACCCGGACCGCGCCGACCGGCTGAGAACGGCGGCCGCCCTGGGCCACGCCCCGACCGCCGACACGGCCGTACTGCGCGCGTACGTCGACGACCTCGGCCCCTGGCTGGCAGCCGAGTACACGCGCGTGCACGGCACGAAGGCCCCTAGATGAGCCCGTGCTCCTCCAGATACTCCAGCTGGGCCCGCACCGACAGCTCGGCGGCCGGCCAGAGCGACCGGTCGACATCCGCGTACACGTGTTCTACGACGGCACCGGGCGTGCGGTATCCGTCCTCCACGGCCGTCTCGACCTGGGCGAGCCGGTGGGCCCGGTGGGCGAGATAGAACTCCACGGCACCCTGGGCGTCCTCCAGGACGGGCCCGTGGCCCGGCAGGACGGTGTGGACGCCGTCGTCGACCGTCAGGGACCTCAGCCGCCGCAGGGTGTCGAGATAGTCGCCCAGGCGGCCGTCGGGATGGGCCACGACGGTCGTACCGCGCCCGAGGACGGTGTCACCGGTCACGACGGCCTGATCGGCCGGGAGATGGAAGCACAGCGAGTCCGCGGTGTGCCCGGGAGTGGGCACGACCACGAGCTCCAGCCCGCCGACACGCACCACCTCCCCCGCGCCGAGCCCTTCCTCCCCCAGCCGCAGCGCGGGGTCGAGGGCCCGCACCTTGGTGCCGGTCAGCGCGGCGAAACGGACGGCGCCTTCGGCGTGGTCGGGGTGGCCGTGGGTGAGCAGCGTGAGCGCGACGCGCTTGCCGGCGGCCTCGGCGGTGTCGACGACGGCACGCAGATGTCCCTCGTCGAGCGGCCCGGGGTCGACCACGACCGCGAGCTCGGAGTCCGGCTCCGAGAGGATCCAGGTGTTGGTCCCGTCCAGGGTCATCGCGGAGGCGTTGGGGGCGAGGACGTTGACGGCCCGTGGGGTGGCGGGGCCCGAGAGGACCCCGCCCCGTGGCTGGCCGGGGAGGGCTGCGGCGTCGGTCATGCGGAGGCTCCACCGGTCGGGATGTGTTTGGTGAACTCGTCGTGCCCCGGCCAGGAGAGCACGATCTCGCCGTCCACCAGCCGGGCCTGCGCGAGCACAGGGGTCAGATCACGGCCGGGCGCGGCGGCCAGTGCGTCGGCCGCGCTGCCGTACGCGGTGAGCTGCCGCAGCGTGGCGATGGTGGGCGGCATCATCAGCAGCTCGCCCTTGTCGTAGCCGTCCGCCGCGTCCTGCGGCCGGATCCACACCGTACGGTCGGCCTCGGTGGAGGCGTTGCGGGTGCGCTGGCCCTGTGGGAGGGCGGCGACGAAGAACCACGTGTCATAGCGACGGGGTTCGAACTCGGGCGTGATCCAGCGCGTCCAGGCCCCGAGCAGATCCGACCGCAGCACGAGCCCCCGACGCTCCAGGAACTCCGCGAAGGACAGATCCCGCGCCACGAGAGCGGCCCGGTCCGCCTCCCACTCCGCGCCCGTGGTGTCACCGACCACCGACTCGGCCGTCGGCCCGGCGAGCAGGACGCCCGCCTCTTCGTACGTCTCCCGCACGGCCGCGCAGACGATCGCCTGAGCAGCCGTCTCGTCCACCCCGAGCCGAGCCGCCCACCACGCGCGCGTGGGGCCCGCCCAGTGGATCTGGTGCTCGTCGTCACGGGGGTCGACGCCACCGCCGGGATAGGCGTAGGCGCCGCCCGCGAAAGCCATCGAGGCCCGTCTGCGCAACATGTGCACGACGGTTCCGGCCGCCGTGTCCTTCAGCAGCATCACGGTGGCGGCCCGCCTGGGCACGGCCGGCCGAAGCGACCCGTCCGCGAGCGCGCGGATACGGTCCGGCCATTCCGCTGGGTACCACTGCCCGTTTGCCATGGCCGGAGGCTAACTCCTGACGGCCGGATGTTCGAGAGCAACCCCGACCAGCGGCTGGGCTGGGACGGGGCGCCTCAGGGGGTGCCGGGTCAGGTCGTGGGGCGGCTGCGGATCAGTTGTGGCTTGTCGCGCAGTTCCCCGCGGTGCCGCTGCGCTGGGCCTGAACCGGGCGCCTAGTCGGATGCCGGGTCAGGTTGCCGGGCGGCTGCGGGCCGGTGGGGGCTGTTCGCGCAGTTCCCCGCGCCCCTAGGGGGTTGCGGTCACCTGCGCCAGGACGGACCGTCGATCACCTTGCGCACCTCAACTGGCCGTTCGCCGGACCGCGCGCCACGATCCGGCCGTTGGCCGCGTACGGCGGGAAGGGGACGGGGTGGGGGGTGTCCGCCCGCAGCGGCCGGCGTCCGGCACCGAGCCCTTCTCAAAGGGACCGACCCACCCACCGAACCGCACGCGCTACCCAAGCCCCCACCGGACCGCAACAGGCCGCCGCAGGCACTCAGGGGCGCGGGGAACTGCGCAAAGGCGCCCGCCCCCACCGAACCCGCACCCAAAACCGAACCCGCACCCGGTCAACCCCCGGCCAGCTCCACCTGCACCTCGACCTCGACCGGCGCATCCAGCGGCAGCACAGCCACCCCCACCGCACTCCGCGCGTGCACACCCGCCTCGCCGAGCACCTCGCCCAGCAACTCGCTCGCGCCGTTGATCACACCCGGCTGCCCCGTGAAGTCCGCCGCGGACGCCACGAACCCCACGACCTTCACCACACGCGCGATCCGGTCCAGATCACCGGCCACGGACTTCACCGCCGCCAGCGCGTTCAGCGCACACGTACGGGCCAGCGCCTTCGCCTCCTCGGCCGTGACCTCCGCGCCCACCTTCCCGGTGACCGGAAGCTTGCCGTCGACCATGGGCAGCTGACCCGAGGTGTACACGTACACCCCGGACTGCACGGCCGGCTGGTACGCGGCCAGCGGCGGCACCACCGCCGGCAGCGTCAGCCCCAGCTCGGCGAGCCGCGCCTCGACCGCCCCGCCCTCACGCACGCTCACGCCGTCTTCTCCCGCTTCAGGTACGCCACCAGCTGCTCGGGGTTGTTCGGCCCGGGCACGACCTGCACGAGCTCCCACCCGTCCTCGCCCCAGGTGTCCAGAATCTGCTTCGTGGCGTGGACGAGCAGCGGCACGGTCGCGTATTCCCACTTCTTGGTCATGCGGCCGACTTTAGCCGCTGCTCACCCCCGGGTTTCAGCCGCTGTTCCCCACAGTCGGCACCCGCGTTATCCACAGCCACCTGCTTAGGTTCGCCGCCGACTGGTTACGCTCGAATACGTGAGCAGGCTCCAGGTCGTCAGCGGCAAGGGCGGGACCGGCAAGACCACGGTCGCCGCAGCCCTCGCGCTGGCCCTCGCCACCGAGGGGAAGCGGACGCTTCTCGTCGAGGTGGAGGGTCGCCAGGGAATCGCGCAGCTCTTCGAAACGGAGGCGCTGCCCTATGAGGAGCGGAAGATCGCCGTCGCTCCAGGGGGCGGGGAGGTGTACGCACTGGCCATCGACCCCGAACTGGCCCTTCTGGACTACCTCCAGATGTTCTACAAACTCGGCGGAGCCGGACGCGCCCTGAAGAAACTCGGCGCGATCGACTTCGCGACCACCATCGCGCCCGGCCTCAGAGACGTCCTGCTGACGGGCAAGGCGTGCGAGGCGGTCCGCCGTAAGGACAAGTCCGGCCGCTTCGCCTACGACTACGTCGTGATGGACGCGCCCCCCACGGGCCGTATCACCCGCTTCCTGAACGTCAACGACGAGGTCGCGGGACTCGCCAAGATCGGCCCGATACACAATCAGGCGCAGGCCGTGATGCGGGTGCTGAAGTCCAAGGAGACGGCCGTCCACCTGGTGACCCTCCTGGAGGAGATGCCCGTCCAGGAGACCGCGGACGGCATCGCCGAACTACGGGCCGCCCGTCTCCCCGTGGGCCGGATCATCGTGAACATGGTGCGCCCGGAGGTGTTGGACGGGGACGACCTGGAACTCGTACGGACGGTACGGCGTTCGGCCGTGGCGAAGGCGCTGTCCTCGGCCGGACTCGGCGGCGCCCGCCGCGGGGGCAACGCCGAGAAACTGGTCGACCCGCTGATCCAGCAGGCCGAGGAGTACGCCGAGCGGTACGACCTGGAGCACGAACAGCGCTCGGTTCTCGGCGAACTGGGGCTGCCGCTGCACGAACTGCCCTTGCTGACCGAGGGCATGGACCTGGCGGGTCTGTACGAACTGGCCACCGAGCTGCGGAAGCAGGGGATGTCATGAGCCCGGACGCCGACCGGTACGACCGAACGTCCCAGAATCCGCCCCCGGACCGCCACCACCGTCTCTCCCCCGCGCCCGTGCTCGGCCTCGACCCCCTGATCGACGATCCGAAGACCCGGATCGTGGTGTGCTGCGGCTCGGGCGGCGTCGGCAAGACCACGACCGCGGCGGCCCTCGGCCTGCGCGCCGCCGAGCGGGGCCGCAAGGTCGTCGTGCTCACCATCGACCCGGCACGCCGGCTCGCCCAGTCGATGGGCATCGACTCGCTGGACAACGTGCCACGCCGGGTGAAGGGCCTCGACGACTCCGCGAGCGGCGAACTGCACGCGATGATGCTCGACATGAAGCGCACCTTCGACGAGATCGTCGAGGCGCACGCGGACGCCGAGCGGGCGGCCACCATCCTGAGCAACCCCTTCTACCAGTCGCTCTCGGCGGGCTTCGCGGGCACGCAGGAGTACATGGCGATGGAGAAGCTCGGGCAGCTGCGGGCCCGGGACGAGTGGGACCTGATCGTCGTCGACACACCCCCCTCCCGTTCCGCCCTGGACTTCCTGGACGCGCCGAAGCGGCTCGGCTCCTTCCTCGACGGACGGCTCATCCGGCTGCTCACCGCCCCGGCCAAGCTCGGCGGACGGGCGGGGATGAAATTCCTGAACGTCGGGATGTCGATGATGACCGGCACCCTCGGCAAACTGCTGGGCGGTCAACTGCTCAAGGACGTCCAGACGTTCGTGGCCGCGATGGACACCACCTTCGGCGGGTTCCGCACGCGCGCGGACGCCACGTACAAGCTGCTCCAGGCGCCCGGGACGGCGTTCCTGGTGGTCGCGGCCCCGGAGCGGGACGCGCTGCGCGAGGCGGCGTACTTCGTGGAGCGGCTGGCCGCGGAGCGCATGCCGCTCGCCGGTCTGGTGCTCAACCGGGTCCACGGCAGCGGCGCCGACCGGCTCTCGGCCGAGCGGGCGCTCGCCGCCGCGGAAAACCTCGAAGCCGCCGAGAGTCCCGAATCGGTGGCACATCCCGAGGCCGTGGAAAATCTTGAAGAGCCCCGCATTGTCGATCAGGAGGGCGGGAAAGCTGGACTTCGTAACTCTCCCGACACGTACGGCAGTTCAGAATCTCCCGCTTCCGAGGCACCGGCTCCTGACGCAGGCTCCCCCGCCGACCCGAAGAACCCGAGCCCGGAGCGTACGGAGAGGCTCACCGCAGGCCTGCTGAGGCTGCACGCCGACCGTATGCAGCTGCTCTCCCGCGAGCAGCGCACGCGTGACCGCTTCACCGCGCTCCACCCCGAGGTGGCGGTGGCCGAAGTGGCCGCGCTGCCCGGCGATGTGCACGACCTCGCGGGGCTGCGGGACATCGGAAACCGGCTCGCGGCCGGGCGGCCGGAGCTGCCCGAGGCTGCCGTGGACTGACCCGAGGGGTGCTCCCCTCGGCGCCCCGATGCATGTCCTCCTCGGCGCCGGGGGTGTCCTCCTCAGCTCACCGCCGCGTAGCTCTCGTAGAGCTCGTCGTCCTCGAGGGGCAGGATGCCGACGCCCCTCTCGTACTCCGTGCGCGCGGTCTCCAGCAGCCTGCGCCACGAAGTGACGGTCGGCCGCCGGCGCAGCAATGCGCGGCGCTCGCGCTCCGTCATGCCTCCCCACACGCCGAACTCGACGCGGTTGTCCAGCGCGTCGGCGAGGCACTCCGTACGCACCGGACATCCGGTGCACACCGCCTTCGCCCGGTTCTGCGCTGCTCCTTGAACGAACAGTTCATCCGGATCGGTAGTGCGGCAGGCCGCCTGCGCACTCCAGTCGACTACCCAGCCCATACCGGCGCCGTCCTCTCCCGAATCGAGGCTCCCCCACGGCGGCAGCGGCATATTCACCGCCGCCAGTTGAGGACGTTACGGAAGGCAGGCACAGCGCAACACCCCCTTCGGGCCCAATCTTGAATGGCCCGAACGGACTATGCGTAAGCGGCAGATCACCCGGGGGAGTGAGCCCGCGACATACATGACTATCCCGGCAAACCAGGACACTTGTCTTGCGTCACAACGGGCACCTGATGACACACGAGGCGGATTCGGACACGTCCCCACCAAAAAAGTCGGGGAACATCCGGAACGATTCGGGGTCGCCGGACGTATTGATACGTGGCCCTACTGCTGTGACAGTTGAGAGCAGCTTAGGCCAACGCCTGTGCGCGTGTCCGGCGAATGAGAAGGTAGGGCGCTCCTGTCGCCATGCCCGCTCCGGCGCGGTCGTAGCCGCTTCCGTCGCGCTTCCGTCGCCATGCCGTGACACGGGCTCCCTCTTAACGCTCATGAGTACGGATTAGGCTGCCCCCTATGTCGAAGAAGCGCTCGGGCGGCGGTCTGTCGCCCACGCAGCAGGCCGCCAAGTTCCTCGGTGTCAGTGTTCTCGCGGGAGCGGTGATGGCCGGCATCGCGCTGCCCGCGGCCGGCGCGCTGGGGCTCGCGGCCAAGGGGTCGGTGGAGAGTTTCGACGAACTCCCGACGAACCTGAAGACCCCGCCGCTGAGCCAGCGCACCACGATCCTCGACAGCGAGGGCGGCACCATCGCCACGGTGTACTCGCGCGACCGCACGGTGGTCGACCTCAAGAACATCTCGCCGTACATGCAGAAGGCGATCGTCGCGATCGAGGACTCGCGCTTCTACCAGCACGGTGCGGTCGACCTGAAGGGCGTCCTGCGCGCGCTCAACAAGAACGCCCAGAGCGGCGGGGTCGCCCAGGGCGCCTCCACGCTGACGCAGCAGCTCGTGAAGAACGTCGCGGTGGAGGAGGCCGGTGACGACCCGACGAAGGTCGCCGAGGCCACCCAGCAGACCATCGGGCGCAAGATCCGCGAGCTGAAGTACGCGATCCAGCTCGAAGAGGAACTCGGCAAGCACAAGATCCTCGAGAACTACCTGAACATCACCTTCTTCGGCCAGCAGGCGTACGGCGTCGAGGCGGCCGCCCAGCGCTACTTCTCCCGGCACGCCAAGGACCTCAACCTGGAGCAGTCGGCGCTGCTCGCCGGCATCGTCCAGTCCCCGAGCCGCTACGACCCGGTCAACGACGAGGCCGAGGCGACCAAGCGGCGCAACACCGTGCTCCAGCGCATGGCCGAGGTCGGCGACGTCTCCCAGGCGGAGGCCGACAAGGCCAAGGAGCAGCCGCTGGGCCTCAAGGTCAGCAAGCCGAAGAACGGCTGCATCACGGCGGTCAAGGGCGCCGGCTTCTTCTGTGACTACGTCCGCCAGGTCTTCCTGACCGACCCGGTCTTCGGCAAGACCCAGGAGGCCCGGGCCAAGGTCTGGAACCAGGGCGGTCTGACGATCCGTACCACCATGGACCCGCAGTCCCAGAAGTCGGTGCAGAACTCCATCAAGGACCACGTCTACCAGGACGACCAGGTGGCCACCGCCGCGACCATCGTCCAGCCGGGCACCGGCAAGATCCTGGCGATGGGCCAGTCGCGGCCGTACGGCATCAACAACAAGAAGAACGAGACCACGCTCGACCTCTCGGTCGACCAGGACATGGGCGGCGGAGCGGGCTACCAGCCCGGTTCGACGTTCAAGCCGATCGTGGCCGCGGCTGCCATAGAGGGCGGCAAGCCGGCGACGCAGATCTATCCCTCGCCGTACAAGATGGACTACCCGGCCCCGGTCCAGGCGTGCAACGGCAAGGTCTGGAACGAGAAGGGTGTCTCGGTCTCCAACGAGAACGAGTCCGAGGTCGGGCCGTACGACATGAAGACCGCGACCGCGAAGTCGGTCAACACCTACTACGTGTCGTTGATCAGCGACATCGGCATCTGCCCGGTGACGGAGATGGCCGCCAAGATGGGCGTCGGGCGGGCGGACGGCGGCAAGATCCAGCAGGCCCCGTCGATCGCCCTGGGCACCCAGGAGGTGTCGCCGCTGACGATGGCGAACGCGTACGCGACCTTCGCCGCGCGCGGGATGTACTGCACCCCGGTCGCCATCGAGTCGATCACCCAGCGGGCCGGCGAGAAGTCGAAGTCCCTCCGGGTCCCGAAGTCGACCTGCTCGCGGGCGATGTCGGAGAACACCGCGGACACCATCAACACGCTCCTCAAGGGCGTCGTCGAGGACGGCACGGGCTCCGAGGCGGGCCTCGGCCCCAGCCGTGACAGCGCGGGCAAGACGGGTACGACCGACGAGCGCTACGCGGCCTGGTTCGTGGGCTACACGCCGAACATGGCCGGCGCGGTCTGGGTCGGTGACCCGGCGCACAAGCGCAAGATGCAGAACATCACCATCGGCGGCATCGGGTACGGAAAGGTCTTCGGTGGCAAGGTCCCCGGCCCGATCTGGCGCGACATGATGACCGGCGCGCTGGAGGGCAAGGACGCCCCGCAGTTCAATACCGTCTACATCCCGGACATGCCGAAGAAGGAAGACCCCGGCAAGGGCGACGACGGGGACAACGGTGACAACCGCGGGAACGACAACGGCGGCAACGACAACGGTGGGAACGACGGCGGAGACGACGGCAACACCACCTTCCCGACGCCGACCTTCTCGATCCCGGAGAACTTCATCCAGGGCACGACCAACGGAAACAGCAACGGGAACGGGAACGGGGGCGGGCGCGGCTGACGCCCGCAGGCGTACCCACAGATGAGAGCCCGGTCCCGCTGATCATGCGGGACCGGGCTCTCGTCTGTGGGTACGCCTGGCGGGGCGGAGGGGCGCTCAGCCGGCCAGGAGCTTCTTCACCGCGGCGGCGACCCGGCCGCCCTCGGCGAGGCCCGCGACCTTCGGGTTCACGATCTTCATGACGGCACCCATGGCCCGCGGCCCCTCGGCCCCGGCCGCCTTCGCCTCCTCGACGGCCTGGGCGACGATGTCGTTCAGCTCCTCGTCGCTGAGCTGCTTGGGCAGGTACTCGGCGAGGACGCCGCCCTCCGCCTTCTCCCGCTCTGCGGACTCGGCGCGACCACCCTGGGCGAAGGCGTCCGCGGCCTCACGGCGCTTCTTCGCCTCCTTGGCGATCACCTTCAGGACCTCGGCGTCGGACAGCTCGCGCTTCTCCTTGCCCGCGACCTCCTCGTTGGTGATCGCGGCGAGCGTCATCCGGAGCGTCGAGGAGCGCAGCTCGTCACGCCCCTTGATCGCGACGTTGAGGTCTTCCTGCAGCTTCGACTTGAGCGTGGTCATGGGTTTGATTGTCGCAGGTGCGGGGGGAGGGGGCGGTCGGTTTTTTGGGCGGGGGTGGGGGTGGCCGGACTTGCGGGGTGGGGGTGGGGGTGGCCGGACTTGCCGGGTGGGGGTGGGGGTGGCCGGACTTGCCGGGTGGGGGTGGGGGTGGCCGGACTTGCCGGGTGGGGGTGGGGGTGGGGCGTGCCTCGCGTTGTGGGCTGGTGGGGGGCCGGCCTTGTGGGACTGCGGACGCCGGGATTACGGGAGGGTGGGGGCCGGCCTTGTGGGACTGCGGACGCCGGCATTACGGGACAGTGGGCTTCCGGCATTACGGGACGCTGGACGCCCGGTCAAGGATGTCCTCGTGATCTGACACGATGGAGACATGCGCGCGCGATACGGAGTCCCCTTGGGAATCGCGGCGGTTGGCGCCGCCGGCCTCGTCTATTCGGCGGGGTTCGAAGCCCGTTCCTTCCGGCTGCGGCGAGTGACGGTCCCCGTCCTGCCGTCCGGCATGCGCCCACTGCGGGTGCTCCAGATCTCCGACATCCACATGGTCGGCGGCCAGCGCAAGAAGCAGCGATGGCTGCGCTCGCTCGCGGGCCTGCACCCCGACTTCGTGATCAACACGGGCGACAACCTGTCGGACCCGGAGGGCGTGCCTGAGGTTCTGGACGCACTGGGCCCGCTGATGGAGTTCCCGGGCGCGTACGTCTTCGGCTCCAACGACTACTACGGCCCCAAATTCCGTAACCCCGCCCGCTACCTGTACGAAAAGGCCCAGGGCCGCCACGGCCTGAACGGCAACGCGCCCGCCGTAGGGGTCGTCCACAACCCGTGGGAGAACCTGCGGGACGGCTTCGACGCGGCGGGCTGGCAGAACCTCACGAACACGCGGGGCATGCTGAAAATCGAGGGCGTGTCGGTGGAGCTGACCGGCCTGGACGACCCACACATCAAGCGGGACCGTTACGCCGAGGTGGCCGGCGGCCCGTCGGGTGCGGCCGACTTCTCGATGGGCGTGGTGCACGCCCCATACCTCCGCGTCCTGGACGCCTTCACCGCCGACGCCTACCCGCTGATCCTCGCCGGCCACACCCACGGCGGCCAGCTCTGCCTCCCCTTCTACGGCGCCTTCGTCACCAACTGCGATCTGGACACGGACCGCGTGAAGGGTCTGTCCACGCACGCGGTGGAGGGCCACAGGTCGTACCTGCACGTGTCGGCGGGCTGCGGCACGAACCGCTACACACCGGTGCGGTTCGCGTGCCCGCCGGAGGTGACGTTGCTGACGCTGGTGGGCCGGGAGTAGTCGTACGGGAAGGTGTCCGGGGAGTGTGGCATTAACCCGCACGGCCCGCCCGTATCGCCCCTTTTGTCGTGTCTGTCTAGCGTGAGGGCATGACCACGCCCATACCGCGGGACATCCCGGACCTCCCCGCCCTTCCGGGCATGCCCACGTTCCTGCCCTCGCCCGTCCCCGCCACGGCGGTGGTGGCTCCCGTACGCCATCCCGTGGCCGCCGCCTTCCGCGTGCTGGTGGCACTGGTGGCCGCGGGGGCCGTGACCGTCGAACTGCTCCTGAGCAGCGTGGTCCGCACCCTGAGCTATTTCTCGATCCAGAGCACGATCCTGCTGGCGATGGTGCTCCTGCTGTCGGCCCGCAGAGCGTGGAGCGCCCGCCGCCCCCTGCCGTCCGCCCTGACGGGTGCGGCCCTCCTCTACGTCACGATCACGGCCCTGGTGCACCACCTGCTGCTGGCGAACGCGGCAAGCCCCTTCTCCCTGACGGGCGAGGCGGCGAACCCGACGGGCTGGCACGCGGTGACCGCCCACCTCCTGAACACGGCGATCCCCGCGGCGGCGCTGGCGGACTGGCTCCTGCTGACGCCGGGCCGTCGCCTGCACCTGCGCCAGGCAGCGACGTGGCTGCTGTACCCGCTGGCGTACCTGCTGTTCTCCTTCACCCGAGGCGAACTGATCCCTCCAGGCACCGGCGGCCGCTACCTCTACCCCTTCCTGGACGTGGACCACCACGGCTACAAGAACGTCCTCGGCAACGCCCTCCTCCTCGGCCTCTCCTTCTACGCCCTCGCGATCCTCCTGGTAGCCCTGGACCACGCCCGCCCGAACCCCACCCGCCACCGCGGCAAAACCGGATTTCGTCTCCAGCCACCGGTGGGCTAAAGTAAACGACGTCGCCGCGATGAGCAGCGACGATCGGGGTGTAGCGCAGCTTGGCAGCGCGCTTCGTTCGGGACGAAGAGGTCGTGGGTTCAAATCCCGCCACCCCGACAGCTGAAACACCAGGTCAGGGCCGATGCTGAGAGATCAGCATCGGCCCTGAACTATTCTCCAGGGACTCTCTGGAGAAATCCTGGAGAAGATCTTGGAAATCGTCTCCAGACCGGTGCCCTACCCGCGAGCCCTCAGCAGCGCATCCAGAGCAGCCACGGGCGAGCCGGGGTTCATCGCTCGGCGCGCGCCCAACGCCTCCTCCCACATCCCGGTGAGCGCGGTCATGAGCGCCTGCCGCATCCCGGCGGTGATGTGGTCATAGCGGGACTGCACCGAGCCGTCCTCGTGCCCCATGCGTTCGTCCATCAGCTTCGGCGGGGTCCCCACCTCTCTCATCAGGGTCTTGTGCGTATGGCGCAGCCCGTGCGGCGTCAGCCCCGGAGCGATCGGCACCCAGCACGCCTCAGCCCGCTTGGAGGCTCCTCGTCCACGTGCGGGAATCCCGGGCCATGGCTCAGCGACCACCGGCACAGGGTGCTCTTCCTGATTGCCGCGTCCGGGGTACCGTCCCGTGGCGGCAGGTCGAAAGAGCCACGTGGCGAAGCCCGAGCGCCGCCAGTGTGGGGCCAACTCCCCCGATCCCGCGTTACGGACGTAGCCGAGATCGGTCATGGCCTCCAGCACGTTCAGTCGAGTCGGCTCCGCCACCGCGTCCGGGCGGCTGAGGACGTTGGAGACCGTGCCGGTCGAGACGCCGGCGCGGCGAGCCACGTCGACCAGTTTCGCTCCCGGGCGGCTCGCAGAGCCGTTGGCGGCGCCGTGACCACGGAAGACGTAGGCCAGTCCGTGACACTCGCAAGGCTTCGGTTTCGTCCGGGCGATGTGGCTCGCAACCAGCGCGGCGAGGAAGTCCGGAGCGTCGATGTCCCGGTAGGAGTCGTCCTTGGGCGGGCAACGATGCAGTTCGCCGGTATCCAGCTCGTAGAGCTGCCACTCCACGCGAATGCTCTTCGGCCGGACGAACTCGGTCTGAAGGCCAACGATCTCGCCCCAGCGCATGCCCGTGTAGCCCTTGAGGATGCCGCCAACGAACTCATCGTCCCGGCCGGATAGCAGCGCCATCCGCTCGGCAAGCAGCAAAATGCCGAGCGCTGTGGTGACCGCCTTCTCCGGGCCGCGGTTGCGGGAGCGGCCGGCGCGCTTCCCTCGTCCGCGCCGCTTGGTTGCCGGGTTGGAATCCCGCAGTCCCTCGTCAACGGCGTCGGCAAGGATCAGGTGCAGGGTCGCCCGCCATGTCTTGACGCTGGTAGCCGCATAGGGAACGGCGCGTTCGCGCTTCTCCCAAGCGGCAATGTCGGTGCTCAGGATGTCCGCGATGGCGAAATCCTCGAACGCGGGGAGCAAGTGCTCTTCGATGTGCCGCCGGTAGTTCTGCATGGTGGACGCCGCCAAGTCCTGCGCGGCGTACCAGCGGTTCACGTAGGCACCGAAAGTGATCCGCTCGGGAGGCGCCTTCTTCGTTCCGGCCAGCAGCTTCGCTTCTTCGGCGTCCGCCGCCTTCTTTGCCGCTGCCTTGGTCCGGAAGCGAATGGCGTCACCATCGGCATCGCGCACAGTGGCGTACTTGCCGGGCGCGAGCTTGTACCGGCCGCGCCAGTAGCTGCCAAGGTTCTCGGCGTAACCCAACTTGCTCTCCCTATCGGCGGGGTTGCCGCCCGGCTGGAGAGCCGGGCGGCATACGGAATCAGGCTGCGGTGGACTGCGATTGGCCGTGTCGTGCCCTGCGGGGGGGCCTTGCCTTCAGCGGGGTAACGGACACCGCGGTGGCCGCCCGGCGGTGCGCTGCTTGTGAGACTGGTACGGCAGCGCTGCTGCTTCCGGTGGGACGGCTCTCGAAGATGCGCGTTATCTCTGCAACGTGCTCAGCCGTGAACCGGTAGCTGCCTCCGGGCTTGGTAAAGGGAATGCGTCCCCTGCGGGCCTGTTCCTTCACCCACCACTCGGAGCAACGGAGAGCTTGGGCAACATCCGCAGCGGAGTAGAGCTGAGGCAAGTCAGTGATTTTCTGACGCACTTTCATGTCTCCTCTTGGGCTGGCTTCGAGGGTTCCGACGCTTGGACCTGTCCGAGGTTGGGATTTCTGCGTCACAGCGTCACGTGCGTCATTCAGGCTTCTGACCTGGGGGAATCCGTGACACACCAGTGCGGGGGTGCGTCACCTGCGTCACCTGCGTCACGGTGGCGTGACGCAGGTGACGCAGGTGACGCAGACGGATTGGCTCTGCGTCACGCTCTTTCCGGCTGGTCAGGGGCCGTTTTCCGTCTCGTGTGACGCAGGTGACGCAGCGCTCCCCTACTTAGGAAAAGAGAGGGGGTGGGGTCTGTTGTTGTGCGCGGCTCAGAGCGCGAAGAAGGAGCCGCTGCGCGGCGCGTCCTTCGGGCGGTGCTGCGCACCGAACAGCAAGAGGAGCACCCGTCGCCGCGTCGGGGCGGGTGCTCTTCTTGCTGCTGTGGGGTGACCTCGCGTTCAGAACGCGGGCTCCTGTTGCGGCCCGGGTGCCGGTGCGGGTTCGGTGAGCTCGATGTAGCGGGCCTCGCGGGTGCGTCCCCAGTCCACCATCAGGCCGCGGGCGGCGAGGGTGGGCTGAAGGCGCTTGAGCCGGTCGGAGAGGACCTTGCCGGTGGTCGGCCAGCCCTTGGGCAGCGGGCGGCAGTCCTCGCCGCTGTAGAGCCGAGTGAGGAGGTGCAGCCACTCCGCGGACGTCATCCGCTCCTGTGTCCCGGCGGGCATGCCGGCCGCGTACTGGAGGACGGTCTGCGCGAGCAGGTCGCCCTCGATGACGTCGTCGTTGAGGTCGTCCAGCCCGGCCCGGTAGGCCGCCAGAGCTCCGAGGCCCATCGCCGCGTCGAGCTGTGCGCACAGGTGGGCGAAGTCCGCCATCCGCAGGTCGGTCGGCGTTACGGCGGTGGCGGCGCGGACCTTGACGGTCAAATCGAGCAGGGAGCCGAGCATGACGGGCAGGGCTTCGGCGTACTCCGTCCACAGCTCCGCTTCGGTGCGCCGCACCTTCGGGCGTTCGAGGCGGAGCGGGAGGAGGCGTTCGGCGAGGTCGGGGCGGATGACGCCGACGTCGATGCCGGTCAGGAGCAGGGGTCGGCGGTAGCGGGCGCGGAAGACGTCTCCGTCGGTGAACAGGGCGCGCTTGACGCTCTCGGCTCCGGTGACGATGCAGCACATGGCGTCGGACAGGTCCGGGGTCATGTGGGAGAGGTTGTCCAGCGCGGTGACCCATCCCGCGGCCACGGCCGCGATCAGGTTGTCCTCGTCCTTCGGGGCCCGGCGCAGGTCGCCGGTCATGCCCTCGATGAGCCGGATCAGCATCCGCCCCCCGGTGGACTTGCCCGCGCCCTGGGGCCCGGTCAGGAAGGGGGCGGGGACCGGCACGGAGGGTTCCAGGCAGCCGACCAGCCAGGCCATGGCCAGGCACTCCGTCTCAGCATTGGCGAAGTTGCACAGCCGAAACAGCGCGTCGATGCCTTTGCCGTTGGTGTCCTTGACGGGCAGGGGCAGTTCGCCGGTGAGCTGGGTGCGCCGCCAGCACACCTCTGCCGGGTCGGGGACGGCGATGTCCCAGCCGGTGGGGTGGATGCGCACGGACTGGCCGTCGTTGCGGCCCAGGTCCAGCCAGGTGGCCCCGTCAAAGCCGGGGGCGACGCGGATGTGGACGGGCTGGACCTGCTCGGTGAGGGCGAGTGCTTCGATCAAGTCGAGTGCCTCCTTCATCGCGGTGCCGTTGAACGTGCCGAGCCCGTCCCTGAACAGGCCGACCATGAGTTCTTGGCGGTGGCTTCCGGTGGTGCCCTGGGAGCGGATCGGGCGGGCCACGGGGTGGCCCTTGCGCTGGGCGTAGACGGTGCCCTCCGCGGTGCGGAAGTAGCGGAAGCGCTCTTGCGCGTAGTCCGCGATGACCTTCCGGGCCGGGTTCTTGTCGTCGTCTTCCATGCTCAAAGCCCCAACCGGGTGCGTGCGTTGGTCCACGCCTCGGTGCAGTGCCGAGGCGTCTCGCCCTTGGCCTGAGCGGCGGTGAACAGGCGGGCGATGTGATCCTCGGTGAGGCAGCCGCACCGGCTGTGCGTCGAGAGCACGGCCAGGAAGGTGCGATAGACGGTGGCGTGGATTGCGCTACGGGCCTCGGTGATGCGCTGCTCCGCCATGGCAATGCCACGCTCCAGGTAGGCGGGGGTGCGGTGGCGGCATTCCCCTCCCCCGACCGGCGCGACAACCCTGACGGGCACGGGGGCCTCGGGCTTGGCTGCGGTGAGCAAGCGCACCACGTCGGGCAGCGCCGCCAGGGTGCCGGTACCGGACCCGAGCCAGCGGGCGTAGGCCATCGTGGACTTGATGTCCACGCCGGGCCGCACGCCGTTGGCCGACGGCATCGTCCCGAGGTAGAGCCAGTGCTCGCCGCGGGTCGTGAGCACGATCCGCGTGGCGGGCAGGGTCTCGCGGGCCCACGCGATGGCGTCGGCGTTGTCGCAGTCCACGACCGTCAGGCCGGCGCCGCCGGGGTGGTAGGCGATCGCCGCGGCGCCTTGCCATGCGCTCGCCCATGCCGGCGAGGTGATGACGCTGGTGTCGGTGGTGGCGGCGGCCCAGCCGTGGCAGGGGGCGCGACAGGTGCAGGGGCCGGGGGTTTTCATGTGTGGGCGCCCGCCGCACGAGGTGTACAGGCACGCGGGGCAGTTGGCGAAGGGCACCTTGCCCTTGCGCAGGGGCAGGACGGGCAGCCCCTCGGCCGCGAGCTGGAGGGCGGTGCGCAGGTGGTTGTTCACGCTGCCACCTCCGACGTCCGGGAAGCGAGTAGGGCGAGGGCTCGGCGGATGTCGGTGGGTTGGGTCATGCTGGTTGTCTCCAGTTCCTTGATGGTGACTGGCTGGACAAGGGCGGCCCCGCTTCTTTGGCGAGAGTGGGGGGCCGCCCTTGGCGTAGCTACTTCTTCGAAAAGAGCTTGAGCGTGATGCCGCCGACGCCGACGGGTCCGGCGGCGCCGGCGATGACGGTGGCGGTGTGGGCGGCGATGTCGAGCAGCCATGCGAGGGCGGCGACCAGTCCCCAGCCACCGATGACGACCGCGCCGGCGATCGCGAACGGGTAGGCCAGGCGCCGCCACGGGAACGCCGCGGTGGTGTTGTCCTGGACGACGAAGACGACGGGTTGTCCGGTGGCCTGTGCGCGGTGGTAGGCGTCGGCGGGGATGTGCGGGGCTAAGACTCCGGGCGGTTCACGGTGCTCCATCAGGTGTGTCCTTCCGGTGTGCCGGGACAGGCGAGCGCCCGCCGGGAGGGTTCCGGCGGGCGCCCACGTGGTGACGGTGTGTGGTTGTAGTGGGGTGTCGTTACTGGGTACTGGGTAGTGGGGTCCTCAGTAGAAAAGCGCTGTTGGCGCTACTGGGGCATCTACTGGGGTGGTCTAGTGGGTAGTGGGGTGTGCCCCACTACCCACTATCCGGTAGCTGTGCGTGACCGGCTGTCAGGTGTGGTCGGGGTGGACGTAGACCGAGTGCGGTCCGTTGTCCCGGTAGACCAACTCGCCCCGTTCGACGGCTTGCTGAAGCCCAGCACGAACGGTCTTGCGGTCCTTGCCGACCAGATCCGCGACGGCGGACGGCTTCATGCCCACCGCGCCGGCGTCGGCGATCGCCGCGATCGCGTCCGCGAGCCATTCCGGCCCCGCCCCGCCCTGCGGTGCGGGCGCACTGTCGTCGGCCCGCAGCGCGGACAGGTTCAGCCCCCGCCGCTCCGGCCGTTCCCGCTCCGGGCGCGGTGCCGGGGCGGACTGGCCGGGTTCGTCGGTGGTGCCGAACTGTGCGTCGATCTCGCGCATGAGTGCATCCGCGAGCCGATCCACCTCCGAGCCGGCCCCCGCCTGCGTGGCGGGAGTGTCGTCCTGTTCGTCGCGCAGGGCGGACAGGTTGAGCCCGGACCGCCCGCCCTCACCGCCGCTTCGACCGGTGGGGATGGGGGTGGTGTCGGGGTTGCCCATCCAGGCGATGCGGTCGCCGTCCCAACGCCGCGCGTATGCCTCGCCGGCAGCCTTGGCGGACACCGTGTCGAGGGTGGGATGACGCTCCGAGGTGGCGGCGACGATCTCGCGGATCTGGTGGGGCAGGACCCGCCACGTCTTGAACAACGCGGCCGGCGATTCGGGTGTGCTCATGAACCCGGCCCCCTTGTAGGGGGCCTGTTCGGTGCGCAGGCCGCGGGTGCCGGGGAACATCTTGGACAGGTCCATGCCCTCGGTCTCGCCGCCGGTCAGGGCGACGCGCACCTTGGCCTCGCGGCGGATCATCAGGTTGCCCAGCACACTGCCGGTGGCCCCGAGTGCGGTGAGCACGGTGCGGACGCCCATGGAGCGGGCGATGCGGATGACTTCCAGGATCTTCTCCGCGAGCTTGCGCATCCGCCGGTCGGTGGAGACCAGGATCTCCGCACCCTCGTCGATCAGCAGCATGATCTGCGGGATGCCCGCGCTGACCGGCAGCAGGTCGGTGTTGTTGCGGTGCATGAGTTCCTGGTAGGCGGTCTTGCGATACCGGGCCACCGCCAAAGCGGTGTCCAGCATCAACAGCGCCTCCTCATACGTGGACGCCAACCAGTCGATCCCGGGCCGCCAGCGCCGCTCGCCCTGCTCCGGTTGGTGGTTGAGGGCGGGCAGGACCCAGGGCAGTCCGGCCGATCCGGCGTTGAGGTCGATCACCCACGGCAGGATGTCCGTGGCACGGGCGAACCCGGCCAGGATGGCGTGGACCATGTTCGTCTTGCCCGACCCGGTCGGCCCGACCACCAGCGCGCACTGCTCGCGCAGGAACGCGAGGATCTCGTCGGCGTTGGTGCGGTATCCCCACGGGATGCCGGTCAGCACCGAGAGCGGCCCGTAGTCGGTGGGATAGGTGCGTTCCTCCATGAGGACGTTGACCGTGGCCACGTCGATCAGGGCCCGGCCCTGGTGGACGCCGGGAGAGGCGGTGGCAGTGCAGCCGTGCGGCAGATGCGCATCCGCCGACAACACTGCTGACCGCTTGCTGATCTGGTCGTAGGTGGCGCCGCCGGGCAGTTCGGCGTCGATGGTGAACCCGGTGCCTGCGGCCCACTTCTCCACGGCGAGGATGTGCAGGCGGATGCCGCAGATCCTTTGGATCCGCTCCGCCCACTCCTCCGCGATCGCCCGCCGTTCGGCGGACAACTCCGCTGCCACGGCCCGCTGTTCTGCGGCGAGCGCCTCGCTTTCGCGGGCTTCCTCGTACAGGTTCGTGGACCGGGTGGCGGTGGCCATGCCGACCCCGATGGCGGCCAGCGAGCCCAGTGCTTGCCAGGTCAGGGGCCCGTTGGTGACGGCCCATGTGGTCCATCCGGCGCCGATGAGCCAGGAGGCGGCGCGGGCGGCGATGGTGCGGCCCGCGTTCTTGAGGCGGATGCCGGCGGCGGTGTGGCCGATGGCTCCGGTCGCGCCCACCGCCAGCGCCCAGCCGGGCGGCATGCTGGTGGCGGCGCCGGTGGTGGCGACGGCGAACATGCCGGTGGTGGCGGACAGGGCGCCGGTGATGGGTCCGTGGCCGGCTGCCCAGTCCCACACCGGGCCACCCTGAGCCGCATCCGTCTTGCCGTCGTTGTTGGTCTGTTTGGTCATGGTGGCCTCGGTGGTCATGGTTAGACGTTCCAGCCCTTCTCGGCCTCGGTGCCGTTGCGGGGTTCCTCGTGGCGGGCGATGTCCTGCTCGTGGACCCGCCGGAACAGCGGGACGAGGGTTTCGGCGGCGTCGACGGCGTTGAGCAGGGTGCGGTGGATGTCGTCGAACCCGGCGGCCACGTCCTTCTCGAAGGCGAACTCCTCGTCGGAGCGTTCGGCCAGGATGCGGAAGGTGTTGGCGATCGACAGCATGGCCGTGGGCAGGTTGTCGATCATCGCGAGAACTTCCATGTTCCCGTCGGGGTCGTAGGTGCGGGCCGCGTTCTCCATCTCCGCCGCGGCCTCTTCGAACTTGAAACCAGACACGCTGATGGCCTCCTGAACAGCCGAAAGAATCGTCGGGATGAGCGAGGCGGGACGCTCGACGCGGTCCCCGATCTCCTGCGGGTTGCCGTCCGCGGCGGCTTCTTCCGCTGCCCGGGTGGCGCGGATCTGTTCGTCACGGGCCGCCCGCTTGGCGCGTGCGGCCGCAACGAGCCGCGCGTACAGGCGCCGCCCGGGGTGGATGAGCGCCCGCCACCCGAGCTTCTTGCCGATCGGTGTGGTCAGGCAGCCCAGCACTCCGGCGGCACCGCCAGCCAGGGCGGCGAGCAGGCGCCGTCCCTGAAAGCGGGCCGCCGACTTCAGCAACCCCCAGCGCGCCTTACGGCGGGCAGGGGCCTTACGCACCTGATCGCGCTTGGCGGCGACCTGCGTCCCGGTGGCTCGGTCACGAGCGGCGCGGGCCTTGTTGACCAGGGCGCGGCTGCCGGCGGCGGCCTTTCCCGCGGCCCAGCCGCCCGCACGCCCCAACAGGCCACGCGAGGCGGCCTTGTTGGCGCGGTTGGTGGCCCGTGCGTTACGGCGGGCGTCGGCGACCTGGCGCCGCGCGGCGGTGGTCTGCTGCCGGGCCGCGGCCCGGGTCGGCGACTGCTTGCGGCTGCTGTTGCGCAGCGCGCGTACCTGCCCCAACCGCCCGGCCCCGGAACCGGCCGCACCGGAGCCGGACGCACTTGAGCGGGGCGTGGGACGACCGCCCCCGCCCTGACGGCCTGCGCCGCCACGGCCGCCGGACCGCAGGCCCAAGCCCCCCGTGCCGCTACCGGTGCGGGACTTGCCGCCGGAGCCGCGCCCACGACCGCGCCCCCCGGAGAACAGGCCGGAGCCACCGCCGGAGCGCGAAGCGGACGTGCGCGAGGCGTTGCGCCGGTGGCCGGAGCCGGCCGAACCACGGCCACCACCGTTTCCGGTGTTGGTGCGGCGGCGGGCACGGATCGCAGCCGTGGTGCCCACGACGGCGGCGCCGCCCGCGGCCACCGCGAGCGCGACCGGCCCGCCGCCCACCAGGGCGACGGTACTGACCGCGCCCACCGCGCCGTTTGTACCGGCCAGAGTCAACGGCAGGACCGGGATACCGCCAGGCGTGTGCGCCAACTCCCGCTCAGTAGAAGGGGTTTGGCTCTGTTGGGTGGGTGGGGTGGTGGGTTGGGGTGGGGGTTGGGTGATAGCCGGGTGGGCTACCGGTTCGGTGGTGGTCTCGGTCATGCTGAGAGCACTCCTTCATGGAGGAGAGCAGGGCCCGGACGCGTGCTTTCCAGGGCTGAGCGTCCGGGCCCTGCGCATGGGGGAAATGGGCTGGTCAGAGCCGGTTGGGCTCGAGGGAGAAGAAGACGACCGTGGCGCCCCGCAGCGCGGGGTGGCCGGCGGTGACCTCCTGGTAGATCTCCTGGTAGGCGTCCTCGCGGGTAGCGCCGGGGCGAGGGGTGTAGGTGCCGCTGCGGGTCGTGGAGACCACACCGGGCTTGTCCACGGACAGCACCCAAAACAGCGGGCCCGGCCCGCTGGCGCCGGTGGGGTGGACGGTGCTCATGTCGGCCTCCTGGCTCACCTGGTGCGGTGGTCGGGGTGGTGGGTGGCTATCTCCTGCCAGCGGCGGCTTTCCGCAGCTCCCGCGTGCGTCAGCCGTACCTGGAAGTCACAGCCCGCCTGCGTGCAGCGGTGGGTGGTCGTCGACCACGCATCCACCAGGCGGAACAGCAGGCTGGAGAAGGTGGTCAGACACGACAGGCAGCAGGCCAGCAACAGCGCGAGCGGCACGCTGTAGCCGGCCAGCCGCACGCCGATGGCGACGGACAGGGCCGTACTGACGGCGACGGCCGCCGACACGGCGAGGCGCCGGCGGCGGATGGATGAGGTGTTCACCAGGGAAGTTCCCTTCCAGACAGGAGGGTTCAGGGTGGTGTGCTGGGGTCAGCTCGCCGGGTCTGCACCGGGTCTGCGAACGTGCCGCTCGCCGGGGCTCATCGGGTCTGCTTCACTGGTGCTCGACTGCTTCCGGCAGTCGCAACGAGGGCCAGCCCAATTGGCGTGGGCTGGTCCTCATTGATGTTTGCCGGACGCTGCTTTACGGCTGCGCGTCCTCCGCGTCGATCAGCGCGGCGTACGCCTTGCGCACCCGCTCTTCCTTCGCGGAGAACCCCGCCGCGCGGTACGCGGCCAGCGCCTTGCGGTAGGACAGCGGGGGGTTCTCGGAGTGGCGCAGCCACCGCAGCACGACGGTGAGCTGTTCCTCGCTCAGCGGCTCACCCGGCGCGGGGGTGTCCACCCCTGCCACGGCCGCCACCTGCGCCAGTGCCGACCAGTCCAGGGGAGTGTGTCCCCCGCCCTGCGAGGCGGGAAGTTCGGGCACGCGGGACACGGGCCTGACCTGGGGGGACACAGGGGACACACCCGGGGACACGCCCCCGTCCGACCACTGACCCAGCACCCGGGCCAGGTCCTCGTCAGAGAACAGCTCAGGAATCTCCTGCGGGGTGCCGTCGACCGGGTGTTCGGCGGTCAGCTTGGTCAGCTTCTCGGCTGCCTCGTGGCGCACCTTCTGTGCCTGGCCGCGGGCCCGGTGCTCCTCGCGCTCCAGCACGGCCGCGGTGGTCTGCCGGTCGGTCTTGGCGCGGGTGACCGCGCGGCCGATCGCCACCTGGTCCCGCGTCGCGCTGCGCACCGCATCGATCTGCGCTTGCGCCGCGGGAGAGATCCGGGTGGCGTCCCGCTCCACCGCCATGATCAGCGTGGCCTTGGCGGCGGCCGGGACCACGGCCCCGATGACAGCGACGACCGCGGTGGCGTAGAGCAGGCCGTGGGTGAACAGCACACCGACCGAGGTCACGAGGAACAGCCAGCCCAGCGCGGTGGGCAGCGTCGCCTTGGAGCCCTGGCGGCGATGCGCGGTCTCCATGGCCAGCGCGTACAGCCACACCGCGTCGTAGATCCCGGCCACCGTGTAGGCGAGCGGTCCCGGGGCCTGGTGGGAGAGGATCTGCCCCACCGCATAGACCGTCCAGCCCAGCGACAGGCCGGTCAGCCCCGCTGGCAGACTCCAGTGCACCGCCCGGTGGGCGGCCTTCTTCCAGTCCATGCGATCACTCCTTGTTCTCGTCGTCGGGGTAGGCGCAGGGAACGCAGACCCCGAGGGATGCGGGGATGACGTATCCGGCGTCCTGGCGGCACTGCGGGCAGGTCCGGCGCGCTCGCATCGCGTAGGCCAGCGCCCGGCGCTTGGCCGGCGTCATCGGGCGCACGGGCAGTGCCTTGTCGAGGCGGTAGAGGTACGCGACCAGCGGCCCGCGCCGGTACCGGGGCCGGAGTATCTGGCCGGCGATCGGCTGACCGCCGGGGCGCAAGCCGCGGGCCCGTAACTGCCGTCTCGTCGCCAGTCCGTCGGGGGCGTACCGCCACGGCCAGGTGGGGATGCCGTGCCGCGCGCCGTTCGGGTCGAAGCACTTGCCCCAGGTGACAGACATCAGGCCGCCGCTCCGGCCGCCACCGCAGCGGGGATACGGCCGTAGCCGACCAACTCCAGCCGGGCGCCCGCGTACTCGATGTGGGTGTGCAGAACGCGGGTGCGGCCCGCGCTCTGCGTGCTGTGGGTGACCGCGTCCGGGGCGATGCCCAACACGTCCCGCCACGCCTCGAAGCCGGCCAGGTCGTCGTGGAACTCCAGCTCCAGCCGGTCCGGCCACACCGTGGTCACCCGTACAGCGGGCGCCGGCAGGTGCCCGAAGTCCGTCGTCAGCAGGCGCAGCACCCGCAGCGGCACTGCCAGGTCATCGAGCGTCAGGGCCTCGCTCATGCCGCAACCCCCCGCCGGGCGATGCGGCGGCGGGCGGGGCGAGCGAGCGGGACCACGTTGAACAGATCGGGGTTCTCGTCAACCACCCGCGCGGCCAGGCGGATCAGGTCGTCCGGGAGCTCCCGGTACTCGGGGTCGGCGAGGATGTCCCGGGCCGCGTCCAGGCGGGCCGCGCGCTCCATCTCGCTCTCGCCCTCCACCCCGAGCCACAGCTCAACCGGGGTACCGAGCGCCAACTCCGCGAACTCCGCGTCGGAGACAGCCTGATGACCAGCAACGATGTACTTCATGGAGGTCTCTCCTCACTGGGGAGCGGTCGCATGCGCCTGGAGGTGCCTCGACAGGCATGCGCCGCGGGAAAGGGACTGCACCGGAAGCGGTGCGGGTGGAACCTTCAACGTGCTCATCAAACGGGCAGGGCACCGACGTGAGGCCGGTGTCCTGCCCGCATGACGAGAGACGGGCCCTGCAAGAGGCCCGTCCTCGTGCTGTGTACGGCCACCTAGACGTCTGTGACGCGGCGGCTCCTTCCTCTGACATCGCCCGTTTCGGCTCTCACGCGCAACGTGAGGGAGTGCCTAGTCCGTTCGTGGCGACACTCGGAGGCTGTGTCGCCGCGGTCCTATCCACCGACCGGTCATCGCGGGGAGTCGCCCCCGCTCGGGATTCGGTGTCTCAGTGCCAAGCACTCACGAGCCTGCGAAGTTCGGTTCCGCGCTCGTGGACCGCTGTCCAGGTTGTTCGCACCGGGTCTAACAGCCGACGGGCTGTCTGCCGCGCCCCTCCGGCCTGTTGGCCAAAGGGTGGTGCTGCCTGCCTGCGGCAGGCGTGTATCGGTCCACACGCCGTGAAGCGTGGTGTGTATTACCTACCACTCACGTTGGCAGAAGGATTCCGCGCCGTCAACCCGTGGCTTTCGACTCGGAACCGCTGGCCCGTCTCGTGCGGTGGTGATTCAACTGTCGCCAGCCGGGGCCTTGTTCGGGAGCGAGTACTTGGGGGTGCACTCGTGCACTCCTGGGTGCAAACCCTCTACACCCCGGGCCTGACCTGCGTAGAGTGACGATGAGTCAAGCTGCTACCACGGCCGAACTCTGGGGGTCCCATGGCAGACCGGAACGCCAGACTGGCCGCGCTTATGCAGGAAGGCGACTTCTCGCACAAGTCCCTTGCTCGCGCGGTGGTCGCCGCTGCCGCTCGGTCAGGTGAAGACATCACCTGCGATCACACGTACGTCTCGCGATGGCTCAGGGGAGCGATCCCGCGCGGCAACATGCCGCAGTTCATCGCGAATGCTGTCGGGCAGAAGGTGGGGCGCCGGCTCACCCTGGACGACATCGGCATGGGTGACGCGGCCGTTTCCTCCGTACAGCCTGACCTCGGACTCGAGTTCGCGGACGGACCCGAGACGACGACTAAGACCATCACGGACCTATGGCGTGCCGACCTTGCTGAAACTGAGGTACTGGTCAGGGCGCAGCCGGATTCAGCGGCCTGGAACACCGCTTCCCTACGCTGGATCGTCGCCCCGCCAGACGGGGAGTTGACGCGCGTGGGCAACCGTGCGATCGGCACAGTGGACGTGGAGATGATCCGTTCCACCGCTGACGCGTTCAGCATGCTCGATGGCAAGTTCGGCGGTGGCCATGCCCGACGCGCGCTTATCCAGTACCTGCACACGGACGTCCGGCCGATGCTGGACGGGAAGTACTCCGACTCCGTGGGCAAACAGCTCTACTCGGCCGTGGCGGAGGCGCTCTTGCTTGCCGGGTGGATGTCGTACGACAGCGGCCTGCACGGCATCGCTCAGCGGTACTTCATCCAGGCACTGCGCATGACGCAAGCAGCAGGGGACCGGCTCCTTGGCGGCAGCATCCTTTCCGCGATGAGCCACCAGGCCACATTCCTCGGGCGCTATCAGGACGCTGCCACCCTTGCGCGGGCGGCCTATACCGGACCGGCCGGCGGGCTGGGCCCCACGATGTCCGCGCAGTTCCGCGCCATGGAGGCGCGGGCCCTGGCCCGTCTCGGCGACAAACGAGGGTGCGACCTCGCCTTGGTAGAGGCAGAGCGCAAGCTAAGCCAGCGGACCCCGGACAGCGACCCGCCGTACATCGCGTATTTCGATGACGTGGAACTTGCGGCCGAGATCGGCCATTGCTTCCGCGATTTGGGCCGGTCCGCAGAAGCGGCAGAGCGGGGTGCGGGATCAATCTTCGGCGACGGCTTGAACAATCGAAGCGATTTCTTCGCCACAATGGTGCAAGCCGAAGCCTTTATCAACCAAGGTGAAATCGGACGCGGCTGCGAAATCGCCAAGACTGCGCTACAACTGGGCGAGGGGTTGAAGTCAGCGCGTTGCGTGCAGTACGTCCGGGAGTTCCGCGAACGCGTTGCCCCCACCATGCGGGGCGCCGTGGAATTCCGCACCTTCGCGGAAGAAGCACGCACCTTTCGCCTATGGCAGCAATGCAGCTTGACGTCCTAGAAGGGCGCCCAGTCGCGGCGTGATCCTCCTGACCTGAGAGTCGCCACCCGCTTCTCAACTTCTTCGGCTGCACGCGGATTGGAACCGGCATTCTGCGAGAGCCACGTAACCATCAGTAGTTCGCGGATGCTCCGGAGAACGGTATACCCGGACCATTTCCGCACGTCGAAACCATATTCGGCAATGAAGTCGGCGTACTCGGATTCTGTGTGCCAACCGAAGCTGTCGTAGTACATGGCGGTCTGCATGAGGTCCCACTCTCGGGGGCCCATGACGAACCCATCCAAGTCGATGACCTTCGGGTGGCCGGCCGCGTCGCGCAGGACGTTGCCGACATTGAAGTCACCGTGCAGATGACCCGCCGGCAGAGCGAACTGGAGACGGCCATAGTCTGCCGCCAATTCATCGGCCAGGGACTGGAGAAACGCGCGAGTGATGTCCGGGATGGCGGCCCGCTTCAAGCGCTGTGCAACCTTGTCAAAAGGCTGGAGGGGCGGGAGCGAAAAAGGCGGCTCATCCAACTCGTGAAGCCGCCGCAGAAGCGCACCCATTTCGCCCGTACTCGCGTACGTGTCTCCGTCGGAGAGACTCTCCCAGAACGTCACCGGGTGGCCCTGAACAACGACCGGCTGTTCGGCCGCCGTGACGAGTCGTGCCGCCGGGTATCCCTCGGCCGCAAGCCATTCTGCTACAGCCACTTCCCTCCGTACGGAGGAGACCCGATCGGGACTGCGGCCGACCCGGGAGACGATACGGCCGCCGTCTACACGGAACACCGCATGGTCCCCGAACCTCAGCATCTCGATTCCGTCCGGGTCAACGTTCGCGACCTTGCACGCCTTGCGCAGGATGACGCCTGCCGCGTCAGCGTCGAACTCAGTTCGTTCGGTCGTCGTCATGCCGTCTCAGTCCCCCGTCCGGCTGGCAACGCACGTACTTCTCGACCTCGCGCGACACCCTTGCCGATGAGACCTTGCCCCTCCATCTGTGCGATGGCGGAACGGACAGCCGTCCGCGACGCTCCGAACCGCTCGCACAGTTCCTTCTCGGTGGGGAAGCGGTCACCGACCTTGACCCCGTCAGCCCGCAACAAGTCGGTCACCTTCTCGACCAACGGCCGGCGGTCGCCGGTCCCCGACACGAACCAGCCGGCACCCTGTACCGACTCGATGACGCCCTCAGCCTTGAGCGCGGCAAGCGCGCGCTCGATGGTGCTGCGGCTCACGATGTACTCGCTCACGAGTGCCGACTGAGACGGCAGGGCCTCAGTGATCTCGCCCATCCGGATCTTCTCGCGGAGAGATTCCGAGACCTCTAGGTAGGTACCTCGCGGACTGCCCTGCGGCACGCGTCCACCCCTTCTGCAAACATGCCAGCATCTTCCGGTGTCGCCCTCCCCTCTACCATCCCACGCCAGGACCGCACCGCGCTGCCTCCCGAGAAACCGAGTCGGCTGGATACCCGCTACCCCATAGCTCGGCCCAAGGCACGGAGCAGGTAATCATCGTCTTCCCGTCCGTTCCATTGGATTACCTCGGCAGACGGTACATCTACAGAGCGCACTCGATTGAGTTCCTCAACATCAGGCCTCAACGCAGAATTGGTGACGATAAGAACGGGAACATCCCTCCCCACCTTCAATCGCATCTTCTCCCACACTCTATCAATTCTTTGCTCAGCCTCTCTGGCGCGAAGCGGCTGCCGCATTCGATACGTAGTTTCGATTGCGACAATGCCACCCCCGGCAAGCGTGATCAAGAAGTCATACCCAGCATCACCGCCAAAGGGTCGCTCAATCGAATCAATCGAGCCTCCCGCCAAGGCATGCAAGGCCCAATAAACCTTCTCCTCATACTTCATGGCCCGGTACCCAGGAGATTCCGTGAGCGCCAGAGCATCAATTACATTCGTAGCTGCTTTCTGATAGGACTCGGCATCTTCTGTCGTGATTACCACTCCAGCGCCGTGAACTACCTGATTGCGCAACTCAAATAGATCGTTCACCAATGCGATTAGCTGAGAAGACAGGAGCCCTTGGTTGGCTACCGTATTAATCAGATAGCCGATCGGGACATTTTTCCCGACATCGTCTCGTATCGATTTCGCCATGGCTTGCTCAACAGCGCGCCACGAGTTAAGCACAACGGATGTAGGATCAGAACCTTCTCTAGAAATTAGAGACCTGATGCGAACTTCAACATCATTGTCAACATTCAAGCGATCACCGTGAGAATCTCCCGAAGGGGAAATTCTTTCAGGTCCTTCACTGTCGTCACTGTCACTGGGCTCCGCGCTAGCCAACTGCGAGGAGATTTCATCCCCGATTTCAGCAGCAACCTGCCCCACAGCGTCGGCTTTCTCTCCAAAATTCGCTGAGCCGACTGGCGTTTCCAGAGAGTTCAATCTACCAATCAGTCCCCCCACTTGTTTCTTGAAGGTCAGAATGAGAGTAATGACGATGACTGGCCAAATGAGGGATTTAATGTATTCGAGCGCAAGCTGCCACGACATGCACGCATCGTCGCACAGCCCCCAGAGCGGCGCAGGCCGTTTCTGACGTCCTCCCCTCGGCCTAGAGGGGCCGTCGATGCTGTGAAGCGCGGCCTCCAGGTTGACGGACGTGCAGGTCTTCGGCATCGAGGGGCCCGCATGGTCGCTCTTGAAGGCGGTCGAGCAGCAGCCGGGCGGGGAGCCCACGGACGAGTTGATTGCCTCAGCCATGGAGGCGGCGCGCATGGCAGAGTCTTACCCGGAATTGCTCGCTGCCAGTTCGCACCTATTGGCCGTGGGTAGGGACCCCTATTAGAACGGCAACTCGTCTGCCGCCACTTTTACTAGGTGCGCGAACTCCTGCAGGCCAGCTTCTTCGAGATGCTGAGCGTACTCGGCATGCTTTCCGTAAGGCACGCCTCGCGCTACTTCCATAAGCACCTCTTCGGGTGCCGCCGCCTTTTGGAGTTTCGGAACAACGTATCCGATGCGCTGTAGATCCTGCTTGGCTACACCTTCGAGGATAACGTTCCTGTCTGCAATTTTGTTCACGTTTTCGAAGTGCACTACAACTTCGACCACGCGATCGCTGCTACGGTGAGAGCCTACGAAACTCAGTAGCCTTCTGGCGTCTCTATCCATACCGGCCGCGCGTAGGTGGGCGGTTGCCTTTTCGATATCCTTCGCGAGATGCCATTCAGCCACACATTCCAGATAAGTATTGACTTGAGGGCCGAGGTCTGACCTCCGTAATGCTGCCGCAACTCCGGGAGATGCGGTCGGACCGTGTATCTCCGCGGCGAACTGCAATAGACGACCTACAGTGAGGTCGTTCTCCCACGTTCCACCTGACCACCCCACTGGCTCGGTCTTTGGAAACTCTTCGTCCAATGCGACAATCGTCTGCGCCAACCCGTGCGGACTGTCTTTTGCTGCAGTTTTTATGTAGTCAGTGAAATCCATTTCAGCACGATACATTTCACGCAGCACTGTAGGGAGCCAGGTAGCGATTGAACTAGATTCCGACTCTGTGACGATGGTCACCAGGTCGACCATTTGTGCTTGCCTGAGTGGTTCCATGTTCCACTCGATTTTATTTTCTGAAGATGGATTGAGGGGATTGCTTAGATGGGTCGGTCGATGTGTTTTTTCCGAGAATCTTACGAACCTTTCCCTCCATACCATTTGGTCGATATCCGATTGAGGTAGCGGGGCATCTTTTAGTCTTGCGTGTTCTCCTAATGCCTCGACGATAGATAGAATCTCAGGGAATTTCAGCGCGCTGCGTCCCGAGAGTTTGTCCTGGATGGTGGATCTCCTCATCCCGTGTTGCCTTCCCTGCCGGGCGATTAAACGCTCGATGGTGCGAATGGATGGTGTCCCCGCCAGTTCTCGGAGTTGTCGAAGTTGGGCTGCCAGGTCCATCAGTGGCTCCAGTCCGTGAGTTTCCGGCACTGTCTACCTCTGTCCGGTGCCGTCCGATGACGCTGACAAAAGGCTAGGTCAGACGGATCTTGCCAGTCCGGAGGTTGCCGGAAATGGCCGGAAGGACCGCCTTCCCAGTCACGGACAGGCTTCATGGAACGAGGAACCTCGCACCGGTGCTGGTATGGCACAGGTTGCGGCTCCGGCCAGCCAATCCTGCTGGCACAGGCGTGTAGACCGATAGGAGAACTGACTCAATGTGCCCTGAGAGCCCTTCTGCTTCGGAGACGGACGGTGGCATGCCGCGCTGGGCTCGCTCACTTCTGGCGGTGGCGACGCCTTTGGCTGGCCTACTCGGGGCTCTCGCTGCCCTGATCACAGCGTTGCGTTCCTAGCTGCGAGAGGACCCTGACATCAACAGTGACGTGCATCAGCGAGCTACTGAGGACCGGGACTGCTGCGTACGGCCCCAACATGGCCACCTAGAAGGACCAGGACAGCCCTAAGACGCCTACGGATCAGGGGAAAGTCCTGCCTGCCGGCCGCCCGTCGGTTGTCATGGATGGAACCGACCTATCTGGAGGGAACCGTGCCTCAGAGGCACGAAGGAATCCTCGTTCCAGTGCCGCACGAGGGCGGAGCGTGGAGCATGGAGTGGCAAGTCAAGTGCCCCGCGTGCGGCATCGAAGAAGTGGAGCAGGGGGGAGGTCCCGACCACGAGGCGGTCACGGTCCACCCTGACCGCGACAGTCACGGTAGTCCCCTCGGAACCAGAGGCGGATTCGTGAGTGAAGAGCTGACCTGCGCAGCCGGTCACGGGTGCGACTTCATCATCAGCAACCACAAGGGGGCTGAGTTCGTCGGCGTTGTCCCACGGACCTGATCACGTACGGACAACAGGCGGACCGTTGTGCAGAGTTGGCGGCTGGGCGATGGGGGAGGACAAGCAGGTGGAGGCCACTGGTGAGGGACTGGCGGCAATCGCGTACGCGCTGCTGGAAGTCGCCTCGGCGATCCGGGACCACACGGCTTCACAGGAGTAGTGGACCGGGCTGGTTCCGTGCTCCGTGGGCCATGTATGGGCCAACGCACCTGATCCCTTGAGCGGCTACCGCATCGATGCAGGTCAGAGCTAGTGAGGTCTGTAACTGTGCGTCGGTCTTGAAAGCCGTCGTGGCACCAATCTGCTGCGAAAGCACAATTTTGCCTCTGTCCCGCAAGCGTGATGCAGACTTCTGTGCCCCTAAGCATCACTGCACCCATCACGCCTCAGGCGATGTGGACAGAATAGAGCAATTCTTGTACAGAATCGGTTCTTCACCGGCCCGGCCTTGCAACTGCTTGCAACTGAAGTCACCATTCCTCTAGGACCACCCGACGCGAGGGATGGTGGGGGACTTTGTTTAAATCTGTCAAAATGGGGCGCGCAAAAGTTGTGGGGGCAGCGTTAGCGTTGGCTTTGGGAAGCGGAATTGCTAGCGCTCCAACAGCTAGCGCTTCGGTAACGCAGTCCTGTGCGTGGTGGGGAAAGTTGGGCTCATCTCACGGCATTCCCGTCTATAACGGAAACATCTGCGGCGCCCTCTCAAGGGATGGGCTAGTCATCAACCAGTTGAGGTACAGCTGGACATCGTACGGTGAGACATGCAACTGGTGGGTCGATTTCGACTTCTATGACGGAGCGACGCGCGAGCGGTATTACCACAGTCAGGGTCAACTCGTGCGCGGGTGCCCTGAACACGGCCACTCTGGCCACGGCCGCAGGTCAGGCGACATGCCCCTTCTGGCCAGGCACGGACAGATGTGTGTCACGCTCTGGACAAATCGAACAACCGAAATCAAGCGACTCGTGACCACATGTCAGAACATTTGACTGAATGATGTATGACGATAGCTCCGAGATCACATTGATCTCGGAGCTATCGCTGTCCTAGCGGAGCTCATTGGCGAAGAGGCTGCAACCATCCCAAGTCGGCTCTGAGCTGAGGTTTTGGGAGCGCTCGTTGTCCTGGTCTTTGTCCTGTGCACCGGCGGTCACCACCGTTCACCGCCGTACGTGCACCCCGGCTGACCTGCACCACGAACGCCTACGAACCGCCCTGCACGGCCACGCGGACAGTTGGAAAGAGTGTGGGAGCGAACAGACCTGGTCCTCGTTCAGTTCACTGGCGGCACCACCGTTCGCCGGTGTGCAGCAGCGGCGTGGCAACAACAGGGCGCCCCCATGCAGCGCACCGCATCCGGCTACGGCTCGCCCAAGTCAGCCTCGACCTGACCCACCGAGCAAAAAAATCACCACCAAACCTTCACATATGCGGTTCTAGCCGACCGGGACGCCGCAGTGGCAATCGCTGCTGCCGGCAACGATGACTCCCGAGCGAGCGCAGCCCCGCACGCTCCCGCTCTTAACGGGAGCCTCAGCGTCGCGAGTAGGGCGAGCATCTCGCACGACAGGCTCCCGAACTGGGGGAACGTGCACCACTAAGCAACCTGACTTTGCAAAGTAAGGGTGCCTGATCTGTTTGCGAAACCGCAGACCAATGGATTTTTAGCGAATATGACAACCATTGCTGTCGCAAAAACAGCTCCACTAGGCGGAGATGCGAGACGGTTGGGGCTTGGGCCACCCTCTTAACCAACTCGACGACGCCTGCTCCTGCTCACTTGCGATGCGGTCAGGAGCAGGCGCCTGACTCTTAGGAGAGCCATCATGAGTGTCGCTCAGTGCCTAGCTCCATCGTCAAGCGCCATCACGAGCCGGTGGTGGGTTGTGGTGTTGGTCGTGATCATCGCGACTCTTGACCACAACCTCGCCCAACTGCTGGGACTCGCTGCCAGCGCTACGGCCATCGTGGGTGCCGAATCCCTGCAGGCTGGCCCCCAGCGGGACAAGTAGGTAACCGACGGATCTGGTGCAGGCCCCTCCGGACGGCGAGGTAGGCAGTTGGGGAGAGTGGGCGAGCGAAGAGGTCATGCCCCCTGTCAGGAAACACTGCTGGCGGAGGGCGAGGCGCCAACGCAATGGTGGCGCGGCCAACCTCCGGCCAATTAGGTGCAGACGAGGCCTAGTAACTGGACGCTTGCGCAGGTCAAGCCACCTTGGGCCCTGCGGATCCGGCCGGTCTTGAAAGCCGTTCCCGTGGTGGGCCGGTGTCCACTTCACGAGTAGGCACCGGCCCACGTAAGTCACTGGAACTTGGCCTCGTGGAGGCGGCGCGCAGTAGAAGCGAGCAGCCGCCGAAGCTTCTCCCTGTTCTTGCCGTAGGTCTTAAGGGCGTGGCAGTTGGGGCACAAGGCGATCATGTTCCACGGGACATCGAGTCCCTCCTTGGCGAGGTCTCTGACGTGGTCGACCTGCAAGATTGGCAGGCCGGCTGTGGTCAGCTCGGTGGGATGGCCTGCACATTCAGGGTTTTCGCACCTGCCGCGGCAGCGCTTGATGACGGCAGCTCGCGCGCTGGGGTCGCGGACGTACTTGTCGGCCAGCGTCGGCCTCTTCATCCCGCGGCGCCGCTCGGCGTTCGCCTCGGCCTTCTGCGCCAGACGCCGATACGCATCCTCGTCGCTCTCCCCGGTGGCGGGGGCTTCAAGGTGGAGGTCGCTGGGACGGTAGTCGCCGGTCTCGTCGTGGAGCTCCCCTGTATCGGCATCCAGTGCTTCAAGCACCTCAGAAGGCCAGGTCTCCCGCTCCGGGGAAGGAACAGGCGCCAGCACCCAAAGGAACTCGCGGCGGGGCAGCTTGTCCTCTCCCACGCCCCACCGCAGTCGGCGTTGCACGATCACCGCCCAGGTTTCGAAGCTGAACTGTCCCTGGAACGGCTTGTGCCAGTAGCGCAGCGGGCGGCCGGCCGCCTGATGTTCGGCCATGAGCTCGTTCCCGGCAGTTAGCTGCTGATCGCCAGACAGACCATCGCCCACGTAGGCGATCCAGTTGGTGTCGGGGATGCGCCCATCGGCGTAGGGGCCCTTGTCGTCCGAGAAGACGCTCAGGATGCCGTCGGCAAGGCAGCCGATCCCTGCCATCTTCTGGCCACCGTAGGCCTGCCAAATAGCGTCCCGATCCTTGAAGGTTTCCCCGAGCAGCGGGCGCAAGGCATCTGGCCACCTGCCAGCAAGCAGCGCGTGGAGGCCGAAGTCTTCGAGCAAGTCGGCTGGAAGGGGATGGAAGTAGCGCAGGATCAGCCCCGCAGCTGCGGATGCCGCGGCGTCCGGGTGCGAGCGGAGCAGGTCGTAGTCCTCCTCGCGCAAACCGCCAAGGGGGTTGACCTCGTTCAGAGACTCCAGGGTTGGGCGCCGCCCACGGCTGGTCAGGTTGAGTTCCTGCCCTTGCTCGATGGTCCACAGCTCATCGCGAATAAGTGCCCAGAACGGGTAACGGGCTCCGTCCACCCCGTCTTCCACCTGGCCGTGCTTCACCAGCAGCGGCGCGACAGCATCACGCGTGGCCGCCCATGGCTGCATGCGGCGTGCTCCGGCCAGAGCCTGGCCGATGGCCCAGAGCAGAAGGACGGGACGGTGGAGAGCGGGCCCCGTGTCACGTCGGGCCGGCCGGACGTCTCCCACGCGCCGGTGAAAGGTTTTGGGGGGCTCCACCACGGTGAAACCCTCCCTCCGAAGCCATGCCACGGCATGCTTGAGGCCCCCACTGAGCCCCGGGGAAGAGGGCTTGAGCGCTACGCCGAAGTCGTACTTGTGGGCAACGCCAGCTATCGCCTTCGAGTCGTACAGGTTCCCCTCGTGCTCCAAGAGATAGGTAGCCGCGGCACGGAAGCCGTAGATGTCCCGGAACGCCTCCTGGCCGATCCGGTCATGCTCCGCAATCGCCTGCAAGATGCCTGCACGAGTGATCTCAGAAGCTGCCATGCGCGACACCGTAGATCACGCCACTGACATCAGAAGTCGCCCCAGCGGCTGGCTTTGGGCCTTCATGGCGCCTCGGGCGGCGGGCCACTGATGCCCCAAGGAGGGCAACCCAACGACACTTACCGGACACCGGACCCAGCGCGTAACGGTTTGCCTGTCCGCCTTAGGGTCCTGCACGTGGCACACGGGTACACCGGTGACCCACGGCGGGAAGTCTGCCGGCACTCTGAGGACCAGCCTCCAGCACACGATCGACCTGGAGTGCGTCCGGCGTCACCGCGGTCGTCCGCGCTGGAAGGTCACCTTCTCATAGCCGATCGCACGATAAAGCGCTGGCTAGAAATCTCAATCCGCTACGTGGGTGATGAACACTCAGCTAGCCTGCTCGCCGTAGAACTCTCAAACCGTGACATGGAGACCGTCCTATGAGCTCACGCAAAGCTAACTCCAGGAGCGAACTAAATTCGCTGCACATGAGCCTGACTGACGGTTTCGAGCATTATCTCAGCGCATCGAATGCAGACTATGATCGAGTTCTTAAGAACGGTATGGTGGTTTTGGACACCAATGCCGTATTGAATCTCTATCGCTACACGGATGAAGCGCGCACCGATCTGTTCTCAGTGCTTCGCGGCTTGGGCGATCGACTGTGGATCCCCAATCAGGTAGCAGTAGAGTTTTGGAGAAATAGGGAGTCTGCTGCATCGGATCTAGACTTCTTCGGTGACACAGTCATTGACGAGCTAAGAGATGCGCACGGAGGAATTGAGCGATCGTTGCGAACCTGGGCCAATAGGGTTGCACTGAAGCAAGAGCAGCTTGGTGAAATTCTTGACGTGCTCAGAGGCGCCTTTGATGGGGCCTCCATGAAAGTGCAAGACATTGCTGGCGAAAGATCAAAAGGACGCTCTAGAAATACATTCGAAGATCCTGTCCTATTGGAGTTGCAAAACATCCTGGCGAATAGAGTTGGCGCCCCCATGGCTGCCAAAGAATACGAGGACGCAGTAGCCGAAGGCCTGCGTCGCGTAGAGGAGAAAATCCCTCCAGGCTACAAGGATAAGAGGAAGGGCGACATTGATGCCACGGGCGACTATCTAGTATGGGCGCAGACTATGCGGGAAGCGAAAGTTCGAAGCTGTGAAGTGCTGATAGTTACAGGTGACGTAAAAGAAGATTGGTGGCGGAGGGAGTCGGGCGAAACGAAGGGACCTCGCTTGGAGCTCGCCGAAGAATTTTACTCTGCCGTTGGCTGTCGCGTTTTTATGCTTCGGCCGCCGAGGTTTCTGGAGCTTGCCAGGGAAGCATTGAATGTATCGGTTGCGAACGATTCTATTGACGATGCTAGTCGTGTTGAGCAGGCAATGCATGACGCTTCGCACGTCTTGGCATCACTTCGTGAAGAGCTCTTGGCGTACGTTTACAGTGAGCCTCGCCTACCGCTAGAGCCTGTGGTAATCGACACATTTGCAGGCCGTCCGGCAATGGCGGCTCTATTTCGTGGAGAGTCGCTGGTGTATCTCGGGTTTCATCACTCGATTGATAGGATGCTCAGACGCTGGCAGAAGAAAGTCTCTGGACGGAAAAATATTAGTCCAGAGGAGATGTCCTTCGTTGTCGCACGACTGTCTGAGGATCAAGTGAAGGACGGTGACCTGTTGCGCAGTTTGATCACCGAAGTGCGACCGCCATGGCACACTAACGGGTTCGGGAATCATGACCCTGGCAACCTCCGTGTCCATGCCGAACTGTCGGCTGATCATTTTGATGCGCTCCACCCAATTGATCTATCTTACGAGGCGGCCGGCATTACGGACGTCGAAACGATTGGTGATCTGCTAGACGTACTTAAAGTGGAGGTTCCGTATCGAATTCGGCCGAATTTCCGAACCGAGTATAGGGTTCACGATCTACCCGTGAATAAAAGTGAGCTAGACGGCACTGTCGCCAGTGCGCTCCGGGCGCTGGCGGATTCCCTTCCAGCACTCTGGCAAATCACGGTCATGCCGGGTTTGGTAACGATCGATAGTCACGTCAAGCAAGTTCCTGGGGCGCAATTTGTGCTTCGAAGCCAAACCGAGCGCGAGAGGCGTACGGGTCAAGAAAAGGCTGGCGGATGACGATGCAAGGCAGTGGGCATCAAGTTCGCCCACTCCAACATGAGCGGGCGATCGAGAGCGAGCAGAAGGCCCGCCAAAGCGCGGCTTTCCATGCCACCCTGCAGGGACTCCGGCAGCTCTACATCGCCGTTCCAGTCCCGCGTAGAGGGGCCTAGCCTCCGAGGCTCGCGGTGCCTCATGCCGAGGCGGGCGGGTGCAGCCAGCGGACCACGCGCCGGCTCATGCATTGCGGGCTGTGAGCGTGAGCGAGCCTTGGAGAATTCTTGGAGATGATCTTGCGTCAGGATCCCTGAAACACCAACGGAGACCGATGCTCCCCGATGCCCTGACCTGCACATTTGACCTAGAGCACAGATGGGCGATCTTCCAGGGCCTAATTCGGGACGAAGAGGTCGTGGGTTCAAATCCCGCCACCCCGACGCTGGTCAGAGGCCCATTCGCTGGATCGCGAATGGGCCTCTGTCGTACCCGGGGTCAACCGAATGCGGTAGGGCGCCTCTGTGGTTGCCTGACTGCTGTGATCCACCAAGAGCGCGATGCGCTCCAGCGGGACGCCTCGGTCGAGGGTGAGCCGCCCGCCCGGGCCGCCCTGGTCCGCTATGTCACCAACTGCATGGTCGACCACAAGGCGAGCGACGAGGCGTTCTGGGCGCTGCGCGAGCACTACTCGCAGAACGAGATCGCCGAGATCACCCACCTCGCCGGCCACAGCGCCATGACCGCCATGTACCTGGCCAGCCTGGACATCCCGCTCGACGAGGGCATCGCCTCCTGGGGCCGGCTGACCGAGGTGCAGGACGAGGTCAAGAGCTGACCCGCGCCCACCGCCCGACCCGAGAGGAAGAACCTTGCAGTATGTGCGGCTGGGCTCGTCCGGCCTGAAGGTGTCCCGGCTGGCGCTGGGCTGCATGAGCTACGGCGAGCCCGGGCTCGGCACCCACCCCTGGTCGCTGCCGGAGGAGGAGAGCCTCCCGTTCCTCGCCCAGGCTCTCGACCTCGGCGTGAACTTCTTCGACACCGCGAACATCTACTCCCTCGGCACCAGCGAGGAGTTCCTGGGCCGCGCGGTGCGCAAGCTGACCCGGCGCGAGAACGTCGTCATCGCCACCAAGGTGTACGAGAAGCTCACCGACAACCCGCTGTCCGGGGGCCTGTCCAGGTCGGCGATCCTGCGCGAGGTCGACGCCAGCCTGCGTCGGCTGGACACCGACTACATCGACCTCTACATCGTCCACCGCTGGGACTACGAGACGCCTGTCGAGGAGACGATGGAGGCACTGCACGACATGGTGCGCGCGGGCAAGATCCGCTATATCGGTGCCTCGTCCATGCACACCTGGCAGTTCGTGAAGGCGCAGTACGTCGCCGACCTGCACGGGTGGACCCGGTTCGTCAGCATGCAGAACCACTACAGCGAGGAAGAGCGGGAGATGTTGCCGTACTGCCTCGCGGAGGGCATCGGCGTCACCCCGTGGAGCCCGCTGGCCCGCGGCAGGCTGACCCGCGACTGGGACACGCAGTCGGCGCGCACCGCGGGCGACCCGATCCAGGAGCGCTTCTACGGCCCGACCGAGCGGGCCGACCGGGCGGTCGCCCGGGCGGTCGCCGAGATCGCCGACGCCCGGGGCATCCCGATGGCTCAGGTGGCCCTCGCCTGGCTGCTGCGGCAGCCGGCCGTCACCGCGCCCGTCGTCGGCGCGACCAGGAACCACCACCTCGAGGACGCGGTGGCGGCCCTGGACGTGGTGCTCGACGACGACGAAGTGGCCCGGCTCGAGGCGCCCTATGTGCCGCACGCCGTCGTGGAATACGTCTGACCGACAGGCAGGTGGAGGAACAGTGGGAATAGCAGACTTCGCTCTGGCGATGCCGAGCGGGAAGAAAAGTGTCACCGAGGTCAGCCAGGAGTCCGGTTACAGCGTCGAGAAGCTCGGACAGATCCTGCCGTCGGGGAAGTTCTCGGTGCTCGCGGAGGGAGAGACCTCCTGGGGCCTGGGCCGCGACGCCGCGGCCCGGCTCCTGGCCAGGAACCCGGTACCGCTCGACGACATCGGGCTGGTTCTGTACGCGGGCTCCAGCGAATGGGGTACGCCCTTCTGGTCGCCCGCCGCCAAGATCGCGCTGGAGCTGGGGATCCGGCAGGCGCACTGCTACGAGGTCTCCAACTTCTGCAACGCGGGCATGGTGGCCGTGAAACTCGCGGACGACCAGGTGCGCGCGGGCACGCACAAGTACGCCCTGGTGATCATCGCGGACCGGCTGAGCGAGCTGGTCGAGTACGGCACCGGGTACATCGAGCTGTTCAACTTCGCCGACGGCGCGGCCGCCGTCCTGGTCTCGGCCGACGCCAAGTACGAGGTGCTCGGCTCGGCCCACCACACCGATCCGCAGTGGGTGGACTCGTACTGCGGCGAGATCAAGGACGGCGAGATCAAGGTCGAGCGGGGCGAGAAGCTCGACGGGCTCGGCACCGCTTTCATCGACAACTTCACCACGCTGACCCACCGGGTCCTGGCCCAGGCCGGACGGGAGGTGGCCGACGTGGCGTACTTCCTGGTCACTCACGGCAACCAGGACACTCACCGCACGTACCTGACGGAACTGGGCGTGGATCCCTCCCGCAGCGTCTTCCAGTACGAGCTCGACGGACGCCTGGGCGGCGCTGACCCGTTCCTCGCCCTGGAGGAGCTGGAGCGGGACGGCCGGATCTCCTCCGGCGACCTCGTGGTCGTGGCGACGGCAGGGTCGGGCTTCACGTGGGGGGGGTGACGGCGATCCGGCGGACGTAGCTCGCGTGCGGCCATGAGAACGCCCCCGGTCTTCGAGGACCGGGGGCGTTCTTCGTGTCCGTGCTGCTCAGCGTTGGTGCACCGAGTCCAGATCCACCGTGAGGAGCTGCAGCGCGGCCTCGTGCGGGGAGTCGGGCTCCGCGTGGTAGAACTTCAGGATGTTGCCGTCCTGAAGATCAGCGGACTGGTACATCAACTCCAGCTCACCGACGACCGGGTGGTCGAAGAGCTTCGTCCCCTCGATGCAGTTGGACACCCGCTGACGGCACCAGAGCGCCGCGAACTCCTCGCTCTGGATGGTCAGTTCCCCGATCAGCTCGGCCAGCCGCGGATCGTGGCGGTGGTTCCCGGAGATGAACCGCAGGTACGTCACGTTCGACTCGGACTCCGCCGCCCAGTCCGCGTACAGCGCCTGGACGTTGTCGTCGAGGAAGTTCATCTTGATGATGTTGGGCCGCCGTCCGGCGTCGTCGGGGACGCCGAAATCGAGGTGCGGGGCGAACAGCCGGTGGTACAGCGAGTTCCAGGCCAGGATGTCGCAGCGGTAGTTCAGCACGGCCGCCGCCACTTGGCCGAGCGAGGCCATCAGCATTTTCGTACTGGCGCTGAGCTGGTCGTCCTGGGGCGCCGACTGATGTGGATCCTGCACCGGCGTACCGATCTTGAGCAGGTAGTCCCGCTCGTCGGCGCCCAGATCCAGGGCGCGGGCGATGGAGAGCAGAACCTGCGGGGATGCGTGCGCGGTCTGGGACTGCTCGAGACGCGTGTAGTACGTCTGACTCACCCCGGCGAGCGCGGCCACCTCCTCGCGGCGCAGCCCCGGGACCCGGCGTGAGCCGCTGGTCCGCAGGCCCATCTGCTCGGGCCGGACGCGCTCGCGCATCTGTCGCAGGTAGCTGCCCAGGTCCGTGTTCACTATCTGGTCCACCCTTCTCATTATGAAGTCCCGTACGGCAGGGGCAATGGCGCCTCGTGCACGGTGACCGGTGCCACAACGGCCGGGAGGGCGACGTCTCGCCGCCCTCCCGGCCGTACCGGCCGCCGGTGCTGCGTGCCGTGGGCCTCTACTTCTGTGCCTGCTTGCGGCGCAGCACCAGCCACAGCAGGAGACCGACCGCGACCTGGGAGAAGCCGGCCACACCGATCGCCGTGTGGATGCCGGTGAGTTCCTCGGCCCCGGTCACGGTGCCCTGACCGATGACGGCGGCGAAGACCGCGCTGATCAGCGGAATGCCGATGGCGATACCGACCTGCTGGCTCTGGGTGGCCATACCGGTCGCCATGCCCTGGGCATCGGCGTCGACGGACGAGGTGGCGATGACCATGAAGCACAGGGCCGCCAGCATGGAGAAGAAGGCGTTCACGAACTGGGTGACGATCAGCGGGACCAGCCAGTACGAGTCCGAGGTCGCCCACATCGCCGGCAGCATGAACGCGCCCTGGAGGAAGAGGGAGACTCCGAGCATCGTGCGCGGCGAGACCCGCTGGAGGATGCGCGGACCGACCGTACCGGCGATGATCTGGCCCACACCGATGCCGAGCAGCACCAGACCGGCGACCAGGGACGACAGGCCGAGCACGTTCTGGACGTACAGGCCGGTGAAGAAGATCAGCGCGGTCTCGCCGCCGAAGATGAACAGGGCGGCGACGTTGCCGAAGGCGATGTCGGGCTTCTTCAGGATCTTCACCGGTACCAGGGCGTCGGCGGTACGGCTCTCCACCGCCCAGAAGGCGGCGAGCAGGGCAGCGGAGGCGATGAGGGCGACGCCCGCCACCAGATCGAGACCGTCCTCGCCGACGCGGGTGACACCGTAGATCCCGGCGAACAGGCCCAGGGTGATCAGCACCGCGCCGGGCAGATCGATCCGGCTGCGCTGTTCGGCGCGGCTCTCGCCGACGACGATCGGCACGACGACGATGGCCGCGATGGCCACGGGGATGTTGATGAAGAAGGCCCAGCGCCAGGAGAACACGTCCGTGAGGACACCGCCGAGGATCGCACCGACACTGAAGCCGGAGCTCATCATCACGCTGTTGAGGCCGAGCGCGCGGGTGCGCAGGCCGGGCTCGGTGAAGGTGGTGGTGAGCAGGGCGAGCGCGGCGGGCGTGACGGCGGCGGTGGCCAGGCCCTGGAGGGTACGGGCGATCAGCAGCATCGCGGCCGAGTCCGCGACGCCGCCGATCAGCGAAGAGACGGCCAGGACGACCATCCCGGCGGTGAAGATGCGCCGCCGTCCCACGTAGTCACCGACACGTCCGAACACCAGCGTGCATCCGGCGGCGCACAGTGCGAACGTCGTGGTGATCCACTGCAGGCTCCCCGTGGAGAACCCGAGGGACGTGCCGACCTCCGGCAGCGCCACGTTCAACACGGAGAAGTCGGCGGCCATCATGAACTGCGACGCCAGCAGCACGACCAGAGCGGCGACCTGGCGTCCGTTCATGTGTACGGCGGTTGGCTGCGCGGCGGTGGCCGTCGCGGTGGTATCAGCGGTAGTCATGCTCCCAGGCTCCGGTGCACGGCCCACCCCAGCCAGATCCCCCTTGACAGCACTCCTGGGGAGACTGTCACTGGCAGTGTCACCCTCACCGAAGGCACCCGGAGCCGGACATCCCCCGCAGGCCGGCCAAGGGGCACACCCTTTCGGGCCTCGCGCAGGGCCGCGCTCTCACCCCCGACCGGGGTCAGTGCGCTGCCGGACCGGTGGGCGGGTCGGTGGTGGCCGCGTCCTTCAGGGCCGACAGGAGGCAGCGCAGGGCGGGCTGGTCGAGGGCGGTTTCCCGGGCGACCGCCGAGATCACCCGGACCGGTTCGGGGTTGCGGACCGGGCGTACGACGACACCGGGGTGGCGGCCGCGCAGCCCCAGTCCCGGCATCAGACCGACACCGAGTCCGGCCGCGACGAAGCCCTGCGCGGTGGCGTAGTCCTCGCTGCGGATGACGAAGTCGGGGCTGAAACCGGCCGCCGCGCAGGAGTCGATCACCGGCTCCAGACAGGGGCCGGGCGGTTCGCTGCCGACCCACTGCTCCCCGGCCATCTCGTTCAGGTCGATGACCTCCTGGTCCGCGAGCGGATGCCCCAGGGGCAGGACGGCGGCGTACGGGTCGTCGAGCAGGTGGACCAGGCGGAAGCCGTCCGCCACCCGGCCCGGCGCGTGCACGACCACCGCCAGGTCGGCCCGCCCCCGCACGACCTCCTGCAACGGGTCCTCGGGGTCGGCGAGTTCGAGGTCGATCCGTACACCGGGGTGTTCCGTGCGGAGCCGGGCCAGGGCCGGGGCGACCAGCGTGGAGCCGGCCGTGGCGAAGTAACGGACCGACAGCGTGCCGATGCGTCCGGCGCGCAGGTCGGCGAGGGCGCTCTCCGCCTGGGCGACCGCGGAGCTGATCAGCTCCGCGTGCTCGGTGAGCAGCAGACCGGCCGGAGTGGGCCGCACCCCGCGCCCGACCCGTTCGAGCAGTGCGGTACCGGCCTGCTTCTCGAGCGCCGCCACCTGCTGGCTGACGGCGGACGGTGTGTAGCCGAGGTGGGCCGCGGCCGCGGTGACCGTCCCGCTGGTGACCACCGCACGCAGGACCTGGAGGCGCCTCACATCAAGCATGTAGCACAGCTTAACAAACCAGGTAGAACCATTTGCTTGTCCTCACAGGTTGGCTGGGGCATTGTCGAAGAAGGGCACCACCGGATGGAGGAAGCATCGTGAACAGTGACAGTGGGCCACGGAGTCTGCGGGGCGGACTGCGGGTCGCCGTGCTGGCCCTGCTGTGGGGTTCGACCTTCCTCTGGATCGAACTGGCGCTGCGCGGGCTCTCCCCGCTCCAGGTCACGTTCGTCCGCTGTCTCCTCGGCGCGCTCGTCCTCACCGTCGCCTGCTACGCGTCGGGCCGGCGCATGCCCCGCGGCCGCACCGTCTGGCGTCACATCGTCGTCGCGGCCTTCTTCTGCAACGCGCTGCCCTTCGCCCTGTTCAGCCTGGGCCAGCAGACCGTCGACTCCGGCCTCGCGGGGGTCCTGAACGCCACGACCCCGCTGTGGTCGATCGCCCTCGGCCTGGCCCTCGGCTCGGAGCGCGGACTGCGTCCGGTCCGCCTGGCGGGCCTGCTGCTGGGCTTCACGGGCACGATCGTCATCCTCGCCCCGTGGCAGTCGGCCGGGGCCACCGGCTGGGGAACCCTCGCCATTCTCGGCGCGGCCGCCAGCTACGCCGTCGCCTTCACCTACATGGGCCGCACCCTGGTGCGCAGGGGCACCCCCACCATCTCGCTCTCCGCCGCCCAGCTCGTCGCCGCGAGCGGGCTGACCGCCGTCGCGCTGCCGATCGGCGGCCTGGAGTCGATCGACCCCGGCCCGGCGGTCGTGGCCGCGGCCCTGGTCCTCAGCGTCTTCTGCACCGCGATCACCTTCCACCTCACCTACCGGATCATCAACGACGAGGGCGCCACCAACGCCGCGGTGGTCGGCTATCTGCTGCCCGTGGTCTCCGTGCTCCTCGGCGCGGTCGTCCTGGGCGAGGGCCTGAGCGTCCGGGTCGTGCTGGGCATGGCCGTGGTCCTCGTGGGCGTCGGGATGACCCGCCGCAAGGACACGTCGGCGCCCACGGCTCCGGCCGGGGCCGTCGAGGAAACAACCGAGGACGCGCCCGATGAGCGCGCGCCCACCGAGCACCCGCACGCCCACGCCCCGGCCACCCGTCGCCCCGCGCTGGAGGACGCGGGATGACCTCCGGCGAGCCCCGGCTGTGGTCCGCGTACCGCGAGCCGGTCGAGGGCACGGTCCGCACGGACCTCACCCACGACTTCCGGCCGGGGCCCGCACCCCGTACCTGATCCCGGTCGAGGAGATGATCCTCCCGCCGACGGTGCTCGACATCACCGCCCGGGCCGAGGCCGACCCCGACGCCACGCCGACCCTGGACGATGTGCCGGCGACCTGAAGAACCACCGCCGTCGAGCATCGGACATCGCCCCCCGGGACGATTGCGCAAGCTCTAAACTGTCGCCGTGGACGCAGCGGAGACAGTGGAGACGGCCGAGGTGACCGGCTGGGAGGTCGCCGTCCTCGACGGCGGACCGGCCGACGGGATGCGGGTCAAGGTGGCCGACCGGCCCCGGGTCGTGCAGGTGTCGTACCCCTGCCGCACGGAGGGCGCCCCGTCCGGGGTGCGGGTGGACGGCGTCTACGTCTACCGGCTCGATCACGGCGTGACGGACGAACCCCTGCGGTACGGCTTCGACATCGCCTGCCCCTGACTCGCTCAGTCGCTGGAGAGCACACCCGCGCGGTGGCGCTCGTGGCGCCTCCTCGCCACCAGCAGGCCCACGGCGTACAGGGCGAGGACGGCCCCGAGCAGTCCGTAGTACACGCCGGGCAGGGGGCCCAGGCCCAGGGCCGCGCCCGGCGGGGACGCGGGCAGGAGCAGACCGGTCGCGGCCAGTGCGGCGGCCGACCAGGTCACCGGGCCCGGCCGCCGACCGCCCCTGCCGAGTGACCCCAGGGACAGCAGCACCATCACCACGGCCTGCGTCAGCAGGTTCTCCGTGAACCAGCCCGAGTGGAACAGTGCCTCGTCGTCGCCCGGCCCCCGCAGGGCGAAGGCCAGGACCCCGAAGGTCGCCAGGTCCGCCACGGCGTTCAGGGCACCGAATCCGACGATGAACCGGAGCAGCTCCCTGGGGTCCAGGACGGTCGGCCGGCGCAGCGCCGACGGGGCGGGACGGTCGTGGGCGAAGGCCAGTTGGGCCGCGTCGAAGCACAGGTTCTGGACGAGGACCTGGGCCGGGAGCATCGGCAGGAAGGGCAGGAGGAGGCCCGCGGAGAGCATCGCGATCACGTTGCCGAGGTTGGAGGAGAGCGTGATGCGCAGATACGTGGCGATGTTGCCGCCCGCGTGACGGCCGGCGGCGACCGCGTGGCCGATCGCGGTGAGGTCCTTCCCGGCGAGGACGAGGTCCGCGTTCTGTCTGGTCACCCCGGCCGCGTCGTGTGGGGCGATGCCCACGTCGGCGGTGCGCAGGGCGGGCAGGTCGTTGACGCCGTCGCCGAGGAATCCGACCGTGTGGCCACCGGTCTGCAGGGCCCGGGTGACGCGGGTCTTGTGCTCGGGGGTGCAGCGGGCGAAGACGGTGGTACGGCGGGCCAGTTCGGTCAGTTCCGGATCGGTGAGGGTGTCGAGGCGTTCGGCGGTGAGGACGCCGGCCACCGGGACCCCCAGGTCACAGCAGGCCCGGACCGCGGTGCCCGGGTGGTCGCCGGTGAGGACCTTGACGGTGACGCCCCGCCCGGCGAGCTGGGCGAGGGCCTCGGCGGCGGTGGGGGCGAGGTCGTCCCGGAGGGTGACCAGGCCGCGGAAGGCGAGGCCGTGTTCGCGGGGGCGGTCTCCGGCGGGGAGTTCGGTGGTGGCGACCGCGAGGACGCGCAGCCCGTCCGCGGCCTGCGCGTCGGCCAGGTCGCGCAGCCGGGAGCGCTCGTCGTCGGACAGGGAACAGCGTGGCAGTACGGCGTCCACGGCCCCCTTGGTGATCAGGGTGTGCGTGCCGAACCGGCCGGGGGTGCGGACGACAACGGTGGCCAGGCGGCGGGCCGGGTCGAAGGGGAGGGCCGTGACGCCGTCGTACGCCATGAGGGTGTCCTCGTCGGCGGCGGTGAGCAGGGCCTCGTCCAGGGCGTCGGGGGCGGGCAGGTCGGCGAGCTGGAGCGACCACCAGGCGGCGGCCGCCGCCCAGCGCAGTACCTCGGGCTCGTCGTGGCCCTCGGCGTCCAGGGCCCGGTGGACGACCGGGCGGTCCCGGGTGAGGGTGCCGGTCTTGTCCACGCACAGCACGTCCATGGCGCCGATGTCGTGCAGGGCGGGGAGCCGTCCGACGATGACGCCGTGGGTGCGGGCCAGGAGGGCGGCGCCGCGGGCCAGGCAGGTGGTGACGAGGAGCGGCAGCATCTCCGGGGTCAGGCCGACCGCCACCGCGACGGCGAAGGGGAGGGTCTCCAGACCCCGGCCGCGCAGGGCGGCGTTGGCCATCAGCACCAGGGGCGGGGTCAGCAGCGCGAACCGGATCAGGATCCAGGAGACGCCCTGGACGGAGCGTTCGAAGCTGGTCGCCGGGGGTTTTCCGGTACGGCGGTGGGCGGCGGCGAAACGGGTGTCGCCGCCGGTCGCGACGACCACGGCGGTGGCGCTGCCGGAGGCGACACTGCTGCCCTGGAAGCAGTACCGCGGGTCCTGGAGGACACCGCCGTCCCCCGGCCCGTCCTCCGCGGACTTCTCCACCGGCGCGGACTCTCCGGTGAGCGCGGCCTGGTGGACGGCGAGCCCGCTCGACCGCAGCAGTCGTACGTCCGCGGGGACCAGGTCGCCCGGCCCGAGCCGTACGACGTCTCCGGGGACCAACTCCTCGACCGGGATCTCACGGGTGACCGGGGGCGTGTCCTGGCCGGCCCGGCGCTGAACGGTGACGGTGGTCGCCACCAGGCGGCGCAGTCCCGCCGTGGAGCGGCCGGCCCGGTGCTCGCCGGAGGCCCGCAGGACACAGCTCACCACGACCAGCAGCAGGATCACCGAGGCGGTGCCCCAGGCGAAGACGGCGGCCGACACCAGTCCCAGACAGAGCAGCACCGCGGTGAAGGGGTCGCGCAGGCTCCGTGCGAACAGGCGGGGCCAGGAGGGGTCCCGGGCGTCCGGAACCGCGTTCTCACCGAACCGCGCCCCCCGCTCCTCGGCCTGCGCCTCGGTCAGCCCCCGCGGCCCGGCACCGAGCCCCCGGAACACCTCGTGAAGACTCCCGCCACCATCGGCCGCAGAAGGCAGCACCCGTAGGACGGGAAGACCGGGCGGGGGAGCACCGGCAGGAGTGCCGGAGGCATGGGGAAGCGCGGCCACGGACGAGGTCTCGTCCTCCCCTCGCCCCCCCGACTGCTCAGACACCGGCCTCGCGCAGTCGGTCCGACGGGCCCGGGGAGGTCTCCCGGGCGGTCAGCTGGCCGACCATGACCCGGACCACGGTCACGATGTCGGGGTCGTCGATGTAATAGATCTGCCTACGGCCCTCGCGGCGGGACCGCACCAGCCCCGCGAGCTTCAGTTTCGCCAGGTGCTGGCTGACCGCGGGGAGCGCGCCGCCGACCCGGTCGGCGAGGTGGGTGACGTCGCTCTCGCCCTGGGACAGCGCCCACATGATGTGCAGCCGGGCGGAGGAGGCGAGGAGTCCGAACACCGCGGCCGCCTCGGTCAGCACCTCGACGGACGGGTCCTGGAAACCGCCGACGACCTTCGCCACAGCCCTCTCCCGTCACCTCGGAACGTTCGGCCAAGTGTAGGGGCGGCACCGTGACCGTCCCGCTTCGTCCGGTACCGGTCCCTCCCCTCGTGGGGACCGGTACCGGAGGAAGCGGGTGACCGTGAGCGGAATGTGGCCGAGAACGTACGGCGCGCTGGTTGGCGTGCGGGGCGCCGGACTGGTGGCCTGTCATGGCGTCGCCCGATGGCTGCGCCGCAGGGTCATGATCCTGCCAGCCAGGGGGCCCACAGAGGAGGTTCCGGTGCCGGAGACAGTGCGTTACCGCAGGTCAGCCATATAAAGTGGGTTTTCCGGTCCGGATTCAGCCGCGAGGGAAGTAAGGGGTGGAAGACCTTGAGCTCCGACTCAGGAGCACGCACGGCCTTCGCGGAGCGTCTCGCCCTGTTGTACCGGGAGGCAGGGAATCCGCCCCTCAAGCGGGTGTCCGAGGGAGTCGGCCGGCTCCAGCGCGTCGACGAGCGCGGGCGCCCCGTCCGGGTGTCCGCACAGCGGATCAGCGACTGGCGCCGGGCCCGGAACGTGCCCGCTCAGTTCACCGCCCTCGCGGCCGTGCTGCACATCCTCATTCCCGAGGCCCGGCGGATCAGTCCCACCCCCGTCTCGGCCGGTCTGTACGACCTCGGCCAGTGGCAGCGGCTGTGGGAGCGCGCGCTGGCCCCGGACGAGGACGAAGGCCCCCCGCCCGAGCCTCCCGCCGGGGTCTGCCCGTACCGCGGTCTCGCCTCCTACCGGCGGGAGGACGCCCGCTGGTTCTTCGGCCGGGAACGCAGCACGGAGGCACTCCTGGAGCTGCTCCGCTCGGCGGCCGGGACCGGCGGCGGTCTGGTGATGCTCGTGGGCGCCTCGGGCGCGGGCAAGTCCTCGCTGCTCAACGCCGGTCTGGTGACCGCCCTGGAGGAAGGGGAACAGGCCGGGGAAGCGAGCGGCCGGGCCATCCTCCAGTTCGTGCCGGGCGCCGATCCGCTCGCGGAACTGACCCGTCGTATACCCGAGCTGGCACCGGTCGTCTCCGCCGCCGGGACCGGCGGTCCCGACATCGACCACCCTCCCGAATTCGCGCACGCGGTGCGGGAAGCGGTCGCCTCGTGGGCTCAGCGCGAGGCCGCCGCCGCCCGGCCGGTGATGATCGTCGACCAGTTCGAGGAGGCGTTCACCCTCTGCTCGGACGAGACGGTCCGGCGTACGTTCGTCCAGGTGCTGCACGCCGCGTGCACGCCCGCAGGGCCGGACACGCCCGCGCCCGCCCTGGTCCTGCTCGGCATCCGCGCCGACTTCTACGAGCGCTGCCTCGACCATCCCGAGCTGGCCGACGCGCTCCAGCACCGGCACATGGTGCTCGGGCCGCTCACCGGCGGGGAGCTGCGTGAGGCCGTGACGGGTCCGGCCCGGGCCGTGGGCCTGGAACTGGAGCCGGGGCTCGCGGAGCTGATCGTGCGCGAGGTGAGCGCCGACGGTCCGCGCGGGGCGCACGTCGCGGGCGTCCTGCCGTTGCTCTCGCACGCCCTGCTCGCGACCTGGCAGCGCCGCAAGGCGGGCCGGCTGACCGTGGCCGGCTACCGCGCGGCCGGCGGTATCCAGGGCGCGGTCGCGGCCACCGCCGAGCGGGCCTGGTCCGGCCTGGACCCGGCGGCGCGTACGGCGGCCCGGTTGCTGCTGCTGCGTCTGGTGCGGCTCGGCGAGGACACCCAGGCCACCCGCCGGCGCGGCACCCGGCGCCGGCTGGCCGCGGAGTCGACCGACCCCGCCAAGACCGAGGAGTCGCTGGAGGCCCTGGTGCGGGCCCGGCTGGTGACGCTGGACGCGGAGACCGTGGAGATCACCCACGAGGCGCTGCTGACGGCGTGGCCGCGGCTGCGCGAGTGGATCGACGAGGACCGCAGCGACCATCTGCTGCGCCAGCGCATCGAGGAGGACGGCCGCTCCTGGGAGGGCTCGAACCGTGACTCCTCGCTGCTGTACCGGGGTTCGCGGCTCGAACAGGCGCGCACCTGGGCGAAGTCCGCCGGGGACACCTATCTGACCCGCAGCGCGGTGGAGTTCCTGGCCGCCTCGGTCCGGCTGCGCCGGCGTTCGGTCCTGATCGCACGGGGCGCGGTGTCGGCGCTGGTCGTCCTCGCGATGGTGGCCGTCGGGTCGGCGGTGGTGGCCTGGCAGCAGCGCAACGACGCCGTGTTCGAGCAGGTCGTCGCGGAGGCGGACCGCGTCCACTCCACGGATCCGTCGCTGTCCGCCCGGATCGACCTGGTCGCACACCGCCTCAGGCCCGACGACGAGGGCACCAACACCCGGCTGATCTCCGTCGTCAACGCGCCGCTGGCCACCCCGCTCACCGGGCACACCGGCGCCGTCTACCTCACCTCGTTCAGCCCGGACGGCAAGCTCCTCGCCACCGCGAGCTACGACCGGACCGTCCGGCTGTGGGACGTCGGCGACCGCCGGCACCCCAAGGCGCTGGGCGAACCCCTCGCCGGCGGCACGAGCTGGGTGAGCAGCGCGGTGTTCAGCCCGGACGGCAGAACGCTGGCCAGTGCCGGGGACGACGGGAGGATTAGGCGGTGGGACCTCACCGACCCCCGCCGACCGAAGCCGCTCGGCGCTCCCCTGACCGGTCACCGCGGCACCATCTACCTGATCGCGTTCAGCCCGGACGGGCGCACGCTGGCCTCCGCCGGCGAGGACCGCACCGTACGGCTGTGGAACACCCGCGACGCCAAGGAGCCGCCCGCCGTCCTGACCGGAGCCGGCGCCGCCGTGCGCTCCGTGGCGTGGAGCCCCGACGGGCGCACCCTGGCGGCCGGCGGGGACGACAACACGGTCCGGCTGTGGAACACCACCGATCCGCGCCGGCCCCGGGCGTACGACAACGTGTTGAAGGGGCACACCGGTCTGGTGCACTCGGTGGCCTTCAGTCCGGACGGGACGGAGCTCGCCACCGGCAGCGCGGACGACAGCGTGCGGCTGTGGGACGTGAGCGACCCCGCCCACCCGGGTCCGGTCGGCTCACCGCTCACCGGCCACAGCGGTCCCGTCTGGTCCGTGGCCTTCAGCCCCGACGGACGCATGCTCGCCGCCGCCAGCGCGGACAGCACGGCGAGCCTGTGGAACGTGAGCGATCCCGCGTACCCCTCACAGGTCGGCGAGCCCTTGGCCGGGGCGAGCGGCGAGATGTACGCGCTGGGCTTCAGCCCCGACGGCCGGACCCTCGCGACCGGCAGCGGCGACAGCAAGGTGCGGCTGTGGTCGATCCCGGCGGGAGACCTGGTGGGCAGCAGCGGGGCGTTCCGGCGGGACGGCGAGGTGCTCGCCACGGCCGGCCGGGACGGGCGGATCCGGCTGTGGAACGTGACGGACCCGGCCCGGCCCGTGGCCCTGGGCAAGCCGTTCACCCCCGTGGCGCGCGACCCGGACTCCCAGGTGTTCTTCTCCCCCGACGGCCGCACCCTCGCGGTGCTCACCACCGGCCGGGTCCACCTGTGGAACGTCACCGACCCGGCCCACCCCGTCCCCCACGGTCCGGCGCTCGTCCTGCGCACCCGGTTCATGGGTCCGGACGCACTGGCGTTCAGCCCGGACGGACGCACCCTGGCCACCGCGTACGACAGCCGCAGCCTTCAGCTGTGGGACGTCACCGACCCGGCCCACCCGGTCTCCCACGGCCCGATCGCCGGCCACAAGGGGTACATCGACGGCCTCGCCTTCAGCCCGGACGGCCGCACCCTGGCCAGTGGCAGCGCGGACGGCACGATCCGGCTGTGGAAGGTCACCGACCCGGCCCGTCCTGCCCTGCTCCGCAAGCCGCTCACCGGGCACACCGGGCCCGTCAACGTGCTCGTCTTCAGCCCGGACGGGCACACCCTGGCCAGCGGCGGCAACGACGACGTGGTCCGGCTGTGGGACGTGACCGACCCCGCGCACGCCGAGCGGACGGGCGAGGCGCTCACCGGGCACACCGAGGCGGTCGTGTCGCTGACCTACAGCCGTGACGGCTCCACGCTGGCCAGCGGCGGCAACGACAACACGGTCCGGCTCTGGGACGTGGCCGACCCGTCCGCGGCCGGTCCCATCGGGCAGTCGATGAGCCCCAGCGCCAAGACCGGCAGCTTCCTCTCCTTCAGCCCCGACAGCCGCATGCTCGGGATCTCCAGCGGCGCGGACACCATCCGGCTGTGGGACCTGGACGTCGACGACGCGATCAGCCGCATCTGCGCCACCACCGAGAACGTCCTGACCCGCCAGGAGTGGCAGGAATACCTCCCGCGACTCTCGTACGACCCTCCCTGCGACTGACGCCCTTTACGTGATCCCGATCACAACTTCTTCACCTGCCCGAGCAGTCCGCTCCCGCTGTTCCCTTTGCCTTGTTAGTCTTGGCCACAGCCCGACCGCTGGTGCATCCCCCGTCGCCAGCGGTCGGGTCTTTTGCTGCGCGGGACCGGCTCATTTGTCGAAGCCGAGCTCCAGCATCCGGATCGCGTTGCCCCGCAGCAGCTTGTAGGTCACGTCCTCGGACAGCCCGGCCACGTGCTCCCACGCGACCTCCTTGGTGTGCGGCCAGGTCGAGTCGACGTGCGGATAGTCGGTCTCGAAGGTCGCGTTGTCCACGCCGACGGTCTCGATGGCCTCGATGCCGTGCTTGTCCCGGAAGAAGCAGCAGAAGATCTGCCGGTAGTAGTACGTCGACGGCGGCTCCGGGATCAGATCCTTGACGCCGCCCCAGGCCCGGTGCTCCTCCCAAACGTCGTCGGCGCGTTCCAGGGCGTACGGGATCCAGCCCATCTGGCCCTCGCTGTACGCCAGTTTGAGCCGCGGGAACTTCACCAGGACCCCGGAGAAGAGGAAGTCCATCATCGAGGCCATGGCGTTGTTGAAGGACAGGGACGCCTGGACCGCGGGCGGCGCGTCGGGGGAGGCGGCCGGCATCTGGGAGCTGCTGCCGATGTGCATGTTGACGACCGTCCCGGTCTCCTCGCACACGGCGAAGAACGGGTCCCAGTAGCCGGAGTGGATCGACGGCAACCCCAGATGGGTCGGGATCTCGCTGAAGGTGACGGCCCGCACGCCCCGTTCGGCGTTGCGGCGGATCTCCGCGACCGCGAGCTCGATGTCCCACAGCGGGATCAGGCACAGCGGGATCAGCCGGCCGGCGCTGTCCCCGCACCACTCCTCGACCATCCAGTCGTTGTAGGCGCGCACACAGGCGAGCCCGACCTCCTTGTCCTTGGCCTCGGCGAAGGTCTGCCCGCAGAAGCGGGGGAAGGTGGGGAAGCACAGGGAGGCCTCGACATGGTTCATCTCCATGTCCGCCACCCGGGCCTTGGGGTCCCAGCAGCCCCGCCGCATCTGCTCGCGGGTGATCCCGTCGAGGGTCATCTCGTCCCGCGAGAAACCGACGGCCGCGATGATCCGCTTGTACGGGAAGAGGTCACCCTCGTACTCCCACCAGTCCGTGAGCTGGCCCTCCGGATCGGTGGTGAACCGGTACTTCCCGCCGACGTACGCGAGGTCCCCGATGCCGGCGGTGAGCGGCTTCGGCCCCCTGTCCCGGTACTTCGCCGGAAGCCAGGTCTCGAAGAGGTGCGCGGGCTCGATCACGTGATCGTCCACGCTGATGACTTTGGGGATGTCCCTGGTGCCCGGTCCCGTTCCGGTTCCGCTCTCGGTGGTGACGGCCATTGCCTGCCCCCTAGCCGGTATCTGATGGGTCGTCAGATGCAGGCTAGGGGGAGGGCCCTGCCACGGCAAGGGCCATCAGGGGGTCGGGCGCACCGGGGCCGGGGACCGCGGCCGTCAGTTGTTCCAGGTCTAGTTGTTCCAGGTCTCGTCGTACGGGTCGTGCGGCGTCGGGACCGGCTTGGCCTCCGTGATCTCCAGGTACGGGATCGGGCGGCCGTTCACCGTGTCCTTGGTCCGCTTGGCCGTGTAGGTGCCGGTGACCTGGAGCCAGCCGTCCGGTTCGAGGACCGGCGGGACCTGCCCGGTGAGGCCGACCTTGACCGGCTGGGCGTCCGCCGCGCAGCAGTTGAGGGCCATGCGGACCAGGTAGGGCGTGCCGGAGTGGTCCAGGGCGACGAACCCGGTGATGGTGATCTGCCGTCCGGCCAGGCCCCGGCCGTGCTCGTAGACCGCGCGGCCCGCGTAGTCGGCGAGACCGAGCCGCAGGGGTCCGCTCGCCGGGAGCTTCGTATAGCCGTACGACTGCTGCAGGGCCGTACCCGTGCGCATCGCGCTGTAGGAGCCGAGGGCGGGCGGGGCGACGAGGATCAGGGCGAAGAGGGGCAGGACCAGGAGCCAGGAGACACGGGGTTCGCGGTGCGCGTGGTCCTGCTCCCCGGCCTTGGCCCGCCACTCGTACCAGGCCGTGGCCAGCGCCGTCGCGATGAGGACGACGCCGGCCGCCAGGACCAGCGGGCGCAGCCCCGCCTTGACATAGCGGAGGTAGAGGTCGGTGAGGCCCGCGTGCAGGAGGGCCGCGCCGAGGAGGAACAGGACCGCCGACTGTGCCTGCCGGTTCACAGCATCACCAGCCCGGTCAGGACCGAGACCACGATCGCCAGGGCGAGGGTGGCGGGGGCGAAGCGCAGGGCGAAGGCGCGGCCGAAGGTACCGGTCTGCATCGCGAACAGCTTCAGGTCGATCATCGGGCCGACGACCAGGAAGGTCAGCCGGGCGGTGAGCGAGAACTGGGTGAGCGAGGCCGCCACGAACGCGTCCGCCTCCGAGCAGATCGACAGCACCACGGCGAGCGCGGCGAGGGCCAGCACGGCGATCACCGGGTTCTCCGCCGCCGTACGCAACCAGGTCTGCGGGACGACGGCCTTCAGGGTCGCCGCCGCCATCGCGCCCACCACCAGGAAGCCGCCCGCGTGCGTCACGTCGTGCCGGACCGAACCCCAGAAGGCGGCACCCTTGCTCTGGCCCTCGTACGCGTGGCGGGCCGGCGGTTTCAGCAGGTCGGTGCGGCCCAGACGCAGCCACAGCCAGCCCATCGCGCACGCCACCAGCAGGCTCGCGACCAGCCGGGCCACGACCATCTCGGGATCGCGCGGGAAGGCGATGGCGGTCGCCGTCAGCACGATCGGGTTGATCGCCGGGGCGGAGAGCAGAAAGGCGAGGGCCGCGGCCGGGGTGACACCGCGCCGGACCAGCGCGCCCGCCACCGGCACCGACGCGCACTCGCAGCCCGGCAGCACCGCGCCCGCCACCCCGGCCACCGGCACCGCGAGAGCGGGGTTCTTCGGCAGGGCGCGGGCGAAGAACGACGGCGGCACGAACACCGCGATCGCCGCCGACAGCAGCACCCCGAGCACCAGGAAGGGCAACGCCTGGACGAGCACGGCGACGAACACCGTCATCCAGCTCTGCATGACCGGGGCGCCCAGAGCCCCCCGGATCGGCCCCTGGAGCAGCACCACCAGCAGCATCAACAGGGTCAGCACGAGGGGCGAGTCGAGGCGCCGCCCTTCCGCGTCCGGTGCCGGACGCCGGTCCTCGCCGGTGTCCCGCGTGGGCGGAGGCGCTTTGGTGATGACGGCCACGGCCGGGATCCCTCCGGTGGTGAGGTGCTGGTTCCCCTGCTGGTGCGTACGGCGGGGAAGGTCCGTTTGCTCAGAGTGCGCGGGGGTTTGGGGAATTCTTGGCACATGGAACGGGCCCGCGGGACCCGGCCGTGGCACCACCCGCCCCGGTGAGGCAGTCTTCTCCCTCGTGGGGAGCGTTCCGAACCAGAGTCCAGGGCTGCCGGGCGACGCGGCCGCGCACATGGTGGTGTGCGGGGACGACGGGCTCGCGCACCGTCTCGCGGCCGAGCTCAGAGGGGTCTACGGCGAGCAGGTCACGCTCGTCGTGCCGGCCTCCGAACGGTCCGTGCGGCCACCGGTGGTGGTACGGGCCCGGTCTGCGTCCGCGTTGCTCGACCGGGTGGTGACCCGCGCCGCCGGCCTGACCGGCAACGGTGGCGCGAGCGCCGGCAACGGCAACGGCGGTACCGCTTCCGTCGGCGAACCCCCGGGCGGCATACGGCTCATGGAGGCCGCCGAGCCGAGCGAGACGGCGCTCGCCGAGGCGGGCGTGGAACGCGCGGACGCGCTCGCGCTCGTGTACGACGACGACGAGACCAACATCCGCGCCGCCCTCACCGCCCGCCGCCTCAACCCCCGACTGCGGCTGGTCTTGCGGCTCTACAACCGGCGCCTCGGCCAGCACATCGAGGAACTCCTCGACCAGGCCGCCGCGTTGGCCTCCGGCGACCCGGCCGACGGGACCGGCTTCGACGCCTCCACGACCGTGCTCTCCGACGCCGACACCGCCGCGCCCGCACTGGCCGCCACCGCCCTCACCGGCACCAGCAAGGTCCTGCAGACCGGCGGCCTGCTGCTGCGGGCGGTCGAACGGCCGCCGGCCGGGGCCGGGGTGAGCCCCGATCCGGGTCTTGCCACGCTCGCCCTGCTCTCGCCGACCGACAGCACCGGGGCGGCCGGCGACCAGGGCCCCACACTGCTGCCGGACGCGGCAGCGGTACGGGACGGCGGCGGACGCGCGACCGTCGTGCTGGAGCAGGTGTCCTACGCCGGGCCCTCGCTGCCCGGCGGGCGGGGGGTGATGCCCTGGTTCGCCTCGCTGTTCTCGCGGCGGCTGCGGTGGTCGCTGGCCGGGATGGTGGGGTGCGTGGTCGCGCTCGCCGTCGCGCTGTGGCTGGTGACCGGGATCCATCCGCTGCGCGCGTTCTATCTGACGCTGCTCGACCTGTTCGCGATCGACGACCCCGCGATCGGTGAGTCCGTGGGGCGCCAGATCCTCCAGCTCCTTTCCGGATTCGCCGGACTGCTGCTCCTTCCGGTGCTCCTCGCGGCGGTCCTGGAGGCTCTCGGCACCTTCCGCACCGCGTCCTCCCTGCGCAAACCGCCCCGGGGCCTCGGTGGTCATGTCGTGCTCCTCGGGCTCGGCAAGATCGGCACCCGGGTGCTGACCCGGCTGCGGGAACTGAACATCCCCGTGGTGTGCGTCGAGTCCGACCCCGACGCCCGCGGACTGGCCACGGCGCGGCGGCTGCGGGTGCCGGTGGTGCTCGGGGACGTCACCCAGGAGGGGGTCCTGGAGGCCGCCAAGATCCACCGCGCGCACGCACTGCTCGCGGTGACCAGCGCGGACACGACGAACCTGGAGGCGGTCCTGTACGCCCGGGCCGTGCGGCCCGACCTGCGGGTGGTGCTGCGGCTGTACGACGACGACTTCGCGACCGCGGTGTACCGCACCCTGCGGGCCGCGCACCCCCGTGCGTCCACCCGCAGCCGGAGCGTCTCCCACCTGGCCGCCCCCGCCTTCGCCGGGGCGATGATGGGGCGGCAGATCCTGGGGGCGTTCCCGGTCGAGCGGCGGGTGCTGCTGTTCGCCGCGGTGGACGTGGGCGGACATCCCCAGCTGGAGGGGCGGACGGTCGGCGAGGCGTTTCGGGCGGGGTCCTGGCGGGTGCTGGCACGTGAGGAGTCCGGGGACTCTCCGGGACTGGCGTGGGACCTGCCGGACACGTATGTGCTTCAGGCCTCGGACCGGGTGGTGCTGGCGGCGACTCGGCGGGGGTTGGCGGAGTTGCTGGGGCGCAGGGGGCGGGCGGGTGCGTAACCGTACGCGAAGGATGTTCCGGGTCAGGTCGTCGCGCGGCTGCGGGTTCGTTGTGGCTGGTCGCGCCCCGCAGCGGAGCCGCATATCGACCCAGCCCCGCGCCCCTGAGTCGGTGCACTCGAACTCGGCCGAGCTGTACCCACTCAAGGGGCGCGGGGAACTGCGCGACCAGCCCCCACCCCCCGCAGACACAAGTCCTCCCCGCTACCCCAAATGCCTCGCCGCGAAGTCCAGTTCCAGCTTCACCTGCTTGATCCGCTCGTCCACCACCAGCGAACCGTGCCCGGCGTCGTACCGGTACACCTCGTGCACCGCCCCCCTCGACTCCAGCCGCTTCACATAGTTGTCGACCTGACGGATCGGGCACCGCGGGTCGTTGACGCCCGCCGAGATGTACACCGGAGCCTTGACCTGGTCCACGTACGTCAAAGGGGACGACGCCTCGAAGCGCTCCGGCACCTCCTCCGGCGTGCCGCCCAGCAACGTACGGTCCATCGCCTTCAGCGCCTCCATCTCGTCGTGGAACGCCGTGACGTAGTCGGCGACCGGCACCGCCGCGATCCCGAGGGCCCACGCGTCCGGCTGGGTGCCGAGGCCCAGGAGCGTGAGATAGCCGCCCCAGGAGCCGCCGGTGAGAATCAGCCGGTCGGGGTCGGCGAGGCCCGAGCCGATCGCCCACTCCCTGACCGCCGCGATGTCCTCCAGCTCGATGAGGCCGACCCGGTGCTTGAGCGCGTCGGTCCACTCCCGCCCGTACCCCGTGGAACCGCGGTAGTTGACCCGCACGACCGCGTACCCGTGGTCCACCCACGCCGCCGGACCGGCCGCGAAGGAGTCGCTGTCGTGCCAGGTCGGGCCGCCGTGGATGTCGAAGACCGTCGGCAGCGGACCCGTCGTCCCCGCCGGCCTCTGGACCAGGGCGTGGATCCGGCCCCCCGGACCCTCCACCCACACGTCCTCCACCGGCACCGAACCGGGCGACTTCAGACCCGGCGGGTCCAGCACCACCTCGCCGGTCGTCGAGCGCACCGCCGACGGTTCGGCGGCCGAGGACCACAGGTACTCCACGCTGCCGTCGGGGCGGGCCGTCGCCCCGGAGACCGAACCGGGCGGCGTCGGGACCTTCTCCAGCTTGCCGCTCTCCAGGTCGTACCGGAAGAGCTCGCTGCGCGCCTCGAAGCTGTGCGCGATGAGCAGGCCCGTGCCGTCCGGGTACCACTCGGCGCCCACGTCACCGGGCAGGTCCAGGGCGAGGTCGGTCTCCTCGCCCGTGGCCACGTCCCACACCAGCGGCTCCCAACGGCCCCGCCGCTGATGGCCGATGAGCAGCCGGGAGTCGCCGTCGACCGGGGCGAAGCCCAGGACCTCCAGGCCCAGCTCCCGGGTGCCGCCCTCGGTGTCGTCGAGCTCGGCGACCGCCCTGCCGTCGGGGCGCACCACGCGCAGCGCCGAGTGCATCGCGTCGCCGTGCTCGGTGTGCTCGATCGCGATCAGCGAGCCGTCGCGGGAGAGGTCGCCGACGCCCGCCGACTCGCGGTGGCGGTAGATCTCCACCGGGTCCTCGCCGCTGCGCACGAGGTGGATGGAGGTGCCCTCGTCGTCGGTCGAGCGGCCCACGACCGCCGTACCGCCGTCCCGGCCCAGGGCCAGGCCCGCCGGGTAGGAGGCGTCCAGGCCCGGCGCGGCGAGCTCGTCCGCGCCTCCCTCGAAGGGCTGGCGGCGCCAGACGCCGAACTCGTCGCCGTCCTTGTCGTCGAACCACCAGATCCACGCGCCGTCCGGGGAGAGCACGCCGTCCGTGGTGCCGTTGGGCCGGTCCGTGACCTGACGCTGGACGCCGGTGGCCCGGTCCCAGGCGTACAGCTCGTACGTCCCCGTGGCGTTGGACACGAACAGGGAGCGGTCGGGGGCGTCCTCCGCCCAGTCGGGCAGCGACACCCGCGGCGCCCGGAAGCGCTTCTCCCAGTCCGGCATCTCGTTGTTCCGCCCGGCCGCGGCGGACCCGTTGCTCTCAGTCATGACCCCATACTGCCTGCCTTCACAGACAATCCGTAGACGAGGTCCCCAGCCTGTGGACAACTTCTACCAGCCGCTTACCCGAACCACCCACGACCAGCTCGGAAAGCCCGTCGCGGACCCGTTGTCAGTGGCGGGGTGCAGACTCGTCCCCATGACCGATCTGCGCAAGAGCGTCGAGAGTTTCTGGGCCTTCGCCGAGGCCCGCGACTGGACCGCGTTCGCGGACACCCTGGCCGAGGACGTCGTCTACACCCTGCCGCAGACCCGCGAGCGGATCAGCGGCCGGGAGCGGTTCGTCGAGTTCAACCGTGACTACCCGGGCGACTGGCACCTGCGGATCGAGCGGATCGTCGCCGAGCCGGGCCAGGTCGTCACCTGGATCCACGCCACGGTGGGCCTGGAGGAGATGTACGCCGTCTCCTTCTTCACCGGGGACGAGCACGGCCGTATATCCACCATTACCGACTTCTGGCCGGAGCCGTACGAGCCCCCGGCGGGCCGCGACCACCTCACCGAGAGGTTCTGACCCCGCGCCCCCGAGGCCCGGGGCGGCCCCGTACCGTGGGGGTGTGTACCGGTTTCTGCTGACGCCCCGCTGGTTCGGCATCACCATCTTCGTGCTGCTCGCCATCCCGTTCTGCCTCTTCATGGGGTCGTGGCAGCTGAGCCGGTTCGAGGACCGGATGACGGAGAGCCGGGACGCCCAGCAGTCGGTCGTCACCGACGAGCGGGAGGCCGCGCGGCCGTTGGCCGAGCTGCTGCCGGTGAACAAGGCGACCTCAGGCAAGCAGGCCACCGCGACCGGCCGGTACGACAAACAGCTGCTCGTCCCCGACCGGCAACTCGACGACCACGACGGCTACTACGTCCTGACGCTGCTGCGCACCGACGGCGGCAAGGCCCTGCCCGTGGTCCGGGGCTGGCTGCCCGGCACCCCCGACCCGGCGAAGGTCCCCGCCGCGCCGAAGGGCGAGGTCACCGTCACCGGTGCGCTGCAGGCCTCGGAGACCCCGGGGGACAACGGCGTCAGTGCGCAGGGCGGCCTTCCGGCCGGGCAGACCGCGGCGATCAGCGCGGCCTCCCTGATCAACCTCGTGCCCTACGACGTGTACGACGCGTGGGTCACCCTCAACACCGGTGACTCCGGGATGAAGGCCGTACCGGCGACCGCGCCCGCCGACAGCGGGCTCGACCTCAAGGCCTTCCAGAACCTCGGTTACACCGGCGAGTGGTTCGTCTTCGCCGGCTTCGTGCTCTTCATGTGGTTCCGTCTGATGCGCCGCGAGGTGGAGTTCATCCGGGACGCGGAGCTGGGGATCCTCCCGGACGACGACGCACAGCGGTCCCAGGAGCAGCCGCAGGAGAAGGCGAGCGCCTGAACCCGGGCGTCCCCCGACGCCCGTCGCCCCGTCGGGGCCCGTTCACGCCGTCACGACGAGGCGAGCACGCCCGTCCAGTACACGACCCCCGCGCACGCGTTGGTCACCGTCGTGGACACCGACGGTCCGCCGCCCTCCGCCGTGTTCGTCACCAGGACGCTGCCGTCCGCCGTGCCGTCCGCCGTGAGGAGCTGGGTGGAGGTGCCGGTGTCGCCGCCGGTGGAGGAACCACCGTCGCCGCTGGAGCTGTCCGGGGACGTCGTCGGGTCGGGGGTGGGGTCCGTCGAGGGTTCCGCGGTGGGACAGGTCTCGGACGGCACCCAGGCGAACTTCACGTCGTAGGAGGAACCCGGCTGGAGCAGCAGCTGGGAGACCTCCTGGGACGGGTCGGGCAGCCCTGCCGAGGCCGCGTCGCCGGACACGTGCCGAGCCGGGCTGATCTTGCCGCTGTCGGCCGCGCCCTGCGCGCTCAGTGTCACGGTGCCGGGACCGTTGACCGTGCAGGCGGCGATGGAGCCGTTGGTGATGTGGAACGTGCCGTAGACCGTGCCGGAGGCGTCGGGCACCGCGGTGCTCGCCGTGGGTGTGCCGAGCTGTGCGGCCGTACAGACCGGGGCGCTCTCGGTGGTCGTGGCGGACGGGCCGGTGCCGCTGCTCGCGCCGGTGCTCGCGCCCGCGTTCCTGCCCTTGTCCTCGCCCTTCGGCGTGCCCTTGCCCTTGTCCTCGGTCTTGGTCGAGGAGCCGCCGGAGGTGGACTCGCCGCCGTCCTCCTGCTTGCCCTGGCCCGCGCCGCCCTGCGCCTGGGAGGTGTGCCCGGCGTTGGAGGTGTTGGCGCTGGTGCCGGTGGAGGAGACGTGCACGACGGCGGGGATGGCGGTGCCGCAGAAGAGGGCCGCGGCGGCCATGCCGACGAGGGCCTGCCTCTTGCGTGCCCGCCGGGCGGGCACCGCCTTGCGCAGATGGTCCAGGGTGCCGTCGCGCGGCTCCATCTCCCGGACCGCCTGGTGCAGCATCCGTCGCAGTGCCAGCTCGTCCGAGTCGAACTCCCCCGTGGAGCTCAGATCGTCGGGGCCCTGATTCACAGTTCCGTTCCCAGCGTGCGATTGCTTGTGCTCTTGCCGCGCCGCCCAGGTCGGCTCGTGCTTGCCTTCCCCGGTCGGCTCATGCCACGCGTAAGGCTCGTGGCGCCGTCCCTCTGAATCTCCTTCGCCGCTCACACCGGCTCCTCCATCGCGACCCGCAGTGCGGCGATCCCACGGGAGCCGTACGCCTTCACGGAGCCCAGCGAGATGCCGAGCGTATCGGCGACCTGGGCCTCGGTCATGTCCGAGAAGTAGCGCAGGACGAGGACTTCGCGCTGACGGCGCTGCAGGCCCTTCATGGCCTTGATGAGCGAGTCGCGCTCCAGCAGGTCGTAGGCCCCCTCCTCGGCGCTCGCCATGTCGGGCATCGGCTTGGACAGCAGCTTGAGTCCGAGGATGCGCCGGCGCAGGGCCGAGCGGGAGAGGTTGACGACCGTCTGGCGCAGGTACGCGAGCGTCTTCTCCGGGTCGCGGACGCGTTTGCGTGCCGAGTGGACGCGGATGAAGGCCTCCTGGACGACGTCCTCGCAGGAGGCGGTGTCGTCGAGCAGGAGGGCGGCGAGACCCAGCAGGGAGCGGTAGTGCGCCCGGTAGGTCTCGGTGAGGTGGTCGACGGTGGTTCCGGCTACCGCAGTGTCCTCGGCTCCGTCACGCTGACTGGGTATGCGGGCGGGCCGCGCTGCGGGCATGGGGGCGATCACCGGCATGCCACCGGGAGCCCCGGGCCTGCGGGGCCTGAGGACAGCCGCGCCGCTCGGCGCGGCAGGGAAGTCGAGTACCTGAGCCACGACAGTTGGACACACTCACCCCGGTGAGGGTTGTACGCGGCCGTCCATCTTCTCTCAGGCAGCACAACTGACCGTGCGTCGAACGCGCTCATGCCCTACCCGCTCTTCCCCTGTGTCCTGAGTGCCGAGGCGTCCCCACGCCTCGCCTGCATCCCCGCGCCCCTGAAAGGGCGTTCGCAAAGACGCTCCCCGCCCTTCGCGCGGTTGCGGAGAGCGGGGAGGAAAATCTTCGGACGCCAAGACGCCGGGATCAAGTGGTACGGACCATTAGTCGCACCACATGTCGCACACAGATCCTACAAAGCGTTCCGGTCATGGCCAGGGCTTTTCCCGTGGGCGCAAGTGCGTACGGGAGATCCGCCACGGGACACACGTCACACGAACTCGGCCGCGACGAGCTCCGCGATCTGCGCGGTGTTGAGCGCGGCACCCTTGCGCAGGTTGTCTCCGCACACGAAGAGTTCGAGCGCGGTGGGGTCGTCGAGGGCCCGCCGGACCCGCCCGACCCAGGTGGGATCGGTGCCGACGACGTCGGCGGGGGTGGGGAACTCCCCGGCCGCCGGATCGTCGAAGAGGACGACCCCGGGGGCGGTGGCGAGGATCTCGCGCGCCTTGCGGACGGTGACCTCGCCCTCGAAGCGGGCGTGCACGGTCAGGGAGTGCACGGTGACCACCGGGACCCGCACACAGGTCACGGCGACCGGCAGCCTGGGCAGACCGAGGATCTTGCGGGACTCGTCCCGCACCTTCATCTCCTCCGAGGACCACCCGTCCTCGCGCAGCGACCCGGCCCACGGTACGACGTTCAGCGCGACCGGCTCCGGGAACGGCCCGGTGTTGTCGCCGACCGCCCGCCGTACGTCACCGGGGTGCGTGCCGAGCTCGGTGCCCGCGACCAGGGACAGCTGCTGCCGCAGCGTCTCGACGCCCGCCCGGCCCGCACCGCTCACCGCCTGGTACGAGGACACCACCAGCTCCCGCAGCCCGAACTCGGCGTGCAGCGCGCCCAGGGCCACGATCATGGAAAGGGTCGTGCAGTTGGGGTTGGCGATGATCCCGCGCGGCCGCATCCGGGCCATGTGCCCGTTGACCTCGGGCACGACGAGGGGCACGTCCGGATCCATCCGGAAGGCGCCCGAATTGTCCACGACGACGGCACCGCGGGCGGCGGCGACCGGCGCCCACTGCGCGGCCACCTCGTCCGGTACGTCGAACATGGCGACGTCGACACCGTCGAAGGCCTCCTCCGACAGGGCCACCACCTCGACCTGCTCCCCGCGCACGGCCAGCTTGCGGCCGGCCGAGCGGGGGGAGGCGATCAGTCGGATCTCGCCCCAGATGTCCGCGTGCTGGGACAGGATCTGGAGCATGACCGTGCCGACGGCTCCGGTCGCCCCCACGACCGCGAGCGTCGGTCGTACGGTCATCGCCCGGTGCCCCCGTAGACGACGGCCTCGTCGCTGTCGGAGTCGAGCCCGAAGGCGCTGTGCACGGCGCGGACGGCTTCCGTCACGTCGTCGGCACGCGTGACGACCGAGATGCGGATCTCGGAGGTCGAGATCAGCTCGATGTTCACGCCGGCGTCGGACAGGGCGGTGAAGAAGTCGGCCGTGACGCCCGGGTTGGTCTTCATGCCCGCGCCCACGAGCGAGATCTTGCCGATCTGGTCGTCGTAGCGCAGCGAGTCGAAGCCGATGCCGGACTTGTTCTTCTCCAGGGCGTCGATGGCCTTGCGGCCCTCGGCCTTGGGAAGCGTGAAGGAGATGTCCGTCAGCCCGGTGGAGGCGGCGGAGACGTTCTGCACGATCATGTCGATGTTGATCTCGGCGTCCGCGATCGTACGGAAGATGACCGCGGCCTCACCCGGCTTGTCCGGCACGCCGACGACCGTGATCTTGGCCTCGGAGGTGTCGTGCGCGACACCGGAGATGATGGCCTGCTCCACCTTCTTGTCCCCTCGCTCGATCGGCTCACTGCTGACCCACGTGCCCTGCAGTCCGCTGAAGGACGACCGGACGTGGATCGGGATGTTGTAGCGACGGGCGTACTCCACACAGCGGTGGAGCAGCACCTTCGAACCGGAGGCGGCGAGCTCCAGCATGTCCTCGAAGGAGATCCAGTCGATCTTCTTCGCCTTCTTCACCACGCGCGGGTCGGCGGTGAACACGCCGTCGACATCGGTGTAGATCTCGCAGACCTCGGCGTCGAGGGCGGCCGCGAGCGCCACGGCGGTGGTGTCGGAGCCACCGCGCCCGAGCGTGGTGATGTCCTTCTTGTCCTGGCTGACGCCCTGGAAGCCGGCGACGATGGCGATGTTGCCCTCGTCGAGGGCCGTACGGATACGGCCCGGCGTGACGTCGATGATCCGGGCTTTGTTGTGGACCGAGTCGGTGATGACGCCGGCCTGGCTGCCGGTGAAGGACTGGGCCTCGTGGCCCAGGTTTTTGATCGCCATGGCCAGCAGCGCCATGGAGATCCGCTCTCCGGCGGTCAGCAGCATGTCGAACTCACGCCCGGCAGGCATGGGAGATACCTGCTCGGCGAGATCGATCAGCTCGTCCGTCGTGTCGCCCATCGCGGAAACGACGACGACCACCTGGTGGCCGTTCTTCTTCGCTTCGACGATTCGCTTGGCGACGCGCTTGATGCCCTCGGCATCGGCTACGGAGGAGCCTCCGTACTTCTGCACGACAAGGCCCACGTGCGCTCCTCGCTCAGTCCGTGTGTGTCGGCTCAGTTTAACGAGCGCCCGAATTTCACCTCCGCGGTATCGCATCGTGAGATTCGCACGCCCAGGTCAGCGCATGCCCAAGCGCGGCCCAGGGGAAAAGTGCACCGCGTCACACGGACCGGTGGGGCACATGTGACGACTGTGAATTAAGTTTCAAGGATTAGGGTGCGCCTGTGCGCGTACTCCTGGTGGAAGACGATGAGCCGGTGGCCCAGTCCCTGAGACGAGGCCTGACCCGGTACGGCTTCGAGGTCGAGTGGGTCTCCACCGGCGGGGCCGCGCTCGGCCACCAGGGCCCCTACGACGTCGTCCTGCTCGATCTCGGGCTGCCCGACACCGACGGCCTCGACGTGTGCAGGGCGCTGCGCGAGCGCGGTGACGTGCCGATCATCGTGATCAGCGCACGCAGCGACGAGACGGACCGGGTGGTCGGCCTGGAGCTCGGCGCCGACGACTACGTGACCAAGCCGTTCGGGGTCCGGGAGGTCATCGCGCGGATACGGGCCGTGATGCGGCGCGCGCAGCCCCGTACCGAAGCCGCGGCCGGCCCCGACACCTACGGCTCCCGCCTCACCGTCGACCGCAAGGCCGCCCGGGTCCGTCTCGACGGCGAGGAGGTGCCCCTCGCGCCCAAGGAGTACGACCTGCTGGCCTTCCTCACCGAGGAGCCGGGCGCGCTGATGTCGCGCGAGCAGATCATGGAGGCGGTCTGGGACGCGAACTGGTTCGGGCCGACCAAGACACTGGACGTGCATGTGGCGGCGCTGCGGCGCAAGCTCGCCGGGGCGGTCGTCATCGAGGCGGTCCGGGGCGTGGGCTTCCGGCTGGAGATCGCCAAGGACGACGGGGTCTCATGAACCGGCAGCTCATCCGGAGCTACATCCTGCTGGTCGCGGTGGCCATCTTCCTGTTCACCGTCCCGGTCGCCTTCACGCTGACCAAGCAGTTGCGGGACGACACCAGGCAGTCGGTTCTGCGCGAGGCGAACACCATGGCGCTGCTGCTGAGCAACGGCAGCAGCACCTCGTGCGAGGCCCTGACCGAGGTGGCCAGGGCGTACGGCGACGTCGAGGCGACCCCGACCGCGCGCTGCGACCCGAAGCTGCCGGTCCCCGCCGCGGACGCGGCGCTGAAGCGGGCCGTGGAGAAGGAGCAGTCGACCACCGACTGGGGTTCCGACTTCGTCTGGGGCAGACATCTGACGGTCACCGTCCCCGCGAAGGGCGACGCGGCCGTACGGATCGTCTACTCGACCTCGGACATGACCCGACGGCTCTGGCAGATCTGGGGCTTCAGGGCCGCACTCGCCGTGCTGGTCCTCGCGGCGGCCGCCGCGATCGGCGCCTACGCCGCCCGCCGGATCACCGCCCCGCTGCGCGAACTCAACTCCATGGCAAGCAAGTTCAGCGACGGCGACCTGACCGCGCGCTCCCCGGTGACGGGCCCGCCGGAGACGCAGACGCTCGCCCGGACCCTGAACCAGGGCGCCGAACGGCTGGACACGCTGGTGGCCTCGCAGCGCATCTTCGTGGCCGACGCCTCGCACCAGCTCCGCACCCCGCTCACCGCGTTGCGCCTGTCGCTGGACAACATCGCGGACGCGGTGGACGACGAGTTCGTCCGGGAGGACGTGGAGCAGGCGACGGCGGAGGTGGTCCGGATGAGCCGCCTGGTCAACGGCCTGCTGGTGCTGGCGCGGGCGGAGGCGAAGGTGGCCGCCGCGGAGCCGTTGCCGCTCAGGGACATCGTGGACGAGCGACTGACGGTGTGGAGGCCGGCCGCCGACGAGCGCGGAGTCACCATCGCGCTCAGGGGGAGTGTTGTCGACGACCGGCCGTCTGTGTTGGCCGGCCCCGGTCATCTCGACCAGGTGCTGGACAACGTGCTCTCGAACGCCCTGGAGGTCTCGCCGGACGGCGGGCGGATCACCGTCGAGGTCGAGTCCCGGGCGGACAGGGTGGTGCTGTCGGTCCTTGACGAGGGACCCGGCATGTCCGACGCCGACAAGTCCCGTGCCTTCGACCGCTTCTGGCGCGGTCAGGGCCTGACCGGACGCTCCGGTTCGGGTCTCGGCCTCGCCGTCGTCAAACAGCTGGTGACCGACGACGGCGGGACGGTGACGCTGGCGGACGCGCCGGGGGGCGGGCTGAAGGTGGAGATCAGCCTTCGGGCATCGCCGAGGAGTGGTGGTTGACGATCTTCCAGACGCCGTCGCGCTTCTCGTACTCGTACGTGTAGCGGGCCTCGACGACGCGCTTGGCGCCGCTCTTCGGGTCGGTGAGCGTGAACTCGTAGACGCCGGTGTCGATCGCGGAGTCGGTGTCGAGGACCTTGACGATCGTCTGGACCTTCTTGCCGACCGGCTTGTTCTGAAGGAAGTGCTCGAAGTAGTCGGCGATCTCCGCGTGGCTGGTTCTGACCTTGTTGGAGACGGTGGGCAGGAGAATGGCGTCCTCGGCGTACAGGTTCGCCACCTTGTCGGGGTCACCGGTCTTCAGGGCCGCGTTCCAGGTCGTGAACAGGCCCGCGACCTCCTTGTTGGTGGGCTTCTTCGCGGCGTCCGCCCCGGCGGTGGCGACGACGGTACCGACGGTTCCCACAGCGACGATCGCGGTCGCGGTGACGATGGCTGCGCGCTTGGTTATGGACCGACGGTTCATCGCTGTCTCCAGTGCGGTGAGAGGCTGTGCTGTGAAGTGACTCCAGCCTCTCTTCACGCCGGTTAGAGCCCGTGCAGCCCAGGTACAGGGCGGAGACAGCAAACGCCCAACTCACGCACGGTGCCCGTCCGGTCGCTGTCCGCGCAGCAGCCCGACCCCGGCGCCGAGCGCCACCACGCCCATCCCGACGGCGGTCATGACGCCCTGGACCCCGTCCACGAGGAACGGCGCGGCCGCGGCGACGGCGAGGTTGAACAGGAAGAGGAACCACAGGACGGGGGTGGAGGAGAGCAGGGCCTTCATGGCGGTTTTCCTTCGTTACGGAGTGGTTGACCTGGCGAGATCAACGATCCCGTTCCGCGGGGTCCGTCACGAGGGGGTGCGCTCCCGGACCGGGGTGTAGTGGGATACACCTTGCCTGTGACGGGTGACGTGCTGCTGACGGCCATCGTGCTGCTGGGTTCCTCCGTGCAGTGGCTCACCGGGATGGGCTTCGCGCTGGTCTCCGTACCGGCCCTGGTCCTGCTCCTCGGCCCGGCGGAAGGCGTGCTCCTCGCCAACTGCGCGGCCGGGGTGATCTGTCTGATCGGCCTGGCGGGCGGATGGCGCCTGGTACGCCCCCGCGCGATGCTCCCCTTCTGCCTGGCAGCGGCCTGCACGGTCCCCGCGGGCACCTGGATGACCCGTCAACTCCCGCAGGCATGGCTGCTGTTGGTGATGGGCGCGCTGGTGACCTCGGCGGTACTCCTCGTCATGCGGGGCGCGCGGGCGGCCGCTCTGCGCGGCACACGGGGCGCGGTGTTCGCGGGCGCGGCGGGCGGGTTCATGAACTCCGCTGCGGGGGTCGGCGGCCCGCCCTTCTCCCTCTACGCCGTCAACGCGGGCTGGACGGTAGGGGAGTTCGTCCCGAACGCGATGTTCTACGGCGTGATCGTGAACGCGTTCTCGGTGGCGTCGAACGGGGTGCCGGGGCTGAACCGGGTGCATTGGGCCCTGGTGATCGCGGCGATGGGGGCGGGCGGCCTGATCGGCAGGGGGCTCGCGCCCCGCATCCCGGAGCACCGGGCCCGCCTGCTGGTGCTGTCGCTCGCCCTGATGGGCGGGGTCACAGCCGTGGGGAAGGGACTGTGGGGCCTGTGACCACTGCGCGAGCTCATGCGGATCACACCCGCCCCCCGAACAGCGCCACCAGACCGTGGTCCAGTTCCGCGCCCACCGTCTCCTCGTCCGGAGCGACGACCGTGTACGTGCGGGCCAGGAAGCGGGTCAGGTCCGCGGTGGGGAAGCGGAGGACGGCGACGCCCTGCGCGGCGTGGAACTCCACGTAGGTGTGGCCCGAACCGGTCGGGCGGACACGGACGTTGCCGAGGCCGGCCGGGCCTCGCAGCCCCTCCCCCAGCAGCGTCCTGGCGAACGTCCACGTCGTGGCCTCGCCGTCGACCGTGACGTGGGGCGGGAAGTCGATGTGCACGGCCGGTGGTTCGGCGGAGGTGTAGCGCAGGGTCGCGGGGATCGCGAGCTCCTGGTCCGCGGCCGTGATCAGGCGGGCGCCTGTCGGCTGCTGGAGGGTCACGTGCACGAGGAGCTCCAAGTCGGCGGGGGCGCGGGCCTGGTGTGGCCGTTTGTGGTGAGACCACCCCAGTGCCCGCGTATCACGCCGTTCGTGAAGCCGACTCGTATGACTCGTGTCACACAGGAGCCACGAGGAGCTACTTCGGGGAGTGCAGCCCCAGCGGACCCGCGATCTCCTCCACCATCACCTTGCCCGCCTCGAACTCCAGCGTCTCGTCGCCGATCGACTGGTCGGTGTCGAGGCCGTCCAGCTCCGCCAGCGGCTGGTTCAGGCGGACATGGGCCACGATCGACTGGAGGGCGCGCAGGGTCGCGGACGCCGTGGAGCCCCAGTTGGAGAAGTACGAGAACTGCCACCACCACAGCGCCTCCGAGGTGCGGCCCGCTCGGTAGTGGGCCATGCCGTGGCGCAGGTCGGTGATGACGTCGGTCAGGTCGTCGGAGATCCGGGCCGGCACCGGCGCCTTGCGGGGCTCGTAGGGGTCGAAGACCTCGGAGTAGACGTCGATCGGCTCCAGCAGCCGGGCCAGGTTCTCGCGGAGGTCGTCCACGTCGGCGTCCGGGCCCGTGTCGGGCTCGTAGCGCTCGTCGGGGACGATGTCCTCGTGGGCGCCCAGACGGCCGCCGGCCAGCAGGAGCTGGGAGACCTCCAGGAGCAGGAAGGGGACGGCCGAGTCGGGTTCGTCGCCCTTGGCCACCTCCATGACGGCCACCAGGAAGCTCTCGACCTGGTCGGCGATCTGGACCGCGAAGTCGTCGGGGTCCTGGGCGTGCAGTGTGGCGTCAGACATCTAGGAGTCGTCTCCCCTCGAAGGCGCGGCCGAGGGTCACCTCGTCCGCGTATTCCAGGTCGCCACCCACCGGGAGGCCGCTGGCCAGGCGGGTGACCTTGAGGCCCATGGGCTTGATCATGCGGGCGAGGTACGTCGCTGTGGCCTCGCCCTCCAGGTTCGGGTCGGTGGCCAGGATGAGCTCCGTGACCGTCCCGTCGGCCAACCGCGCGAGAAGTTCTCGTATCCGCAGGTCGTCCGGACCGACACCCTCGATGGGGCTGATCGCGCCACCCAGGACGTGGTACTTGCCGCGGAACTCCCGGGTGCGCTCGATCGCGACCACGTCCTTCGGCTCCTCCACCACGCAGATGACGGTGAGGTCGCGCCGGGGGTCGCGGCAGATGTTGCACAGCTCTTCCTGCGCGACATTGCCGCAGGTCGCGCAGAAGCGGACCTTCGCCTTGACCTCCATCAGGCACTGCGCGAGACGCCGTACGTCCGTCGGCTCCGCCTGGAGGATGTGGAAGGCGATCCGCTGCGCGCTCTTGGGACCGACGCCGGGCAGCCGCCCCAGTTCGTCGATGAGGTCCTGGACCACGCCTTCGTACAACGGACTGCCGTCCTTCCTGGGTTCCTTGCGATACGTACGCTAGTTGGCCGATGCCCGCCAAAGAAAGACGGGCACCGGGAAAGACCGGCCTCCTCCTAGAAAGGCAGCCCTGGGATACCGCTGCCACCGCCGCCGAGGCCCTGGGCGAGCGGGCCGAGCTTCTGCTGCTGGAGGGTCTGGGCGTTCTCGTTGGCCGCCTGGACCGCCGCCACGATCAGGTCGGCGAGGGTCTCGGTGTCTTCGGGGTCCACGGCCTTCGGGTCGATCTTCAGCGCGCGCAGCTCGCCGGCGCCGGTGACGGTGGCCTTCACCAGACCGCCGCCCGCCTGGCCGTCGACCTCGGTCCCGGCGAGTTCCTCCTGCGCGTTCGCCAGGTCCTGCTGCATCTTCTGGGCCTGCTGGAGCAGCTGCTGCATGTTGGGCTGGCCACCACCGGGGATCACGATCAGCTCCTGTGCTTTTCGCCTTGGTCTTCCGTCTGTGACGAGCCTACGTGTTCCACGTGGCCGTCGCCCCAGCACTCTTTCGAGTGAGTCGACCTGGAGTCCTATACCTGATCAAGGCCCTCTTCCGAGCGGAAAAGCAACCAAAGCACCCCCTTCGCCACCCATTGGGCGGTAGGAAGGATCCCCGCACATCAGCATCAGGCGTCACGCAGGGTGACCGATCAGTAGGGAGCGCCGGGTGGGTCAGCCGGAGATGCAGCCCGAGGGCCCGCCCCAGGACGGACGGGCCGATCTGGCCGGGCGGACGTTTCCGCTCGGCGACTGGGGCGAGCCGGCCGTACGGCTGGACGAGCTGTACCGGTGGGTGGAGCACGGGGCGCTGGAGACGGCGTCCTGGTATCTCGCGGACCGGGTGGGGAAACGACGCTGTGCGCGGGCCCTGCGGGGCGGGGCCGCGGCGGGAGCGGTGACCGGGGCCGTGCTGCCGTTGGTGGGGCTGACCGGAGTGGTGGGCGCCGAGCTCGCGCCCTGGGGCTATCTCGCCCTCCTCCTCGCGGTGGCCTGCGTGGCCGTCGACCGCTTCTTCGGTGTGACCTCCGGCTGGATAAGGGACGTCGCCACCACACAGGCCGTGCTGCGCCGCCTCCAGGCCCTCCAGTTCGACTGGGCCTCGGAGAGCGTCCGCGAGGTGCTCGGCCCCACGGAGGGCACGGCCGCCGAGGCCACCGAACGCTGCCTGGGCGTGCTGCGCCGCTTCTCGGAGGACGTGACGGAGCTGATCCGGGTGGAGACGGCCGACTGGATCGTGGAGTTCCGCAACGGCTCGACCCCGATGGGCATCCAGGGCGCGGTGACCTCCGGGGGCCGCCAGGACCAGGGGGGTCCTCAGGGGCGCTTCCCCCTCCCCCCGGGACCACCGACCCGCCCGAACATGCCCCGGCAACGGCCGCCGGAGCCTCGGTGAGGAGTGGTGAGGAGGGGGGACGGGGTCAGGGCGATGCCGAAGGTGCCGTCGGTGTGACGGCGGGGCCCTCCTCGGCCAGGACGCCGTAGACCGCACCGCCGGCGCCCAGTGCCACCACGAGCGCCGTCGCGAGAAGCGCCACCGTGACGGCACGACTGCGCTGATCGGCCTCCGGCTCCGGCGGATACGGCGTCAGGTAGATGCCCGGCGTGGAGCGCTCCCGGGCGTGGGCCCGCCCCTCGCCGTCCGCCGGTCCGGCGGAGCCGTGTTCCTCCATCGCAGGCCCTCCCCCGAGACCTCGCACTGCACGACACGTCCCAGTGTCTACGTCCGTCCGCCGTCCGTCGAGAGCTGATCGAGCACCTTGGACAGCCGCTCCAGCACCCCGACGGCCTCGGCGAGTTCGGCTTCCCCGAAGGCCTCCGCGAGCCGGTCGGCGAAGGCCGCGTGACCCGGGTCGATCCGCCGCATGGCGGCCAGTCCCTCCTCGGTCGGCGTGAGGAGCTTGGCGCGCCGGTGGGCGGGGTTGGGCCGGTACTCGGCCAGTCCCCGCTGCACCAGCAGATCGGCGATCCGCTGCACGCTCTGGCGCGTGATGCCCATCTCCCGGGCGATCCCGGAGACCGGCAGCGGCTGCCGGAGCACCGCGCCGAGCACCTGCCACCAGGCGGCGGTGAGCCCGGAGGGACCCGCCAACTCCTCTGCCAAGGACAGGAATTGGCCGTTGAGCCGGAACACGCCGAGGGCGCTGCGACTGAGCAGGTCCTGGCGCTCCCGGCTCACTCGGCGGCCGCCTTCTGCAGCACGGCGTAGGCCTGCGGGTCGGAGTCGTGGAACAGCCGGTACCAGGCGTCCAGCACCTCGCCCTCGTACACCCCGAGCAGCCGGAAGATCTCCCGGGCGAAGGCGACGGGCTCGGTGGGTCCGGCGGTGATCAGGGCGCCGTCGGTCACGGCGTCCGCGTCGACGTACCGCGGGCCGCCGCCGTACCCCGTGGCCGCCAGATAGAAGGACACGGCGCTGGTGTGCTCGCGGTCGTCGAGCAGCCCCTCGCGCGCGAGACCCGCGGTGGCCCCGCAGATCGCGGCGACGGGAACCCCGGCGTCGAGGAACTCGCGCGCTTTGCGGGCGAAGGGGGCGAGGTCGTCGGAGGTGTCCCAGAGATCGGCGCCCGGGAGGATCAGCAGGGAGCTGTCGGAGGGGCGTACGTCGTCCAGGGCGCACGCGGGCCGGACCCGCAGGCCACCGATGGAGGTCACCGGCTCGCGGGTCGGGCCGACGGTCCGGATCTCGTGTCCGGCGCGGGCGAGGTAGGCCGTGGCGTGCCCCGTCTCCCAGTCGGCCCAGGTGTCGTAAACGGCGAGATGCACTGGCTTCGCATTCACTACACCATTCATGACAACATACTGTCATTTCGACAGCATGTTGTCAATCGCTCGACCTGGACAACCTGTCGCGGAATGCCCCCGTCCACAGACAGGACGCCGATACCGCTTCCGTATCGCGGACATTTACGCTCACTCGCATGACTCCTCAGCCACACCCCGAGGCCGGCGCCGCCGTGAAGGCCGCGGACCGTGCTCATGTGTTCCACTCCTGGTCCGCGCAGGAGCTCATCGACCCGCTCGCCGTCGCCGGTGCGGAGGGCTCGTACTTCTGGGACTACGACGGGAACCGCTACCTCGACTTCACCAGCGGGCTCGTTTACACCAACATCGGGTACCAGCACCCGAAGGTCGTCGCCGCGATACAGGAGCAGGCAGCGACGATGACCACCTTCGCGCCCGCCTTCGCGATCGAGGCCCGGTCGGAGGCGGCCCGGCTGATCGCCGAGCGGACGCCCGGGGACCTGGACAAGATCTTCTTCACCAACGGCGGCGCGGACGCGGTGGAGCACGCCGTGCGCATGGCCCGGCTGCACACCGGGCGGGCCAAGGTGCTCTCCGCCTACCGCTCATACCACGGGGGTACGCAGCAGGCCGTCAACCTCACCGGGGACCCCCGGCGCTGGGCCTCCGACAGCGCCTCCGCCGGGGTCGTGCACTTCTGGGCGCCCTTCCTGTACCGGTCCCGCTTCTACGCCGAGACCGAGGAGCAGGAGACCGCGCGGGCGCTGGAGCACCTGGAGACGACCATCGCCTTCGAGGGGCCCGCCACCGTCGCCGCGATCATCCTGGAGACCATCCCCGGCACCGCCGGGATCATGGTCCCGCCGCCCGGCTACCTCGCCGGCGTCCGCGAGATCTGCGACAAGTACGGGATCGTCTTCGTCCTGGACGAGGTCATGGCCGGGTTCGGGCGCACCGGTGAGTGGTTCGCCGCCGACCTGTTCGACGTCACGCCCGACCTCATGACCTTCGCCAAGGGCGTCAACAGCGGGTACGTGCCGCTCGGCGGTGTCGCGATCTCCGGCGCGATCGCGGAGACCTTCGGGAAGCGGCCGTATCCCGGCGGGCTCACCTACTCCGGGCACCCGCTCGCCTGCGCCGCCGCCGTCGCGACGATCAACGTCATGGCGGAGGAGGGGGTCGTCGACAACGCCAAGCACCTCGGTACGGCCGTCCTGGAGCCCGCGCTGCGGGAGCTCGCCGAGCGGCACCCGAGCATCGGCGAGGTGCGCGGTGTCGGCATGTTCTGGGCCCTCGAGCTCGTGAAGAACAAGGAGACCCGCGAGCCGCTCGTGCCCTACAACGCGGCGGGCGAGGCCAACGCCCCGATGGCCGCGTTCGCGGCCGCCGCGAAGCAGCAGGGCATCTGGCCGTTCGTCAACATGAACCGGACGCATGTCGTGCCGCCGTGCAACGTCGGCGAGGCCGAACTGAAGGAAGGGCTCGCGGCGCTGGACACCGCGCTGTACGTGGCGGACGAGTACACGGAGTAAAACCCCCCTCGCCTTCGAACGCGTAAGGTGGCGTGCTCGTAGATATGTACGAGCACGCCATGGAACCTGCGCGAGGGAGGCGCCCCGACGATGCCCGGCAGCAGCGGTAACGGTGCCGTCACCCGCAGCACGCTGCGGCAGCAGATCGCGGACGCGCTGCGGGACGAGGTACTGGCGGGGCGGCTCCAGCCGGGGCAGGAGTTCACGGTGAAGGAGATCGCCGAGCAGTACGGCGTCTCAGCGACCCCGGTCCGCGAGGCCCTCGTGGACCTGTCCGCGCAGGGGCTCCTGGAGGCCGACCAGCACCGCGGCTTCCGTGTACACGAGTACTCCCTCGACGACTTCCGCGGCATGATCGAGGCCCGCAGCCTGGTCACCGACGGCATGTTCCACGCGCTCGACTCCGGCCACCGCATCCTCGAGCAGCTGGACGAACCCCGTACCGCCGCGGCGGTGGCGGGCGTGCGGCGGCGCGGCGAGGAGGCCCAGCGGGCCGCCACCGCGGGCGACCTGACCGTACTGATCGGCTACGACCTGCGCTTCTGGCGCGAGCTGAGCGTCCTGTTCGGCAACCCCTATCTCGCCGACTTCCTGCACCGGCTGCGCGTGCAGACCTGGGTGTGCACGGTCCAGCACCTGCGCCGGCTCACCGATCTGCGCGGCAGCCTGTGGTCCGCGCACCCCGAGGTCGCCGACGCCCTGTACCAGCGGGACACCGCGACCGCCCGCAAGCTCCTCACCGCGTACAACGGCCACTATCTGACCCTCATCGAGGGCCTCACCGCCGACTGACGGCCCCCCGCACGGGTAAGGGACCAGCACGACCCGCTTCCACGACCCGCACAAGGGGCCCCGCCCGGGGACTGAAGCGACTACCCTTCCCTGACCACCGTGTGACGATATCCGCGCACCGCGAGTATCCGAGGAGCTGTCTTTTGGCCTGTGACCTGTGGCTGGTGCCGCTTGTCGACGTGTTGTGCCACACCCCGGACAACCCGTTCGCCGAGGAACTCGCGCAATACAACAAGGTGCTCACCGAGGCCGGATTGCCGCCGGTGCCGGTGTACCAGTACATGCCGGGACTGTCCGGCGAGGTCGCCCCGGTGGCCGGTTTCGACTACGACGCCCTGCACTTCCTGCGCCGCGCCTATCTGCTCCAGGTCTGCGGGCTCCCGGTCACCCCCGTGGACGAACTGGGCGGTGACTACGAGCAGTTGCTGGAGATGTTCGAGGCGACGGCCCAGCAGTCCCATCTGGTCTGGCACTACGACCACGCGGGCGCGTACGTCCCCGTCGACTTCCCGCATCCCCTCGCCAACGACGAACTCCTCGCGGGCGGCGGCCCGTTGGGCTCCTCGCAGGCCCTGCTGCGGGAGCTGGAGTTCGTGGCCCCGGTGATCGGCATCGATCCGGCCAATCCGCCGGCGCCCCCCGAGCCTCCGCGCGCCCCCACGGAACTGGAGGAGCCGGCGGTCCCCGCGCCGTACGACCCCAGTCCCTTCGCCCGTGAGCGTCATGTCTGGCTGGGGCTGCACGCGGCGGCGACCCGGAGTCTCGCGCAGGGCTCGATGATCATCTTCAGCTGAGGGTCAGCGCCCCAGCTGGGAGAGCCCCTTCTGGACGTCCTCGTAGTTCATCACCGGGGTGTAGCTGATCTTGGCACCGAGGTTCATGAAGAACGGCTCACTGAGCATCGGCATCAGTGAGCTGTCCTCCATGTCGAAGACCATGTAGGCGGTGCGCTGACCGTTGTCGGTGGTGAAGTAGGCCGCTTCGGGCTTGATCTGTTCCATCGACTGCTCGATCAGCTTCGACAGAGTGCCGTGGCTGATGGCTTCGTTCGCTTTCTCGGTGTCCATGCACACCTTGAGCAGTACGCGCATCGCACTCACCTTCTTCAGATCGACAGGCTGGGATGCACGCTCCAAGAATATGCCTATATGCGGCATTTCTCCCCGCCACGGGCCCAGGTGGGAAGCGCCCGCGGTTTCGTCTGGACCATGTCGATCCCCTTCGCGGACCGCCCGGCGGCGAGCGTCGACCCGGCGGACCTGGCGGAGATCGCGGCACGGCTTCCCTCCCGAGGTCGTCGACACCATCAAGCGGCGCACCCCTGGACGGCGAACGGGGTGCACCAGGAGGAGTTCTGAGTTCTGGGTACGCGCCTCGCGGAGGTTGAGTACCGCTACTCAGGCGGTGGGCGGCGGGCCCCGGCATCGTGGAGGGCACGGACGGAGCCCACCGCTCCGCCAAGACTTCCTGGGGGATCCCGATGAACCGCTCGCGCCACTTCCTCAACCCGCTCGCTCTCGGCTACCTGCTCGTCGTGGCCGCCGTCCTCGGCTGGGTCGGCGTGGATGCCCTGTTCGTCGAGCACGCCGACGCGAGCCTCGCCGGGGTCTGGGCGTTCCTGGTCACGGCCCCCGCCTCGCTGCTGTTCGTGATGCTGCCGGGGGCGTGGGCCTGGGCCGGGATCGTCGTGGGGGCCGTGGTGAACGCGGCCGTGCTCGGGGCGGCGTACCGGAGCCTCTCCGGCCGCCGCCCGCGCCCCACGGCCGCCCGGTAGAGGTCCGCCCCGCGGTCATACCGCCGGGACCGGGCCGGCCGGGGCCCGGTGGCGGGTGAGCAGGGCCCAGGCCGTGGCCGCCGCCGCGCTCACCGCGAGGCCGGCCAGCAGCAGCGTGGTGTGGGAGCCGGCGCTGTCGGCGGCCCGGGCGACGGGGTTGGCGAGGCCGAGGCGGTCGGCCAGCCAGCCGACGGCCGCCGTGCCGGTGAGCGCCGCGCCGGTCAGCCGCAGCGCGGGCTGGACCCTGAGGCGGGCCAGCACCAGCAGCGAGGGCAGGGCGAGGCACACCAGCAGGAGCTGGACCAGTTCGATGCCGAGGTTGAAGCCGAGGAGGCTGGTCACCAACTGGCCCGTGCTCAGGTGCATCTCGGCCAGCACGAACGAGAACGCCATGCCGTGGCCGAGCCCGAAGACCCCGGCCACGAGTGCCTCCTTGCCGGGGAAGAGGGGGCGGACGGCGTGGATCGCGCCGACCAGGATGCTGGCCGCGATGAACGCCTCGACCGGCCAGGCCGGGACGTCGAGATGGCCGAGCGCGGTCGCGGCCAGTGCGACGGAGTGCCCGGCGGTGAAGGCGAGCGTGATACGGCCGATGCGGGTCAGGGCTTTCCTCGGGCCCACCAGACCGTTCCAGCGCCCTCCCCTTGCCGCGAGCGGTGCCGGCAGCAGCAGGATGAGCAGGAACAGCAGATGGTCGGTGCCGGTGAGAATGTGGTCCGCGCCAAGTCCGAGCATGGCGACGAAACCCCGCCAGGCGCTGCCCGCCCCGAGGTCGACCTTCAGCGCCGGGACCTTCAGGGTCCGGGTGTCTACACGGATCGTGCCGACCTGGGTGGTGCCCTCACCGTCGACCTGCCCCGCCGCCCAGTCCTGACGGACCATCACCAGTACGGTGTGCGTGACGACTTGGTGGACGACGACGTCGTAGCCGAAGGTGAAGTGCCGTACGTCGGTGCCGGCCGGCGGGGTGAGTTCGGCGCGGGCGATCAGCTCGCGGTACTCGCCGGTGCCGGTCTGGACGGCCCGGCTCAGGGTGAGGCGGCCGACGGTGACCTGCCAGGTCCGGCCGTCGGTGGCGGTGGGAAAGATGTGCGCGACCAGGTAGGCGCGGATCGCCCCGGTCCTCGCGGTCAGCGTCTTGTCGGACACGTCGATCCCGCTGGCCCGCGCGAACTCCCCGACGGGGATCTCCAGGCGGGCGGAGACCGAGTGCTCGTACACGTCGAGCTGGACCACCGAGTGCGGCATCGGATGCGCGGCGGCCGGCGACGCCCCTGCGAGGAGCGCCGCCGGTACCGCGATCGCGATCCCAGCCACCCAGCGGAGCGCTGTGTTCAGCCAGTTTCGCGGTCCGGTCATGAGAAGGAGAACTCGCTGCCGTAGTCGCGGGTGTGGTCGCGGTACACGGTGTGGTAGTGGATCTGGTCCCGGTAGACGACGCCGTCCTGGCAGACGAACTCGATCCACACGCCGGGGCCGTCGATCCGGACGTAGTCACCCTGGGTGTCGAGCCCGGTGCCGCCGGAGTAGCTGACGTAGGTCTGGTTCAGCTCGCGCTCGTACGTCTTCATGAGCTGCCTGGCCGTGGCGTCGTCCACATCGGCGACCCAGGGGTGGATAGCCGCCAGGACCAGCTTCTTCTGCTTGGCCGACAGCGAGCTGACCTTGACACCCTCCTTGGTCGCCGGGAAGTCGCCGTCCTCGCTCGGGCCGAGCAGCACGTCTCCGAAGGACTCCGACAGCTTGGCGGCGGCAAGCTGCTCGGTGGTCAGACTGCCCGTCAGCTTGAGCAGGCCGTCGCGGAACTTCGCCATCGGGGAGTACGTGGTGCCGTCGTCGTCGGTCCAGGAGCTGGGCTCGACGCCGGTGAAGAAGGGGCTGGCCCCGGCGACCTTGCCGTTCTTGTACGTGATGTTGACGGCGAGGTGGTGGCCACCGAAGTGCAGCTGCCAGGTGCCGGTGGTCGAGGGAGTGCCGAGGAACGCCAGGAAGTAGATGCCGCTGCCGTAGCCGCCACCGCCGCCACCGCCACCGCCGCCGCCACCGGGACCGCCCGAGGGCGGGGTGCCGGTCGGGACGTCGGTCGGAACGTCCGTGGCCGTGGGGCTGGCCGTCGGGTCGGCCGAGGTGGCGTCCGTCGGGGCGGCGGAGGCGGAGCTGGTGCCCTGCGCGGAGGCGAGCACGTCGTCGGCCTTGAGGGTCTGGATGACGTGCTCGTAGCCGGTGTCCTTGCCGGACCCCAGGGCCACCTTCAACACGTTCTGCAGGGCAGCGAGTTGGTCGTCGGACAGCGAGCCGGTCTGGATGCCGGGGCGGCAGGAGGAGCCGCACGGCAGGTTCGACCAGGCGGTCGCGTTGGCCTGGGTGAAGTCCAGGACCGTCTTCGCCTGCTGGTCGGAGTCGAGGGTGTTGAGGAAGGCGTTGGCGGCGCTGACCACGGCAGCGGTGCCGGTGGCCTTCTTGTTGACCGCGAAGTGGGCCGCCGCCTTCGTGTTGTCGGTGGTCGCGGCGTTCGCCGCCACGAATCCACCACCGCCGAGGACGACACCGGCGGCGACTCCGGCCACGGCTCGCCATGTGCGCCGCCTGCGCGCCTGACTGGTTCTTTCCCTACTCACGAACACTCCCTGGGGACTGGGGCTGGGATGGACGCGCGCGCTGCCGAGAGAACTATCAGCAAAATTGTTGACAGCTCAATGCGCGCGCGTCCGAGCCACGTCCCTTTTGGGGGAAGTGCGACGCATATCGAAGAAATAAGCATGGCCTGCTGACAGGCTGCGCTTATCGCGCCTTCAGTTGGCGAAACTTCAACGACTTCAGGAGAAGACCGCCGTACCGCCCTGCGTCAGCTTCCAGTTGGTGACCGCGAAGTCCTTGGGGTCCAGCGCGCCCTTGGAGGTCACGTAGTCGATCATCAGCTGGCGGATCTCGTTGGTGGAGCTGTAGGCGATGTCGGCGGCGGCGATGTGCGGGTAGCCGGAGCCGCCGTTGGCCCGGTAGTTGTTGACGGCGACGACGAAGACCTGGTCGTCGGCGACCGGCGTCCCGTTGTAGGACAGGTTCTTGATGCGGGAGCCCTCGGCCGCCGCGATGTCGATGTCGTACGAGACGCCCGCGGCGGTGTCGTACATGTAGTCCCAGAAGCTGTTGGCGTTGGTCAGCGTCGCGGTGTCCACGGCCGTGCCCGCGGGCACCTGGTGGTAGTACTTCGCCGCGTACTCCAGGTAGTCCTTGAGCTGGGCGCCGGTGAGCTTCTTGCCGTAGAGGGTGTTGTCGTAGATGTAGAGGCCCGCGATGTCCTTGATGGTCACGCTGCCCGCGGGGATGTCCGCGGTGCGGGAGAAGGGCGCGGCGACCGAGATGAGGGGCAGGGCGGCGTCGGCCGTCGAGAGACCGGCCTTCACGGTGTCCATCTGGACCTGGTGGATGAAGTCCATGATCGGGACGTCCTTCCAGCAGGACTCCGCCGCGGAGAGGTCCTCGGTGCAGGTGCCGACGGACGTGTTGACGTACTTCACCACCAGCTCGTGGTCGGCCTCCAGGAGCTTCCTGATCTCCGGGTCCTCGTCGACCGTGTTGGGGTTCAGGGTCTGGGCGGTCTTCTTGGTGACCTTCCACTGCCCGCGCACGAGTTCCAGCTCGAAGTCGAAGACGCTCAGCCGGTAGCCCCAGCAGTACGGCTCGGAGAGCAGGACGTCCTCGCCGGTCTCGTCGTTCTTGACGGTGTACGACGGCACCTCGACGTGGGTGTGGCCGACCAGGATCGCGTCGATGCCGGGGACCTGCTGGGCGACGAGGTTGGAGGCGTTCTCGACGTACGGGAGCTCGTCGCCGTACGACGAACTGCCGTCCAGGCCCGAGTGGTCGGTGAGGAAGACCACGTCACAGCCGAGGGCGCGCAGCCGGGGCACGTACTTCTTCGCCTGCTCGACCAGGCCCGGGAAGACCATCTTCCCGCTGACGTTGTCCTTGTCCCAGATCGCGATGCCGGGGTTGGTGAGGCCGAGGATGCCGACCTTGATGTCGGGGGCGCCGGGGACGCAGATGCGCTTGACGGTGTACGGCTGGAAGGCGGGCTTCAGCGTCTTCGCGTCCAGGGCGTTGGCGCCGAGGAGCGGGAATCGGCACTGGCTCTCGAACTTCCGGAGCATCTCGATGCCGTAGTTGAACTCGTGGTTGCCGAGGGCGGCGGCGTCGTAGCGCATGTGGTTCATGGCGACGGCCATCGGGTGCTTCGGGGCGCCCTTGCCGGTGATGGGCTGCACGCGCGCGAAGTAGTAGGCGAGGGAGGTGCCCTGGATGATGTCGCCGGCGTCGACGAGCAGGACGTGCTCCTCGCCCTTCGCCGCGCGCTGCTGCTTGATCAGCGTGGCGACCCGGGCGACGCCGACGGAGTTGCCCTTGCTGTCGGAGTACGCCTTGTCGAGGTAGTAGTCCCAGTCGAAGACGTGGCTGTGCAGGTCGGTGGTGCCGAGGATCGAGAACGACCAGGTGCGGTTCTTCTTCGCCACCGGTCCGCGTTCGGCGGCCTCGGCGGCGGGCGTGCCCACCGACCCCGCGACGGCCACGGCCGCACCGGTGACGGCCGACTTCTTGACGAACGCGCGACGGTTCAGGGGACTGACGGGCATGGCGGAACTCCTGGAGGGGGAGAGGAGGGCGAGACGGAACTACCCGCGTAGATAGTCGCGTCCCGCCGACCGCGCACGGAACCAGGAGCAAGCCATGGGCCGGTCAAGGAAGTCCATGACCGGCCCAACAGCCTGCGAACAAATGGGATTTACAGGAACGAGTTGATCTCGATCGTCTCGTCCCGGCCCGGGCCCACGCCGATCGCGGAGATCGGGGCGCCGGACATCTCCTCCAGCGCCTTCACGTAGTCCTGGGCGTTCTTCGGGAGGTCGGCGAAGGTCTTGGCCTTCGTGATGTCCTCGCTCCAGCCCGGCAGGTACTCGTAGACCGGCTTCGCGTGGTGGAAGTCGGTCTGGGAGTACGGGAGCTCCTCGACGCGCTCGCCGTCGATCTCGTACGCGACACAGACCGGGATCTGCTCCCAGCCGGTGAGCACGTCGAGCTTGGTGAGGAAGAAGTCGGTGAGGCCGTTGACGCGGGTCGCGTACCGGGCGATCACCGCGTCGAACCAGCCGCAGCGACGGTCACGGCCGGTGGTGACACCCCGCTCACCGCCGATGCGGCGCAGCGCGTCGCCGTCCGCGTCGAAGAGTTCCGTGGGGAAGGGGCCCGAGCCGACACGGGTCGTGTAGGCCTTGAGGATGCCGATGACCCGGCTGATCTTCGTGGGGCCGACGCCCGCACCCGTGCACGCCCCGCCCGCGGTGGGGTTGCTGGAGGTGACGAAGGGGTACGTGCCGTGGTCGATGTCCAGGAGCGTGCCCTGGCCGCCCTCGAACAGGACGACCTTGTCCTGCTCCAGGGCCTGGTTGAGGACCAGGACCGTGTCGGCGACGTACGGCTTGAGCCGGTCCGCGTAGCTGAGCAGTTCCTCGACGACCTGGCCGACCTCGATGGCCCGGCGGTTGAAGACCTTGGTGAGGAGCTGGTTCTTGCCGTCGAGGGCCGCCTCGACCTTCTGGGTCAGGATCGACTCGTCGTACAGGTCCTGGATCCGGATGCCCACACGGTTGATCTTGTCCGCGTAGGTCGGTCCGATGCCGCGACCGGTGGTGCCGATCTTGCGCTTTCCGAGGAAGCGTTCCGTCACCTTGTCGACGGTGACGTTGTACGGCGTGATGATGTGGGCGTTACCGCTGATCAGGAGCTTGGAGGTGTCGACGCCTCGGTCGTTCAGTCCGTTCAGCTCGGAGAACAGGACCGACGGATCGACGACGACACCGTTACCGATGACCGGGGTGCACCCCGGAGACAGGATTCCGGAAGGGAGGAGGTGGAGGGCGTACTTCTGATCGCCCACGACTACCGTGTGGCCGGCGTTGTTGCCGCCCTGGTAGCGCACCACATAGTCCACCGAGCCACCGAGCAGGTCGGTCGCCTTTCCCTTGCCTTCGTCACCCCACTGAGCACCGAGCAGCACAAGTGCGGGCACGCGCGTACACCCCTTCCGGGCGGGGCATGTCCAAGGTCGGGGGCGTACGCGTACGGTTCCTCCGTCGCGTGCACCACGGCCGTCGTCGGCCGCTGCCCGTCGGACCCGGATGCCCCGGAATAGACGAAGCCCCTGGCGCAATAGCGCAAGGGGCTCTTGCACCAAGATGCTACCCGAGGAAGCGAGGCATGGCCGAGGTGGCGACTTCCGCGACGTCCGATCAGCTGCTGGTGGTCATCGACCCGATCGCCCGGCAGACGGACAGCGAGTCCGTACGGATCGTGAAAGACGTGCTCAGCGCGGGTGCGTCGACGAAGGTGAGTCTGCCGGACGGACCCGAGGAGTTCGCCCGGGCACTGGCCCGCCGGGGCTCGCGACGGCTGGTGGTGGTCGGCGACGACCGGGCCCTGATGCGGACGGTGCTGCTGCTGCACCGGCAGCGGGAGCTGGCCGAATGCGTGCTGTCGGTGGTACCGGTGGGTCCGATGCTCTCGGTCGCCCACGCCCTCGGGGTGCCCACGGGGGCGGTGGCGGCCGCGCGGGCGGTCCTGGACGGGGCCGAGCGGCGCCTGGACATGCTGGTGGACGACAGCGACGGGGTGGTCCTCGGCGCCCTGCGGATACCTGCCCCCGCCGCCCGGCAGGAGCCCATGGAGGCCGCGCGGCCCTGGCTGCGGACCTGCCAGTCCCTCGTACGGACCCTGGTGCCGGCCCGTCCCGCCCGGGAGACCGCGCCCGCCGTCCCCGGGCCCTCGCGGCTGCGGGTGGAGGTGGACGGCGTGACCCTGGTGGACCTGGACCAACCCCTGGAGGCGGTCTCGGTGACCCCCGGCTCCGGCGACGGCCTGGCCTCGGTGGAGGTACGGCGGCTGTCGGTCGGAGCGGAGGCCTCTCCTCTGCTGGCCACCGGCAGGACGGTGACCGTCACCGGCGCGGATTTCCGGTACCGGGCCGACGCGGGGGTGGGCGGACCGGTACGGAGACGGACCTGGACGGTGCGCGAGGGGGCGTTGGGGTTGATGTTGCCGGGGCGGTGAGGGGTGGGGGCCCCGCCCCCGGACCCCCGACCGCTGGACTCACTGCGCGCGGATCACCTCCGCCGGCGGCATGCGCAGCGCGCGGCGGGTGGGGAGTTCCATGGTGAGGAACGCCGTGACCATGACCGTGAGCGCGGCGGCTGGCAGGAGCCACACCGGTCCTGCGGGCCAGGGCCGGCCGAGGAAGCCCTGGCCCAGCAGCGCCAGCGGCAGCGCGGACAGCAGCAGGCCCCCGGCGAGCGCGGTGGCGGCGATGACCGCGGCCTCGCGGCGCATCATCGCGCGGATCTGGCGGGGCGTGGTGCCGGCCAGACGCAGGGCCGCGAGTTCCGTGCGGCGCTGGGCGGTCGCCGCGACCAGCTTGTTCGCGATGCTCAGCAGCAGGTAGGCGAGCAGCACCACGATCACGACCAGGTTGATCCACACCTCGGGCGGGGTGTCGCTCCCGCCGGGCGTGGCCCGCGTGGTGGTCAGGGTCAGGCCGGGATGTGCGGTGGCCAGCGCCGCGAGCCGGTGTCCGGCCTCGGCGGTGCCGTCAGTGCGCACGAGGACGCTCTGGGCCAGATCCGTGGTCGTACGACCGGTCGCCAGGTCGTGGGAGAGGACGATCGGGCCGAAGCCCAGGCCCCGGGAGTAGACGGCGACGACCCGGGCGACGACCCGCGTCCCGTCGCCGAGGACCAGGTGCACCCTGCTCCCGGTCCCGGCTCCGCGGGTGCGGGCCGCGTCACTGCTCACGGCCACGGTGGCGCCGGTGAGCCGGTCGAGGCCGCCGTCCCGTACGCCGAGGTCGAGGACGTCCGTCGCGTCCGGCGTGAGGATCATCGCGGACGCGGCCTCGGTCTCGGGCTCCCCGAACTGCTCGTACTGCCACACGGCCGTGGTCGTGGTGACCGGCGCGGCCGCCCGTACGCCCGGCGTGTTCCGTACGGCGGTGAGCGTGCCCTCGGGCAGACCGCCGAGCGCCGGCGCGGTGAGCCGATACTGGGCGAGCGTGCCGGTGTCCGTGTCGTGGGAGGTGGCGGCCATGACGGTGGTCTGGGCGAAGGTGTACGTCAGGACGAAGACGACCGCCATGGCGAGGGGGCTGACGATCCCGGCGTTGCGCTGGGCGTAGGCGCGGAGGTTGGCCATCGCGAGCCAGGTCGGCGCGGAGGCCCCGGCACGGGTGCGCCGGGCCGCGGCGTCGCCGAGCGCCTTGATGAGGGCGGGCCCGGCCAGGGCCAGGCCGATCGCGCCGAGGATGCCCGCGAGGGACGTGGCCGAGGCGCCGATGACGGTGCGCGAGAACAGCGGGACGACCGACATAGTGCTCGCGGCGGCGACGAGCAGCAGGCCGATGCGGGTGCGCACGCGGGACGGGGTGCGCGGTTCGCTGCGGGACTCGGCGACCGCCTCGGTGGCCGGCATCCGCGAGGTGCGCCAGGACGCGGCCCGGGCGGACAGCTGCACGGAGGCGGCGGTCAGCACGAAGGCGGCGAAGGCGGGCAACGGGCTGATGGTCAGGGGGAGTTCGGCGGGCAGGACGCCTCGGTGGGCCAGTACGTCGTGGAAGCGGCCCGCGAGCAAGTAGCCGAGCGCCACGCCGGGGACGAGGGCCACGCCCGCCACGACGGACGACTGCGCGGCGGCCAGTCGCCGGATCTGCCTCGGCGTCGCGCCCACCGCCCGCATCAGCGCCAGGTCGCGGCGCTGCCCGGCGACGGCCACGCCCAGCGCGCCCGCCGTGACGAACCCGGTGATGAGCAGGACGATCCCGGCGAGCGAACCGGACAGGAGCACGAGCAGCGAGCGGGCCGCGCCGATGCCGGGCGAGACCGCGTTGCCCCGGTCCCCTCCGGTGACGACCTTCAGGCCGGTACCGGCCACCTGCTCGCGGACCGCCTCGGCGACCCGGTCGGCGGCACCGGGCGCGGTCGTCAGGCCGATCAGGTCGACGGTGCCGGCGCGCGGCCCGTCGCCGGCCCGGCCGGCGAGCCGTACGGCGGTGGCGTCGGCGAAGAAGACGCCCGCGCCCGGTGTGCCGACCACGGCGGAGACGCGGTAGGGCGTGGCGGCGCGGCCGTCCGCGACGACCTCGACCCGGTCGCCCGGCTCGATCCCGGCCGCCGCCGCGGTGGCGGTGTCGACGGCGATCTCGCCGGAACCGGCCGGGGCACGGCCCTCGACGTGCGGCGCGGCCAGCAGCTTCGTCGAGGACCAGCCGTGGCCCGCCGTCCCGGGGTCGTCCCCGGCCGGTACGACACGGCCGTGGGCGTCGACGAGAGCCGCCGGGAAGTCGACGGCGCCGACCGCGGCGGTGACGCCGGGCAGCCCGGCCAGCCGGTCGGTGAGCGGGGCCGGGACGGTGGCCCGCTCGGGCAGGGCGAGGGGCAGGTCGCCGCTCGGACGGAACTCCTGGTCGGCCGCCACCACGACGTCCGCGCCGGCGAGGCGGCCGGGCGGCAGGTGGGAGCGCAGGCCGGACTCGGCGAGGACGGCGGTGGCCGTGATGAGCGTGGCGCCGCCGAGGACCGCGCAGGCCACGGCGAGCAGGGCGGTGATCCGGTGGGCGGCCATGCGGACCGCGAGGTGGAACATCGTGCTACCGCCCCGCCAACGCGACGAGCCGGTCCGCGAGTTCGGGCGCGGTGGGCGCGTCCAGGGCGTCGACCACGCAGCCGTCGGCCATGACGAGGGTGCGGTGGGCCTGGGCCGCGGCGGCGGGGTCGTGGGTGACCATCACGACCGTCTGCCCCAGGTCGTCGACGAGGGCGCGCAGCAGGTCGAGGACCTGGTGGGCGCTGCGCAGGTCGAGCGCGCCGGTCGGCTCGTCCGCGAACACGACGGCCGGGCGGGCCGCCAACGCCCGTACGACGGCGGCCCGTTGCTGCTGACCGCCGGAGAGCTCGGCCGGGCGGTGGGTGAGCCGGTCGGCCAGACCGACCCGCTCGACGAGGGTGCGCAGCCAGTCGGCGTCGGGACGGCGGCCCGCGAGGCGCAGCGGCAGCGTGATGTTGTCCTCGATGCTGAGCGAGGGGATCAGGTTGTAGGCCTGGAAGACGAAACCGACGCGCTCGCGGCGCAGTTCGGTGCGGCGGGTCTCGTTGAGCCCGGCGATCTCGTGGCCGTCGATGCGGATACTGCCCGTGGTCGGGGAGTCGAGCCCGGCGGCGCAGTGCATCAGGGTGCTCTTGCCGGAGCCGGAGGGCCCCATCACGGCGAGGAACGTGCCGCGCCGCACGCTGAGCGACACGTCGTCCAGGGCCCGTACGCCGCCCGCGTACGTCTTGCTCACCCGCTCCAGCGCGATGGCGGGCGTCTGCCGCGCGGTGAGCGGCACGACGGGGGCGCTCACTTGTGTCCCCGCAGGTTGCGCACGACCAGGGTGCCGGCACAGAGCACGGTGACGGCACCGCACAGCAGGTGCACCCAGGTGCGGGCACCGCCGAAGGAGGCGGCCATGTTGGCGACGGTGCTGACCACCACCACCGCCCACAGCACGGAGCGCAGGACGTCCCCGCGGGAGACGCCGCTCGGGGCGTCGGCGGACGGGCTGTCGGCGGGCGGGTCGGTCATCCGGTAGGGGTTCGGGTGCGTCATCGCGCTTCCTCAACTCGCGCCAGGCGTACGGCTCCTGCCGTCACCACACCGACGCTATGGACCAGGACCCCCCTGGGCCGATCCCGCAGTCCGCCCGGTTCGGGGTACAGCAGGCTGTACTTCCCGCCTGGTCGGCGACTCGCTGAGCGCCCCTACGCCAGTGGCACCGCCACGTCCGACTCGTCCTTCAGGGCCACCCCCGTGGCCCCGAGTTCCCGTGCCCGCGCCATCAGTCCCGCCAGCTTTGCCGCCGCCCCCTCGTAGGAGAGCCCCATCGGAGGCCGGATGTTGGACAGGCAATTGCGGTCGGCGTCGGTCGTCACGCCCGGCACCGGCCGGTACGTCAGGTACGCGCCCAGCGAGTCCGCCGCCGACATCCCCGGACGTTCCCCGACCAGCACCACCACCATGTCCGCCCCCATCGCGGAGGCGATGTCGTCACCCAGCGCCACGCGGGCCTGCTCGGCGAGGACGACGGGAGCGACGGACCACGACGGCAGACGCTCCACCGTCCGCCGTACGACGGCCGCCGCGTGCTCGTGCACCGCCCGGCTGGACAGCCCGTCGGCGACGACGAAGACCACGCCCCACTCCCCCACGGGCAGATGGGCCCGGTCCGTGGCATCGAGGCGGCGGCCCAGGTCCGGTCGCTGGAGGTAGGTGAGCCGGTCCGGAGCCGAGCTGCGCACCCGTACGGTCGGCGTCCCGGTCAGACCCGCCGCGATCACGTCGGGGTCGAACGGTGAGTGCACGGCGTCCCGGGCGGCCGCGTGCGCCGCCTGGAGTTCGAGGCGGTGCCGGGTGGGGAGGGCCGAGCCGGCCCGGCCGAGGCCGATGCGGGCCTGGGTGCGCTGCCGCAGCGACGACCACAACTCGCTTGTCTGTACGGCCACTTCGTCACTTGCCTGTACGGCCACTTCGCTCATGCCGCCAGCTCCTTCCCGATGGCCGTCAGCGGGTGGGTCGCCCCGGTCGTCTCCCGGATCCCGCCCTTCTCGTCCAGCAGCCCGATCGAGTCGAGCCAGCTCTCGAACTCCGGTGCCGGGCGCAGGCCCAGGACCTCCCGGAGGTACAACGCGTCGTGGTAGGAGGCGGACTGGTAGTTGAGCATGATGTCGTCGCCGCCCGGGGTGCAGATCACGAAGGACGCGCCGGCCACGCCGAGCATGGTGAGCATCGTGGCGATGTCGTCGTCGTCCGCGTCGGCGTGGTTGGTGTAGCAGATGTCGAGGCCCATCGGCAGGCCGAGCAGCTTGCCGCAGAAGTGGTCCTCCAGGGCGGCGCGCAGGATCTGCCGGCCGTCGTAGAGGTACTCCGGGCCGATGAAGCCGACGACCGTGTTCACGAGCAGCGGGTCGTAGCGCCGCGCCACCGCGTACGCCCGCGCCTCCACCGTCTGCTGGTCCACCCCGTGGTGCGCGCCCGCCGACAGGGCGCTGCCCTGCCCGGTCTCGAAGTACATGACGTTCTGGCCGACCGTGCCCCGCTCCAGGGCGAGGGCTGCCTCGTACGCCTCGTCGAGCAGCCCCAGCGTCACCCCGAAGGACGCGTTCGCCGCCTGCGTCCCCGCGATCGACTGGAAGACCAGGTCCACCGGGGCGCCCCGAGCCATGAGGTCCACGCTCGTCGTCACATGGGACAGCACGCAGGACTGGGTGGGGATGGCGTATCGCTGGATCACGCCGTCGAGCAGTTCCAGCAGGTCCCGTACGGCCTTCGGGCTGTCGGTGGCCGGGTTGATGCCGATCACCGCATCGCCGGAGCCGAGCAGCAGTCCGTCGAGGAGGGCCGCGGCCACGCCCGCCGGGTCGTCGGTCGGGTGGTTGGGCTGGAGCCGGGTCGCCAGCCGTCCCGGCAGCCCGATCGTCGAGCGGAACGCGGTGACCACGCGCACCTTGCGGGCCACCGCGACCAGGTCCGCGTTGCCCATCAGCTTGGAGACCGCGGCGACCATCTCGGGCGTGAGCCCGGGCGCGAGGGCGGCCAGCGCCTCCGCGTCGGCGCCGGGGGACAGCAGCCACTCCCGGAACTCGCCCACCGTCAGCCCCGCCACCGGGGCGAAGGCCGCCGCGTCGTGCGTGTCGAGGATCAGCCGGGTCACGTCGTCCGTCTCGTACGGGATCAGCGGCTCGGCCAGGAACGTGGCCAGCGGTACGTCCGCCAGCGCCCAGCGCGCGGCCACCCGCTCCTGTTCGGAGGCGGCCGCGAGTCCGGCCAGCCGGTCGCCGGAGCGTTCGGGACTCGCGGCGGCGAGCAGACGGGCGAGGGTGTCGAAGCGGTGGTGTCGACCGCCGAGTACGGACGTGTAGCTCATGGCGAGGACGCTACGAGCCGCGTGTTGCGGTCAGATTTCTAAAGGTCTGGTTGACAAACATTTAACGCCCCGAGACCCTTGCCCGACTTATTCGGTCTACAGAGTTCCGGTTCGGAACGTAGTGGACGGACAAGGAGAGGGGCCACCCGATGGCAGTGGACGAGGGAGTCGCCCCGGCGGCGAACACAGAAGAGGAAGGCACGGTTCACCGGCTGAAGCCCAACGCCATCGGCCTGCTGGGCGTGGTGTTCATGGCCGTGGCGACCGCCGCGCCGATCACCGCGATGACGGGCAACGTGCCCTTCATGGTGTCGGCGGGCAACGGCATCGGGGCGCCCGCGAGTTATCTCGTCGCAATGGTCGTCCTGGCAATCTTTTCCGTCGGCTTCACCTCGATGGCGAAGCACATCACCTCGACGGGCGCCTTCTACGGCTTCATCTCCTACGGCCTGGGCCGCACGGTGGGCCTCGCGTCGGGACTGCTGGCCACCTTCGCGTACGTCGTCTTCGAGCCGGCGCTCATCGGCATCTTCTCGACGTTCGCGACGGGCACGCTGAAGGACCAGACCGGGGTGCACATCCCCTGGTGGGCGTTCGCGATCCTGATGCTCGCGGTCAACGCGGTGGGCACCTGGTTCGGTGTCTCGGTCGCCGAGAAGCTCCTCGTCGTCCTCCTCGCCACCGAGGTGACGATCCTCGCCGCGATGGCGGTCTCGGTCGCCTTCCACGGCGGCGGCCCGAACGGCTTCAGCCTCGACCCGGTCAACCCGGTCAACGCCTTCAAGGGCACCTCGGCCGGCCTCGGTCTGTTCTTCGCCTTCTGGTCGTGGGTCGGCTTCGAGTCGACGGCGATGTACGGCGAGGAGTCCCGCAACCCGAAGAAGATCATCCCCAAGGCGACGATGATCTCCGTCCTGGGCGTCGGCGTCTTCTACGTGTTCGTCTCCTGGATGGCCATCTCGGGCACCGGCGAGTCGAACGCCGTCAAGGTCGCCACCGACAACCCCCTCCAGCTCTTCTTCGGCCCGACCGAGCAGTACGTCGGCCACTGGGCGGTCGACGTCATGCAGTGGCTGATGATCACCGGCTCGCTGGCCTGCGGCATGGCCTTCCACAACTGCGCCGCCCGCTACATGTACGCGCTGGGCCGCGAGGGCGTGCTGCCCTCGCTGAAGAACACGGTCGGCCGCACCCATCCCCGGCACGGCTCCCCGCACGTCGCGGGCCTGGTCCAGACAGTCGTGACCGCCGTACTCCTGCTGGCGTTCTGGGCGGCCGGCAAGGACCCGTACAGCGGCACGTACGTCCTGCTCGCCATCCTCGGCACCATGGCCATCCTGATCGTGCAGGCCGTGTGCTCCTTCGCGGTGCTGGCGTACTTCCGCACGCACCACCCGGAGAGCCGCCACTGGTTCCGGACCCTCACGGCCCCGCTGGTCGGCGGCATCGCCATGCTCGCCGTGGTCGTCCTGCTGGTCTCCAACATGAGCGCGGCGGCCGGCACGGAGTCCGGTTCCCTGGTCCTGAAGGCCACGCCGTGGCTGGTGGCGGCGGTCGCGGCCCTGGGCATCGGATACGCGCAGTACCTGAAGCGGCGGTCGCCCGAGCGGTATCTGCTGCTGGGGCGGACGGTGCTGGAGGAGACGAAGGAGCGGTAGCCGGCCCGGGTCCAGGGCCCTTCTGATGGATCTCCGTGGAAGACGGAGCGGCGTTCGGTGCGTGCGATCAGCGTGCGGCGGTGAGCGTGCGTGCCGGGCGTCGCGACGCCGCGGAGATCCATCAGAAGGGCCCTAGGTCCCGAAGAGCTTGGCGCGGTGGGCCAGCCATCGCTCCATCATCTCGGCGACGTCCTTCTCGATGAACTCGAAGAACGCCAGGGTCTCGGCCAGCCTGTGCCCCGCCGGAGTCTCGGCACCCAGGCTGGCCACCCCCTCGCGCAGGGCGTCCTCCCAGCGTTTGATGATCGCCTCACGGTTGGTGACCGCCTGGTACCACTGGTCGGAGTGGACCCGGTACCGCTCCCGCCGCGAGCCGGGCTCCCGCTCGCGCGACAGCATGTGCACCTGCGCCAGGTAGCGCACCGCCCCCGAGACGGCCGCCGGGCTGATCTGAAGCTGCCCGCCCAGCTCCGCGGAGGTCAGCGCACCGCTGTCGGATGCGAGCAGCGCGGAGAAGACCCGCGCCGGCATCCGCGGCAGCCCCGCCTCGACGAGCTGCGCCGCGAACCGCTCCACGAACCGTGAGACCGCCTCCGGGTCCCGTTGCCCCGCCTTGGACTCCGTCATGGCCACCAGCCTAACGGGGATTCACACGCTTCCTTAACTTCACAAATTTCTGAAAGAAGCGTACGTTCCGAAGCATGACGAAGGCAATCACCGTCTCCGGTCTCCACAAGTCGTTCGGCGGCGCCCGGGCCCTCGACGGCCTCGACCTGGAGGTGACCACCGGCGAGGTGCACGGCTTCCTCGGCCCCAACGGCGCCGGCAAGTCCACCACCATCCGCGTCCTGCTCGGCCTGCTGCGCGCCGACTCCGGCGCCGCGCAGGTACTCGGCCTCGACCCGTGGGCCGACGCGGTCGAGGTGCACCGCCGGATCGCCTACGTCCCCGGGGACGTGACGCTGTGGCGCAACCTCTCCGGCGGCGAGGTCATCGATCTCTACGGCCGTCTCCGCGGCGGACTCGATCCCGACAGGCGTGCCGAGCTGATCGAGCGCTTCGAACTGGACCCCACGAAAAAGGGCCGTACCTACTCGAAGGGCAACCGCCAGAAGGTCGCCCTGGTCGCCGCGTTCGCCTCGGACGTGGATCTGCTGATCCTGGACGAGCCGACCTCGGGCCTGGATCCGCTGATGGAGGAGGTCTTCCAACGCTGTGTCGAGGAGGAGCGGGAGCGCGGCCGTACGGTCCTGCTGTCGTCCCACATCCTCAGCGAGGTCGAGGAGTTGTGCGACCGGGTGAGCATCATCCGGCGCGGTCGGACGGTCGAGACGGGTTCGTTGGCCGACCTGCGCCACCTGACGCGGACGAGTGTGGCGGCTGAACTGGCCGGTCCCCCCAACGGGTTGGCCCATCTGCCCGGCGTCCACGACCTCGACGTCCAGGACCGCCGGGTCCGGCTCCAGGTCGACACGGACAAACTCGACGCCGTACTCCGGTCGTTGACCGAGTCCGGTGTACGGTCCCTGACCTCGACACCCCCCACTCTCGAGGAACTGTTCCTGCGGCACTACCAGAACGAGGGGGCGGCGTCATGACCTCCCTCGTGGGTACGGGCGTCCTGCTCCGCTTCAACCTGCGCCGCGACCGGCTGATGATCCCGGTGTGGGTGGCGGTGAACACCCTGATGGTCCTGTCCATGCCGAACACCCTCAAGGGCATGTACGGCACCGAGGCCGAGCGCGCCGACCTGCTGCACCAGGTGGCCACCAACTCCTCCTTCCGCGCGCTGATCGGCCCCGCCTTCGACGACTCCCTCGGCGCCCTCACCGCCTGGCGCGTCGGCGTCTACGCGGGGGCGCTCGCGGCCGTCACCGGTCTCCTGGTCGTCGTACGCCACACCCGTGACGAGGAGGAGAGCGGGCGGCACGAGCTGATCGCCTCCGGCGTGGTGGGGCGTCGCGCCTCACTGACGGCCGCGCTGCTGGCGGCGGCGGTCGCGAGCGGTGTGCTGGCACTGCTGGTCGCGGCGGGCCTGGCGGGCCAGGGAGTGGGTGGTGCCCTGGCGCTCGGCCTGGGGCTGGGGGCCGTGGGCATGCTCTTCGCCACGACGGCCGCGATCGTGGCGCAGCTGACGGAGAGCGCGCGGCTGGCTCGGGGCCTTACGGCGGGAGTGCTGGGCGTGGCCTTCGTACTGAGGGCGTCGGGGGACGCGGCGTCCACCGACGGGTCGTCCGTCCTGACCTGGCTGTCGCCGCTCGGTTGGCTGTCGCAGTTGCGCCCCTTCGCCGGTGAACGCTGGTGGGTGCTGCTGCTGTTCGCGGCGACGAGCGCGGGCCAGGGCGCACTGGCCTACGTCCTCGCGGGCCGCAGAGACGCGGGCATGAGCTTCGCGCCGACGCGCCCGGGACCTTCTGTCGGCCGCCTGAGCACGGCAGGAGCGTTGGCCTGGCGGCTCCAGCGAGGCAGCGTGCTCGGCTGGTCGGTCGGCTTCTTCCTCGCCGGGGTGGTCTACGGCGGCCTCACGGACGGCGTGGCCGACCTGGTCGGCGACAACGAGAAGGCCCGCGAGGTCTTCGAGCGGATGGGCGGGCGGTCCGGCATCACGGATGCCTTCCTCGCTTCGATGACGGGGATGCTGGGGCTGGTGGCCGCGCTGTACGTCGTCGCCTCGGTCCTGCGGCTGCACGGCGAGGAGACGTCGATGCGGGCGGAACCGGTGCTGGCGAACGCAGTGGGCCGACTGCGGTGGGCCTCGGGCCACCTGGTGATCGCCTTCGGAGGCTCGGCGCTCATCATGCTGCTGGCGGGTCTCGGCTTCGCCGTGGGCTACGGCAAGGAGGTCGGTCCCGTCCTCGGCGCGTGCCTGGTGCAGGTGGCCGCGGTGTGGGTTGTCGGCGGACTGGCGGTCCTGCTGTACGGCCTGGCCCCGCGCGTCGCTCCCCTGGCCTGGGGAGTCGCCGGGGCGGTGCTGCTGATCGGCTGGGTCGGCCCGGCGCTGGACGTCCCGCAGGCGGTGCTGGACCTCTCCCCCTTCGGCCACCTGCCGAAGCTGCCGGGAGGAGAGATGGAGTGGGGGCCGGTACTGGTCCTGCTCGGGCTGGCGGGAGTACTGGTGGCCGGGGGCCTGGTGGGATTGCGGCGCCGGGATCTGACGACCTGAACCACGTGCCGGGCAATGCTCGTCCCTTCAGGCATGAAGCGGCGAATGGACGGAATGACCTGCGGGGGCTGCGCGCTGTCGGCGGCGGGGGCGACCTCGGCCCCCCTGCTGTGGCTGTCCACGTCCCGCACCCGGCGCCACCTGGGCGATGCCTTCGAGAACGAGGGTATGGACCTCTCGGTCCTTTTCACGGAACTGCCGTTCGTGTTGCTGGGGGGAGCGTTTCTGCCCCTCCTGGTCCTCACTCTGCTGGTGCGGCTGACAGGCCGGCGACGGCCCCAGGAGGACTGACCGGGCGGCCCTGTGCGTGCGGGGCACGGGGCCCGATCACAGACGGGACGCGGTACGTCCGGATCAGTGCGTCCGGCTCAGGCCACCTTCTTGAAGTCGGCCGCCTTGGTGTCCAGGGTCGTGTCGCCGTCCTTGGCGGTGACCAGGACGGCCACGTGCCACTGGCCCTTCGGGGAGCCCTCGGCATCGGCGCGGGTGACGGCGACCTTGTAGGTGCACCGCTCGACGTCCCCGCCCGAGGACTTGCAGACGGCCGACTCGACACCGGCCATGTCCTTGGCCGTCAGCCCCTTCTTCGCGAACTCCGAGTTCGCCGGCCAGGCCAGCACCTTCACGCTCTTGACATCGGAGGACGCCGTGACGTCGGTGGTGAAGGTCAACGAGCCGTCGCGGTCGGCGGCGGGAGCGGTGTAGCGGGCGGTGCTGTGCGCCAGCGTCGGCGACTGGTCCCCGGCGTAGGCGAGGGCGAAGGCACCGGCACCTCCGAGGACGACGACACCGGCAGCGACGGAGACGACGATGCGACGCGACATGAGAAATTCTCCTACAGGCTCAGTTGGATCCCACCGGCGCCCTCGTCGGCGCCGTGCACCCCATACTGGTCGCGCGGCGAGCGCCGGGTATGAGCGCGCGTACTCAACTGCGGCCTGAGTAACGGCTGTTGCCTCAGCCGCGTGTACCGGTGTGGACGCTCAGTCCCTCCAGCCCCCGGATCACGAAGTTCGGCTTGCGCCGCGGCTCCGCGGCCAGGGTCAGCGCCGGGGCCTTCTCCAGCAGGGCCGTCATGGAGGCGGCCAGTTCGATACGGGCCAGGGGGGCGCCGATGCAGTAGTGGATGCCGGCGCTGAAGGAGATGTGCGGGTTGTCGGCGCGGGTGAGGTCGAGGCGCTCCGGGTCCGGGAAGGTGGCCGGGTCGTGGTTGGCGGAGCCGAAGAGCAGGGCGATCTCGGCGCCCCTCGGGATGGTCGTCCCGTCGATCTCTATCTCGTCCAGGACCCAGCGTTCGAAGAGCTGGAGGGGGGTGTCGTAGCGCATGAGCTCTTCGACGGCCCGCGGGACGAGGGAGTGGTCCGCGCGCAGGGCGGCCAGCTGCTCCGGGTTCCGGAACAGGGCGTACCAGCCGTTGACCGTGGCGTTCACGGTGGCTTCGTGACCGGCGTTGAGCAGCAGGACGCAGGTGGAGATCATCTCCTGCTCGGTGAGCCGGTCACCCTCGTCGTACGCGGCGATGAGCCCCGAGACCAGGTCGTCCCCGGGCTCCTTGCGCCGTTCGGCGATCAGGTCGCGCAGGTAGTCGGAGAACTCGACCGACGCCCGTACGGCCCGCGCCGCCACGTCCTCCGGCGGATTGAGCTCGTACATCCCGCAGATGTCCGCCGACCAGGGCCGCAGCGGCCCCCGGTCCACCTCCGGGATCCCCAGCATCTCGGCGATCACGGCGACGGGAAGCGGCTCGGCGACATCGGTCAGCAGATCACCGCCGCCCTTCGCGACGAGCCGGTCCACCAGCTCACCGGCCAGGTCGGTCACATACGGCCGCAGCTGCTCGACGGTACGCGGCGTGAACGCCTTCGACACCAGACGCCGGATCCGGGTGTGGTCCGGGGGCTCCAGGTCGAGCATCCCGTGATCGTTGAGCGTGTGGAACGGCTCGTGTTCCGCCGGCGGTGCGGTACGCCCGAAGTCCTCGTGCGTGAACCGGTGCTGGTACGTCCGCCCGAGCCTGCGGTCCCTGAGCAGCGCGGAGACGTCGGCGTGGTGCGGGACGAGCCACTGGTCGGTGGGCTCGTAGTACTGCACCCGGCCCTTGGCGCGGAGCTCTGCGTAGGCGGGGTAGGGGTCGGCGAGAAACGCCGGGTCCCAGGGATCGAAGGCGGTCATACGCGGACGCTAGCCCGGGAGACGGGCTTCTGACCAGGGGTGTTCTTTCAGGTGGTCGATGAGGGCGGTGAAGGCGGGGGTCGTAGCAGAGCACAGGGGCTACCACGGTGATCAGGTGGACCACCGCACTGCCTGATGTCTCCCAGCTGCCTGCCGATCCGTCACTGACCAGGTCACATCTCCGGGGCGCCGGTCTTGGCGGGTCGATCAGGCCGCATGGTGGTGCGGCGTGAGTTCGATGGTCAGGTCGGCGTCGAGGGCGCGTGCCAGACGTCGCAGCAGCGGGATGGTGGGGACGGTGCCGCCGCCCTCGATCCGGGAGATCTGGGGCTGCTTCATCCCGCAGCGTTCAGCGAGTTCGGTCTGCGACAGGCCCAAGCCTGTTCGCCGGTCGTAGACCAGCTGACCGAGGTCATGGGCCAGTTCGGCCTCCTCGTACAGGCGGTCGTACTCGGTGTTCTCCTCCACTGTTTCACCGAGGAGCTTGCGGTGGCGGCGGGTCTTCCACTCAGCGTGGTTCACGGCAGTTCCTCCTTGATCGGGCGGCTGTAGATGTCGTGCTCGGTGGCCGGTGCGTGGCTGGCTTCGCATGTGGCCTGGACAGCGCGGGCGCGGTCCACCTCCGCCGTTTCGCGCATCTTCGTCTTACGGAAGACGGTCAGCAGGACGACACGATGGTCCGGGGCGAGCCAGTAGGTGATGCGCTGAGCGTTGTCGCCGAGGTCGAAACGCAGCTCTCGGAGCTTGCCGCCGAGATGGCGACTGTAGGGCTCACCGAGGGTGGTCGCGTTCTCGGCAGGGCGATCGACCTTCTGCTCGGCTATCACGTAGTGGTGGGCGGGTAGGTTCTCCAGCCAGAGGCGGACCTCTGGCTCGATCTCGATCGTGTACCGCTCACCGGCCATAGCGTCGATGCTATATGGCTCAGGTGTTATATGCGAGAGATCCCCGCGAAGCCCGAGGATGCCCACGCGGGGGTTGGGGGAGGTTGGGTCGGGGTCCTGCCCGGTGTGGGGCCGGTAGTGCTTTTGTACTTGCACTCGATGAATCCGGGCGCCCGGCCGTCGTTCCCTTGAGGGGGAGCCGCTACTCAGATCGGAGTTCCAGGTCGATGAGGCCGCCAGGGACGTGGCCTTGAAGTCGCCCGTGCGGTAAGCGCACGGCACGCCAGCCGCCGGCTTGCCTCCCGATCTCAAATCGAGTCGGCCGAAGGCCATTTCACCACTTCCCCCGCTAGGCTCCGGAGAGTTTCGGCCCCGGCGCACGCCGGGGTTTCTTGTGTGGGTGCTCCGGATGGGCGCCCGGGGACGGGGGCAATGGTGAACGCTTCTACGGCAGGGAGATCCTTCGTCGCGGCGGTGGGTGTCGTGTCAGTGCTGGCACTGGCCGGCGCGTGCGGTACGGACAGCGGAGGTCACGCCGGGGGACCCAAGGAGTCTGCGGCTGCCGGGTCCACATCCCCGGCGAGCTCGGCGCCGCCACGGTCAGCCGGATCCTCCGCCTCCGGGAGCAGGCTCGATCAAAAGAGCCTCGACCGCCTGGCGCTCACCGCAGACGACGTCCCCGGCTACACCGTCACAACCGTCACGGGCCAGGGCAGGCCGGTGGACCGTGACGTGCTCACGGATTACCGCGCCGTCACGCCCGCACCCTGCCAAGCCGTGTACGCGGCCGCACAACTGGGTGGCCTGCGGGATTTCACGGCCCAGGTCAGCCAGGACGTCGTGTCCGACTCCGACGATCTCGGGCAGCACGCCAGTGTCAGCCTGACGTCCTACACCCTTGCCGACGCCCGCACGGTTATGACCGATCTGCGTACGGCTCTGCCGAAGTGCGCCACCGCCGAGATGCGCCCGTCCCCTGCCCACCCTGGTCCTGGTCTGGGCTATTCCGATACTCAGGCCCGGTCGGTTTCCGGCTACGGGGACGAAACCCTGGCTTTCGACGCCACCCAGGTGGTCGTCAGCGGGGGACCCAGCATCCCCGTCACCGTCCTGGTCGTCCGCCGCGAGTCCACCGTTGCCACCTTCATGTCCCTGAGCCCCTTCGGGCCCCCGACCGTCCCCCAGGACGTCATCGAGGCGCAGCTGAAGAAGCTCGCCTGAACTCCGCCTGGTCCAGGAAACAGACCCCACCCGCGATTGAACGAGCAGCGGTGGCACCTCGCCCGCCGGTCCCCACTGAGCCGGGTTGACCCTCGACCTTGTGCAGGGCCCAGAGTTCAGGCCGTGGAGAACGACATGCGCAGCATTGGCGAGATGGCTCGCGACAGCGGGCTGGGGGTGAGCGCCCTGCGGTTCTACGACCGTGCCGGTGTGCTCGTGCCGGCCTGGGTGGATCCGGTGAGCGGGTACCGCTGGTACGAGCCCGAGCAGCTCGAAGAGGCCCGGTTGCTGGCCGGGTTGCGCCGGGCCGGGATGCCGCTGGCGGACATCAGGCTGGTGCTGGCCAGTTGGTCCGGGGCGGACACCGATCTGGTCCGGAAACTGCTCACGGCCCATCTGCACCGCCTCGAACTGGGGCTGTCCGATGCCCGCACCGAGTTCTCCGCACTCCGCGCCCTACTCGATCAACGGGAGAACCTCATGACGTCGCTCCGTGCCGGCACCGTCCGGCTGACCTTCGCCGCGTCCGAGCTGGCGGCCGCGCTGGACACCGTCCGTTTCGCGGCGAGCACCGACCCGGAACTGCCCATGCTCGGCGGGGTTCTGTTCGACATCGAGGGCAAGGCCCTGCATCTCGTGGCCACCGACCGGTACCGCATGGCCGTCGCGCGGGCCAGCGTCGACGGGCACGACGGGCATGACGGGCATGACGGGCATGACGGGAGCCGGGTACAGGTCATCGTGCCCACCCCGCTCGCCGACGCGATGCGGGCGCTGGCGCACGGAGAGGGGTCCGTGCGGCTCTCCCTCGACGGGGACCGCGTGACGCTGGAGGCCGGGGACAGGCAGGCGGCCGGCCAGTGTCTCGACCACGACTTCCCCGACTACCGTCGTCTCCTCCCCCAGGCCGGTGACCGCCGCGCCCTCGTCGAGGTCGCGGACTTCCGGGAGGCCCTGGAGACAGGCCCTGTCCGCCGCGACGAGACCGGAACGCATGACCTCAGCGTGCTCAGGGTGACGGACCACGGCACGGTGGCCCTCTGCTCCGACGCCGACGCCGGCGGCCCGGACCGCGTCGCGGTCAACCGCGAGTTCCTGCTGGACGCGCTGGCCGCCGGTGGCCGCGACCGGCTGGTCCTGGAGTTCACGGCCCCCACGGCCCCGATCGCGATCCGCCGACCCGACGACGAGAGCGGCTTCTCGATGCTGATGCCGGTCCGCCTGGAGGACTGACGCCGCACCACGTCGCCAAGAGGACCTCTGCGCGCCCGCTATCCCGGCGTCACCAGCCGCGCCTCGTACGCGAACACCGCCGCCTGGGTGCGGTCCCGCAACCCCAGCTTCACCAGGATGCGGCTGACGTGGGTCTTGATCGTCGACTCGGCGACCATCAGGCGCTCGGCCATCTCCGAGTTCGACAGGCCCTGGGCGATGAGGATCAGGACCTCCGTCTCGCGGTCGGTGAGGTCGCCGTAGGCCGTGTGGGCCGAGGCCATGAGCCTCGGGGACTCGGCGAGTTTGGAGAACTCCGTGATCAGGCGTCTGGTGACGGAGGGGGCGAGGAGGGCCTCCCCGGAGGCCACCACCCTTACCCCCTCGGCGAGTTGACGGGCCGAGGCATCCTTGAGGAGGAAGCCCGAGGCTCCCGCGCGCAGGGCCTGGTAGACGTACTCGTCGAGGTCGAAGGTCGTCAGGACCAGGACCTTCGCCGTGCCGTCCGCCGCGACGATCTCCCTGGTCGCCTCGATGCCGTTCAGCTCAGGCATCCGGATGTCCATCAGGACCACGTCGGGGGCGAGTTCACGGACCCGGTCCACCGCCTCACGGCCGTTGACGGCCTCGCCGACCACCTCGATGCCCGGCATCGCGTTCAGGAGGACGGAGAAGCCCTCACGGACCATCATCTGGTCGTCCGCGACCAGGACCCGGATCGTCATGCTTCACCCTCGTCCCTGAGCGGCACCGGGAGGAACACCGCCACCTCGTACCCGCCCTCGTCCGTGGCGCCCGCCGTCATCTCGCCGTTCAGCATGGAGACCCGCTCCCGCATGCCGGTGATGCCGTGGCCCGCGCCGGGCGAGGGCTTCAGCAGCGACAGCTCGGGCCGCGGGCCGTTGACTATGCGCAGGCCCAGGCCGCCCAGGACGTATCCGATCTCGACCCGTGCGCTCGCCCCCGGGGCGTGCCGCAAGGTGTTGCTCAGTGCCTCCTGCACGATCCGGTACGCCGACAGCTCGACGCCCTGCGGGAGTTCGCGCACCGCCCCGGTGACCGCCTTGTCGACGCTCAGGCCAGCCTCCCGCACGTTGCCGAGCAGGGCGTCCAGGTCGGCGAGGGTGGGCTGCGGGGCGTCCGGTGCCTCGTAGTCCTCGGCGCGGACCACTCCGAGGACCCGGCGCAGCTCGGTCAGGGCCGCCACCGCGTTCTCCCGGATCGTGGCGAACGCCTTCTCCAGCTCCGGGGGCGGGTTCTCCACCCGGTAGGGCGCGGCCTCCGCCTGGATGGCGACGACCGACATGTGGTGGGCGACCACGTCGTGCAGCTCGCGGGCGATGGTCGTGCGCTCCTCCAGGAGGGTGCGGCGGGAGCGCTCGTGCGCGGTCACCGTCTGCTGGGCGGTCACCGTCTCCTGGGCGTCACGGCGTATGTGCCAGACGCTGACGGCGAGCAGGGACAGGGCGGAGACGAACAGCAGCTGCACCGTGTCGGAGCTGTTGTAGTGCTCGCCGCTGAAGACTCCCTCCCACATCAGGCCGTAGACCCCGGTCAGCAGCCACATCCACGCCGCTGTGCGCGGCCTGGTGCGTATGGCCACCAGCGTGAGCACCATGAGGTGGCAGGCGAAGCTGCCCTCCAGCCAGGGCCACTCGTCCCAGGCGGTGAAAGCCACCGCGTAGGTGACCGCGGTCGCGCCCATCGAGACCCAGAAGGCCAGGACCGGCCGCACCATGGTCAGCAGTACCGGGGCCAGGGCGAGCACGCCGACGAAGAGACTGGTGACCTCGCCGGTGTCACTGTTGGCCGAGCCGATGAGCATCGCGAGCAGGCCGGCCGCGGTGATCAGCACGTGCGGTGTCCAGGCCGCGTACTCCCGCGCTCGGCCGGGCAACCTGCGGGAGAGCCCCCTGTCGACGCGCATCGGGGGCAGCGGGCGATAGGCGAGGGCATTGCTGATCAAGTCCTGCCGCAGGCCACGCAGGGCGTCCACGGCGGCCCTGAACTCCGGGCTGCGGGGCTGGTACGCGTCGAACTCGCCGCTGTCGCCGTGCGGGGGTGTCATGTATGTCTCGGTCGTCTCGGTCACAGTCAAAAAGGTAGGCGTGGGCGGCTGTCACCGTCGTCACCAACGAGACGGGTCCTTCGGCATCCCTCTCAGGTACTACGGGTACCGGAGGGTCGCTGATCAGTAGCCCGACGGCCGCACCAGCCCCGACTCGTACGCGAACACCGCCGCCTGCGTACGGTCCCTCAGGCCCAGCTTCACCAGGATGCGCCCCACGTGGGTCTTCACCGTCTGCTCGGCCACGACCAGCCGCTCGGCGATCTCCGCGTTCGACAGGCCCTGCGCGATCAGGGCGAGGACCTCCGTCTCCCGCTCGGTCAGCTCGCCGACCCGCCTCTTGAGGGGGGCGCGGGGCCGGTTGTCGAGACGGGAGAACTCGGCGATCAGGCGCCGGGTGATGCCGGGCGCGAGCAGCGCGTCCCCGGCCGCCACCACCCGCACGGCCTCGGCGAGCTGCTCCGCGGAGGCGTCCTTCAGCAGGAACCCGGAGGCGCCGGCCCGCAGCGCCTCGTAGACGTACTCGTCGAGGTCGAACGTGGTCAGCACCAGGACCCGGATCTCCGGGCGCTCCCCGGTGATGCGGCGGGTGGCCTCGATGCCGCCCAGCTCGGGCATGCGGATGTCCATCAGGACGACGTCCGGGACGAGTTCGTCGACCTTGGCGATCGCGTCCAGTCCGTCGACCGCCTGCCCGACCACGTCGATGCCGGGCTGGGCGCCCAGCAGCACGCTGAAGCCCTGCCGGACCATCTGCTGGTCGTCGGCGATGAGTACGCGGATGCTGCCGCTCGTGCCGCTCGTCATGCGGTGGTGTCCTTCGGGTCGGTGAGCTGGTCGGGCGCGCCCGGGGGTGCCGTCGGAAGATACGCGGCCACCTCGTAGCCGCCGTCAGGGCGGGGGCCGGCGCGCAGGGTGCCGCCGAGCATCGCGGCCCGCTCCCGCATGCCGAGCAGGCCGTGCCCCGCGCCCGGGGAGGACGGCACGCTGCGGGTGGGCCGCGAGTTGACGACCCGCACGTCCACCCCATGCACGTAGTGGACGAGCGCGACGGAGGCGGTCGCGCCGGGCGCGTGGCGCAGGACGTTGCTCAGCGCCTCCTGCACGATCCGGTACGCCGACAGATCCACGCCGGGCGGCAGCGGCCGCCGGGCACCTTGCACATCGACCTCGACGGCCGTTCCGGCCGCCCGGGTGTTCTCCACGAGCGCGTCGAGCCGGTCGAGCGTGGGCTGCGGCGCGTGCGGGGCGGTGCCGGTGGCGGGGTCGGCGGCCTGCTCGGGCGTCTCGGGGTGCTCGGCCCGCAGCACACCGAGCACCCGGCGCAGTTCGGTCAGTGCCTCCAGCGCGTTCTGCCGGATGCCGTCGAGGTTCTCGCGGAACTCATCGGACGGGTTCTCGACGAGGTGCGGGGCGACCTGCGCCTGGATCGAGATCACGGACATGTGGTGGGCGACGACGTCGTGCAGCTCGCGCGCGATCCGGCTGCGCTCCTCCAGCAGGGTGCGGCGGGCCCGCTCCTCGGCGGTGAGCGTGGTCTGCTCGACGAGCGCCTTGCTGGCCTCACGGCGACCGCGCAGGGCGGTGCCGAGCACCACCACGACGGCGAACAGGGTGGCCGCGAGTACCCCGGTGGGCTGGAAGTCGGCCGCGCCCAGCACTCCCTCGATGAAGTACGTGAGAAGCAGGGTCACCGCCAGTGCCTCGAAGGCCACACGGGTGGGCACCCGCAGGGCGAGCAGCAGCAGCACGGCCATGTGTCCGATGAGTCCACCGGTGGTCCAGGACCAGGTGAAGTCGTGGGCGCCACCGGCCAGCAACTGCCGGCGCACCTCGATGGCGCCGACCACCATGGCCATGTTCGAGAACCACCACGCCGGGACGGGCCGCCACAGCGCGAACACGACGGCGCCGCCCTGTGCGAGACCGATCGCGAACGCGAGTGTGTGTCCCACCCCGCCGTTGTCCGAGAGTTGCGCCACGGCGCCGAACGTGACCCCGAAGGCCACCATGCACAGCACACCGTGCGGCAGCCAGCGCAGCCAGACGGACGGCGGCAGCGGATCGGCCCGGAGCGTGCACAGGTCGGCGCGCAGCACCCGCAGCCAGCGCTGCACCCGACCCACGACCACCTGCTGGACCCCCGTCTCCCTCACGCCGACCACCCTAGGCACGACGCGCCTCCTCCGTTGCCACCCGATCGGTACGGCGGTGAACCCGGATCACCCGTGACGGACGGTCCGCGGCCCGGCGCGGTCCCTGCTCCAGGGACCGGAAGGCCGACCGGCACACCGCCAGGACGAGGGCGAACACCGGCAGCCAGGCGAGCCGGGCCGGCACCCAGCCCAGTGAGTCGGGCACGGTGTGCAGACCGGGGAGCCTGCCGAGGACGAGGCCGGTGGCCGTGGTGGCCATCAGCGCCGTCTGGTGCCACAGGAAGACCGTCATCGCGGAGAGATTGACCAGCGCCACCGCCGCCCAGGCCACGGGGCGTCGCATGCCGCCGCGCAACGGGTCGCGCAGCAGCAGGGCCAGACCGCACTGGGCCAGACCGAAGGTGACGGCGGCCAGCGTCGGCGGGTTCAGGTTGGAGACCTGGGCGCCGGGCACGCCGACCATCGGCGCCGGATACCCCGCCCACCCGACGAGCACCGCGGTCGCCACCGCACCGCCCCCGAACAGCACCCATCCCACGTGCCGTCCCTCCAGCTCGCCCCGCGTCCAGGCCGCGCCGAGGGTGTACGGCACCAGCCAGCCGGCCGCCAGGTTCACCCAGCCGAGCCAGTCGGGCCCACCCAGCCCGAAGCGCACGATGTCCACGTGCAGGACGACGGCCAGCGGCCACAGCGGATGGAGCCGCAGCAGCAGCGGGGTCGCGGCCGTCAGCGCGCTGAAGACCAGGAGGAACCACATCGGGGACAGGGCGAGTTTGACCAGCGTGCGGACCGTCTCGAATTCGGCTCCCGTCAGCAGCAGGGCCGTCGCCGCCACCGTCCACAGGGCGAGGACCGCGACCACCGGCTTGAACAGCCGTGACAGACGGCTCGTCAGCCACTCGCCGTACGTCGTCCCGCGGGCCCGTGCCGAGATGTAGCCGCGCGCCGCCACATGGCCGCCGACCAGGAAGAACACGGCCAGCGTCTGGAACGCCCAGGAGATCGGGGCCAGCCACGGCATGTGCTGCAGCGGGCTCGCGGTGTGCAGGGCGCCCCCGTCGGCGACCAGGGCGGTCACCAGCCAGTGGCCGAGGACCACACCGAGGATCGCGAAGGCGCGCAGGGCGTCGACGGCACGGTCCCGCTCGGGAGGTGTCACCTCGTCGATCCGGTCGGCGGCCCGGCGTATGCCGTGAACGCCCTGGCGTATGCCGTGAGCACCCCTGCCTATGCCGTCACCTCTGTGACGTATGCCGGCGCGTACGCCGCCCCGGGTGTGGTGGGTCTCAGGCACGGGTCACCTCCGTGGTGTCGCCGAGGACGATCCGGGCGAGGTTGGTCAGGGAGACCGAGCCCGGGCTGAAGTAGTCGCTGTGGCCGCCCTTTCCGGCGGCGAAGACCCGGGCGCCGAAGGCCGGGGAGACCGGGTCGGTGCCGAAGCCGACGGTGACGCCGAAAAGATTGCTCCTGACGTGGGGGACCTCGCCGACCCAGTCGTCCTTGCCCCTGGCCGCCCAGACCCGGGCGGGGGTGTGCAGGGCCGGGGCGGTGCCGGTGCCCGTGCCGGGGCTGCCGACGAGGGCCAGGTCGTCGATGTCCAGGTGGGCGGCGGCCCTCGCGCAGACGACCGTGCCGTAGGAATGGCAGACGAGGGAGACGGTGGTGTCGCCGGCGACGACACCCCGGAGCCGGCCTATGAACGCGCGCAGGTCGGGGGCCGCTTCGTCGGCCCTGCCGGTGGTCAGGACCGTGGTGCTGACGGTGTCCGGGGTGCGGTAGCCGAGCCAGGCGACCACCGCGGTCCGGGTGCCGTGGGCAGCGGTGCCGGTGAGCTGCCGCCGCAGGGACGCCGCCGTCGCCCGGAAGCGGTCGTAGGTGTCCAGGGAGGTGTCGGAGCCGGGGACCAGGACGGCCACATGGTCGGCGCGGGCGAGGTCGCCGAAGACCTCCGTCGCCCTTCCGGTGCCCCGGCCGTCGAAGGTCAGCAGGTGGCGGTTCGGGGCGGCCAGCTCCCGGTCCGCCGCGGCGCGGTGGCTGTCGCCGTGGGCCGCGGCCATGCGGGCGGCCTCGGCGGCGACGGCGCTGTTGGCGGCGTAGATCTCGTCGAGGTTGGTGGCGGTGGGCTTCGGGAGGGTCGCGGGGAGCGGGGCCGGGATCTCCGGGCGGGCGGCGGCGGAGAGCGGGACCACCACCGCGGCGGTGATGACGGTGGCGAGGAGGGCCCGGCGCCAACGAGGGGAGCGCCGGTCCTCTCCCCTGTCCTGCCGCGCGTCACGGCGGCGGCGCTCGAGCCGGCCCCTCCAGCTGCTCCCCACGGTCCCCGCCCCTTCCCCTGCGGACACGCCCGGCCATCGGGCCTGCCTGCAAAGGAAGTTACGGAGCCACGGCTGTCGTCCGCGTCACGCCAGGGAGCTCTTTGGCGCCGTAGCTCTCAGGTATTACGGGTATCACCGGGAGGGGCGGACACAGCACCCAGGAGGGGCGGAAACGGCTGCCGGGGCCCGCCGTCACCACGCCAACTGCGCGATCTCCTCCGCCACCACCGCGCACGCGTCCGCCGCCGGGTCGATCAGCGGGAAGTGGCCGACGTCCTCCAGCAGGGTCAGACCGACCACCTCGCCCGCCTTGGCCGCCGCGTCCGCGTACGCCTCGGCGACCGCCTGCGGGACGACCGTGTCGCTGCGGCCCTGGACGAGGGTCGTCGCGATGCCGGTGGGCAGCAGCAGAGCCGGGTCGGCGTACGGCACGCGCGCGCTGAACCCCTCCTCACCGCCCAGGAGTTGACGGCACGCCCCGCCGCACACGTCCAGCTTGTCGGCGACCGTGAAGTCGGCGATCGGGGCGAGGGCGACGACCCCGCGCAGGGGTGCCGGCCGGTCGATGCGCCACGCGGCGTCGGCCGGCAGGAGGTGCCGGGCCGCGGCCCACAGCGCGAGGTGGCCGCCCGCGGAGTGACCGGTGACCACCATGCGGCGCGGATCGGCCTGCGGGAGGAACTCCCGCACGAACCCGGGAAGCGCGTCCATCGCGGCGGCCACGTCGTCGAAGGTCTCGGGCCAGCGCCCGGCGACGGGGCCGCCGTCACCAGCGCCGGCGGCAGCGTCCTGCCCCGGAAGGGAGACCCCGCCCCGCCGGTACTCCACATTGGCCACCGCGAATCCCCGCCGGGCCAGGAAGTCCGCGAACGGTGTCACATGCCGCCGGTCGTACGGCGCCCGCCACGCCCCGCCGTGCAGGACGACCACCAGTGGCGCGAGACCGCCCCCGGGGGACACCGCCACGCGCGGGGCGTAGAAGTCGATCACCTGGTCGGGATCGTCGCCGTACGCCGCGGTGGCGTCGGGGTCGACCGCCGGGTGCGAGAAGGCCGACTCCTCCTCGGCCACGGCACGGGCTTCGGCCACGGCACGGGCTTCTGCGGCGTCGTCCGGCATGCTCCAACCTCTCAGCGCTGAAACGTATCTGACGGACCGTGAAGCATCCTGGAGGAGAATCCGGCCGTTGGCCGGGACGCTATCAGGCCGATGACGTGCCCGGACGCGGCGGTGGCGGCGACGAAGGCCGGGGTGTACGTCACCCCGGCCCGACACCACGACACACCTGTCAGCGGACGAGCGTCTCCCCCAGCACCCGAGCCAGCACCCGCGCCGCCCGCTCCACGTCCGCGAACCCGACGTACAACGGCGTGAAGCCGAACCGCAGCACGTCCGGGTGCCGGAAGTCGCCCACCACACCCCGCTCGACGAGCCGCTTCATCACCTCGCCCGCGTCCGCGCAGCGCAGCGCGACCTGGCTGCCCCGCTGCCCGTGGGCCAGCGGGGTCACGCACTCGACGCGGCCCTCGTCGACGTACGACGAGACGCACTCCAGGAAGAAGTCCGTCAGGGCGAGGGACTTGGCGCGCACCGACTCGACCGAGACCCCGTCCCAGACCTCCAGCGCCGCCTCCAGCGCGAGCATGGAGAGGATGTCGGGAGTGCCGACGCGGCCCCGCAGCGCACCCTCGGCGGGAACGTAGGACGGGCTCATGCCGAAGGGGTCGGCGTGCGAGGTCCATCCCGGCAGCGGGGAGTCGAAGCGGTCCTGGTGTTCGCGGCGCACATAGAGGTACGCCGGTGAACCGGGGCCGCCGTTCAGGTACTTGTAGGTGCAGCCGACGGCGAGGTCGACGCCGTGCGCGTCGAGACCGACCGGCAGGGCGCCCGCGCTGTGGCACAGGTCCCAGACGGCGATCGCGCCCGCCGCGTGCACGGCGGCCGTGAGACCGGGCAGGTCGTGCAGGCGTCCGGTGCGGTAGTCGACGTGGTTGAGCAGGACGGCCGCCGTACGGCCGCTCAGCGCGCCCGGCACCTCGGCCGGGGTCACCGCCCGCAGGGTGCAACCCGTCATCCGGGCCGCGGACTCGGCGATGTAGCCGTCCGTGGGGAAGGTGGTCGCGTCGACGACCACCTCGTCACGACCGGCAGCCGGGCCGCCCGCGAGCCGCACCGCACCCACGAGTGCCTTGAAGACGTTGACACTGGTCGAGTCGCCGACCACGATCTGCCCGGCCTCCGCCCCGACCAGCGGGGCGATCCGGTCGCCGATCCGCTCGGGTGCACTCCACCAGCCGCTCTCGTCCCAGGACCGGATCCGCAAGGACCCCCACTGGCGGCGTACGACATCCTCGACGCGCCTTGGGACGGCGGCCGGGAGCGCGCCCAGCGAGTTGCCGTCCAGGTACACCACGTCGTCGAGGACGAACTGCGCGCGCAGGCGCGCCAGTTCGTCGCCTGCATCCAACTCCTGTGCCTTAAAGGCGAGTTCAGACATGGGACCGCGCCGTCCACAGCTCCGGGAACACGTTCTTCTGCGCGCGCTTCTCCAGCCAGGCCACCCCGGCGGAGCCGCCGGTGCCGGTCTTGGAGCCCATCGCGCGGCGGGTGGCGACGAGATGGTCGTTGCGCCAGCGCCACACCAGCTCGGCGACATCCGTCAACGCCTCGCCCAGGCGGGCGAGTTCGTCGTGCTCGGGGCCGGAGTAGAGAGCCGTCCAGGCGGCCTCGACCTCCTGCGACGGCTCGTACCGGCGTGAGACGTCCCGGTTCAGGACAGCGGAGGGGATCGCGTGCCCGCGCCGGGCGAGCAGCCGCAGCACCTCGTCGTACAGGCTCGGCTCGTGCAGCGCCTTCTCCAGCTCGGCGTGGACGCGGGGCGCGCCCCGGTGCGGGACGAGCATGGACGCGGACTTGTCGCCGAGCAGGAACTCCATGCGCCGGTACATCGCCGACTGGAAGCCGGAGCCCTCGCCGAGCGCCGAGCGGTAGGAGTTGAACTGCGCGGGCGTCAGCTGGCCGAGCGGCTTCCAGGACGCGTTCAGCGCCTCCAGCTCCCGCACGGAACGCTTCAGCGCGGCAACGGCCGTGGGCACGTCGTCGGAGCGCAGCGCGGCCGCCGCGGTCTCCCACTCGTGCACGATGACGGTGAACCACAGCTCCATGACCTGGGTCGTGACCAGGAAGACCATCTCTCCGGGATCGTCGGAGAGGGTGTGCTGGAGGTGGGTGAGCACGTCCGCCTTGACGTAGTCCTCGTACGGCGTCGTGCCTTGGAAGTCGAGATGCGGGGTCTCCGGCTCGTACGTTTCCTGAGCCTCGTGGGACGACATCGCTGTCTCCTGTGTACTCCGGGTAGCGGTCCGCCCTGCCGTTACCGACACGGGGCCCCGGTCCCCGCCGGGCATCCTCTTCCATGCTCCCCGGAAATGGCAAGGCCCGCCTGGTCACACAGGCGGGCCCGGAGAACGGTGACGGATCAGCCCAGCGTCTCGGCCGCCGTGAGCGAGGAGTCCTTCAGGAACTGCGTGCAGCGCTCGTACTCCTCCTGCTCGCCGATGGCACCCGCGGCACGGGCGAGGGCGTGCAGGGCGCGCAGGAAGCCGCGGTTCGGCTCGTGCTCCCAGGGCACCGGGCCGTGCCCCTTCCAGCCGCTGCGGCGCAGCGAGTCCAGGCCGCGGTGGTAGCCCGTACGGGCATAGGCGTACGACTCCACGACGCTGCCCCGGTCGAACGCCTCGTCGGCCAGCTGCGCCCAGGCCAGCGAGGAGGTCGGGTACTTCGCGGCGACGTCCGCGGGGGCGGTGCCGTTCGCCAGGAGCTCACGCGGCTCCGGGTCGTCGGGGAGGTGAGTCGGGGGCGGGCCCCCGAGAAGGTTCTCGTGAATGGACATGGGTCCAGTGTCCCTCGCCGGGGACGGCTTGCCCGCTACGGGTCCGTGGGGGCCGGTGGCGCAGACGCGGCGGAGCCGCCCCGAACCGTGGGTACAGCTCGACATGCCTCACTGCACCCGCCCAGGGGCGCGGGACCGTATCGATATGCGGCTCCGCACGGGCGACCAGCCACAACACACCTGCAGCCGCTCTACGACAGTCGCCCCCGTGTCCTCTCCCCCTCCAGCGGCGGCGACAGCACGGCCCCGTACGTACGGCACTCCGGCCGACGACACCCCGGCGGCAGCGACCGTACCGTCGCGAAGGCCACCACAGACCCCACCACGAGCACCCCCGCGCACACCGCCATCGCCCGCTCGAACGCACTGTCGAACGCCGTGGGCGACCGGTACGCCTCCTCCCCCATCCCCGTGACCAGCGGCAGTGCGGCCACCGCGATCAGGCCCGCCGCCCGGGCGGCCGCGTTGTTGATGCCGCTGGCCAGCCCGGCCCGCGAGGCGTCCACCGAGCCCAGCACGGTCGCCGTCAACGGGGCGACCAGCGTGACCATGCCGGTGCCGAGGACCAGGAGGGCCGGGACCACATCCAGCAGGTACGACGCCCCCGGCCCGACCCGCAGCATCAGCAGCATCCCCGCCGCGCACAGCAGCGGGCCCACGGTGAGCGGGATGCGCGGCCCGATGCGGTCGGCCAGGGCGCCCGAGCGGGCGGAGAACAGCAGCATCAGGACGGTCGTCGGCAGCAGGGCCGTACCGGCCTGGAGGGCCGAGTAGCCGACCACCACCTGGAGCTGGACGGCACCCAGGAAGAAGAACCCGCCGAAGGCCCCGTACACGCACAGGGTCACCAGGTTGACCGCGGTGAACTGCCGGGACGCGAAGATCCCGAGCGGCATCATCGGATCGGGGCGCCGCTTCTCCACGGCGACGAAGGCCACCCCTGCGGCCACGCCCGCGACCGCCGTGACGGCGACCAACACGAACCCGGAACGCGCCTCGATCAGCGCATACGTCACCAGCGCGAGCGCCAGCGCGCCCAGGACCGCGCCGAGCACGTCGAAGCGCCCGTGGTCGGACCGGCCGTCCGCCGACTCCGGCACGTGCCGTACGGCGATCGGCGCGCACAGCAGGGCCAGCGGGACGTTGAGCAGGAACACCCAGCGCCAGCCCGGCCCGTCCACCAGCCAGCCGCCCACGAAGGGGCCGACGGCCGCCCCGACACCGCCGAACCCGGACCACAGGCCGACGGCCCGGCCCCGGTCGTCGGGGTGGAAGGAGGCCTGGATCAGGGCCAGGGACCCCGGTGTGAGCAGGGCGCCGCCCACCCCCTGGAGGGCCCGGGCGGCGACGAGGACGCCCACGTTCGGGGCGAGGCCGCACAGCAGGGAGGCGGCCGCGAACCACACCACCCCGACCACGAAGACCCTGCGGCGGCCGTACCGGTCCCCGAGGGAACCCCCGAGCAGGATCAGCCCGGCCAGCGTCAGCATGTACGCGTTGACCGTCCACTGGAGGGAGGCGAGGTCGGCGTCCAGGTCACGGCCGATGGCCGGCAGGGCGACGTTGACGACGGTCGAGTCCAGCAGCGCCATGCTGGAGCCGAGGACGGTGGTGAGCAGGATCCACTTGCCTTGCGGCGAGGCCAGCCGGACGTCGGACATGACCCCAGGTATACAGCGAGCCCGGTGCCGTGGCACCGGGCTCACCGCAATCGGCCTCAGCGGGCCTTACTTGATCTTCGTGCCCGCCGAGCGCAGGTTCTGCGTCGCCTCGACGACACGGGCGGCCATCGAAGCCTCGGCCAGCTTGCCCCAGGTCCGCGGGTCGTAGGTCTTCTTGGAGCCGACCTCGCCGTCGACCTTCAGGACGCCGTCGTAGTTGCGGAACATGTGATCGGCGACCGGACGCGTGAAGGCGTACTGGGTGTCGGTGTCGATGTTCATCTTGACGACGCCGTTCTCCAGCGCGGTGCGGATCTCCTCCTCCGTGGAGCCGGAGCCGCCGTGGAAGACGAAGTCGAACGGCTGGGACCCGGCCGGCTTGCCGAACTTGGCGGCCACGCCGTCGTTCAGCTCCTTCAGCAGGTCGGGGCGGAGCACGACGTTGCCCGGCTTGTACACGCCGTGGACGTTGCCGAAGGACGCGGCCAGCAGGTAGCGGCCCTTCTCACCGAGACCGAGCGCCTCCGCGGTACGGATCGCGTCGTCGACCGTCGTGTAGAGGGAGTCGTTGATCTCGTGGGTGACGCCGTCCTCCTCGCCGCCGGTCGGGGTGATCTCGACCTCGAGGATGATCTTCGCGGCGCGGGCGCGCTCCAGGAGCTCCTGGGCGATGGAGAGGTTGTCGGCGAGGGTCTCCGCCGAGCCGTCCCACATGTGCGACTGGAACAGCGGGTTGCGGCCGGCCTTGACGCGCTCCTCGGACACGGCGAGCAGCGGGCGTACGTACCCGTCGAGCTTGTCCTTGGGGCAGTGGTCGGTGTGCAGGGCGACGGTGACCGGGTACTTCTCGGCGACGATGTGCGCGAACTCGGCGAGGGCCACGGAACCCGTGACCATCTCCTTGCTGTACTGGCCGCCCAGGAACTCGGCCCCGCCGGTCGAGATCTGGATGATGCCGTCGCTCTCGGCCTCAGCGAAGCCGCGCAGCGCAGCGTGCAGGGTCTGGGTCGAGGTCACGTTGATGGCCGGGTAGGCGAACTTGCCTGCCTTCGCCCGGTCGAGCATCTCGTTGTAGACCTCGGGGGTTGCGATGGGCATCTGTCCGCTCCTTGTATCTGCGGGTTGGCGTACTGGGTGCTTACGGCCCTGACCTAGACCTTGTGTGGGGGTTCGACGTCATCGTCGGCCTCATCTTTCCAGACTTGGCCGGATGGTCCATCCCGCGATCGGTCCGTGGTCAGTCCAGGCCCAGCTCGTCCTTCGAGTACGCGAAGAGGTACGGCACTCCCGCGCCCTGCTCGATCTTCTCCGCGGCGCCCGTCGCCCGGTCCACGATCGTCGCGACCGCGACGACCTCCGCGCCCGCCTCGCGCACGGCCGCGACCGCTTCGAGCGGGGAGCCACCGGTAGTGGAGGTGTCCTCGACGACCACGACCCGGCGGCCCGCGATGTCGGGGCCCTCCACGCGCCGCTGCATGCCGTGCGCCTTGGCCGCCTTGCGCACGACGAACGCGTCCAGGCGCTTCCCGCGCGCGGCGGCCGCGTGCAGCATGGCGCCGGCGACCGGGTCGGCGCCCATCGTCAGGCCGCCGACCGCGTCGAACTCCAGGTCCGCGGTCAGGTCCAGCAGCACCTGTCCGACCAGCGGGGCCGCCGCGCCGTCGAGGGTGACGCGGCGCAGGTCGACGTAGTAGTCGGCCTCCAGGCCCGAGGACAGGGTCACCTTGCCGTGCACCACGGCCTTGTCGAGAATCTGCTGCTTCAGGGCGGCGCGTGCGTCAGTCATGCCTGTCAGCTTAGAGGCGGCGCCAGCTCCAGGTCGTCGAGGCCTCCAGCGGCTCCAGGGGTGTGACCAGGCGCGGCAGGGTGTTCAGGCCGTTGGGCGGCCCGGTCTGCGGCTCCACGCAGACGGCGGCCTCCTGCTCGTCGTAGACCACGACCCATTCCTCGCGGCTGGCGACCTTCAGCTCCAGCTGTCCGGGCCAGGTGAGCGTGACGTCGACACCGCCGGGCATGCCGAAGCAGTCGTCCCAGGGGCCCGGCTTCGGCTCGAGGCGGTTGCCGGTGGGCAGGTGGTCGTCGCCGCGCTCCTCCTGCCAGGCGGCGGTGAAGTCGAGCCGCACGGGCTCGCCGCCGTCGAGGGTGCGGTTGAACCAGGGGTGCCAGCCGATCTGGGCCGGGAAGGAGGAGTCGTACGTCTCCACGGACATCGTCAGGGTCAGGGCGTCCGGGGTGAGTGCCGCGATCTGGGTGACGCGGCCCGCGTAGGGCCAGGGCTCGACGAGGTCGTACGTGAGGACCGCCTCGTCGGCGCTGCTGCGGGCGACGGTCCAGGCGCCGTCGCGGGCCGTGCCGTGGATGGCGTGCGGCGGGGAGTTGAGCGGCAGCTGGCGGACGTCGGCCCCGTCACGGAACCGTCCGTCCCGGGTGCGACCGCACCAGGGGACCATCGGGAAACAGCCGAACCGCTCGCCCTGGCGCAGCAGTTGGACGCCTCCGACTCGAAGTCCCCCGACCCGTCCGCCGTTTCCCGGCTGCAAGGTCACTTCCGCGTCGCCCGCGGTCAGTGTGATGTCTTCTTGGCTCACGGGACGACCCTACTCAACGGCGTTTTCTCAGGGCCCTTCCCACCACGATCGCCGATGCCAGGGCCACCGCCGCCGCGGGGGCCGCCCAGCGCAGGGGCAGGCTCGAGGCGACCGTCTGTGGAGCGGGGACGGGGGCGTAGCGGCCTCTCGGGGGCGCGTGGTCGACCTCTTCCGCGCTGCGGCCGATCATCGTGCGGCGGGCGTGGGCGGCCTCGGCCGGGGGATGGACGGGCTCCGTGAAGTCCTCGACGAGGGGGGCGGGGGGCTCTTCGGGGGTGTCCACGGCCTCCGGCGTCTCGGAAGCCTCCTCGGTTTCCACCGGCTCCGCCGGCGCCGCCCGCTCCGGTTCCTCCGTCGTCTCGCCCAGCGCCTCCGCGAAACGGTTCAGCAGGCGTACGACCGCGGAGCCCACCGCGTCCTGGGGAAGTTCGGTGACGCGCCCGTCCGCCGTGGCCGTGCCGTCGAAGGTGAGGGTCGTGCCGCCGTCCGTTTCGCGCAGGCGCAGAGTGAGGGCGAGCTTGACCGAGCCGGTGCCGCGGGTCTCGCCGGCCTCGCCCTCGACGGCGTAGGAACCGTCGTCCCGGGCCACGACGTGTGCCGTGCCCCGGTAGGTGATGGAGTGGCTGCCGACCCGCACCTTCAGGCGCCCGGTGACGGGGTCCGCGCCGGCGTCCTGCTGGAGCCCGGGGACCGCTCGGGCCACCCTGACGGGGTCCCCCAGGGTCTGCCTCAGCCGCTCGACCGGAACCGGAACGAACACCTCATGCTCCATGGTTGCCGAGCCTACCCAGGGGCGACGGTCCTGCACCCCCGTTGGTGGAAAGTGACAGCGCCGTTCCGTCCCGCGGCGCGGATCAGTAGCGCGGATGCACCAATGTGGACGCCCCGAGGCCCCGGATCCTGGTCGCCTGTGCCGCCCGCACCGCCGCCCGCAGGGACTCCTCCGTCAGGGTCGTCGGCCGGGGCCCCCGGGGGGCAAGGGCCAGTGCCGGGCGCGGTCCCCGCGACGCCAGCACGAAGCCCCAGTCGCGGGGGGCGCGGGACGCCCCGGCCGTGCGGGCGGGTCCCGCGGCCAAGCCGGAGTCGCGGCCACCGACGCGGTAGGGCGTGGTGCGCAGGCCCGCCGCGCGCACGGTGGCCTCCACCGTCCAGAAGACACGGGGGCGGGAGGCGACCGGCCCGGCGTGCACGACGAGACGGCCGCGGGGGGCCAGGACGCGGCGGACGAGGCCGTAGAACTCCTCCGAGTACAGCTTGGCGCTCGCGGTGCCACCGGGGTCGGGCAGGTCGGCGATCACCACGTCGTACGAGGGCACGGGCGCCGGCGTCCGCAGCCGGCGGAAGGCGTCCGCCGTACTGACGTGGAGGCGGGCGTCGCCGTAGACGTGGCTATTGAGCCGGGAGAGCGCCGGGTCGTGGCGGGCCAGGTCGACCACCGCGGGGTCCAGTGCCACGATGTCGACCCGCCGCACCCCGGAGTACCTGAGCACCTCGCGGGCGGCGAGGCCGTCGTCGCCGCCGAGGACGAGCACGCGCGCGTGGGGGCCGTCCATCGCGGGGTGGACGAGGGCCTCGTGATAGCGGTCCTCGTCGCGGCCGCCGACCCTCAGACGGCCGTCGACGTAGAGGTCGAGGGGGCGGCCGCCGGTGCCGCCGGTGAGGGCGATCTCCCGGACGCCGGTCTGCAGGGCGACGCGCACGTCCTTGCCGTAGACCGCCTCCCGCGCGGCCCGCTCGAAGTCGTCGACGAGGACGGTGGCGGTGGCGAGGACGCCGAGCACGGCGAGGTTGGCGACCAGCAGCAGCCAGCGGGCCCGGCGGGTCAGGTCGCGGCGGAACAGGCCGAGGACCAGGGCGCCGCCCGCGACCGCGTTGACCGCGCCGGTGAGCATCGCGCCGGTCAACTGGCCCAGCAGGGGCAGCAGGAGGAACGGGAAGGCCAGGCCGCCGACCAGGGCGCCGACGTAGTCCGCGGCGAACAGGTCGGCCACCGCGCCGCCGGCGTCCTGGCGGCGGATGCGCTGGATCAGCTCCATCAGCAGGGGGACCTCGGCGCCGATGAGCAGCCCGATGGCCAGGGAGAAGGCGACCAGGAGCCAGCGCGGGCCGCTCGCCCACAGCCCGCCCCAGTCACCGGTCCACGCGAACACGGCGTACAGCGCCATCGCGCTGCACCCGCCGACCAGTGCGAGGAGCGCCTCGATCGCGCCGAAGGCGGCCGCCGCGTGCCGGCGCAGCCGCTTGGCGAGCAGCGAGCCGATGCCCATCGCGAAGACCATGACGGACAGCACCACGGACGCCTGGGTGACCGAGTCGCCGGTCAAGTACGAGGCGAGAGCGACCAGTTCGAGCTCGTACACCAGTCCGCAGGCCGCACAGACGAAGACGCACGCGAGCACGAAAAACCGCCCGGTGCGCTGCCGGACCGGCAGCCGCGCGGGCCCGGCCCAGGAGGGCGGAGCGCCGGGTGGGGCGGGGGCGTGCGGCTCGATCACGATGCGACGTTACGTCACGGCTCCGGCACGCTTCGTCACCCACACGTGTGGAACCGGGAGTGAACCGGGGAAACAGGGGTTTGTGTCGCTCAACCCGACGTCCCGTCGCTCAACCCGTCGTCCCGTCGCTCAACCCGTCGTCCCCACCGGGACCCTGACCCCGACGCGGGTCCGCGTGGCCACCAACTGTCCGTCCTGCGGATACGCGTGCCAGGTCCGCCAGTGCACCTGCCCCTCGTGCCACTGGGCCAGCAGCGCGGTGAACGCGTGGGGGCTGCCGGGAAAGACGCCGGCGAGGCCGTGCGGATGGTCGGACACCAGCGCGAGCAACTCCTGTGCCCGGCCCGCGAACTCGCCCGGTGACAGGACCTCCACGCGCGCGGCGAACTCGTACTCCCAGTTCCCCACCCGCTTGGCCACGCCCAGCGGCAGCGGCGTACTGCTGCCGGCGATGCACGCCACCGTCTCCGAGCAGGTGCCCCGGTCCTCCTCCAGGAGCACTTGGTGGGACGCGCCGAGGAGTCTCAACTGCAGCTTTGTCCCGCCGATCTCGAGGTCGAGCTCGGCGAGGGCGGGCAGCGGTTCACGCCCCAGGGCCCAGGCGAGGTCGGCCGCGCGCGTGTCGGTGTACGAGGTGTTCAGGGTCGTGAGCATGGGTCGGCTCCGCTAGCACGCAAAGAAAGGGTGGTGTGGGGTACCGGCGCACCCGGGCGACTGTGGGGGGATCGGCCCGGTCAGCCCAGTCGGGAGGTCAGGAGGTGTCCGCAGGACGTCCGAGGGGCTGCGTTGGTGGTGTAGAGGGAATCATGAACGGCGGTGCCGTCACAGGGTTTTTACCCAACTTCGGGGGGTTTCCATCCCTGCGTGGGCTCCCCAGCTCAACTGTTCAACCACGGCGCACGCCACGGCGGCCGGAGCGTGCGCCGGAGCACCGGAGTTGAAAAAACGACAAGCGGGGGCGGGCGGCCCGACCCAGGTCCGGCCCCACGCCCCCGCGTTCCCCCGCTCCCCCGGTTTCGGATGCGGTTCCCCCTGCGGAGCTCAGCTGCCCCGTGTCAGCTGCCTCCCCCGCATCCGCCCCCGCCGCCGCAGGACGACCCGCCACCACAGGACGACCCGCTGCTGCAGGACGACCCGCCGCCGCAGGAGTGACCGCCGTGGTGGCCGCCGCCACCGGAGTCCGATCCGCCGCCGTCTCCCCCGGCCCACCAGCTGCCGCCGGCCGCCCCCGCACTGCCGCCGCCGCTGTGGGCCCGCATACGCCGACGCGTCGAGCCGTTCCGGAACACCGTGGCCACCACACCCGCAAGGCACAGGACCACGACCAGGAACACCACCAGGATGAAGCCGAAGACCATGGCTCACCCTCCTTCCGTTACCCCCTCGAAGCGACCCCCCGTGGGCGCCTCGCCGGTTGCGTGAGCTGGAGATGCCCTTCCGTCTCACGGGCCAAAGCAGAGTTGAGGAACTCCAGAGCTTGGGCGCAGGATGACCGGCATGACTTCCAGCGCGCGCCCCCTGCTCAACCGCCGCCTCGCCGAGTTCGGGACGACGATCTTCGCCGAGATGTCCGCCCTTGCTCTGCGGACCGGCTCGATCAACCTGGGGCAGGGGTTCCCCGACACGGACGGCCCCGAGGAGGTCAGGGAGGCGGCCGTGCGGGCGCTGCGCGACGGACGCGGCAACCAGTACCCGCCGGGCCCGGGCGTCCCGGAGCTGCGCACGGCGGTCGCCGCGCACCAGGAGCACCGCTACGGCCTGGCCTACGACCCCGACACCGAGGTGCTGGTCACGGTCGGCGCCACGGAGGCCATCGCCGCCGCCCTGCTCGCGCTGGTGGAGCCGGGTGACGAGGTCGTCGCGTTCGAGCCGTACTACGACTCCTACGCGGCCTGCATCGCGATGGCGGGCGGGACCAGGGTCCCGGTCACCCTGCGGCCGCACGACGGCAGCTTCCGCCTGGACCTCGACGAACTGCGCGCCGCGGTCACCGACCGGACCCGCCTGCTCCTCATCAACACCCCGCACAACCCCACCGGCACGGTCCTCACCCGCGAGGAGCTGACGGCGATCGCCGAGCTGGCCGTGGAGCGGGACCTGCTGGTGGTCACGGACGAGGTGTACGAGCACCTGGTGTTCGACGACGCCGAGCACCTCCCCCTCGCGACCTTCCCGGGGATGCGGGAGCGCACGGTCTCCATCGGCTCCGCCGGCAAGACGTTCTCCTTCACCGGCTGGAAGGTCGGCTGGATCACGTCGACGCCCGGCCTGGTCTCCGCGGTCCGCTCGGCGAAGCAGTTCCTGACGTACGTGTCCTCCGGCCCCTTCCAGTACGCGGTCGCCGAGGCGCTCGCCCTCCCCGACAGCTACTTCGCCGCCTTCCGCGAGGACATGCTGGCCAAGCGTGACCTGCTGGCGGCGGGCCTCGCGGACGCGGGCTTCAAGGTCTTCAAGCCGGCCGGCACGTACTTCGTCACCACCGACATCCGCCCCCTCGGCGAGAGCGACGGCTTCGCCTTCTGCCGCGCCCTGCCGGAACGCGCGGGCGTCGTCGCCATCCCGAACGCGGTCTTCTACGACCACCGCGAGGAGGGGGCGCCATTCGTACGGTTCGCGTTCTGCAAGCGCACGGAAGTCCTGACGGACGCGACGGAACGACTCCGCAAGGCATTCGCCCGCTGACCAGGTCGCCGTTGCCGACCCGCCGCAGCACGCTGTCGTGCTGGTAGTTGCCCCCTTCGGCGTCCGCTGCACCCTCGCCGACGTAGACGGGCTTTCCACTCCTTGGGACGAGGGGTGAGGTTCTTGACACTGATTCGGAGTCCATCGTCTGCGCTCCGCCTCTCGTTTCCGGGTCCGGTCAACAGACCGGCCGCCACCGCGGTCCATGGCAAGCCCGCGTCCTACACCGCAACAGGGGGCAATGCGCTCGCTCACGCCCTTGCTGGGCGCTGCCAAGAACGCCCTCCCGTCATGGCCAGGTGCGCTCGACGCGGTCGTGTCGAACGGCGTAGGCCGCCGGGCCGCCCTTCTCGACGGCCTGGTGGATCGCATCACGGAGTGCAACGCGACGTCCGACCATCTCGACGCTGCGAAGCTGCTGGTTGTCCAGGTAGAACAGCACCGCCTCACGGATCTCCAGGTCCCGGGTCTTGATCCGCCCGTCCTTCGACAGCGGAACCCAGGACCGGGCAAGACCGTAAGTGATCCATCCCGCAGGCCCTGAGTCCTTCCGCGACACGGCGACCGAGGTTCCGGTCGAGGAAGAACTCAGGCGGCAAGGTGCACCACGGCCCGGCAGAGGGCGTCCACCTGCTCAGGCGTCATGTCGTAGTCGTACGCGATGTCCTCGACGGTCTCCCCGGCCTCCCACAGGTCGGTGATGGCCTGGACCGTGACGCGGTTGGCGGCCACCACGGGGAGACCGTGGCCGAACCGTGGATCGATCACGACCGGCACGGAGTCCGGGTACTGCCTCAGCCGCAGGCTGGACGGGAAGTCGTCGCCCGGCTCCCAGGTCAGGTAGCGGAGATAGTCCGAGACCACTTCCTGGATGGGCACCTGGCCGTCGCGAGCTCTGCGGAGATCCCCCCAACCGTGCGCGATGAAGATGTCCACGCCGTCCGTGGCGATCCGTTCGGACACGAGGCCGTAGGGGGTGTCGAAGGCATCCCGGACGGCAGCGGCCGCCTCCCTGATCTCGCTCATGCGGAGCCCCAAGGAGCGCAGAGAACGAAGGACGTGCGCCTCGGCCACCGCGATGAACGGCACCGACGGCTGCCCCCTCCGTGCCGGCTCGACCTGGTGGACAAGGGGTGCTCCGGCGGCCTTGGCCTTCAGCCACGAGGTGAGAGTCGACTGCGGAATCTCAAGGTAGGAGGCGGTCTCCGCGGGCGTCAGCAGCCCGTCCTTGAACCTGTCGGCCATGCCCCACCTCCTCCTGGCGCCCGATTTCGCATCGTGCCACATCAAGCCTCCCACCTGGGGGTGGACCGCACACCCGGTCATTGGCTCAGCCGGCCGCACGGAGTTGGTCCCCGGCTCGGCAGTCCCCGCAACGCCCGGGTTCTGCCGATCGGAATCCCCGGTCACAGCCGTCGCAGTTCTGCATGGGTACGACGGCCGGACGTCCGGGGGGTTCCGCGCTTCTGGCCGGCACCGGCAGCGGAGTCTCCTTGAGCCTGTAGGCGAGGATGCCTGCCGGGCGGGTCAGGAAGTGGTCGGGGAGTCGTGCGGTGAGGTGGTCCGTGATCTGCGTGGGCAGGAGACCTGCCGCGAGCCACCGGGTGACGGCGGGGGCGAGGCGGGCGGCCTCCTGCGCGGACAGGATGAGGCGGGGGTCCACCCGGCGCAGGGCGGTGAGTACGGCGACGGCCCGTGGGTCGGCGCCGGCCGGCGGGGTCGGTACCTCCGCCTCGGCCGGTGCGGGCGCGGCCACCGTTTCCTCCGCAGGCGTGGACGCGGGTGTGACCGCAGTGGAGGGGGTCTGCTTTCGGGTGGTACGCGACTTCGGCGGCTCGGGAGGCCCATCCGGGTCCGGGTCGACATCACCGCCGGGAACGTCGTAGAAGTACGTCCGGGTACGGACCTGCCCGGTGGACGTTCGCTCGCGGCGGCGCTCCAGGTAACCGGCCGCCTCCAACTCCCTGAGTGCCCTCGAGATGAGGATCTCGCCCTCGTCGAAGTGCTCGCACAGGGCTGAGATGGTCACGGACGAGCTGTCCGGCAGGGAGGAGATGTAGGCCGCGACGCCGACCGTGACCGCGCTGCCGCGTCGCTGGGCGAGGGCGTTGGAGATCACGGTGAAGTCGGCCGTGAGGCGGGTGCGGACGTGGATCACGCCGGAGGTCGGAGCTCCGGCGTCGGCGCGCAGACGCGCGTTAGACTGCGGGTCAGCCATCGGGAAGGGGTTCACTTCCTGATCGGTGAGGCCCTCGATCGGGATTGCCGTCCCGGCCGGGGGCCGTATCTGTTTGCGGTTGTCGCGGCGAACGTAACCGTCCGCATCCCGCCCCTGCAAGCTGGTCACTCGGACGGGTGACGCGGGCTTCCCGACCGGGGAGGGTGGGTGGGTGGGAAGTTCTTTCCCCCGGTCCTTTCAGGAGGTCAGCGGCCCGCCGGACCCTCGCGGACAAGGGCCCGGTGAGCGCGGAAGACGGCCGGCGACCGGGGCCCGGCCGCCTCAGTGACGGTGCTGCCCGGCCTTCAACTCGCTTCACGGGTCGGGAAGACGTCCTCCTGGAATCCGTCGGCCACCTCCACGCAGTGCGCTTCACGCTGTGACCGCCGATGGGCCACCTCAACTTCCTGGATCACGGTGACTCCCGCTCCTCCGGCCTCAGGGTCCGCTCGGCGACGGCGGCTCCACCTTCTTGACCGGGTCATTCAAGGGTCGGATCGCCCCAGCGGTCGGCCGCTCGACCGTGCGCGGAACAGGTCGGAGGATGTTGACGGAGGATGTGCGCGACGGCATGATGACCGACTGCGTGGCCTACGCCGAACCTCCCGCGACCGACCCCAGCGCGGTCTCCCAGCGGAGGCAAAGGGACCAGCGTCTCAGGTCGTTGTCGCAGCCCGATCGCCTCGGGCGAGGTTGCTGGGGAGCCGTCGCTCAAGGCGTGGAAGGCCGCGATGACAGCCCGTAGGAACTTCAAGCACCAGGTCCGTGCCCGCGCCGCCAAGACCGGCGAGTCCTACACGTCCGCCCTCCGGCACTTCCGTCCGACTCCCTCAGGAGACGTCATGTCGGAAGCAAGGACTCCCAAAAGCGTGCGGCTCGCCGTGGCGCAGACCCCCGTACGCGAAGACCCCCGAGATGTTGAAGCGCTGTGCGAAAGCGGGCGTGAGGTCCGTGCTCTGATGCGCGAGGCCAGTGCTCAGGGGGCGAGGATCGTGCATTTCCCGGAAGGCGCGATCTGCTTTCCCGGCAAGCACGTCATGTCCGTCGACGGCCCGGACGCGGTCGGCCCCGCGGACTGGGGCCGGTGCCGGTGGTCGGTGCTCCAATCGGAGTTGGCGGCGATCGCCGAGCTGGCCCGCGAGCTGCGGCTGTGGACGGTGATCGCCTCGGTGCACCGCTTGACCGGCCCGAACCGTCCACACAACAGCCTGTACGTCATCTCCGATCGCGGCGGTGTCGTCACGCGGTACGACGAGCGCCTGCTGTCGAAGACGAAGGTGTCGTACATGTACTCGCCGGGCGTCTCACCGGTGACCTTCGAGGTCGACGGTGTGCGCTTCGGCTGCCTGCTCGGCATGGAGATCCATTACCCGGAGTTGTTCGCCGAATACGAGAAGCTGGATGTCGACTGCGTCCTGTTCTCCACCAGCGGCACCCCGGGCAACACCGCCGCGCAGGCCCAGGGCCACGCCGCGGTCAACAGCTACTGGGTCAGTTTGGCGGTGCCGGCACAGCACAGCGCCAAGGCACCGTCCGGAATCGTCGCGCCCAACGGCGACTGGCTTGCCCGGTGTCCCACGGACGACTCGCCATCGGTAGCCGTGGTGAACCTGGACGACACTTCCGAGGCCGCCGCCGACGCAGTGACCTACGGGCGTCCCTGGCGTCGTGAGGCGCGCGCCGACGTCTACACCGAGCACCGGGTGATCGACCCGCGCAGCGAAGACCGAACGGCGGCCTTCTAGCTCACGACCAGGATCCGGGGCGGAAGCGGCTGAAGACACCGGCGACCCAATGCTCGCTTATGGGGGAACCGGTTCCGCGTCGGAAAGTTACCCACAGGCTGTGGACGGGCGGACAGCGAGAGCCCGGCCCCGGCACGCGGCCGTGGTGGCCGGTGCCCTGGCCGGGCTCTCGTTGCCTGCGGCGCGTATCCGGTCATGTCAACCGATACGCCCCGGTAGCCGGAGGACGCCTACTCGTCGTCCTCGGGCTTCTCGGCGTCGTTGACTTCCTCCTCGAGGCCGAGCTGCTCGACGAGCCACTTGTCGAACTCGATGGCGGCGCGCACCCAGCTGACGGTCGAGGAGACGAAGTGCTCCAGGCTGACGCCGGTGCCGATGAGCATCTGCGCCTCACCGATCAGCCGGACGGTGCCGTCGTCGTGGGTGTGGCTGTAGACCTTGGGCCACAGGGTGCGCCGGTTCCAGTCGTCGATGGACTCCAGCAGCGTGGGCTTCTCGTCGATCTGGTGGGGCCGGTCGTAGAACGTCCGCACCGAGAAGACCTGCTGGTCACCCTCGCCACGGAACATGAAATACGTACGGAACTGCTCCCACGGCGCCGCGAGGTCACCCTCGTCGTCGACGACATACTTCAGCTCCATCTGGTCGAGGAGCTGCTTCACGAGATCCTGATCCGGGACGACGGGGCCCGCCGGTCCTTGGGGCTGCGGCTCGGGCTGGCCCCCGAAGTTCGGAATCGAGGACGGATCGATGGTCACCGTGAATTTCCCTTCGTACGGATTCCGCCATCCTCCCCCATCCGGGGAGGGGGGTGGCAAGCCCAGACGGAACCTGTCCTCCCAGGGCTGACATGATCCGGTCAGCCACAGAAATCAGAGGCCGAAGAAACGGGGAACACATGACACAGGTGGAGACCGAAACCGTGCCGGGCCCGGTCCTGCCGGGCAGGACCAGATGGGGCATCGTTACGGCGATCCTCGCCGTACCGACCCTGGTGGTGGCGGGCTTGATCGCGCTGCTGGTCGCCTGGCTGTTCGCGGACGACTCGGTCGACACGGGCGTCAGGAAGGTCTCGTGCGCCGAGGCGTTCGCCTACGGCGGGGCGAAGCCGCCGACCGGGGCGCGCGACCTCGGGTGTGTGCAGGAGGCCGGGCAGGACCCCCGCTACGAGGCCCGCTTCCGGCTGCCCCGCGACGAGGTGAGCGCCTGGGTGGCGGCCAACTACCCGGACGGTCCGGGACTGCGGAACGTGCAGTGCGACGGCGGCGCCGACGTCGAGGCGTGCATGAACCGGGGTCCGGTCGCCGGGCAGAGTTCCTCCGTGCAGCTGGAGGTCACCTACAACGGGGCGAACTGGCCCGAGGTGCGGTTCGTGGCGTTCACGCTGTGACGAGGGGGCCGCGCCCCCTCGTCACCACGCCCCTCAGAGCGTCTTGCCCGTCTCCGGACGGCCGGTCGCCGGTCCCACGATCAGACCGTCACCGAACGCGTCCACCCGGACCGTGTCGCCGTCCTTGACCTCGCCGGACAGGATCTCCTTGGCGAGCCGGTCGCCGATGGCGGTCTGGACGAGGCGGCGCAGCGGCCGGGCACCGTAGGCCGGGTCCAGGCCCTCGACGGAGAGCCAGTCCAGTGCGTCGTCGGTGATCTCCAGGGTGAGCCTGCGCTCGGCGAGCCGCTTGGCGAGGCGGTCGATCTGGAGGCGTGCGATGCGGCGCAGCTCCTCCTTGGTCAGGGCCGAGAAGACGACCAGGTCGTCGAGCCGGTTGAGGAACTCCGGCTTGAAGGAGGCGCGGACCACCTCGAGGACCTGCTCCTTCTTCTCCTCCTGGGAGGTGATCGGGTCGACCAGGAACTGGCTGCCCAGGTTCGACGTCAGGACGAGAATCGCGTTGCGGAAGTCGACCGTACGGCCCTGACCGTCCGTCAGGCGCCCGTCGTCCAGCACCTGGAGCAGGATGTCGAAGACCTCCGGGTGGGCCTTCTCCACCTCGTCGAGGAGCACCACGCTGTACGGCCGCCTGCGCACCGCCTCGGTCAGCTGGCCGCCCTCCTCGTAGCCGACGTAGCCGGGAGGCGCGCCGACGAGCCGGGAGACGGTGTGCTTCTCGCCGTACTCGCTCATGTCGATGCGGACCATCGCCCGCTCGTCGTCGAAGAGGAAGTCGGCGAGCGCCTTGGCGAGTTCGGTCTTGCCGACGCCGGTGGGGCCGAGGAAGAGGAAGGAGCCGGTGGGCCGGTCGGGGTCGGAGATACCGGCCCGGGTGCGGCGTACGGCGTCGGACACGGCCTGCACGGCCTCGCTCTGGCCGATCAGCCGTTTGCCCAACTCCTCCTCCATGCGCAGGAGTTTCTGCGTCTCGCCCTCCAGGAGGCGGCCCGCCGGGATGCCGGTCCAGGCGGCGACGGTGTCGGCGATGTCGTCGGGGCCGACCTCCTCCTTGACCATGGTGTCCTTGGAGACCTCCTCCTCGGCCTCGGAGGCGGCCTCCAGGTCCCGTTCCAGGGTGGGGATCTCGCCGTAGAGCAGCTTGCTGGCGGTGTCGAAGTCGCCGTCGCGCTGGGCGCGTTCGGCCTGGCCGCGCAACTCGTCCAGCTTCTCCTTCAGTTCACCGACCCGGTTGAGGGACTGCTTCTCCTTCTCCCAGCGGGCGGTCAGGCCCCGCAGCTCCTCCTCCTTGTCGGCGAGGTCGCGGCGCAGCCGCTCCAGGCGCTCACGGGATGCCGGGTCGGTCTCCTTGACCAGCGCGAGCTCCTCCATCTTCAACCGGTCCACCCCGCGCTGGAGTTCGTCGATCTCCACGGGCGAGGAGTCGATCTCCATGCGGAGTCGGGAGGCCGCCTCGTCGACGAGGTCGATGGCCTTGTCGGGCAGGAAGCGGGAGGTGATGTACCGGTCGGAGAGGGCGGCCGCCGCGACCAGCGCGCTGTCGGCGATCTGGACCTTGTGGTGGGCCTCGTAGCGTCCCTTGAGTCCGCGCAGGATGGCGATGGTGTCCTCGACGGTGGGCTCGGCGACCAGCACCTGCTGGAAGCGGCGCTCCAGGGCGGGGTCCTTCTCGATCCGCTCCCGGTACTCGTCGAGGGTCGTGGCGCCCACCATGCGCAGCTCACCGCGGGCGAGCATGGGCTTGAGCATGTTGCCGGCGTCCATGGAGGAGTCCCCGCCGGCGCCCGCGCCCACGACGGTGTGCAGCTCGTCGATGAAGGTGATGATCTGCCCGTCGGAGTCCTTGATCTCGGCCAGGACCGTCTTCAGGCGCTCCTCGAACTCACCGCGGTACTTCGCCCCGGCGACCATCGCCCCGAGGTCGAGTGCGACGAGCCGCTTGTCCTTGAGCGACTCGGGCACGTCCCCCTTGACGATCCGCTGGGCGAGCCCCTCGACGACGGCGGTCTTGCCGACGCCGGGCTCGCCGATGAGGACGGGATTGTTCTTGGTACGGCGGCTGAGCACCTGGACGACCCGGCGGATCTCCTGGTCACGGCCGATGACGGGGTCGAGCTTGCCGTCCCGTGCGGCGGCGGTGAAGTCGGTTCCGAACTTCTCCAGGGCCTTGTACTGGCCCTCGGGGTCGGCGGTGGTCACTCTGCGCCCTCCTCGGGCCTTCTGGAACGCTTCGAGCAGCTTCTTCGGGGTGGCGCCCTGCCGGGTCAGCACCTCGGCGGCCGGCCCGCCCTTGGCGGCGATGCCGATGAGCAGGTGCTCGGTGGACAGGTACTCGTCCCCGAGGTCCTGGGCGCGGGCCTGCGCGTCGGCGATGGCGGAGAGCAGGTCGCGGTTGGGCTGCGGGGGCGCGACGGTGGACCCGGCCACGCTGGGCAACGAGCCGAGCACCTTCTCGGCCCCGGCCCGTACGGCGGCCTGGTCGGCGTCGACGGCGGCGAGCAGGTCGACGATGTTCTCGTTGTCCTGCCCCTGGAGCAGAGCGAGGAGCAGATGGGCGGGGGTGAGGTCCGGGTGTCCCTCGGTCACGGCCCGGTTGCTGGCCGCGTTGATGGCGTCCCGGCTCCGGTTGGTCAGCTCGGCATCCACTGGTCCGTACTCCTCCTCGGTGTCAGCTCCTGTACCGACTCCTGCACTGACTCATTCAGCGTACATAAAGTTGAGTCTATTCCACTCAAGGCAGTCCGTGGGAGGGATCAGGGGCTAGCGTCCCGGCATGACCTCCTACGCCCAGGATCCGGGTGCCCCGGACCCGTCGTTCCTCAGCTTCTGGCGCGAACGGCATCTGTGCACACTGACGACACCCCGCCCGGACGGAAGCCCGCACGTGGTGCCCGTCGGGGTGACCTACGACCCCGAGGCCCGTCTCGCCCGGGTGATCACGAGCCGGACCAGCGCGAAGGTACGGCACGTCCTGGCGGCCGGCGAGAGCGGGGCGGCGGTGGCGGTGTGCCAGGTGGCGGGGCGGCGGTGGGCGACGCTGGAAGGGCGGGCGCGCGTGCGCACGGAGCCGGACCGGGTGGCGGACGCGGTGCGGCGGTACGCCGAGCGCTACGAACGGACGCCGGCGCCGAACCCGCTGCGCGTGGTCATCGAGATCTCGCTGACCGGAGCGATGGGGCATTTCTGAGCGGCTCTCGAGCGGCCTTCCGAGCCACGGCCCGATCACCCGATACCGTGAAATGTCGCCCAAAACTGCAGCGGCGTCACCGTGTTCAGGTCACGGTGACGCCGCTGCGGGGGGAAGCGCCTGAGCGATCTGTTACGACGGGGGAATCGCGTCAGGCACTGCGGGGGGTGGCTGAGATGGTCCGGGGGGTGGGGGTTTCCGGTTCCACCAGCCGATGGTCTCGTTGGTCCAGGTTCACAAAGATCATTCCGTACCGGATGGCACACCGTACGGGCTGCGGCGCCCCCCGAGGCCGCCGCAGACACCGGTACGCCCGTACGTCCTCGTCCTCGTCCCGCGTGACGACCACCGGTTCGCCGAAGACAGTCACCATCAACGAGTCACCGGGGTGGGGGATCGCGGTGACCAGATCGATGAAGTGCCAGCCGGAGCGGTAGGCGGTGGCCATTTCTCTGCGGAAGGAGCGGTCGTCGGGTGGGGTGGTCATCGGCCTCAGTCCCACTTACTGTCAGCCGGGAACACGATCAGATCGTCATCCGCGACAACAACAGACTGCGCACCACCCGTCTCGCGCGCATCGCTCTTCGTACCGGAGAGGCCACTCAGAGTCCCGAAGGCCACAACGGCGGAGAAGGCGGCGACAAGCACCGAGCGAAGCATTCTCTTACGCATAGTCGGCTTCGTCCTCACTTGAAGGTCCCCTCTTCCCCCGTCGAGTAAGACGATGGCTCATTCAGGCACGTCATGGCCACACGATCGGTGCATCATGTTCCTGCATGTTCAGGACCCTGGGGGGTGGAGATTTGGCAACAAATGGGATTAAGGCGACACATCCCCATGCGATGACCGAGTTGTGTGAAGAGGGAACGCGCCTCTACGCAAACGCTCTGCGCACGGGACGAATCCTCCGAGCGGACATCGAGCCCGCTCCGTGTCTGATGGAATTCGCCCTTCTGCACCCCGACCCGGACGACGCGAACTGGCTGCGCCCCGTCTCGCCCGCCGTCGCCCTGGCGCAGCGCCTGCACCCCATCGAGCACGAGATCAGCGAGAACCGGCGGCTGTCGATCGCACTCACCGAGGTCTTCGAGCCGTTCATGGCGCTCAGCGCGCAGGAGACCACCTCCACCCACTCGATCACCGTGCTGGAGGGCCTCGACCGCATCAACGCGGCACTCGACCTGGCCACCGCCCAGTGCCAGACCGAGATGCTCACGGTCCAGCCGAGCGGTCGCCGAAGCTCCGAGACCAGGCTCATGGAGGCGCTGGAGCGCGACAGACCGCTCCTGGAGCGCGGTGTGCGGATCCGGACCCTCTACCAGCACACGGCCAGGTACAGCCCGGAGAGGCTCGCCTGGGTGGACCACTTCGCCGACGGGAAGGCGGAGTACCGCACCATCGACGAACTGGTGGAGCGCCTCATCATCTGCGACGAGACCGTCGCCTTCATCCCCACCCGTGACGACCGGCAGGTCGCCCTCGAACTCCGTCACCCCGGTCTCGTCCGGTACCTGATCAAGGTGTTCGAGTTCATGTGGAGCCGTGCCGTGCCCCTGAACGCCGGCGCCCCCTACGAAACGGCCCCCGACGGCATCACGGACATCCAGCACTCCATCGCCAAGCTCCTCGTGGAGGGCCATGTCGACGAGGCGATCGCCCGGCGGCTGGGGATGAACGTCCGCACGTGCCGGGCCCACATCGCCAAGCTCGCCACGGCGCTCGGCAGCGGCAGCCGCGCCCAGCTCGGTTTCCTCATCGCCCAGTCGGGCATCCTGAAGCCCGACCACGCGATGCCGGGGGGAGACGTCCACCCGTGAGCGGGGCGCACACCCACGGGCCCGAAGAACTCTGCGAGACGGGTCTGCACCTGTACACCCGTGCGCTGCGCGAAGGGCGGGTGAGCGCGAAGGAGGCGGACGAGGCGCCGTGTCTCGTCGACCTCGGTCTGCTGCAGCCGGACATCGAGGACCTGCGGTGGCTGCGGCCCCTCGCCCCGGCCTTCGCCCTGCGCCGGCTGCTGCGTGGCGTGGCGGACCGCGTCGCGGACGAACGGCGCCGCGAGGAGCGGCTGGCGGCGGTGTTCGAGTCGCTGGCGGAGATCGACAGCCGCTCCACCGCGGTCGCGGACACCATCAGCGTCCTCAGCGGTCTCGACCGTATCGGGCAGGCCATTCACCGGGCCGTGGCGGACTCCTCGGGTGAGGTCCTCACCATCCAGCCGCACACCAGTCAGACCCACTCCCCGGCCGGGATCCACGCCGAGGCCTTCGTGCGCGACCAGGCCCTGCTCGACCGTGGCGGCCGTATCCGCGCGCTCTACCAGCACACCCTCCGCCACGCGCCCAGCATTCTGTCCCGCTACGAGCGGCTGCGGGGCGATGTGGAGGCCCGCACCCTCGACGAGGTCACCCAGCGTCTGATCGTGATCGACCGCGCGGTCGCCTTCATCCCCGCCAACAAGGACCGCACGCTCGCCCTGGAGATCCGCCACCCGGCCATCGCCGACTTCCTCGCCACCACGTTCGACCGCCTGTGGCGCCTGGCCACGCCGATGTATCCCCGGGCCGTCCACCCGCCCTCCCCCGAGGGCATCACGCCCCGCCAGCGCGCCATCGCCGCGCTCCTCATCGAAGGCCACACCGACGCCGTCATCGCCGACCGGCTCGGCATGAACATCCGCACCGCCCGCGTCCACATCGCCAAACTCGCGGCGACGCTCGGCAGCGAGAGCCGGGCCCAGCTCGGCTACCTCATCGGACGGTCCGGGATTCTTGACCGGGAAGCGTGATCGGGGGCACCGCGGTGGGGCCGTCCAGGCCCACCTGCGCTATCCGGACGCCCAGTTGCGTACGACTGGCCGCCCCCAGCGTCTCCGACAGGCGGGCGATATGGGCCCGGCAGGTGCGCACGCTGATCCCCAGCCGTTCCGCGATCACCGCGTCCTGGTGGCCCTCGGCCAGCAGTGCGGCGATGGACTGCTCGCGATGGGAGATGCCCTCGATGCCGGTGTCGGGCAGGGGGGCGGTGAGGGGGATCGCCAGGCGCCACAGCCGCTCGAAGACCGTGACCAGGTACTCCACCAGCGCCGGGTGCCGCAGTTCCAGGGCGAGGGTGCGGTCGGCGTTCGCGGGGATGAAGGCGACCTTGCGGTCGAAGAGGATCAGCCGGTCGATGACCTCGTCCAGTGTCCGCGCCTGCACCGAGCCACCCATCAACTCCAGGTAGTTCAGGAGCCCTTGGCCGTGCCGGGCGACGTGGGTGTAGAGGTCCCGCATCCGTACGCCCCGGCCGCGCAGCGCCAGCGCCCGGTGCAGGCCCTCCGTCAGCTCGTGCTCGGGACGGATGCCGCCGGGCTGGACCGTGAGGACCTCCGTCGTGCACGCCTCGGTCGCCTCGTCCATCGCGGCCTGGATCCGGGAGAGACCGTCGAGGACCCGGATCGCGGTCCCCTCACCGGCGCCCGGCACCAGACTGGGTCCCAGGCCCGCGTACCGCTCCACCGCCGCGACCGCCGCGCCCACCCGCCGCTGGCTCGCGCTGACCTCGTCGTGGACCTCGCGCAGCAGCCGGGTCATGACCTCCTGCGGTGCCGTCGGCACCAGCCAGTCCATGTCGTCGGGGTCCGGGTGGAGCAGGGCCAGCTCCAGCAGACAGGGCACCGGCCCGGCGTCGGCGCGGGGCACGCGGCCGCGCCGTACGGCCCGGGAGTACACCCGGTCCCCGGCCTCGCACAGCCGGTCAGCACCGTGTGGATGGTCGTCCGTCCCGAGCCCGGTCATTGCCCATCCCACCCCCGGTTCCAGCGTCTACCGCCCTCTTGTCCTGTTTCCCCAGCGGAGCGTCGAAGCCCCCTCGGCGGAGCAACTATGCGCGGCCCGGACCGGCTCCGCAACACGGCTCCTCGGGTCAGGGGCGGGGAAAACAGCCGGTATACCCCGTTACCTACGGCCCTCCGCCCGCTCTTCTGCAACAAGCTGACGGTGACGCGGCCACCCTCACGAGTGTCTCGCCAAGGCCCTTCGCCCCCGGCCGGAACCGTCCGCTCCGCGCGTCAACTGCCGGAAACCGCGCAGTGATCACCCCGTTACGTGCCGCACTTAACGTCAGGTCATGGCGGACATATTTGACGCATACGCGTTGGCCGACGCGTGGGACGAGATGTTCGAGCGGCCGGGCGAGGTCAGGACCGCCTACGAGCCGGTACTGGCCGCGCTCCAGCCGATCGAGCCGAGTGAACTCAGGTTCCGGGCCGACCAGATGGCCCGGGCGTTCACCGACCGGGGCGTGACCTACGCCTTCGCGGGCGAGGAGCGGCCCTGGCCGCTGGACCTCGTGCCCCGGATCCTCGACGCCCTGGAATGGGATCTCGTGCGCCGCGGGGTGAGCCAGCGGGTCCGGGCCCTGGAGGCCTACCTCGCGGACGCCTACGGGCCCGCCCGCGCCTTCGAGGACGGGGTCGTGCCCTGGCGGCTGCTGCTGAACTCCCCGCACTTCCACCGGGCCGCGCACGGGCTCGAACCCGTGGGCGGCGTGCGCATCCATGTCGCAGGCATCGACCTGGTCCGGGACGAGCAGGGCGACTTCCGGGTCCTGGAGGACAACGTCCGGGTTCCCAGCGGCGTGTCGTACGTCATCGAGAACCGGCGCGCCATGACCCGGGTCTTCCCGTCCCTCTTCGCCGAGCAGCACGTGGTCCCCGTCGACGGTTACGCGCAGAAGCTGCTCGCCGCCCTGCGCGCGGCCGCGCCCGACGGCGTCCAGGACGCCCGGGTCGTGGTCCTCACCCCCGGCCCCAGCAACGCCGCCTACTTCGAACACGCCCTGCTCGCGAGGCTGATGGGCGTGCAGCTGGTGGAGGGGCACGACCTGGTGTGCCGGGGCAACCGGGTGTGGATGCGCACGACCCGCGGAGAGGTGCCCGTCCACGTCGTATACCGGCGCCTGGACGACGACTTCCTCGACCCGCTCCACTTCCGCCCCGACTCGGTGATCGGCTGCCCGGGCATCCTCGGCGCGGCCATGGCGGGTCATGTCACCCTCGCCAACGCGGTCGGCAACGGCATCGCGGACGACAAGCTGCTCTACACCTACGTGCCGGACCTGATCCGCTACTACCTCTCCGAAGAACCGATTCTCCCCAATGTGGAGTCCTTCCGGCCCGACGAACCCGGCCAGCTCGAGGCCGTCCTCGACCAGCTCGACCAGCTCGTCGTGAAGCCCGTCGACGGGGCCGGCGGGCAGGGCATCGTCATCGGGCCGAAGGCCGACCGCGAAACGCTGGAGAGGACTCGCAAGGCCGTGGCCGAGAACCCCCGCGGCTTCATCGCCCAGCGCCCGGTCGCCCTGTCCACCTCCCCCACCCTCGCGGGCGAACGCATGGCCCCCCGCCACATCGACCTGCGCCCCTTCGCCGTCAACGACGGCAACGACATCTGGGTCCTGCCGGGCGGCCTGACCCGGGTCGCCCTCCAGGAGGGCAACCTGATCGTCAACTCCAGCCAGGGCGGCGGCTCCAAGGACACCTGGGTGCTCGCCGAGGGCCCCGCGGAACCGCCCACGCCCGCGAACGGAACCGCCCGCCTGGACATCGCCCCACGTCAGCACGGTCCCGACGGCACTCCCACCGTCGTACAGGAAGGGGGACAGCAGTGAACGACGTGATCCTCTCCCGGATAGCCGAGGCACTGACCTGGACCGGCCGGTACGTCGAGCGGGCCGACAACACCGGCCGGATCCTCGACGCCTATCTGCACCGCCTCCTCGAGGACCCCTGGCGCGACGAGGACCTGGCCTGCCGGTCGCTGTACGCGATCCTCGGGGTCGACGCGGGCGGCCCCCGGGTCGACATGCAGCAGGTCCTCGACCAGCTCGCCTTCGACGCCCGCTCCACCTGCTCCATCGAGGGTGCGCTCGGCGCGGCCCGGCTCAATGCCAGGAGCGCCCGTGAGGCCGTCTCCTCGGAGATGTGGGAGTGCCTGAACTCCACCTGGCACGCCCTGGCCGACCAGCGCCTCGCGGCCCGCCGTACCGGCCCCTACGCCTATCTGGAACTCGTACGGCGGCGCGCGGCCCTCTTCTTCGGGCTCGCCGACTCCACCATGAGCCGCGACGACAGCTGGCGTTTCGTGGTGCTCGGCCGGAGTCTGGAGCGGGTGGACATGACCGTGCGGCTGCTGTCGGTCCGGGTCCTGGACGCGGCCCACGCGCCCGACTGGCCGACCCTGCTGAGCGCGTCGGGCGCCGACGAGGCGTACGCGCGTGTGTACGGCGGCTTCGGCGACACCCCGCGCGTGGCCGAATTCCTGCTCCTGGACCGGGACTTCCCGCGCTCCGCGCTGCACGCCCTGACGACGGCGGAGGAGTGCCTGACCGCGCTCGGCCGCCCCCGCCAGGACCCCGCGCGCCGCCCCATCGGCCGGATGCGCACCCGCCTCGAATACCTCGACCTGCACGCTCTGGAGGAACAACTCCCGCTGCTGCTGGGGGACTTGCAGAGCGCCTGTATGGCTGCCGCGGAGGCGGTGGCGGAGCGGTTCTTCCCGTACCAGGGGCCCGTCGAATGGGCCCAGGAAGGAGCGTGAGCATGACCAGCCGCCTCCGGATCAAGCACGTCACGCACGTCTCGTACGCCCAGCCCGTCGCCTCGTCCCACAACGAGGTCCGCATGACCCCGCTGACCCTGCCCGCCCAGACCACCCTGGACTCCCGGGTCACCGTCAGCCCGGCCACGCCCATCTGGTCGTACTGGGACTACTGGGGCACCCAGGTCACCGGCTTCGACCTGATGGACCCGCACGGCCATCTCACCATCACGGCCTCCAGCCTGGTCGAGACCCACCCGGCGGGCCCGCTTCCCGTGCCGCCCGCCTGGGCCGAGCTCGCCCGGCAGACCGCGGACTCACGCCTGTTGGAGTTCCTCGACCCGACGGTCCGGACGACCGTCCCGGCCGCACTGGTCGACAAGGCACGGGAGCTCGCGGCCGGCCTCGACGTCCACGGGACGGCGGTCGCCGTGTCCGACCTCGTCGCCGACCGGGTCTCCTATCTGCCCGGCACCACGGGCGTGAACACCTCCGCCGCCGAGGCCTGGGAGCAGGGTGCCGGGGTCTGCCAGGACATCGCCCACGTCACCCTCGCGCTGCTGCGGGGCGTGGGCCTGCCGACGCGGTACGTCTCCGGCTATCTGCATCCCGAACGGGACGCGGAGCTGCACCGGCCGGTCGCGGGACAGAGCCACGCCTGGGTCGAGTACTGGGCGGGCGAGTGGTGCGGCTACGACCCCACCAACCGGGTCCGGGCCGACGAGTCCCACGTGGTGGTGGGCCGGGGCCGGGACTACGACGACGTGACCCCGCACAAGGGGATCTACCGGGGGGTGCCGGGGGCACCGCCGGAGGTGACGGTGGAGTTCACGCGGGTGGCGTGAACTCCGGGAGGGGCGGGGAGGGGCCGGGCCGGTTACTGCAGGCCCGCCGCCGCGCAGGCGCTCTTGTAGGCCGAGGTGCAGATGTCCTTGACGGTGTAGATGCCGTCCTTGACGACCGTGCTCTTGATGTTGTCCTTCGTCAGCGCGACGACCTGGACGAGCTGGGCCGGGATGTCCTTGTCGGTGGGGCTGTCGACGCTGTCCGAGGCGAGGGCGTCGAACTGGATGCCCTTGCCCTGGACCTTCGTCACAGCCATCTCGGCGGCGGCCTCGGCCTCGTCCGGGTACGGCTTGTAGACGCTCATGTACTGCTCGCCCGCGACGATCCGCTGCACCGCGGACAGCTCCGCGTCCTGGCCCGTGATGGGCGGGAGCTTGCTCATGCCCGCGTCCCCCATCGCCTGGATGGCGGCGCCGGCCATGGCGTCGTTGGCGGAGTACACGGCCTTGATGTTGCCCTTGCCGATCGCGCTGATCGCCTCGGCCATGTCCTTCTGCGCGGTCTCGGGCTTCCAGCCGTCGACGTCGTACGTCTTGGAGATCGTCACCTTGCCGTTGAGCTCGGACATCGCGCCCGCCTTGAACTGCCCGGCGTTCGGGTCGGACGGCGAGCCGTTGATCATCACGATCTTGTCGGAGGTGTCGATGCCGGAGCCGATCGCCTCGATGAGGGAGCGGCCCTGCACCTCGCCGACGAGCTCGTTGTCGAAGGAGACGTACCCGTCGATCGGGCCCTCGGCGAGACGGTCGTAGGCGATGACCGGAATGCCCGCGTCCTTGGCCTTCTGCACCATGCCCGCGATGGCGTGCGAGTCCACGGCGTCCAGCAGGATGACGTCGACCTTCTGGTCGATCATCTGCTGCATCTGCCCGGCCTGCTTCTTGGCGTTGGCCTCGCCGTTGGCGTAGACGGTCTTGCCCTGCTTGTTGGTGAGCTGGGCGACCTTCTTCTGGATGATCGGGTAGTCGAACTCCTCGTAGCGGGTGTTCGTCTTCTCCGGCATGAGCACACCCACGGTGATGTCGTTGCCCTTGGTCGGGCTCGCCTCGCTCCCGCTCGCGGCGCCGAGCGCGCCACAGGCGGCCAGCGAGAGGGTCATCGTGGACGCGGCCACGGCTATGGCGATACGACGCATGGGGCTGCTCACTTCTGGTGCTTTCAGGACGCGGGCGCGGCATTGCGGCCCATGTGTCTGAAAAGCCAACGCGGGGCCGCCCATCGACGTCAAGCGGAATCACTTAACGAGTGCGCAACGCCACTCTCCGCCGATGGTGTGAAGACTTGGCGCGAACACTAGTACAACCAACTTCACACCTCGCGAGTCGTGATCACAGCAGCCGCACAACTGCTGTTCCCCGTACGACCAGAGGACCGAATGAAGTCAGCCAGCCGGACGACCGCAGCCGCCGTCGTCCTCGCCACCGCCGGCACCCTCGTCTCCCTGACGGCGGCCCCCGCCTCGGCGGCCGTGTCGTGTGCCTCGCCCGTGTTCCAGCGCCAGTTCTACGCGAACACGAGCCTGTCCGGCACCCCGAAGAAAACGGACTGCGACACCGCGATCGACCAGAGCTGGAGCGGCGCCCCCGTCTCCGGCCTGCCCAAGGACAACTTCGGTGTCCGCTGGACCGTGACCCGCGACTTCGGCTCCGGCGGCCCCTTCGCGCTCGGCGCCACCGGCCTGGACGGCATCCGCGTCTACCTCGACGGCGTCCGCAAGATCGACCTGTGGAAGAACGTCTCCACCACGGTCAACAAGACCGCCAACGTGACGATCCCCTCCGGCAAACACACCCTGCGGATCGACTACGTCAACTGGACCGGCGCCGCCAAGGTCAAGGTCACCTACACGCCCCGCACCTCCGCCGACGTCGACAAGGTCAAGCCCCTGGCCCCGACGGCCCCTTCGGTCTCCTACGACAAGGCCACCGGCACAGCCAAACTCACCTGGGCGAAGAACAAGGAGATGGACCTCGCCGGCTACCGGGTCTACCGGCGGCTGAAGGGGACCTCCTTCGGCACCAAGCCCCTCGGCACGACCACCTCCACCTCGTACACCGACACCGCCCTGCCGGTGACCGGCGACACGTACTACTACGAGGTTCGCGCCTACGACAAGGCCGGCAACGAGTCCGGCGGCACCGCCGACCAGGCCGTGACCACGGTTGACCGCACCGGCCCGGCCGCGGCGACCGGGGTGACCGCGCTGGGCACCACGGCGGGCAACTCCGTCACGTGGCAGGCGTCCTCGTCCAAGGACGTCGACCACTACGAGGTGTGGGGCGCGCCTGTGGGACTGTCCGACCCCGACGGGCCCCAGCCGGTCTGGGGGACCTCCTGGACGGACGTGACGGCGGACGCCGGGACGGCGTACGCGTACAGGGTGCAGGCCGTCGACACGGCCGGGAACTTCGCGCCGGTCTCCGACCCGGCCACCGTCACCCGTCCCGTCGCCTCGGCGGTGCCCGCCCCGACCGGAGCCACCGGCACACCCGCCGACGCGTCCACCACGCTCGCGTGGACCGCGGCCGACGGCGCCACCGGCTACAGCGTCTACCGGCGTACCTCGGTCAACGGCGCCTGGAGCCTGCTGGGCAGCGCTGCGGGAACGTCGTACGAGGACACCTCCGCCCCGCAGGGCAAGGCCTCCTACTACGTGGCCGCCGTCGACGCCCAGGACGCCGACTCGGTGCCCTCCGCCGAGGTCACCGTCGACCGGCTCACCCCGGCCACCGCGACCGGCCCGGCCGCGCCGAAGCTGACCCTGGTCACGGAGGGGGTGCCGGCGCGCGCCCCCGTCCAGGTCACGGCGGCCCCCGGCGCGGGTGACGAGGGACGCGTCCTGAAGGGGTACTCCTGGGAGATCTCGGGCGCCTGCGGCGACAGCGGCATCCGGTTCTCCACCACCGGCGCCCTCTCCTGGACGGCCCCCTGGAACGGCCCCTGCGTCGCCGAGGTGTACGCCGTGGACGCCTACGGCCGCCAGGGCACACAGAGCGCCTCGGTGGAGTTCTTCAGCGGCCGTTGACACACCCCACAGCCGCTGACGGCGCACGAAGAAGGGGCCCGGAGAGATCTCCGGGCCCCTTCTTCGTGCTGTGCCTAGTCCCTGGCCTTCTTCGGCCGCCACACCACCAGCGCGCTGGTCTGCTGCACCTCCTGGTACGGCACCAGGTCACGGCGGTACGACGCGTGCACCGCCGCCTCACGCTGCTGCATGGCCGCCGCGGCCCCTTCGACAGCCGCCTGGAGCTCGGCCACCCGGGACTGCAGCGCCGCGACCTGGTTCTCCAGCTCGATGATGCGCTTGATGCCCGCCAGGTTGACGCCCTCGTCCTGCGACAACTGCTGCACCTGGCGCAGCAGTTCGATGTCCCGGGCCGAGTAGCGCCGGCCCCGGCCGGCGGTGCGGTCCGGAGACACCAGCCCCAGACGGTCGTACTGGCGCAGCGTCTGCGGGTGCAGTCCGGACAGCTGGGCCGCCACCGAGATGACGTAGACCGGGGTCTCCTCGGTCAGTTCATACGGGTTGCGTCGACGACCGTCCATCTAGATCATGCTCCCTTCGCGGCCTGGAACAGCTCCGCCCGTGGATCCTCACCCACGGTCGCCTCGCGATACGCCTCCAGCGCGTCACGAGCCTTCCCCGACAGCTCGGTCGGGACACTCACCTCGACGGTGACCAGCAGATCGCCCCGGGTGCCGTCCTTGCGGACCGCGCCCTTGCCCCGCGCCCGCATGGTGCGGCCGTTGGGCGTGCCCGGGGGCAGTTTCAGGGTCACCGAGGGGCCGCCCAGCGTCGGCACCTTGACCTCGCCGCCGAGCGCCGCCTCCGAGAAGGTCACCGGGACCGTCACCGTGAGGTTGTCGCCCTTGCGGCCGAAGACGGGGTGCTCAGCGACGTGCACGGTGACGTACAAGTCGCCCGCGGGGCCGCCGCGTTCACCGGGCGCCCCCTTTCCGCGCAGCCGGATCCGCTGCCCGTCGGACACGCCCGCCGGGATACGGACCTGCATGGTGCGGGAGGACTTGGCCCGCCCGGAGCCCTTGCAGATCTCGCAGGGGTTCTCCGCGATCAGGCCGCGGCCCTTGCAGTCCGGGCAGGGGTCCGTGAGGGAGAACCCTCCGCCGGAGCCCCTCGCCACCTGGCCGGTGCCCACGCAGGTCGGGCACACGCGCGGGTTGCCGTTGGCGTCGCCGGTGCCCGAGCATGCCTTGCAGGGGGCCTGCGAGGACATCCTGAGCGGGACCGTCGCACCCTCGATCGCCTCGGTGAAGCTGAGGCTGACCTCGGTGTCGATGTCCTGGCCGCGCCTGGGCTGGACGCGCGTAGTTCCGGAGCTGCCCCGGTTGAACAGGCCTCCGAAGACGTCTCCGAGTCCGCCGCCGAAGCCGCCGGCTCCCTGGGCCCCGCCCTGGGCGCCGCCTCCGAAGAGGTCGCCCAGGTCGAAGTTGAAGGAGCCGCCCGCGCCGCCCGGCCCCGGGCGGAAGCCGCCGTTGCCGAACAGGGCGCGGGCCTCGTCGTACTCCTTGCGCTTCTTGGGGTCACCGAGGACGTCGTTCGCCTCGGAGATCTCCTTGAAGCGCTCCTCGGCCTTGGTGTTGCCCTTGTTGGCGTCCGGGTGGAACTCGCGGGCGAGCTTCCGGTACGCCTTCTTGATCTCGGCCTCGGTGGCGTCCTTGGGGACGCCGAGGACCTTGTAGTAGTCCTTCTCGATGAAGTCCTTGGTGCTCATCCTCGACGTGCCCCCTTTCCGGTGTCCCGATCGTTCTCTTCGACCTCAGCCCTCCTCAGGGCCGTTGTCCTTGTCGTCGCCGGCCTCGGACCCGTCCTCGGCCTTGACCGTCTGCGCGCCCGGCTGCGGCTCGGCCACGGCCACCCGCGCGGGGCGGATGGTGCGCTCGCCGATGCGATACCCAGGCTGCAGAATCGCCACGCACGTCGTCTCGGTGACGTCGGGTGCGTAACTGTGCATCAGGGCCTCGTGGATCGTCGGGTCGAAGGGCTCGCCCTCCTTGCCGAACTGCTGCAGACCCAGCTTCGCCGCGACGGTCTCCAGCGATTCCCCGACGCCCTTGAAGCCGCCGACGAGTTCACCGTGTTCGCGTGCGCGGCCGATGTCGTCGAGCACGGGCAGGAGTTCGGTCAGGAGGTTCGCGATGGCGATCTCCTTGACCGTGATCCGGTCCCGCTCCACGCGGCGGCGGTAGTTCTGGAACTCGGCCTGGAGCCGCTGGAGGTCCGCGGTGCGCTCGTCGAGCGCCTTGCGCGACTGGTCCAGCTGGGCCGTCAGGCCGGCGATCTGCGCTGTTGCGTCCCCGGCCGGGGCCGCCCCCGCCTCCGAAGAGGGGTCGGCGGCCTTCGGCTCGGCGTCGTCGGGGGTGGCGCCGGAGGGGACGTCGGGCTTCTCGTCGAAGCCCGGGGTCTCCTCCGTCACGCGGCACCGTCCTTGCGCTCGTCGTCCACGATCTCGGCGTCCACGACGTCGTCGTCCGCCTTGGCCTCGGAGGCACCGGCGTCCTCGCCGCCGGCGGCCGCTCCGGCCTGGGCGTCGGCGTACATGGCCTGGCCGACCTTCTGGGAGACCGCGGCGACCTTCTCGGTCGCGGTGCGGATCTCCGCGGTGTCCTCGCCCTTGAGCGCGGCCTTCAGCTCCTCGACGGCGGACTCGACCTCGGTCTTGACCTCACCGGGGACCTTGTCCTCGTTGTCCTTGAGGAACTTCTCCGTCTGGTAGACGAGCTGCTCGCCCTGGTTGCGGGTCTCGGCGGCCTCGCGGCGGCGGTGGTCCTCCTCCGCGTACTGCTCGGCCTCCTGGCGCATCCGGTCGACCTCGTCCTTCGGCAGCGAGGAGCCGCCGGTGACGGTCATCTTCTGCTCCTTGCCCGTGCCCAGGTCCTTCGCGGTCACGTGCATGATGCCGTTGGCGTCGATGTCGAAGGCGACCTCGATCTGCGGGACACCGCGCGGGGCCGGCGGCAGACCGGTCAGCTCGAACATCCCGAGCTTCTTGTTGTACGCCGCGATCTCGCGCTCGCCCTGGTAGACCTGGATCTGCACGGACGGCTGGTTGTCCTCGGCGGTGGTGAAGATCTCGGACCGCTTGGTCGGGATCGTCGTGTTCCGCTCGATGAGCTTGGTCATGATGCCGCCCTTGGTCTCGATACCGAGGGACAGCGGGGTCACGTCGAGGAGCAGGACGTCCTTGACCTCACCCTTGAGCACACCGGCCTGCAGGGCGGCGCCGATGGCGACGACCTCGTCCGGGTTGACGCCCTTGTTGGCGTCCTTGCCGCCGGTGAGCTCCTTGACGAGCTCGGCGACGGCGGGCATACGGGTGGAGCCACCGACGAGGACGACGTGGTCGATCTCGTTGATGGAGACGCCGGCGTCCTTCATGACGTTGAAGAACGGGGTCTTGCAGCGCTCCAGGAGGTCCGCGGTCAGCTGCTGGAACTGAGCCCGGGTGAGCTTCTCGTCCAGGTGCAGCGGGCCCTCGGCAGAGGCGGTGATGTAGGGCAGGTTGATCGAGGTCTCCGTCGAGGAGGACAGCTCGATCTTCGCCTTCTCGGCGGCCTCACGCAGACGCTGCAGCGCCATCTTGTCCTTGGCGAGGTCCACGCCGTGACCGGACTTGAACTGCTGCACCAGGTAGTCGACGACGCGCTGGTCCCAGTCGTCACCACCGAGGTGGTTGTCACCGTTGGTGGCCTTCACCTCGACGACGCCGTCGCCGATCTCCAGCAGGGACACGTCGAAGGTGCCGCCACCGAGGTCGAAGACGAGGATCGTCTGGTCGTCCTTGTCGAGGCCGTACGCGAGCGCGGCCGCGGTGGGCTCGTTGACGATGCGCAGGACGTTCAGGCCCGCGATCTCGCCGGCCTCCTTGGTCGCCTGACGCTCGGAGTCGTTGAAGTACGCCGGGACGGTGATGACCGCGTCGGTCACCTTCTCGCCCAGGTAGGACTCGGCGTCCCGCTTCAGCTTCTGGAGGATGAAGGCGGAGATCTGCTGCGGGTTGAAGGGCTTCCCGTCCAGCTCCATCTTCCAGTCGGTGCCCATGTGACGCTTCACCGAACGGATGGTCCGGTCCACGTTGGTGACCGCCTGGCGCTTGGCCACCTCGCCGACCAGCACTTCGCCGTTCTTCGCGAAGGCGACGACGGACGGCGTGGTCCTGGCACCCTCGGCGTTGGTGATGACGGTGGGCTCGCCGCCTTCGAGAACGCTGACGACGGAGTTAGTCGTGCCCAGGTCGATGCCGACCGCACGTGCCATGGTTGATTCCTCCAGCTGACTTGAGTGGAACAGACTCAAGTGTGCACGACAGCTCCGGCTCGGTCAACAGACCTGAGTCGTCCAGACTCAACTCTTATCCGTTCCTTACACGCAACTGGGCTCTGACCTGCGTCGATACCGGACGAGGTGCACTGCCGGACTTCACACGAAGGAGTGCGAGTACGACGATCAGGGCGCCCCCGGCCACCCAGAGGGCGCCGGTCGCGGCGATCCACCCGAGGTGCACCAGGACCGCGACGAGTACCCCGCCGAAGGCCGCGACACCCAGCACGACGGACGCGCCCTGCGGAGTGAGCCCGAGCCGCCGCAGCCGGTGGGCGAGATGGTCGGGGGCGGCACGCAGCAGCGGCCGCCCGGACAGCAGCCGGGCCAGGACGACGAGCACGACGTCGGCGCTCACCACGGCCGTCAGCGCGAACAACACCCCCGCGCCGGAGCCGAGTTCCTGCCCCGCGCGGGTCGTCACGGCCGCGGACGCGAGCACGAACCCGGTGAACAGCGCCCCGCACGCGCCGAGTCCCGCGCGCGCGGGATGCCAGTTGTGCATCAGGAACCCGGTCAGCGCGGCGGCCAGCACGCTCAGCAGCACGGCGAGCCCGTCCATCACCTCGGCCGCCGCACAGGCCCCCGCCCCGAAGGCGGTGACGACCCCGACGGTCCCGGCGAGCCCGTCGGCGTGGTCCAGCGCCTTGAACCCGAGGGCGACGAAAACGATCCAGCCGGCCGCGAGGAGGCCTGCGGCCACCCCCGTCTCCTCGTACGGCACGACACACGCCGCCGCCACGGCCGTACCGCCCACGAGGAACCGTGCCTTGACCCGCCGTACGTCGGCGACGAGCCCGAGGAGGGCCACGCCGGCGCCCGCGACGAGCAGCCGTCCGACGTCGGGCCCGAGCGGGGTCACGCCCCGCCAGTCCCCGACGAACGCCACGCCACAGGTGGCCGCCACCATCGCCACACCTCCGGACAGCGGCATCGGCCGTCGCCATCGCCGGTCGACGATCCCGAGGCGCAGGGCGGCCACCCGCAGCACGGCGGTGAGCACGGCGGCGAGGAGCAGGGCGGAGGTGGCGGCAAGGATCCCGTAGAGCACGAGCCTAAATTAGCGCCGTATGTACCAATTCATCACGAATAACACGATCGGGTTTTAAGGTAACCCTCAGCGATTCAGATCACTGCGTGCCCGGCTACAGTGCGGCGGAGGATGGGGGTAGTCTCAGACGGACTGCATAAGTTACCGCTTAGTAATGACGAGATTCCGTCCTCGCGGACCTCTCGTAGACCCCTCGCAGGCCCGAGGAGCCCCGAAATGCAACTCGCCGCGATCATCGTGTCGCTGGTCCTGACCGTGGTCGGCGTGGCACTGCTCGCACGCGCCATCGGCCAGTTCGTCCGGTACTTCAAGCTGGGCCAGCCGGTGCCCGCCGGAAGCAGGACCGACAACCCCTACGCACGCAGCGTGACGCTGGTGAAGGAGTTCCTCGGCCACACCCGGATGAACCGGTGGGGCATCGTCGGCTTCGCCCACTGGTTCGTGGCCGTCGGCTTCCTGACCCTGCCGCCCACCCTCGCGCAGGCGTTCGGCCAGCTCTTCAAGGCCGACTGGGTGCTGCCGGTCATCGGTGAGTTCCTGCCGTTCGAGATGTACATCGAGTTCATCGGTGTCATGACCGTGCTCGGCATCGCCGCGCTCATCGTGATCCGCCTGCTGAGCCTGCCCTCCCGTCCCGGCCGCAAGTCCCGCTTCGCGGGTTCCAAGGCGGGTCAGGCGTACTTCGTCGAGTACGTCATCCTCACCATCGGCCTCGCCATCTACGTGCTGCGCGGCCTGGAGGGCGCGCTGCACCACGTGGACGGCTACGAGGCCGGGTACTTCGCCTCGTACCCGCTGGTCCTGGCCTTCAAGGGCCTGAGCGTCTCCGCGCTGCAGAACCTCGTCTACCTCGTCGCGACGATCAAGATCGGCACGTCCTTCGTGTGGATGATCGTCGTCTCGCTCAACATCAACATGGGTGTGGCCTGGCACCGCTTCCTGGCCTTCCCGAACATCTGGTTCAAGCGCAACGCGACCGGTGAGACGGCCCTCGGCGGTCTCCAGCCGATGACGAGCGGCGGCAAGCCGATCGACTTCACCGACCCCGGTGACGACGACGTCTTCGGCGTCTCCCAGGTCGAGCAGTTCTCCTGGAAGGGCCTGCTGGACTTCTCCACCTGCACCGAGTGCGGCCGCTGCCAGTCGCAGTGCCCCGCGTGGAACACCGGCAAGCCGCTCTCCCCCAAGCTCCTGATCATGTCCCTGCGCGACCACGCGCACGCCAAGGCCCCGTACCTGCTGGCCGGCGGCGGCAAGACGATGGAGGGCGAGGAGAAGGCGTCCGAGGAGCAGCTGAAGGACGTCCCCGCGGCGGCTCTCGCCGAGGCCGAGCGTCCGCTGATCGGCACCGCCGAGGAGAACGGCGTCATCGACCCGGACGTCCTGTGGTCCTGCACCACCTGCGGCGCCTGTGTCGAGCAGTGCCCGGTGGACATCGAGCACGTCGACCACATCGTCGACATGCGCCGCTACCAGGTCATGATCGAATCGGCCTTCCCCTCCGAGGCGGGCACGATGCTCAAGAACCTGGAGAAGAAGGGCAACCCCTGGGGCCTGGCGAAGAAGCAGCGCCTGGAGTGGCTCAAGGAGGTCGAGTTCGAGGTCCCGGTCGTCGGCCAGGACATCGAGGACCTCACCGAGGTCGAGTACCTGTACTGGGTCGGCTGCGCGGGCGCCCTCGAGGACCGCGCCAAGAAGACCACGAAGGCGTTCGCCGAACTCCTCCACATCGCGGGCGTCAAGTTCGCGATCATGGGCGGCGACGAGAAGTGCACCGGCGACTCCGCCCGCCGCCTCGGCAACGAGCCCCTGTTCCAGGAGCTCGGCATGGAGAACGTCATGGCACTGAACATGGCGTTCGGCGAGGAGCTGGACGACGACGGCAAGGTGGTCCCGGAGTCCGCCAAGCCGAAGTCCGCGAAGAAGATCGTCGCGACCTGCCCGCACTGCCTGAACACGATCGGCAACGAGTACCCACAGCTCGGCGGCGACTACGAGGTCATCCACCACACCCAGCTGCTCCAGCACCTGGTGGACGAGGGCAAGCTGGTCCCGGTCACGCCGGTCGAGGGCATCATCACCTACCACGACCCCTGCTACCTGGGCCGCCACAACAAGATCTACACGCCCCCGCGCGAGATCATCGCGGGTGTCCCGGGCCTGCGCAACGAGGAGATGCACCGCCACAAGGAGCGCGGCTTCTGCTGTGGCGCGGGTGGCGCGCGGATGTGGATGGAGGAGCGGATCGGCAAGCGCATCAACAACGAGCGCGTCGACGAAGCCCTCTCCCTCAACCCCGACATCGTCTCGACGGCCTGCCCGTTCTGCCTGGTCATGCTCACCGACTCGGTCAACGGCAAGAAAAACGACGGCAAGGCGAAGGAGTCGATCCAGGTCGTCGACGTCGCCCAGCTGCTGCTGCAGTCCGTGAAGACCCCGGGCGACCCGCAGGACGCGGCGGAGGCGGAGAGCGAGCCGGAGCCGGAGCCGGTGAAGTAGCGCTCACGACGGTGCTGTTCGGCGCCCTCGGGTCCCACCGGGCCCGGGGGCGCCGCGTCTTTGGGGTCTCGGCGTCTTTGCGGTCTCCGCTCAGAAGCGGTCCCTGCTCAGAAGGGGTCTCCACTCAGAACCGGCCTCCGCTCAGAAGTGGGTGGCGGTCCCGAAGACCCGCCGCAGCTGAGCCATGTCGTGCCGGTCACGCTCCGAGGGCTCGTACCCCTGGTGGAAGTAGACCTGCTGCTCGGCGGACAGACACGGAACGGCCGTCCCGCCGATGCTCCCGGTCACGAAGCCGGCGGCCGGGTACGCGAAGGGCCGCTCCGGCTCCCCCGAAGCCTGCACGGCGGAACCGTCCCCGGCGAAGACCAGCGGGTGCAGATCGACCTCCCGTCCGCCGGGATCGGTGACCACGAACCGCACCGGCCGCAGGTCGAGGCTCTCCACGAAGCCCGCGCCTGCCAGGGCCGCCACCACGGCGGGCTCCTGTTCCCGCCGGTGCATCAGGTCCAGGTCGCGATGGTCCCGGGTCTGCTCACCGACCAGCGCGTCGATCCCCCACCCGCCTCCGACCCAGACCTCCGCCCCGGCCCGCCGCAACAGGTCCAGGATGTGCAACACCGCGTCCGCGTCCACCACATGCCTCCAGGGCCGTACGGGGCTGTCGCCACCTGTCGAACACGTGCATCATTGCCGGGGTCGTTGTCAACGATGCTGACGAGGTGAACGGTGCGCGGGCGTAGAGGTGTTGTGGGTACGGCGGCCCTGTGTGGCGCCCTCCTCCTGGCCGCCTGCGGTCCCACCCCGCACACCGGATCCGCGGACCGCACCCCGGTACGGAACGCCGACGCCCCGGCCCGACTCCCCGTCCCGAAGGGCAAGGGCAGCAGGACCCCGGACGACTTCAACGGCGACGGACACCGCGACCTCGTCCTGGGCGACCTGGTCAAGGAGCAGGCCCACGCCGACGACCCCGGCATCGGGATCGTCTACGGCAGCGAGCGCGGACTCGCCCCGGGCGCCCGGCAGTTGATCGCCCCGGCCCGGCAGGGCGCGGCCACCGACGGCCAACTCCCCGCCCTGTTCGACGCGGAGGCCACCTGCGACCTGGACAAGGACGGCTTCACGGACCTCGTCGTCTCCACCGACCCGCCCTACGACGGCCAGGGCCAACCCCCGGTCCCGCTCCAGATCCTCTTCGGCTCCCCGGCCGGCCTGACCGGCAAGGCCGTTCACCTCACCGTCCCGCCCGCCGCCCGCGTCGGCAACGACTGGCCCGACCAGCCGGTCTGCGGCGACTTCGACGGCGACGGCGCGAAGGACCTGGTCCTGCACGCGACCGGCGGCCATCTCACCTACCTGCGCGGTCCGTTCACCCGCGAGGGTGCCCCCAGCGCCGCCGGCGCCCCGATCCGGTCGCCCGGCGAGGTCCCCACGGGCCCGGCCGCCGACGTCGACCGCGACGGCTACGACGACCTGATCGTCCGTACGACCCAGGGCACCGGCCCCTCCGCCGTGGTCCTCGGCGGCCCGGCGGGCCCCACCCGCACCGGAGCCGTCCTGCCCTCCGGCATCGACGTGACCCTCGGCTCCTTCGGCCGCGGCAAGGCCCTGGACGCGGCGGTCGGCGCCATGGGAGGAACGTCACTGCGCTACGACCTCCCGACCGGGGCGAAGGGCTCCCTGTCCTCCCCCGGCTCGGTCCTGGACGCCGCCGACTTCGACGGCGACGGCCTGAGCGAACTGGTCTCCAGCGGCTCACGCCTGCGCGTCTTCCAGGGCCGTACGACGGGCCCGTCCACCAAGGCGACGGTCGTCGTCAAACCCCCCGCCACCGGCTCCACCCGGGTCGTCGCGGTCGGCGACTTCGACGGCGACGGGCGCGCGGACCTCGCCGTGCGGACGTACCGGAGCGAGACGAAGGACACCGTCGCGGTGTTCTCCGGCGCGAGGAAGGGGCTCATGAGCGCCGAACCGGCCGTCACGTTCTCCACGTCGGCGTTCCTGAGCCCCTGACCTCGCCGGGAGCATCAGGGAGGTGTCGCCGGGGTATCGCCGAACTCCCCTACAACCCCTACCCCTTGTGGGAGGTCTAGTGATCGCGATCGGAGATGTGCTGATCGCGACACCGTGCGATCCCGGCATCACCGAACGCCCCCCATGGAGCCCTCTTGACCCCCCGTATCCGGCCCGTCCTCCTGTCCGCCGCCCTCCTCGCCGCAGGTCTGAGCCCGCTCGCCCTCACCGCCCCGGCGGGCGCGGCGGCCGCGAAGTACGCGGACGACTTCAACGGTGACGGCTACCGCGACCTCGCCCTCGGTGACCGCACCGCCACGGCCGGCGGAAAGAAGGAGGCGGGCGCGGTGGTGGTCGTGTGGGGCACGTCGAAGGGGCTGGACTTCACCAGGCGCACGGTCGTCACCCAGAACAGCCCGGGCGTCGAGGGAGCGGCGGAGACCAAGGACTTCTTCGGTGCCAAGATCACCACGGCCGACGTGAACAAGGACGGCTACGCGGACGTCGTCACCACCGCCCCCAACGAGGGCGTGGACTCCTCCCACCGCGGCACCTTCACGATCCTGTGGGGCTCGAGGACGGGCCTGAGCGGCGGCAGCGCGTACGCGATCCCGGGCGGCACGGACAGCTTCGCCAAGGACGTGGCCGTCGGCGACTTCAACGCCGACGGCAGGGTGGACGTGGTCTCGGTCGGCGACAACTACGTCTGGTTCCTGCGCGGCCCGTTCACCAGGTCCGGCTCCCGCGGCAAGGCCACCAACCTCGACCCGGTCGACGGCGAGGACATCAGGCCCGCGCTGGTCGTCTCCGGCAAGGTCACCAAGGACGGCACCGCGGACTTCGCGGTGATCGGCGACGACTGGGACACCGACCACAACCGTGTCTGGTTCTACCGCGGCGGCGGGAGCGGCCCGGCCGCTCCTCCCAGGAAGTACAACCTGCCGATCCCGGGCGGAGCCGACCTCTCCTACGCCGCGGGCGCCACGATCGCCGACTTCGACAAGGACGGATACGGCGACCTGGCCGTCGGAGCCGCCCGCGGAGGCACGGGCGAGGCGGTCCACCTCCTCAAGGGCAGCTCCACCGGCTTCAGCGGTTCGGTCAGGTCGATCACCCAGAACACCGCGGGTGTGCCGGGGGTGCGCGAGACCGGCGACGACTTCGGCTTCGACGTCTCGGCCGGGGACACCAACGGCGACGGCTACCCGGACCTCGCGGTGGGGGCCCCGTCGGAGACGCTCGGCAGCGAGTTCTGGCGCGCGGGCGCCGTCACCGTCCTGCGTGGCGGGAAGTCCGGGCTCACCGGCACGAACGCCCGCCAGGTCGACTACACCACGGCCGGCTTCCAGCGCCCGGCCGACGAAGGCGACTCCTGGTTCGGCGCCTCGGTCCTGCTGCGTGACTACAACCGTGACGGCCGTGCCGAACTGGTGGCCGTCGCACCGGAGATCGGCCGGCTGCACCTCTTCCCCGGCACCGCCTCCGGCCCGACGGGCACCGGCTCGACCACGCTGACCGTGGGCGGTCTGGGCATGGGCAGCCGCGCCTTCTTCGGCGCCGCACTGGCCGACTGACGGACCTCGCCCCGGAGAGCGGGAGCCCCGTAGGGGATGGCTGAGAACTCCCTTAGGGGATGTCACAGCTCGGCAGCAAAGCCGTCCCCGAAACGCCCGGCCGCGCCCGTCACTCTCCAGGACCAGGTACGTTCGAAGACGTGGCTGGATTCAGGATCGGACGCGGCCGGGACAACGGCGCTCCTCACGCGCGACCGCAACAACCTCCGTACGGGCAGCAGGCGCCCCAGGGACAGCCGTACGGCTATCCCCCCGCGCCCCAGCCCCACCCGGGCCAGTGGACCCAGGGCGGCGGCGGGGGCTACGACGAGCCGGAGTACTTCGGCGACGGCGCGGGTCCCGGTGGTGCCCCGCACCCGCAGGGCGGCCATGACCCGTACGCGGCGAACAACCCGGGCCACACCCAGGCGTTCTCGGTCGGTGACGACCCCTACAACCAGGGCGGCACCTACCGCGCGGGCTCGGCCCCGGCCGGCCCTGTGGGCCCCCGCCTGCACTGGAAGGAACTCCTGAAGGGCATCCTGCTCTCCCCCCGGCAGACCTTCCTCCAGATGCGGGACTACACGATGTGGGGCCCGGCCCTCGTCGTGACCTTCCTCTACGGCCTGCTCGCGGTCTTCGGCTTCGAGGGCGCCCGCAAGGACGCGATCAACGCCACCCTGTCGAACGCGATCCCCATCGTCCTGATCACGGCCGTCGCCATGGTCCTGTCGGCGTTCGTCCTGGGCGTCGTCACCCACGCCCTGGCCCGCCAGCTCGGCGGCGACGGAGCGTGGCAGCCCACGGTCGGCCTCTCCATGCTGATCATGTCCCTGACCGACGCGCCCCGTCTGATCGTGGCCATGTTCTTCGGCGGCGACGCGTCCTTCGTCCAGCTCCTGGGCTGGGCGACCTGGGTGGCGGCTGGCGCCCTGCTCACCCTGATGGTGTCCAGGTCCCACGACCTCCCCTGGCCGAAGGCGCTGGGCGCGTCGGCGATCCAGCTGATCGCACTGCTGTCGATCGTGAAGCTGGGGACGTTCTAGGTTCTTCGGCGGTTCTTCCGCTACGACGGACGCCACTCAGGCGTCGAGAACCTGCCCCGTACGCCGGACCACGGGCGGCTGGACGGACCACGGAAAGTTGATCCAGTCGTCCGTGCGCTTCCAGACGTACTCGCACTTCACCAGGGACTGCGACTTCTCGTAGATGACCGCCGAGCGGACCTCGGCAACGGCGTCGAGGCAGAAGTCGCGCACCAGCTTGAGCGTCTTGCCGGTGTCGGCGACGTCGTCGGTGATGAGGACCTTCTTGTCGGAGAAGTCGATGAGGCTGGGGACCGGGGCCAGCATGACCGGCATCTCCAGGGTGGTCCCGACGCCGGTGTAGAACTCGACGTTCACCAGGTGGATGTTCTTGCAGTCGAGGGCGTACGCGAGGCCGCCGGCCACGAAGACTCCGCCGCGGGCGATGGAGAGCACGACGTCGGGCTCGTAGCCGTCGTCGGCGATGGTCTGCGCGAGCTCGCGGACCGCGGTGCCGAACTCCTCGTAGGTGAGGTTCTCCCGCACGTCTGCGCTGCTCATACCTGGGTCCGGTGGAAGTTGAGGAAGGAGCGGGAGGCGGTCGGGCCGCGCTGGCCCTGGTAGCGGGAGCCGTAGCGCTCACTGCCGTAGGGGAACTCGGCCGGCGACGAGAGCTTGAACAGACACAGCTGACCGATCTTCATGCCCGGCCAGAGCTTGATGGGAAGCGTGGCGAGGTTCGACAGCTCCAGGGTCACGTGTCCGCTGAAGCCGGGGTCGATGAAGCCGGCGGTGGAGTGGGTGACGAGTCCGAGCCGGCCGAGGGAGGACTTGCCCTCGAGGCGGGAGGCGAGGTCGTCGGGGAGCGTGATGACCTCGTACGTGGAGGCGAGGACGAACTCCCCGGGGTGGAGGATGAACGGCTCGTCCCCCTCCGGCTCCACGAGCCGCGTCAGATCGGCCTGCTCGATGGAGGGGTCGATGTGCGGGTACCGGTGGTTCTCGAACACCCGGAAGTAACGGTCCAGCCGTACGTCGACACTGGACGGCTGCACCATGGATTCGTCGTAGGGATCGATCCGTACCCGTCCGGCGTCGATCTCGGCCCGGATGTCCTTGTCTGAGAGAAGCACGCCCCGAGGATACGCAAGGCGCGCGGACCGACCACCATCGGACGGTCCGCGCGCCTGGTACCTGATCTTCAGTGCTTCTCCAAGGTCACCGGAACGACGCTGCGAAGCCGGGCACAGCGAGGACACCGGACGAGCCGTCCGGGGCCGAGGCGCTCGGCCTGCTGCATCGGGAACGAAGCGGTGCTGAACACGTGCCCATCGGCACAACGGACGACGGTGCGCTCCATCAAGTCCTAGAGTCCCTTCCCCAAGAGCCGCGTCTGGCTACTACTCGCCTGACGACAAAAGCCACATTACGGGATGGACGGGACGGTCCTCCAGGCGGCACTCCGACCCCGCCCGGCCCCTCTCCCACCTCTCCACCGTACGCCCCAACTCCCGCGCCCCGCAGCCCCGTCCCACCCCACGAACACACTTAGGCCCCACGGCTTCGGCGCCGGGGGCCTGGGATGAGGTAAAGTGACAGTGCGTTCCGACACCGGTCCGTTCGGCGTCACGCGCGGGTGTAGTTTAGTGGTAGAACATCAGCTTCCCAAGCTGAGAGTGCGAGTTCGATTCTCGTCACCCGCTCCATCAAACCCCCAGGTCATCGGCCCGGGGGTTCTTTGTTGTCTAGGTCGGTGGGCGGGGCGCGCACCACAACCGCACCATTAGCACTCGGCTGGCTTCCGGGGACTTCTCCTTGTGGTGCGCGGGGCGGTCGCTCTGCTGCTTGTGGTGCTTCGCACGCTCGGCACGGACCATGCCGTCGAGGCCGGACGCAACGTCTCGCTGCCGCTCCTCGTCGGAGTGCTGACAGATGAGCGCTGCCTTCTCGGAGGACTGACCCGCACGGACCATCGTGTCCTTGAGCGTGGCCCCCGAGCGGGTCGAGAGCGTGTGTCCGGTGTGACGAAGGTCGTAGAAGCGGAAGCCGTCCGGGAGACCAGCGGCGGCGCGGGCCCGACGCCACTTCCGGCCGAAGGAAGTGCGCCGAAATGGAGCCCCCTTGCCCGTCATCCCCCTTTTCCGCGAACCAGGCGAGGTGCTGCTTCACCTCCTTGTGAAGAAAGGCCGGGAGGACGACGGCACGGACACCCGCGTCGGACTTGGTCTCACCAGGAGCCCGCTTGCCGTTCGTGCGCTCAGGTTCGGCGACGCGGACGCGGATCACGAGGTTGTCGGCGGAGTGGCTACACAACGGCCGCATCGCAACGAGAAAAGCACTCCTGCGCGGTGGGACTCACCCAGGCCAGCACCCGCATCACCTGGACTATCCGGCCCGTGATCTTCCTGCCGCTCTCCCACCGGCAGGGCACCGAACTGCCGACGTGCGCATATGGGTTCAGGCCCCAAAACGATGGATGATGTCTGACCCGGATCGTGATAGTCAGCCTTCCTGCCTGTCGAAAGTCTCCACCGCGGAGCGGAAGACTCCCTCTCCAAGAGGAGCGGGATTGACGAGTGCGACAAAGTCAGGCAGAGCAGTCGGGGAGGGAGTCCCGTCTGCGTTGATGCCGCCCACCTCGTCCTCCCACGCAATCAAGTGGATCGCCACCGAGTAGCGGCCCACGGGCAAACCGAACTGGACGGTCCCGGGCCAGGCTTCGGCGCACACCGCTTCGATACCACCGAGCCACATTTGTCCTGACGAAAGGAAGAGATAGGGCTTCGAGGCAACCAGACAGTGCCTGCTCTCACGCTCTGTCAGCTCAGCGGGCCCGTCGGCGCCGCCGACGCGGACTAGAACCCCGTAGGCGCCATCGCTCCGGATGTTGATAGGGACCAGGGAACCCGCACGAATGTGCCGCTCAACATGCTCGTCCTCACCGAGCTCCGGGTCCCAGGTGTCGTAGTCAACGATGCCCGTGAAGCGCTCAGGGTCCCACAGGGCGAGCATGCCAGCATCGGTTGCCACAGTCGATGCCGTCTCAACAGGGCGCGGCGAATGAGTCACTTGGAAATCCTCCCATGCAGGTACGCCACGACCCGTGGCCCTGATCGTCGCCAGCACAGGTCTCAAAGGCGACAGAGATCCGCACCCGACTGAGTTACAACTTTCTCTGCAGGTTCAAGGCGGCTCGCTCCGCTCACCGCGCGCGGCACGGCCCCCGGCCGGGCCTGGGCTCCTGTCTCCGCCCCGCTCCAGCCCGGCCGACGCCCGTGCCGCGCTCACAGCATTCAGCCACCTGATGCCAGAGAAAGGGTACGTCGTGGCTGGGGCGGTCGGCTCCGCGGCTTTACGCAGCCACTTTGGCGCGAGCCTCGAAGATCATGGCCCCAACGTCGTGCTTTACCGGGCAGGTCCACAGACTGCCCGACGCGCCGGAAGCTTACGGGGCCATGATCACTCGCGCCAAAGCAGCTCCAGCCCAAAGCCGCTCCACCGACCGGGAATCAAACGTCGCTCTTCGAACCAGAGACCTTTATTGGGTGTCGCTCATTCATTTCGACCATCAACACGTACATGGAATCGCTCAAGCGTTGCGCCTGCAGCGCATCCGTGGACGCGTTAAAAGCCGTGAACAATTTGCGTGCGACTTGAAGTTCCGCAACTGCCTGCACAGGGTTCCCGGTCAGCGAAAAAACCAGACCAAGGTTGGCATGAACATAAGCAGAGTCAATCGATTCACCGAAACCTCGAAAAAATATCAGCGACTTTTCTAGCTTTTCCCTAGCCAGCCCATATTCCTGCCATGCAATATGAATCAAAGCCGCTTGGTTCAGTACACGCGCACCTCCAAATTGATCCTCTGTAACTCGAAACAACTCCTCGGACTCGCCTATCACGGTGAGCGCTTCTTCCAACTCTCCACACTCCCGTAGGGAATTAGCGAGGTTATTCAGTGCATGAGCCGCCTCATTCAGTAGGCCAAGGCTTTTTAGGGCGCGTGCGGACTCCCTATGTGCTGTTACGGCTTGCGGATACTTTTCCAAACCATGCAAAGTACTCCCCATGTGCGTCAAAGCTCTGGCCTTACTCTCAAGGGTGCTGCCTTCCGAGAATTCGGCAATCGCCCTTTCGTGATATTCGAGCGCCCTTTCAAGGTCTCCCAACTCTCGCAGTGCGCTCGCCCCGTTATCGGAGGCTCGCGCGTATCCGAGACGATCACCTAGGCGCAAAAAAATGCTGGCAGCTTCATCGTGCACAGCAAAAGCTTCATTGAAATATCTCAACGCCGTCAGCGCGTTTCCCAAATTGTTGAGATATCGGCACAGAAGGTCATCCTCTTCCGATTCTCTCGCAAGAGCAATCGCTCGACGATGATAGTCGACGGCTTCGGGATATTTATGCAACATTCGGGCGACCATTCCCAAGCTATCAAGCGCGCCAGCCTCGAATGCCACATACCCTGAGCCGTCTAGAATTGAGTGAGATTTTTGCATGAGCGCTTCCCAGTCATCGAAGAGGCGTCTCATATCCAAGTATTTTGCAAGTCGATGAGGGACTTCTGCGGCATAAGAGGGATGCCCATCATCTGCCGCCAGGAAGACACTAGCAATCAGGTTGTCTCGCTCGGTGTCCAACCAGCTAAGAGCAGCATCGCGCGTGGGGAAGACACCGTCAAACTGACCTCTGACCAAGGCTGTGGACGCATCCCTGCAGAAAAGAAGGTAGTAATCGAGCAATCTAGTCAAAGCCTCGTTCTTTTCCTCTTGCGCCTCAATCTTCTCCCGGGCGTAGATGCGCACGAGATCGTGCACTCGCCAGCGACCCCATACTTGTCCAACATCGATGAGATGTGCATCAGCAAGGTGCTGAAGCATCTCTTCGGTCCGTTCCACGTCAATATCTGCTAGGTGACTCGCAGCTTCGGTGGATAGGTCAGGTCCAGGCTGGAGCGACAAAAGCCGAAACAAACGAGCATGATCGGCGTCCAGCACTCCGTATGACAAATCAAACGCAGCACGTACCGCCCGATCCGGGCGTCGCAATTTGTCGAGGCGACTGTGCTCCGCTCGCAATGCGTCGGCGAGAGAGCTGGCAGGGCGGGAGGGAGCAGCTGCCAAAAGGGCAGCGGCAATACGCAGCGCCAGAGGCAAGCCAGCGCACAACTGCGCGATCTCACTCGCTGCCGTGGCATCGTCGGCGAACCGAGTATCGAGGTCACCCCGGGCGTGACGTAGTGCCTGATCGAGCAATACAACCGATGCAGCCTCCTCTAGCGGGTTGAGGTCTAGGAGGCGGGCATCAAGGCCGTCTAGCGTGTGACGAGAGGTCACCAAGGCCGCGGTCGCGCCGTCTGTGGGTAGTAGCGGGCGGGCCTGTTCTGCAGTCGAGACATTGTCCACGACCACCAAAATCCGTCGGCCCTCCTGGGCATAATGAGCCAAGACGCTGCGATAGAGTCGCTGTCGATCCTCCAGGCTTTCAGGAATATGTTCACCGGGTACGGCCAGTGCGCGTAGAAGGCTTTCTAGTGCTCGCTCAGCCGATAGGCGACGTGCTACGTCGTAACCGAATAGGTCGATGAACAACACACCCCCCGGAAACCAGTCTCGTTGAAGCGCCGCTTTGGCAGCGTGGACGGCCAGCTCTGTCTTACCGATTCCGGCCAGTCCCGCCAGCGCGCTTACCAAGATCGACTCCTGGTGTTTACTCGGTGCCAAGCGCCCCAGGAGCACGCGGAGGTGGTCATCGCGGCCGACGAACGTGGTCGACGGTGCGGGAAGTCCTGACAGGGCCGGAGTGATCTTCGGTGGAAGGTGCACAGTGACATCGCGCCCCTGGACGACCGTGTGGAAGAAGAGGCCACCGGTGATGGTGTTCTCGACGTTGCCACCGTCCTTGCTCATCTCGCTACTCTCTCCCGGTACAGGTTCGCCAGACCCGCGAAGCGATCGTCCAGCTCCGCCGGCATGGGGCGATGATGTTCAGACTCTGCCCAACACAGCATAGGAGTGCGGACCTTGAGTGTCAGCCAGCTCGGAGTCGTGATGGTCCACGGCATCAACTCCAGTCCTAGGGTGTGGCAACCCCTGCAGAAATTGATCGCGAATGATGAAGAACTGAACTTCGTTCAGACACTTCCGTTCGAATATGCCACCGGACTTAAGCGACTCAATCCGCTACGGGCCCTCCCATCTATCGATACTATCGCGGATAGCTTGAAAGAGTTTCTGATTACGGAGGCTGGCGACTTTGAGAGACTGATGCTAGTCACGCATAGTCAAGGCGGTCTAGTAGCACAGCGCTACCTGGCTAGAATGTTGGCCGACGGGTCGGGCCACAAACTAACTCGTATTCGCCGGATAGTGATGCTGGCTTGCCCCAACAATGGCTCTGAACTGCTGTTGTCACTGCGTCGAAAGGCATTTGGCCTTGGCCATCCTCAGGAGAAAGATCTGCGGCCGATTAACGATCAAGTGACCGCCACTTTGCGCACAGTGCTGCGCGACGTTGTTCAAGCCACGTCTGTCAGTGAACGCACATGCCCTATCGACATCAACGTATACGCTGGTGAGAGTGACCGAGTGGTGCGTGCCGCGTCCGCACAGTCGATATTCCCGCAGAGTGCAGCCCTACCTGGCGATCACTCAACTATCCTTGAGGCAAATTCAACGACCCACCGCACATTCACTACCCTGCGTCGCCTCATAATTAGCACTCCAGCGGATGTCCCTCCGCCAGAGGTTCACCAGCCGCCCCAACAGCGGACAGTCACCAATGTTATTACGGACGGCACTTCCTACGGGCCCGTGATTCAAGGAGGCTCTGTGGAATTTGCTTCACCCGCGCAACCTATCGGTGATGAAGAAAATTAGCCCAGTAGCCTTGAGCTGCGGGCCCTCAGTGTCGCGCTCAACGCTGCCGCCGCAGAGGCACCCAACGACACCGACGCTGAGTACCTGCAGGCAGCAGCCTGACCCGAAGTCGTGGCTAGTGCTGGACGCCTCGCTCAGGTCATGGTCTCGAATGACCTGAGCTTGCTGAGCTGCGGGCGGCATGCATGAGTGTCTAACTGCGTGACAACGCCGACGAACAACGGCGGACGAACGCGGACGTCCTCGGAACATCAACGCAGGTCAAAGCCAGTCGAGCCCAAGGCAGCGCCCGTACAGAAGTTGCTTCAGGACGAAGAGGTCATCGCGGAAAGTCACACGGCCACGCGTCTGTCGGCGCGACTTGCTCTGGTCGACGGCATGGCAGCGTGGCTGAAGCCGGTGGGGCTGCAGCGAGACACACGCGCGCCTGGTCAGTCGGCGAACCCACCGTCGCAGCTGATTTTTGGCTGAGGCCCCCCGATCACAAGCCGCGACAGGGCAGACAGCCGCAGCAACTCGATTGTTAGGGTGCTGACTTGATGGGATCAGGGTGACCGTTGTCAAGGAAGGCGAGCATGAGCGCACTGCGTCCACTGATTGTATTTTTCGCTGGCGTCCTCACTCTCGCCATCGTCATTCTCTGTCTAGCGAGTGGGATCCTAGCTGTGTCCCATCGCGGCCTGAGCGTCGAACTGTTCAAGGCACTGGCCCTGATGGCTCTGTGCTTCGTGCTCCTCATGGGGTGCAACCGCCTTCTCACGGGTCAGTGGCTCAGGTGGTCGCGACGCTCAGTCACTCGGGGCTGAAGCTCACGACTGCGCGGCGGGCGCGCACCACAAGCGCACCAGATGGGGCGGGGAACAGCGGGGAGCCACAGGGAGAGAGCCTGAGCCCGGGAGGGTCAAACCGTCGCCGTTTCCCCAGTTCAGGGCAAGAATCAGCCCCAAATGATCGCAGCTTCCCAAGCTGAGAGCGCGAGTTCGATTCTCGTCACCCGCTCCATGTTTTAGGCCCAGGTCAGAGACCCGGGCCTTTTTGCTGTTCGTGGTGATCAGCGGTCGCGTCTGCGGTTCTGGCACGGCAGCAGCGTCCTGCCCTTGCTTCTCCGCCTCCTGACCTGTCTTGCGTTCGGTCGCGTCGAGTCCAGCAGCAACTTCCTGCTGTCGGTCGTTGAACCGGAAACCCTCCAAAACACCCGCGACGGTCGTCCTGGCTTTGATGGGACGGAGACGTTCGGCCCGCCATTCGCGAACGCGGGGCGCTGTGATCGCGTTGTCGGTGTGGGACGACGGGGGTGGCAGCAGCGCCCCGAGGGTCGAGCGCCAGGACCAGAACGCCGAGCACGGCCGGGGGCTTGGGCATGGTCAGCGTGATCGCTCACCGGGTCGTCGTCCACTAGAGATGATCCGCCAGTGACGTGAGGATCGGATCGGGCCCGGGACTGGTCGGGCCTTCCCGGAGCCGGTCAGCGGGCAGAGCGCCTGGTGGTGCGCCAGATGGAACGGAACGCCAGGTAGAGCAGATCGAGGATGAGAAGCAGTACGCCGATGGACATCAGGTAGAGCATGCCGTCGACGGCCGCGCCGATGGCGACCAGAGCGATTCCGGCGAGAAACAGGACCAGGAAGAGGACCATGACGGGATGCCTCCTGGGAAGGAACCGTGCGAGATCTGCGTGGTCTCTCGGTACGGCAGGACACGGGTGGTACGTGACAGCCACGGCGCACAGGTGATGCCGACGACGGCCCAGGCCCGTGTCTTCGAGCACGGCGCCGGCAAAGCGAGTGCGCCAGGCAGCGTGCTGTTCGTTTGATCTTCCGCTGCCAGAACGCGCGGATTCCAGGAATCCTGAGTGCCTCGCGGCCGGTACCCCCATGGGGCTTCGGCCTTGGGGATCTCAGGCCGTGCGTCTGGCGCGGTGGCGGGCTTCCCGGAGTCGGATCTTCGCGGGGAGGCGGTCCAGGCCGGCCGAGTCCCGCGCGTGTGCGAGTGTTTCGCGGCTCAGCCGCCCAAGAACCCGCACTGGATCGGCGTGAGGCTCCAACAGCAGCCGCACGCGTGCGGTCGGGGCGGTACGGCGGCCCGTCAGCCGGACATGAGCCCGCGAGACCCCGTCCAGGGCTCGCGCCTCTTCCTCGACGACGTTCTCCAGTGTGCGGCCATCGAGCCGGGCTGCCGCGCCGTCTCCGCTGTCGACGAGGACACGGTCCAGGCGGTGTCGGCGCTGTGCGAGGAGCCACCACAGCAGCAGGGCCAGCAGCACGGCGAGCGCCGCGATCACGGTCGGCCACCACCAACCCTCGTCCCGCCACCGGGTGCGTCCCTCGGTGCCCAGCACCACGTCGTCCGGCCCACGGAAGGGCCACCAGCCCGGCACGTCGAAGTCCCAGTGGCGCTGCAGGTCCAGTGCGCCCAGCAGCACGCCGCCGCCGAGGGCGAACAGTCCGAGGCCGAGCAGTGCGAGCAGCACCCGGTTCACCGTCTTGAGCATCGGATCACCTCAGCCCTTCTTGGGGCGCCGGACGCGCACGGCCAGTGTGGGTTGCCGGGCCAGGCCCAAGGACGTCAGGGCTTCGCCCAGCTCGGCGTCCAGGTCCACGCGGACCTCCTCAAGATCGCGGAAATGGGCCTGTGCGTGGGCTTTGACCTTCCCGGCGGCCGACGCCCACCTGTGCCGACTGGACGCCGGGCACCCGCACGGCCCGGTCGCGCAGAACCAGGGCAGCCGCGCGCCGGTCGAGCCCGGCTCGGACGTCCTCTGTCCCAGGAATACCGGTGGGCCGCCGCATGGGCAGCAGCCGGCGCAGTCCCGGCGTCACCGCCAGCAGGAAGAGCCACAGCCCGAGGGCCATCGCCACCGCGGCCCCGACGATCATCCAGACGTCGTCCAGGGGCCGTGTGGCCAGTTCCTCGGCGAGCCGCCGCCGCCAGCGCATCGCGTTCCGGCCTGCCCGCACCGCGACCACGTCGTACAGGAGAAATCCGACAACCGCGGCGGACAGCAGGGCTGCCAAGGCCGCGGGGATCCGCCGCGCCGACCAGAAACGGTGCGCCGACCGCCCTGATCCGTCGATCGCCTTCGTGGCGCCTTCGGCCGCCCCCGGGGTGCCGTCTGCGGACGGAGCTGCCTGTTCCGGACCGGAGGAGAGGTCACTGTCGGTCGGCTGCCGCGAGGTGTGCGCGCTCATCTCACCCTCTCCCGGCCCGTGTGCCGCGTATGCGCCGAGTGCAGTCGCTCGACCGACACCGCGAGGTCGGACACCTCCATGCCGGCCCATGCCCTGATCCGCTCGGCGACCTCCCGGCGCACCGCGGCGCACTGTGCCCCGATGTCGGACGGATAGCCGAGCTCGACGGTGATGTGCAGCCGTGCCTCGCCGAGCACCGCCTGCCGTCCGGCGGCGGACTCGGCGTCCCGTCCTGCGCTGGTCCGTTCCGGCGCCCGCCGTACGGATGTACTCACGTGTGGCGTCCGGCGACCGGGCGGTACGTGGCCGGCCGACTCGGCGAACCGGCTCAGCGCCTCACGCGCCACCCGGGCCGCGATCTTCGCGACGACCCGGTCGGTGACGGTGGTCGCCCCGCGCTCCCCGCGGGGGACACCCGGACGCTCATCGGCTTCCCCGCTCACCGCCGCCAGTCTCCCCGAGCCTGTCGCTGGTCGTCGCGGATGCGATCCTGCCGGTCCCGGCGGCGGACGAAGTCGCCCGGCTCAAGATCACCCTCCGTGAACCGCCCGATGACGAGACCGACGAGGCCCAGCACCAGCACCAGCAGAAAAGCCCAGAAGTCACCGAAATACGCGGCGAAACCCAGCGCCATTCCGGCCATCAAGCCCACCACGGCCCTGCTCATTTCGCACTCCTTCACTCGAGCGGACTGCCGCCCCGGCTACTGGATCCGCTGCCGCTCTTCCCCTTCGTCCTCCTCGTCGGGCAGCTTCACATCGCTGACTGCGATGTTGACTTCCACGACTTCCCGACCCGCCATCCGCTCCACAGCGGAGATCACGTTCTCCCTCACCGCGGCGGCCACGTCCGTGATCGAGGCGCCGTAGTCGACGACGATCTCCAGGTCGATGGCCGCCTGTAGCTCTCCGACCTCGACACTGATCCCGCGCGTGGCTGACTTGCCGCTGCCGCCGGGCATCCGCTCTCGCATGGAACCCATCGAGCGGGCGAATCCGCTGCCCAGGGCGTAGACGCCGCGTACGTCCCGTGCCGCCATTCCGGCGATCTTCTCCACCACCACATCGGCGATGGTCGTCCGGCCGCGAGAACCGGGCGCAGCGCCGACCTTGACCCCGGTGTTCTGAGTCATTGGGGATTTCCTCCCTCGCGAGGCCACTGGGAACCCATTACTCGAATTATAGTCTTTTTAGTACCTTTCGTCCGAATTACGAGCTGAACCCATGTGGTCCAACGAGTGGCCTGAGGCTTCTGCCCCGAGCTCTCTCGGACCCTCCGGGCAGAGCGCCGCGGGGAGAGGACCGCGACCAGGAGAAGAAGGGTGAGAGGCCAGTGACCGAGGCGTGGACGCAGGCAGTACGACGCCGGCTTGAACTGGGCCGACTGCTCCCGCTCGGCGGGCCCCACGACGGGACGTGGATCACCGAGCAAGCGGCCGTCCATGCCCTCGGGCGCACTGCCGCCGAGGTCCCCGGTGTCCGGCTGGAGTCCCTGCGCATCGGGTCGGCACCGCTCCGACCCGTGTCCGAGCCGACCGTCCGTCCCCCGGCCAGCGCGCTACCGCCCGGTCCGCTCACCATCGAGGCCGCCTTCACCGCATCCCTGGTGCGGCCGCTGCCCGAGACCGCCGACGAATTGAGGAGCACTCTGCTGGGGGCGGCCACTGAACGGCTCGGGCTGCCCACGGTGACGGCTGACCTGCGCGTAACGGATCTCCGTGAGGTCCCGGAGGCAGGCGCGACTTCTCGGGCCGCGGCGACGGCCATGAGGCCCGCGCCGGAAGCTGCGGCCGCGCGGAGCTCGCCCCCGGTGACCGGAACAGGGTCCATGCGGGGACTCGTCAGGGAGTTGGCGGACGTCGCAGCGGGTGTGCCGGGCGTCGCCCGCCTCACCGCCGTGCTGGGCAGCCGCCCGGTCAGAGTGGAGAACCATGATGATCCACCCGGCCGACACATCGAGGTTCACCTCGCGGTCGGCCCCGGACACCATCCACTGAAAGTCGCCCGCGCCGTCCGGAAGGCGGTAGCCGAGGCAGCCACCACCGACACCCCGGGTCCGGCCACCGTCGCCGTCCTCATCACGGAGACCGCGGCCTGGCCACCGACCTCGCCGGTCACCGTGATGAGTGCCCCTCAGTGATCAGCCGCCCCCGCTTCACCGGCCGTCTCCGGTTCTGCCCTGAAAGTGCGTCGAGCACCCGGGTTTTCTTTGCTGTCCAGACCGGCACGAAGGGCGCACAACCGCACCATCGGCCTCGTTATGGTGCGTCGCACGTTGCGTGCGCAAGGTTGCCAAGACCGGCGGCGACCTCCCGTTGCCGTTTGTCGTCGGAGTGCTGGGAGATCAGTGCGGACTTCTCGTACCGATGAGAGCGAGGCCGCCGGCTGATCTCCGGCCAGCTCTGCGGCTCTCTGTCCACACCATCCGGCACTGCTTGGCCGCCACTCGCCTCAATGCCCGCCGCCGCGGAGACCGCTCCCGGACCTCCTCCGACTCCGGTCCCACCCGAAGCGGAGATCGCCATGTTGCCGACTCCGCGACCGTTGGCACTGCGCATCACCCGTCCGTGTCGTCGTCACCGCTCCGCCCGGCCTCCGGTTCGCTGGTGAGCCGGGTCGCAAGGTGGTAGGCGACGGTGACGTCCTGGTATTCCTGACCGGGGACGACCGGGTCGGGTAGCCGGGTCCGTTCGCTGTGGCTCGTCGACTCTCGCTTCCCGGTGCCGGGGAAGCGAACGACTGTCTGGGGTTCCTGCGTGAAACGGAGCCGTTCGGCGTGGACCGTCGACCGGAACGAGATGTCTCCCACCGGGCTCCTGGCTCCCGCTCCTCGCGTTCAGGGCGGCTCCTCCGGCTCCCTGGCGGTACGGCGACTGGATCTTGGCGGCAGCTTCCCGTCCTCTCCGCGTACCCGGCGCGTGCGGGTGCCGCCTTGACTCCGGCCGGCCCGGCCCCGCTCTCCCTCCGCGCCCTTGCGCGCCGCACGCGGCTCGTCCGGCTCGGTCCGATCCGCAGTGGCGTGGGCAGTCTCCGCAACGTGCGCGACGGAGTCGCCGCCGGCTCGTACCGCGTCACCCGCCGCTTCCGTCACACCCGCAACCGGTTCGGCCACGCTCGCGGCGGCGCCGCCCACCGCCTCACCGGCACTGCCTACGGTCCGGCTCGCCTCACGGCCGACATCCTCCACCGCTTGCCCGGCGCCGCCGCCCACGTCCTGAACGGCTCTCCCGGCTCCCTGACCGACATCCCGCGCCACGGAACCAACACCCTGCCCCACATCCTGCACGGCAGCCCCGGCGCCCTGCCCCACATCCCGTACGGCAGCCCCAGCGCCCCGGCCCACGTCCTGGACAGCGGTCCCCGCACCCCGGCCGACCTCCTGGACGGCCCTTCCGGCGCCCGTACCCAGCTCCCCCACGGCGTGACGTGCTCCGACGCCGACATCCTGCACGGCGGACCCGACTCCACGCGCCAGCTCGTGAAGGATCTCCGGGTTGCGGTCGAGCGTGGTGAGCACTCGGTCGATGATCTGTGCGACATGGTGGAGACGCACCTTGAGCTGGGCCTGTGCCTCGACACCCGAGATGCCCAGGTGCACGCGGCCGAGCGAGACGTCGGCACCCACATTCAGTTTCAGCAGATCCAGCACCTCGGCCTGCAGCGAGACATGCGCCCGCAGATCCTCGACGTCCAGGTCGATCTCGTCGACCTTCAGGATCGGAACGTCGAGAAAGACGTCGGGGCTCGCACCGACTGCGTCCTCCTCGTCGTAGGACGCCGGCTCCTCGTCGTAAGCCTCGGCATTGGCGTACTCGTCACTGTCCTCGGCATCGAGTTCGTCACCGTGTTCGTCGTCGTAGTCCTCGACGGAGCCCTCGTCGTTCTCGACGTTGCCGCGCATCGCCACGCCTCCGCGGTTTTGGCGTATGTTTCGACCATTTTCATCCATTGTGGCGATTGATGCGCGGTAGGTATCGTCCGCCCAAGCGAGGGCGATGGCCGCCAGGCATCTTGGGATGGTTTCGTCTGACTCATCCCTGCCGAGCTCACACGTGGCCGCGTGATCCAGTTCGACCAGCGCGAGCGGGGACATGACCAGCAGGCCCGCCGCCATGATGGCCGCGTTCGCAGCGGCTCGTCCCAGATGCGGGTCGCCATGGCAGCAAGGTGGATGCCCTGGCGGATGATCTCGGCCTCGCTTATACCCCGGCGCTTGGCGGCCTCTTCGATGATGGCCAGTCCTCGGGGTCCGCGTAGACGTTCGTGCGCTTCATGGACATGTACCAACGACCTCACACGCCCCTACCTGGTCCATTCCTTGTCACTTGATCGTGGGCCCACTCAACAGCGCCCGCCAGCGCGGTAGTTCGGTGAACGGCACGATCACGCACAGGACAGTCACCGTTGCAGCGACCCACGTTCCCCACAGGGCCCACGCGGACGCTGCCGCCGCCACCAGGTGGAGCACGACCAGCAAGATGGTGACGATGCCCGGCACCGCAACGGGCGCGTCCGCGCCGGGCCGGTCGCCCGGGGTGCTGAAGACGGCGGGCAGTCCGATCAGCAGGAGGACGGCGCCGATCGCCAGTGGGATGGAGTACGACCACAGGGCCCAGGGGGTGCACACCCAAGCGGTCACCTCGCCGGCGACGCGCACGCCGCCTCGGACGTAGTCGTGCCCCGGCCGTTGTGTCCTGGTCCTCACGGTGCTTACGGCGGCCTCCTGACCTCGATCGGCAAAGGGCGCCTCCGAAGAGGACGACGGCTCGGCCGAAGAATTCGTGGCGGTCATGTCATCCCCCGGAGGCGTGATGAAGAGGGTCGGCCTGGAAGCCGGCGATCAGGGTGTCGATGAGGAAGTGGAAACTCCGCGTGACCTCGCGGGACATCCTGAAGCTGCCCGCGCCCTCGAGGGTGACGAACCCGTGAAGTGCTGATCGCATGGCCCGTGCGGAGTCGACCACGCGCTCGTCGGGCAGGCCGAAACCTGCGAGGACGTCGAGCAGAACCTGCAGCGCCGCTTCGCTGACGCGGCGGTCCTCCTCGTCACCGGCCGCTGGAGCGGGGAGGGTGGCGGCGTAGCGGCCGGGATGCTCCAGGGCCCAGCGGCGGTAGCTGTCGGCGAACGCCCGGACCGCGTCCGGGCCGGAACGGCCGACGGACCCCCGGGCCAGCTGATGGGCGAATTCGCGCTTGGCCCGGACGGAGATGCCGTGCCGCAGTTCCTGCAGGGAGCCGACGTGCTTGTACAGGGACGGCGGCCGTACGCCGAGCCGGTCGGCCAGCAGACCCATGGTCAGGTCGGCCAGACCGACCTCGTCGGCGAGCTCCGCTCCCGCCGCGACGACGGTGCTCGTGTCGAGGCCCGCCCTAGGCACGGGCGTGTGCTTCCAGGAAGGCCAGCATCAGGGACACCGTCTCCTCGGGGTACTGGTCGTGCGGGTAGTGGCCGGCTCCCTCGATCACCGCGAGCTCTCCGACACCGTCCGGCATCGCAGCTACGATCGCCTCGCCCTCGGCGCGCGGATCGACCCAGTCGGGGTCGAGCGAGCCCTGCACGATCAGGGCAGGGCACCGTACGTTGCCCAGCTGGGCGCCGGCGTCGGTCGGTGCCGACTGCCCCATCTTCTGCAGCGCCCGCATCCGGCCGGGCTCGCCCAGCATCGCCTCGACGCGGGCCAGCCGGTCGGTCCAGTCGGCCGGCTTTCGGCCCGGGTAGGCGTGGTCGAGGTAGCGGGACCACAGCCCCACCCTGCCGAAGAGGCTGGCGCCGAGCAGCCGGAAGGCACCCTTGCGGTAGCTCTTCGAGCGGAAGTCGCCGAGCTTGATCGACTGCGCGCGCGTGAAAGGACCCAGTTCGACGATGCCCCTGACCAGTCCGGCATCCTGAGCGGCCGCGATGGTGGCGGCGCCGCCGGAGATCGAGTGGCCGACCAGGACGGCCGGGCCGCTGTCGATGTGGCGGATCACCGCGAGCAGATCGCCCGCGATGTCGGTGCGCGAGTAGGAAGCCCATTGCGCGCTCGACTCGCCGCAGCCCCGCAGGTCGACCGCTGCCACCCGATATCCCGCCGCCACCAGACGCGGCAGGACGAACCTGTACGCCGCACGACTGTCCCCCATGCCGTGGGCCAGGACGATCAGCGGGCCCTCTCCGGCGACCTCGTAGGCGATGGTGCCGCCCGGGACGGAGACGAACTCAGCCATGACATCTCCCAGCTCGCTCACGGCCATCCGTAAGCTAATTTGATTAGCTAGAAGCTAATGGCCATAGCCAAGAGGGTCAACCCCTGTCGGGCCCTGACGCGGCGGAGGCGTCGGTGAGGTCGGCTCCGGTGGCGGCGACACGCTGGGCATGGCCGACGCCCCTCCAGTCCAGGCACATGACGGTCGCGTCATCCTGAAGGTGGCCGTGGTGGGCGTCGACGACCGCCGCGATGAGTGTGCGGGCGGCCTCGCGGGGATGCAGATCGCGCGTGCGCACGATCAGGTCGGGCAGATCGAGGCTGCCGTTGCGCTCCAGCATGCCGTCGGTCAGCATCACCAGCCGGTCGCCCGGCCGCAGGTCCAGCGACTGGACCCGGTAGCTGTGCGGGGCGGGGAAGCCGAACGGCATGTCGATCTTCGGAGTGAGCTCCCGCACCTGCCCGTCCCGCATCCGCAGCGGCCAGGGGTGCCCGGCGTTGACGAACTCGGTGGTGCCGTCGATCAGGCTGATACGCAGGAGCTGGCCGGTGACGTAGCCCTGGCGGCCGTGCTCGTGCATGGCCCGGTCGGCCTGGCGCGCCTGTTCGTCCAGGCCGCCACCGGCCCGCCGGGCCCGGCGCAGAGCGCCCACCAGCAGGGTGGCCAGCAGCGCGGCGTCGACATCGTGACCCATGGCATCGGTGACGGAGAGCTGGACCGTGTCCCGGTCGATCACGTAGTCGAAGGTGTCACCCCCGACGTGGTCGGCCGGCTCCAGCGCCCCGGCCACCGCGAACTGCGCCGCCTCGCACGCCAGCGACGCCGGGAGCAGCCGGTGCTGGATCTCCGCGGCCAGGCTGAGCGGGACGGTACGGCGGCCCCACTGGTACACGTCCGTGTAGGACCGGTTGGCGATGACGATGTACGCCAGGGCGTGCGCGGTCTCGCCGATCTCCCGCATCACCTCCGCGTCCGGCGCCGCGGGCAGGAACAGTTCGAGGAGCCCGATGGCGTCCCCGCGGTTGGTCACCGGGGCGACGATCCGCACCAGCGCGCCCTCGCCCCGCTCCTCCACGCTCGGCCGCTGGGTGCGGATCACGTCGTCGTACACGGTGCCCCGCAGCATGATCCGCCGGGCCGGTTCATCGGTCTCGACGCTGCCCGCCGCCCCCAGCCGTACGACCGAGCCGCCGGTGAAGTCGGTGATGAGGAACGACACCGACACCGCCCCGAGGTGCTCCTTGAGCATGCGCGCGACCACGTCGAGCGACTCCACGGGCGCCGCGGCCTCCGCCGCCGCCAATGTCACGGCCAGAGTCATCGTCCCGGCCAGAGTCATCGTCCTGTCCTGGCGACTGCCCTGGCGACTGTCCTGGCGACTTTCGTCCGCGCGAGGGCGGGAGGCCCGCCCGCCGTCCGGCCCTCGTGCGGTCACGTCGGTTCCTCACTGCTCGATGACGCCCAGGACTTCACCAGGGCCGCGTTCGACCCGCGGTCATGCGGCGGCCAGGAGGATGGCCGTGTAGTGCGCGCCGAAGGCGGCGATGGTGAGGGCGTGGAAGACCTCGTGGAAGCCGAACCAGGCCGGTGAGGGGTCGGGCCGCTTGAGTCCGTACACGACGGCGCCCGCCGTGTAGAGCAGACCGCCGGCGACGACGAGTACGACGATCGCGGTGCCGCCGTTGCGTGCGAAGTCGGGCAGGTTGAAGACGGCCACCCAGCCCAGTGCGATGTAGCACGGGGTGTACAGCCACCGGGGAGCCCCGATCCACAGGATGCGGAAGGCGATGCCGGCCAGGGCACCCGCCCACACCACGGCCAGCAGCACCCGCTGCTGACCTGTGGGCAGCAGAAGTACCGCCAGCGGGGTGTAGGTGCCGGCGATGATCAAGAAGATGTTCGCGTGGTCCAGCCGTCGCAGGATCGCCTCCCCGCGCGGACCCCACGTTCCGCGGTGGTAGACCCCGCTGGTGCCGAAGAGCAGACAGGCCGACAGCGCGTACACCGAGCAGGCCGCCACTGCCGCCGCCGAGCGCGAGACGGCGATCAGGACGATGCCGCCGACCAGGGACAGCGGGAACACGCCGGCGTGCAGCCAGCCACGCATCCTCGGCTTCAGCGCGGCCGCCACACGCTCCGCCGCGCCTTCCGGAGCGGCGTCAGCCGGCCGGCCGGTCGGGTCGCTTCGGTCGGCTGGGTCGGTCGCGCCGGTCGGGTCGGCAGGCGCATCGACCACGGGTCGCAGGAGGTCGGGAGCGGTGCCGGGACGAGGCTGGGGATCGGGCCTGCGTTCCGGCGGCTGAGTGTCTTCGGCGATCATGCGCCCGTATTCTGAGATCGAAGGATGAGTGCGGCTGGCCACTCGCTGCGGACTGCGGGTCAGATGCCGACCGTGTGCCGGGAGGCGGCGCGGCGGTACTCGGCGTTGATGCGCTGGGCTTCTTCCAGCTGGTCTTCGAGGACGATGATGCGGCAGGCAGCCTCGATGGGGGTGCCGTGGTCGACAAGTTCCCTGGCGCGGGCGGCGATCCGCAGCTGATAGCGGGAGTAGCGGCGATGTCCGCCCTCGGAGCGGAGCGGGGTGATGAGGCGGGCTTCGCCGAGGGCGCGGAGGAAGCCCGGGGTGGTGCCGAGCATCTCGGCAGCCCGGCCCATGGTGTAGGCGGGGTAATCGTCGTCGTCGAGACGGCCGATGGGATCGTCTGCTGTCATCTCACCTCTCTGCGGAACGCGTGGAGGGGTCCTGGTGCCGTGCGGCACCAGGACCCCGGAGGAACTGCTACACCATCTGCCGGCCCTGGTACTGCGCCGGCCTTCTGTTTCCGCTGACCCGACCGAGATGCTGTCGGGGCTGCTGGGATCGCTGTTGCCTGACCGGAGACCACCTCGCTGTCGATGTCCTGCGGTACCCGGGCTCGAGACCTCCGCCCGGGCGATCCTGATGGCGCTCGGCTCCTCCGTTCTTCCCTCTGAACCAATCACTTGCCAAACGGGTACTGCGTACTGCTCGCACTACTGATACTGCGAACCACTGGTGGCCTCGCGAAGCGCCACTCTCCGGCAGCCAGCCCCGTCGCCCGTCCTGCGTCTGCTCTGGCTTGGAACCCCACTGCCGAACCTCCCGGTGCGCGCGCCCGCAGCCGACGCCTTCACCGAGGTACTGCTCACTGACTTCACTGCTGGGTACTGCCAACTCGGTACCGCCAACGGCGGCCCCTGATCACTGCGGGCCACCCGGTCCGGTCGTCAGCCCCGTCGCCGTACCGCAAAAACCCTGGCTTCGGAACTCCACCACCGGACCGTCCTGCGCACTGCAACTACGTGCTACTGCCCGGCAGTTCATGTCTGCCGGGCCCTTCTGTCTCTCTGGGCTACGAGAGAAACCATAACCATGGCGGCACCCAATGTCTACTCCAGCCACGGTAGATTTTCGCGCGTCGAACGGTGCGGTAATCCACCTCGAACGGCGATGGAGGGCCGGCCGCGACAGTTCGGAGCGGACGGCGGTCGCGTCGTCCGTCATGCGAGGGAGGAGTGCGCGGGAAAAGGGAGGACAGTGGGAGGAGCAGGCCGTCGCTCGGGTCTTTGGCCGGAGTGGGGCGGCCACCTCGCTGGAGGTATCCCTTCGGGCTGGATCCCCGTGGTCTTTGGCGGTCCCCACCACGCCGGCCGGCGGGTCTCACGCCCGGAAGGACACAGCGATCATGACCGATCAACCGAATGCACTGCCGGACGTGACCTCTCTCCTCGTGAGCACCGACTCCCTCGAACAGTTTCTCCGGGTTCTCGCAGAGAGTGCGCTGGCCATGGCGCCCATGGCCCAGGGGGTCGGGATCACCCTGGAGCGGCAGCGGCGGCCCCTGACCGTGGCCAGCGTGGGTACGAGCGCTCCCGAACTGGACGAGGCCCAGTACGGGCAGGACGACGGGCCCTGTCTCCAGGCGCTGCGCACGGGCGAGGAAGTCGTCGTCGCGGACATGCTGGGCGAGGACCGCTGGGGGCCCTATCCGGCCTACGCGGCCGCCTGCGGTACGCGTTCGTCGGCCTCCCTGCCGATCGCCGCCCACACGCACACCGCCGGCGCCCTCAACCTGTACTCGCCGAAGGTCTCCGGGTTCGCCGACGCCGACCTCGCCGGCCTGCGCGCGCTCGCCGCCCAGGCCACCGGGGCCCTCGCACTCGCGCAACGCATCGCCGACGCGCAGGAGTACGCCGCCGACCTCCAGACGGCGATGGAGTCGCGCAGTGTCATCGACCAGGCGATCGGCGTGATCATGGGGAAGCAGCGGTGCGGGGTCGACGAGGCGTTCAACCTGCTGCGCGCCGCCTCACAGCGCCGCAACGTCAAACTCCGGGACGTGTGCGCGGAGTTGATCAGAGACATCGGCGGGAGTCCGCCCTCGCCGGGGCGAGCCCTGCGGCCCCGGCCCTGACGGGTCCGCCGTCCCTCACCGGGTCACAGGCTGGACAGCACCTGGGGCGAGAGGATCTTGATCATGGTGTTGGTCCAGCGCATCTGCCGCAGTGTCTGCGGATGGCACGCGGACGACAGGTCCAGGAGGCCGTCGTCCCGGGTGGCCTGTGCGGCCTGGGCGAGCATCTCCCAGTACAGGGAGTTCTGCGCGGCGGCCAGATGGAGGTCCCGCAGGTCGCGCAAGAGGAGCAGACCGGGCTCCGGCCGGTGACCGAGTGGCTCGGCCGCCTTCTCCCGCACCGCCGACAGCAGGCCCGGCGAGTGGTCCTTCGACAGGTCGCCGAGGCGCAGGCCGCGGTCCCGGCCGGTGTCGGCCAGGCGTTGGGCGTGTTCACGGGACCAGCGGGCGAGGTCGGCGGCGACGTAGTGGATCTCGTGTTCGGTGCGGTGGCGTTCGGCCACCGTCGTCAGCTCCTTGGCCAGGTGCCGCTCGCCGTGGAGGGCGCGCAGGGTGAGGTCGATGCCGGTCATGCGGTGTCCTCCTCGTCGCGGTCCCGGGAGGGTGCGGCCGACTGGGTGGCCAGGGCGCTGGGGCCGCCGGTCGTGGCGGGTACGGTGCCGGCGCGCGCGGGGGCGGACGCGGTGGTGGTCGGCGCCGGGGCGGTGTGGCCGTCGGCGTGTGCCACGCGGTGCAGCGCGGCCGCGGCGGTCTTGAACAGGGGCTGCTTGGAGACGGGGTCCCAGTCGGTGACGGTGGTCTCGTTCGCGGCGCGGCCGGATGTGTCGCCGTCCGGGGCGTGCCCCGCCTCGGTGTCCCAGTAGCCGTAGTGGAAGGGGACGAACAGCAGACCGGGGCGGATGTCGGTGAGGCGCAGTCGTCCTCGTACGGCGCCCCGCGGCGTCGTCACCTCGACCAGGTCCCCTTCCTCCAGTGCGAGCCCGGCCGCGTCGGAGGCGGACGCCTCCACCCACACGTCGGGGGCCGCCGCGTTCAGTTGCGGGGCGCGTCCGGTCTTCGTGCGGGTGTGGAAGTGGTAGAGGGTGCGGCCCGTGGTCAGCTGGAAGGGGTAGGCATCGTCGGGCGCCTCGTGGGGCGGCAGATACCCGGCCGCCTTGATCATGGCCTTGCCGTCGGGGTTGAGGGAGCGGTACTCGGCGATGTCCTGGGAGGCGCCGGTGACGAGGTCCTTGCCGTAGCTCTCGCAGACGTCCGGGTGGGCCCAGGTGATGCCGTCGGTGTAGAGGCGTTCCGTGCCGTCGGGGGCGTCGTCGTTGCACGGCCACTGGATGCCGGTGCCGCCGCGCAGCCGGTCGTAGCCGAGGCCGGTGTAGTCGCAGGGCCGACCGGCGCTGCAGCGTTTCCACGCCTCGAAGGCGGACTCGGGGTCGTGCCAGGTGATCAGTGGGCCGCCGTCCTTGTCCCGGAAGTCCATGCGGGCCGCGTAGTCGAGGAAGATGTCCAGGTCCGGCCTGGCCTCGCCGGGCGGTTCGACGGCCTTGTCCGACAGGTGGACCGTGCGGTCGGCGTTGGTGAACGTCCCCGTCTTCTCGCCCCAGGTGGCGGCGGGCAGGACGACGTCGGCGAGCTGCGCGGTCTCGGTGAGGAAGAGATCCTGGACGACGACGAGGAGACGCTCCTGCTCCAGGATCGAACGGATGCGGGACAGCTCCGGCAGGGAGACCGCGGGGTTGGTGCCGCTGATCCACAGCATGCGGATGGAACCCTGCTCGGCGTAGCGGAACATCTGCATGGCGTGGGTGGGCGGGGCGTAGTGCGGGATCGTCCCGGGATCGACGTTCCACACCTCGGCCAGGTCGGCGACGTGGCTGTCGTTCTGCCAGTTGCGGAATCCGGGAAGGTCGCCGTCGGCTCCGCACTCCCGGGTGTTCTGGGCGGTGGGCTGGCCGTTCATCTGCAGCACGCCGGCGCCCGGGCGCCCGAGCATGCCGCGGATCAGATGCAGGTTGTTGACCTGTACGGCGGCGGCGGTGGCCTGGTGCGACTGGTAGACCCCTTGCAGCACCGTGGACAGCAGCCGGTCGGCGGTGCCGAAGATCTCGGCGGCCTCGCCGATCCGGGCGGCCGGCACGTCACAGACACCGGCCGCCCACGCGGGGGTGCACTTCTTCACCCGGGAGGCGAGTTCGTCGAAGCCGACGGTGTGGGCGGCGACGTAGTCGTGGTCGACGCGGTCGGTACGGATGATCTCGTGGAGGAGCGCGTTGAGCAGGGCCACGTTGGTGCCGAGCCGCGGAGCCAGGTGTACGGCCGCTCTGCGCGCCACCTGCGTGGGACGCGGGTCGACGCACACCAGGCGGGGCGGATCGCCGCCCTCCAGCCGGTCGAGGATCCGCATCCACTGCACGGGCTGCGTCTCGGCGATGTTGTGTCCGAACAGCGCGATCACGTCGGCGTGGTCGATGTCGTCGTAGCTGCCGGGCTGTCCGTCGCAGCCGAAGGACTCCTTCAGCGCCTCGGCGGCGGTGGCCGTGCACAGGCGGGTGTTGCCGTCCAGGTGGTTGGTGCCGATCCCGGCCTTCGCCAGCACCGCGAGCGTGTAGTACTCCTCCAGGAACAGCTGCCCGCTGGTGTAGAAGCCGATGGATCCCGGGCCGCGCTCGTCCAGCAGCTCCCGGGAGCGGGCGACGATCCGCTGCATCGCGGTCTCCCAGTCGCACGGCACGAGCCGGCCGTCCCGCCGGATCAGCGGCGTCGTCAGCCGGTCCGCCGAGGCGTTCGCCTGCCAGCCGAAGAGGTCCTTGGGGCCCAGCCGGCCATGGTTGACCCGGTCCCGCGCGCGGCCGCGGACGCCCACCATGCGCCCGTCCACCACCGCGATGTCCATCGCGTCCCCGTCGGAGTGCAGGATCGACGCGGTCTGCACCCACCGCTGCACCATGCCCTGGTCGACGCCCTCCTCCAGGAAGGTGTCCACGCGGTCGGGCCACGGCTCGTGCCGGCCGTACGGAGTCCGGCTTCCCCACGGTCGGGCGATCCGGTCCACCGAAGCATCCATGTCCGCCTCCCTAGCGAACCCCCCAACGCTCCCCGCCGCCTGACGCGTCACCGCGTCTCACCGGTACCCTCCGCCACCCGTCACCTAACGCCGACCTGCGCCATCGGGGGGCCGCGGACCCTCACGGGATCCCGTACGACGAACGGGCCCGCAGGTGGACCCCGCAGACCCGTCCCCTCCGTCCGGTCAGCGCACTACCTGAGACGGGCGGGACGCCTGATGCCTGCGCGCCCCGCCTTCTCGATCCGCTCCGGTCCGGCGTTGTCGCGGTCCTCGTCCCTCGCGGCCCAGTCCCTGGGCTGCAGGAAGAGCATCTCGCCGGAGCCCGGCACGATGATCGCGCCGCCGAAGGGCTCGTCACCGGCGAACCAGACGCCGTCCGCGATGCCGGCAGGCCACCGACCACGGCCCAGGGCGTCCCTCGCACGCAGCGTGAAGGGGGTGCCGCTCTGATCTCCGAGGCGCAGGAAGAGGGTGTGGGTCGACTCCATGCCGATCTTCTCGACCGGGGCGCGGAATTCCAGCGGGTAGGTCTTGAACACTCGTGAGCACTTCCGGACCAGGTCCATGCGACCGGCGAAGAGGAACAGCGTCCACAGGAGGCCGAGCATGCCGATGATGGCCACCGGCAGCAGATACCCGATCCGGGTCACGAAAATCTGGCCCCACAGCAGCAGGAACACCGGGAAGAACTTGAGGAACTTCTTCAGCGTGACGCCGTAGTGGTAGCGCACCGCGCCCCGGAAGTCCGTTCCGTCGGTCGGGTACGGCGCGGGCGGGGTGTCCGAGACCAGATGATCTCTCCGTCGATCTCGCTCCGTCATCCGAACGGGCTCCTTTCCTGTGCCCCTGAGCCGGAATCCGGGAACGGCCCGGGCGCGTTGTCCACGTCGGCCGGGTCCGGTGCCGCCGGGTCTTCGAACGTCACCGTACGCGCGACGCCGAGCAGCACGCCGCGGTAGTCATCGGCAAGCTCCACCGACGCGGTGACCAGCTGCACGGTGATGATCGACGAGGTGCGAGGAACCGGGATCGCCACCGTGCCCTGCCAGACGGTCCCCTCCGCGGGGCCTTCCTGCCCCTCGGGGGGAGCTGTCGGCGCGACCGTGGTCCGTTCCGTCTCCCACAGGTATCCGGTCCCTGCGGGCAGCTCCACGGGCACGATGCCGTTGTCCTGCCCCGTCCCGCCGTCCCCCAGCATCTGGAGAAGCACGGCTTCAGGGTGCGCTCCCGAAGTCGGGACGGTGGAGACGGTGAGGACGGACAGCGTGGCCTCGCCGCGCTCGTCCGGGTGCATACCGAGAGCGCACCCCATCACCGCCTGGCTCCGCAGCATCGTCAGGACGACGGAGTAGAGCCGGAACACCTGGTCGGCGCGGTCCCGGACGGCATCGGGCAGTGCGTCGAGCTGCCGGGCCACCTCCTGGATGCCCTCGGGTGACGGCTGGAGGTCCAGCCGTAGGTATCCGTAGGGCAGCCCGTACCAGAATTCCGGCTTCGGCTCGGCCTCCACCGTGTCGAGGAATGTGTTCACAGCCGAATGCCTCCCACCAGTTCACCGATGTCCTCCGCGATGGCCAGCGCGCCGCTCTTGAAGCCGGTCGAGGCGGCCGCACCCTTGGTGATCTCGGACGCGTCGTGTCCGGGGCCGTTCTTCGGGAACACGCCCATGTTTTCCAGGGACGACGCCATGTTCGCCGCCACGTTGACGCCGTTGATGCCGTACTGGAGCGCTCCGGTCGCGGGGTCGGTCGCCACGTCGAGAGCCTTGAAGTTGAACGCGGGCACGATCTCCCTGCCGAATGCCCCCAGCTTCGAGCCGACCGACAGGGCCTCGCCGCCCTCTCGTGCGACCGCCGCCGCGAGACCCGCCTCGCTGCCGGCCCTGGCGAGGGCGCCGACTCCGGGCACCATGCCGAGGCTGTCACCGACCATGGAGCCCCACGCGAACGCGCCCTCCTTCCAGCCGTACTCGCCCATCAGCGAGTCCCTGAAGTCCTCGCTCGCAAGGTTCTTGGCCATGGAGACCGCGCTCGCCGCGACCGCGATACCCGCGAAGACCGGTGCCAGCGGGGTGGGGAGCAGGGCCAGCAGTCCGGCGATGGCGCCGATGGTTCCGGCGTGCTCCACGAGGAACTCGCCGACCGCCTTGAGGCCCTCGCCGATGGCGCTGAGGGTCTTGCTGAACCACCCCGGTTCCTTGGGGGCCAGCTTGTCGTCGGCCTCGTCGAGGGTGCGGGCGACGGCCTCGGCCGCGTCGGTGTGGGTGCCCTCCAACTCCTTCGCCTTCGCGATGACGTCGTTGTAGGCGGTGTTGGCGGTGTTGAGGTGAGTGGTGGCCTCGTTCAGTTCGCGCTCGGCGGTACGCAGGCGCTCCGTCGCGGCATCCGCCTCCGCCTGGCTGGGGTATTCCTTGCCGGCGAGCTTGAGGTCCGGGTTCCCCTTGGCCTGGTCGTAACGGGTCCTGGCCTTGTCGGCGTCGGCCTTGTTCTCGCGCGCGGCGTCGTCGTACTTCTTGGCCAGGTCGCGGTGGGAGGTGAGGTCGCCTTCCCAGGTGCCGAGCGCCGCGGCGGCTTTCTCGAGCGACTGCCCGGCGTTCCTCATGGCGGTCTTGAGGTCGCCGTCCAGGGTGTCGCGGAACGCGCTCGCGGCGTCTCCCTGCCAGCTGGAACTCGCTCCGAGCAGATACTCGATCTGACGGTGGCAGTTGTTGAGGGTGTCCGCCGCGGACTTCACCTTGCGGTGGAGGGAGGTGACCTGCTCGGGTACGCCGGGGACCGGGTTCCAGCCGAGGCTCGGGTAGGGGTTGTCGGCCACCGGTTACTTCCCCCCGGTATTCGCGGCGTTGGTCTCTTCCATCTTCTTGAGGGCCTTCGAGAGGTTCTCCTCGAACTGCTTGTAGCTCAGCGCGGTCTTTTCCACGCCTTCGTCCACCGCTTTGATCATGTCTTTCAACTGGCCGGTTCCGTACTTCCACTTGTTCTGGAAGGTTTCACACGCCTCGTCCAGCCGCGGAGTCCCGATCTGCTCGGCACTGACAGCGGAGAGCGCTTTGCGGGCTTCCTCCAGATCAGTGACAGATTGCTTCAATACCCGGCCAAAAGAGTCCAATTGGCCGAGGTCGACCTTGAATTCATCCGCCATGAGGCGACCCCCTTCTGAGACTGCGACAGACGTTCCACCGGCTGCCGGCGCGGGCCCCAGACTAAAGTATGAGCAAAGAGGGGTTATCGTCGTTCCCCCTGCGAAGCAGCAACGCTCGCACGGCGAGCCGGAGTTGGTCGGGCGGACCGGTCGAGCCCGGCTCCGAGCAAGAGAGCTCTCCACAGCTCACCGCCGGGGCGAGCTCTCAGCCCACGGGCGTAGTGCCCGGCGGTGTGATCGGTCGGCGGCGAGAACCCACACCTCCGGCTCCCTCCCCATGCTTCGTTTCCCAGGGCTGCACCCGGACTCGGTGGTCATCACCCCGGAAATCTGCGCGACTTGATCCCCGAGCGCAGTACGACACGGCGTCCTGGCTGTCGGCCGTACACCACTCTCCGGGAGGTGGAAATCGCGTCCGTGTCGCGTTCGGCGGAAAACGCTGCGGTCACGGCGTCGGCGAGAGCAGGGTCGAGCGTCCAGCGCCTGGCAGCGGACACGGACGGACTGGGCCGCGCCCAGGCGGTCCCCCGCGCTCTCCGGCGCCACGACACGACCCCCGCCCGTCCAGCGCCGCAGGTCGTCGACCGCGCCGGGGGTGGCCGGCATGACGGCCCTGTGCTTGACAAGGGGCACGCGAAGGAAGCCGGTCTCACGCCGGACGGCTTCCCCGCTGATCGCCGACTCCCCGGGGCCGTGTCTCAGTCGCGTGTGAGTCGGGCCAGGTGGGCGTCCAAGGGGTGAACACCTGCGGGCAACGGTTTCCGGGGGTCCGGGTTCCACCAGCGGATCGCCATGATCTCCTCGTCGGACCGGAAGTCCCGGATCGTGGTGGTGCTGCCGGCGAACAGGGCCGCGTACTCGGCTCGACGGTCCGGCGCGAGAACGAAGCCCGCGTAACCGATGAACCGGAGCGGCCCGTCGAACACCTGACCGCTCTCCTCCGACAACTCGCGTGCGGCCGCCTGACGAGGAGATTCCCCGTCCTCGATACGCCCACCGGGCAGTTCCCAGTGCCCGCGGTACCGGTCGAGGACCAGGAGGACACGGTCGGCGTGCCAGAGGGCGACCAACGACGCCGGCAGCGGGGCGTCACGCGGTGGCGCTCCCTCGGTGCCGCGGACGAACGCGACCAGGGCGTTGCCGCGGTTGTCGACCACGAGCGGTGGATCCGTGAAGTCGGACATCTCACCATGCTCCCCGACCGACACCCCTGGAAACCGATCAGTTTCTATTCTGTCGGAATCGAGCTAATCTCGCGGTATGACCACCCAAGCGAAGCCGAGCCCCCGAGAGCGTCTGCTGAACGCGGCGGCCGCGCTGACCTACCGATCCGGTGTCAACATCGGCGTCGAGGCGCTGTGCAAGGCGGCGGGGGTGTCCAAGCGCTCCATGTACCAGCTGTTCGAGAGCAAGGACGAACTGCTCGCGGCGAGTCTGGAGCAGCGTACTTCCGACTATGTGGCGACCCTCCTGCCCGCGGCGGACGACGACCGTTCGCCCCGGGAGCGGATCCTGCACGTCTTCGCGCAGGTGGAGTCGCAGTCGGCCGCGCCCGAGTTCCACGGCTGTCCCTACCTGGCCGCGCAGATCGAGCTCAAGGACCAGAACCATCCCGCGAGCCGGGTGGCCCACCGGGTCAAGGAGAACCTGACCGCCTACTTCCGCGGAGAGGCCGAACAGGGCGGGGCAGCCGATCCCGACCTGCTGGCCCGGCAGCTCAGCCTGGTCTTCGACGGTGCCAGCGCACGGGCGGGAATCGGAGCCGACAAACTGCCGGGACTCGTCGCCCCCACGGTGACCACCCTGCTCGACGCGGCGGGCGTCCGCTGACCTGGCCGACGGACGACGGCCGCCCCGCCGGAGGACCGCCGTACGACGGTCAGGCCGCCGCGGCACCACGCCCCTCGCGCTGTGACGCGGCCAGGTAGGCCACGAAGCCCAGGATGGCGAGCGTCCACGCCAGGGTGACCGGCTCCAGGCCCAGCGCGAGGCCGCCGCGGGAGCGGTTCACCGCCATCCAGTCGGCGAGCGAGGCACCCAGGGGGCGGGTGATGACGTACGCGGTCCAGAAGGCGGTCACCGCGTTCAGGCCGCTGAAGCGGTGGGCCAGTGCGGGCACGCAGATGGCGACCGCGAAGAGGACGACCGAGCCCAGGTAGCCGAGGCCGGCGGTGGCGGTGAGGTCACCCGCCGCGGTGCCGAGGGCGAACGTGGCGAGGACGGCCGCCCAGTAGAACGTCTCGCGGCGGCGGGTCCGGACGCTGTGGATGGACAGCGTGCGCTCGCTCGCGTACCAGAGGACGAAGACGGCGGCCAGGACGACGAGGAACGCCGGGGTCGAGACCACGTAGGGGACGCCGAGGCCGACGTGCAGGACGTCGGCCGCCATCGTGCCGAAGATGCTGACCATGACGACGGCGGTCCAGTAGACCCAGGCGATGTGACGACGGACGGTCAGCTGGACGGCCAGGGCGGCGACCAGGGCGACAGCGCCGGCGGCGACCGCCGGGACCGGGCCGAGCACGCGGGCCAGGAGGTCGGACGCCGTCTCTCCCATGCCGGTGGTCAGCACCTTGATGACCCAGAAGCAGGCGGTCACTTCGGGCACCTTGTTCGCCATCGGCCGCAGGGCACGGCGGGACCTGTCGTCCGGGTCGTCCAGGTCGTCGAGGAGGTGCGGTGTCGTCATGGCCCGCACGATGGCATGGTCAACCGCCTTCCTCCCAGACTGCTTTGCCATAGTTTTTGGGGCTCTGGTGGGTAAGTTTCCCCGCACGGCGGGCGGCCGCCGGTGCACGGCGGACAGCCCCGGCTGACCGCAGCCCTTACCTGCGCGTCCTGGTCGTCGGCGTGGGCTCCGGGCCGTCGGCGCGCAGGGGGTCGTGACCGGGCTTCGGCGGGTCGGCGACCACCGTGCCCTTCTTGTGGTGGCGGGGCACGACGTCCTGGGGGAACGTCAGCTGCTGGTTCATCCACTTCAGGGCGGGGGGCATCTCCTGGACCCAGGTGGGGAAGTTGTGGCTGCCGTGCTCGGGCTCGATCGACGCGACCCGCATGGGTGCCTTGACGGCCCTGATGAAGGCCTGCGTCTGCGGATAGCCGCGCTCGCCGTGCTTGCTCTCGGCCACCAGGACGGAGACCGCGGGGACGGGCAGGTGCTTGAGCCGCCACATCAGGTCGTGGCCGTTGATCCGCTCGGTGCGGTCCGGGCCGTTGCCGAAGAGGTTGCCGGTCGTCGGGTCATCCTTGACCTTGTAGTCGGGCGACAGGGCGGCGGCCGTCGTGTACACGTGCGGATCGCGCATCGTCAGCTGCAGGGCGCAACTGCCGCCGGACGAGTAGCCCATGACTCCCCACGCGCTGGCGTCATGACCGACCCGGTAGGCGGACTTCAGGGCGTCGGGGAGGTCCTTGGCCAGGAAGGTCTCGGTCTGCGGACCGCCCGGCACGTCCACGCACTCGGTGTCGCGCGGCGGGGCGATCGTCGGCCGGATCATCACCATGATCGTCGGCTGCATCTGCCCGCTCTTCTGCAGTGCCCCGGCCGTCTGGGACACCCGCAGATACTGCGCGAGGTTGAAGATGCTGCCCGGGTAGCCGCTGAGCGCGACGATCACCGGGAAGCGCTGGCGCTGGTACGCCTTCTGGAAGTACTGCGGCGGCAGGTAGACGAACGCCGGGTCGACCACGCCCGTACGGCGGCCGATGACCTTGACGGATTCCACCCGACCGTTCACCGCGGCGGGGCCGGTGGGCAGTCCGCTGACCCGGCGCAGCTGCTCATCGGTGGCGGGCTGTACCAGGGCGCCCTTCACGGCGACACCGTCCACCGTCCCCGCGCCGGCGGTGCCCCCGTAGTTCCCCGCCTGTGTGACCCCGACGGGGGCCGTCTCCACGTGGCCGAAGAGCTCGCCCCAGGATCCGAAGAACTGGTACGACGAGTTCAGCCAGCAGGCGAACGCGGCGACGATCACCACCTGGGTCGTGCCGAGGGCCACCAGGCGCCCGAGCACCTGCAGCAGCCCCTGCCGGGCGAACCGTGGCCACCACCAGACCAGCAGTGCCACACACACGGCGGCGAGTGCCGCCATCACATACACGGTCGTCTCGCTGGTCAGACCCATACCGGTTGATCCCCGATTTCCTACCTGTGCGGTTTCCTTCACACAGAAGGAGGGGTGGGGAATCCTCCGCGTTCCCCAATTAGTGCAAAAGGGGTGGTGATGCCGCCCACTCGGCCGTGAGAAGGCGTCGCTCACCGCGAGCTCCCAGCAGTGGACGCTCACGGAAGCGGGAGGCGGCTACTACAAGCTCGCCAACAGGCTGCGGACAACGGCGCCGATGACGAACTGTGGCAGGTCGCGCGGATTAACTGACCCGTAGGGGGGTCCAGCCCAAGGCCGGACCCCTTATCCTCTGCCCTAGATCCCGAACAGCGATCGAGATATCGAACGAAAGGTGGGGCGCCATGCCCGAGGAACCCTGCGTCGTGGGTGTCGACTACGGCACCCTGTCCGGCCGTGCCGTCGTCGTCCGCGTCCGTGACGGCGAGGAGCTCGCGTCGGCGGAGCACGTCTATCCGCACGCGGTCCTGGACCGCGAGCTGCCCGACGGCACCCGGCTGCCCCCCGACTGGGCCCTTCAAATGCCCTCGGACTATATCGACGTGCTGCGCACCGCCGTACCCGAGGCCCTCGCCCGCGCCGGTGTGGCGCCCGAGCAGGTCATCGGCATCGGCACCGACTTCACCGCCTGCACGGTCCTGCCGGCACTCGCCGACGGCACCCCCCTGTGCGAGCTGCCCGAGTACACCGCCCGTCCGCACGCCTACGTGAAGCTGTGGCGCCACCACGCGGCCCAGGGCCAGGCCGACCGGATCAACGCGCTGGCCGCCGAGATGAAGGAGCCGTGGCTCCAGCGCTACGGCGGGAAGATCTCCTCGGAGTGGGAGTTCGCCAAGGCGCTGCAGGTCCTGGAGGAGGACCCGGAGATCTACCGCCGTACGCAGCGGTGGGTGGAGGCGGCCGACTGGATCGTGTGGCAGCTGTGCGGCACGTACGTCCGCAACGCCTGCACCGCCGGTTACAAGGGCCAGTACCAGGACGGGGTCTATCCGTCACCCGCCCATCTGGGCGCCCTGCACCCGGACTTCGCCGGTTTCGTCACCGACAAGCTGGACCATCCGATCGGCCAACTCGGTGACGCGGCCGGGACGTTGACCGCCGAGGCCGCCGCCTGGACGGGACTGCCCGAGGGCATCACGGTCTGCGTGGGCAACGTCGACGCGCATGTCACCGCCCCGGCGGCAGCGGCCGTGGAGCCCGGCCAGATGGTCGCCATCATGGGTACCTCCACCTGCCATGTGATGAGCTCCGACCAGCTCGGCACTGTGCCCGGCATGTGCGGTGTCGTGGACGGCGGGATCCTGCCGGGCCTGTGGGGCTACGAGGCCGGGCAGAGCGGGGTCGGCGACATCTTCGGCTGGTTCGTCCGCACCGGGTTCCCCGCCGAGTACGCCGAGAAGGCCGCGGCGGCCGGGCAGTCCGCGCACGAGTACCTGACCGAGCTGGCCGCCCGGCAGAAGGTGGGCGAGCACGGACTCGTGGCCCTGGACTGGCACAGCGGCAACCGTTCGGTGCTGGTCGACCACGACCTGAGCGGCTTGCTGATCGGCCAGACGCTGTCCACCCGCCCCGAGGACGTCTACCGGGCGCTGCTGGAGGCCACCGCCTTCGGCACCCGCACCATCATCGACGCGTTCGAGGCCGCCGGCGTGCCGGTGGAGGAGCTCATCATCGCGGGCGGCCTGACGAAGAACGCGCTGCTGATGCAGATCTACGCCGACGTCACCCGCCGCCCCCTCGGTGTCATCGGCTCCACCCAGGGCCCGGCGCTCGGTGCGGCGATGCACGCCGCGGTGGCGGCCGGGGCGTACCCCGACATCCAGGCCGCCGCCCGGTCCATGGGCAAGGCCGACCGCGGCGTCTACCAGCCGGACCCCGAGCGCGCCGCGGCCTACGACCGCCTCTACGCCGAGTACCGGCTGCTGCACGACTACTTCGGCCGCGGCACCAACGACGTCATGCGCCGCCTGCGCCGCCTGCGCACCGAAGTCTCCGCGTCCTCCTGAAAGGAAAACCCCCATGGCCAGCAACACCAACGCCACCGCCGACTCCGGTCAGGAGATCTGGTTCCTGACCGGCAGCCAGGGCCTGTACGGCGACGACGTCCTGCACCAGGTCGCCCAGCAGTCCAGAAACATCGCCGACATCCTCGGCGGCCCCGGCAAGATCCCGGCCCGCATCGTGTGGAAGCCCGTCCTCACCGACGCCGACTCGATCCGCCGCATGTGCCTGGAGGCCACCACCTCCGACAACTGCGTCGGCGTGATCGTGTGGATGCACACCTTCTCCCCGGCCAAGATGTGGATCGCCGGACTCAGCGCCCTGGGTGTGCCCCTGCTGCACCTGCACACCCAGTACAACCTGTCGCTGCCCTGGCCCAGCATCGACATGGACTTCATGAACCTCAACCAGGCCGCCCACGGCGACCGCGAGTTCGGCCACATAGAATCGCGCGTCGGCATCGACCGCAAGATCGTCGCCGGGCACGCCACCGACCCCCGCGTCATCCGCCGTATCGCCGCCTGGACCCGCGCCGCCCTGGGCCGCCACGCCTCACGCACCCTGCGCCTGGCCCGCTTCGGCGACAACATGCGCGACGTCGCCGTCACCGAAGGCGACAAGGTCGAAGCCCAGCTGCGCTTCGGCTTCTCCGTCAACACCTACGGAGTCAACGACCTGGTCGCCGTCGTCGACGCCGTCGAGGACAAGGCCGCCGCCGAACTCGCCGCCGAATACGTCGAGTCCTACGACGTCGTCCCCGCCCTGCGCCCCGGCGGTATCCGCCACGACTCCCTGCTCTACGCGGCCCGCCAGGAGATCGGCCTGCGGACTTTCCTGACCGAGGGCGGCTTCACCGCCTTCACCACCAACTTCGAAGACCTCGGCGGACTGCGCCAGCTGCCCGGCCTGGCCGTCCAGCGCCTGATGGCGGACGGCTACGGCTTCGGCGGCGAGGGCGACTGGAAGACCTCCGCCCTGCTGCGCACCCTGAAGGTCATGGGCCAGGGGCTGCCCGGCGGCACCAGCTTCATGGAGGACTACACCTACCACCTGGGCCCCGGCACCCCCCGCGTGCTCGGCGCGCACATGCTGGAGGTCTGCCCCTCCATCGCCGCCGACCGCCCCAGCTGCGAGATCCACCCGCTGTCCATCGGCGGCCGCGAGGACCCGGTCCGTCTGGTCTTCGACGCGGCCGAGGGACCCGCCGTGGTCGTCGGCCTCTCGGACCTCGGCGACCGCTTCCGGCTGACCGCCAATGCCGTGGACGTCGTAGGCCCCAGCGAGCCCCTGCCTCAGCTCCCCGTGGCCCGGGCGGTGTGGAAGCCGCGCCCCTCGCTCGCGGAGTCCGCGGAGAGCTGGCTGCTGGCCGGCGCCCCGCACCACACCGTCCTCAGCTCCGCCGTCGACCTCGAGACCCTGACCGATTACGCCTCGATGACCGGCGTCGAACTCCTCACCATCGACGAGCACACCCGCACCGAGCAGTTCGCCAAGGAGATCCGGTGGAACGCCGCCTACCACCGACTGGCCCAGGCCCTGTGACCGCCCGCATCGAAGGAGACGACCGATGAGCGTGCGTGTCCGCGAGGGTCTGCGCCAGGAGGTCCTGGAGGCCAACCTCACCATCCCCCAGGTCGGGCTCGCGACCCTCACCTGGGGCAACGTGAGCGGCGTCGACCGCGAGGCGGGGGTCTTCGTCATCAAGCCCTCCGGGGTCCCCTACGAGGCCCTGACGATCGACGACCTGGTGACGGTCCGCCTGTCCGACGGCGCCGTCGTGGACGGCCACCTGCGTCCGTCCACCGACACCGAGACCCACCGCTGCCTCTACCGCGCGTTCCCCTCCGTCGGCGGCGTGACCCACACCCACTCCACGCACGCGGTCGCCTTCGCGCAGGCCCACCGCGACATCCCGGTCCTGGGCACCACCCACGCCGACACCTTCAACGGACCCATCCCCGTCACCCGCGACCTCACCAAGCAGGAGTGCGCCAAGGACTACGAGTACAACACCGGCCAAGTGATCGTGGATCTGCTGGACGGAGAGGATCAGCGGGCCGTCGAGGTCCCCGCCGCCCTCGTCGCCGGCCACGGCCCCTTCACCTGGGGCGCCAGCGCCCGCAAGTCCCTGGAACACGCGATCATCTGCGAAGCCGTCGCCGACATCGCCCTCCACACCATGTCCCTCAACCCCACAGCACCGCCGCCCCAGCACCTCCTGGAGCGCCACTACACCCGCAAGCACGGCCCCGACGCCTACTACGGCAACCCGGAGGCGGCGCTCCCGGGACGGTGAGCGGCAGTACCGGGGGCCCGGCCGGACCGGGCCCCCGGTCTCGTTCTACTGGTCGAAGTAGCTGAGATCACCCACGGTCCACGCGCTGACGTCCTTGATCGCGACGCGGTACATGCCTCCCGTCTCCGGGATACCGAGGCTTCCCTGCAGGATCCGGGCGAGATGGAAGTGCAGATGGGTGGGCTGGGCGGGCGCCCCGTCGTGGTCGGGCCGGTCCCCTCCCGGGGCACGGGAGAAGACGTCGGAGAACGGGCCGAGGCGGTCCGAGTCCTTCAGCACCTCCGCCACGCGTTCCCGCCACACGGCCTCAGGAGCCAGCCGGCCGGTGATGACGGCACCGCCGACGACCACGGTCAACGACATCTGATTGCTTCGCTCGGACTCCACAGCGGTGGAGAGGGCGACGAGCAGCTCGTCAGGGTTCGACATGAGAGCAGATCCTATTCAGTCCCGGAACCGGCCTGCGGTCCGGGCCAGCAAATCTACTCTTGCCAGAGTAGACATCCTTCGCCGACATCGTTACGCTTCATATCGTAGACATGGTCGAAAGAGACCCGGCAGACACGAACTGGCGGGTAGTGGTAGACGAAGTTCGCAGGTCAGTGCGGCTCTCGAGCCTCGAAGCCAAGGCGTTCCCAGGGTGGCGACGAGGCTGAGGGCCGCACTGGGCGGCTCGCACATCAAGGAGCCGCCGGCGCAGTACCGATCCTCCGGGGCCCCGATGCCGTACGGCATCGGGGCCCCGCGCGCGTCGAAGCCGCCGTCACGTCGAGTGCCCGCCGACTCGGGGAACCGGGCGTGTTGAGCGGGTGAAGCCTGTGCCCGTGGTCGTGTCGCGGGGCATGCATGAAGCTCGCCGCCGCACCCGGACGAGTCGGCGGACACGACGCGCTGGAGGCGAGTGATGAACCAAAGAGCTGCCCAAGCCGAACCCACCACCCACAGGGTCCCCGTCCTCATCGTCGGCGGTTCCCTCGTCGGCCTGTCCACCTCGGTCTTCCTGGGCCGACTGGGCGTACCGCACATGCTGGTGGAGCGACACGCCGGCACCTCCATCCACCCCCGTGGCCGCGGCAACAACGTGCGCACCATGGAACTGTTCCGGACGGCCGGCGTCGAGCCGATGATCCGTCAGGCCGCAGCCACCCTGGCCGACAACCACGGGATCCTGCAGACCCCCACCCTGGTCGGCGACGCGGGCGAGTGGCTGTTCAAGGAGATCGACGCGGGCGGCGGACTGGCCCGCTTCAGCCCCAGTTCCTGGTGCCTGTGCAGCCAGAACGACCTGGAGCCGGTCCTCCTCGACCACGCCACGCGGCTCGGCGGCGATCTGCGGTACGCCACCGAACTGCTGTCGTTCGACACCTCGCCCTCCGGCGTCACCGCGATCCTCAAGAGCCGGGAGACCGGCGAGCACACCACCGTCCTCGCGGACTACCTCGTCGCCGCCGACGGCCCCCGCAGCCCCGTCCGCGAGCAGCTCGGCATCGGCCAGAGCGGTCCCGGTGACCTGTTCAGCAACGTCAGCATCACCTTCCGCTCCCGCCGCCTCGCCGACGTCGTGGGCGAGCGCCGGTTCATCGTCTGCTACCTGACCGACCCGGAGGCCGACGGCGCCCTGCTGCCCGTCGACAACCGGGAGAACTGGGTCTTCCACGCGCCGTGGCACCCCGAACACGGCGAAACGCTCGAGGAGTTCACCGACGAGCGGTGCGTCGACCACATCCGCCGCGCGGTCGGCGTCGCCGATCTCGACGTACAGATCACCGGCCGGGCCCCCTGGCACGCCGCCCAGCGCGTCGCCCGCAGCTACCGGTCGGGACGCGTCTTCCTGGCCGGCGACTCGGCCCACGAGATGTCCCCCACCGGGGCGTTCGGCTCCAACACCGGTATCCAGGACGCGCACAACCTCGCCTGGAAGCTCGCCGCGGTCCTCGGCGGCTGGGCCGGGGAGACGCTCCTCGACTCCTACGACGCCGAGCGGCGCCCGGTGGCGGAGGCGACCAGCGCCCGTGCCGCCGCCCGGTCGGCCGAGCACAGCCACCCCGGCTACGCCCCGCCCCCCGGCACCGGTGGCGGCCCGCAGCGCGGCATCCTCAACGTGGCCCTCGGCTACCGCTATCCGCAGGGCGCGGTCGTGGGCGCCGATCCCGCGACCCCGGTCGTCCCGGACCGCCTCGACCTGTCCGGCGAACCCGGCAGCAGGGCACCCCACCTGGTGGTACGCCGCCAAGGGGAACGGATCTCCACCCTGGACCTCTACGAACGCTCGCTCGTCCTGCTCAGCGACGCCGAGGCAGCGAGCGGCTGGCACGAGACCGCCGTCCGCCTCGCCGCGGAGACGTCCGTCCCGCTGACGTCGTACCGGCTGGGCGAGGGACCGGGCGCCGAGCTGACGCTCGAGGGCGGCGCGGACTGGTCGGCCGCGCACGGTACGACGCCCCAAGGCGCCGTACTGGTACGGCCCGACGGGTTCGTGGCCTGGCGGTCGCAGGAGCCGGCCGCGGATGCCGAATCGACGCTGCGTCAGGTGCTGAGCAGCCTGCTCGGATCCGTCTGACATTCCCCCGGATGCGGGCGTGTTCACCCGGGTGAGCGCCTTGAGTGGTGGCGGACGCCCGGGTGGCTGACGGTGGATCACGTCGGGGGCGGGCCACCTCAGCTGACGAAGCAGCAGCTGCCCGGCCACCGACGGAAGGAACGTCACATGCGCTCTGCCCGCATCCTCCTGACCACGGCGGCGGCCTCGGCCGTCCTCGTTCTCGGCGCACCCGGCGCTCACGCGGCCGGGGACGACTGGGATTCGTCGGACTCCTCCTACAGCAAGGAGCACACCAACCCCAAGTACGACCCGGAGACCTACAAGGACAAGGACAGCGAGCAGGGCCGGGAGTCCGGTGGCGGCAAGCACGACGGCGGCGGCTGGAGCGGCAGCCACGAGAAGCCCAGCGGCGGCATGCACACCGGCGGCGGCGGGCTCGCCTCCCCGGCGGTCACCACGGGCGGCCTCGCCATGCTGGTGGTCGCCGGAACCGGCCTGTACGCGGCACGCCGTAAGAAGTTCGCCGGAAGCATGGCCTGACCGATGCCGGACGCGATAGCCGCCGTGGCCGCCACGCGTGTGCCGCGTGGCGGCCCGGCCGGCCCTCCCCGTGCCCCGTCCGCCTGATTTGCTGCCGTGCCCTGGTGAGGTGGTGCCCGATGGCAGTTCGTCCTTCTCCCCCCGCAGACAGTCCCGGCCAGGACGATCCCGCCCCGACCGGGGACGGGTCCCACACCAAGCTGATGCTGGGCGCCGTGGCGCTCCTGGTGCTGGCCGTGAGCCTGTTCGGCGGAAACGACGGGTCGTCCGCCGACGCCCCCAGGCTGCCGCGGGCCCTGCCCACCGCCGTATCGTCTCCACCCGCACCGCCCGGACAGGCGGCCGGGCAGCCGGCCGGCAGGCAACTGCCGCGGTCCAGACCCGAACGCCTGCTCATTCCGAAGATCGGGGTCGACGCCCCCTTCACGGACCTCGTCATCGGTCCTACCGGCCGGCTCGAACCTCCTCCCGCCGGCGACACCAACCTCGTCGGCTGGCACGCCAAGGGCGTCTCCCCCGGGGAACCGGGCACCGCGATCATCGCCGGGCACGTCGACACGAAGACGTCGGCGGCCGTGTTCGTGAACCTCGGCGAACTGGAGGAGGGGGACGTCTTCCACGTGGACCGTGCCGACGGACGCCGAGCGTCCTTCGTGGTCGACAGCGTGGAGACGTTCGAGAAGGACAACTTCCCCAGCCGGCGCGTGTACGACGACACGGCCCGGCCCGAGGTGCGGCTCATCACCTGTGCGGGTGACTACGACCGTTCGGCGAAGGACTACACGGACAACCTCGTGGTCTTCGCCCACCTCCTCTGAGCCCCCCTCACCCGCCCCGCCCCGCCCGGCTCCCGGCCCACCGGTCACCCCCACGGTGCATACGAGTCGCGCGCTTCCCGGGGCGGGCTGACGATCGAGGAACGCCGACGTCACGCCCCGTGGCCGACGTTCGCCCGCCTTAGCCCCCGAAGGAGATGTGCGCAGGATGACCACCACGTCCGACCGTGTTTCGAAAGCGCCTACGCAACAGGCGTCGCAGCGAGTCTCCCAGTCCGTGTTCGACGGCTCCAGGCTCCGTGTCGTCCTGCTGGTCGACGTCTACGACGGGGCCCAGCAGCAGTTCCTCGAGGCGTACGAGAGTCTGTGCAGCCAGGTCGCCTCCGTGCCCGGACATGTCAGCGACCAGCTGTGCCAGTCCATCGAGAACCCCTCCCAGTGGCTCATCACCAGCGAGTGGGAGAGCGCCCCGCCGTTCCTCACCTGGGTCAACAGCGAGGAACACGTGCGGATGGTGCAGCCGCTGCACAGCTGCGTCCGGGACACCCGGTCGCTGCGCTTCCACATCGTCCGCGAGACCGGCGGCCCGGCGGTGCCGACCGGGCCCGGGAAGCGCCGGCTCCAGGCGGCGCCCAGGATCGGTGACGGGGTCATCCGGCACGCGCTCACCTTCACCGTCAAGCCGGGCAGCGAGGCCACCGTCGCCGAGATCCTCGCCGGCTACACCTCGCCGGAACCGCGGGTCGACGACACCACCCGGCTGATCCGCACCTCCCTCTTCATGCACGGCAACCGGGTCGTCCGGGCCATCGAGGTGCGGGGCGACCTGCTCGCCGCGCTGCGCCACGTCGCCCGCCAGCCCGAGGTGCGGGCCGTCGAGGAAGCCATCAACCCGTACCTGGAGCAGGACCGGGACCTGGACGACCCCGAGTCCGCCCGGGTCTTCTTCACCCGCGCGGCACTGCCCGCCGTCCACCATGTGACGGCCGGACAGGAGAGCCCGGAGGCCGTGCGGCACGCGCTGTACTACCCGGCCCGCGAGGGCCGCGGCATGCAGCTGGCCGAGCTGCTCGCCCGGCAGGACGAGGCGGCGGCGGACGATCCGCGGGGACCGGTGCTGCGCAGCACCATCTTCCAGCGCGACGACGTCGTGATGCGCCTGGTCGACGTGCGCGGCCCCCTCGACGGCGACCCCGGCCCGGTGCTCGGTCTCACCGATCACGGCCGGGCGGCCGAGCTGACGGCACTCCTCGACGGCGAAGCCCTCGGGGTGGACGGTCCGGCCCTGCGGGACAGCACCCCCGCCCACCTCCTCGCGGTCTCCCGCATGGACCTCGTCACCGACCGCCGCGCGCCCGAGGCCTGATCCCACCGGCTCGGGCCGTGACCGGCCACGCCCTCATGTCGAAGCAGCACATGTTCGGAGGAACCTCGTGATCAAACGTCATCCCGGAGTGGTGGACCTCAGCGAGGTCGAGCCCAACACCCGGCGCGGGGGCGATCTGCGCGCCCTGCTCACCCCCACCACGGTCGGCTCCACCAGCGGTTTCATGGGCGTGGCCATCGTGCAGCCCGGCGACCGCATCGCCGAGCACTACCACCCGTACTCCGAGGAGTTCATCTACGTGGTGTGCGGGCAGCTCGAGGTGGACCTGGACGGTGAGCCCCATGAACTCCGTCCCGAGCAGGGGCTCCTGATCCCGTCCCACATGCGGCACCGCTTCCGCAACGTCGGCAACGTGGAAGCCCGCATGGTCTTCCACCTCGGCCCGCTGGCCCCGAGCCCGCCGCTCGGGCACGTCGACACCGAGGACGCCGACGGCGTGCCGATCCCCGTGGACGCGGTCCACGCCGGGGCGGCCGAACAATCCGGGTTGCGCTCATGAACAGGCGCGTGGCGGTCACCGGCATAGGAATCGTCGCTCCGGGCGGTATCGGCGTCCCGGCGTTCTGGGACCTGCTGACCAGCGGTCGTACGGCGACCCGCGGGATCACGTTTTTCGACCCGTCGGAGCTGCGTTCCCGGATCGCCGCCGAGTGCGACTTCGACCCGGCGGCCCACGGACTGAACGCGGAGCAAATCGCCCGGAGCGACCGTTACCTCCAGTTCGCCCTGGTCGCCGGCGAGGAGGCGGTACGGGACTCCGGCCTCGACCTGGCCGCGGAGAACCCGTGGCGGGTCGGGGTCTCGCTGGGCACCGCGGTCGGCGGCACCACCCGGCTGGAGCACGACTACGTCCTGGTCAGCCACGGCGGGCAGCGCTGGGACGTGGACCCCCGGGAGGCAGGTCCGCACCTGCACCGGGCGTTCTCGCCCAGCACTCTCGCCTCGGCGGTGGCGGAGCGGTTCGAGGCGCGCGGGCCGGTGCAGACCGTCTCCACCGGCTGCACCTCGGGGCTCGACGCCGTCGGGTACGCCTTCCACACGATCGAGGAGGGCAGGGCCGACGTGTGCATCGCCGGCGCCTCCGACTCGCCGATCTCCCCGATCACCATGGCCTGCTTCGACGCGATCAAGGCCACCTCCCCGAGCAACGACGACCCCGCCCACGCCTCACGCCCCTTCGACGCCCGGCGCAACGGGTTCGTCATGGGCGAGGGCGGCGCGGTGCTCGTCCTGGAGGAACTGGAACACGCACGGGCCCGCGGCGCGCGCGTGTACTGCGAGATCGGCGGCTACGCCACGTTCGGCAACGCCTACCACATGACCGGTCTGACCGGTGAGGGCCTGGAGATGGCCCGGGCCATCACGGACACCCTCGACCAGGCCCGGCTCGACCCCACGGCGATCGACTACGTCAACGCGCACGGGTCGGGCACCCTGCAGAACGACCGGCACGAGACGGCCGCGGTCAAGCGGGCGCTGGGCGCGCACGCCTACGACACGCCCATGAGTTCCATCAAGTCCATGGTTGGCCACTCCCTCGGCGCGATCGGGGCGATCGAGGTCGTCGCCTGCACGCTGGCCCTGGCCCACCAGGTGGTCCCGCCCACCGCGAACTACGAGACCCCGGACCCCGAGTGCGACCTGGACTACGTGCCGCGCGTGGCCCGCGAGCGCAAGCTGCGCAGCGTGCTCTCCGTGGGCAGCGGGTTCGGCGGCTTCCAGTCCGCGGTGATCATGACCCTGCCGAGGGAGAGGACCGAATGAGCGCACCCCAACCCCGGCGCGCGGCCGTCACCGGAATCGGCGTGGTCGCGCCCAACGGAATCAGCACCGAGGCCTTCTGGAAGGCCACCATGGAGGGCGTCGCCGTCCTGGACCGGATCACGCGTGACGGGTGTGAGCACCTGCCGCTGCGGGTGGCCGGTCAGATCCGGGACTTCGATCCGCCCTCGGCGGTCGAGGAGCGCTACCTCGTCCAGACCGACCGGTTCACCCACTTCGCGATGGCCGCGGCCGACCTGGCGCTGGACGACGCCGGGCTCGGCCGGTCCGACACCGACGCCGCGCCGTTCTCCGTGGGCGTGGTCACCGCCGCCGGTTCCGGCGGCGGTGAGTTCGGGCAGCGCGAGCTGCAGCAACTGTGGGGCAAGGGCAGCCGGTTCGTCGGGCCGTACCAGTCCATCGCCTGGTTCTACGCCGCGAGCACCGGCCAGATCTCCATCCGGCGCGGCCTCAAGGGCCCCTGCGGGGTGGTCGCCTCCGACGAGGCGGGCGGTCTGGACGCCCTGGCGCACGCTGCGCGGGCCGTGCGGCGCGGCACCGACGTGATGGTGGCCGGCGCGACCGAGGCGCCGCTGGCCCCCTACTCGATGGTCTGCCAGCTCGGTTACGAGGAGCTGAGCACCGTGGAGGAACCGGACCGCGCCTACCGCCCGTTCACCACCGCCGCCTGCGGATTCGTGCCCGCGGAAGGCGGCGCCATGCTCGTCGTGGAGGCCGAGGACTCGGCCCGGGAGCGGGGCGTGCCCGTGCGGGCCACGCTGGCGGGACACGCGGCGACGTTCACCGGCGCCTCCCGCTGGGAGGAGTCCCGGGAGGGGCTGGCCCAGGCGATCCGGGGTGCCCTGGACGAGGCCGGGTGCGCACCGGAGGAGATCGACGTGGTCTTCGCCGACGCCCTCGGCGTCCCGGAGGCCGACCGTGCCGAAGCGCTGGCGATCGCGGACGCCCTCGGCCCGCACGGCACCCGCGTGCCCGTCACGGCGCCGAAGACCGCCATCGGCCGCGCCTACGGTGCGGCGCCCGTGCTGGACGTGGCCGCCGCGGTGCTCGCGATGGAGCACGGGCTGATCCCGCCCACCCCCAACGTCTTCGACGTCTGCCACGACCTCGACCTCGTCACCGTCCGCGCGCGAGCCACCGAGGCGCGTACGGCACTGGTCCTCAGCCGAGGGCTCATGGGGTCGAACGCGGCGCTGGTGCTACGGCGCGGTGCCGCGGACGCCTCCTAGCGAGGCTGCGCGAACACAACACCACACAAGGAGAGGAACGCCATGAGTGACCGCATCACCGTGGAAGAGCTGGCCGAGCTCATGAAGAAGGCCGCCGGCATCACCGTCGCCCCCGCGGAGCTCGAGCAGCGCAGCGACTCGGGTTTCGACGCCTTCGGCCTCGACTCGCTCGGTCTGCTCGGCATCGTGGGTGAGTTGGAGAACCGGTACGGCACCCCGATGCCTCCCGACGCGGAGAAGAGCAAGAGTCCCCGGCAGTTCCTCGAACTCGTCAACAGCGCGCTTCTGGCAGGAGCCTGAGATGACCGGACACACGCAGAACGAGATCACCATCGCGGCCCCGCTGGACCTGGTCTGGGACATGACCAACGACGTCGAGAGCTGGCCGCAGCTGTTCAGCGAGTACGCCTCCGCCGAGATCATCTCCCGGGAGGGCGAGCGGACCACCTTCCGGCTGACCATGCACCCCGACAAGGACGGCAAGGTGTGGAGCTGGGTCTCGGAGCGGGAGCCGGACCGCGACACGCTCACCGTGCGGGCCCGCCGGGTCGAGACCGGGCCCTTCGCCTACATGAACATCGTGTGGCAGTACGAGAAGGTCCCCGAGGGCACCCGGATGGTGTGGACGCAGGACTTCGCGATGCGGCCGGACGCACCGGTCGACGACGACTGGATGACGGACAACATCAACCGGAACTCCAAGGTCCAGATGGAGCTGATCCGGGACCGCATCGAGAAGGCCGCCGAAGAGCGCCGGCCCGTACAGATGCTGTCCGACTGAGCGGGACGGAGAACATGACGATGCACCAGTCCCTGATCGTCGCCCGTATGGCCCCGGAGTCGGCCCTGGACATCGCCAAGGTGTTCGAGGAGTCGGACCGCGGCGAACTGCCGCACCTCGTCGGGGTCGCCCGGCGCAGCCTGTTCCAGTTCGACGACGTGTACCTGCACCTCATCGAGTCCGAGCAGGACCCCGGGCCCGCCATCGCCAAAGCGGCCGGACACCCCGAGTTCCGGGACATCAGCGAGCGCCTCGCGGCGTACGTCAGCGCGTACGACCCGGCGACCTGGCGGTCACCGAAGGACGCGATGGCGCGGTGCTTCTACCGCTGGGAGCGGGACGCCGCCTCCTGACCCGCCGCTCGCCGGGCACGCACCGCGCGTGCCCGGCGAGGGTCGGTCAGGCGGGGATCGTGCAGTCGAACGCGTGCAGGTAGGGGTTGACCGGGCGGACGTCGTCGATGACCAGGCCCGCCTCCGTCAGCCTGCGGGTCAGGCTCTCGGTGGTGTGCTTGGCCCCTCCGACGTTGAGGAGCAGCAGCAGGTCCATGGCGGTGCTGAACCGCATCGAGGGCGAGTCGTCGACGAGGTTCTCGATGGCCACGACCCGCGCTCCCGGACCGCCCGCCCCGATGACGTTGCGCAGGGTGCGGGTCGTGCTCTCGTCGTCCCACTCCAGGATGTTCTTGATGATGTACACGTCGGCCTGGACCGGAACGGCCGTACGGCAGTCACCGGGCACCAGGCGCACCCGGTCCGCGAGCGCGCCGCCCGGACGCAGCCGCGGGTCGGCGTTCTCCACCACGCGCGGCAGGTCGAGCAGGGTGCCGTGGAGCGACGGGTACTTCTCCAGCAGGCTCGCCACCACATGCCCCTGACCGCCACCGATGTCGGCGACGGACTTGCTCCCCGACAGATCGAGGAACTCGGCCACATCCCGCGCGGACTGCACGCTGGAGGTCGTCATGGCGCGGTTGAAGACGTCGGCCGACTCCGGGGCGTCCTCGTTGAGGTACTGGAAGAACTCCTTGCCGTAGAGGTCCTCCACGACGTTGCGGCCGGAGCGCACCGCCTCGTCCAGCATCGGCCACGCGGCCCAGGTCCACGGCTCGGTGCACCACAGCGCGATGTCGCGCAGGCTGTTCGGGTCGTCCTCACGCAGCAGCCGGGACATGTCGGTGTGGGCGAACGTCCCGTCCCGCTGCTCGGCGAAGATGCCGTAGCAGGACAGGGCGCGCAGCAGCCGTCGCAGCGTCCTGGGTTCGGTCTTCACCGCGGCCGCGAGGTCCTCCACGGCCAGGGGGCTGTCGTCGAGGGCGTCGGCGACGCCCAGCCGGGCGGCCGCACGGAGGGCGGCGGCACAGGCCGCGCCGAACACGAGTTCCCTGAGCCGCATGGAAGGCGGCGGGGCGGTCCGGGCGGCCTCGGCCGTCCGAGTGGTCTGAGCGGTCGTCATGGGCCGCCTCTCTTCTTCGAGTTCCTGGATCGCCATGGCCGGTCAGCACATTCCGGCGGGCCTGGAGGCCCGGCAGGTGTTGTGTTCGAAGGTGTTGTCCTTGCCCGCGTCCGTGTTGACGAGGTCCGCCGGGGCGTTGTCCTCCAGCACGTTGTCGGAGATCCGGTTCCGTTCGCTGGGGGTGCCCACGAAGCTCTTGAACAGGACGATGCCGCCCGACAGGGAGGAGGCGCCGGCGTTGCCGATGACGCGGTTGCCCGTCACCAGGGCGTCCTCGGTGCCGGTCAGCACGATCCCGGAGCCCTGCAGCGCGTCCAGCCGCGCGGTCTTCGGACAGGACTTGTTGTTCTTCACGACGGAGTTGTCGCGCACGGTCAGCGCACCGGCCCGCGGCTTGTTCTCGTCGCCCACGACGAAGACGCCCGCGCAGTTGCCGGTGAGGTGGTTGCCCGCGACGGTGAGGTTCCTCAGACGCCGGACGGTGAGGCCGATCCGGTTGCCCTCCAGGCGGTTGTGCTCGACCAGGGTTCCCCCGGTGTCCGCGGCGCCCGCCTCCTCCTTGATGGTGTTGGCGAGGAACAGGCCGGCGTCGCCGTTGTCCCGGGCGGTGTTCTTGCGGAACACCCCGTGCACGGAACGCTCCTGGGCGATCCCCCACACCCCGTTCTTCACCGCGGTCACGTTCCGTACGGTCAGCCCGTCGGTCGCCATGGCGAACACGCCGGTACTGGTGAAGCCGGTCACGGTGAGGGAGGCGATGGTGACGCCCTCGACGTCGTGGTCCTTCGTACCGAGTACGCAGATGCCGTTGCCGGCCTCGGCGCACTTGCCGGTCTTCTTCGGGGCGGGCTCGATGACGGTGCTGCGGCCCATGCCGCTCAGGGTGATCCCGGGCGTGCTCACCATGACGCTCTCGCGATAGGTACCCGGGGTCAGCAGGACGGTGTCGCCCGGCTCGGCGGCGTCCACCGCCTGCTGGATCGACTCTCCGGGGAAGACCACGTGGGTCATCTGGTCGGCGGCGACGGGCGGGGCGGCCCCGAACACCGCCCCGATGATCGCCACAGTGCATGCCAGGCGGGAGATATGAAATCTCATCATATTCGGCACGGTATGGCCTGAAAGGTCGGGAATGAGCGGGATAGTCCATCCGGGGGCGTGTCACGGGTGCGGTCCGCTGCGGGCGCCGGATGTGACGTTCATCGTGATCGCGGGGTTCCGGGGCGTTCGCCGCCGTGCCGTCCCCTGATGCCGAGGACCCCGGCGAATCCGCCATCACCGGAGGTCACAGGGCTGCGGGTGGAGCGCGCGGGAGGTAGGCGGCGTCCAGGGGGGCGCAATATCTGCGCCCGCTGAATGAGATATAGGACCGGGGCACGGCGAGTATTCCCCGAACGTCGGTGCGGTCCACATTTATCGCCCCGCCGGGGCCGATCACCCCGTGCTACTGTCGATCTCAGTTGCAGGTGTGGTTGCCACAAGGTTTTTTCCGACGGGTTAATCAGCACGGCGACACGGGATTCACGCAGGGTGAATTCCGAAACCGCCTCCGAAGGAGAAATGACATGGCTACTGGCACCGTGAAGTGGTTCAACGCGGAAAAGGGCTTCGGCTTCATCGAGCAGGACGGCGGCGGCGCCGACGTCTTCGCCCACTACTCCAACATCGCCGCCCAGGGCTTCCGTGAGCTGCTGGAAGGCCAGAAGGTGTCCTTCGACATCGCGCAGGGCCAGAAGGGCCCGACGGCCGAGAACATCGTTCCGGCCTGACGCTCGGCACCGCCGCGCTAACTTCGCAGCTGGGGCCCGCACCTTGCGGTGCGGGCCCCAGCTCGCGGCATTTCAGGGCGCATCACACACATCGCCTCGGCCCGTTCTCGCGATTCTCTGCGCCGCTCACCGGCTGCGGGAATTCCTTGATACGTGCCGCATCAAGGAAGGTTTCGCATGAATCGCACACGCTCAAATCCCACCCGTGGCCGCTCCGGCGCTCCGTACCGTGGTTCCAGGACGAACGGAAATCGGCAGGCCGTGCAGGGCGAGTTCGCCCCGCCGAAGACGATCACGCCCGCGCTGCCCGCGGTCGAGGCGTTCGCCGACCTCGACATGCCCGAGCGGATGCTGGCCACGCTGGGCCGTGAAGGCGTGACCGCGCCGTTCCCGATCCAGGCGGCGACCCTGCCGAACGCCCTGGCCGGCCGTGACGTCCTCGGCCGTGGCCGCACCGGCTCCGGCAAGACCCTCGCCTTCGGCCTCGCCACCCTGGCCCGTACGGCCGGACAGCGGGCCGAGCCGCGAAAGCCGCTCGCCCTCGTTCTCGTCCCCACCCGTGAGCTCGCCCAGCAGGTCACCGACGCGCTCACCCCCTACGCCCGCTCCGTGAACCTGAAGCTGGCCACCGTCGTCGGCGGCATGTCCATCGGCAGGCAGGCCGGTGCGCTGCGCGCCGGGGCCGAGGTGGTCGTCGCGACGCCCGGGCGGCTCAAGGACCTCATCGACCGCGGCGACTGCCGACTGGACGACGTGGCCATCACGGTCCTCGACGAGGCCGACCAGATGGCCGACATGGGCTTCATGCCGCAGGTCACCGCCCTGCTCGACCAGGTGCGTCCGGGCGGGCAGCGGATGCTGTTCTCCGCCACCCTGGACCGCAACGTCGACAAGCTGGTGCGGAACTACCTGCACGACCCCGTCGTCCACTCGGTGGACCCCTCGGCCGGCGCGGTCACCACGATGGAGCACCACGTCCTGCACGTGCTCGACGCGGACAAGCACCGGACGACCACCGAGATCGCGGCACGGGACGGCCGGGTGATCATGTTCCTGGACACCAAGCACGCGGTGGACCGCCTGACCAAGCACCTGCTGAGCAGCGGCGTGCGCGCCGCGGCCCTGCACGGCGGCAAGTCCCAGCCGCAGCGCACCCGCACCCTCGCCCAGTTCAAGACCGGGCACGTGACCGTGCTGGTGGCGACCAACGTGGCGGCGCGCGGGATCCACGTCGACAACCTCGACCTGGTCGTCAACGTCGATCCGCCCACCGACCACAAGGACTACCTGCACCGCGGCGGTCGTACGGCCCGCGCCGGCGAGTCCGGCAGCGTCGTCACCCTGGTGACCCCGAACCAGCGCCGCGACATGAGCCGGCTGATGGCCTCGGCGGGCATCACCCCCCGGATCGCCCAGGTGCGTTCGGGCGAGGAGGAGCTGAGCCGCATCACCGGGGCCCAGGCGCCTTCCGGTGTCCCGGTCGTCATCACCGCGCCGCAGGCGGAACGCCCCCGCCGCACATCCTCCTCGTCCTCGTCCTCGTCCCCTTCCCGGGGCCGTCGTGGACGCCGGGGCCAGGCGGGCCAGGGCCGCCCCGTGGGCGACGCGGCACGCCGCAGCGCACCGCGCCGGACCGGCTTCGGCTCCGCTGCCTAGGACGGCTGCGCCGGACCGCTCACGACCCCGCCCCCTTCCCCGTAGGAGACACCCATGACGCCGACCCAGACGCCACACGTGATCTTCGACCAGCAGGGGCCCGGGCCCCGGGTCAGTGACGACATGACGGTCGAGGTGGCTCTGTCCCTCATGGCCGGTGCCCGAGTCGATCACCTCGTCCTCTGCGACGGGGACGAGCAGCGCACGGGTGTGGTCACCCTGGCCGGGCTCGCCGTTCTCCGGGACAGCGCCGCCTACACCGACCGGCTCCAGCTGCGGGAGGTCCTCGGCCTCGCCGGCTGATCCACCCTCAGGCCCGATGGGGCCCTGCCGACGCGCGTCGGCAGGGCCCCATCGTCGTATCCCGGCGCGGATCTTCACGTCGAAGGATGTCTGCGTCACACGAGCGCCAAAATCTCCTCTTGTCAGAGTAGACATTGGCTCCTGCCACGGTTACTGTTTTTCTCGTAGACATGGTCAAGCGAGGAAAGAACGGAGGACAGACGCCATCAGGATCGCCCGGCCCGACGTGTTCGGCCCGGGTACCGCAAGACCCCGGATTGGATGGTGGTCCCCGGTCACGCAGCCGCGATCCCCGCACCCCTCCCGTCACCGGGCCGGGTAGCGGAAACAGAAGGTCGGCACAGCAACAGGGCCGACAGATGGTGTTGAATTCCCTTCGGGGCCCCGGTGCCGTACGGCATCGGGGCCCCTCGACGCGTTGCACAACGAGGTGACATGACAGCAGATATTCCACTCGGCGACCGCCTGGACGACGACGACTACCCCGCCTACACGATGGGCCGGGCGGCAGAGATGCTCGGCACCACCCCGGGCTTCCTGCGAGCCATCGGGGAGGCCCGGCTGATCACTCCCCTGCGCTCGGAGGGCGGACACCGCCGGTACTCCCGCTATCAGCTGCGGATCGCCGCCCGCGCCCGCGAGCTCGTCGACCGCGGCACCCCCATCGAAGCCGCCTGCCGCATCGTCATCCTCGAGGACCAGCTCGAGGAAGCGCAGCGCATCAACGCCGAGTACCGCCGCGCCGCGAACTCGACATCCGACAACTCCGGGTCCCGGGCCGGCTGACGGCGCGGTGGTGTCACCAGCTGACGGCGTCGTCCATCGACTGCTGCCAGTAGGTGACCTTGAGCGAGTCGTCCACGTAGACGCCCTTCGCGGACAGCGGCGGGTGGGCGGCCGTGCCGACGCTCTCGTTGCCGGAGCGGCCGTGGAAGTAGACCGTCAGGGACTTCGCGGTGTAGCCGTTCGCGCTGCTGCCGTCGGTCGCGGACAGGCTCACGGAGGCGTACCCGGACTCGCCCGGCGCGAGCGTGACGACCGCCTGCGGCTTCGAGGCCTCGATGACCGGGGGCACGGACTGGGCCTCGCCGAAGCGGACCGCCGGGTAGCCGTACAGGTAACAGCTCTTGCTGCCGGTGTTGGTGACCGTGAGCAGCATGTGGTTCACCGGGCGGGTCAGCGGGGCCGCGACCGTCCTGGTGGTGGAACCCTCGCAGGTGACCGGCTTGCCCGCCCCGGAGGTGGCCGCCTTCGTCGGCACGCCGGTGCGCTCGGCGGACGTCGTGGTGCCGCCGGTGGACCCGGCGCCGGAGGATCCCGTGGAGGCCGACGGGCCGGTGACGGCCGAGGAGCCCGAGGGAGCCGGGGTGGCGGAGGCCGTGGCCTCGGAAGAGACCGCGGTGGAGGGGCTCGTGCCGGCCGCGCGGCCCTCGTCCTCGGTGCCTGCCCCGTCGTTGCACGCGGTCAGCGAGAGCGCGGCGAGGACGGTGGTCGCGGCGGCGGCGACGAGACGGGTGCGGGAGATCTTGGACATGGTGCGGTGCCCCTTCGGAGTTCGGGTGGCGTGGTGATTGGATGACCGAAGCTTGTGAGGTGATCCGTCCCGACCGCCACGTTCAGCGGGCAGTTGGGGACACTGGAACGCCGGAACGGGCTCTGACCAGGGGGAACGCACTGCCCCTGGAACGCTTTGCCGGGATGCTGGGGGTTGAGGGGAACGGGTGTCAGGGGCAACGGGGACCGACCGGCCGGAGGCGTTCGCGCAGCTGCTGCGGGAACTCAAGGACCGGTCGGGGCTGAGCTACGGGACGCTCGCCAAGCGTCTGCACATGAGTACGTCGACGCTGCACCGCTACTGCAACGGCACCGCCGTGCCGGTCGAGTACGCCCCGGTGGAGCGCCTCGCGCGGGTCTGCCGGGCCACACCGCAGGAGCTGGTGGAGCTGCACCGGCGCTGGATCCTGGCGGACGCGGAACGTGGACGCAGGCCGGACCAGGTCGCGGCGAAGGATGCGGGTGAGGCCGCGACCGGGAACGCCGAGCCCGTTGTCGTCGACACCCCTCTCGACACCCCTCTCGACGCCGCCCCGCCGCGTCCTCGCTCCTGGCTCCGTCGTCGCCGTACCGTGCTGATCGCGTCCGTCGCGGTGCTCGCCGCGCTGGGGCCCGTCGCCTACGCCCTGCGCCCGGTGGACACCCGCGCCGGGGACACCACGGCGCCGACGTTCACCGACACCCTGGACACCGGGCCCGCCGCGCAGCCCTCCGCCGGCCCGTCCGCCGGCGCGAGCGCACGCAAGCCGTCCGCGTCGGCCACCGGCTCTCCGAGCGGGACAGCCGGTTCGAAGAGCACCGGGTCCGGCACCGCGAAGGGCGGGGGTGAGCAGGGCGCGGCCCCGGACACCGCCGCCGGCGTCCCGCTCACCGTCGGCGTCCGTCCCTACGTCTACGCGGACCCGTGCAGCCAGCACTTCCTCGTCGACAGCGACCCCGAGCAGGTCGGCCCGCCGGCGCCCGAGCAGGACGCGCCGCGCTGGGCCGCCGCCTACGGGGCCGTCTCCTCGGGCGAGCAGCAGATCGCGCTCACCGTCCAGGGCACCGGCGAGGAGACCGTCGTACTGAACGCCCTGCACGTCCGCTTCCTCACCAAGGGCGCGCCGCTCGCCTGGAACGACTACTCGATGGGCGTCGGCTGCGGAGGCGGTGTCGGCACCAAGTCCTTCGACATCGACCTGGACAACGGCAGCCCCGCGGTCACCGCGAAGAACGGCCAGCGCGACTTCCCGTACAAGGTCAGCGAGTCCGACCCGGAGGTCTTCTACGTCACCGCCCGCGCCAAGGCGCACGACGTCCGCTGGGACCTCAGCCTCGACTGGTCCAGCGGCGGCCGCAGCGGCACGGTCCACCTCAACGACGACGGCAGGCCGTTCCGCACCAGCGCCGACGTGGGCCGCCCGGGCTACGACTATCCGCTGGGCGGCGGCGAGTGGATCGAGCGGACGGGCGGCTGATCCGGGCGTCCGCCGCGGTTCACAGCAGTTCGGGCTGCGGCTGCGGCGCTCGCGCCGGCGGGGTCACCGGTTCCCACCGGGCCACGGTCCGCGTGTAGCCGTAGATCACCGAGCCCATCGCCAGCAGGAGAAGGGGCCCGGCCAGCCAGGGGTACTCGGCCATCTGTACCGGCAGGTAGCGGTACGACAGCAGGAGCGCGAGGAAGACGGCCGTGCCGTAGGCCGTCAGCCGGAGACCGGCGCGGTCCCAGCCGCGGTCGTAGGAGCGCAGGCCCGCCTCGATGGTGAGGGTGAAGACCACGCCGGCGAGGAGGTCCACGCCGTAGTGGTAGCCGAAGCCCAGCGTGGCGCAGAGGGTGGCGATCAGCCAGAAGGTGCCCGCGTACCGCAGGAACCGGGGGCCCGTGCGGGAGTGGATGAGGATCGCGGTGGCCCACGCCGTGTGCAGGCTGGGCATGCAGTTGCGCGGGGTGACCGCGTCGAACGGTATGGAGTGCGGGGCGGATATCGGCGGCGCTGTCTGCGGCCACAGGTTCGCCACCGCCCAGCTCCCGTCGCTCGGTATCTGCGGCGACCACAGGGCGATGGACGCCCAGTGGTCGGTGCCGGTGCCGTAGGCGAAGACCGGGCCGACCACCGGGAAGATCATGTAGATGGCCGGTCCGAGCAGGCCGATCAGCAGGAAGGTGCGCACCAGGTGGTGGCGCGGGAAGCGGCGCTGTGCCGCCACGTGCCGCAGCTGGTACAGCGCGACGATCACCGCGGCCACCGCGAGCTGGCCGTAGATGGTGTCGAGGAAGTTGAAGCCGACCGCTCCGGTAGCGGTGACGAGCCGGCCCATCAGCCACGACGGGTTGCCCAGGGCGTGGTCGGCGTTTGCGAGGTACGGGTCGAGCACCTGCGGCCGGCTCTTCGCGGTGATGAGCAGCCAGGTGTCACCGGTCTTGCGGCCGGCCACCAGCAGCAGGCCCAGCCCGACGCCCTTCAGCAGCAGGACGCGGTCCGCACCGGTGCGGCGGGTGAGGGCGATGACCGCGCAGCCCACGATCACCCACAGCGCGCCGTTGCCGAAGGGGTGGCCGTGGGTCACCTCGATGTCGCACACCCACCGGACCACCACGAAGGCGAGGTCTATGCCGATCGCGGCACCGAACGCGAGGAACCGCTGCCGCCAGGTCAGCACCACCGTCATCAGTGCCAGGCCGGCGTACAGCAGGGGGCCCGACTTGGGCGGGCACACGAACTCTCGCGCCTGGGTGGTGAGCGGTCCCGGCAGGCCGTAGTGGTGGGCGGCGCACTCCATCGCGACGAAGAACCCGAGGGCCACGACGGCCCCCACGGCCCAGAGCCTCGCTCGCGAAGGAATCCGCGGTGGCATTTCTATCACTTTCAGCCAGTTTCACTAGATGCTCGTCAGAACCGCCTGCCCGACTGTGGAAGAGGGAAGGAGCGCCGTCCGGGTTCCTGCGTCCACCCTAAGAAACCCGGCCGACCGAAGATGCAGGGTATGACATGGCAGCACTAATCGAACACCGGACGGCGGGGGTCCGGCCGGCTGTCAGGAGATGGCTCTCAGTCCGCCGTGGGCCGGACGGCGCAGTTCGTCGACCGCCCGGTCCGTCGCCTCGTCCGCGGGCAGGAGGACGACCAGCTGCTGTGCGTCCGCGGAGAGCTCGAGGGTCTCGCGGACCAGCCGGAGTTCGGGTCCGGAGGGATGCCGCAGCCGGAGGTCCCCGCGCCGCGGCACGACGTGGCGGTTCAGGCGGCGGGTGAGTTCGGGGCCCGCGACGGGTGCGAGTTCCGCGGTGAACCACTCGTGGGAGTCGAGAGACGGCCCCAGCCACAGGTCGAAGGCCCGCTCGTCCGCGATGTCGTCCCAGTCGGCGAAGAACGACCGGGCGCGGGGGTCGGTGAAGACGTACCGGGTGAGGTTCGGGGTCTCGGAGTCGAGCAGTCCCGTCCCGTTCGTCACCGCCTCGAACGCACCGGTGTGGGCGAGGACGTCGCCCATCCGGTTGGTCACCAGGGCGATGCCCGGCTCCAGCAGGCGCAGTGTCCGCAGTACGGAGGGCCGTACGTGACGCGACGGCGGGGCGGGCCGAGCGTGGTGGGCCACGCACTCACCGCCGCTGATCTTCGTGAGGTAGCGCAGGTGGGTGCGCTCGGCGGCGTCCAGGCTGAGCGCGTCGGCCAGGGCGTTGACCACGGCGATCGAGGGGTTGCGGTCGCGGCCCTGCTCGATGCGGGTCAGGTACTCGACGCTGATGCCGGCCCGGGCGGCGAGATCCGATCGCCGTAGCCCCGGTGACCTGCGGCGGCCGTGGTCCGGCAGGCCCAGCGACTCCGGCTGGATACTGTCCCGCTTGGCCCGGACGAAATCCCCCAGTGGTGTCCCCATGACCCGAGCATAGGTTCCGCGCCGCCGCCTGCGCAGGGCTCAGGGTGGCCCTGCGGGGGCCAGCCTCAGCCCGGTCTGGCTGTGGTCGCGGAGCGGTCCGATCGTGGTGGGCATGGCAAACGACAAGCACAAGCTGGTGGTCATCGTCGGAAGCGTCCGCGAAGGGCGGTTCGGGCCGGTCGTGGCCTCGTGGGTCGCCGAGCAGGCCGCGGCGCACGGGGGGTTCGAGGTGGAGATCGTCGACCTGGCCGGGATCGACGTCCCGTTGGCCCTGCCCGCGGTGTCGCCGAAGTACGCGGGGGACGACTATCCGCGGCCGGCCGGGATGGAGCCGCTGACGTCGGCCCTGGAGAGCGCCGACGCGTTCATCGTGGTCACGCCGGAGTACAACCACAGCTACCCCGCGTCCCTGAAGGCCGCGATCGACTGGCACTTCACCCAGTGGACGGCCAAGCCCGTCGCCTTCGTCAGCTACGGCGGCGCGGCGGGCGGGCGCCACGCGGTGCTGCACCTGGAGAACGTCCTGACCGAACTGCACGCGGTCACCGTCCGCGACGGCCTCGCCTTCCCCAACTACTTCACCGCGTGGCAGGACGGCCGCCCCCTGGACCCGGAGGCCGCCGGATACGCCAAGACCCTGCTGGAACAGCTGTCCTGGTGGGCGGGCGCCCTGCGCTCGGCCCGCGAGACCACGCCGTACCCGGCCTGAGTCGGCGACGAGTCGGCATCCGAGCGTGTGGTGGATCACGCCGGGCGTCGGGGGGTGCTTCTCGGGGACTTCGGGCGGGCGCAAAAGTCTGGTGTGGTGACGTCACATATGCGGGTGCGTGGGCCTTGGACATACACCATGGGGCGGGCCGCCGACATCCCGCTGTCCTGGAGGACCCGCTCACCGAGGCCTCCGCCCGAACGAGGAGATGTGCCGACGGCCGGACGAATAACTGTCACGGCCGCAACAGAATCCCGGGCGGGGCCCTGCAAGGTTTTCGACCAGGGCGCCACCACGATTCAAGTCGGTGTAGATCCACCCACCTACCCTGTGTTACCGTGATAAAAGTTGCAGTTTTGGTTTCCGGAGAATTTCTTTATTGAACTTCACCGGCGTCTTTCCGGATCTTCCGGAGGGGAGTCCATCGCGGCGACTCGAGGTCCGTACAGTGCGGGTCTCGGCACTGCCCCCTAGGGAGATTCAATATGGCATCTGGCACCGTGAAGTGGTTCAACGCGGAAAAGGGCTTCGGCTTCATCGAGCAGGACGGTGGCGGCGCGGACGTGTTCGCGCACTACTCCAACATCGCCACCTCCGGCTTCCGCGAGCTTCAGGAAGGCCAGAAGGTTACCTTCGACGTCACGCAGGGCCAGAAGGGCCCGCAGGCCGAGAACATCGTTCCCGCCTGACGCTGACGCGTATCTTCACGGCTGGGGCCCGCACTCTTGGGGTGCGGGCCCTGTCCCATTGCCCGTGAACAATCTGATTGTCCCGAAGAATCTTATTATCTTCGCTTTGTTTCTCCCCGGCTCTTTCTTGCGAATTCTCGTGCGGCTTCGCCGCGCCCAGCAGGAATTCCTCGACACGTGCCGCACGCATCGAGGAAGGGTTCCCCTCCCATGAACCGCACCCGTCGTACCGGGAACAACGGGAACAGCACGTCCCGCCTGCACTCCCGGGGCGCGAGCCACCAGCGTTCCCGCCCGGCCGCCGCACCTCGCGGCGAGTTCACCCTCCCCACCACCGTCACCGAGGCCCTGCCCGCGGTGGAGGCGTTCAGTGAGCTGGACCTGCCCGAGCGTCTGCAGGCCGCGCTCCTCGCCGAGGGTGTGACCACCCCCTTCCCCATCCAGGCCGCGACCCTGCCGAACTCGCTGGCCGGCCGTGACGTCCTCGGCCGTGGCCGCACCGGCTCCGGCAAGACGCTCGCCTTCGGTCTGCCGCTGCTGGCCCGCCTGGACGGACAGCGCGCCGAGCCCCGGCACCCGCTCGCCCTGGTCCTCGTACCGACCCGCGAACTGGCCCAGCAGGTCACCGACGCGCTCACCCCCTACGCGCGGGCGCTGCGCCTGCGCGCGGCCACCGTCGTCGGCGGCATGTCGATCGGCCGGCAGGCGTCCGCGCTGCGGGCCGGCGCCGAGGTCCTCGTGGCGACGCCCGGCCGGCTCAAGGACCTCATCGAGCGCGGCGACTGCAGCCTGAACCAGGTCACCATGACCGTCCTGGACGAGGCCGACCAGATGACCGACATGGGCTTCATGCCCCAGGTCACCGCCCTGCTCGACCAGGTACGCCCCGACGGCCAGCGGATGCTGTTCTCGGCCACGCTCGACCGCAACATCGACCGGCTGGTGCGCAACTACCTGCACGACCCGGTGGTGCACTCGGTCGACCCGTCGGCGGGCACCGTCACCACGATGGACCACCACCTCCTGCACGTCCGGGACGACGACAAGCACGCCACCGCCACCGAGATCGCCGCCCGCGAGGGCCGCGTGATCATGTTCCTGGACACCAAGCACGCGGCGGAGCGCCTGGCCAAGCACCTGCTGTCGGTGGGCGTGCGGGCCTCGGCGCTGCACGGCGGCAAGTCCCAGCCGCAGCGCACCCGCACCCTCGGCCAGTTCAAGGACGGCCAGGTGAGCGTGCTGGTGGCCACCAACGTCGCGGCCCGCGGGATCCACGTGGACGACGTCGACCTCGTCGTCAACTTCGACCCGCCCGCCGATCACAAGGACTACCTGCACCGCGGCGGCCGTACCGCACGCGCCGGCGAGTCCGGCACCGTGGTCACCCTGGTCCTGCCGCACCAGCGGCGCGCGGTGGACCGTCTGATGTCCGACGCCGGCGTCACCGCGCAGACCACCCGGGTCCGTCCGGGCGAGGCCGAGCTGAACCGCATCACCGGCGCCCGCACCCCCTCCGGCGTGCCCGTCGTCCTCCCCGCTCCGGCGCCCGCCGAGACCCCGAAGCGCTCCGGGTCCGCGGGACGCGGCCGCAGCAGCCGCCCCGCGCGGGGCCGGGGCGGCCGCCGCTCCACCCCCACCAGCCGATAGCCGTACGACCCACTGACGGGCCCGGTGGCCGCGCCGCCGGCGTCCCCGTCGAGAAGGAGACGAACAGGGCCGCACCCTGGCCGTTCTCACCGTCACGTCCCCGCCCCCGTGGAGGCACCATGCGCATCGTCATCGCACGTTTTCCCTTCGACCTGACCATGAGCGAGGTCGAGAGGTCGATGGACGGCGTCCAGCCCGAACCCGCCACCGGCCTGTGTGTGACCGTCGGCCCCCACGTCTACCCGGTCAAGCAGGTCGGCCAGGTGATCACCCGGCAGGACCGCCGCGACTTCACCGCCAGCGAGGTGGGCAGGGCCCTGACCCGGCTCGGCTTCACCTGCCACGAGGTCCAGCCGCCCCGCCAGGAAGCCTTCAACGACCCGGCCGCGTCCCTCCCCTGGGCCGACACCCCGCTGGGCTGACGCATCCCGGGCGCACGGCACGGCGGTCCGCCGCGATCACCCCGTTCCGTTCCCTCTCCCCGCTGCCCCGTGCAAGACTGCGGCTCCTCACGGCAGCGCCGCCGCTTGAGCGGGGGCCTGTGCGGCGGGACGCTGGGAGCATGGACGGCAGGGGCGGCACACCCGGAGGCACCGTGGAGGGACGCGTACCCGAGGACCTGGCGGTCGTCGTCGACGCCGGCGGGACCATCACGGTGTGGAGCGCCGGGGCGCGTCAGCTGCTCGGATACGAGGCCGAAGAGGTCGTAGGACGACCGGCGGCCGCCCTCCTCGCCGTCGGCCTGCCCGAGTCCGCGCGCCGCCATGTGGCCGAGGGCCGGCCCTGGGCCACCGAGGTCGCACTGCGGCACCGGGGCGGCGGCCGGGTCGTCGTACGGCTGAAGGGAACACCGCTCGCGGACGGCGACGGCGCGCGGCCGTGGCTGGTGACCGCAGCCGCCCAGGAGCACATGGCCGGGCCCGTCGAACCGGACGCGGAGGCCCTGTGGGACCTCACGCTCGCGCAGCTGCCCGTGCCGGTGGCGGTCTACGACACCGAGGCCCGGCTGGTGGCGGCCAACGAGGTCATGACCCGGGTGATGGGCCGCACCCTGGCCGAGATGCGCGGTCTGACCCTGTGGGAGATCGAGCCGAACCCGCCCTTCGACGAGTACGACCGCCTCCAGCGGCAGGTGCTGCGCACCGGCGAGCCGCTCTTCCACGAGAGCTTCGGACAGGCACCCGGCGAGGTCCGGGGCCACGCCTGGTCGATGTTCCTCTCCCCGCTGAAGGACGAGAGCGGGGCGCTGCGGGGCCTGTCCGCGGCCGTCTTCGACACCACCGAGCAGTACTGGGCCCGCCGCCGCCTCGCGGTCCTCAACGACGCCGGCCTCCGCATCGGTAGCACCCTGGACGTGACCCGGACCGCCGAGGAACTGGCCGAGGTGGCGGTGACCGGCTTCGCGGACTTCGTCACCGTGGACCTGCTGGAGTCGGTCGCCCTCGGCGCGGAACCGGAACCGGTGCCGCCGGAGCGGCCGGTCACGGTACGCCGTACGGCGCAGCGATCGGTCCTCGACGGCTGCCCGGAGTCGGCGGTGGCGTCCGGCGAGAGGACGTTCTACCCCGTGGACACGCCCCCGATGCAGACCCTGATCGCCGGCCGCGGCACCCGGGCGGAGCCCCTGGACCCCGGGATGCAGGAGTGGGTCGACTCCTCCCGGGCCCGTGCCGAGTCCGTGGCCAAGTACATGATCCACTCGGTGATGATGGTGCCGCTGCGCGCCCGCGGGGTCACCCTCGGCCTGGTGCACTTCCTGCGGCACCGCACGACGGAGCCCTTCAGCGACGACGATCTGCTGCTCGCCGAGGAGATCGTCGCGAGGGCCGCGGTGAGCGTGGACAACGCCCGCCGCTACACCCACGAACGCCGTACCGCGCTCACCCTCCAGCGCAGCCTGCTGCCCGAACGCCCGCCGGACCTCGCGGCCATGGAGGTGGCGTACCGCTATCTCCCGGCGGGCTCCGGCGCGGACGTGGGCGGGGACTGGTTCGACGTCATCCCGCTGTCCGGCGCCCGGGTCGCGCTGGTCGTGGGCGACGTGGTGGGCCACGGCATCCACGCCTCGGCGACGATGGGCCGCCTGCGCACGGCCGTACGCACCCTCGCGGACGTGGACCTCGCGCCCGACGAACTCCTCACCCAGCTGGACGACCTGGTCGTCAGGCTCGACCGGGAGGAGGGGCCGGAGACGCGCGGCGGCCGGCCCTCGGAGAGCGTGACCGCGGGCGAGGTGGGGGCCACCTGCCTCTACGCCGTCTACGACCCGGTCTCGCGCCGCTGCACGATGGCCCGCGCCGGCCACCCGCCGCCGGCCGTGGTCACCCCGGGCGGCGAGGTCCGCTTCCTGAACCTGCCGGCCGGGCCGCCCCTGGGCCTGGGCGGCCTGCCGTTCGAGTCCGTCGAGGTGGAACTGGAGGAGGGCAGCCTGCTCGCCCTCTACACCGACGGGCTGGTCGAGGCGGCCGACCGGGACATCGAGGTCGGTCTGAACCTGCTGGGCGGAGCCCTCGCCGACAGGGCGGGTCCGCTGGAGGAGACCTGCGACGACGTCCTGCGCACGGTCCTGCCCGCCCGCCCGGCCGACGACATCGTCCTGATGCTGGCCCGCACCTCGGCCCTGGACGCGGCGAGGGTGCGCACCTGGCACCTCGAGCGCGACCCGGCGGCGGTGGCCCGGGCGCGGAAGGCGGCAAGCGAGCAGGTCACTGCGTGGGGGCTGGGGGAAGCGTCCTTCGCGACCGAACTGATCGTCAGCGAGCTGGTCACGAACGCCGTCCGCTACGGCGACGACCCCGTCGTCCTGCGCCTGATCCGTGACTCCGCGCTGATCTGCGAGGTCTCCGACGGCAGCAGCACGGCTCCGCACCTGCGGCGGGCGCGGGTGTTCGACGAAGGCGGGCGGGGACTGCTGCTGGTCGCGCAGATGGCGGAGCGGTGGGGAAGCCGTCAGACGGCCACGGGGAAGACGATCTGGGCGGAGCTGGGGTTACCGGACGAGTAGGTCTCCGGGGCGGGGCCTGTCTCCCGGCGGATATGTCTCCGGGCGGGGCCTGTCTCCCGGCGGGCCTGTCTCCGGCTGGGCCCGTCTCCCAGCGGATCTGTCTCCGGGCGCGTCCGTCTCCCAGCGGGCCTGTCTCCGGACGGATCCGTCTCCGGGCGGGTCCATCTCCCTGGGCCTGTCTCCGGGGCGGATCCGTCTCGGAGCGGGTCCGTCTCCCGGTGGGCCCGTCTCCTGGCGGGCCTGTCTCTGGGCGGACCTGTCCCCCGGCGGATCCGTCTCCCGGCGGGCCTATCTCTGGGCGGACCTGTCCCCCGGCGGATCCGTCTCCCGGCGGGCCTGTCCCCCCGGCGGGTCCGGCCCCCGGCGGCCTGTACCCCGGTCGGGTCCGCCCCCCGGCGGGTCCGTCTCCGCGCATCTGGCTCCGGTGGGTCCGTCTTGCGGTGGTTAGGTCTGTCGGGTTGGCCGGTTCAGGCGTGACGGTAAACGGAACAGCGAATTCATCCGCCTGTGCGACGATGCGCCCGTGAACGCACCCTCCAGCCCTTCCGCCGGCCCAGAACCCACGGCGCCGGCCCCCAAGTCCCCTGGATTCGCGGCGGAGTTCAAGGACGCCGTGACGCTCCGGGCGTTCGGCCTGGTCCTTGGCGGCCTGCTGGTCCAACTGGCCTTCGTGGTCTCGTACGTCGGCGCCTTCCACTCCCCGACCCCGCAGCGCATCCCGGTGGCCGTGGTGGCCCCCCAGCAGGCATCGGCGAAGATCGTCGCCCAGCTCAACGCACTGGACGGCGAACCGGTGAAGGCGATGGCGGCCTCCAGTACGGCCGTTGCCCGCGAGTGGGTCATGACGCGCCGCACGGACGCGGCCTTCCTCTTCAGCCCGAACGGCACCAAGGACACCCTGCTCGTCGCCTCGGCGGGCGGCCCGTCGGTCTCCCAGACGGCCACCCAGATCGCCCAGAAGATCGAGGCGTCCGAGAAGCGCCAGATCTCGGTGACGGATATCCGCCCCCCGAACCCCGGCGACGGCCGCGGCATGACGTCCTTCTACCTGGTCCTGGGCTGGGTGATCGGCGGCTACCTCACGGCGACCATCATGGGCATGGCGTCCGGCTCCCGCCCCGCGAACCGCCCCCGCACCCTGATCCGCCTGGCGGTCCTGATCCCGTACGCGGTGGTGTCGGGCGTGGCCGGAGCGGTGATCGTGGGCCCGGTGTTCGACGCCCTGGGCGGCCACTTCTGGGCGCTGAGCGCGATCGGAACGCTGACCGTCCTTGCCTCGGCGGCCACGGCACTGGCCCTGCAGACCCTGCTGGGCCTGCTCGGCACGGGCCTGGTCGTGCTCCTCTTCGTGGTCCTCGGCAACCCGAGCTCGGGCGGCGTCTACCCGGCCCCCCTGCTCCCCGCCTTCTGGAGCGCGATCGGCCAGGCCCTGCCGCCGGGCGCGGGGACGACGCTGGTCCGCAACACGGTGTACTTCTCGGGGCACGCGACAAGTTCGGCGCTGTGGGTGCTGGGGGCGTACGCGGTGGGCGGAGCGGTGTTGGCCTGGGGTGCGTCGTGGTGGCGGGAACCCCGGGGCGCCGACACGGCGACGGAGCCCTCGGGGACCGTCTGACTACACCTCGTCCGTGGCGAACAGGTCGAGGTGTCCGCACTTGGGGCAGCGGAAAGCCGCTATCTGGCGTCGAGGGCGGCCCAGCCGCTTGGCGCCGCCGAAGATTCCCCGCTCCAGTGCGCCCTCGATCCACCGCGCGTAGCCACGGGAGTGATCGCCGGTGTCCTCGATGAAACCCTCGGTCAGACCGACGGTGCCGCAGTGCGCGCACGTGTGGTTGCTCATCCCGCGAGTGTAGGAAACGGCGGGCCGCGGCGGATCACCGATGCCCCTACGTCGCAGCCGCCAGCGCCGGTGCCGGCGTCCTCGCCGTGTGCGCCCTGCGTAGGAACGGCCGCTCGACGGCGTAGTACGACAGCAGCGCCATCAGCAGCGTCAGCACCACCGTCCACGCGAGTCGTCCCTCCTGCACGCCGAGGGAGGCCAGGAGCCGCACCACCGGGTAGTGCCACAGATAGATCCCGTAGCTCAGGTTGCGGCCCACCCAGGCCAGGGGGGTCAGGGCCAGCAGGCGGGAGAGCCGGTCCGCCGGGCGCAGTTCCAGGGCGGTGACCAGAGTGGCGGAGAGGGCCGCCACGGCGAGGAAGCCGATGGTGTACCACGCGGCCGTCCAGGCGCCGAGGTCCTCGGTGACCGGTACCTGCCAGGCGATGAGGCCCAGCAGGGCGAGGGCCGGCCACGCGAGGCGGCCGGACCAGGTGCGCAGGACGGCCAGGCGGGGGTCGTCGGAGCGCAGGCGCGCCAGGGCCACGGCGACCAGGGCGCCGGCCAGCAGCTGGTCGGCGCGGGTGTCGGTGCCGTTGTAGATGCGGTGGGCCGCCTCCGGGTTCCACAGGACGCAGCGCCACAGAAGGGGGAGCACGCACAGGGCGGCCGTGCAGAGAAGGACCGTACGGGCCCGGACCCGTCGCAGGAGGAAGAGCAGGGCCAGCGGCCACAGCAGATAGAACTGCTCCTCCACGCCCAGCGACCAGGTGTGGGCGAGCGGGCTCGTGAGGTCGGAGTAGGGGCCGGACTCCATGGCCCGTACGACGTTGGTGAGGAAGGCGGCCGACAGGCCCGCGGCCTGGAGCGAACCGTCGAAGCCCCACAGGGACGTCGTCGACGCGAGCAGTACGCAGACCGCGCACAGGGCCAGCAGGGCGGGGACCAGCCGCAGCCAGCGGCGGCGGTAGAACGACATGAGGGAGATGCCGCCGCGGCGGACGTACTCGGCGACCAGCAGGCGGGTGATGACGAAGCCGCTGATGGTGAAGAAGACGTCCACGGCGACCGCGCCGCCCGGCAGCACGTCGGGCTCCACGTGGTGGACGATGACCAGCGCGACCGCGAGGGTGCGCAGTCCGTCCAGACCGCTCACCCGGCCGGTGCGGGACACCGCGGACGGAAAACCCCGGCTCGCACGGGGTGCGACCGGGGCCGGGGGTCTGCGGACGCCGACCGCCGCGTCCGCTCCTTCCTGCTCCGCGTCCGCCACAGCCGTCGAGTCCGGTGCCTTCGCCATGAAAGAGATCTCTTCCCACCTGCCCGCTGAAACGAGTAATCCCGGTGCGCCTAACCGGAAATCACGCTCGCATGCCTCACTGGGCACGGGCTGTGCGGAATCACGGCAGCATCACAGGACACGCACAGGGTGAGCTTGGGCACACGCGGCACAAAGGGCGGGCGTGGCGCAGGTACGGCTGACGAGGCCGGTTGCCGGAATCCGGGTCCCCTGGCCGGCGCGTACGGCGCGGGCCAGGGTGACGGCACGACCCAGAAGCGCGTCCACTGGGTGATCCGCGCTCCGGACGGCGACTACGGAAAGGAGTTCACCGGGCAGCACTGTCTGACCTCACCGCACCCTCGGTGAGGCGGGGGTCTCTTGTCAGGTGACGGGACGGGAGCTAGGCCGCTTCGGGCCGCGGGAAGGTCTCGTCCTCGTCGTCCCCGAAGTCCGGGGCCTGGAAGGGGTTCGTGGTGGGGGGCGGCAGGGCCGCGGGGGTGCGCTGGGGCTGCCCTTCAGGGGCGGAGAACAGCGAGGTCAGATCGATGAGAGAGGGTCCTTTCTCCTACAGCTTGGTCATCTTCGAGTACGGACTCAGGATCCGCATCTGCGACGAGCCGAAATCGACGAGTACCGCGATTCCGTCCTCGACGCCGATCACCCGGCCGAGACCGTACATGTCGTGTGTGACCTGGTCGCCCACCGCGAAGTGCTTGGGAGCGGGTGCGACCGGTGCCTTGAAGGGGCTGGTGGGCAAGTGACGCTTCTGTGCAGCAGGCTTTGTCATCTTCCTCAGTATGCGCCTACGGCCGCCCGGCCCGCGCCGTCTGTCCAGGACCGATACGAACACGCAACGGGCCACGATCCGCGGAAGCCGCCCCGGAGACCGCCGTGAACGGCCCGGAAGGGGGTGCCACCAGGGTCTTCGGGCTCGATCGCACCACTCTGTCGGAGAACGTAGGAGGGCCGGATCGGATGGTCCGGTGGAACGCGTCGAAGCAGAACTGTTCACGTCCGGCGGCAACAATGCCGTGGTCCGCCTGCCCGGCCGCCGCTTCCCCGGCGTCCTGGTGCAGGGTGACTCCCTGCACATCCTGCGCACCGAGGTGGCCGAGATCGCCGAGGCGTGCAAACGGGACGATCCGGCAGAGGCCCGTGACTCGGCGGGCCTCCTCCTGAGCGGCCTCGACGATCTCCTGGCCGCCTACGAGACAGCGCTCGCGGACCACGGGATCCGTCGGCCGTACTGAAACGACCTGCCGGCGCCAGCCGCGCATCGCCGCCGGCTCAGTGCCGTCGGGCCCCTCACCCCCGTACGCTGCCCATCTCCGCCATGAAGGCCGCCGGGGCGCTGTCGAAGCCGCGGATCAGTTCTCCGAGGTGCCATGACCCGGAGGTGTCCCGGGTGAACTCCGCGATCGTCGCGGCCGTGGCGTCCGTGAGGCGCGTGAAGTCGTCGGACAGGAGTTGCCGGTAGCCCTCGACGACGAGCACTCCGGCGTGGGAGAGGTCGCCGAAGGTGCGGGGGCCGCCGTTCTGGTGGATGGCGACGCCGACCACCACCCGGCCGTAGGCGGACGACAGGCGCTCGAACTCCAGCTCCATCACCTCGACGTAGCCGAGGCCGAGGCCGGTCTCGCTGTGCCGGGTCATGGTGATGGTGCCGTCCGGCGAGCGGCTCTCGGTGTGCACGAGGTACTCCGGCCGCCCGTACGGGTCGCCCGCCGCGTAGGTCGCGGCGACGATGTCGAGGTGCCGGGCCGGTTCCCCGTAGGCGCTCGGATCCCACTTGAGCCGCACCTGGACCCTGCCAAGACCCGCACCATCGCCATGCATCAAGCCGCTCCCCGTCGGAGTTCCCCGGGACTTCCCCGCTTGCTGAAGTATGTGCTCCGGCCGGTCTCTTGATACCTCACTGGCGGTTATCTCCTGGTCAGATCTCGACCGGGAGGCCGTCAGCCGGCCGCCGCCCCCGACCTGTGCCAGAGGTCGCTCGTCTCCTCGGCGGCGCCGGGCGCCACGAGCAGCAGGGGTTGGTTGTGGGACGGCAGTTCGGGAACGGCCACCGCTCCCGCCTCGCGCGCGATCAGCAGCGCCGGGAGTCCGTCGACGGCGTGGAAGGAGCCGATCGCCGCCGCCGTCGCCCGGCCCGCCGCCACCTGCGCGAGGGACAGTGCCGTCGATCCCATCACGCGCACCGTGCAGTGCCGGTCGGCGAGTTCGGCGAGGAGGGCGTCCATGCCGGGCCAGTGGGCGTGCGCCGCCCACTCGGTGAGGAAGACGTGGCCGGTGAGGGTGGTGTGGGCGGCCGCGTGCACCCGGGTGCCGTTCAGGTACGCACCGCGCCCCTGGACGGCCGTGAACGTCTCGCCTCGCCAGGGGTCCGCGACCACGCCGAGCAGCGGGGTGCCGTCGGCGGCGGCCAGGCCCAGCGAGAAGGAGCACCAGCCCAGTCCGTGGGCGTAGTTGGTGGTGCCGTCGACCGGGTCGATCACCCAGTGCGGGGCGCCGGCCGAACCCTCCGTCGTGCCGTACTCCTCGCCGACGATCCCGTGGTCGGGGAAGGCCCGCCCGAGCACCTCGCGGGTGTGGGTCTCCACCGCCTCGTCGGTGGCGGTCACGATGTCCGCGGGTCCGTCCTTCTCCCGCACCTCGGCAGCCGGGTCGCGCGGGCGCCGGATCGCCTCCGCCGCCCAGGCCGCGAGTTCCGTCGCGACCTCCAGTGCCCGGTCGAGATCCACGTCAGCCACAGCTCGTCACCAGTCCCTCCCCGTCGTTGCCGGTGATCGCGTCCACGCCCAGGAAACCAGGACGACGGACACGGGGCCCGGCAGGCGGCGACCTCCCGGTGAACCCGGGGTGACGGCTGTCCCCCTCTCACACCGCCCCTCACACCGTCCCCCGCTCCTCCTCCCCGCTCACCGCCGGCTGCAACGGCAGTGCCGTACTCACCTCGAAGCCGCCCTCCGGGCGCGGTCCCACCCGGAGTTCACCGCCGACGGAGTGGGCGCGTTCGCGCATGCCCATGACGCCGAAGCCCTTCACGGGCTCGGCGGCCGCCGCGGGCGGGCCCTCGTCGGTGACCGTGATGAGGAGACGGGGGCCGTCGTAGACGAAGCGGACGTGGGCGGTCTGGGTGGCGGCATGCTTGGTGACGTTGGTGAGCGCCTCCTGCACGATCCGGAACGCGGTCAGGTCCACGCCCGGGGAGAGGGGCTGCGGCTCCCCCTCCGTGGTGACGGTGACGGTGATCCCCGCGGAGGCGCACGAGGAGACCAGTTCGGGCAGCCGGGCGAGGCCGGGGGCCGGCTCCAGCGGTGCGCCCTCGTCGTCGGTCTGCCGCAACAGGCCCAGCGTGGCCTTCAGTTCGCGCAGTGCCGAAGAGGTCGTACCGGTGAGGTCGTGCAGGATCCGCCTGGTCTGCTCGGGGTTGGCGAGCGCGAGGTGTTCGGCGGTGCCGGCCTGGGCGTTGGCGAGGGCCAGGTGGTGGGCCACGACGTCGTGCAACTCGCGGGCGATCCGCATGCGTTCCTCGGTGACCCGGAGCCGCGCCTCCTCCTCGCGGGTGCGTTCGGCGTGTTCGGCGCGGGCCTGGGTGGCCGCGAGATAGGCCCGCCGCAGCTGGGCCATGTTGCCGACGGCCAGGGGCAGCAGCAGCCAGAAGACGGGCCCGATGGTCCGCAGGAGCAGCGACACCCGGTCCATGGAGTCGGAGAGGGCCGCCGCGAGCGTCAGCACCAGCATGGTCGGCAGGCCGTAGGCACGGATGGTCGTCCGCTCGGTGAGGGTGGCCAGCCAGTACAGCGAGGCCATGACGGGAGCCAGCAGCAGGGGGGTGAGGAGGTACCCCTGCGCGATCACGACCGTGGCGCAGACCGCGTTGACCACGACGGTGCTGCGCGGGTGGGTGCGGTGCTTGAGCAGGGCGAGGCAGGACACGCCCATCAGGACCACGGCCAGTCTGTCGTCGACCGGTGGCGCGACCCCGGGCAGCGTGAGCGAGGCCCCGAGCGTCGCGCAACCCATCAGCGCCAGGACCAGTGCCAGGTCGACGAGGAAGGGATGGCGGTCCGAGAAGTGCTCCAGGCGGTCCGCATAGCGCCGGTCCGGGCTCGTGATCATCGTGGTCTCCGGTGGGTGGCCAGGGCCCCATGGTGGGCCAATGGGGCCGCCCGTGCCTTACGACACGGGCGGCCCCTGGTGGGGGCCGGCGTCACACGCGCACGGCCTCCTGGTCGGCGGGCGCAGGCTCGGGATTGTCGGCGCCCCTGGTGAGGCCCTCGCCCTCGACGTCCACCCGGGGCAGGGCCCGGTCCAGCCACTTCGGCAGCCACCATGCCTTGTCGCCGAGCAGGGCGAGCACGGCGGGCACGATGGCCATGCGGACCACGAAGGCGTCGAGGAGGACGGCGGTGGCCAGGCCGAAGCCGATCATCTTGATCATGGAGTCGCTCTCCCCGATGAACCCGGCGAAGACCGCGATCATGATCAGGGCCGCGGCCACGACCACCCGGGCGCTGTGCCGGAATCCGGAGGTGACGGCCTGGTGGGACGTCTCGCCGTGGACGTACGCCTCGCGCATCCGGGAGACCAGGAAGACCTCGTAGTCCATGGCGAGGCCGAAGACGATGCCGACCAGGAAGATCGGCATCAGGCTCATGATCGGGCCGGTGGTCTCCACACCCAGCAGCCCGGCGCCGTGCCCCTCCTGGAAGACCACGACGACCGCGCCGAGGGAGGCCAGGACGGAGAGCAGGAAGCCGAGGGCCGCCTTCAGCGGGACGAGCAGGGAGCGGAAGACCACCAGCAGCAGCACGATCGCGAGGCCCACCACGACGATCAGGTACGGCACCAGCGCGGACTGCACCTTCTCCGAGATGTCGATGTTCAGCGCGGTGGAGCCGGTGACCTCGAAGGTGGCGCCGGTCCCGGACTCGACGCCGGGGCGCTCGCCGCGGATCGTGGTGACGAGGTCCTTGGTCTTCTCGTCGGTCGGCGCGGTGGACGGCACGACCGAGAAGACGGCGGTGTCACCGGCCTCGTTGAAGCGCGCCGGGGAGACGGACACGACCCCCTCGGTCGCGCCGATCTTCTTCGCGATCGCCGACGCCGCCCCCTTGGCGTCGTCGTCCCCCTTCGCGTCCACCACGACGGTCAGCGGGCCGTTGAAGCCCGGTCCGAAGCCCTCGGCGAGCGCGTCGTAGGCCCGGCGTTCGGTGGTCGAGGTCGGCTTGGCCTCGTCGCCGGGCATGCCCAGCTGGAGGCCGGTCATCGGCAGGGCGAGGGCGCCGAGGCCGACCACGCCGAGCAGCAGCACGGGCAGCGGGCGGCGCAGTACGAAGCCGGCCCAGCGGGTGCCGCCGTTGTCCTTGGCGTCCTGGCCCGTACGGCCGTTCTTGCGGTCCTTGCGGCGCAGCACCGCGTTCGGCCAGAAGCCGAGGAACACCGGGACCAGGGTCAGCGCGATGAGGACGGCGACGACGACCGCGCCCGCCGCGGCCAGGCCCATCTTGGTGAGCATCGGGATGCCGACGACCGAGAGTCCGGCGAGCGCGATGACGACGGTCAGGCCCGCGAAGACGACCGCGGAGCCGGCCGTGCCGACCGCGAGGGACGTCGCCTCCTGGGGTGCCCGGCCCTTGGCGCGCTCCTCCCGGTAGCGGGAGACGACGAACAGGGCGTAGTCGATGCCGACCGCGAGGCCCAGCATCATCGCCAGGGTGCCGGTGGTGGTGGACAGGCCGAGGGCGCTCGAGAGGGCGAGGATCGAGGCCATGCTGACGCCGACGCCGATGAGCGCGGTCAGCAGCGGGAGTCCGGCGGCGGCCAGCGAGCCGAAGGTGACGAGGAGGACGACCGCGGCGATCGCGACACCGATCATCTCGGCGGCACCGCCCGCGCCACCGCCGTCGGCCATGGCGCTGCCGCCGGCGTCGACGGTCAGCCCGCTGTCCCGGGCCTGGTCGATGGCCTGCTCCAGCTGGTGCCTGTCGGCGTCGGTGAGGTCGTTCGCGGCGACCTTGTAGCTGACGGTCGCGTACGCCGTCGTGCCGTCCCTGCTCACCGTCTTCGCCCGGAACGGGTCCACGGCGGACGCGACCTGCGAGCCGTCGGCCAGGTCGGCGACGGCGTCCTCGACGGCCTTCCTGTGGCCGGCCGCGGTGACCTTCTCACCGTGCGGCGCGACGAAGACGACCCGCGCGGTCGCGCCGTCGGCCGTGGCCCCCGGGAAGCGCTGTTCCATGAGGTCGAACGCCTTCTGGGACTCGATGCCCGGCATCGAGAACCCCTCGTCGGCCGCGCCGGGCGCCTTCAGGGCCCCCAGCCCGACGGCGGCGAGGACGGCCGCCCAGACCAGGGCGACGTACCAGCGTCGCCGGAAGGCCAGGCGGCCCACACGGTAAAGAAAAGCAGCCACGGCGGGGGTCTCCACATCTGATGCCGAACAGTCCACCCAGGCTGACCGGACGAGACCCCCCGCGTCGTCGTGCGCCTGCCGACATTCCCCGCTACTGAGAACGCAGTACGCGACCGTCTGCGCGTAAGCCTCTGGGACTACCGACGGAGCGCGGGAACCGTGGCGCATCTTTTTCTGTGTCTCCTCTGTGAGACGACCAGTTCATTGAGGCTTGACCAGCCCCAAGGGGGAACAGAGACAGTGAAGTTCAGACGAATAAGACTCGCGGGAGCAGCGGTGGGCGCGCTCACCGTGGCCTGGACCGGGTCCCCGGTCTCGGCGGCCCCGCAGCACACACCGACCGTGCCGACCCTGGCCTGGTCGGACTGTCAGGGCGGCTTCGAGTGCGCCGACGCCCAGGTGCCCCTGGACTACCGGGAGTCGCAGGGCAGGACCCTCACCCTGGCCGTCATACGCAAGAAGGCGGCCGACCCCTCCCACCGCAAGGGCACGCTGTTCCTGCAGCCCGGCGGCCCCGGCAACTCCGGGGTGGACTTCGTGCGCAACAACTACGCGGACCTGCCGTCCGAACTGCGCGACGACTTCGACGTGTTCGGCTACGACGTGCGGGGCGTAGGCCGCAGCTCGCAGGTCGTGTGCTGGGACGACCCGACCTACACCGGCGCCGTCACCGCCGCCAAGGGCGTCCCGGGTCCCGACGCCTACGAGCCCGCGCTCCGGCAGGCCGCCGACTTCGACCAGGCCTGCCGCGACAACGCGGGCGACCTGCTGCCGTACGTCGGCACCCAGTACGTGGCCCGGGACATCGACCTGCTGCGCCAGGCCCTGGGCGAGAAGCAACTGACGTACTACGGGCGGTCGTTCGGCTCCTACATCGGTACGGTCTACGCCGCGATGTTCCCGAAGCGGGTCCGCGCGCTCGCGCTCGACGGGGCGTACGACCCGGAGCACTACACCAGCCGCCCCTACGCCTACGACCGGCCGCAGTACCTCGCCCTGGACGGGGCGATGAGCCGTTTCCTGGACTGGTGCAAGGCCGACCAGGCGACCTGCGGCTTCGGTGACGGTGACCCGCGCGGGGCGTTCGAGAAGCTGAAGGCCGACCTGGACGCCAACCCGGTGCCGACCGCGAACGGGGGCCGGGCGAACGGCTACACCCTGGTCTACCGGCTGATGTTCAACATCAACGAGGGCAAGGTCATCTGGCCGTCCTTCGGTGAGGCCCTGCGCAAGGCGCAGTTGCGCGACAACACGTCGTTCCTGCTGCGGCCGCCGTCCCCGGCCAGCTTCGACTTCCTCAACCCGAACGTCGTGGTCGAGTGCGTCGACAAGAAGTACCCGGCCGACCTGGACCGGCTCGAGCGCGAGGTCACGACCAACGCCAGGCTGGCTCCGCTGCTGGGCCCGGCCATGGCCTTCGGACCGCCGACCTACGACCACCAGCACGCCACCGCGTGCGTCCAGTGGCAGGGCGAGCACACCAGCCGCTACGCCGGCAACTTCCACGCGAAGGGCTCCGCGCCGATCCTCGTCATCGGCAACACCGGTGACCCGGACACCCCGTACCAGGACGCGGTGGCCCTCTCCCGTGAGCTCGACAACGGCCGTCTGCTCACGTTCCGGGCCGAGGGGCACACCGCCTTCGGCCGCAGCGCGTGCGCGTCGGACGCCATCACGGACTACCTGGTGGACCTGAAGGTCCCGGCCCGCGGCGCGAGTTGCGCGGACGAGACCCAGCCGCCGACGTCCGAGCCCACGGTGGCCCCGCCCGGCACGACGCTGAGCGAGTTGCGCAACGGCGTGAACGACCGGGTCGACCACATCGGTTCGCTGCGTTAGCGGTGTGAGGGCCCGGGTCTCCAGGGGAAGTCCGGGCCCTCTCGCGTCAGGACAAGCCGGTCAGTAGAGCGCGATCCTCGGCTGCACGGTGCCCTGGGCGTCCGGGTCGACGACCGTGATCCGGTAGACCTGGGTGAGGGTCTGGCCGGCGTGGAGGGTGCGCTGAGCGCTCGTCAGGTCGGTGAAGAGCGTGCCGGTCTGGCTCGCGGTCTCCACGGGACGCCAGCAGCCGTGCGCGGTGCGCTGCTCGACCACGACGTCCGACGGGTCGAGGAACGGGCCCGCGTCCGGCGACTCCACCAGGAGCTGCGGGGCGACGGTCCGGTCCGCCGAGGTGTCGTTGCGGTAGGTGACGGTGATCTGGTGCTGCTCGCCGTCGGCCACGAGGGCACTGCTGGGCAGGTCCACGAAGTCGACGGGTACGGCGGGCTGTTGGGCCTGTACGGCCGTCGCCCGGGGAACGGTGGTGGCCGCCGCCGGACCGGCCGCCGCGAGACCCGCGAGGGTCATGGCCGCGGCCACAAGGGCCACTTTGAGACGTCTGCTGTTCATCAACACGTTCACTGTTCCTTGTGGTGCGTGGGGGATGTCATCAAAGGAGACTCCGGCAAAAGGAAATTCGTTGGTGGATTCCCGTGGATATTTCGTGGATACCGCCCGGTAGATCACCCACGACTCCCATTGCGGTCATAGCGGACTGATAACTTCCGCGTCACCGGCCCGGGGGAGCGTCGAAGCCGGTACCCCACCTTGACCTTTGCAATGACCGGACGGAATTCCTTGCGTACTTTCCGTGAAAACCCGAGCGGAAGACACCGCTGGCGGGTGCCGAAAAGCCGCCGTGGCCGTATAGCGGCGGCCGGCGCGATGTCCGTGCTCTCGCTGGCCCTCATCGCCCCGCTGGCCTCGGCGGCCCTGACCGACCCCGCCGACCCCACGACCGCGCCGGCGGCGGACCGTGTCACCGACACCTCCCAACTGCCCTCCGGATGGCAGAAGTCCGGCGACCGCATCGTCACCTACGACGGGGACGGCACCGGACTGCACGTCCTGGTCGCCGACGCGGCCGACGCCTACCGGTGGCACACCGCGGCCACCCTGTCCGAGCCCGGCGTCGACACCGACCAGTGGATCGGCCAGACCTGTGTGACCGGGTCCGGTGACCGTGCCGTCGTGGTCTACGCGCCCCGGCAGGCCGTCAACGACCAACAGGGCTTCCAGCAGGGCGCGTTCGCGGCCGTGGTCGACCTGGCGAGCGGCAGGGTGACCAAGCTGCCCGAGCTGGTCTCCCTCGCCTACTTCAACCCGGGCTGCGGCGACGGCGAACGGGCCGTCCTGACCCGGCCACAGGGGGACGGCACGCAACTGCTCACCGTCGACGCCGAGAAGGGGGAGCTGGTCCGGCAGCAGACCGTCGCCGGTCAGCTCACCTCCGCCGTGCCCTTCGGGAACGAGATCGCGGCCGCCCTGGGCAACTCGGTGGTCTCGGTGGACGCCAAGGGCGCGACCAGCACCCTGGCCAGGACCGCAAGCACGCCGTTCCGGCTGGTGCCGGACGCGCACAGCGGGCTCGCCTACCAGGTGCCCGCGGGGAAGAAGGTGCAGGTCCGCCGGGTCACCTCGGCGGGCGCCGACCGGCTCCTCGGCTCCGGCGCGCTCGGCGCCCTCGCGGTGCACGGCAACGGCGGCCGGGTCTTCGTGACCGGCGCGGACGCCGGGGACGCCGTGAAGACCCTGCCGAAGAGCTGGCGGACGCTGGACGTGCCCGCCTCCGCGGAGGTCTCCACCACCGGCGGTCTCGCGCTGACCTCCGTCGGCAACGGCACCGAGGCGGCCGGCGGCAGGAAGGCCGCTGCCGACATCGCCCAGTCCGTCGGGATCGGCGCGGTGCTGCCCGGCAGCGACAGCACCGTCGACTTCACGGTGAAGCCGAAGATCTCCCGGAAGCCGCAGGGCGCCGAGCAGTCCCCGGCCCTGTCCGACGGCGTGCACACCGACAGCGTCACCCCGACCGACGACGACCCGTCCACCTCCACCACCGACCCCGACCGCGCCTGCGCCGTCACCCGCAACGACCCGAAGCTCCAGTCGCTCCAGCCCTCGACCGCGCAGGCCGAGTGGGCGACCGACCTCGCCGTGCGGGGCAAGCTCGACGTGCGCCGCCGCAGCGGCTGGAACGGCAGCGAGCTGCCCTCGTACACCCCGCAGGGCCTGTTCCCGTCCACCCCGCTCAAGGGCGGCGGCCGGGTCCCCGCGCAGATCATGCTCGGCGTGCTCTCCCAGGAGTCCAACCTGCTCCAGGCCAGCTCCCGGGCGGCCGCGGGCGAGAGCGGCAACTTCATCCAGGGCGGCTACTACGGCAACGCCGGCAGCGTCCACACCGTCAACTGGGCGGCCGCCGACTGCGGTTACGGCATCGCCCAGGTGACCAGCGGGATGGCGAAGGCGGACACCACGTACACCGCCGAGCAGCAGCAGGCGATCACCGTGGACTACGCGGCCAACATCGCCGCGGGGCTCCAGATCCTCCAGGACAAGTGGAACCAGCTGTACGACAAGGGTCTGCTCGTCAACGGCGGCGACCCGAAGTACCTGGAGAACTGGTGGCTCGCGTTGTGGGCCTACAACAGCGGCTTCAATCTGCCCAGTTCGACGGATGCCACGGCGCCCTGGGGCCTGGGCTGGTTCAACAACCCGGCCAACGGCCTCTACCCCGCCGACCGCACGATGTTCCTGTCCTCCGGCTACGACGACGCCCGCAACCCCAACCTGTGGACGTACCCGGAGCGGGTGCTGGGCTGGGCGGCCTACTCGCAGCAGAAGACCGACCCGGCGACCGGGGCGACCGTCAGGGCGTTCACCGTCGGTGACTGGCCTGCGGGCGCGCCTGCGGCCGAGCCCGCGCACGACACGTTCTGCAAGCCCACGGTCAACGACTGCGACATCACCAAGCCGCGCAAGGTCGAGGGCTCCAGCCAGCCCGAGGGGCCGTGCCAGCGGGACGACTTCAAGTGCTGGTGGAACCAGCCGGTGAACTGGACCGACTGCACGGCCACCTGTGGCACCGAGGTCCTCAGGTACCAGGCGGGCGACCCCGAGCCGAAGGTCGCGGCCCCTCATCCGGCCGCCTGCACGTCCACGCTCCCGGCCGGCGCCCTGATCGTGGACGACGTGCCGAACACGGTGAAGTTCCGGGTGGGTGCGGTCAACCCCTGCGCGGGCCGGAACTGGACCAGCCGGGGCACGCTGCGGTTCACCTTCGGGTCGGCCCAGCAGAACGGCGCGACCGTCTACCCCTCGAAGATCGACTTCCATCAGCTGGGCGCGGGCTTCGGCGGGCACTTCTGGCTCACCCACACCCGGGTGCCGAGCTTCACCGACTCCGTCGTCACCGGCACCTGGACTCCGGACCGGAAGATCGGCGACTGGGCGGAGGTGATGGTGCACCTGCCCGACCACGAGGCCAACACGCCGTCGGCGACGTACCGCATCGACCTCGGTGACGGCACGGTCGTGGAGAAGACGGTCTCCCAGGACACGGGCGGCAGGAACACCTGGGTCTCCCTGGGTTCCTACGAGTTCAAGGGCACCCCGAGCGTCTCCCTGAGCTCGGCCACGGCAGACGGCACCGGCGACGCGTCGATCGCATGGGACGCGCTGGCGTTCGTACCGCTGAAGGGGGCACCGGCGGACACGGCGACCCCGTCGGCGTCGAAGTAACCCAAGTAGCCGCGTCCGCCGACCGGTTCGGCGGACGCGGCACACCCCCAGGGGCGCGGGCAACGGAAAACCGACGACCACGGCAGGCCACCAGGGGCGCGGGGAACTGCGCGACCAGCCACGCCCAACCCGCACTCGACAACGGGCCGGCACACCCCCCAGGGGCGCGGGGAACTGCGCGACCAGCCACAAAACACCCGCAGCCGCCCGACAACCTCCCCCGGCACCCCCGTAGGCGCCCCGCCCAGCCCAGCGCAGCGCAGCGCAGCTGCCCGCGGGGAACTGCGCGATCAGCCACGACCAACCCGCACCCGGCAACGACGACCGGCCCCCACGGCGCTGTCCCTGCCGAGCACCGACGCCCCCAGGAGACTCACCCCGAGGTGGCGGCCCCCGCGCGCGCCGCTTCCACGAACGCCGCGATCAGGGCCGGGCTCTTGACACCCCCGCTCGCGGACGCGACGAGCCGCGACAGGCTCGCGCCCAGCAGCGGCCGCGGCCCGGACGACACCGTCCCCCCAAGAGAACTCACCCCGCGCCGCCCGCCCCCGCGCGCGCCGCTTCCACGAACGCCTTGATCAAGGCCGGGTCCTTGACGCCCCGGCTTGCCTCCACGCCGCTGGAGACGTCGACGCCCCAGGGGCGGGTGACGTCCACGGCCTCGCGTACGTTCTCCGGGGTGAGGCCACCCGCGAGCAGCCACCTCTCGCCCGCCCCCGCCGGCTGCCGGCGCGACCAGTCCCACGCGATGCCGGAGCCCGGCACCGGGGCGTCGAGGAGCAGCATGTCCTCGCCCAGCTCACCGCAGCGCGGCACCGAGTCGCCGAAGGCGGCCGCGCGGATCAGGGTCCAGCCGCCCTTGGCGAGTTCGGTGTAGAAGTCGCGGTCCTCGGGACCGTGCAGCTGGACCGCCCCGATGCCCGACTCGGCGGCCGCGGAGCGGACGTGGTCGAGGGACTCGCGGCGGAACACGCCCACCGTGAGGACGCTTTCGGGGGCCCTGGCGACCAACCGTGCCGCCGTGGCGGGGTCGATCCGGCGCGGGCTGTCGGAGAAGACGAACCCGATGGCGTCGGCGCCGGCCTCGACGGCCGTGTCGACGTCCTGCTCGGTACTCAGGCCGCAGATCTTCACGAAGAGCGTCATGCCGCCACCGTATCCAATTCGCGTACATGAACAACGATCACATGCATAACCGTTGACGCGACCATGGCAAGCGCTTACCTTCCGAACGATACGTGCCCCCGTCGCCGCACACCATGGAGACGAACGATGCACCTGAGACCAGTCATCGCATCCGTCGGCCTCATCGCCGGCACGCTCGTCGCACTGTCCGGCACCACCGCGGCACATGCCGCCACCACCCGCTACGAGGCGGAGACATCCCCCGCCATCTGCACCGGAGCCGTCGAGACCGAGTACGCCGGTTACTCCGGCACCGGTTTCTGCAACGGCACCAACGCCACCGGCGCGTACGCCCAGTTCACCGTGTCCGCACCCGCATCGGGCACGGCGACCCTGAACGTCCGCTTCGCCAACGGCACGACCGCCGCCCGCCCCGCGAACATCATCGTGAACGGCACGACGGTCTCCTCGGCGTCCTTCGAGTCCACCGGCACCTGGACCGGCTGGACCACGAAGACGCTCACCGTCCCGGTGAACGCCGGCAGCAACACCGTCCGGCTGAACCCGACCGCCGCGACCGGCCTGCCCAACGTCGACTACCTGGACGCCGAGACGTCCGGCACGACGACCCCGCCGCCGTCGAGCAGCGCCCTGTACGTGTCGCCGAGCGGCACCGACAGCGCGGCCGGCACGGTGACCGCGCCCACCACCCTCACCTCGGCGATCAGCCGCATCTCCGCCGGCGGCACGATCTACCTGCGCGGGGGGACGTACGCCTACTCCTCGACGGTGACCATCCCGGCCGGCAGCAACGGCAGCTCCGCCGCCCGCACCACCCTCTCCGCCTACCCGGGCGAGACACCGGTGCTCAACTTCTCGGCGCAGACCGAGAGTTCCTCCAACCGCGGGATCCAGCTCAACGCCGACTACTGGAAGATCTACGGCCTGGTCGTCGAGCACGCCGGCGACAACGGCATCTACATCGGCGGCAGCAACAACGTCGTCGAGCGCACGGTGACCCGCTTCAACCGGGACACCGGCCTCCAGCTCGGCCGGATCGCCTCCACCACCCCGAGCAGCGCCTGGCCGGCCAACAACCTGATCCTCAGCGCCGAGTCGCACGACAACGCCGACTCCGACGGCGAGGACGCCGACGGCTTCGCCGCCAAGCTCACCACCGGCACCGGGAACGTCTTCCGGTACGCCGTCTCGCACAACAACATCGACGACGGCTGGGACCTCTACACCAAGTCCGACACCGGCGCGATCGGCCCGGTGACCATCGAGGACTCCCTCTCCTACAACAACGGCACTCTCAGCGACGGCTCACAGGCCGGCGCCGGCGACCGCAACGGCTACAAGCTCGGCGGCGAGGACATACCCGTCAACCATGTCGTCCGGCGCAGCATCGCCTTCGGCAACGGCAAGCACGGGTTCACCTTCAACAGCAACCCGGGCACGATGACGATCTCCAACAACCTGAGCATCGACAACGCCCAGCGCAACTTCAACTTCGACGGCGGCACCTCGGTGTTCCGGAACAACACCTCGTGCCGCTCCAGCAGTGGCACCAACGACCGGATCATCGGCGACTCCGACAGCTCGAACCAGTTCTGGTCCGGTACCAACGGGTCCCGCTGCTCCGCGTACTCCGGGGCCCTGGGCTGGTCGTTCGCCTCGAACGGCAGCCTCGTGGTGACCCTCGGAGGCCGCCAGGTCACGCTGTAGAGGACGTCAACAGAGCACGGAAGGGGGCCCCGGACGCACGGTCCGGGGCCCCCGCCGTCCCCCTACTTGGGCGCGGCCTGCTGGACGACCTCGAAGCTCCACAGCGTCGACCCGCTCGCGGCGGGCCGGGGACGCTCGCCGCCGCCCTCGCCGCTGCCCTGGTGGGCCGCCTTCATCGACCCCTCCATCCACGCCTTGAACGACTCCTCGTCCCGCCAGCGCGTGTAGACGAGGTAGGTGTCGGTGCCCTCGACGGGACGCAGCAGCTCGAACCACTCGAAGCCGTCCGCGCTGTCCACGGTCCCCGCCCGTGAGGCGAACCGCTTCTCCAGCGTCTCGCGCTGCTCCTCGGGAACCGTGAGTACGTTGATCTTGACGATGCTCATGACGGCCATTGTGCGCCAACGGGCATCAACAGGACGTCAGCGGGACGTCAGCGCGACGTCAGCGGGACGCGGCCCGGGCGGGTGCCTCGCCCTTGGCGTCGACGACCGCGGTCTTCATCACGGCGGTGGTGCCGGCCAGGGTCTCGGTCGTGATGCCCCGGTCGGGATCGGTGATGTAGAAGCGGGTGCCGAGGAGGGTGAGGGTCTCCTTGTCGAAGATCCACTCGTCGCGGGTCGCGAAGCCGGTGTCGTCCAGGGTGATGGCGATGCCGTGCCGGCCGGCCGCGTCGACGGCGTCCGGGACCTCCCGCACTCCGGGCAGTCTCGCGGCCGCCCGGTAGAAGGCGGCGGCGTTGGCGGGCGGCATGACGGTTCCGCTGATCATATTGCCGATCAGGGAGAAGACCGCCTGGTCCCGCGACTCGCCCTCGACCGGCCTGGCCGCCTCGGAGAGCCGTTGCAGCAGGGCGTCCGGGTCGGTGGGCAGCGAGGCCAGCCACCGGTAGGTCGGGTGGTCGGGGCCCGCCGGGACGGCGTCGGTGTTCTCGATGGGGATCATCTCGTCGGGCATGATCGCGTCCTTGCCGCTCTCCCGGATCCACCCGGTGATGTGGAGCGGGTCGGGGTCCTGCGCCGTCCACCGTTCCTCGGTGTGCAGGGCGCCCATCCGGATCGGCCCGCTGAAGTCGCCCTTGTTGACGCGCAACAGCGTCCTGACGTACACGAACTGGTCGTCCCGCACCCGGATCGCGTCGCTCGCCATGGCGGCCGTGGCGATCCGGTTCAGGGTGACGGAGGCCCCCGCGGCGGTCGCCGACGGGGTGGCCCGGGCCGCCGGGGCGCGGCCGTCCACGGACAGGGTCACCAGCAGCGCGCCCGCCAGGGCCGCGGAGGCGAGGGGCACCAGAACGGCCGGGCGGATGAACCGGCGCCGGACGGAGGGCCGTACGGAAGGGGCCTGGTTCAGGTTCAGGTTCAGGTCCTGATTCCGGTCCTGGTCGATCTGCTGCATCAGTACGTCCTTGAAGTGACGGTGGCGCTCCGGCGGGAGGTCCCATTCGGCCGTGGCCTTCAGCAGTTCCTCGGCCTCGCTCATCGGGTCTCCTCCTTCAGGAACAGGGCCGCGAGCGCGGCCTCACTCTCCATCTCTCCGTGGGCCGGGGGCGGTTCCGCCTCCGCACTCAGCCGGGCGAGCCGGGCGCGGGCGCGCGACAGCCGGGAGCGCACGGTGCCGACGGGGACGCCCAGGGCCTCGGCGGCCTGCCGGTAGTCGAGGCCGGCCGACACGCACAGCGCGAACACCTCACGGTCCTGCCGCTTGAGCCCGGCCAGGGCGCGGTGCACGACCGCGAGCCGCCGGGCGTCGTCGATCCGGCCCGCGGTCTCCTCGGCGAAGTCGTCGACCGGGCGCGGCTCGGGGGTGCGTGCCAGGAAGGCGAGCCTGCGGCGCAGACCCGGTTGGCGTTGTGTGCCTTGTGGGTGGCGATGCCGAGCAGCCAGGGCTTGAGCGAGCCGCCCTCCGGCTCCACGCTCTCCCTGGTCCGCCAGGCGGCGAGGAACGTCTCGGACATCGCCTCCTCGGCGTCCGCCCAGTTCCCGGTCAGCCGCAGGGCGTGGTTGTAGACCGCCCGCGCGTACCGGTCGTACAGCTCGCCGAACGCCGCCCGGTCACCGGCCCGTATCCGCGCCCGCTCCGGTTCCGCCACTTCTGTTTCCCTCACACCCGTAACGCTCCGCACCCCGGTCCCGGGTTCCTGTGTCCTGCACCACATGCAGCGCTTACTCTGCGGCCATGGAACAGCGCGAGATCATGCAGAACGTCGTCGGCATCCTCACCGAGGCACTGGAGATGCGGCGGCAGGTCCGCGAACACCCCGACCAGCAGGTCTCGCTGACCGGAGCGGTCTCCGCGCTGCTCGTGGAGACCCTGCCACGGATCCACCTCCCGGCGGACGCCAGTGGACAGGCGGCGGCGGACGCGGTGGTGGAGGAGCTGGGGCCCGCCATCGCGAGCATCGCCCACTGTTTCGCGTTCGCCTTCGTCCAGCTGGCCGAGGCCCACGACGAGGGCCGCACCGACACCTCCGCGGAGGTGCTGCGGCGTATCTCCCTGCAGCTCGCGGGCGGGGCGCAGAAGTAGCCGCGCGCCGGAGCTCGTCCGTGCGCGGCGGGTCAGCCGTGGGCGTGCGGGTCGCGCCGGGGCAGGCCCAGCCGGCCCCGGGTCGCGGCCAGCAGGATCAGGGCCGCCGCCGTCGTGCTGAGGACAAGGGCGTGGGCGACCTCCCCCTCGGACAGCGAGGGGAACATGTCCGTCCAGGCGAGGGAGAAGAAGTTGTTGACGCCGGTGTGCAGCAGCATGACCAGCGGCATGCTCTCGCCGGACGTGTTGAACACCCAGGTCATCACGCAGCTGAAGGTGATGGTCATCGCGATGAACTCCACCGGCACGGTCCACGCGAGGTGCGGTCCGCCGCCCCACTCCGTCAGGAACAGCGGCAGGTGCCAGCAGCCCCACAGCGCGCCGACGACGAGGGTCGCGGTCAGGGGGCCGTGGCGGCGCTGCATCCGCGGCATGGCGAACTCCCGCCAGCCGGGCTCCTCCGCGAGACCGGTGGTGATCATCTGGACGAGCAGTCCGGGGAGGTACGCGGCGAGGATCGTCGCGGACGGCAGTTCGGGTCCGCGGCCGGCCAGCGCGGCCGAGGCGAGGGTCAGCGCGGCGGGCACCGCGAGCAGGACGGCCAGGTACCAGCGCGCGCTCACCCTGAACTTCGTCATCCTGACCCGCCAGGCCCGCAGGCCCGCGCGTCCCTCCGTGATCCCGGTGACCAGCAGGGCCGAGGCGATCGGGCCGAGGTAGGCGCCGGGCAGGACGCCGGCGAGCTGGCTGCCCGCGCGGCCGCCGGGGAAGGCGAAGTGCCAGACGCCGAGGCCGTTCGCGGACAGGACGTACGGTGTCCAGGCGGCCCAGCTCAGCGCGAAGGCCAGAGTGAAGAACCAGGTCAGGGGGTTGCGCCGGATGCTTCCGCGCAGGCCGCCGGCCTCGTGCGCGAGCGGTCGGGTCTCGATGTCGACGGGGGTGTGGACGCTCACGGCGGGGTCCCTTCGAAGGGGGCTTCTGTGATGCGTCCAGCACACCGGCTCCAGGTCTGCGGATCATTGCCGCCAAGGGCCCGACTCAGGTGCAGCAGGCTGTACTACGACCGTCGCCGCGCGTCCTCCAGATAGTGCAGTACGGCCGCCACGCGCCGGTCGACCTGGTCCGTGGGCGCCAGATCGAGCTTCGCGAAGATGCTCCGGATGTGCTTGTGCACGGCCCCGTCGGTGACGAACAGCCTTTCCGCTACGGCGCTGTTGCCGAGTCCCTCGGCCATCAGGGCGAGCACCTCCTTCTCGCGCGGGCTGAGCCGCTCCAGCCGTACGTCCTGGTGGGAGCGCGTGAACAGCTGGGCGACGACCTCGGGGTCGATGGCGGTGCCGCCGGACGCCACCCGGCGCAGCGCGTCGAGGAACTCCTCGACCCGGCCGACCCGTTCCTTGAGCAGATAGCCCAGTCCGCCGACCCCGCCGGTCAGCAGCTCGGTCGCGAAGCTCTGCTCGACGTAGGCGGACAGCACGAGGACGGCGAGGCCGGGCCTGCGCCGCCGGGCCTCGACGGCCGCGCGGACCCCCTCGTCGGTGTGGGTGGGCGGCATCCGTACGTCGAGGATGGCCACGTCGGGCCGGTGCGTCTCGATGGCGTCGAGCGCCCCCTCGGCGGTGCCGGCCGTACCGACCACGTCGAGGCCCTCGGCACGCAGCAGCAGCGCGAGCCCCTCCCGCAGCAGGGGGTCGTCCTCGGCGATCACGATCCGCATGGCAGGTCCACCTCCGGGGTCGTTCGACAGGTCGGGCGAGGGGCGCTGTCCCGGCCGGGCGCACCGCACCCCGTGCGGCCCGGGATCACAGCCCGCACGGCAGCTCCGCCTCCAGGGTCGTGGGGCCGCCCGGCGGGCTCGTCGCCGCCCCGGCCGTCGTCCGTGACCCGCAGCAGGAGCCGGGGACCCAGGGCGCGGACGGGGCGAGGGGCACTGCCACCGGCGGGCGCACCGCACCCCGTGCGGCCCGGGATCACAGCCCGCACGGCAGCTCCGCCTCCAGGGTCGTGGGGCCGCCCGGTGGGCTCGTCAGGCTGAGGGTGCCGTCGTGGGCGGCGACGCGGCGGCGGATGCCGGTGAGGCCGGAGCCGGTGTGCTCGTCGGCGCCGCCCCGGCCGTCGTCCGTGACCCGCAGCAGGAGCCGGGGGCCCTGGGCGCGGACGGTGACCGTGGCCCGGGACGCCCCGCTGTGCTTGGCGATGTTGGTGAGCGCCTCGGCGACGACGAAGTACGCGGTCGCCTCGACGGACGCGGCACAGCGCCGGGCCACCTCCACGTCGACCGTGCACGGCACCGCGCTCTGAGCCGCGAGCCCGGTCAGCGCCCCCGCGAGGCCCCGGTCGGCGAGCACCGGCGGCAGGATGCTGCGGGAGACGGTCCGCAGCTCGGCCAGCGCCTGTTCGGCCGCGGACTGGGCCCGCTCCAGGAGTTCGTCGGCGCCGACCGGGTCCCGGGCGACCATCCGGCGGGCGGCCCCGAGCAGCACGGTCACGGTGACGATCCGGTTCTGGGTGCCGTCGTGCAGGGAGCGTTCGATGCGCCGCAGTTCGGTGGCATGGGCGTCCAGCGCGGCGGCCCGGGTCGCGGTCAGCTCGGCGACGCGCAGGGACAGATCGGCGTCGGGACCGGCCGACAGGAGCCGGCGCCCCGGCTTCGCCTGGAGCCGTGCCATGCCGGGCGTGAGCCCCAGGAGGATGGCGATCCAGCCCACGCCGAGCAGGCACACCGCGAGGGCGTCCGGCCAGGAGTGTGCGACGCCGATCCCGATGGACGTGGCGGTCGAGTCCTTCGGGGCGAGCCGCCAGTACAGCGGGAACGCGGTGTCCCGCAGGGCGAGCACCGGCAGGACGAAGCCGACCAGGCCCAGCGGCAGCCCCACAGCCAGATGCCGGACCAGCCACAACAGTTCGCGCCGGGTCGTGGGATCGCCGAGGGCGTCCCGCAGCCGCGTCGGCGGCGGCGTGGGGGCGATGACCTCGGGGCCCCAGCGGGCGAGCCGGACGCGTTCCATGCCGGCCAGCGCGTGCAGCACGCGCACCCCGCCGGGCGCCAGCACCAGCCACAGCAGCACGAACGGGGTGAGGACCGCCGTACCGAGTCCGGAGACCAGCTGGCCGAGCGCGGCGGCCGCGGTGGTCGCGGTGCCCACGACAAGGCCCTTGACGTCGGCGGTGGCCATGCGAACCCCCTCGGGCTTGAGGAGAACGACCCTAGGCGGAAAAGGAGTTCGCAGTACGGCCAGGAGGCGGAAAGTACAGCCTGCTGTACCTCCACCCCTACTTGAGGCCGATCGCCGCACAGTCCGCCGCGAACTCGGCGGTGCAGATCTGCTGCACGGTGTAGACGTCGTCCTTGACCACCGTCTGCTCGATGTTGTCCTTGGTCAGCGCGACCACCGGCACCAGCAGCGACGGGATGTCCTTCTGGTCGGGGCTGTCGACCTTGTCGCGGATCAGCGCGTCGAACTGGAGGTCGCGGCCCTGGATCTTGTACACCGCGATCTGTGCCGCGTTGGTCGCCTCCAGCAGGAACGACTTGTACACGGTCATGTACTGCTCGCCCGACACCACCCGCTGCACGGCGGCGAGGGTCGCGTCCTGCCCGGTGACCGGCGGGATCTTGGTGACTCCCGCCTCCCTGAGCTCGTCGATGACCGCGCCCGCCATGTCGTCGTTGGCCGAGTACACGGCGGCGATGTTCTTCAGCCCGAAGGAGGCGATCGCCGCCTTCATGTTGGCCTTGGCGACCGACGGCAGCCACTCCCGGGTGTCGTACTGCTTGGCTATGACGACCTTGCTGTTGAGCTCGTCCAGCGCGCCCTTCTTGAAGAGCGCGGTGTTGGGGTCGGCGGGCGAGCCGTTCATCATCACGATCTTGCTGGTCTCGGCCTTGTCGCCGAGCGCCTCGACGATGGCCCGGCCCTGTACCTCGCCGACGAGTTCGTTGTCGTGCGAGACGTAGGCGTCGATCGGCCCCTGGGCGAGCCGGTCGTAGGCGATGACGGGGATGCCCGCGTCCTTCGCCTTCCGGACGTCCGGTCCGATCGCCTTGGCGTCGACCGCGTCCACCAGGATCACGTCCACCTTGTCGGCGACCATCTGCTCGAACTGCTGGCTCTGCCGCTTCGCGCTCGCCCCGGCGTTGGCGTAAGTGACCCTGCCCTTGCCGTGGGTGAGGGTCGCCACCTGCTTCTTGATGAGGGGGAAGTCGAACCGGTCGAAGCGGCTGGTGTCCCGGTCGGGCAGCAGCAGACCCAGGTTGATGTCGTCGCCCTTCTTGGGGCTCACCGAGGTGTTGCTGCTGCCCACTGAGCAGGAGGTGAGCAGAAGGGCCGACGCGCAGACGGCCATGACGGAGGGGACGGTACGCATGGCGATCCTGTGGGTGGGGGCTGTCACGTAGGCGCAACAGTAAGTGCCCTCAATCCCGATCAAACGCCCTGACGGTTTCCTTCAAGGGATCACCACCCGGCGTACGCAACTGGGTGTCGATGTGCACAAGTTGTACGGCGGTCAGGGCGCGCACCATGAGGATCCCGGCCACGGCCGCGCCGACGACGGCGAGATCGGCGACCAGGAGTGTGGTCACGCCGTGGTAGGCGCGGGCGATGACGTCGTCCGTGTCGCCGTCGTACATCAGCCCCACCCCGGTGACCATGCCGATCAGCCACAGCGCCCACCACACGTTCACGACGGCGGGCAGTTTCCGGTCCGGGGCGCTCTTGTGGTGGATGTCGGCGACGATGCCGCGCGGGATCCAGAGGTTGGCGAGCGGCACGAACCAGGAGACGTAGACCCAGATGCCGGCGTAGCGCGGGGGCTCGCCGGACAGGGCCCGCGCGTTGTCCCGCATCCGCCCGAGCCAGCCGACGAACAGGGCCGCGCAGAGCAGGGTGAGGATGCTTCCGGCCATGCTGACCAGGTGGTACGAGTCCTCCAGGGCGGTCAGCGGCCGGTGCCGTCCCTCGCCCTGGTCCGGCGGCCCCGAGGCGGGCTCCCCGGCCACGGCGAGCCGAACGTGCCACAGGGCCCGCAACGCCCAGGCACCCCCGGCGAGCCCGAGCCCCACCTCAAGGAGCCGGGCGGATCCACGCACGCTGCACAGAGCGGGCCGGACGACGTTCTCCCTCACGGAGGTCCCCCTTCAAAAAGATCGGTTCACCCTCTCATCGTCCCGAGCGGGGCGATCGGTTCACGCGGGGGGGGCCAGATGGAGAACGGGGGGTTGGGTGGGCCAGATGGAGAGACGGGGGGCTGGGCGGATCAGATGGAGGGACGGGAGGGGTTGGGCGGGCGCCGGTGAGTTCTGGCGGGACGTGGCGGGGCAGGGGGGCGTGGCGGGAAGCGAGGAACCCCGTACGAGGGCAGCAACCCGGCCAGGGCGGCGGGAGACCCTCGGCCTGAGCAGAAATACCGCGGCGGGCCTGAGGGAAAGGAGAGCCGGACGAGCCCCGCGAAAGTAGAGAGCCCGGCAGCGAGCCCCCGGCGGAAACAAGACACCACCACAGGCCGACAGGAACCGGGAAGGCCCCGTACGAGGACAGCAGCCGACCGCCCCGGAGGGAAACCCCCGGCCCGAGCAGGACAGCCACGCGTCCGGCGGGAAGGGGACCAGGACGAGCCCCGCGAAAAGCAGAGAGCCCGGCCAGCCCGGAGGGAAACCCCCGGCCCGAGCAGGGAACCGCCGAGAACCCCGGCCGGCCCCGCGAGGCTCTCCCGGCGGAGCCGGTGGACGCACGGAAACCCCGCGGGGGCGCAGAGAGGTGGGCTCGGTGGGGAGACACAGGGGAACCTGGCGGGCGCCCGCCCACCCGTCCGTCCCGTCGCGTGTGGCGTCGCCGGGGCACGACAACCCCCGAAAAACCCCTTTCGCGCCGATCCAGTCGCAATCGGCGATAATCGGACCATGAGTACGGCGACGTTTGTCCTGGCGGCCACGTCGAGCGAAGTACTCAACGTGATCGCCGCCTTCGCCGGTGGGCTGTTCATCGCCGGCGCGTTGGTATGGGCCGTGCAGTTCGGCATGCGGGTCCAGGACCGGGAGCTTCCACGGCCGCTCAGTGAAGAGCAGCCGCATCTCCCGGAGACCGGACCGATCCGTGAGATCCGGGAGATGCGGGAGCCGGACGAGCTGCCGGCTCCGGCGGTGGGGCGGGAACGGCTGATGCCGTACCAGCTCCACCACTCGGGAAGCAGACGAGGAAAGGACCAGCAACGCAAACGCTGGCTGCCCGGCTCCAGCGGCGGCTTCGGCAGTGGCGGCATCGGACACGTGTGACCGGACCCCGGCACCGCCGACGGCTCAGGCCCGCATGCCCGGCCGGTACGCCGCCAGCGCCCAGATGACGAAGAAGTCGAGGCCGATCATGATGACCGACCACAACGACGCGTAGGGCAGGAAGAGGAACTGGGCGAGCATGCTCAGCGAGGCCAGGAAGATGCCGGTCATCCGGGCCCAGGCGGCCCCCCTGAGGATGAACGCGCCGGTGACGACGGCGAGCACCCCGAGGCAGAGCAGGATCACGCCCCAGCCGGTGAGGTTGATCTTGTAGACGTAGTCGCCGACGCGGCTCCAGACGTCGTCCTTGGCGAGCAGCGAGATGCCCTGGAAGATCGCCAGGATGCCGTTCATCAGCATCAGCACACCGGCGAAGACCACCCCGCCGGCGGCCCACGAGCCTTCGGTCGGCGTGGGCCCGGAGCCCGGGGCCGAGGACGGGGTCGACGACTGCGGCGACGTCGGGGTCGTGCCGGCGGTCGGCTGGGTGGCGTGCGGTTGCTGCGTCATGGCCGTGTCCCACCTTTCGGATGGTCGATGTGCTTCGACCATCGGGCGTGGCGGGCCCGGCCACCACGGGAGGGGGCCGTTCGGGTGACACGGGGCGTGCGGCCGTACCGCGGGGGGCCTTCACTGGAAGAAACCGCACCCGGGAGGCGAGATGACCCGCTGGACGACGGCCGCGCTGCTGACAGCCCTGGCCCTCACCGGTCTCACCGGCCTGACCGCCTGCTCCGACGGCGACAGCCCGTCGTCGGTGGCGAGCAAGGTCGCGTCGGCCGCCTCCCGCGCCGGGGACGCGGTGGCGTCGGCGACGGCGGAGGCCGGAAAACGCTTCGACGACATCAAGAACGGCGTCGACGCCAAGGACGACGTACGGCTCGGCACGCCCGCGGCCGCCTCCGACGGCCGTACGACGGTCGCCGTCACCGCCGCCAACAGCGCGGACTCGGCGAAGTCCTTCGCCGTCCAGGTCGACTTCACCGACGGGTCGGGCAAGCTGCTGGACACGGTGGTGGTGACGGTGCGGGACGTCCCGGCGGGCGGCACCGGGAAGGGCGCCGCCCGCAGTACGCACGACCTGCCGGGGAACGCGGGGGACGTGCGGGCGAAGGTGTCCCGCGCGGTGCGCTACTGACCCGCGGGGCTCACGCCATCCAGAAGAAGACGGCCGTCATCCGCTTCTCCTCCAGCGTGCCGCCGGAGTAACCGGTCGCGCTGTGCACGAGGTTGGCGTTGTAGAGGAGCAGCCGGTTGTACTTGTGCGGTACCCGTACGTCCTCCTCGAAGGCGTCGGGCGCGACGAACCGGGTGCCGAGGGCCTCGACGAGGTTGTTGTGCGGGGCCTGCACGACGTTGCCGCCGAGCCGCCCGCCGGGCAGGGACTGCCGGTAGAAGCTGGTGCCGCAGTCCTTGGGGACGCCGGGGTTCAGATACAGGACGGCGGCGTACCGGCACAGCGCCCGGGAGTCGGTGTGCGGCCTCGGTTCGCTCTCGCCCTCGCCGACGACCTGTACGCAGTTGTGGTTGAGGGTGCCGCCGCCCGGTGCCCGCTGCACCCACAGCTTCCCGGCCCCCGTCGCCTTCCTCACCAGCCGTTCCAGGCCCGCGAGTTCACCGGGTTCGAGCCCCGGCATGGTCCGCAGTCCCGGCCAGGTCTCGGAGGTGTACGGATATCCCTTGGCCCAGTCGTCCTTCGCGAGACAGCGCTCGCGTACGGCGTCGGCGTCCGGGAGCACGTCGTCGATCACCCAATAGTCGCGGCCCTTGGTGGGCTTGCGGTACGGGAGGACGGGGAGGGGCCGCGGGGACCGCTGCGACCGCTGTGGCATGGACATGCGGCGAATCTAGGTCCGGGACCAGTCAGGTCTCTCCCGCGATTTCCCCCGGAGTTCCCCGCGAACCGGTCAACGAACGGTCAACCTGCAGCCGGGCATCTGTTCTGACGGAGCGTCTGTGAGCCCGGTCATCCTCCGGAAGAGGTGATGAACAACTCCGGCCCCGCGTGCGTACTCCTGTGCGTCCGACCCGCCTCCTGGCGGGAAACCCCTACCGGGCAGGAGGCACGGTGCCACTCTCGCGCAACGCGATGGGAACGCTGTTCGTGGGCGGAGCCCTCACACTGACGCTGGGCGCGCTCGCGTACCCGTCCATGCTGGGTGTCAGTCAGGCTGCGACCGCTCAGGACAGAATCATCGCCCAGACGCAGTGGGGCCCGCTGACCGAGCAGGACCGCGACTTCGTCGTCAAGGTGCGGGCGGCCGGTCTGTGGGAGTACCCGCTGGGGCAGGTCGCCCAGCAGAAGGGGACGACCCCGGAGGTGAAGGAGGCCGGAAAGCATCTCATCGACGGACACGCTGCCCTGGACGACGCCTGCCGCAAGATCGCCCCGATGCTCAACATCAGCATCCCGAACGTGGCGAGCCCGCAGCAGGTCGGCTTCGTGAACACGATCGAGTCGAGCAGCGGCCAGCAGTTCGACACGAACTTCGCCAACATCCTGCGGGTGACGCACGGCTCGATCTTCAACGCGATCTCGAAGATCCGCTCCACCACCAAGAACTCGCTGGTGCGGTCGCTGGCCGACATGGCCAACGACACGGTGCTCGACCACATGACGGTCATGGAGAAGACCGGCTTCGTCAACTTCGACCAGGCCCTCTTCATGCAGACCACTCCGCCGAAGCTGCCCGCCAGCGACCTGACTCCGCCGGCCCCGCAGCCCGGCGCGCCGATGGTCGTGCTCACCCCGCCGCCGAACCCGACGTCGACGCCGCTCGCGGTCCCGGGCGAGAACGCGAACGGCGCCACCCCGGCGACGGGCGCGGGCGCGACCCCGACGCCGACCATCGGGTAGCCCTGACCAGCAGCCCGTTCCTAGCCCAGCCAGGCCGTCGTGTCCGGTGCCAGCAGCCCGTCCTGCAACGGGCTGCTGGTCAGGAGCACCTCCCCGGGCGGGAGCGGGACGGCGGTGTCCGAGAGGTTGGCGACACACTGCCAGCCCTCGTGGCGGACGAAGTCCAGCACGCCGGCCGGGCCCTCCTCCGTCCAGGTGAGCTCCTCCCCCTGGAGGAGCTTGCGGCGCAGGCGCAGGGCGGTGCGGTACAGCTCCAGCGTGGAGCCCTCGACACCGTCCTGGGCCTCGACGGCGTACTCCGCGAACCACTCCGGCTGCGGCAGCCAGGCACCGCCCGCGCCGAAGCCGTACGACGGACCGCTCCGCGTCCACGGCAGCGGCACCCGGCACCCGTCGCGCCCCTTGCGGACCCGTCCCGTCTGCTCCCAGATCGGGTCCTGGAGCACCTCGACGGGCAGGTCGGCGACCTCGGGCAGCCCGAGTTCCTCGCCCTGGTAGACGTACGACGATCCCGGCAGCGCGAGCATGAGCAGCGTGGCCGCGCGAGCGCGTCGCAGGCCCTGGGCGAGGTCGATCCCGGGCGCGTGGCCGCCCGACAGCAGCCAGGCGTTCTCGTCGGTGCCCGGCGGCAGCACGAGGCGGGAGGCGTGCCGTACGACGTCGTGGTTGGAGAGCACCCAGGTGGCCGAGGCGTGGGCCGCGCGGGCGGTGGCGAGGGAGTCGGTGATGACCTGGCGCAGCTCGCCGGCGTCCCAGGACGTCTGCAGGTACTCGAAGTTGAAGGCCTGGCCGAGTTCGTCCGCGCGGGCGTACAGCGCGCGGCGGGCGTCCGGGACCCAGGCCTCGGCGACGGCCGTGCGGGGCGGGGTGTAGGAGTCGAGGATCGTGCGCCAGTCGCGGTAGATCTCGTGGACCTCGTCGCGGTCCCAGTAGGGATGGCCGCCCGGCGGCAGGTGGTGCAGGGCCTCCTCCGCGACGCCGGGAAGGTGGCCGAGGTCGCGCAGCGGCTCGGTCAGGTCCTTGGCCAGGGCGTGCGCCACGTCCACGCGGAAGCCGTCGACCCCGCGGTCGGACCAGAAGCGCAGGGTGGTGCGGAAGTCCTCGCGGACCTCGTCGTTCGACCAGTTGAGGTCGGGCTGCTGGGGGGCGAACAGATGCAGGTACCACTGCCCGTCGGCGACCCGCCGCCACGCGCTGCCGCCGAAGACGGACTGCCAGTCGGTGGGCGGGAGTTCGCCGTGCGCGCCGCGGCCGTCACGGAAGACGTACCGCTCGCGCGCCGCGGAGCCGGGCCCGGCCGCGAGGGCCTCCTGGAACCACACGTGCTGGTGGGAGGTGTGATTGGGCACCAGGTCGACGATCACCTTCAGGCCGAGCCGGTGGGCCTCGGCGACCATCGCGTCGAAGTCGTCGAGCGTCCCGAGGCGCGGGTCGACGTCCCGGTAGTCGGCGACGTCGTAGCCGCCGTCGGCGAGCTCGGAGGGGTAGAAGGGGCTCAGCCACAGGGCGTCGGCGCCGAGGGCGGCCAGGTGCGTGAGGCGCTCGGTGACGCCCCTGAGGTCCCCGAGGCCGTCACCGTCGGCGTCGGCGAAACTGCGGGGATAGACCTGGTAGACGACGGCCTGCCGCCACCAGTTGGGGTCGCTGCTGGAGAGGTCGGGCGTGGTGGTGCGGGCGATCACGCGGGCTCCTCTGGAATGCGGGTGCGGTCCATGAAGACGACAAAGGGGATATCTGTCCACGCCGCCGGAAAAGTGAACCTGGGGTTTTGCGGAGTGGATCGTTCCCTGTGTGTCGAAATTGTGATGACCCCAGAACCCTCGTTGTATCGCCGCAGGTTGACAGCATTCCGCAAGGAGATCCACGATGTGCGAACACCGTGGCGCGTGTGACCAATGAGCCCAGTGTTTCGAATGCTTGCTGTTACCACTCACTCTCATCTGACGGGGTACGTATGTCCATAGCGAGACGTGTCACCATGCGGCGCCTGCTGGGGACGGGCGCCGCGACGCTCGCCTTCTCCGCTGCCCTCGCCTCCGTCGCCTCGGCCTCCGACTGCCCCGGTGGCAAGGGCTGGCAGGACGGCGGAAGCTACAAGCCGGGTACGGGCGCCGGCTCCAAGACCGAGACCGACCGCTGCGAGTTCTCCCTCGACGGCAAGAACTTCTTCGCCTCGGTCAAGGTCGACGACCTGAACCTGAAGCCGACCGATGACGGCAAGGTCCACGTCAAGGTCCGTGCGGCGGGCGACGCGTCCACCTGCACCGCCTCTCTCGCGTCCTACCGCGCGCACGGCCCGACGTTCGCCACCTCCGGCGAGCAGGTCTTCCACGACTTCGACACCGTGACCGTCAAGGCCGGCTCCGTCGACTCCCTCGACATCTCGATCCCGGACGTCGGCTGCTACGCGCAGATCGACCTCTACCGGGGCAACACCAAGTTCGACGGCCAGCTCGACGCCAAGGACGGCCTTCCGCACGGCGACCTCCCCAAGGGCCCGGACCACCCGGTCATCAAGGACAAGCTGATCGCGGCCTGGAACGGCGGCACGAAGGACTGCACGGCCACCCCGCCGACGACGCCCCCGGCGACGCCTCCGGCCTCGGAGAGCACTCCGCCGGCCTCGGAGTCGACCCCGCCGGCCTCCGAGTCCACCCCGCCGGCGTCCGAGAGCACGCCCCCGGCGTCCGAGACCCCGGGTACGAGCACCCCGACCCCCTCGGCCTCGGAGTCCACCACGACTCCGGCCGCCCCCACCCCGAACGGCGGTGGCGGTGACAACCTCGCCGAGACCGGCGCCAGCAGCAACACCCCGCTGATCACGGGCGGCGCGGCGGTGCTGCTCGCGGGCGGCGCGGGCATCGTCCTGGCCACGCGTCGCCGCAAGGCTTCGCGCGCCTGATCCCTGTCCGACCGGGGCCGTCCCACCGTTCGCGGTGTGGGCGGCCCTTCGGCGTGCCGGGACTCTTCCACGGACCGCCATGGACCGTGATAGGCCCGCCATGGCTCAATAAATCGAACACATGATTGAATCCGGGCATGCGATCGTTCCCCGACGACCTCGCCCGGGCAGAGCGGGACTGGAGTGCCACCTACCGGCAGCTCGCCGAGCGCCCCGGGCGCACGGAGCTGCGCCGACGCCTGTACCGGCTGTCGGCCCAGGTGTTCTTCCATCCCCACTGGCAGCGGGGCCGCCCACGCCCGGCCGAGTGGCGGGAACTGCGCGATCCGGGGCGCCCGTCCGTCGCGGACATCGGCGAACGGCTCGACCGATGACGGATCGACATGCGGGACCGTACGTCCCGGACGATCCTGAAGACATGTCCGGACCGATCCGCGTGATCGTGCACCCCCCGTCCCCCACCGGCGGCCGCCGCGTCCGCGTGGACGGCGAGATCCTCGGCCTGGCCCACAACCTGACCGACGTCGCCGAGTTCCTCCGCAGGGCAGGCCTGGAGATCGACGCGGCGGAGGTGGCGCAGTCGTCGTGGATCGAGTGGAAGGGGGGCGGACCGGAGTGGTGGGGGGTGGAGGGGTGAGGCCCAGGCCGAAATCACGGAGTACCGGGAAGAGTGAGGCGTTGCTTCCTGGCGAACGGACCTACCACTTACGCCACTTGTCCGTGAGCTGGTATCGCCCCAGTCCGTGGCGGGTCGTCAGCGCGACTACGACGACGCCGTGTTCGGTGAGCGACTCGTCGATGTAGTCGCACAACTCCTCACGCTCGCCGGTCCCGACTCACCAGGCTTGCCACGTTCCGCGTCTCGTGGTCGACCAGGACGAAACCGCCACCCTCCGGGTTCTCCACATGCACGGGCGGGCTCGGCCTTGCACCGAGCCCGCCGTTCCAACTCCACCCGTTCCTGATCGCTCGCTGTGACGCTCACCCTGTTCGGCGTACGTCGTTGCCCGCGAACCTCAGGACCGGAGCCGGACCTGTGTCACGCCACCGGCTGGCGCTGCAGTGTCAGCACTCCCGGCCGGTACGGCAGGAGGCCGTAGTCCCCGCCGTCGGTGCTAGGGTCGCGCCCCTGGTAGAGGAACTGCAGATTGCAGGGGTCGATGGTCTTGGTCTGGTCGGGGTTGGTGCGAACCAGATCACCGTGACTGATGTCGTTGGTCCAGGTCGCGCCGCTGTTGGCCTTGCCGGCGAAGGGGCTGGTCACGGTGTTGGCCTGCGCTGACGGTGTCCAGGTGCCGTTGAGGCTGGTGGCCGTGAACGCGCGGAAGTAGCGACCGTACCCCGTGTAATTCTGGGCCTCGACGATCATGAGGTACTGGTTCTGGCCCTGGACCTTGTAGACCTCCGGCGCCTCGAACAGGTCGAGCGACGATTCGCTCATGATCTTCGTGTACGAACCGAAGGTGCCCGGGAAGTTGCCGATGGGCATGCTGGCGCGGTAGATGCCGCCCTCGTCGTCAGCGAAGAACATGTACATGTTCGTGTCGTCGCCGATGAGGGTCACGTCGAGTGGGCCCCTCTTCCGCGTCGTGCCGTCGGGATTCACAACGTCCGGGAGGGTGGTCGTGAAGAGATCCTGCTGCGGGCCCCAGCCGTTGGGGTTGGTGGGGTCGGTCGAGGTGCGGTAGGAGAAGCTGTAGGGCCAAGCCCCGTTGTAGGCGAGCACCCAGAGGTTCTTCGGGGCGAAGTAGAACAGCGTTGGCGCGATGCCGTCGAAGGGGATCGTGGTCTGGGTGGCGGTGGCCATGTCGGACCAGTTCGTGAAGGGGCTGAAGGTCGCCAGTCCCCAGCGACCGTCGTTACCGGCGAGGTTGTTGTGCGACGTGGCATAGACGACGTGCTTGCCGTTGTAGACGACGCTGGTGAAGTCCTTCAGTGCGGACCACCCTGCCTTCGGCTGCGCCAACGGGCCGGTCGATGTCCACCGGTAGGTCGACGGAAGAGCACACGAGTTGCTCGCCCCGGCCAAGCCGGTCCACTTCTGGTTGGTGCCGCCGTGGCACGACCAGATCTGCACCGCCGTGCCGTTGGCCTTGCCCCAGCCCGCGGCCTCCAGGCACAGCCCGGACCGCACGCCGACGATCGTGCCGTCGGCGTTCACCCGCCACTGCTGGTTGTCACTGCCGTTGCACGACCAGATCTGCACCGGGGTCCCGTTCGTGGTACCGCCGCCCCGGACATCCAGGCACTTGTTGCCGTACACGGTCAGCTGGTTGCTGTCCGTCAACGTCCACTGCTGGTTGATCCCACCGTGGCAGTCCCAGATCTGCACGTTCGCGCCGTCGGCCTGGCTGAAGCCCGACACATCGAGACACTTGCCGGAATCAACACCGCGCACGTCGCTGGTGGTGGCCGCCTGAGCCGGGCCGGTGGCGAGCAGCGCGGCCAGCGCGGCCAGGGCCGCGACCACGGCAGCGAGCACCGCAGGCGGACGTCTGCGGCTGAAAATTCGTCTGTGCATAAGGACCTCGTCATCCTTGAGCAAGCGACTCCGGTGTTCGACATGGCGAACATGGGTCGAAGTTTCGAGCAACTGGATAATAGGGTTCCGGTGATCAGCGTCAATACCTCTCGCAGAACTCGCGGGCAGAAACGTTCGCAGGCTGAAACCAGGCGGCTTCAAGTCCCGTGGTTGTACGGGCCTTTGGCGTGAGGGGCAGAGCGGTCGTCTGTGGTGCGGGGAGCGTCGAGAACTCGCCGAGCTGGGTGCGAGTGGCCGGGCGAGCAGTCCTGCTCATCCCGCACCGCACCGCACCGCAGCGACGCGGCCCATGAGGGCGCTGCCCGGCGACTACCGCAAGATCCAGGCGATCGTGCGGGAGGCCGACGGCCCGGTGCAGGTCAGGGCAGTCGGCGAACGGCTGGGCCTGGACGCCTCGGTGCGCGGCAAGCTGGAGCCGCTGCGGACGAAGATGACCAAGCTCGCCGACCGCGGCCGGCTGCACAAGCGTCCCGACGGCGGCCTTGTCCACACCGCCCGCCTGCCGCTGTCGAGTGCCACCCTGAACTGGCTCGCCGATCTGATACGCGGCCACTGCGAGAAGATCAGCTCACGGTGGCGGCCCTGCCCTCGGGGAAGACCGCCGCCATCGTGCTCGCGGTACTGCGCTGTGGTGGCGGGGTGGTGCCGTTGGACGGCACGCTGATCCGCACCCGGCGGCGCACCGGCAAAGAGAACCGGAAGAACCACTCCGACAAGGGCAAATGCCATGGCCTGCTCGTCATCGCGCTCACCGACGACCGCGGCCGACTGCTCCGGGTCTCGGCGGCCCGGCCCGGACGCACGGTCGGCGACACCGCCCGCCAGGGCCCGAAGCCACCGTTGGCGACCTCGAGATACATCCGCTTCAGCAGCCGCCGGGCAGCTCTCTGCCGGCCACATGCGTACGGACCGCCAGGACCAGTTCGTCATCGGTCACCCCGGCATCCTCAGCGACGCGGGTCCTCCTGTCGATGCCACCCCCACGGCGGCGAGTTGTCAGTCGATGAGTTCACGGATCGCCGCCAGGAGGTTGAACACCGCCGGCAGGAGGAAGACGCAGCCGAAGGCGATCCACACCCACCCTGCTCTACGGTGCCCGCGGCTCGGGGGTGGTGCCGGGATGAGCCGGTCACCGGCCCTCATCGTCTCGCTCGGTGCGAGCACGTTGCGCCCCGTGCTGCGCTGCCGTCGCCCCAGCCATATGAAGACGATCGCGGCCATGGCCGTGAAGGCCGCCAGTTGGAGATGCTCACCCGGTGTGTCGGCACCAGCAAGCGTCACGGCCACGTACGACAAGGTCCCCCCAAAGGATCACGGTGCATGGATCACCTCACGGCGGCACCACCGTGTCAAGCGAGTTGAGCAGCGCTCACGCCTCCTGGACTAGAGCTGGTCCCGCCACCACGGCACGCCGAGATTGTCGACCTGGATGACCTTCGCCCGCCGCAGAATCTCGTCGTCGAGGGGGGTCAGGACAGCGCGCAACTCTCGGGCGCTCTTCTTGGGCAGGGCGTGCAGAACGGCTTCGAGGTGATCGCGGAAGTAGCCCACGTCACAACAGCCGGGAATGCCGCATCGCTGCGCTGTCGTCGGGTCCGCGATCAGCCTGAGCGGTCCGTGGGCAAGAGTTTTCCAGCGCCGGAACGCTTCAACCGTGTCCTCGAGGAAGGAGCGGGATCGTTCGAGGCGGCGCAGATCGGCCATGCAGCGTGCGGAGAGGCCGTCGATGGCCGGGTACCGTCGCGGGCTCACGCGACGGATCGGCAGTTCAGCCCTCAGGGCTGAGGGGCGCCTACGCGGCACGGCCCTTTCGGTTGTCGGTCATAGGGGCACGGTACACAGGCATGGTGACGGATGCCCGGTCTTTCAGTGCCGCTGAACTGCCCCTGCCCCACAGGAATCCGGAGTCGTCCCCCAGGGCCTCGCCTGCCCCGCCCCCTCACGACACCTGCTGCAACAGCCCCCGTACCGCCTCGTCCACCACCCGGTACCGCACCACCCGCCCCTCCTTCTCGCCCGCCACGACCCCGGCCGCCCGCAGCAGCCGTAGCGCCTGGGACACGGCCGGGTCGTTCATGCCGGTCGCGATCGCGAGGTCGGAGACGGCCAGGGGGCCGGTCCGGTACAGGGCGAGCAGCAGGGCGAGACGGTTGGGGTCGGCCAGGAGGGCGAAGCGGTCGGACCAGGTGCGGACGTGTCCCGGGTCGCCGATCGCGGCGATGGCGTCGCACACCCGGTGTCCGTCGATCGTGCGGCGGTCGGCTCGGTCGGCCGGGACGAGGTGCATGGCGCACATCCTCGCAGGCGGCTCTGTGTGATCTTCCATACCTGCGCAGGTGTGCAGCTATGCAGGAACCCCCGTCCCCGCCTACGGTGGGCGGGCCGTGGTGCTCGGGAAGCCGGTGACGACCCCTCAAAGGTCCATTCCGGTGCGGCCCTCGCCACTGTGATCGGGGAGTTCCCCTCCCACGTCCCTCACGGGACAGCCACTGGCCCTCACCATCAGGCCGGGAAGGCGGGCAGGGAAACGTACGACCCGTAAGCCAGGAGACCGGCCACGGCAGCTCACGCGTTCATCCACGAGGTGCTGGAGTGACCACCGTATGACTGATCCTGCGCTGCCCGAGACTGCGCGGCCCGAGACCGCCCTGCACGAGACCGCCGCCGCCCCCGTCTCCTTCCGCTGGCGTCGCGAGGACACCGTCAAGACGGTCGGTCTGATGGCCGCGATAGCCGCCCTGCACGTCGTCGCCTTCGGCATCCTCTTCCTGCTCGTCGTCCCCGAGCACTACGAGGTGGGCGACAAGGCCTTCGGCATCGGACTCGGCATCACCGCCTACACCCTCGGGATGCGGCACGCCTTCGACGCCGACCACATCGCCGCGATCGACAACACCACGCGCAAGCTGATGGCGGACGGCAAGCGGCCGGTGTCCGGGGGGTTCTGGTTCGCGCTCGGGCACTCCAGTGTCGTGGTCGTGCTCGCCGCGCTGATCGCCGGCGGCACCCAGCTGGCCGGCAAGGTCATGAACGAGGGGTCAAGTACCCACCAGGTGCTCGGGTTTCTCGGTACGACGGTCTCCGGGTCGTTCCTCTATCTCATCGCCGCCCTCAACCTGGTCGCCCTGCTGGGCATCCTGAAGGTCTTCCGGGCGATGCGGGCGGGGACGTACGACGAGAAGGAGCTGGAGCAGCATCTCGACTCGCGCGGCTTCATGAACCGGATCCTCGGCCGGCTCACCAAGTCCATCACCCGGCCGGGGCAGATGTTCCCGCTGGGCTTCCTGTTCGGGCTCGGCTTCGACACGGCCACGGAAGTGACCCTGATGGTGATGGCCGGGTCGGGGGCGGCCGCGGGCCTTCCCTGGTACGCCATCCTCTGCCTGCCGCTGCTCTTCGCCGCCGGCATGAGCCTGTTCGACACGCTCGACGGCACGTTCATGAACTTCGCCTACCAGTGGGCCTTCTCCAACCCCGTCCGCAAGGTCTTCTACAACCTCGCCATCACCGGGCTGTCCATCGCGGTCGCCTTCTTCATCGGCACGATCGAGCTCGTCGGCGTCCTGCACGACAAGCTCGACCTCACCGACGCCCTCACCACCTGGATCGCCGACATCGACCTCGACAACGTCGGCTACGTCATCGTCGGCCTGTTCGTGGTGGTGTGGGCGGCGGCGATCGCCTACTGGCGGCTCGCGAAGGTGGAGCAGCGGTGGAGCGTCAGCAGTTCCTGAGGGACCGCTGGGACCGCGCCGCGAGAGGCTAGGCCCCCTCCACCGCCGTCAGCCACAGCTTCACGTACCGCTCCACGTCGACGCCCAACGCCACGTCCACGAGGGTCACTTCACGCTCGCCCTCGTGGATCTCGGACTCACCGGGACGGCGGCGGCGGTCGACGACGGTCTGGCCGCGCGTCGGGCCGGGGGCGAGGCTCACCTCCACCGGCAGCAGCTCGGTGGTCAGCCCCTCCGGGTCGACGACCGCGCACACCGCGCCCGCGTCGCCGAGGCCACCGGTGGGGGTGGGGTCACCGGAGGTGGCCGGGTCGCGGTGGGCGAGGAGGTCCCCGGCCATGCGCAGGCTGGGCTCCGAACTCGCCCGCAGCCGCTGGACGTCGGCGGCGGGGACGATGACCCGCTCGAACACGTCCAGGCCGTACATCGTGATCGGGACCCCGGCGGTGAGCAGCACGGCGGCCGCCTCGGGGTCGTGCCAGACGTTGAACTCCGCGACGGGGGTGGCGTTCCCGGTCGCCACCGCGCCGCCCATGAACACGATCCGCTCGATGTTCCGCACCACGTCGGGGTGGGTGCGGAGCAGCAGGGCGATGTTCGTCAGGGGCGCGGTGGGGATGAGGGTGACCGGCGTCGGGGAGGCGAGGATCTCCCGCCTGAGCAGGGTCACGGCGTCGACGTCCACCGCGACCCGGGTCGGCGCGGGCAGCCCCAGGTCACCCATGCCGTCCAGCCCGTGCACGTGGTGCGCGGCACGCACCGGCTCGATCAGCGGCCGCGCGGCACCCCGGGCGACGGGGATGTCCCCGGCCCCGGCCTGCTCAAGGACGGTCAGCGTGTTGCGCACGACGCCGTCGACGTCGGTGTTCCCGGCGACACAGGTGACCGCGCGCAGATCGATGGCCGGGTGCCGTACGGCGAACAGCAGGGCCAGGGCGTCGTCGACACCGGTGTCGCAGTCGATGATCACCGGGATGGGCTGACCGGTCACGGCGGGGTCCTTTCGTCACTGGCGGTACGGATCGACCTTACGCAGCCGCCCAGAGTTCGGCCCCGCGATCACCGCGGCGGGCAGCGATCTGTTCCAGCAGCTCGCCGACCGGCACGGCTCCCGGCCTACGCCCGTCCCGCAGCCGTACGGCCGCACAGCCCGCGTCGGCCTCCCGCTCCCCGATCACCGCCTGGTACGGCACGAGGCGTGCGGCGCGGACGCGGGCGCCGAGGGTGCCGTGGCCGGGGGCGGAGAGTTCGGCCCGGATGCCGCGTGCTTCGGCCCGCCGTACGAGCTCATGGGCCCGTTCCTCCTGTGCCTCCGCGACCGGCAGGACCATCAGCTGCACGGGGGCGAGCCACACCGGGAAGGCGCCGCCGTGTGCCTCGATGAGATGGGCGACCGCCCGCTCCACGCTGCCGATGATGCTGCGGTGGACCATCACCGGGCGGTGTTTGGCGCCGTCGGGGCCGATGTAGTGGAGGTCGAAGCGTTCGGGCTGGTGGAAGTCGATCTGGACGGTGGAGAGGGTGGACTCGCGGCCGGCGGGGTCGGTGATCTGCACGTCGATCTTGGGGCCGTAGAAGGCGGCCTCGCCCTCGACGGACTCGTGGTCGACGCCGTCGAGGACCTCTTCGAGGAGGGCGGTGGCGCGGCGCCAGAGTTGCGGGTCGGGGACGTACTTGCCGGAGTCTCCCGGGAGCGACAGTCGGTACCTGGCCGCTCGGATGCCGAGGTCGTCGTAGGCGCGCCGGATGAGGTCGAGGGCGGCGCGGGCCTCGGCCACGGCCTGTTCCGGGGTGCAGAAGATGTGGGCGTCGTTGAGCTGGATGGAGCGGACGCGGGTGAGGCCGCCGAGGACGCCGGACAGTTCCGAGCGGTACATGCCGCCCAACTCGGCGATGCGCAGGGGCAGTTCACGGTAGCTGTGGGACCGTGAACGATAGATGAGGGCGTGGTGGGGGCAGAGGCTGGGCCGCAGCACGACCTCCTCGCCGCCGAGCCGCATCGGCGGGAACATGTCGTCGCCGTAGTGCGACCAGTGCCCGGAGATCTCGTACAGCTCCCGCTTCCCGAGCACCGGCGAGTACACGTGCCGGTATCCGGCGGCCCGCTCCACCTCCCTGACGTACTCCTCCAGGACATGCCGTACGACGGCCCCGTCGGGCAGCCAGTACGGCAGCCCCGCGCCCATCAGGGGATCGGTGTCGAACAGCTCCAGCGCGCGGCCGAGCCGACGGTGGTCGTGCATGGGCTCCAAGGACTTCATGGGGGTCTCCCTCGCTCATCGGGGGGCGAGGAACCGACGGGAACGACAAAACCCCGGGGCACTCGCCCCGGGGCTTCGGACTGCGTCAGCTGTCAGCGCGCCGGGACCTGCTCCGGCGTCGTCGTGATGGAGGGGATGGCTCTGGCTTGGGCGCGCTGCATGGGGTGAGGGTAGGGGGAGGGGTGGGGGTGGGGCGACCGGTTTTTGGGTGGGATGGGGTTCCGGCAGGTCGAGTCCGTGGGCAGCGGTGACCTGGCGGTGTGGGCGTCAGGTCAGGGCCGGTTACTCGGGGGACGGATCGGCCAGTTCGGGATGCTCGACGGTGTAACGCTCCCCGTAGATCCGACTCATGGCCCAGTGCCAGGCCTCGTCGTGGAAGACCAGGCCGCGGTAGGGCTCGTCGGCGGGTTCGTAGGGGTACCAGTCGAGTGCCGCGGCCCAGGACCGGCCTGGAGGAGGTCGAGGTATTCGGCTTCGGTCCAGGACATGGGGTCTGGTCAGGGGTGAGTGTGGTGCAGGGCACGTATGAAGGTGGTCCAGGTGTCGGGGACGACCTGGAGTATCGGCCCGTGGGGGGTCTTGGAGTCGCGGACGGCGACGGTGTGGGGGCGGTTGCGGGCGACTTCGACGCACTCGCCGTTGCCGCTGCTGTGGCTGGACTTGGCGAACTCGAAGTGCGGCACGGTCACAGCTCCTTGCGGATGCGTTCGATCAACTCGACGGAATCGTGAAGGGCGAGTCCGTTCCTTGCGATCCGCTCGAACTTGGTGTTGTGCCGTGCGGCGTCCGCCTCGCTCTCCAGCCACAGCGTAGACGAGGTCGTATCCATGTAGACCACGTCCATCGCGCCGGGTTCGGCGAAGGAGACGACGCTGAAGGCGCTGGTCATGCCGGGGTGGGAGCCCGCGAGGAACGGGACCACCTGAAGCTTTACGTTGGGGAGCCGGGACACCTCGACGAGGTGGGTCAGTTGGGCACGCATGACCTCACGGCCGCCGACCAGTTGACGCAGCGCTCCTTCGCCGACCACGGCCCATAGATCGAGCGGGCTGCTGTCCTTCAGCCGCCCCTGCCGGGCGACCTTCGCCTCCACGAACCGCTCGATCTCACCCGGCTCGTCCCAGTCGGCGTTGCCGATCGCCAGCGCCCTGGCATAGTCCGGCGTTTGCAGGAGGCCGGGGACGAAGGCCCCTTGCCAGGTCCGGACGCCGGTCGCGATGTCCTCCAGGGCGACGTACTCCACGAGGGATCGCAACTCGGGGTACTGGTTCCACCACCCCTTGGCCTTGCGCCGCTCCCGGTCGGTCCTGGCGAGGCTCAACAGCCTCTCCACGGCCTTCGGTTCGGCCACGCCGTACAGCTCGCACAGGATCTTGATGTCGGGATCGCGGAACGGCACCCACCCGCGCTCCATCTTGGCCACCTTGGCGGCCGTCGCCGAGAGCGCCTCCGCAGCCTGCGGCTGGGTCAGGCCGGCCCGGTCCCGCAGCCTCAGCAGTTCACCGCCCAACTTGCGCGCCAGGACTGTGGATACGCGGGTTCCGCGCGTGAACCGGCCTGTGGACACCTCGGGTCACCTCCTGATCGTGGTCAGTGTGAGGTTCACCGGAGCCACAACACAAGCGAAATCGGAGACATATTTCCCCGAGACCGCTTGCGCGACGGTTCAGCACGTCACTACCTTCAGTACTCGACCGCACACACAGCGAATTCAGTTGGCGGAAGTGCACCGTGCTGCCCGCATGGCGGAGCCACCCCAACTCGCCCGCTCCCCCGCCCCCGGAGGAACCCGTGACCGACGCCTGCCCTCCCGGCCCACCCAAGTCCTACGACCGCCACGACCAGGTCAGTTACACCCCGTACCCGCACAGCATCCCCCTCGCCCGCAGACGCGTCGCCGCACTCGCCGTCGACTGGGGCCACCCCGCCCTCGCCGGCGACGCAGCCCTGGTGGCAAGCGAGTTGTGCACGAACGCCCTGCTGCACGGCTGCCTACGAGACCGCCTCTTCCGCGTCGAGACGACCCTCACCACCACCGCCCTCCGCATCGCGGTGACCGACCCGAGAGGCGAACGCCTCCCCGGCACCCGCCCCTCCCACCCCGACGACCAGTTCGGGCGGGGGCTGCTCATCGTCCGCGTACTGGCGGGACGTTGGGCGGTGGAAAGACTCACGGTCGGCAAGACGGTGTGGGCGGAACTGGACCTCCCGAAGCACGATGAGTAGTCACCGCGGAGTTCTTCGCTGACGGCCCGGAAGTCCCCCTCCCCCCGAGACCTGGACCTGGACGGCGCGACCGTCCTCGTCTACACCGCTGCCCCCGACGCTCCAGCCGCCGCCACAGCCCTACCCGACCTCGGTCGCCGCCGTTCTACAGCGCGCCCACCACCGGCTGCTCCGCGCGGGGCCGTCCGGACCGAGGCCCGGGGCGACTGCGCCCCCGAATCTCCGGACCACGTGCCCGCATTCAGGATGAAATTCGCTCCCTCAACACTTCCCCGCCTCTCGGCATGCGGCTGGCCGCAGTGGGATCTGGAACGCCTTGGCCGCGCGCCGTCGGGTGCGCCGAGGTGATGCGGCATCAAGCCAAAGAGGCCAAAGCTCCGTTGGCCGTCTTCCGGGATCGGTGCGTCGCCCATATCCTCGTGCGCCGGTGGTTACCTACGGTAAGGGGTAGCGATGGGCGGCACCACACGCAGAGGGTTCCTGGGTTCGGCCGCGGCCGCCGGCGGCGGGGTCGCCCTCGCGACCCCCCAACGGGCCGCGGCCCGCAACGGCGCCGCCGCACAGACCGTGGCCGTACTGGGCGGAGGCGTCGCCGGGCTCACGGCCGCCCACGAACTCGCCGAACGGGGCTTCCGGGTCACGGTCTACGAACGCAAGGCGCTGGGCGGCAAGGCCCGCAGCATGGACGTACCGGACAGCGGCACGGGCGGCCGCGGGCCCCTGCCCGGGGAGCACGGCTTCCGCTTCATCCCCGGCATCTACCACAACCTGCCCGACACCATGCGGCGCATCCCCTTCCCCGGCAACCCCAACGGAGTCCACGACAACCTCGTCGCCCCCAAGGAGATGCTGTTCGCCCGGTCGGGCGGCCGCGAGGACATCCGGATCCCGCTTCCGTGGCCCGGCAACACCCCGGCCGAACTCACCCCCGACGAGATCCGCCGCGCCCTCACCTCGGTCCTGGACACCGCCTTCAACCTCCCCCTCCACGAGGCCCTCTACTTCGCCAACCGCTTCCTGGTCTTCCTCACCAGCTGCGATGAACGCCGCGACGAGACCTGGGAGCAGATGCCGTGGTGGGAGTTCGTACGGGCCGAACGGATGTCGTACGACTACCAGCGGATCCTCGCCATTGGCATCACCCGCAACATCGTGGCCACCAAGGCGGAAGAGGCCAGCACCCGTACCGTCGCCACCCTGCTGGAGGCCTTCGCCTTCAACCTCCTCGGGCGGGGCGCGGACGGACCGCTGGACCGGATCCTCAACGCGCCCACCAACGAGGCCTGGATCGACCCCTGGGTGACGTACCTGAAGTCACTCGGGGTCGAGTTCCACATCGGCTGGACCGTGCGGGACCTGATCCTGGACACGGGCCGGATCGCCGGCGCCGTCGTGGAGGACCCGGGTGGTGCCCGCCGGACTGTCACCGCCGACCACTACATCTCGGCCATGCCGGTCGAGCACGCGCGCCGCACCTGGAACTCCGCCGTGCGCGCCGCCGATCCCCAACTGGCCGAGTGCGACCGGCTGGAGACGGACTGGATGACCGGCATCCAGTTCTATCTGACCGAACGCACGCCGATACTGCACGGCCACCTCGACCTCATCGACTCCCCCTGGTCGCTGACCGCGATCGCCCAGGCCCAGCACTGGCCGGGACACGACTTCCCTGCCGACTTCGGCGACGGCACGGTCGCGGACTGTCTGTCCGTGGACGTCTCCGAGTGGGACCAGCCGGGCATCCTGTACGGCAAGACCGCCAAGCAGTGCACCCGCGCCGAAGTCGCCCGCGAGGTGTGGGCGCAGTTGAAGGCGGCGCTCAATGACAGCGGCCGTACGGTCCTGAAGGACTCCGTGCTGCACTCCTGGTTCCTCGACCCGGCCGTCGACGGCCTCGGCACTCCGAACCCGGTCAACGAGGAGCAGTTGCTCATCCATCCGACAGGGACCTTCCACCACCGTCCGCGATCGGCTACGAAGATCCCCAACCTCTTCCTGTCCGGCGACTATGTGGCCGTGCCCATCGATCTGGCCACCATGGAAGGCGCCAACACCTCGGCCCGGCTGGCCGTCAACGCCCTGCTGGACGGGATCGGTTCGGCCGCGGAACGCTGCACCGTCACCCCGCTGTACCGGCCCCCCGAGTTCGAGTGGATCAAACGCCACGACCGCACCCGTTACCTCCTTCGACTGCCGAATCTCTTCGACGTCGGTTGACAGCAATGCTGAACCCGTCCCCGGCGACGGGGATCCCCGGGCTCTCCCGGTGCTCCGGCGAATCAGCGCCTGTTTCGGTACACCGGCAGGCCGCCCTGAAGGCCATCGACCGGCTGGAGTTGCGGAGCCACCCGGTCATAGACGCACGGTCCCTTCGCGCCATCGCAGCACGGGCGCGCCACAAAGCGGCAGGACCTGTCGGTGAACGCATCGCCGAATTGCTGAACGCCCGGGGACGGTCCGGATCGGGTGCCCGAGATCAAGATCCGGGCCATTTCCGGACCAAGCTGCCATCGACCGCCGACAGCGGGCTCGTTTCCGCAGCTCAGAGCAGGAGCTTCGCGTGTACCACCACGAGACGAAGAACATTGAGCTTCTTCAGCGTTGCCGCTCCAGGGTGAGGACGGCTTTGGCGATTGACGTCATGCGGTTTGGACTGCACCGGGATCTGCGGGAGATCCGCCAGGACTTCAGGCGCGCGACGCCGCGCTCGACCGGTGCCCGGGCCGCGGCCAGGGACCGGTTGACGGTCTTCTCGGTGAGGGTGAGTTCCTGCAGGGGCCTGCGTTTGATGCCCGTGGTCACCCAGGGGCCGCCGCCCTGGTAGGCGAGGTCGGCCAGGATGGGGACGCCCTGGCGCTCGCAGATGCGGATGATCCGGTGGGTGCGGGCTGCGGGCTGCGGTCAGGTCGTGAGCTCGGCCCGGCAGTGAGGGTGAGAGCCACAGAAGTCGGCCGCCCGGGTCGGTGATCACCTGCACGTTCACCCCGTGCCGGCGGTGCATGTGGGAGTAGTCGGCCCGTCCGTCGCCGACCCGGTCGCACTCGGCGAGCGTGCCGTCCAGCAGGACGAAGTCCGCATCGGCCTCGCGCAGGACCTTCAGCAGACCCGGCGCCCGTCCGGCAAGCAGGCGAATGACCGCACTGGTGTAGGCGTGGGTGGTGGACTCGCTGATCCCGAACCCGGCAGCGATCTTCGCCAGGGTGGTGTGTTCACGCAGGTACACCAGTGCCACCATCGCGCGCTGGGACCCACGGGCCTCGCTCGTTGCGCTTCGTGGACCGTCACCTGATCGGTGGCCAGCTCGAAGAAGCTCAAAGAAGCTCAATACGCCGGATAATCGGAAATACGAATTCCCCAATAGATGCCCCGCATTCGAGGGATTGGCGTTTGATAAAGCAACTCTCCCTCGTCCTATGCCACCTTCCGAAGATTCCTCCGTAATATGCACCGTCAGATCAAGGCTCCCCGGGCGTTTGTTCAGGGCCCGGCACGCCACGCCTCCCACAGGAAATGGCATCTTGATGAAGTTGCAGATCCCTGAAATGGCTCGCCGCCGCACTTTGCCCGGCGTACTGGCCTCGGCCCTCGCCGCAACGGTCGCCGCCGCGCTGGTCGTCCTGTCGCCCGCCCAGGCAGTCGCCATCGCCACGCCGGTACCGCTGGCCACGGCGGCGAGCTTCTCGGTGCTCGCGGGCGCGGGAGTCACCAACACCGGCCCCACCGTGATCAGCCACGACCTCGGCACCCATCCGAACCCGGCCATCACCGGCTTCCCGCCCGGCGAGGTGCTCGGCGCCGTGCACGCCGCCGACGCCGTGGCGCTGCAGGCCAAGTCCGACCTGGTCACGGCATACAACCAGGCGGCAGGGCAGGCCGTGGACTTCGCCCTCGCGGCGGGCATCGGAACTGGCACCACACTGCTTCCGGGCGTTTACAAGGCTTCCTCCGGTGTCGGGATCACCGGCGACCTGATCCTGGACGCAGGGGGCAATCCGAATTCCGTCTGGGTTTTCCAGATTCCGGAAGCCCTGACGACGGCGTCCTCCAGCCGGGTGCTCCTGACGAACGGCGCTTCGCCGTGCAACGTGTACTGGCAGATCGGCAGTTCGGCCACCCTCGGGACGAATTCCACTTTCGTGGGCACCATCATGGCGCTGACGGACATTCACGTGACCACGGGGACGAACATCGAGGGCCGGGCGCTCGCCCGCAACGGCGCCGTGACGCTCGACACCAACCGGATCTTCCTCAACTCGTGCTCCACCGGCTCGACGACGACCGGAACGACCACCGGAACGACCACTGGAACGACGGCTGGAACCCCGAACGGCCCCACGCCTGGATCGACGACCGGCACCACCGCCGGTCTGATCGGTGGTGGGCTGACCAGCGGTGGGCTGGTCAGCGGTGGTCTCCTGGGCGGGCCCGTCGTCAGCGTCACGGGCGGCACCGGTGACGGGAGCACGGCGGGCAACAACGTCACCTCCGGGAACACGTCTGGCAACACCACTGGCAACACGGCCGGGAACACCGCGGGCAACACAGCCGGAAACACCGCGGGACAGCCCGCGGACCAACCCGGTGAGCACGGCGGCAACCCGGGTGAGCACGGCGGGCCGGGCCACGGTGGCGGAGCGGACCACGGTGGCGGCCCCGACCACAACGGCAAGCCGGGCGACGAATACCAGGGTGCGCCCGGGAAGCCGGACCACGACCATGGCGATCGGCCCGATGAGAGCAACGGGCACGGCAACGGCCACGGCAAGGGCGACCACACCGGCTCCGACAACTACGGCTCGGACGACTACGGCTCGGACAACTACGGCTACGACGACGCACCGAAGTTCGACGGCCAGGAAGTCCACGACAAGAGCTGATCGGCAGGTCGCGAAAGGTCCGACCACCGGATGACGGCGCGCGACGGGATCTCGATTCCGCCGCGCGCCGCCGGTGCCGGTCCACCACAACCCCGGACGCCGGGCAGCGGACACAAGAAGGCGCGGACACGAGAAAGCAAGGTGGGCGGTGTCGAGCGGAATTGGTTCAACACACGTGCCGGAGAGCCGACGGTCCGATGCCGGCCCGTTGCCGGGGAAGCAGCGTGAGGGCGCGGACCCACCCGGCAAGCGGACAGGGGGTGCCAGGGCGCTGAGAGCGGGGCTGCACACAGTCGTCCTCATGTGTCTGGTGGCGACCCTGGTCCATGTCGGTGCCGTCTTTCTCCATGTGGCGCCGGCCAATCCCGTCTCGCAGCGGTACAGCCGTCAGGTCGACGCGTGGGTGTACCCCCTTTTCGAGCAGAACTGGCGGCTCTTCGCCCCCAACCCCGACTCCGTCAACCGACGCGTCATGGCGAGGACCGCGCACACCGCGCCCGGCGGATCGGTCAGGGTCAGCCCCTGGATCGATCTGACCGCACTGGACCGCGCCGCCGTGGCACACGATCCATTTCCCAGCCACACGGCCCAGAACCTCCTGCGCCGCGCCTGGGCCTCCTACGCCGACACCCACGGAACGGACGACACGTCACGTTCGCCGCGGGCCGTGATGATGCAGAAGTACCTGAGCAACATCGCCGCAGAGCGCGTCGCCGGTCACCGCGCAGGCACGTTCGAGTTCATCCAGCTCCGGGTCGTCACTCTGCCCGTCGCCGCGCCCGGCACCGCGGCCGGGCGTCGGCCGCCGACGCCGGTGGACAACCGGCTCCTGCCCTGGTGGAAGGTGACCCCGCATGGGAAATGAGCAGATCCACGAACTTCCCGCCACGACGGCCACGACGGCCACGAAGACCGCACCGGGCAGGTCCGTGGGCGGGGCAGGGGCGGCCTCGGACGCAGTCCGCCGTCTGCTACTCGCCCGAGCCGCCGCCTTCTGGGACATGCTCACCGGCCGGCCGGTGTCCTTGTACGCCACGTCGGTTCTGCGTATCGGCTACGGGCTGCTCTACCTGGTCTTCCTCCTGCGGGAGTTCCCCCACCGGTCCGAGATCTGGGGTCCCGGCTCCCCGTGGACACCTGCACTGGCGGCACAGCTCTTCGACCAGACGGGCTGGTACAGCTTCCTGATCCTGTCGGACAGCCGTGCCTACTTCGAGCTCTGCTATGCGCTGGCCCTCGTGACGTCCGCGCTGTTCATGCTGGGCTGGCGGACCCGGGCCACCTCCGTGCTCTTCGCCGTCGTAGTGGCCTCCTTCCACGCCAGGTCGGTCTTCATGACGGACGGAGGCGACAACCTCCTCCTGCTGATGGCCCTCTACCTCACGCTCACCGCGTGCGGCCGGCGCTGGTCCCTGGACGCGCGCAGAGCACGGATCAAGGCGGCCCGTGCGGACGGCGTACCGCCGCGGGCGCGCAGCGCTGCCGCGCAGGACCTGCGGGCGGCCCGCACCACGTTGGTCGCCGTGGTGCACAACTGCGGTGTCTTCGTGATCGCGGCACAGGTCTGCTTCCTCTACGGATCGGCCGGTCTCTACAAGGTCCAGGGCTCTTTCTGGGACGACGGCACCGCGCTCCACTACGTGCTGAACCTGGAGCTCTTCCAGCCGTGGCCCGCGCTCTCCCACGCCATGGACCAGTACCCGCTCGCGATGGCGGCCGTCGGCTACCTGACCGTTCTTACCCAGGTCGCCTTCCCGTTCGTGCTCTTCGGCCGACTCAAGTACCCCGTCCTGGCCCTGCTTCTGGGCATGCACGTCGCCATCGCGGTGGTCCTGGGACTGCCTCTCTTCTCGGGCACGATGATCGTCGCGGACGCCGTGTTCCTTCCCGACCGCTTCTACACGCTGCTGCCTCAGCTCCTTCGGCGCGGTACCCCGCGATGCGGCGTGCCGGCACTGGCACCCGGTCAGGCAACGGGGCTCGGATCCGTCCCTCCGCAGGGCGGCCGCCCGGACAGCCGAAAGGAGTCCAGGCCGGTGCCCCGCCCGGCAGGCGATCGTGATGGCCGGCCGCCGTCCGGCCCGAAGTCCGCAAACGGTTCGCCGATGCCCGAGGGCTGAGGTCCTCCGCTGCCGGGCCCGCATCATCCGCGCCTCCGGCAGGACGCACCACGTCGGCCGCCGGGCAAATGACAAGGTCACGGTCCGTCTTGGTTGACCGTCGAACATGACGGCATGGCGCTTGATCAACAATCTTCGCTCCCTGGCAATCTGCGCATCAGCACGATGACTTGGAGCCGGAGGTACACCGCTCATGGCGGCGACAACCAATCCCACCCTCAGGAGACGCCGTCTGGGAGCCGAGCTCCGCCGGCTCCGCCTGGCCAGTGGGCTGAAGAGCACGGAAGCGGCCGAGCGGCTCATGGTCTCCCAGCCCAAGATCAGCCATCTGGAGAACGGCAACCGTGCCATCAGCCCCCGCGACGTACGCGACCTGTGCACGATCTACGGAGTGACGGACCAGCAGGTCATCGACTCCCTGCTCCAGATGGCCAAGGAGTCCGGACAGCAGGGCTGGTGGCAGGCCTACGGCGACATCCCCCAGCGCGTCTACATCGCACTGGAGACCGACGCCGCCGTCCTCCACACCTACGAGCCCATGACGATCCCCGCCCTGCTGCAGACTCCCGCCTACGCCCACGCCGTCATCAGGGAAACGATCCCTCAGCCCACTGCCGAACAGGCCGCCAGGCGCCTCAAGGTGCGGCTGCGCCGGCAGCACCGGATCTACGACCCGGCCTGCCCGTTGCGTCTGTGGGTCGTTCTGGACGAATCGGCACTGCGCCGCGTCGTCGGCAGTCCTGACGTCATGCGTGAACAACTGGAGCACCTGAACGCGCTCGGCACGGAACCGCACATCACGGTGCAGGTCCTCCCGCACACCGCGGGTGCCCATCCGGGCCTGTCGGGGCAGTTCTCCATCGTGACGTTCGCCGAGAACCCCGGCGGAGTGGTGTATCTGGAACGGTTCACCAGCGATCTCTACCTGGAGAAGCCATCCGACGTGCAGCACTACAGCGTGATGCACGAGCACCTCCAGGCCCTGGCCCTCAGCCCCGACAGCAGCCGCGGCTTCATCACCGACGTCACCAAGGCGTACATCGACACGGCGAGCCGCCCCTGAGCGCGGTCTGCGAAACTCCGGGCGCCTCGCAGTCGTGACGTCCTGACGCGGCCCGATGAGTTTCAGGTACAGGCCGGGTCTACGTATATGGCGGTCGCCGGAGTTCGTTCGGAGTGGTCGCCCGGACACACCCGTCTCGATCGACCGTTCTCCAGGAGGGCCCCATGACCGCCACCTACACCTTCGACTTCTTCTGCAGCCTCGACGGCTACGGTGCCGCCGGTGGGGACTGGACCGGCTACTGGGGCAAGCAGGGCCCCGAGTTGCTCGACCGTCGTCTCGATGTGTACGGCGCGGAGCAGCGGATGGTCTTCGGGGCGCACACCTTTCGGGACTTCGCGCAGATGCTGGCCGAGAGCAGCGAGGGGTCCGACGTGCGGGACCCGTGGGTCACCAGGATGCGGAACCTGCCGACGACCGTGGTGTCGACGACCCTGGAGGACTCGCTCGGCTGGCCGGACGCGGCCGTCGTGAGCGGGGACGCCGTGGACGTCGTCGCCCGGCTCAAGGAGGAGTCCGAGGTGCCGTTGCGCTCGCACGGCAGTCTGGCGATGAACCGGGCGCTGATGGCCGCGGGACTGGTCGACCGCCTGCACGTGACGCTCTTCCCCGTCATCACGGGACGGACCGGGCTGGCCCCGATCTTCCAGGACGCGGCCGACTTCGACCTGGAGCTGCTGGAGAGCCGGACGCTCGACGGGCACATCCAGGAGCTCATCTATCGACCCACCCGTCACTGACCGGCGACCTCCGCCTTCGCCTCTGCCTCCGCCTCCGCCCTGCGGGAACCCGCCCCGCGCACCACCCCCACCGCCGTCAAGGCGACCGCCAGACCCACCGCGGTCTGCGTGGTGAAGGGCTCGCCGAACATCAACGCCCCCCAGACGGCCGTGACCGGGGCCATGAGGAACATGAGGGTGTTGACCTCAGTGACTCCGGAGCGTTGGAGGACGAGCCAGTACAGGCCGTACCCGCCGAAGGTGGAGAGGGTCACGAGCCAGAGCGTGGCCAGCCAGAAGGACCCGGTGGTGGGCGGGGTCGCGGTGCCGGTGGCGAGCGCGACGGCCGTGAAGACGAGGGCGCTGGTGGCGCAGTGGACGGTCATGGACACGGCCGGGGTCACCCGGGTGCGGGAGCGCCGTTCGAGGAAGGTGGCCGCGACCAGCGAGAGCATCCCGGCGAACGGGACCAGGTAGGTCCACCAGGCCACTCCCGTCGTCGCCGCCGCGTCGGCCGTGGTGACCAGGGCGACTCCGCCGAGACCCAGGCACAGGCCCAGCCACTGCCGGGGCGAGACGTACTCGCGCAGCAGCGGGCCGGCGAGCGCTCCCGCGACCAGCGGCTGGGTGCCGTCGATCAGTGCCGTCGTACCGCTGGAGACGCCGAGCTGGATGGCGTAGTAGACGGTGAGCAGGTAGCCGCTCTGGGAGAGCAGTCCGATCAGGGCCTGGCGGCCGAGGTCGCGGGGCGCCAGTGCGCGCCAGGACGCCCCGCCCCGGTGGAAGGCGAACGCGACCAGGACCGCCGCCAGCGGCAGGAACCGCCACATCAGGAGCGTCGTCGCACCCGCGTCCTGCGTGCCGAGCTTCGCGCCGACGAACCCCGAGCTCCAGCACACGACGAAGGCGGCGGAGAGGAGGACGTTCATGGAAGTCACCACCCGTGACTAGACCGATCTGTATACCTCCTTGCCTCGACCACTATACAGATCGGTATAGTCGGGAGGGTGGGAGACAACGGAGACAACGGCGTAGGGCAGGTTCGGCGGGTCGGCATGACCCCGGCCGCGCGGCGCGCCCTCGCGGCGGCGTCCCGGCTGTTCTACGAGCGCGGCATCCATGCGGTCGGCGTGGACCTGATCGCCGCCGAGGCCGGGGTGACCAAGAAGACGCTCTACGACCGGTTCGGCTCCAAGGAGCAGATCGTCGTGGAGTACCTCGCCGCCCGGGACGAGCGCTGGCGGACGTATGTCCTGGAGCGGCTGGAGGCGGCGGGACCGGGGGCGGTCGAGCGGGTCCGCGCGGTCTTCGACGCCTCCCGGGAATGGATGGACGACAGCAGCCCCAAGGGGTGCGCCATGGTCAACGCCCACGCCGAGATCAGCGACCCCGCGCACCCGGCGTACGCCGTCATCACCGGCCAGAAGCAGTGGATGCTCCGCCTCTTCACCGACCTGGCCCCCGAGCACGCCCGCACGCTCATGCTGCTGCACGAGGGCGCGATGGTCGCCCACGGGCTGCGCGTCTTCGCCGACCCGATCGGGTACGCCCGCGAGGAGGCGACCGCACTGGTCGGCGGGCAGGGGGCGTAGCCGCGGCTCGAAGTAGGCGGGGCTCGGCGTAGGCGCGGACCGGCGCACCCCGTAACCCGTACGGCCCGGACCGCTGGTGACCTCGGCGAACCCGGTGATCACTTGAAGCATGACCCCGCCCCGCGCCGCCGCCTCCGCTCTCGCCCTCTGCGGGCTCCTCGCCGCCACCGCCTGTTCCGCGCTCTCCACGCCGCCCACCGCTGCGAAGCCGCCGATCACGCCGCCCAGCAGCGCGCCGCCTCCGTCCCCGAAGGCGTCCCCCGCCCCGTCGTCGGCCCTCACCGAGGCCATGACGCAGGCCGCGCTCGTCACCGACGCGGACCTCGGCGAGCCCTGGACACCGAGCCAGGGGGTGGCCACCTGGCACGACGGGGTGCTGAAGGCGAAGGCCGACCGGCCGGACTGCCAGCGGCTGCTCGACGCGCTGTACGCGGACGAACTGTTCGGGGCCGACGCGCAGCCCCGTGCGGTCGTCGGGATGGACGACGAGTGGAACCAGGCGCAGATGCGGTATCAGGTGCTCGCGCGTCCGCCCGCGGAGATCGACAAGACCCTGGCCTGGCTCAAAGGCCTGCCGCGGACGTGCGCGCAGTTCGCGGCCACCACGACCACGAAAGCCGTCCTGGGGGTGCAGGTCGGCGAGATGCCGTTGCCGGAGGTGGGGGACGCCCGGCAGGGCCTGCGGGTGTTGCTGACCGGACAGTCCCCGGACGGCCGGCCGACGACGCTCACGCTGGACGTCGCCGCCCTCCGCGTGGGGGAAGGCGCGATCAGTGTGACGAACGGCGGCTTCGGCGAGGTGCAGACGCAGGCCACGCAGACGGCCGTGCAACTGGGCGCCGACCGACTCACGGAGGTGAGGAGGCAGGGGCGGGTGGAGGTGTGAGCAGTTCCGGTCAGTCCCGGTCGAACCGCTCGTGGTGGCGGACCACGTCGTGCGCCACCTCCAGCGCGGTGCGGTTGTGCGCGAAGGAGTGCGCGCGCAGCCGGGCGAGCGCCTCGTCCGAGTCGACGCCGAGCTGCACCATGATCACGCCGATGGCCTGGTACACCTCGCCGTGCGCGGGGGCCAGACCGCTGAGCCAGAGGGCGTCTCCCTCGGGGCCGTCCTCCTCGCCCCGGGGCAGGGCCGTCAGGGCCACCGTCATGACGCCGGCCACGAGCTCGGCGAGGCGCACCTCGCGCCGGGTGAGTTCACCGGGGACGTCGCGGTAGAGGTCGAGGGTGCCCACGCACACGGTGTCGTTGCCGAGGGGCATCGAGTACACCGCCCGTATCCCGGCGGCGGCGGCCTGCTGGGCGAAGACCGGCCAGCGGCCCGCGTCCCGCTCGGACATCAGATCGGTGGCGTACACGGTGGTGCCGGTCGCCCCGGCGGACGTGCACGGGCCGTCCCCCAGCGTGGCCTGGATGTCCGACATTCGGGCGGCCCGGTCATCGCTGGCACTGAGCTGGACGGGCATGCCGTCGCTGCGCAGCGACACGCTCGCACCGGTCACCGGCAGCAACTCGACGGCGGCCACGCACAACTTGCCCGGGATCTCCCCGGGTTCGGCGCCCCGCACCCCGGCGGCGAGCACCTCGGCGGCCCGCACCTGTTCCCGCAGCGGCTGGGGTCCGGCTTCGGAGTCGTGGCCGGCTCCGCGCTCCCGCCCCTGCCCCGGTAGCCCGTACGAGCCGGGCTCGTCACCGTGGGCATCACCGTGCGCGTCTCTGGGCTCCACGGTCACCGCCTCCTTCGGTCGACGCGGAGCTGTCCGTCGTCGCCCCCGGGCAGGGCGCACCGGGAGTGGGGGGCGCCGCTCGTGGCGTACCCGCCCGGGGGCACCGCCCGGCTACCCCTCGTCCCCTGGGCGAAACGCCCGTGACCCGTACCCCGGGACCAGGACCCCTGTGCCGACCCGCCCGGCCCGACTCGACGCCGGGTCCCCGGGTGCCCTTCACAGACCGCACGCCGGTTCACCACGGTCTTCGGTGACGGTCAGGGGGCGGCCGCACGGCGTCGAACCGTGCCGGAGCCGCCCGCGTGCCCTGCTCGTCCTCCCTCTCCCCGGCGACCTGGGCGTGCGGTGCTCTTCGTCCCCGTTCCGCGATGCCGACCGGGGCGTCTCCCGCCGCCCCGAGCGGGCCGGGGACCTTCCAGGGGGACCGCGCGGCACAGCACGAGTCCCACCGGGGCGGCCGCCGTCCACCGAAGAAGGACGGCGGCCGGCCCGGCACCCCGTTCAGCGCTTCTCGTACGGATCCGCCGGCTGCCGCACGTGCCGCACCGCACTCGCGTCCACGACCGGCGGCCAGGCACCGTCGGTACCGAGTTCGCCCCTGGGGTGCCAGGTGCCGGTGACGGTGACCCAGGTGTCGACCGGCGGGGCCCCGTCCGCGGCGCCGCGCACCTCGACCTTGCCGGTGGTGGCATCGGCCGCGCAGCAGGTGACGAGGAGCCGGGTGAGGTACCAGGTCCCGTCGTCGCCGTGGGTCACGAACCCGGTCATCCGGACCGTACGGCCCTTCAGGGAACGCCCGCTGTCGTAGATCGCCCGGGAGCTGAACTCGCCGAGGGTGAGCTCGGTCGGGTCCCCGGCGGGCAGGGCCGGGAAGCTCCCCACGCCCTGAGCCGCCCGCTGCGCCGCCTCGCGCCCGGCACTGTAGGAGCCGAGGGCGGGCGGCGGGAACAGGAGCAGGGCGAGGGCGGGCAGGGTGAGCAGCCAGGCGACCCGGGGTCCGGCGCCACCGTGTTCGTGATCCGCTCCGAGTTCGTGGTCCGCTCCGAGTTCGTGGTCCGCTCCGTGTTCGTGGTCGTCCGCGGTCCGTCGTACGAACGCCATCGCCGCCCCCAGCACCACCAGCACCGCACCCGACACCACCAGGTAGGGACGCAACGCCGCCTGCACGTACCGCAGATACAGCTCGCTGAAGAGCGAGATCCGCAGGACCGCCGCGCCGACGAGGACGAGGAGCAGACAGGGGCCGTAGCGCCTCACAGCAGCCACCACCCCACGAGCACGCTGTTCAGCACGGCCACCGCCCAGGTGACGGAGGAGAAGCGGACGGCGAAGGCCCGTCCGAAGGTACCGGCCTGGAGGGCGATCAGCTTGAGGTCGACCATCGGTCCCACGACCATGAACGCCAGCCGCGCGGTGGGCGAGAAGCCGCTCAGGGAGGCCGCCACGAACGCGTCCGCCTCGCTGCACACGCACAGCACGACGGCGAGGACCGCCAGCAGCGGCACCGACAGCCAGGCCGAGCCGGTGAAGACGTCGAGCACCGAGCGCGGGACGACGATGTTGAAGGTCGCCGCGGCCGCCGCGCCCAGCACCAGGAAGCCGCCGGCGTGCAGGAAGTCGTGCTGGAGCCCGGCGCCGAAGGCCCGCAGGCCGCGGACGGACGTCCCGGTTGATCGTTTCGGCAGCCGCAGCCACTCCTCGCGCCCGAACCTCGCCCACAGCCACCCCATCATCACGGCCGTGGTGAGCGAGGCGACCAGCCGGCCGAGCACCATCGCGGGGCTGCCCGGGAAGGCGATGGACGTGGCGACGAGCACCACGGGGTTGATCGCGGGCGCGGACAGGAGAAAGGCGAGCGCGGCCGCCGGGGCCACTCCCCGCCGCATCAGACTCCCCGCCACCGGCACGGACGCGCACTCGCACCCAGTGCCGAGCAGGAGGAAGGGCACGCCCTGGACCGCGACCGCGGTGAAGACGGTCCACCAGGCGGCGACCGGCGGGGTGTAGAGGTCGAGGGCGAGGGTGGGTCCGAGGACCGAGGCGACGGTGGCGATCGCGATCAGCGCGGCGCCGCCGAGAACGACGTACACGAGCACCCGCAGGCCGAACGCGAGGAGCCGCAGCCCGTCGGCCACGCTCCGCCCGGCCACCGTCCTCTGGTTCTCCACGCGCCCTGTCCCGCCCGCCCTGTGATGTCCCCGCGCAGGCTAACCGGGCACCCCTGTGCACAAGCCGGGAATCGTCATAGAGGGGGCTGTGCGGGTGCGGGTCCGAGCGTGGTGGTGCCGGGGGCCGTGCGGTGTCCGAGGCCGGTCCGGTACGCGTCCAGTGCCGCCTCGACCCTTCCGGTACGGCGGAACAGATCGCCGAGGAGGCGGCACAGGTCGGCCAGGTCACCGACGGCGCCGGCCCGCTCCAGGAGGCTCAGGGCGCGGACGTAGTGCTCCTCGGCGGCCTCGGTGTCCCGGGCGTCCTCGGCGATGATCCCGAGGAGACGGTGGGCGGCGGCGGAGTGCAGCGCGCCGCGCTCGGAGCTGAGGTCGCTGAGCACGTCGTGGAGCAGGGCGGCGGCCTCGTCGGACTTGCCGCGCCGGTGCAGCACGTCGGCGAGTTCGACGGCGGCCTGGCTGGAGTAGAGGGCGGCCCGCTTGGCGGAGAGCATGGCGAGGGCCTGCCTCAACTCGGCTTCGGCGCGCTCCAGTTCGCCGTTCTGGGCGTAGACGTAGCCGCGCATCCAGTGGCAGTTGGCGAGTTCGGTGCGGATCTGGAGCTGCCGGTACAGTTCGGCGGCCTTGGCGAGGGAGGCGTCGGCCTCGGCGAGGCGGCCCTCGGCGAGCAGGGTACGGGCGACGGAGCGGTGCATCCGGGCGACGAGGGCGGGGTCGCCGACCTGCGGGGCGAGCGCGAGGGCGAGTTCGGCGGCCTGGGCGGCACGGGCGTGGGCGCCCATGTCCATGTAGGGGCCGATGACGCTCGCGTAGAGGAGGAGCAGGGCGTCCGGGTCGTGCAGGCCACCGCGGTTGAGCTCGTCGATGGTGGATTCCAGCAGGTAGACGGAGTAGCGGAGTTCACCGGTGAGGTAGTGGGCGAGGGCTCGTCCGCGCAGGGCGGGAACCCGGGCGGGCAGGGGTACGTCGTCGCCGAGGGCCTTCTCGGCCCGCTCGAAGTACGCGCGTGCGGCGGCGAGTTCGCCGGTCTCCACCGCGCACTCGCCGAGCCCGAGCAGGGCGGCGGCCCGCACCTCGTCGAGGTCGAGCGCCTCGGCCTCGGTGAGCAGACGGCCGTACTGGGCGGCGGACTCCTCGGCCTCCCCGGTGGCGAGGGTGCGCTGGGCCTCGGTGAGGCGCAGGCGCAGATCGGTGACGAGACGGGCCGGGCGGCCGGTGGCCAGTTCCTCGAAGCCGACGCCGAGGCGGTCGGCGAGATGCCGCAGCGCGTCGTCGGAGGGCCGCACCCGCCCGGACTCCAGGGTGGAGATGTAGGCCGGGGTGTAGGCCGGTTCGGCCAGCTGTTTCTGTGTCAGCCCGCGTTGGACCCGCAGCTGCTGCACCCGTCGCCCGATGACGCCCGGGTCGTCCCGCTCCGACATGGCCAACTCCCCAAGCCCCTCTTGCCGTTCGGCTCCCGCAGCCCCTAGGTTAAACGGCGTATTAACCGTGCTTAATACACCGTCACCACCCTGGGTACTCACCGCCACCGCTGCGAGGTCGCCGTGCTCGAACGCACCAGCACCACCGCGCGCTACACGAGGGGTTTCGCCGCCGCCGTCGTGGCCGTGGCCACACTGGTCCTGGCGGCCAACGCGGGACCGGCGAAGGCGACAGGGGAGAGACCGGCGGAGCGCACGGACCAGGTCCAGCGGATCACCGCGCACCCATCGGAATGAGAGCGGCCGGGAGCGTCACGTCCCGTCGACCTCCGGGCCGAGCATCATGTCCTTGCGGCTGTAGAGCGGCAGCTCACCAGTGTCGAGCTTCCAGGTGCCGAGCTCGGTCGTCATGGCGAGCGGGGTGCCGTACGGCTGCTTGTGGAGACGGTTGGCGTAGCAGGGGCGCCCACCACTGGTGTCGATGCCCCACTGGTAGGTCCAGGTGCCGTCGCGGGGATCGAGGATGAGGTAGTGGCCAATGCCCATGGCGGGATAGTCGCGGCTCTTGACCTCGTAGTCGTTGCTCGGGTTGGAGGGTGAGACGATCTCGATGGCGAGGAAGATCTCCCGCGGGTCCAGCGGACCGTCGGTCAGCATGGATTCGCGTGCGGTGACAATGAGGTCCGGGACCCGGAGCTTGCCCAGGACGTCGTCGTCGGTGTCGGTGGCTTCGAAGGTGAGTATCCCTTCGGGAAGCTGCGGGTCCAGCTGACGCGTGACGTCCTTCGCGGTGACCTGGTGACGGGGGCGGGGGCTCGTCATCATGACGAGCGTCCCGTCGCTGATCTCCGGATACGTGAAGCCGGGCGGCGGCGTGAAGTGCTCACGCAGCTCACGCAGATGCCGGTAGGCGGCGGTCTGCTCGCTCATCCCGCCATCTCCTTCGGGAGCCGCTGGTCGGACCCATCGTACGTGGGGCGGCGTATGGGGTGGAAACCGTCCAGAACACCCGCCTCTCAGAGCTGGAACTCCGCCGGCGAGACGCCGAGGGTCGCGCAGGCCTCCCTCAGGATCGCCTGCTCCGCCTGGGAGAAGTGACCGTCCGCGCCGGCGATGACGATGCCGGTCTGGATCACCGCGCGCGCCTCGGTGGGCTTCTTGGCGGCCTTGGCGATCTCCTGGAGGGCTTCCGCCTTGCCCTGCGGGAAGTTGCGGGTGAGCTGGTCCACATGCTTGTGGAAGCGCGTGCGCAGCTGCTCCGGCGGGAAGTTCTGCAACACCTCGTTGCTGAGGATCAGCGACTCCGTCTGCTGGATCTCGGCCGCGTCCACCTGGCCGTCCGCCGCCGCGACCAGGGCGCACATCGCCATGCTCGCGTCCCGGTAGGCGCCGCTCTTCAACTCGGTCTTGAGGGAGCCCAGCTGAGTCTTCAGCACGCCGACGAGCTGAGCGCGCGAACCGCCGCGCGAGCTGCCCTGGCCATGCCCGTGTCCGTGCCCGGCGCTCGTCGTGCCGCGCCCGCCCTGCGCCTGCTGCTGGAGGCTCTTGGCCTGGTCCTTGAGCCGGTCGAACAGTGCCATTGCCGTCACCTCGGTGCTCGTCTGAGTGATCTCACCCCGGCAACGCCCGGCCCCGAGTAAAGGTTCCCCCAAGCCGACCGGGCCGACCTGCCCGCACGCTCAGCCGCGCACGCGCCGGTACGGCACCTCAGCTCTGCGTCTGCAGTCTGCGCAGCTGTGTCTGCACGTTCTCCAGGGCGCCCCGGCGGCGGCCCGGCACCCGCATGCGCAGGCCCGCCAGCACGATGCCCAGTTGCCGGACCTGCTCCACGTCACGAACCTGGGCCCACTGGTGATGGGCCCGGTCGACGGCTGTCTCCACCGGCTTGGAGTCCACGGTCTGCCCGGCGCTGAGCCGCGCCTCGGCCACGGTCAGCCAGATCCGGCAACTGCGCACGGGGTCCCCGGCGAACATGGCGAGATCCGCGCGGACCTCGGACCAGTGCAGGGCCTGCTCGGAGGCCGGGCCGTGCACACGGGCGGCGGCCTCCTCGTGCGCGGTGGCGACGGCTTCGGCGTCCTGGTGCCGGTCGTTCTGGACAGCGGCGGCGATATAGGCGTGCGGGTCCTGAGGGGCCTGAGGAGGTTGCGCGGGGGCCACCGGCCCGTCCGGTACTCGGGGTCCTTGTGGTCCTTGTGATCCCTGTGATCCCTGTGATCCCTGTGGTCGAGGCCGTTCGGGCCGGTACGCGGGCCTCGCGGCGAAGCCCCCAGGGACGGCCACCGGAGCCGGCGGCACCGTCAGCACGATGTCCCCGTACGCCTCCGGGCCCAGCCTGGTGAAGGCCTGCTGATGCAGCTGCTCGACCGGCGGACGCCACCCGCTGCGCAGGATCGTCGCGATCGTCTTCATGTACGCCGGCCCGGCCACCGTGCGCCGGGACGGCGGCGGCGCGATCCGCCCGAACACCGCGTTGTTGCGGCCGGAGTCGAGCGCGTGCGTGTGCAGCCACCCCCACGCCTCCGCGTCGGCGTGCAGATCGACGAAGAGCGTCGTCGACCCCGGGGACCGCAGCCGGAACTCCTCCCGGATCCACTGCCAGGGCAGTGCCGTGTAGCGCACGGTGGCCGGTGTGGTGCGGGCCAGCGCGAGATGGGGCAGGTGCTGGCGGCGGTCCAGGGCCAACTGACCCGTGACGAACACGGTGAGCGGGCCCGGGGTGGCCGCAACGGCACGCAGGCGGGTCAGGACGGCCTGCGGTTCCAGGGGGTCGGCGAGCTCGACGACGTTGGCGGTGTCGGTGCCCGAGAGCACGGCCGGCGGCACGGCCGCGAGGACGGGAAGCACGGACGCCGCGTCCACCAGACGGCTCTTGCCCACCGGTGAGGCGGCGAGCAGCAGCACGGTTCCGGGCATCGGTCCCTCCCCATCCCCCGTCGATCACTTACGGCAGCACGGTAACCGGTGCGGCTGCGAAGGGGAGTTCTCAGGACGGCAAACGTCCCTTTCCTGCCCGCTCGTCGGCCCGGCGCACCGCGAACACCGTGGTGTCGTCGAGCAGCCGCCCACCGCAGTGCCCGAGGGTGCCGTCGCGGACGAGGGCCACCAGGCGGCTCGGTTCGACGGCACGCGGGTCGGCGGCGAGGGCGCGGGCCACGTCGTCGGCGAGGGCGTAGAACTCCCCGGTGCCGTCGCGGGCCTCGGTGACGCCGTCGCTGGTCAGCAGGAGCGTCTCGGCGGGGTCGAGGGGCACGCGGTGGACCGTGGGCGGGCCGTCGGCGGACAGGGCGGAAAGGCCCAGCGGGAGTCCGCCGGCTGCCAGCAGCGCCCGTACCCCCGACGGGCCGACCACCAGCGGCGGTTCGTGGCCGAAGACCATGGCCTCCACCGTGCCGGTGCCGGCCTCGGGGAAGCCGAGCAGGACGGCGGTGGCGAAGCGGTCGCCGTCGTCGCGGCCGAGCGCGGTGACATGGGCGCCGTGCCGGTTCACCCGGATCTCCAGCCGCTCGGCGACCGTCGCGAGGTCGGGTTCGTGGTACGCCGCCTCACGGAACGTGCCGAGCAGCGCGGCCGCCGCCTCGACCGCGCCCAGGCCCTTGCCCTGGACGTCTCCGACGAGCACGCGGGTGCCGTGCGGGCCGGGCTGGATGTCGTAGAAGTCGCCGCCGACGCGGGCCTCGCTGTCGGCGGCGAGATACACCTCCGCGTGCTCCAGGCCGCCCCACACCGGCGGGAGCGGGCGCAGCACGGTACGGCGGGTGGTGGCGGCGACGTCCCGCATGTGCAGCATGCTGCGCTCGCCGCGCAGCCGTACCGCGCAGGCCAGCACGGCGAGGATGCCGCCGACGGCGACCAGGATGAAGTCGGGCAGGCCCGACCGGTACTGGTGCGGCCAGAAGCTGTCGGCGACCACGTAGGTGACGAGGGCGAGCGCGGCGAAGGCTGCGGTTCCGAGGACGCCGCAGATCGCGGCCGCGATGCCGGGCGTCAGCACGACCCAGGAGAGCATCCGGAACTCGGCACCCGTGTTGAAGTCGATCACGGTGATCGCGGCGAGCAGCAGGAGGGGCGGCACCCAGGCGACGCTGCGGTCGCGGACGCGGAGCACCTGTCCCGGGCCGACACCGCTCATGGGGTCAGCGAAACACGGGGAACTTTCCGGCGCCATTCGACTTGCCCGCGCCCCGTCCCAGGTGTGCTCTGGTAGTCGGGGGCGGATCGGGGTGGACAGAGAGGAGTGCTCTCATGGCTCACACGGCACCCGCGGGCGGATTCGCCCGGACACCCGATGTCTTCGGCGCCACGGTGCACAAGGCCGCCAGGTACGGCGTCCCGGTCGTGCTCGGTCTTGTCTACGGCTACTGGGCCGCGGCGAACCGCCGTGACGGCGGGCCGATCACCGGCTGGAACGTGCTGTTCGGCTGTGTCACGGCGATCGCGTTCATCGTGCTGTGCATCGCCGTGGCGACGTTCGCCCCGCTGCTGAAGCGGGAACTCCACTCGGCCGTGAAGTCCGGCTTCGCCGGAGCGGCCGTCGGGTTCCTGTACAGCCAGACGGGGGAGAGCGTGCTGCGCTCGACGGCCCTGGGACTGGTGGTCGCGGCGGGGATCTTCGTCGTGTTCTTCTACCGCTACTACACGCACGAGGACGCGGAGGGGAACCGGATCCGCTAGGAGCACGAGACGCCCGTAGGGGCATGGGACATCCGTTCGGGTGAGCCCTCCCCCGGAGGGCTCAATCCCCGGCTCCACGACTCGCGCGGCCGCCCGCGACCGTCTTGCCTGGAAGGGTGACCTCCCGTGTCCGTGGCGCCCTGTCGGCCGCCCTGATCGCCCTGGCCTGTCTGCTCGTGCCCTTCGGCGCGCCGGCGGCCTGGGCGGCGTACGGCCTCGCCGACACGGACCGGTACGTCACGGCGCTGGCGCCGCTGGCCGCCGACCCCGCCGTGCGGGACAGCGTCGCCGACGCGGTGGGGGACGAGGTCGGCGATCCGGTCCGGCCCCTGGTCCGCTCCCTCACCCGGACGCCGGCCTTCGGCACCGCGTGGAACGCCGGCAACAGGGCGATCCACCGGGCCGTGCTGAGGGCCGTCCGGGAGGGCGGCCACCAGGACGTGACCGTCGACATCGCCCCGATCGCCGCCCGGGTGGAGCACCGGGCCGTCCTGCCCCGCACCGAGGTCGCCGTGCTCCCGGCGCCCGAACTCGATCGTCTCCGGAAGGGCTACGACGTGCTCGAAGTCGCCGGTTTCTGGCTGCCCGTCTCGGCCGCCTTTCTCGCCGTCGCCGGTATCGCGGTCGCCGCCTGCCGCCGCCGCGCCCTCACCGCGACCGCCCTCGGCACGGCACTCGGCGGCGCGCTGCTGGCCCTCGCCGTCGCCGTCGGCCGCCGCCTCACCCTGACGGACCTGCCCGACCCGGTGCGCCGCCCCGCCGCGGGCGCCGTCTACGACGCGCTGACGGGCACCTTGCGCACGGTCTCCTGGCTGCTCGTGGCCGTCGGCCTGGCGGTGGCCCTGACCTGCTGGCTCACCGGCCGGTACGGCGGGCCGCGAGGCCGGCGAGGCACCGCAGGGCCCGTTCCAGATCCGGCACAGCAACCGACGCGAGCCCGAGCCTGACCGCGTCCGGGGTGCGGCTCGGGTCGACGGCGAAGGAGGGCCCGGGCGTCAGGGCGATACCGAGCGCCGCGGCGGCGGCCGTGAAGGTGTCCGCCCGCCAGGGGACCGGAAGCTCCCACCAGGCGTAGTACGCGCGCGGATCGGACCGTACGGCGAACCCGTCCAGGCACTTGGCCAGCACCCGCTGCCTGCGCGCCGCGTCCGCCCGCTTCGCCTCGACCAGCCGCGCCACCGTCCCGTCCACCGTCCACCGCGTCCCCGCCTCCAGCGCGAACCGCCCCGCACTCCACCCCCCGGACCGGACGGCGTCCGCCACCGCGTCCACCCGCTTTTCCGGTACGACGAGAAAGCCGACGGTGAGCCCGGGCGCGACCCGCTTGGACAGGCCGTCGACGACGTGGGTGAGGGCGGGGGCGTGCGCGGCGAAGGGATCGTCGGCCTTCGCCAGGAACGACCAGATGCGGTCCTCCACGACGGGAATGTCCAAGTCGCCCACCACGGCCGCCAGTTGGCGCCTGCGCCCGGCGCTCATGGTGACGGACGTCGGGTTGTGCAGGGTGGGCTGCACATAGAGGGCCGACAGAGCAGCCGTGCGGTGGGCGGCGGCCACCGACTCGGGGAGCGGGCCGTCCTCGTCCGTGGCCAGCGGCACCAGGGTGATGCCGAGCCGGGCAGCGATCTCCTTGACCACCGGATATGTCAGCTCCTCGACGCCGACCCGGCCGCCCGGCCGCACCAGGGAGGCGAGGGCGGCGGCGACCGACTGGCGGGCATTGCCGGTGAACAGGATCCGGGACGGGTCGGGCCGCCAGCCGGGGGTGGCGAGGAGAGCGGCGACTGCCTCACGCGCGGCCGGCGTGCCGGTGGCGGCGGCCGGACGGAGGGCCTCGGTCAGGACGTCGGGCCGCAGCAGCGGCGCGAGACCGTCACCGAGCAGCTCCGACTGGCCTTCGACGGAGGGGTAGTTGAGCTCCAGGTTGACGGACGTGCCCGCGTCCTCGATGAGCCCCCTGCCGGGCCGGCCGGGCGCGGTGGCCTTCACGAAGGTGCCGCGTCCGACCTCCCCGACGACCAGCCCCCGCCGGACGAGTTCGCCGTACGCCCGCTCCGCCGTCGACGCGGCGATCCCGTGCCGGCGGGCGAACTTCCGCTGCGGCGGCAGGCGTTCGCCCGGCCGGAGCCGCCCGGTCGTGATGTCGGCGGCGATGCGGTCGGCGATACGCCGGTAGTCGTGCACGAGAACCCCCTGATTGCACTGAGGGCAAAGATTCTATTGCACCGAGAAGTCGGGCCGACCTAGGGTCGGCGTCATGACGGCGATCCCCCTGGTCCTGGTCCACGGCCACCCCTTCGACCACACGATGTGGCGCCCGCAGATCGAGGCGTTCGCCGCCTCCCGCCGCGTGCTCGCCCCGGATTTGCGCGGCTACGGCGCCTCGGCGGCGACCGAGGAGGTCGACCGCTTCGAGCGCTTCGCGCGGGACATCGAGGCACTGCTGGACGAACTCGACGTACCGACCTGCGTTCTCGCGGGCCTGTCCATGGGTGGCCAGATCGTCATGGACTGCTACCGGCTCTTCCCCGAGCGGATCCGGGGCCTGGTCCTCGCCGACACCTTCCCGGCCGCGGAGAGCCCCGAGGGCGTGCGGGTCCGGCACACCATGGCGGACCGGCTGCTGCGCGAGGGCATGCACGGGTACGCCGACGAGGTGCTGGAGAAAATGGTCGCGCCGTACGCCTCCCCCGAGGTCAAGGCACACGTCCACCGCATGATGACGGCCACCCGTCCCGCCTCCGCGGCGGCGGCCCTGCGTGCCCGCGCCGCCCGCCCCGACTACCGGGAGCTGCTCACCCGGGTCACGGTCCCGGCGCTGGTGGCCGTGGGCGCCGACGACACCTACACACCGGTCGCCGACGCCGAGGCCATGCACGCGGCGCTCCCGGAGTCGCAGCTGCACGTCTTCGAGGGGGCGGCGCACCTGCCGAACCTGGAGCGGGCGGCGGAGTTCAACGCGGTGCTCGGGGAGTTCCTGGCGAAGGTCGACGCCCGCTCGTAGGCTCGGGACGGTGACCCGACGGCGCCTCGGCATCTGGACCGCAGCCCTGCTCTTCGCCGCCGTGAGCGCGGTCGTCGGATGCCGGCTCGCCGACACGGACGGCGTCACGCCCGTCCCCCAGCTCCTCGCCTTCCTCCCGTGGCTGCTTGTCCCCGCCGCAGCGGGCCTGGCGCTCGCCCTGCTCACCCGCTGGTGGCCCGGGACGATCTGGGCGGCGGTCGTCCTCGGGCTGCTGGCGTGGTTCCTCGCGCCCGCGCCCTACGGCAAGAGCGCCGAACCGGACGGACGGGTGATCGCCTCACTGGAGGTCCTCACCTCCAACGTCGAGTTCGGGCGGGCCACCGCCGCCCTGGTCACCGCCGTCCGCGAGGAGAGGCCGGACGTCGTGTTCGTACAGGAGTGCGAGTACGGCTGCTCGGCGACGCTGCGGCGGTCCCTGGCCGAGCGCTATCCGTACCGCCGGTCCGTGGAGGGCGCCGGCTCGACGGGGTCCGTCGTCCTCAGCCGCTTCCCGCTGAAGCCCGCCGCCGGGGTCCAGAACAGCACCATGGGCATGCCGGGGGCCGTCGCCGACGTACGCGGGCACGCCGTACGCCTGCAACTCGCGCATCCGATGCCGCCGCTGCCCGGACAACTGGACCTATGGCGGCGGGAGTTGGGCCGGCTGAGGGACTTCGCCGCCTCGGCCGGTGACGCCCCGACCGTCCTGGCCGGCGACTTCAACGCCTCCCAGGACCACGCGGCCTTCCGCGCGATCCTCGACACCGGACTGCGTGACGCGGCCCGCCTCGCCGGCTCCGGCCGCACGTCCACCTGGCCGGCCCGCACCGCCCCGGCGATCGGTGCGCAGATCGACCACGTGCTGGTGTCGGCGGACTTCTCCGCCAGCGACGCCCGCTTCCTGGACCTGGCGGACACCGACCACCGCGCCCTGCTGGTGGAAGTCACGCTGCACGAGTCCCCGGCCGTTCAGACACGGTAGGCGTGGGTTTGTCCATGCGGTTGACGTCCCGCGCGAGTGAAGTCCGGAAGTAGGTCTTGACGCCCGGGGTCCCGGCCACCTGCCCCTGCCCAAGATCGCGTTCCGGGGCCGCTAACCTTACGTGTCCGTCCTGGCCAGGGATTGACGGGCTACAACTCATGCGAAGGGTTGCGCACATGGGCATTCTCACTCTCCTGCGGAACGCGTTCGGCGGTCGATCACGCAAGGGCGCTGCCACCGAGGCAGAGGGTGCGGTTCCTTCGCAGGAGGCGACGGAGCCGAAGCTCCCGTCCCCGGCGACCGAACCGACCCCACCGGCGGCCACGGTCCCGGAGCCGACTCCACCGGCAGCCACGGTCCCCGAGCCGCGCACCGCCACACTCTCCACCGACTCCGAGCACGAACTGGTCGCGGCCGCCTTCGACCACGTAGCGGTCCCGAAGCAGACGCCTCCGGCGGGGGCGGATGAGGCGACTGCGGAAGCGGCGGCGGTCGAGACGCCCGAGGTCGAGGCAACGGCGTCTAAGGCACCAGCGGCTGAGGAGCCGGCCGCCGAGGAACCGGTGGCCGAGACCCCCGCAGCCGAGGAACCGGTGGCTGAGGTACCGGTGGCTGAGGTACCGGTGGCCGAGACAGGGCAGCCCACGGACGAGCCGGCGGCAGAGGCCGAGGCTTCCACCGTGGAGCCGACCGCTGAGAAGCCGACCGCTGAGGAAGCGGCGCCTGACGAGCCTGCCGCCGATGAACCGGTGGCTCAGGACGCGGCCGTGGAGGAACCGGCGGCTGTGCCCGAGGCGCCCGCTGAGCAGCAGGTCACCGAGGACGCCACGTCCGCCGAGCCTGTTGCCGAGGAGCAGGTCGCCGGGGATGCCCCTTCCGGCGAGCCTGTTGCCAAGGAGCCCGTGGCCCAGGAGCCGGTTGCCGAGGAGCCTGCCGCTGATGAACCGGTGGCCCAGGACACCGCCGTAGAAGAGCCGGTGGCTGTACCCGAGGCGCCCGCCGAGGACGCCACGTCCTCGGAGCAGGTCACGGAGGGAACGACCTCCGAGGAGGCCCCTTCCGGCGAGCCCGTGGCCGAGGAGCCGGCCGCTGAGACCGCGCTCGAGGAAGCCGTCGCCGAAGAGGCCGTTGCCGAGGAGCCCGCCGCCGGTGAACCGGTGGCGCAGGACACGGCCGTAGAGGAGCCCGCCGTCGTGGCGGCGGAGGCAGCGGAGCCGCAGGCCACCGAGTCCGCACCCGAGCCGGAGCCGGTCGCCGAGGTCGCCGCCACTCCGGAGCCCGAGACCGCCGTAGAACCGCAAGCGACCCCCGCTGGCGGTCCCGCCGGGGACGCCCTCGCCGTACCCGCCACCCTCCGCACCGCCTACGACGCCGCCGCCTCCACCCTCGCCGCCCACGACCTCACCGGCACCGCCGCGAAGACGTACCTCGTCCTGGACCGCTCCGCGAGCATGCGCCCGTACTACAAGGACGGCTCCGCGCAGGCCCTCGGTGAGCAGACCCTCGCTCTCGCCGCGCACCTGGACCCCGAGTCCAAGGTCCACGTCGTCTTCTTCTCCACCGAACTCGACGGCACCGGCGAGCTCACCCTCGCCGAGCACGAGAACAAGATCGACGACCTCCACGCCGGGCTGGGCCGCATGGGCCGTACCAGCTACCACGCGGCCGTCGAGGAAGTCCTCGCGCACCACACCAAGGAGTCCCCGGACACCCCCGCCCTGGTCGTCTTCCAGACCGACGGCGCCCCGGACGCGAAGACCCCGGCCACCCAGGCCCTCACGGAGGCGGCGAAGACCCACCCCGCCGTCTTCTTCTCCTTCGTCGCCTTCGGTGACCCGGAGAACAAGGCCTTCGACTACCTCCGCAAGCTCAAGCTCCCCAACACGTCCCACTTCCTCGCGGGCGCGACCCCGAAGGAACTCACGGACGCGGAGATCTACGAGGGCATCCTGGCGAACTGGCGCCCGTAACGCCCGAAGATCACCACAGCGCACCACCGGGCCGTCCGCTTCCCACCCCGTAAAACGGGAAGCGGGCGGCCCACCCATGTCGGATACGATTTCAAGACTCGCGAAGCGACTCACCCGCACGACCAACCTGGGAGCAGCCCCCGATGGCTCGACACCTCATCACCAGCGCCCTTCCGTACATCAACGGGATCAAGCACCTGGGCAACATGGTGGGGTCCATGCTCCCGGCGGACGTCTACTCCCGTTACCTGCGCCAGCGCGGCCACGAGGTCCTCTACATCTGCGCGACGGACGAGCACGGCACTCCGGCCGAGCTGGCCGCGAAGGAGCAGGGCCTGCCGGTCGACGAGTTCTGCGCGCAGGCGCACGACGCGCAGAAGGCGGTCTACGACGGCTTCGCGCTGGCCTTCGACTACTTCGGCCGCAGCTCCAGCGAGCAGAACGTCGAGATCACCCAGCACTTCGCCCGCCGCCTCAACGAGAACGGGTTCATCGAGGAGCGGGCGATCCGCCAGGTCTATTCGCCCACCGACGGCCGTTTCCTCCCGGACCGCTATGTCGAGGGCACCTGCCCGCACTGCGGCTACGACAAGGCCCGCGGCGACCAGTGCGAGAACTGCACCCGGGTCCTCGACCCGACGGACCTGATCGACCCGCGTTCGGCGATCTCCGGCTCCACCGACCTGGAGGTCCGGGAGACCAAGCACCTCTTCCTGCTCCAGTCGAAGCTCCAGCACGAGGTCGAGGAGTGGGTCGCCGCGCACGAGGAGGAGTGGCCGCAGCTCGCCGCCTCCATCGCCCGCAAGTGGCTCAACGAAGGCCTGCACGACCGCGCGATCACCCGTGACCTGGACTGGGGCGTCCCCGTTCCGTCCGACACGTGGCCGGAGCTGGCGGCCGAGGGCAAGGTCTTCTACGTCTGGTTCGACGCCCCGATCGAGTACATCGGCGCGACGAAGGAGTGGGCGGACCTGGACCCGGAGAACCGCGACTGGAAGTCGTGGTGGTACGACGTCGACACCACCGTCCGCTACACCGAGTTCATGGCGAAGGACAACGTCCCCTTCCACACGGTGATGTTCCCGGCCACCGAGCTCGGTGTGCGCGAGCCGTGGAAGAAGGTCGACTACGTCAAGGCGTTCAACTGGCTGACGTACTACGGCGGGAAGTTCTCCACGTCCCAGAAGCGGGGCGTCTTCACCGACCAGGCCCTGGACATCCTCCCGGCGGACTACTGGCGCTACTTCCTGATCGCGAATGCCCCCGAGTCGGACGACTCGTCCTTCACCTGGGAGCACTTCACGGCGACGGTGAACAAGGACCTGGCCGACACCCTCGGCAACTTCGTCAACCGCGTCCTGTCCTTCTCGAAGAAGCGCTTCGGCGAGGAGGTCCCGGCGGGCGGTGAGCCGGGCGAGGCGGAGACCAGGCTGGGCGAGGAGATCGCGCGACTGCTGGCCGAATACGAGTCCCAGATGGAGGCGCTCCAGTTCCGCAAGGCGGCGGCGGCGCTGCGTGCCCTGTGGTCGGCGGGCAACTCCTACCTGGAGGAGAAGGCCCCCTGGCTGCAGATCAAGACGGACCAGGACGGCGCGGCCCTGACCCTGCGCACCGCGATGAACCTGATCCACCTGTACGCGGTGGTCTCGGAGCCGTTCATCCCGGCGACGTCGTCCGCCATGCGCCAGGCGTTCGCCCTGAAGGACGACACCGCGACCTGGATCTCCGCCGACGAGGCCCGCGCCCTCACCGCCCTCACCCCCGGCGTCCCCTTCACCGTCCCCCCGGTCCTCTTCGCCAAGCTGACGGACGAGGACCTGGAGACGTACAAGGAGCGCTTCGGCGGCGAATAGATCGCCCGAGGACACCGATCGGAAGGACCCCGCTACTGCCGTGTCCGCGCCAAGCCGTATGGTTTGCGCCATGGCAGTGCCCGGGGTCATTCCTGTCGCGTACGAGCCGAAGCACCGCACCGAGACGATCGGGCGGTATGCGGAGGGTCAGTTCCTGGCGTCGATCACATTTGCCTTCCCTGAGGGATTCCACCTCGAGGAAGGCTGGGAAGAGCAGAAGCGCCTGTACGCGGTTCTGCACACCTTCGATTCCGAGGGCAATTACCGCGACTCGGACATCTGGTGCGCCGGCACCTGGGGCGAGCAGCAGCGCGACCCGCGCGGCGACGCCTCGCCCCTCACCCGCGCCCAGGTCCACCGGGCGACCCTGCTCCGCAGCCTCCCCCGCCGCTCCTACACGGACATCGCGATCCGTCCCTTCAGCGTCACCCACGACGGCGTCCGCTTCGGCCTGGTGATCCGCGAGGACGAGGGCGAGCAGTGGGCAGAGCTCTACCCGGACCGCCTCGCCTTCGCGGAACCCTGGGACGGGACCTACGACACGTGAGCTAGGAGAGCACTCCGGCGCCGGTCGTCGTCGCCAGCGACGCAGGCAGGTTCTTCACCGCGGTGGCCGAGGTCTCCAGGCCCGTCGTCAGGGTCGGGGTCCAGTTCACGGTCGTCTTCAGGTCCTTCGAGGACGCGGCGTTGTAGGCGGCGACCAGGTCGGTCACCGTGCCGTTGACCTGGTTGCCGGAGCCCGCGATGGCGCCGGTGCCGTCGCCGGACAGCAGCTTGGAGACCTTCACGCTCGACGGGACCGTCCAGAAGTTGTTCGCGGCGACGACCTGGGCCTTGGCGCGGGAGTTGATGCTGTACTGCACCGCGTAGCCGTTCAAGGTCGTGACGTCGTAGTAGTTGTTGTAGATGTGGATCTGGCCGACGCGTGACAGGGGCGCCCGCTGGACGATGCCCTTCCACACGTTGTGGTGGATCGAGACCCGCAGCTTGCCGCTCGGCTCGCTGTCGCTGCTGCCGATCAGCATCGTCTTGTCGTGGTTGGTGAACTGGTTGCGGGAGACGGTCACCAGGTCCGAGCTCTTGGTGATGTCCAGCGCGCCGTCGTGGATCTGGTACTCACGGCCGAAGTACTTCGGGTTGGCGGAGTCAAGGTGCGGCGCGTCGGTGAACGTGTTGTGGTCCGCCCAGACGTGGGTGGCGCCCCGCAGGGTCACCGAGTCGTAGTTCGAGTTCCAGTTGCCGTCGTCGCCGTCCGTCGGGTCCCACTGCGGGAAGCAGTCCTCGGTGCCGGCGAAGGTGAGGTTGCGGACGATGACGTTGTCCACGTTCTGGATCTGGAGCATGCCACCGGAGATCCCGGCCTTCGTGCCCGGCTCCCCGACGATCGTGGTGTTGGCGGGCACCTTGAAGACGATGTTCGCGGCCTGCTTCTTCTGCGCGGCCGCACGAGCGGTCTCCTGCGTGCCCGACGGCAGCTTCGAGCGGCCGTAGGTGGCCGGGTCGAACGCCTTCAGGTAGGAGGTGAGCGAGTAGCCCGTACCCGACGCGTAGTTCGCGCAGGTCAGCTTCTTGCCGGCGTCGTCCGTGTTGGCGTCGATCGTGCCCTTGACCTTGATGATCCGCGGGGTGGTGTCGGACGCGGACCCCAGCGCCTTCACGAGCTGTGCCCGGGTGGAGACGGTGAACGTGTGCGCGGAGTCGGCCTTGGTGCCACCGGTCGTGCCCGTGCCGGAGGACGCCCAGCCGTCCTTCGCGGCGAGCGTCTGGTGGGGCAGGTCCACGGCCTGGGCGTTCGCGTTCATCACGACGGCACCGGCGCCGACGCCCGCGGCCACCACGGCGGCGGAGACGAGGAGGGTACGGCGCTTGCGGAGAGACCGGCGGTGGGAGGCAGAAGCCACGGGGATTCCTTACGAGCGGTGGTGGGACATGCGCGTTTCGTGGAGCACCGGTGAAGGCGCTTCCGTCCTCAAGTAGCCGCCGGAATCAGGGAGGTTGCCGCAGCGCACGAATTTTCTTGCACACGTGTCACAACCGCCCCACCCGCACCTCTTTACCCGCCCTTCACCCCTCTCTTACCTGCGGATAAGGTGTGCTGACTCATAGGAAAGGACCCTCAGTTGGGCAGACACGCCCCGGGACGAGCGGGCCGTGCCACGTTCGTCTCCGCCCTGGCCGTAGCGGTGGCGGCCGGCTCGATCACCCTGTTCTCCAGCACCGAGGACACCGGCGCGCAGGCGGCGACAGCCGCCGTGGCCGGCACCACCGAGATCGTCCTGGACGATCCCCGCAGCGACACCCCCCGCACCGACCGCCTGCTCGCCGCGGGCGCGACCGGCTTCCTGCACCGCAGGTCAGGGGTCGCAGGCCTCCTGTGGACGGGGTACGGGGACGGCGCCACCGTCCCCGTCGAGGGCCCGACCGGCGTCTACCAGCCGACCACCACCAGCTGCTACGACATCTCCGCGCGCTGCGCCTCGGGCGTGTTCGGGCAGGCCGCCGACACCGTGGCCCTGCCGCACCGCACCTACGGCGACCCCGTGTCGCTGTGGAGCCCGGGCGGCGGCGCCCTCAGGACCGTGGACCTCAGCCAGTCGGCCACCCGCGTGGGCACGTACGGCGAGACGACCGTCACCGTCGAGCGGAACGGCGTCGTCGACGGCCAGGAGCTGGACGGCTATGTGCTGCACCTCGTCGACCTGGTCGACGGCAAGCAGCGCGACCGCGTGGTCTCCGGCCTGCCCGCCGACGGCACCTGGGAGGGCAACCTCGGGCGCACCGGCGACGCCAAGGGCGCACTGCTCACCTACCCGGTCCGCGACGGGAACGGCGACTTCACGTCGTACACCGTCGGCTACCTCGACTTCGCCACCGCCGAGCTGACCCCGGCCTTCACCGGTCTGCCCCGGGAGACGGTGCCGGAGGTCGTGCTCACCGACGACCGCGTCGGCTGGTACACCGAGGCCTCCGGCCTGCACCTCAAGCCCCGCACCGACCTCTCCGCCGCCGACACCACCCCGGTGGCCGGCGAGGACCTGCCCGGCACCCCGGTGCCCGTCCTGGCCGGCGACTGGCTGGTCCTCGCCACCAACGGCGGCTCCGTCCGGGCCGTCTCCCTGGCCGGCGGCACCACGAAGACGCTGCTGACCCGGTCCTACGGCACCCCGCTGGCCGCCCCCGACGGGACCGCGCTGGTCACCGGCGGCACCGGCGCGGCCGACTGGTGGGTCCAGCAAGTCGTCACCGGCGCGGACGGCACCCCGCAGCTGAAGAAGATCGTCAAGGTGCCGCCGCTGGAGAACGCCAAGACGGGCATCGCCCTGAGCCGCGGCAGCCTGCGGGTGGCCGAGGACAGCTCCACGAGCTCCATGGACACCACCTCGGTCCGCACCCTCACCACCGACGGCAGCACCGAGCTGACCGCCTCCGCGGCCACGGACGGGGACAGAATCTCCGCGAAGTGCCCCTACCCGGGCACCACCTGCTCCGCCCTGTGGGGCAACAGCCCCGAGGACGTCCATCTTGAGACGTTCGACGACGCCAACGAGGGCGGCACCGGTCTGCCGAACGCCGACCGGCTGGTCGCCCTCCACGACGGCTGGTCCGGCCACACGTTGGCCTACGGCACCACGGACGGCGCGATCGTCGACGTCTCCGACAACTACGCCGTCTACAACTCGGGCGGTACGACCCCGACGCAGTACATCGGCGAGTTCGGCTACGGCGACCCGCTCAAGCGCTCGGTCCGCGCCGCCGCCCTCAACGGCTCCACGCTCTGGAGCGCGACCACGACGCCCGGCAGGCTGACCTCGTACAGCCTGACCACGAGGAAGACCCTCTCCACGGTCGACGTCCCGAACCTCGGCTGTGTGCCGAGCGAGCTCCAGGCGGCGGGCCGCTGGGTGTACTGGTCCTGCTCGGGCGCTTCGGCGGGCGTGTACGACACCAAGGCGGCCAAGTCCGTCCCCGTCACCCCCGGTGACGTCCTGCTCGGCGACGGCTTCACGGTCCGCCACGACCACGAGGCCGACCAGCTGGTCCTGACGGACACCACGACCGGTACCACCCGCGTGGTCGCCTCCGGCCTGCCCGACTCGGGGCTCGCCGTGGATCGCCGCTTCCGGTGGACGGTCGACGAGTACACGGGTCTGGTCGCCTGGTTCGACGCGTTCGAGCAGACGCACGTGGCCACGACCGGTGTCACCCCGTCCGCGGTGACGGCGTTCCGCACCGAGGCCGAGGGCTATGTGGAGCCCGGCTCCACGACCGCCTGGACCGGCCGGTGGGAGCTGTCCCGTCCGGTCACCGCCTGGTCCCTGACCTTCACCTCGGTGCAGAGCGGCGCGACCGGCAGGGCCACCCGCACGATCACCGGCGGGGCCGCCTCGGCGGAAGTGACGGCGAACTGGAACGGCAAGACGTCGAGCGGGGTCCCCTTCCCCAACGGCGCCTTCACCTGGACGCTCAGGGCGACCGGCCTGGGCACCGCCGCCCCGGTCACGGTGACGAGCAGCGAGGGCTACCTGTTGCACGGCTCGGCGGTCCACCGGGACTTCGTCAGCCCCGACGGCCCGGACGGCCGCGGCGACCTGCTCACCCTCAACTCCTCCGGCGGCCTGACCTTCCAGAGCGGCACCGGGACCGGCAGGTTCAGCGAGAAGGTCAGTGCCGGCGGCTGGCCCACCACCATCAGGGCGATCCCCTTCGGCGACCTGAGCGGCGACCGCTGCAACGACGTCCTGGTCCGGCTGAGCAGCGGCGCCCTGCGCCTGTACAAGCCCGGCTGCGGATCCGCGGTCAAGCCGTCGACGTCGTACACCACGCTGAACACCAGCGGCTGGAACCAGTACGACGTGCTGACCTCGCCCGGTGACATCAGCGGCGACGGCCGCCCCGACCTGATCGCACGGGGGACCTCCACCGGCACGGTCTACCTCTACAAGGGCACCAGCACCGGCAAGCTCTCCGCGCGCGTGAAGCTCTACGACAACTGGAAGAGCTACAAGAAGATCGTCGGCGCCGGCGACCTCAACGGCGACGGCGTCGGCGACCTGCTCGCCCAGGACACGTCCAACACCCTCTACCGCTACGACGGCACCGGCGCGGGCACCTTCAAGGCCCGCGTGAAGCTCTTCACCAACTGGGGCGGCTCCTACAACGTCGTCGTCGGCGTCGGGGACATCACCGACGACGGCAGGGCGGACCTCGTCTCCCGCGACACCGGCGGCACGCTGTGGCGCAACAACGGTGACGGGAAGGGGTCGTTCGGGGCACGGACGAAGATCTCGACCGGCTGGCAGGGCTACAAGTTCCTTTCCTAGACGGAGTTACTTTCCTGGACAGGGGGGGCGCGAATGAGGGCGCCCGGGACCGCAAGGGTTCCGGGCGCTCTCCCACGTGGGTCGCGGGGTTGGCTCAGTTGTTGTCGTTCGTCGCGTCCGGGTCGACGCCCATCGTGAGGGAGCCGATGACGCCCTTGGCGATGTCCTTCTTGTTGTACTTCAGCTTGAGCAGGCCGCCGGTGGTGCCGCTCTGGTCGTAGATCGTGTCCTCGGTGAGCGTGGTGCGCTCGGTGGTGCTGGTGGAGTACGGCTCGACCTCGGCGGAGGCCAGCACGGACTCCTCGTCGAAGAAGAACTGGCCCGTGTGGCAGGTGTTGCCGCCCTCGTAACCGGCGTCCGTCCACTCGCCGTTGACGTGCACCTTGGTGTGGATGTGCACGCAACGGCCCCGGTACCAGCCCGGGAAGATCGTCTTGAACGTGACCTGGCCGTGCCTGTCGGTCTTCCAGGTGCCGCGCAGATAGCGCTCGTCGTCGGTGGGCTCCTGGTGGACACCGCCACCGCTGCCCCCGGTCGGCGCGCCCGACGGCGGTGCACCGGTCGGGGTCCCGCTCGGTGTGCCCGAGGGCGCGCCGGTCGGGGCGGTGCCGCCACCACCGGTCGACGATGCCTCGTAGCCCGAGTAGATGCCGAGCGCGTCGCAGTGCCAGATGTCGACGGCGGCGTCGGCGATCGGTTTGCAGGTCTCGGAGTCGATCACCTTGAGGGCGAGGGTGAGCGGGATGCCCTCCTTGTCCTCGGTGATGTCCCGGCGGAGTTTGTCCGCGTCGATGTAGTAGGGCCCCTCGGTGGTCTCCGAGGTGAGCTTGTAGCAGGCCTCCGACGCACTGGAGCTGCCGCTCGCGGCGGCGCTCGCGCTCGTCTCGCCCGCGAAGGCACCCGACGCGGCGAGGGTGCCCGCCGCGCCCACCGCCACGGCCGCGCCCGCTCCGGCGACGACGACCTTGCGCCGCGTCAGGTCCTTCTTGTGCTTCGGCTGATGGGCCGGCTGCTGATGGTCCGTCTGGTTTCCCGTCATGGACATGGAAGCTAGGTAAGAAGCCTGTCCTGAGCGTGGGAGCGGACTGTGGCTTGCTGTGCGGCGGCGGGGGCGAACGCGAAGGGGCCCGAGACCGGCGTCGGTCTCGGGCCCCTTCGGAAAGTGGCGTCTACTTCGGCTGCGGCTTGCGCACCGACAGGTGCAGCTCCCGCAGCCGGGCCTCCTCCAGCTCCGTCGGCGCGCCCATCATCAGGTCCTGGGCGTTGCCGTTGAGCGGGAAGGAGATGGTCTCGCGGATGTTCGGCTCGTCCGCGAGGAGCATGACGATGCGGTCGACACCCGGGGCGATACCGCCGTGCGGCGGGGCGCCGAAGCGGAACGCGCGCAGCATGCCCGCGAACTTCTCCTCGACGGTCTCCCGGTCGTAGCCCGCGATCTCGAAGGCCTTGAGCATGATCTCGGGCTCGTGGTTCCGGATCGCGCCGGAGGACAGCTCGACGCCGTTGCAGACGATGTCGTACTGCCAGCCCAGGATGTCCAGCGGGTCCTGGGTCTCCAGGGCCTCGAGACCGCCCTGCGGCATGGAGAACGGGTTGTGCGAGAAGTCGATCGCGCCGGTCTCCTCGTCCTTCTCGTACATCGGGAAGTCGACGATCCAGCAGAACCGGAAGACGTTCTCCTCGAAGTGCCCGGCACGCTTGGCGGCCTCGACCCGCACCGCGCCCATGATCTTCGAGACCTCGTCGAACTCGCCCGCGCCGAAGAACACGGCGTGACCGGCGGCCAGCGACAGACGCTTGGTCAGCTCGGCGACGTTGTCCTCGGTGAGGAACTTCGCGATCGGGCCGGTGAGGGACCCGTCCTCGGTCACGCGCACCCAGGCCAGGCCCCGCGCACCCTGCGAGACGGCGTAGTCACCGAGCTGGTCGAAGAACTTCCGCGGCTGCGCGGAGACGTCCGGCACCGCCAGCGCCCGCACGTGCTTGCCGGCGAACGCCTTGAACTCCGAGCCCTCGAAGACGTCGGTGATGTCGACGAGCTCCAGCTGGGCGCGCAGGTCCGGCTTGTCGGAGCCGTACTTCAGCATCGCCTCGCGGAACGGGATCCGCGGGAAGGGAGACGTGACGTGACGGCCGTTGCCGAACTCCTCGAACAGCTCGGTCATGAGCTTCTCGATCGGCTGGAAGACGTCCTCCTGCTCGACGAAGCTCATCTCGACGTCGAGCTGGTAGAACTCGCCCGGCGAGCGGTCCGCGCGCGCGTCCTCGTCACGGAAACAGGGCGCGATCTGGAAGTAGCGGTCGAACCCGGAGATCATCAGCAGCTGCTTGAACTGCTGCGGTGCCTGCGGCAGGGCGTAGAACTTGCCCGGGTTCAGGCGGGAGGGGACGACGAAGTCACGGGCGCCCTCGGGGGAGGTCGCGGACAGGATCGGCGTCGCCATCTCGTTGAAACCGAGGGCGACCATCTTCGAGCGGATCGAGGCGATCACCGACGACCGCAGCATGATGTTCTTGTGCATGCGCTCGCGGCGCAGGTCGAGGAAGCGGTACTCCAGGCGCCGCTCCTCGTTCACCCCGTCCTCGGTGTTGATCGTGAACGGCAGCGGGGCGGCCGCGCCGAGCAGCTCGACCTCGCCGACCTCGACCTCGACCTCACCGGTGGGCAGGTCTGGGTTGACGTTCTCGGTGCCACGGGAGACGACCTTGCCGTCGACGCGGACCGTGGACTCCTTGGTCAGCTTGTCGAGGGCCTCGTACGCGGGCGTGCCCGGACGGGCGACCAGCTGGGTGATGCCGTAGTGGTCGCGCAGATCGATGAAGAGGATGCCGCCCAGGTCGCGCCGATTGTGCAGCCAGCCACTCAGCCGGACGTCGGTACCGACGTCAGAGGCGCGGAGCTCGCCGCAGGTGTGGGACCTGTACCGATGCATCGTCGTTCATCCAGTCTTCGCGGATCGAGGGGCGTGTTTCACGTGAAACAGCTCCCAGCCTACCGGGGACCCCGAGATCGCCTCCCCACCATTACGACTCGGCCAACAGTGGCACTCCTCGATCTCCTGTTCTTAAAGTGGGGCAATGCGCACTGGTGAGCCCTTGCCCGCCGTGGGGGAGGTTCTCACCGCCCTCGCGACCGGCCTGTGGCACTGGGACACCGCCACCGAACTGGTCACCGTCGACGCGGAGGCGGCTCGGCTCCTCGGGCTGCCCCCCGAGCGGACCACCCTCACGGAGGCCCAGGCCCGGGCCCGGCTGCACCCGGTCGACTGGAACGAGATCATCAGCGTCGTCGGGCTCGCCGTCGCCGAGGACACCCTCGCAGAGGTCCGGATCCGGATCATGGACGAGCGCGGCCTGGTGACCCGTACCGTGCGCAGCCGCTCCAAGCCGTCGTACGACAAGGAAAAGAAGTCGTTCCAGCTGATCGGCACCCTCCAGCAGGTCACCGAGCCGACCCCCGGCACCCCCGCCGGCCGCACCGCCATCACCGGGGACTGGCGGCGCTCCCGCGAGGCCTTCCTGCTGGACGCCGGCCGCGCCCTGGCCGAGGCCCGCTCCACCGCCGAGGTGCTGCGGGTGGCCGCGGGCCTGTCCATGCCGGGCTTCAGCCCCGACGGCCTGGCCGTCTTCGGCGTCGAGGGCGACCGCCTCACGATCATCGGCCACCACGGACAGCAGCCCGGCGACGAGAGCCCCTTCTCCCACATGTCCCTGGAGACGGACTACCCGGCCGCCGAGGTCGTGCGCACCGGCCGTGCCGTCTACCTCTCCAGCCCCGAGGCCTACCGCTCCCGCTATCCGGTCACCTGGCCGCTCGCCCAGCGCTTCGACCGCCAGTCCTGGGCGTTCCTGCCGCTGACGGTGGCCGGCCGCACGATGGGCGCGTGGATGGCGGGCTTCGCCTACCCGGTCGCGTTCACACCGGACGAGCGCTCGGTCCTCACGACGGTGGCCCGCATGCTGGCCCAGGCCCTGTCCCGCGCGGGCCTCGCCGAGTCCGAACGCGAACTGACCGACGGCCTCCAACGCTCGATGCTCCCCACCCTCGGCCCCGAGATACCGGGCATGACCATCGCCGCCCGCTATGTCCCCACCGGCGGCGGCCTCCAGGTCGGCGGCGACTGGTACGACATGATCCCGCTGCCCGGCGGCACCTCCCGCACGAAGTCCGGAGGCGGACGGTTCGCCCTGGTCATCGGGGACGTCCAGGGCCATGACGTGCGGGCGGCGGGCCTGATGGGCCAGCTCCGCATCGCCCTGCGCGCCTACGCCGCCGAGGGCCACCGCCCCGACGCGGTCCTCTCCCGCGCCTCACGCTTCCTCAACGGCATGGCGTACGGCGTCGACGACCCCTCCGACATGCGCTTCGCGACCTGCCTGTACGTCGAGGCCGATCCGGTGACCGGCGTCCTGGAGGTGGCACGGGCCGGCCATCCCGACCCGGCGATCCGCATGGCCGACGGCACGGTCCTGGCCCGCCGCACGCAAGGCGGCCTCCCGCTGGGCATCGACCCGGACGCCGACTACCCCACGACGCGGATCACCCTGGAGCCCGGCGAGACGCTGATGCTGTGCACCGACGGGCTGATCGAGACCGGCGGCCACGACTTCGACACCGGCTGGAAGCGCATCCGCGCCATCCTGGAGACCCACGACGGCGACCTGGAGGAACTCGCCGACGCCCTGATCCAGGCCGTCCACGGTCCCTCCTCCCACCACACCACCGGCCCCCTCGCCGACCGCCGCGAGGACGACATAGCGGTCCTGCTGCTGCACCGGCAGGGAGAGGGCGGCGACCCGGCAGCCGTACGGCCCACGGTCCGCCGCACGATGCTCTCGGTGGCCCAGGCGGAACCCGAACGGGTCGCGGTGGCCCGCCAGCAACTGCGCGAACTGCTCCACGACTGGCCCTCCGCCGACCAGGTGGACTCCGCGGTCCTGCTGCTCTCCGAGACGCTGACCAACGTCCTCGTCCACACCGACGCCGACGCGCTGCTGCTCGCGGAGGTCCGCGGTGAGGCGGGGGAGCGTCGGATGCGGATCGAGGTCACCGACACCAGCGACGATCTCCCGCACAAACGCCGCCCCGGCGAACTGGCCTCCTCGGGCCGCGGCCTGATGCTGATCGAACTCCTGGCGGACATGTGGGGGGTGGACCCCCAGGGCCAGGGCAAGAGCATCTGGTTCGAGCTGTACGAGTCCTCGGGCGAGCCCTCCGCGTAGCACGGGGGCAGGGACCAGACGTCAACACCCGCCCCACCGTCACCCGTTCAGGTGCGCACCGAGCGAGTGGCGTCGACGGCTGCCGTACCGCCTGCACGATGTGTGCCCTGGCCGTGACCCGACCGCACACAAGGACGTCGCATGGGCAAGCCCGCATCCCCGAAGGACCGCGGCAAGGGGTCCTCGTTCTCACTGTCGTACGAAGGCGGCCAACGCGATCCCGCCAACCACATCACGGTGGGGACCGGTGGGTTCTCGTTCAAGGGCTCGACCAAAGCCCTGATGGCCCTCGCCGTGCTGGCCTCGGCCGGCGCGGCGGCCTATCTGACGCTGTCCGGCCAGGCCCAGGGCAACCCGAGCGGTGCGAGCGTGGCACCGAGCACGAGCGCGACCTCGGGCGGGGCCGCCGCCGCCGACCCGACGAAGTCCGACCCGCCGACGTCCCCGACGCCGGGTGTCACTCAGGCTGCCGACGCGGAGCCGGCGGTACGGGAGCACCGCAAGGTCATCCTGCGATCCGACTCCACCGTGGACCTGGACTTCACCAGCCGCTCGCCCGACATCGCCTTCTCCTTGCCGGCGAACGCCGACGACGGTTACACCATCGTCGGGTGGCACGGCGACCTCGCCACCCTCAACGGCCCCGCGACCGCCGAGAGTTGCGCCGCGGCCACCGACTTCGGATTCGCCGTCGACCAGACGAACATCCGCAAGGGACTCACGGCGTGCGTGCTCACCGACGAGAACCGGGTCGCGGCCATCACCGTCCTCGGCTGGCAGGCGGACGACGCGAACTACGCGGGCGGCCTGTCGTCCGTCACCATGGACGTCACCACCTGGGAGAAGCCCGAAGGCGCGGCCTGAGGCCAGGGGGAGAGGTCATCTCCGTTCGCCCCTCGGGTGATCCGAGGGGCGGAACTAGCATCCGTACCGGAGGACCTACAGCCCGCCCTCGGTCATTCCATGGACCGCCGGGACCGTCCCCAGCCGTCCCTTCTGGAAGTCGTCGAACGCCTGCTGGAGTTCCTCACGGGTGTTCATGACGAACGGGCCGTAGTGCGCCATCGGCTCACGGATCGGCTGTCCGCCCAGCAGGACGACCTCCATGTCCGGCGTGTGGGAGTCCTGCTTCTCGTCCGCACGGACGGTCAGGGAGCCGCCGGCTCCGAAGACCGCGGTCTGGCCCAGGTGGATCGGCCGGCGCTCCGCCCCCACCGAACCGCGACCCGCCAGCACGTACGCCAGACCGTTGAAGTCCTCACGCCACGGAAGGGTGAGCTCCGCACCCGGCGCCAGCGTCGCGTGGATCATCGTGATCGGGGTGTGGGTGATGCCGGGACCCTGGTGACCGTCCAGCTCACCGGCGATGACACGGAGCAGCGCGCCACCGTCCGGCGTCGACAGCAACTGCACGTTGCCGCCCCGGATGTCCTGGTACCGCGGCGCCATCATCTTGTCCTTGGCCGGCAGGTTCACCCACAGCTGGAGGCCGTGGAAGAGGCCGCCCGACATGACGAGCGCCTCCGGCGGCGCCTCGATGTGGAGCAGACCCGAACCGGCCGTCATCCACTGGGTGTCGCCGTTGGTGATGGTGCCGCCACCGCCCTGCGAGTCCTGGTGGTCGAAGATCCCGTCGATGATGTACGTGACGGTCTCGAAGCCGCGGTGCGGATGCCAGGGGGTTCCCTTCGGTTCACCCGGCGCGTACTCCACCTCACCCATCTGGTCCATCATGATGAACGGGTCCAGGTGCCGGTAATGGATCCCGGCGAACGCCCGGCGCACCGGGAATCCCTCGCCCTCGAATCCACTCGGCGCGGTCGTCACGCCGAGGACGGGACGGGCCACCGCGTCCGCCGTCGCGGCCACGCGCGGCAGGGTCAGCGGGTTGTCGACAGTCACTGCAGGCATGTCGGTACCTCCTTGTGGATCGAGTTTAGTTGAGCGTTGAACTTTCCGCCACCTCTAACGACAGAAGCCCGGAGGGCATTCCCTCCAGGCTTCTCCCAGACCTCGCACCCCCTGAAGAGGTCAGGCGGCGAGCTCCGGTTCCCGATCGGCGATCTTCTCCGGTACCGGCCGGTCGTCCCGCATCACCAGCGTCGCCAGCAGCGCCGCCGCCAGGACGCCGATCGCGCTGATCGTGAAGGTCGTCGACATGGAGGCGGTGAAGGCCTCGCGGGCCGCCGCCAGCAGCCCAGGGTCCTTCAGAGCGGTCGCTCCGGCTATCGAGTGCCTCGCCTGCTCCGGCGTGCCCTCGGGCATCCGGTGCGCGAAGCCGTTCGACAGGAGCGAACCCAGGATCGCGATGCCCAGTGCGGTGCCGGCCTGCTGGACGGTGTCGTTCAGGGCCGAGCCGACGCCCGCCTTGTCCTCGGGGATGGTGCCCATCAGCGCCGCCACCGCAGCCGGCATCGCCAGGCCCGCACCCAGCCCGAGCAGGCCGAGCGCGACGGCCGGGACGGTGAAGCCGGAGTCCGCCGAGACCGTGGTCAGCAGGGCGAAGCAGGCCGCCATCACCAGCATGCCCACGAGGATCACCCACCGGTTGCCGTACTTCGCGGCGAGCTTGACCCCCACGCCGTTGCCCAGCAGGGCCGCGACCGCCAGCGGCAGGAAGGCCAGGCCCGCCGTGACCGGTGAGTAGCCGAGCACGAACTGGAGGTACTGGGTGAGCACCAGGAGCAGGCCGCCGTTGCCCGTCTGGACCAGGGCCAGGGAGAGCGAACCGCCGCTGAAGTTGCGGTGCTTGAAGAGGACGAGCGGGACCATGGGGGACTTCGTGACGTTCTCCCAGATGACGAAGCCGGCCAGGGACACGAGGGCCACGGGCAGGGCGGCCGTCCACACGCCGTGCTGCGGGAGCTCGATGATCCACCACACCAGGGCGGTCATCCCGGCCGCCGACAGCAACGCGCCCAGCGGGTCGGCCTTCTGCCAGGGTGCCTTCGACTCCGGCATCAGCGTCAGACCGGCGATGATCGCGAGGGCCACGACCGGAACGTTGAGGAGGAAGATCGACTGCCAGGAGAAGTGGTCGATCAGGACCCCGCCGAGCACGGGGCTGCCGACCAGGCCGAGCATCGCCACCGAGCTCCAGGCCGCCATCGCCCGGCCGCGCTCGTCCTCGTCGAAGACGGTGATGAGGATCGAGAGTGTGGACGGCATGATCAGCGCGCCTCCGACGCCCATGGCGACGCGGACGGCTATCACCTCGCCGGGGGTGGTGCACCAGATCGCGGCCAGTGAGGCGGCACCGAAGAGCAGGAGTCCTATCAGCATCACCTTGCGGCGGCCGAACCGGTCACCCAGGCTGCCCGAGGTGAGCAGCAGGCCGGCGAAGACCAGGATGTAGGAGTCCAGGATCCACTGGGTGTCCTGGGCGCTCGCTCCGATCTCCTCGGTCATGACCGGGACCGCGACGGTCAGCGCCATGCTGTCGACGACGAGCACCAGGCTGCTCAGGCAGAGCACGACCAAGATCCACCAGCGGCGCGGATTGCGCACTTCCAAGGCGTCCATGACGATTCCCCTCCGGCTTCGTGACACCGTTCCCTCGTTGCGAACACTGTACGCAGACCGGAACACTGTACGCAAGTATCAATTCCTGTACGCTTGGCGCGAACGATGTACGCAGCAGGTCGCGTCGCAGGAGCAGGAGTACCGATGACGACGAAGCCGACCCCCATCCCCTCCGTCTGGGCGCGCCCCCAGCGCGAGCCCGACCAGCCGGCGCTCAGCCGTGCCGCGATCGTGCGCGAGGCGATCGTCATGCTGGACGCGGAGGGCGTCGAGGCGCTGAGCATGCGCAAGCTCGCCACCCGGCTGAACGCCGGCGCGGCCTCGCTCTACCGGCACGTGGCCACGAAGGACGAGCTGATGGAGCTGGCGGTGGACGAGGTCGCCGCGGAGATCCACGTCCCGTCGGCGGACGGCCCCGACTGGCGGGCGGCCGTCACGGAGGCGGCCCGTTCCTTCCGTACGACGGCCCTGCGGCACCCGTGGCTGCCCCCGGTCCTCGGCCAGGCGGGCCTCGCCTATCTGGGCCCCAACCTCATGTCCTACTCGGAGCGGCTGGCGGCCCTGTTCACGGCCGCCGGATTCCCGGATCCCGGCACGGCGATCGACGCGGTGCTGTCGTACGTGATCGGTATGAGCACCACGGAGGCGGCCTGGCTCACCACCGTCAGCCGCTCCGGGGACTCCGAGTCGGGCCTCATCGCCCGCCTGCTCCCCGCGGTGCAGCAGGCCACGGCCCCGCACAGCCATCTGGCGCAGGGTTACGCCGAGACCGAGGAGGCGGCCACGACGGATCCGGCAGCCCTGCGGGAGGCGAAATTCGAGGCCGCCCTGGACATCGTCCTGGACGGCCTGTCACTGCGCCTGGGAACCCCGTGAGCGCGTTACCCGTACATCCTGCGCATCGCGAACTCGACCATCTGCTCCACGGCCTTCGCGTCGAAGACGATCCGGTGCTCGCCCTCCATGTCGAGGACGAAGCCGTAGCCCGTGGGCAGCAGGTCGAGGACCTCGGCGCCGGTGATGACGAAGTACTTGGACTCCTTGCCCGCGTACCGCCGCAGTTCCTTGAGCGTGGTGAACATGGGGATCACCGGCTGCTGGGTGTTGTGCAGGGCGAGGAACCCGGGGTTGTCGCCGCGCGGGCAGTAGACCTTGGAGGTGGCGAAGACCTGCTGGAAGTCCTCCGCCGCCAGCTGTCCGGTGGTGAAGGCACGCACCGCGTCCGCGAGCGAGGGCGGGGACGGCTCGGGGTACAGCGGCGGCTGCTGGCCGTACCCGCCCACACCGCCGGCCATGGGCTGCTGCGGCGGGACGCCGTACTGCTGCTGGGCACCAGCGTTCTGGTCGTAGCCGTACATGGGCGTAAGAGTACCGAGGGGGCGGGGGCGGTGGGCGGCTACCGGCACCCGGAAAACCGACAGCGACCCGACAGCCGCCGGCTCTGGGTCGCAGGGGGCCACCGCTCGTAGCGTCGGTTCATGCGCAGACATGACGACGAAGAGGTCCACGAGCACGACCGAGGACTCTCCTACGACCTTCCCGTGCTCGCCCGCCGGCGGATGATCCGGCTGCTGGCGGGAGCAGGCGCGGGGGCCGGGCTGGCGGCTCTGGTGGGCTGCACCGCCGAGGACACCCCGTCCGCCGAGGACGCCTCATCTTCCGCCGAGGGCACCTCCGGGGACTGCGTCACCGTTCCCGAGGAGACCGCGGGCCCCTACCCCGGCGACGGCTCGAACGGTGTGAATGTCCTGAAGGAGAGCGGGGTCGTCCGCAGCGACATCACCGGCAGCTTCGGCGACTCCGCGGGCGGCACCGCCGAGGGCGTACCCCTGACCTTGACGCTCACCGTCGTGGACGCCGACTCGGGCTGCGGGACCCCGAGGAAGGGCGCCGCGGTCTACGTCTGGCACTGCGACCGGGAGGGCGGCTACTCCCTCTACACCGACGGCGTCACCGACGAGAACTATCTGCGCGGCGTCCAGGAGACCGACGAGCAGGGCCGGGTGACGTTCACCAGCGTCTTCCCGGGCTGCTACCCCGGCCGTTGGCCGCACATCCACTTCGAGGTCTACGGCAGTCTCCGGGACGCGACGAGCGCCACCGCGATCACGAGCACCTCGCAGCTCGCGCTCCCGAAGGACGTCTGCGACACCGTGTACGCCACCGAGGGCTACGAGAGCAGCGTGGACAACCTGGGCCGGCTCTCCCTGGAGTCGGACAGCGTCTTCAGGGACGGTCACGACCAGCAGCTCGCGGCGGTGAAGGGGAGCGTGGAGGAGGGGTACACCGCCACGCTGACCATCGCGGTGTGAACCGTCACAGATGGACTGATCGGGGTTGCGACTTATTACCGACGGGTAGCATCATCGGAGCTACTTGTTGGTATGTGTACTAGCGCGAGGAACCAGGTGCCTCGCCGAACTCTTTACGGAGCCGTCGCCATGGGGCACTACAAGTCGAATCTGCGCGACATCGAGTTCAACCTCTTCGAAGTACTCGGGCGCGACAAGCTGTACGGCACCGGGCCCTTCGCCGAGATGGACGTAGAGACCGCGAAGAGCATCCTCGAGGAGCTGACCCGTCTCTCGGAGAACGAGCTGGCGGAGTCCTTCACGGACGCCGACCGCAACCCGCCGGTCTTCGACCCCGAGACGAACACCGCGCCGGTCCCGGCGTCCTTCAAGAAGAGCTACAAGGCCTTCATGGACTCCGAGTACTGGCGCCTCGGCCTGCCCGAGGAGATCGGCGGCACGACGGCTCCGCCGTCCCTGATCTGGTCGTACGCCGAGCTGATCCTCGGCGCGAACCCGGCCGTGTGGATGTACTCCTCCGGCCCGGCGTTCGCCGGGATCCTCTTCGACGAGGGCAACGAGGTCCAGAAGAAGATCGCCCAGATCGCCGTGGAGCGGACCTGGGGCTCGACCATGGTGCTGACCGAGCCCGACGCGGGCTCCGACGTCGGCGCCGGGCGCACCAAGGCGGTCCAGCAGGAGGACGGCTCCTGGCACATCGAGGGCGTCAAGAGGTTCATCACCTCCGGTGAGCACGACATGGAGGAGAACATCCTTCACTACGTGCTCGCGCGGCCGGAAGGTGCCGGGCCGGGCACCAAGGGGCTGTCCCTCTTCCTCGTCCCGAAGTACCTGTTCGACTTCGAGACCGGCGAGCTGGGCGAGCGCAACGGCGTGTACGCGACGAACGTCGAGCACAAGATGGGCCTGAAGGCCTCCAACACCTGCGAGATGACCTTCGGTGACCGGCACCCCGCCAAGGGCTGGCTGATCGGTGACAAGCACGACGGCATCCGTCAGATGTTCCGGATCATCGAGTTCGCGCGGATGATGGTCGGCACGAAGGCGATCTCCACGCTGTCGACGGGCTACCTGAACGCGCTGGAATACGCCAAGGAGCGCGTCCAGGGCCCCGACCTGGCGAACTTCATGGACAAGACCGCGCCCAAGGTCACCATCACCCACCACCCCGACGTGCGCCGTGCGCTGATCACGCAGAAGGCGTACGCCGAGGGCATGCGCGCGCTGGTCCTCTACACCGCCTCGATCCAGGACGCGATCGCCGTCAAGGAGGCCGCGGGCGAGGACACCAAGACCGAGCACGCGCTGAACGACCTGCTCCTGCCGATCGTCAAGGGCTACGGCTCCGAGAAGGGCTACGAGCAGCTCGCCCAGTCGCTGCAGACCTTCGGCGGCTCCGGCTTCCTGCAGGAGTACCCGATCGAGCAGTACATCCGCGACGCCAAGATCGACACCCTGTACGAGGGCACCACCGCGATCCAGGGCCAGGACTTCTTCTTCCGGAAGATCGTCCGCAACCAGGGCGCGGCCCTGAACTCCCTCGCCGAGGACATCAAGAAGTTCCTGGCGCTCGGCACCGGCGGCGAGGAGCTCGCGGGCGCCCGTGAGCACCTGGCCAAGGCGGCCGTCGAGCTGGAGGCGATCGTCGGTCTGATGCTGACCGACCTCGCGGCCACCGAGCAGGACGTCAAGAACATCTACAAGGTGGGCCTCAACACCACCCGCCTGCTGATGGCCTCCGGTGACGTCGTCGTCGGCTACCTGCTCCTCAAGGGCGCGGCGATCGCCGCCGAGAAGCTGGAGACGGCCTCCGCGAAGGACAAGCCCTTCTACACCGGCAAGATCGCGGCGGCGAAGTTCTTCGCGGCCAACGTCCTGCCGGGCGTGACCCTGGCCCGCAAGGTCGCCGAGGGCGTCGAGCTGGACTTGATGGAGCTGGACGAGGCCGCGTTCTGATCCGACTCCGGCCCGCAGTGGCGGCGGCCCGTTCCCCTCGTGGGGAGCGGGCCGCCGCCGTTTTCGTACCCGGAGAAAATCTCCGGGCCGGGTGTGACACAAGCGGCGCCGTGGGCATCGCCGACACGCCCCTGATGGCCGGGCCGCATCACGCGCGGCGTACGCCGCCTGCCCGCCGCCTTCCGATCAAGTCGCGCGCGGCGGCACCGTGTTCCTTCACAGAACCGCGGCTCGACACGGCTGCACGGCACCTTAGGGTGGCTGCCATGAGCGCACCCCACCGCTTCGACCGCGGCCACACCGACGACCTGATGTCCTTCCTGGCGGCGAGCCCCACGCCGTACCACGCGGTGGCGAACGCCGCCGAGCGGCTGGAGAAGGCCGGCTTCCGCCAGGTCTCGGAGACGGACGCCTGGGACGGGTCGAGCGGCGGCAAGTACGTGCTGCGCGGCGGCGCGATCATCGCCTGGTACGTCCCCGAGAACGCGGCGCCCCACACGCCGTACCGCATCGTCGGCGCGCACACCGACTCCCCGAACCTGCGGGTCAAGCCGCTGCCGGACAGCGGGGCGCACGGCTGGCGCCAGGTCGCCGTGGAGATCTACGGCGGTCCCCTGATGAACTCCTGGCTGGACCGTGACCTGGGCCTGGCCGGCCGGCTGACGCTGCGGGACGGTTCGACGCGGCTGGTGAACGTGGACCGGCCGCTGCTGAGAGTGCCGCAGCTCGCCATCCACCTGGACCGCGCGGTGTCGTCGGACGGCCTCAAGCTCGACAAGCAGCGGCACCTGCAGCCCATCTGGGGTCTTGGCGACGACGTGCGCGACGGCGACCTGATCGCCTTCCTGGAAGAGGAACTGGGGCTCGACGCGGGCGAGGTGACCGGCTGGGACCTGATGACGCACTCCGTGGAGGCACCCGCCTACCTGGGCCGGGACAAGGAACTGCTGGCCGGGCCGCGGATGGACAACCTGCTGTCCGTGCACGCGGGAGTGGCCGCCCTGACCGCGGTCTCCTCCGGTGAGCTGCCGTACCTCCCCGTCCTCGCCGCCTTCGACCACGAGGAGAACGGTTCGCAGTCGGACACCGGCGCGGACGGGCCGCTGCTCGGCGGGATCCTGGAGCGCTCGGTGTTCGCGCGCGGCGGGTCCTACGAGGACCGGGCGCGGGCCTTCGCGGCGACGGTCTGTCTGTCCTCCGACACCGGGCACGCCGTGCACCCCAACTACGCGGAGCGGCACGACCCGACGCACCACCCGCGCGTCAACGGCGGCCCGATCCTCAAGGTCAACGTCAACAACCGCTACGCCACGGACGGTTCGGGACGTGCCGTGTGGGCCGCCGCCTGCGAGCGGGCCGACGTGCCCTTCCAGTCCTTCGTCTCCAACAACTCCATGCCCTGCGGCACGACGATCGGCCCGATCACCGCGGCCCGGCACGGCATCAAGACCGTCGACATCGGTGTGGCGATCCTGTCGATGCACAGTGTCCGCGAGTTGTGCGGCGCGGACGACCCGCATCTGCTGGCGAACGCTCTGGTGGCGTTCCTGGAGGGGTAGTTCGAGGGAAGTGGGGGTACCCGCAAGTCCGGACCGGAACGACCGGACCGGACAGGGAGGCGACACTCATGGGCCTCGGCGGGTGCATCATCCTCATCGCCGTGGGAGCAATCCTCACGTTCGCCACCGACTGGCACATGCAGGGGGTCAACCTCGACCTGGTCGGTGTGATCCTGATGATCGTGGGACTGATCGGCGTGACTACATTCAGCAGCATCGCCCGGCGGCGGCGCGTGGTGGTACCACCCACCACGTCGACGGTCGTGGAGGAGCGCCGGGACGGGTACTCCGACGGATACGGCGTGTAACGGACACGGTGGGTAAGTCGGATTCATACGTAACCGTGAGCAATTCGTGATCGGTATCCACTTGTCTACTTGTGTGAAAAGAGTGAAGACTCGGGATCCTTGAGAGCCCGGGGGGTCTGCAGTACCGGGCGTGAACCACCAGCACCCCCGGGGGGCTCCCCGTGCTCCACTCCACGACGACACGCGTGGCGCCCGATCCGGGGCCGTCGCGCCCCCACCGGCACGCCGCCCGCCGCGCCCACGCCGCCCCCGACGAGCTCGAGGGCCCGACGCGCCTGGTGGCGCTGATACCGGCCCACAACGAACAGGACCGCATCGCCGAGGCGATCCAGGGCCTGTGGCGGCAGACCCGGCGCCCCGACCTGATCGTCGTCGTGGCCGACAACTGCACCGACGCCACCGCCGAGATCGCCGTCGCGCACGGCGCCCAGGTGTTCGCCACCCAGGGCAACACGCACAAGAAGGCCGGCGCCCTCAACCAGGCCATCGCCTGGGTGCTGCCCCATCTCGACGAGCGTGACCTCTTGTTGGTGCAGGACGCCGACACCGTGCTCAACCCCTGGTTCAGCGAGACGGCCATCGGCACCTTCAACCGCAAGGTCGGCGCCGTCGGCGGGGTCTTCTACGGCGAGGACGGCGGCGGTCTGCTCGGACTCCTCCAGCGCATGGAGTTCCACCGCTACGCCTGGGAGCTGGAGCGCACCGGCGGCAAGGCCCAGGTGCTCACCGGCACCGGCACCATGTTCCGCGCCCGCGTCCTGCGCGAGGTGCGCGCCGCCCGCCGCGACGGAGTGCTCGGCGGCGGCCACGCCTACTACAGCCTCGCCTCGCTCACCGAGGACGACGAGATGACCAAGGCGGTCAAGACCCTCGGCTACCGGGCCATGTCCCCGGCCGGCTGCGCGGTCACCACCGAGGTCATGCCCACCCTGGGCAAGCTGTGGCACCAACGGCTGCGGTGGCAGCGCGGCGCCCTGGAGAACCTGCGCGACTACGGCTGGACCCGCGTCACCGCCCGCTACTTCATGCAGCAGCTCCTCATGGGCTTCGGCGCGCTGTCCTTCCTGGTCTACCTGACCTACATGGTCACCTACACCACGCTGTACGGCTGGCCCGGCTTCTCGCCCTTCTGGACCGCGATCGGGCTCGTCTTCGTGGTCGAGAAGACGGTCTCCGTGCGCAGGGCGGGCCCGCGTGCCGTGCTGGTGGCGGCGCTGATGGTGCCGGAGATGCTCTACGACCTTTTCCAGCACGCCGTCTACTTCTCCTCGCTGTGGGGCCTGTTGCGCCGCAGCGAGGAGAAGTGGGTCGCGACGTAACTCCCGGATTTCCACCCCTTTGTCTACCCCTTTTGTGTATCCCTCATAGGAGAACAGCGCATGTACGGAAGAGTGATCGGTGCCGGCACGACCGGGGCCGGAGGCGCCACGCTGGCCGCGACCGGCCTGTGGCTGAACAGCATGGCGATGGTGGTGGCCGCGACGACGCTGGTGGCGGCGGGCGTCGCGGTGGTCAAGCTGGTCCCGCGCAGGCGGGGACGGCACACCTAAGGACGTTCGTCCATCCCGGCGAGGATCAGCGCAAGCCGGTCCGTGCCTGTCGGCGTCAGGCGGACCGGGACTCCCCAGTCCTGCTGGTGGACGTGACAGGCCGGGTACGCGTTCGCCGAATCGTCGTCGCAGGACGCGGCCATGGCCGAGATGTGCAGCACGCCCTGCTCGATCGCGGGGTCCAGGTCGAGGGTGCGGGAGAGGTCTGTTCCCGCACCCTCGCCGTCCTTCAGCAGCTCGGGCGGGGTGGCGGAGACCAGGAGGCGGGTCGACGGGCCGTACCTCGTGTCGAGCTTCTGGCCCGCCGGGGCCTGGAAGACCACGTCCAACCGGATCCTGCCCGGAGCCACTTCGGTGGCCGCGCGCCGGGTGCGGTGAGCCACCGGCTCCACTCGCACCGCCACTTCGGGCAGGCGCAGGCGGGTCAGGCGGTGCCGGGCGGACTCCACGACGACGATGTCCCCGCCGACGACGACCGCGTCGCTCGGCTCCCGCAGATCCGTGGCGAGGGTGGTGACCTCGCCGGTGGCGGGGTCGTAGCGGCGCAGGGCGTGGTTGTAGGTGTCGCTGACCGCGACCGAGCCGTCGGGCAGCGCGGTGACACCCAGGGGGTGCTGGAGCAGGGCCTGTCCGGCGGCTCCGTCGCGGTGCCCGAAGTCGAAGAGGCCGGTGCCGACGGCGGTGTGGACGGCTCCGTCGAGGTTGACCCAGCGCAGGGCGGAGGTCTCGGAGTCGGCGAGCCACAGGCGCGCGCCGTCCGGTGACACGGCGAGGCCGGAGGGCTGGGCGAACCAGGCCTCGGCACCCGGCCCGTCGACCAGGCCCTCGTTGGTGGTGCCGGCGACGGCCGCGACGGTGTCGTCCCCCGGGTCGTACGCCCACAGCTGGTGGACGCCGGCCATCGCGATCCACACCAGGCCGTTCCACACGGCCACGTCCCACGGGGAGGACAGGTCGGTCTCGCGCGCGGGGCCGGCGGTGGGGGAGCCCCGCCACCACTGACGGCCGGTGCCGGCCAGGGTGGTGACCTCGCCGGTGCCGAGGTCCAGGCGGCGCAGGGCGTGGTTGACGGTGTCGGCGACGACCACGGAGCCGTCGTCCAGGAGAGCGAGCCCCTGGGGTTCGCTGAACCCGGCCGTCTCCGCCGTACCGTCGGTGAAACCGCGCGCGCCGGATCCGATCCGGCGTACGACGCTCTCGCCGTCCGCGGCGAACTCCACCAGCTGGTGCCGGGTGGTGTCGCTGACCAGGAGGTGCCCGGACGGCAGCAGGAGCGCCTTGCCCGGGAAGCGCAGGGTGGTCGGCCCGGGCTCGGGCGCCACGTACGGCCCCTCGCCGCGCCGCAGTGTGCCCTTCGCGCCGTGCTCGGCCTCCAGCTCCGTCACCAGCCGCTCGATCGCGTGCACATGCCCCTCGCCGGCATGCTGCGCGACCACATACCCTTCCGGGTCGATCACGACGAGCGTCGGCCAGGCCCGGACCGCGTACTGCTTCCAGGTCGCGAGCTCGGGGTCGTCGAGGACGGGATGCCCGACGCCGTACCGCTCGACCGCGTCCGCCACCGCCGCGTGCTCCGCCTCGTGCGCGAACTTCGGCGAGTGCACACCTATCACGACGACGGTCTCGGAGTGCTTCTCCTCCAGTTCACGCAGCTCGTCGAGGACATGCAGGCAGTTGATGCAGCAAAAGGTCCAGAAGTCGAGGATGACGATGCGACCCCGCAGGTCGGCGAGGGTGTACGGCTTCCCGCCCGTGTTCAGCCAGCCGCCCTCGCCGATCAGCGCGGGGGCGCGGACACGGACGCGGCGGGGTGCGGAATCGGTCATGGATCAAGGGTGCCACCCGGCACCGACAGTCAGCCCAGCGCGCGGCCCGTCGTCACGTCCACGTGGGCCGGGACCTCGTCGTGGCGGTCGCCGACCGTGGAGGTGCCGGTCGGTTCGAGCAGCAGGATGTCGGTCGGGACGGGGGCGTACGGCTTGTGCTCGACGCCCCGCGGGACGGTGAAGACGGACAGCCTCGGCAGGACGACCGTGCGCTCTCCGGCCGGCTCGCGCAGGGAGATGTGCAGTTCGCCGTCGAGGACCAGGAAGAACTCGTCGGTGTCGTCGTGCACGTGCCAGAGGTGCTCGCCCTCGACGTGCATGACGCGGACGTCGTAGTCGTTGACGGCGGTGACTATGCGGGGGCTCCACTGCTCGGTGAAGGAGGCCAGGGCGGCGGGCAGGGAGACGGGTTCGGTTGCCATGGCGTCATCGTGCGGGACGGCCGGGACGGCGTACGAGTGCTAGAAATCGCGTATGCCGCAAGGATCCTCTCAGCCTGTCCCTCGTCCGCACCGGGTCGCCGTGATCGTCGACGAGGGCACCAACCCCTTCGAAGTGGGCGTCGCCACCGAGCTGTTCGGGCTGCCGCGGCCCGAACTGGGGCGGCCGGGGCCGCTGTACGAGGTGACCCTGTGCACGCCGGCCCCCGAGGTCCGGATGAATCACGGCTTCTTCACGCTGACCGGGGTGCCCGGGCTGGATGCCGTGGACGACGCCGACACCCTCGTGGTGCCCGGGCGGCCGGACAATGTCGTCCCGCGCGGAGCGGCCGTACGGGAGGCGATCCGCCGCACGCACACGCGTGGCGCCCGGGTGATCAGCCTGTGCACCGGCAGCTTCGCGCTCGCCGAGGCCGGGCTGCTGGACGGGCGGCGGGCCACCACGCACTGGATGTGGGCCGACGCCTTCCGCGAGCTGCATCCCCGGGTGCGGCTGGAGCCGGACGTGCTGTTCGTGGACGAGGGCGACGTGCTGACGGCGGCGGGCAGCGCGGCCGCGCTGGATCTCGGGCTGTACGTCGTGCGGCGCGACCATGGCGCCGAGGTCGCGAACGCGGTGTCCCGCAGGCTCGTCTTCGCCGCCCACCGCGACGGCGGGCAGCGGCAGTTCGTGGAGCGGCCCGTGCCCGACGTACGGGACGAGTCGCTGGGCCCGCTGCTCGCGTGGGCGCAGGAACGGCTGGGGGAGCCGCTGACCGTCGCCGACCTGGCGGCCCGCGCGGCCGTCTCCCCCGCCACCCTGCACCGCCGCTTCCAGGCCCAGCTCGGCACGACTCCGCTGGCCTGGCTGACGGGGGAACGTGTGGCGCTGGCGTGCCGGCTCATCGAGCTCGGGGAGGAGCGACTGGACATGGTGGCCGCGCGGAGCGGTCTGGGGACGGCCGCGAACCTCCGCGCGCGCGTGCGCCGCGAGACGGGACTCAGTCCGTCGGCCTATCGGCGGCGTTTCGGAGCGGGCGCCGGGGAAGCGATGACGGCATGAGATTCCTCGTACGCGACCGGCTCCTCGGCTTCGGTGACGACTACTGGATCGAGGACGACCAGGGCAACAAGGTGTTCCTCGTCGACGGCAAGGCCATGCGGGTCCGGGACGCCTTCGAGTTGAAGGACACCCAGGGGCGGGTCCTGATCGACATCCACCAGAAGATGTTCGCCCTGCGCGACACGATGGTGATCGAGCGGGACGGCGAGCCGCTGGCGACGATCAGGCGGAAACGCCTGTCGCTGCTGCGCAACCACTACCGGGTGGCGCTCGCCGACGGCCGTACCGAACTCGACGTCAGCGGCAAGATCCTCGACCGGGAGTTCGCCGTCGAGTACGACGGTGAGCTGCTCGCGGTGGTCTCGCGCCGGTGGTTGCACGTCCGCGAGACCTACGGCGTCGACATCGTCCGGGACGACGCGGATCCGGCGCTGCTCATCGCGGTGGCGGTGTGCGTGATCCACCTCGCCGAGAAGAACCGGGAGGACGACTGAGACAGGACGGCTGGGGGAGAACGGCTGGCGCGGCGACCCGGGGTCAGAGCACCCGGTCCTTCAGGGCCGGGAACTGCTCCCTGGTCACGGCCACCTTGCCGGGGTCGAACTCCACCGTGAGGACCTCCTCGCCGGCGCCCGCCTCCGCGAGGACCTCGCCCCAGGGATCCACCACGATCGAGTGACCGGCCTGCGGAACTCGCGCGTGCGTCCCGGCCGTTCCACAAGCGAGCACGAACGCCTGGTTCTCGACCGCCCGTGCCCGGGCCAGCAGCGTCCAGTGCCCCCGGCGGCGCTCCGGCCAGCCCGCCGGGATCACCAGGGTCTCGGCGCCCGCGTCGACGAGACCGCGGAAGAGTTCGGGGAAACGGAGGTCGTAACAGGTGGCCACGCCCAGGGTCGTCTGCGGCAGACGGACCGTCACCAGGTCCTCGCCCCGGCCCATCAGCACGGCCTCGCCCTTGTCGAAGCCGAATCGGTGGATCTTGCGGTAGGAGGCGGCCAGGTCACCGGAGGGGGAGAAGAGGAGGGAGGTGTTGTAGAGGGTGCCGTCCGGGGTCCGCTCGGGGATCGAGCCCGCGTGCAGCCACACGCCCGTCTCGCTCGCCGCCTTCGCCATGACTTCGTGGGTGGGCCCTTCCAGGGGCTCGGCCTCGCTCTCGAACTCCTCGAAGGCGAACGCCCCGGTGGTCCACAGCTCCGGCAGTACGACGAGGTCGGCTCCGGCCTGATCCCGTACCAGTGCCGCCACGCGACGCCGACGCGATTCGACCGATTCGCCCTCATCCACGGCGATCTGGATCAAAGAGGCGCGCACACTACCACCGTCCTGGCATTCGAGCCGTCCCTTACGGGCCTACGATCGTCACACGAAAGCACTGCCGGGGTGCCTCACAGCAGCGTAACTTAGCGTCTCAAGACACCCGCCGACAGCCACCACCTCCACTGGCAACGACGCCATCACCAGCCCGTGCTCCGACCGCCGAGGGGTCCCGTTCCGTGAGTCTGCATCCCACCCTCCAGCCCTACGCCGACGCCTGGACCGACTCCATCGACGCGATATCCGAGCTGGTGAACCCCCTCGTGGAGGGAGAGTGGAACCGCCGCACCCCCTGCCCCGGCTGGTCGGTGAGGGATGTGGTGTCTCATGTCATCGGCCTGGACTGCGAGATGCTGGGCGACCCGCGCCCCATCCACTCCCTCCCCCGCGACCTCTTCCACGTCACCAACGAACACCAGCGGTACATGGAGATGCAGGTCGACGTCCGCCGTCACCACACGGCACCGGAGATGACCTCCGAGCTGGAGTACGTCATCATCCGCCGCAACCGCCAGCTGCGGAACGAGTCCCGCGACCCCGGCACGAAGGTGCGCGGCCCGCTCGGAACCGAACTGACCCTCGCGGACTCCATGCGCCAGCACGCCTTCGACGTCTGGGTGCACGAGCAGGACCTGCGCACCGCCCTGGGCCGGCCCGGCAACCTGGACTCCCCCGGCGCGCACATCGCCCGTGACGTCCTGCTCGCCGCGCTCCCCGACGTCGTGGCCGTCAAGGCCGAGGCGCCCCGCAGTTCGGCGGTCGTGTTCGACGTCCACGGTCCGATCGAGTTCCTGCGCACCATCCGCGTCGACATCCAGGGCCGCGGCACCCTGGAGACCGTCCCCGCTCTCGGGCCGGCCGCTGCCCTCAGCCTCGACTGGGAGACGTACTTCCGCCTGGCCTGCGGCCGCGTGAGCGCGGACGCGGTGGCGGACCGGGTGAAGGCGGAGGGCGACCCGGAGCTGACGTCGGCGATCCTGCGGAACTTCACGGTGACGCGGTAGCGGGCGACGGGGCCCGACCCGGAAGGGGTGCCCCGGCCGCGTGCCGACGTCCGTTCAGGCGGGCACGTGGACCGTCTCCACGCGGCTGGCCACCAGCCGCTCCCGCTCCCGCCGGGCCGCCCGTCCGCGCAGCCGCAGGATCTGGCTGACGCCGAGCGCCTGGAGCACGAAGACGGAGGAGAAGGCCACGGTGTAGTTGTCGCCGGTCGCGTCCAGGAGCACACCGACGGCGAACAGGGTGGTCATCGAGGCGACGAACCCGCCCATGTTCGTGATGCCGGACGCGGTGCCCTGCCGCTCCGGCGGGTTCGCTGGCCGCGCGAAGTCGAAGCCGAGCATCGACGCCGGTCCGCACGAGCCGAGCACCACACACAGCACGATCAGCAGCCACATCGGCGCCCGCTCGCCCGGGTAGGCCAGCGTGGCCGCCCACAGCAGCGCCGTCGCCCCCACGGTCCCGAGCGCGAGCGGCAGCCGCGCCCCATGGTGCCGGGCGACGACCTGGCCGTAGACCAGACCGACGACCATGTTGGACAGCACGACCAGGGTGAGCAGTTCGCCCGCCACCGCCCGGGACAGGCCCTGCGCCTCGACGAGGAACGGCAGGCCCCACAGCAGCAGGAACACCATCGCCGGGAACTGCGTCGTGAAGTGCACCCACAGGCCGAGCCGGGTGCCGGGTTCCCGCCAGGAGGCGGCGATCTGGCGTCGTACGTAGGCCGCTCCCTGGTGCGGGAAGGGCTCGGGCTCCTGTCCCTCGGGGTGGTCCTTGAGGAAGAGCAGCAGCAGGACCAGCACCACCACACCGGCCAGCGAGCTGCCCGCGAAGGCGGCCGTCCAGCCGACGCCGTGCAGCAGCCGGGCCAGGACCAGGGTGGAGACCAGGTTGCCCGCCATGCCGGCGAGTCCGGCAAGTTGCGCGACCAGCGGTCCGCGCCGGGCCGGGAACCAGCGGGTGCCCAGCCGCAGCACGCTGATGAAGGTCATCGCGTCGCCGCAGCCGAGCAGGGCGCGCGAGGCGAGGGCGGTGCCGTACGACGGTGAGAACGCGAAGCCGAGCTGCCCGGCCGTGAAGAGCACCACGCCGAGCGTCAGCACCTTCTTGGTGCCGAGCCGGTCCACGAGCAGACCGACCGGTATCTGCATCCCGGCGTAGACCAGCAGCTGGAGGATCGAGAAGGTCGACAGGGCCGAGGCGTTGACATGGAAGCGCTCGGCCGCGTCAAGGCCGGCGACCCCGAGGGACGTACGGAAGATGACCGCGACGAAGTAGACGGAGACGCCGATGCCCCACACGGCCATCGCGCGCCGGCCGCCCGGAGGGTCACCCGGAAGAGTGGACCTGCTCATCGCACCTCACCCCGGGCGAGGTGGGAGAACCACTCGACGTGCCCGTGAATCAGGCCCACGACCGCCTCCGCGTCGCCGGAGCGCAGTGCCTGGAGGATCTGCTCGTGCTCGCTGAGGGTCTTGGTGATGCGGTCCGGGTGGGCGTGCATGACGGCGACGCCCATCCTGAGCTGGCGATCGCGGAGTTGGTCGTAGAGCCGGCTGAGGATCTCGTTGCCGCCGCTGCGGACGATCTCGGCGTGGAAACAGCGGTCGGTGACGGCGGCGCCGGCCAGATCCCCGGCGGCGGCCTGCTCCTTCTGCCGCGCCAGCAGTTCCTCCAGGCGGGCGATGAGCTGCGGGGAGGCGGGGACGGCCTTGCGGGCGGCGTGCCCCTCGACGAGCTGCCGGGTCTCGACGACGTCGGCGATCTCCTGCGCGGAGACGGGCAGGACGAGCGCCCCCTTTTTCGGGTAAAGCTTGATCAGCCCCTCGACCTCGAGGCGCAGCAGTGCCTCCCGCACCGGAGTGCGCGACACTCCGGTGGCCTCGGCGAGCTCACCCTCGGTCAGCAGGCTCCCGCCCTCGTAACGGCGGTCCAGTACACCCTGCTTGACGTGGGTGTAGACGCGGTCGGCGGCGGGGGGCTGCTTCACGGCCAGAGTCATGCCCACAGCTTAGATACAACACGTACGCATGATGAATCCCGTCCCAGCATGCGGACCCAGGAGGAACTCTTACCGACGAAAGTCACACCCGCCCCAGCCGGGGCACAACCTTGTGTGCTACTTACGTGTCACACATGTGCGGCCCCACTTTCTTCCCCTTTCAACTCGGCCGCACTCAGGGGCATTCGACGTATTCGGGGTATTTCAGTTGATTACCGCCACCAAGGGCCTCCGCGTCCGCAGAGCCGCAGCCGTCGCGATCACGACCGGCGCAGTGCTCGCCACCGGAGCTCTCACCGCGGCACCCGCGCAGGCGCTCACCGCGCCGACCATCACCGCCAAGGGCGGATTCCTGATGAACAGCGCGACCGGCTCGACCCTCTACAGCAAGGCGCCGAACACGAAGCGGCTCACCGCTTCCACCACGAAGATCATGACCGCGAAGGTCGTGCTGTCGCAGTCGAACCTGAACCTGGACGCCAAGGTCACGATCAAGAAGGCGTACAGCGACTACATCGTCTCCAAGGGCGCCTCGTCCGCCCACCTGATCGTCGGCGACAAGGTGACCGTCCGTCAGCTGCTCTACGGGATGATGCTGCCGTCCGGCTGTGACGCCGCGATGGCCCTGGCCGACAAGTTCGGTTCGGGCTCGACGGTCTCCGCGCGCACCAAGTCGTTCATCGCCAAGATGAACACCACGGCCAAGAACCTCGGCATGACGAACACGAAGTTCGACTCGTTCGACGGCATAAGCAATGGTGCGAACGCCTCGACGCCGAAGGACCTCACGCTGCTCGCCCGCAACGTGATGAAGAGCTCGACCTTCAAGTCCGTCGTGAAGACCAAGTCGTACACGGCCAAGACGATCACGAAGACCGGCAGCACCCGCACCATGGCTGCCTGGACGAACACCAACACCCTGCTCGGCTGGAACGGCACGCTCGGCATCAAGACCGGCTCGGGCACCGACTCCAAGTACTGCCTCGTCTTCGCCGCCACGAAGAACGGCGAGTCCGTCATGGGCGCCGTCCTGACGGCCCCGTCGGCGGCCAGCCGCACGGACGACGTGAAGAAGCTCATCAACTACGGCTACGCGAAGATCAGCTGACGTCCTCGGACATCGCGAAGGGGCCTGCCGCTGAACCAGCGGCAGGCCCCTTCGCGTGCGGTGTGTCGGCTCCTCAGGCCCAGGTGATGAGTTTCCTGGGCTGTTCGAGGACGGCGGCCACGTCGGCGAGGACCTTGGAACCCAGCTCCCCGTCGATCAGACGGTGGTCGAAGCTGAGGGCCAGGGTGGTGACCCGGCGGGGCTTGACCTTGCCCTTGTGGACCCAGGGCTGGAGCTTGATCGCACCGACGGCGAGGATCGCGGACTCGCCGGGCGGCAGGATCGGGGTGCCGGTGTCGACGCCGAAGACGCCGACGTTGGTGATGGTCACCGTGCCGCCCTGCATGGCGGTGGGGCTGGTGCGGCCCTCCTTGGCGGTGGCCACCAGTTCGCCGAGTTCCCGGGCGAGTTGGGGCAGTGCCTTGGTGTGGGCGTCCTTGATGTTCGGGACGATCAGGCCACGGGGGGTGGCCGCGGCGATACCCAGGTTGACGTAGTGCTTGAGAACGATCTCCTGGTTCGCCTCGTCCCAGGACGCGTTGACGTCCGGGTTCCGCTTGATCGCCACCAGGAGGGCCTTGGCGATCAGCAGGAGCGGGTTCACGCGCAGGCCCGCGAAGTCCTTGTCCTGCTTGAGCTCCTCGACCAGCTTCAGGGTGCGGGTGACGTCCACCGTCACGAACTCCGTGACATGCGGGGCGGTGAACGCGGAGCCGACCATCGCCTGGGCGGTGGCCTTGCGGACGCCCTTGACGGGGATACGGGTCTCGCGGGCCGCGTCGTACGAGGCGGCGGGCGCCGCCGGGACCGCCGGGACCTGAGTCGCCGGAGTCTGCGTGACCGGGGCCTGCGTGACCGGCGCGGGCGCCTCGGCCGGAGCGACGGCCGCGTGGACGTCCTCGCGGGTGATGATCCCGTCCGGGCCGGACGGAACCACCGTGTTGAGGTCGACGCCCAGGTCCTTGGCCAGCTTGCGCACCGGCGGCTTGGCCAGCGGACGCGACTGCACGGCTGCGGCCGAGGCGGTGACGGCCGACGCGGTGGGCGCCGGGGCTGCCGGGGCCGGGGCCGGGTCCACGAGGGCCGGGCCATGGCCGTTCAGCTCGGTCTGGATCGCCACCGAGGCCTGCTGGACAGGCAGTTCGGGGCCCTTGCGGGGGCGGCGCTTGGTCGAGGAGACGGCCACGCCGTAACCGACCAGGACCGGCTGACGGCCCGTGCCCTCCGGCTTCTTCTCGGGGGCGGGGGCGGGGGCGGGAGCCGCGGCGGCCTCAGGAGCCTCGGCCGGCGTCTCCGGCGTCTCCGGGACCGCGGGGGCCCCGCCGCTCACGTCGATGGCGATGATCGCGGTGCCCACGTCGACCGTGGTGCCCTCGGGGAAGCGCAGGTCGCGCACCACCCCGTCGTAGGGGATGGGCAGTTCGACGGCCGCCTTGGCCGTCTCCACCTCACACACCACCTGCCCGTCGGTGACCGTGTCGCCCACCTGGACGTACCACTTGAGGATCTCCGCCTCGGTCAGGCCCTCGCCCACGTCGGGCATCTTGAACTCACGTACGGACGCATCCGTCATCGTCGTCACGGCCCTCTCCTCAGTACGCCAGCGAGCGGTCGACGGCATCCAGCACCCGGTCCAGGCCCGGCAGGTACTCGTCCTCCAGACGCGCCGGCGGATAGGGGGCGTGGTAGCCGCCCACCCGCAGCACCGGCGCCTCCAGGTGGTAGAAGCACCGCTCGGTGATCCGGGCCGCGATCTCCGCGCCGGAACCGAAGAACACCGGCGCCTCGTGCACCACCACCAGCCGCCGCGTCTTCTCCACCGATGCCTCAATCGTGTCGAAGTCCAGGGGCGAGACGGAGCGCAGGTCCAGCACCTCCAGCGACTTGCCCTCCTCGGCGGCCGCGTCCGCGACCTCCTGGCAGAGCTTCACCATCGGGCCGTAGGCGACCAGGGTGACATCGGTGCCCTCACGGACCACCTGCGCCTTGTGCAGCGGTCCCGGGATGGCCTCGGTGTTGACCTCGCCCTTGTCCCAGTAGCGCCGCTTGGGCTCGAAGAAGATCACCGGGTCGTCGCTCTGGATGGCCTGCTGCATCATCCAGTACGCGTCCGACGCGTTCGACGGCGAGACCACCTTCAGCCCCGCCACGTGCGCGAACAGCGCCTCCGGGGACTCCGAGTGGTGTTCCACCGCGCCGATGCCGCCGCCGTAGGGGATACGGACGACGACCGGCATCTTGACTTTGCCGAGCGACCGGGCGTGCATCTTCGCCAGCTGGGTGACGATCTGGTCGTAGGCCGGGAAGACGAACCCGTCGAACTGGATCTCCACCACCGGCCGGTAGCCGCGCAGGGCCAGGCCGATCGCGGTGCCGACGATGCCGGACTCCGCCAGCGGGGTGTCGACGACCCGGTCCTCGCCGAAGTCCTTCTGCAGGCCGTCGGTGACCCGGAAGACACCGCCGAGCTTGCCGACGTCCTCGCCCATCACCAGGACCTTGGGGTCGGTCTCCAGGGCCCGCCGCAGCGACTCGTTGATCGCCTTGGCCAGAGCCATGTTCTTGAATGTCACCGTCTCCGCCATGATCAGGCCCCTTCCCCATCCGCGAACGACGCCTGGTAGGCGGCGAAACCGGCCCGCTCCTCATCGACCAGCGCATGCCCGTCCGCGTACGCGTGGTCGAAGATGGCGAAACGGTCCGGGTCCGGCATGGCACGGACCGCCTCACGCACTCGCCTGCCCAACGCCTCGGACTCGGTCTCCAGTTCCGCGAAGAATCCCTCGTCCGCGTGGTTTGCGGCCTCCAGGTACCGGCGAAGGCGCAGGATCGGGTCCTTGGCCTCCCACGCCTCGCGCTCCTCGTCGGCCCGGTACTTGCTCGGGTCGTCGGAGGTGGTGTGGGCGCCCATCCGGTAGGTGTACGCCTCGACGAGCGTCGGCCCCTCACCCGCGCGGGCCCGCTCCAGCGCCCACTTGGTGACGGCCAGCGACGCGAGCACGTCGTTGCCGTCGACCCGCACTCCCGGGAAGCCGAAGCCCTGCGCGCGCTGGTAGAGCGGGACGCGGGTCTGCTTCTCGGTCGGCTCGGAGATGGCCCACTGGTTGTTCTGGCAGAAGAACACGACCGGGGCGTTGTAGACCGCGGAGAAGGTGAACGATTCGGCCACGTCGCCCTGGCTGGAGGCACCGTCGCCGAAGTACGCGATGACCGCGGAGTCGGCGCCGTCCTTGGCTACGCCCATCGCGTAGCCCGTGGCGTGCAGCGTCTGGGAGCCGATGACGATCGTGTAGAGGTGGAAGTTGTTGCTGTTCGGGTCCCAGCCGCCGTTGTTCACCCCGCGGAACATGCCGAGCAGGTTGGTGGGGTCGACCCCACGGCACCAGGCCACGCCGTGCTCGCGGTAGGTCGGGAAGACGTAGTCGTCGTCGCGCAGCGCCCGTCCCGATCCGATCTGGGCGGCCTCCTGGCCGAGCAGCGAGGCCCACAGGCCCAGCTCGCCCTGACGCTGCAGGGAGGTGGCCTCGGCGTCGAAGCGACGGGTGAGCACCATGTCGCGGTACAGGCCGCGGAGCTCTTCGGGGGTGATGTCGGCGACGTACTTGTCGTAGTCGGCGTTCTTGACGCGCTTGCCCTCGGGCGTCAACAGCTGAACCAGTTCGGGCTTGGTGCTCGGGGACTTCCTCGTCCCGGCGCTGCGTCGCGGCTTGCGCGCGGCAGTGCTCTCCACGGTCACGTGTGCTCCTCCGTCGGTCCGGCCCCCGGGGTTGCCGGGTGTACCAGTGCGGCTCACCTGTTCCGCCCCCGTGCACGGGGTGGGTGTCACTCGGCCGGAACAGGCGTGACAGGTGCCCCGGCGAGCGCCCTGCAAGAATCACGTTACCCAGTGCTCCACATTTCTGTGAAACCCCCTTTGACCTGGGATTTTGCTTGGATTTCCAAGTAAATCGGAAAAGGGTCGAAGGGGCGCTGGTCACAGCCTTGCAGGAGGCCGGAGCAACGGCACGTTATCCCGTCGACCCAGGTCACCGGAAGGGTTTCCGTGGCCGACTTGCCGAGAGCCCGAGAAGGAGAAAGCAGGGTATTTCTCCTCGGCGTTCTCTTCGGCGTTCTCCTCGGCGGACTTGAGATCGCATTCCGGGCGGCGGCCTTCGGGCGTTCGGGTCCCGCGTACGCGACGGACAGGACGTCCCGTTGACCGAAGGAGACCGAGCGCGACTTACTGTGGCAGTCTGTGACTGCCTGTGACAACGCCCAGCTCACAGCGTCGGCTTCTGCCCTAGCATCTGGCGCGTGCCGCGCTCTCCTGTACCACCCCTCATGCCTCACGCGCCCCCGCTGGGCGCCCTTCTCCGCCAGTACGCCGCCGGATCCGCCCTCGCCTGCGATCCCGTCGACCAGGGCCTGCTCAACCGCGGCTACCGACTCCGCACGACCCGCGGCCGCTACTTCCTCAAGCACCACTTCGATCCCGAGACGGCCGCCCCCGAGGCGATCGCCCGCCAGCACCGCGCCACCGAGCGCCTGGCCGCCCTGGGCGTCCCGGTCGCCCCGCCCTTCCCCGCGCACGACGGCCGCACGGTCGCGGTCGTCGGCGGCCACGCCTACGCCCTCCACCCTTGGATCGAAGGCCGCCACCGGCACGGCGCCCAGCTCACCGCCGCGCAGTGCGGCCGGCTCGGGGCACTGCTGGGTGTGGTGCACGCGAGTCTGGAGCGGGTCATGCCGCTGCAGGGTCGCGAGCGGGCGGAAAAGGGTGCGCGGGCAGACGGGGGCGCACGAACCGACGTAAGCGCCTCGCCCACCGCGCAGCCGCACCTGCCGCCGCCCGGCCAGGACGCCGAGACCGCAGAGGCCGCAGGGGACGCCGAGACCCGGGAGGCCTCGGGGACCGCGCCCCGCGAGGCGAACCCCGTCGATGCGAACCCCGTCGACACCGGTGCCGACCCCGCCGCCACGTTCGCCCTCATCGACGACCTCCTCGCGCGCGTGCGCCGGCACCGGCCCGCCGACTCCTTCGACGAGCTGGCCCGGCACCGGCTCCTGGAGCGGCGGGCGCTGCTCGAACAGCACGTGGGACGGCGGCCTCCGCACAGCGGACCGGTGGGGTGGGTGCACGGGGACTTCCACCCCTTCAACCTGCTCTACCGGGGCGACGCCCCCGCCGCGATCGTCGACTGGGACCGGCTCGGCGTGAAGCCCCGCGCCGAGGAGGCCGTACGCGCCGCCGCGATCTTCTTCGTACGGCCCGCGGGGACGCTCGACCTGCCGAAGACGCGGGCCTACGCGCGCGCGTACCGGCGTACGGCGGGAGCCACGCCCTCGGAACTCGCGGCGGCCGTGCACCGCGTGTGGTGGGAGCGTCTCAACGACTTCTGGATGCTGCGCTGGCACTACGAACGCGGCGACACCCGCGCGGACCCCCAGTTCCCGGCGGCTTCCGCGTTGGTGGTGTGGTGGACGCGGGAGTACGACGCGGTGTGCGACGCGTTCGCGAGCTGACACGGGCCCGGAAACAGCACGCGCGCGTGGCGCCCGTTTCCGGGGGCCACGCGCGCGTGAGGCGTCGCGGTCGGTCTGGCGGTCGGCCTAGGAGTCGCCTCCGTCGCCACCGCCACCGCCCGCGCCCTCGACGAGACCGCCGCCGGTCGGCTCCCCCGTGTCCGTGGGCTCCGGCGTGTCGGTGGGCTCCGGGGTGTCGGACGGCTCCGTCGCCGTCTCGGACGGCTGCGTCGCCGAGGGCGACGGCGTATAGGACGGCGTGTACGACGGCGTATAGGACGGCGTGTAGCCGGAGTCGCCCGAGGTGCCGCTGTTGTCCGTGGACGTGTCGGTCTCCTCGCTCGTCGCCTCGTCGCTCGGCGTCTCGCTGGCCGTCTTGTCGTCGGTGGACTGCGAGGTGGTCGGCGAGACGGAGTCGCCGGTGCCGCCACCGCCCCCGCCGCCGCCACCGTTGTTGAGCGCGAGGGCGACGCCCGCCGCGACGGCGATCACCGCGAGGACGGCGAGGATCCACAGCTTGCCGCGGCCGCTGCCCCGGTTGCCGTGTCCCTCGAAGCCGCCCTCGTCCCCGCCGCCGTAACCGGTGGGCAGGATCTGCTGCGGGATCTGGGTGGTGCCGGAGGCGGCGCCGGGGTGCGGCAGCACGCTGGTGCTCGCGAAGCCCGCGGCGGGCGTGCCGCGGCCGTCGTGCGCCGTCACCGGGCCGGTGTTCCAGGTGCCGGTGTGGCCGCCCTGATCGTACAGCATCTGCAGCCCGTACTGGACGAGCCCACGCATCTCCTCGGCGGTCTGGAAGCGGTCGTCCGGCTCCTTGGCGAGCGAGCGCATGACCAGGCCGTCCAGCTCCGGCGGGACGGCCTCGGAGACCTGCGAGGGGGGCGTCGGGATGTCCTGGACGTGCTGGTAGACGACGGACAGCGGGGTCTCGCCGGTGAACGGCGGCCGCAGCGCGAGGAGTTCGTACAGCAGACAGCCCGTCGCGTACAGGTCGGAGCGGTGGTCGACGGCCTTGCCGAGGGCCTGCTCCGGGGAGAGGTACTGCGGGGTGCCCATGACCATGCCGGTCTGCGTCATCGTCGTGGACGCGCCGTGCAGGGCGCGGGCGATGCCGAAGTCCATCACCTTGACCGCGCCGTTGTGCGTGATGATCACGTTGGCGGGCTTGATGTCGCGGTGCACGATGCCGTGCTGGTGCGAGTAGGCGAGCGCCTCCAGGACCCCGGAGACGATGATCAGGGCCTGCTCGGGGCCCGGCGCCTCGGCGTTGAGCAGCAGATCCCGGATCGTCCGCCCCTCGACGATCTCCATGACGATGTACGGCACCGACTGGCCGCCCACGAAGTCCTCGCCGGAGTCGTACACGGCGACGATCGCGTGGTGGTTGAGGCCGGCCACGGACTGGGCCTCACGCGTGAAGCGGGCCTTGGAGATCGGGTCCTCGGCGAGGTCGGCGCGCAGCAGTTTGACCGCCACGGTGCGGCCGAGCCGTACGTCCTCGGCCGCGAACACCTCGGCCATACCGCCCCGGCCGAGTCTGCGGGTCAGCCGGTACCGGCCGTCCCCCACCAGTCCGCCGTTACCCCACAGCTCCGGCGCATCTGACATTCCGCCGCCAGTCGCCTCGGGGTCGGACGGGCCCTGAGCGCGCTGCTGCTGTGCCATCGGTCCTCGCCGTCGTTTCTGCCCGCGGTGCGCGCGGTGTTGTTACGGTCTCCGTCGGCCACGCTACAGCCTTCACGCAAGCCGCCGGTCCGGGATGAGCCCGGGGACCGGCCCGAGACGGACCGGCCGTCCAACCTGTACTACGTCTCGGCGTGCACTTTCTGTGTACCGGCGGTAGGGCAGCTGTAACGCCCGCACGACCTTTCTTTCGCGTACGGTCACGGAACGGGCACCGCGTCCGCCGGGACGGCGGAACGGGCTCCGTGGCCAAACTCACGAAGAAGAACCCGAACGAGCGTTTCCGACCAGCGGTTTTCCAGCGGCGGCTCTCCAGCGGAGAGATGAAGGGCCCGGCAGCGTCGGCTGCCGGGCCCTTCCTGGTCGGGGGTTACAGGTACGGTCCGCCCGAGCGGCCGCCCGCGCGCGGGTCACCGCCGTCCTCCTGGCCGCCGACACCCGGCGGGAGGGCGCGGCGCATCGACTCCAGCTGGGCCCGCGCGGCCATCTGCTGGGCGAACAGGGTGGTCTGGATCCCGTGGAAGAGTCCCTCGAGCCACCCCACCAACTGGGCCTGCGCGATGCGCAGTTCCGCGTCACTCGGGGTCACGTCCTCGTTGAAGGGCAGGGAGAGCCGCTCCAGCTCCTCCACGAGCTCGGGGGCCAGGCCGTCCTCCAGCTCCTTCACCGAGCTGGCGTGGATCTCCTTGAGCCGGGCCCGGCTGGCCTCGTCGAGAGGAGCCGCGCGCACTTCTTCGAGCAGCTGCTTGATCATGCTGCCGATCCGCATGACCTTCGCGGGCTGCTCGACCATCTCCGTGACCGGGACCTCCCGGGAGTCGTCGTCACCCCCGCCGCCCAGTGCCATCCCGTCCTGGCCCACGACCAGGATCTGGGGACTTTCCGGCGAACCTTCGTTCCTCGGCATCTCCATGCCGCCATTCTCTCGCACCGGTACACCTCACCACTGGGGTGCCCCCAGTGTGTGCTGATCCACCGCTCCCGGTGGGAATCGCCCCCATGGAGTCACCCGGAATGCCGGTCCTCTGACGAAATGCCAGTCTTGTCCCGTGACTCTCTGGCTGCGCGCGACAGTACTGGCGATCGTGGTGGGCGCGAGCGCGACGCTCCTGCCGCAGGCCGACCGGGCGTACGGCGCCGAGCCGACGCGACCCGTCCCGACGGCGAGCAGGTCCGCCTCCGCCGCCGCCACGCGGTCACCGGGCTCGGTGCCGGCCCACGAGACCCTGCGGAAGCCCGTACGGCCGTACGCCACCGGGCCCCTGCCGCAGGACACGTCGGCCGCCCCCTCCGGCCCCCCGTCGAGCCCGAAGCCGACTCGTGAATCGCGGCACTCCGTCTCCTCCGGTGCCCCGCGCGGGCACGGCCCGAAGCGGGCCTCGCCCTCGGCCTCCCTCGCCCCCTCCCCCTCGGCCGCCACCCCCTCCCGTGCGGGCAGCCGTGCGGGGGAGGGCCGGGAGCGGCCGGGGCGGCGGGAGGAACCGGAGGCGGAGGCGGAGAACGCGGACGCTACGCAGTCCGCGGGGACCGACGCGGGGGACGACGGCCTCACCGCCGTGTCGAAGCCGCCTCCGCAGACCGCCGCGGCACGGCCGTCCCGCCCCGCGGAGCGGCCCGTGGCCGGGACCAAGGTGTTCATCCTGCCGCTCGGCACCGGGCTGGTGCTGGTCGGACTGGGGCTCGGACTCGGCCTGTTCGCGCTGCGGATACGGCGCTCGTAGGGCCGTACCGGAACTCCTAGGAGGCGACCAGCAGGACCTTGCCGATGTGGCCGCTCTCCTCGACGACCCGGTGCGCGGCGGTCGCGTCGCTCATCGGGATCTCGCGGTCGACGACGGGACGGATGTGCCCGGCGTCCAGCAGCGGCCACACATGCTCGCGTACGGCCGCCACGATCGCCGTCTTCTCGGCCGGCGGCCGCGCCCGCAGCGAGGTCGCGCTGATCGCGGCGCGCTTGTTCAGCAGCGTGGCGATGTTCAGTTCGCCCTTGACGCCGCCCTGCATGCCGATGATCGCGAGGCGTCCGTTGACGGCGAGGGCGTTGATGTTGCGGTCGAGGTACTTCGCCCCCATATTGTCGAGGATGACGTCGGCGCCCGCCCCGTCGGTGGCCTTCCCGACCTCCTCGACGAAGTCCTGCTCGCGGTAGTTGATCAGGATGTCCGCGCCGAGCTCGGCGCAGCGGTCCAGCTTCTCCCGCGTGCCCGCGGTCACCGCGACCTTGGCGCCCACGGCCTTCGCGAGCTGGATCGCCATGGTGCCGATGCCGCTGGAGCCGCCGTGCACCAGCAGGGTCTCCCCGGGGCGCAGGTGGGCGACCATGAAGACGTTCGACCAGACCGTGCAGACCACCTCGGGCAGCGCGGCCGCCCGCTTCAGGTCGATGCCCTTGGGCACGGGCAGCAGCTGCCCGGCCGGTACGGCGACCTTCTCGGCGTATCCGCCGCCCGCGAGCAGCGCGCACACCTCGTCGCCGACGGCCCAGCCGGAGACACCGGGGCCGATCTCGGCGATCCGCCCGGAGCACTCCAGGCCGGGGTAGGGGGAGGCGCCGGGCGGGGGGTTGTAGAAGCCCTGGCGTTGCAGGATGTCGGCGCGGTTGACGGCTCCGGCCACCACCTCGACCAGCACCTCGCCCTCGCCGGCCACGGGGTCCGGCACCTCGCTCCAGACCAGCGCCTCGGGTCCACCGGGTTCGGGAATCGTGATCGCATGCATGCGCTCGACGCTACTCCCCGCCGGAAAAAAGTCCGTGCGCCACCGATGAGTTCGCGCGACGGTAAAGGTCTCCCCATGTGTAGCCCGAGTACGCGGAAGGACACCCACCATGAGCCAGCACACGTCGGACCTGGCCATCGAGACCGCAGGCCTGGTGAAAACGTTCGGCGAGACCAGGGCCGTCGACAGAGTCGACCTCGCGGTGCCGGCCGGCACGGTCTACGGCGTCCTCGGCCCGAACGGCGCCGGCAAGACCACCACCGTGAAGATGCTCGCCACTCTCCTGCGGCCCGACGGCGGCGAGGCCCACGTCTTCGGCCACGACGTCGTCCGCGAGGCCGACGAGGTCCGCGGCCGCGTCAGCCTCACCGGCCAGTACGCCTCCGTCGACGAGGACCTCACCGGCACCGAGAACCTGGTCCTGCTGGGCCGTCTGCTGGGCCACCACAAGAAGGCGGCACGCGAGCGCGCCGGGCAGCTCCTGGAGGCCTTCGGTCTCTCGGAGGCGGCCGGAAAGCAGGTCAAGCACTACTCCGGCGGTATGCGGCGCCGTATCGACATCGCCGCGTCCATCCTCAACACCCCCGAGCTGCTCTTCCTCGACGAACCCACCACCGGTCTCGATCCGCGCAGCCGCAACCAGGTCTGGGACATCGTGCGCGCGGTCGTCGCCCAGGGCACCACCGTGCTGCTGACCACGCAGTATCTGGACGAGGCCGACCAGCTGGCCTCCCGGATCGCCGTCATCGACCACGGCCGGGTGATCGCCGAGGGCACCAAGGGCGAGCTGAAGGCCTCCGTGGGCGCCGGGACCGTACATCTGCGCCTGCGGGACGGCGGGCAGCGGCCGGAGGCGGCGGAGATCCTACGGCGGGCCCTGGACGCCGAGGTGCAGCTGGAACCGGACTCGGTCGCGCTGACCGCCCGGCTCGCCACGGCAGCCGGTGACACGGCCGCCGAACAGGCCTCCCGCGCCCTTGCCGAACTGGCCCGCACCGGCATCACGGTCGACAACTTCTCGCTCGGCCAGCCCAGCCTGGACGAGGTGTTCCTCGCCCTCACCGGACACGACACACAGGACACCCAGAACGCCCAGAACGGCGAGGAGATCGCGGCATGAGCACCGTCACCCAGACCGAGGCGCAGGACCTCGCCCCCGTCAGCGCCGAGTCGCTGGCCGCGCTGCTGGTCACCGGGGAGCGGCCGCCGCGCCCGAGCGCGCTGTCGGCTTCGCTGACCTTCGGCTGGCGGGCGATCCTCAAGATCAAGCACGTGCCGGAGCAGCTCTTCGACGTCACCGCGTTCCCGATCATGATGGTGCTGATGTACACGTACCTGTTCGGGGGCGCCCTGGCCGGGTCCCCGGAGGAGTACATCCAGTTCCTGCTGCCGGGCATCCTGGTGATGTCGGTCGTGATGATCACGATGTACACCGGTGTCTCGGTCAACACCGACATCGAGAAGGGCGTCTTCGACCGCTTCCGCTCGCTGCCGATCTGGCGGCCGTCGGTGATGGTCGGCTATCTGCTCGGCGACGCCCTGCGGTACACGATCGCGTCCGTCGTGATGCTCACCGTCGGCGTGATCCTGGGCTACCGCCCGGACGGCGGGATCGGCGGGGTGGCCGCCGGGATCGCGCTGCTGGTCGTCTTCTCGTTCGCGTTCTCGTGGATCTGGACGATGTTCGGGCTGCTGCTGCGGACCGAGAAGTCGGTGATGGGCGTCAGCATGATGGTGATCTTCCCGCTGACCTTCCTGTCCAACGTCTTCGTCGACCCTCGCACGATGCCGGGCTGGCTCCAGGCCTTCGTCAACAACAGCCCGATCACCCATCTGTCCTCGGCCGTACGCGAACTGATGGCAGGCGACTGGCCCGCCGACGAGATCGCCTGGTCACTGGGGTGGGCGGCCCTGTTCGTCGCGGTCTTCGGACCGATCACCATGCGGCTGTACAACCGCAAGTGACCAGATCCGCGTTCCGGAGCGCGTTCAGTCCTGCGGAAGCGGGCGATGTCGGATACCCATCTGTCCTCGGCCCTCGCGCAAACGGATGACCGGCGACCGGCCCGCCCCCGAAACCGCCTGATCGCTGCGGTGGGCGGCCCTGTTCGTCGCGGTCTTCGGACCGAACACCATGCGGCTGTACAACCGCAAGTGACCAGAACCGCGTGCCGGAGCGCGCAGTCCTGCGGGAGCGGGCGATGTCCACTGAGCAGCCCACGAAACCGCCTGGTCGCTCGGGTGGGCGGGCCTGTTCGTCGCAGAGCCGCGTTCCGGAGCGCGTTCAGTCCTGCTGAAGCGGGCGGAAGTCGGGTGCCACCTGGGTGCCCGGCGTCGCCCGCACGATCGTGATCAGCCGGTCCGTCAGCTCCAGCGTCCCGACGGCCGGATCGTCGTACCCGAGCACCCGGTGCCCGCGCAGCACACTGACCACCAGGTCGTCCGTCTCCCGGGGCTTCCTGCCCACCTCGGCCTTTATGACCGGTCGTTCGATGATGTCGAGCCCGCTGCCCTGCTGGATGAGGTCCTCCATCACCATGCCGGCCGCGGGGCTCAGCACCGACAGTCCGAGGAGCCGGCCGGCCGCGCTGGCGCTGGTGATGACCGCGTCCGCGCCGGACTGCTTGAGCAGCGGCGCGTTCTCCTCCTCGCGCACCGCGGCCACGATCTTGGCGCCCTTGTTGAGCTGCCGGGCGGTCAAGGTCACGAGGACGGCCGTGTCGTCGCGCTGCGTGGCGATGATGATCTTCCGCGCCCTGTGCACCTCGGCCCGCTTCAGCACCTCACTGCGCGTCGCGTCACCGATGACCCCCGCATAGCCCTCGGCCGTCGCGGCCTCGATCGCCTTGCCACTGGGGTCGACCACCACGACCTGCTCCTTCTTCAGGCCCGTCGCGCACACGGTCTGGATCGCGGAGCGTCCCTTGGTTCCGAAGCCGACGACGACGGTGTGGTCGCGCAAGGTGGACCTCCAGCGGTTGAGTCGCCACTCCTCGCGGGTGCGCTCGGTGAGGACCTCGAGCGTGGTGCCGACCAGGATGATCAGGAACAGCACACGCAGGGGCGTGATGACGAAGATGTTGGTGAGCCGGGCGGCATCGCTGACCGGGGTGATGTCGCCGTATCCGGTCGTGGAGAGCGTGACGGTCGCGTAGTACCAGGCGTCGAGGAAGTCGACCGACCGGTCCGAGCTGTCGTTGTAGCCGTCGCGGTCGGCGTAGACGATCAGGGCCGTCGCCGCGAGCACCAGCAGGGCCATCAGCACCCGCTTGGCGACCTGGCGGAACGGGTGCTCCACCACGGTGCGCGGCAGCTTCACCTTGTGGGTCACGAGATGCTCGTCCGCCTGGCGGGCGATCGCGTCATGGCCCGGAAGTTTCACGTGAAACACACCCCGATTCCGGCGGACGCCCAGGGCAGATCGAGCAGTTCGGCCTCCTGCCCCGGCCGGGCACCCCCGGGCGGTACGACGGCGAGGGCATCGGCGGCCGCGATGCCCCGGAGCATGGCCGGACCGTTGTAGTGCAGCGGGATCGCGCAGTCACCGTGCAGGACGACCGGGACGAGCCGGGTGTCGTAGGGGTGACCGTGGGCCTCGTCCCTCAGGGGCAGGGTGTACGGCTCCGGGGCCGGGCGGGCGGCCAGGGTGCGCAGCAGCGGTTCGGCGAGCGTGAGCAGGCCGGAGACGGCGGCCAGGGGGTTGCCCGGCAGACCGACGAGGTGCTGGTTCTCCTTGGTGCGGGCCAGCAGCATGGGGTGGCCGGGGCGCACCTTGACACCGTCGACCAGGAGTTCGGCGTCGATACGGCGAAGGATGGGGTGGACGTGGTCGACGGGCCCGGCCGCGGTGCCGCCGGTCGTGACGATCACGTCCGCCTTGGAGCCGGTGATCGCCTTGTGCAGGGCCTGGGCGGAGTCACCGAGCCGGCGTACGGCGGTGACCTCGGCGCCGAGCGCGCGCAGCCAGGGCGGGAGCATCGGGCCGAGGGCGTCCCGGATCAGACCGTCGCGCGGGGTGCCCTCGGTGAGCAACTCGTCGCCCAGGACGAGGACGTCGACGCGGGGGCGGGGTACGGCGGTGAGGGTGTCGTACCCGGCGGCCGCGGCCAGGCCGAGGACGGCCGGGGTGGCGAGGGTGCCGGGCGGCAGGAGCTGGTCGCCGCTGCGGCATTCCTGGCCGCGCGGGCGGATGTCCTGGCCGTGCACGACCTCCCGGGTGGCGTGCAGCCGGCCCTTCTCGTCGGTCTGCCCGTGCTCGCTGCGCAGGACGGCGGTGGTGTCCGGGGGGACGCGCGCGCCGGTGGCGATCCGGGCCGCCTCGCCGTCGGTGAGGGGCGCGGGCTCGGCGTGCCCGGCCAGTACGCCCTCCTCCCGTACGGCCCAGGGGCCGGGGCCCGCGACCGCCCAGCCGTCCATGGCCGAGGTGTCGAAGGAGGGGAGGTCGGTGAGGGCGTCGAGGGGGGCGGCCAGGGTGAGTCCGAGGGCGTCTTCGAGCCGTACGGAGACGGGGGCGCGGCGGCTGACCGCCCGGGCGGCCCGGGCGGCGGTGGTGCGGGCCTCGGGCCAGGGGGTCGCCCTGTGGCGGGCATCGGGTTCGGCCGCCGGGCCTGAGCCCTGGGGCGGCGGCGCGGGAGTGCGGCGGCCCCCCGGTTGCGTGGTGCCGTTGTCTTCTCTCACCAGGGCCAGCGCCTCCTCGACGTCGAGGTCGTCGGCGTCCTCGGCGAGGCCCGCGGGGTCGCCGGCGCGCACGGACCGGGCGGTCATCCGGCGTCCGGGCGGGTGTCCGGGGCCCCGTCGGGCGCGGCGGCCGTGTCCCCGTCGGCCTCCTCCGCCCAGCGCAGGGCCAGGGCCGCGGCCTTGCGGGAGGCCTCGGCGACCGCCTCGGGGTCTCCGCCCGCCTGGGCGGCGGCGTAGCCGACGAGGAAGGTGGTCAGCGGTGCCGCGGGCCTGGCCACGCCGTGCGCGGCGTCACGGGCGAGGTCGAGCAGCGCGCCGGTGTCGACGTCGAGGTCGATGCCCAGCTCGTCCTTGACTGCGGAAATCCATTCATCCAACACGTGCCCATGCTCCCTGATGCGTGCCCTGGCGGTGGCGATGTCGTCCCAGGTGTCGCAGTCGAAGGACGCGACGGGGTCGGGGACGCGGGTGAGGTCGAGCGCGGCGGTCAGCCGGCGCAGCGGAAGGCCGGTGAGAGCGCCGTGCTCCTTCGCGAGTGCAGCGAGCTCGTGGCGCAGTGAGCTGGTGCGGTACGCGGCCACCAGCGGCTGGTCGCGGCCGTCGGCGTCGGTGAGCAGCACGCCGTCGGCGCCGCCCGTGCGCAGGACGGTCAGCAGCGTTCGTGCCGTGCCCTCCTGAAGGAAGGGCAGGTCGGCGGAGAGCACCAGGACGTACCGCGCCGCGGTGTGCCGCAGGCCGGCGTCCAGGGCGGCCAGCGGACCGCCGCCGGGCGGGTCCTCGCGGGCCCAGGTGACCGACCGGGCGGTGGGGCGGGGGTCGGCGACGACGACGGTGGTGCTCGCGTCGGCGCAGGCCGCGAGGACGCGGTCGAGCAGGGCGCGTCCGCCCACCCGCACACCGGGCTTGTCCGCGCCGCCGAGGCGCCGGGCGGCACCCCCGGCGAGCACGACCACGTCGTACACAGGACCGGCGTCCGAGGCGCGCGGGGGCTCGTTGGAGGTCACCCCCCGAGTATGCGTGCCGTCGCGATCACAGGGAACGTACGGCGGCACCGCGATCAGGGGTGGCGTGCCGGCACCGCGCTCGCGGCGGGCGGATGCCGGTGCCGCGAGCGTGGTGTGCGGATGCCTCGGTCACAGGGTGCGCAGCAGGACCGCCGGCTGTTCCACGCAGTCCGCCACATACCGCAGGAAGCCGCCCGCGGTGCCGCCGTCGCACACCCGGTGGTCGAAGGTGAGCGAGAGCTGGACGACCTGACGCACCGCCAGCTCGCCCTCGTGCACCCATGGCTTGGGGACGATGCGGCCGACGCCGAGCATGGCCGCCTCGGGGTGGTTGATGATCGGCGTGGAGCCGTCGACACCGAACACGCCGTAGTTGTTCAACGTGAAGGTGCCACCCGTGAGTTCCGCGGGGGTGAGGGTTCCGGTGCGGGCCGCCTCGGTCAGCCGGGCGAACTCCGCGGACAGCGACTCCGCGTGCCGCGCGTGCGCGTCCTTGACGACCGGCACGACCAGTCCCCGCTCGGTCTGCGCGGCGAACCCCAGATGCACGGCGTCCAGTCGCACGATCTCCCTGGCCGCCATGTCGACGGTGGAGTTGAGCTCGGGGAAGCGGGCGAGGGCGGCGGTGCAGATCCGGGCGAGCAGCGCGAGCAGGGAGATCTTCGGGCCGCCGGTCGCGTTCATCGCGGCACGCGCGCGCATGAGTTCCGTCGCGTCGGCGTCCACCCAGCAGGTCGCGTCGGGGATCTCGCTCCGGCTGCGGGACAGCTTGTCGGCGACCGCGCCCCGGACGCCCTTGAGGGGGACACGGGTCCCTGCGGGGGTGGTGGCCGGGGCGGCCGCCGGGGTGTGCGGGGCTTGCGGGTTTTCCGGGGTGACGGTCGGTGCCGGTGCCGGGCGTCCCTGTGAGGCGGCGGCACGCAGGGCGTACTCGACGTCGGCCCGCAGGATCAGTCCGTCGGGGCCGGAACCGGTGAGCTCCCTGAGGTCCAGGCCGTTCTCACGGGCGAGGCGGCGGACCAGCGGGGAGATCACGGGGACGGGACCCTCGACCACCTCGGGAGGTGCCGGACTGCCGTTCACCGGCACGGGGACCTGCTGCTCCCGCCGCACCCTGCGCCTGCGCGCGGGTGCCTCCGAGGTGCCGTACCCGACAAGGACGTTCCCCGAGCCCTCGGTCCGTACCTCGGGGTCGGACGCCGGTGCCCCCACCGCGACCGTGATGAGCGGTGACCCCACGGGAAGCTCACTGCCCTCCTCGCCGAAGCGGGCCGTGACGACCCCGGCGTAGGGGCAGGGGACGTCGACCATCGCCTTGGCCGTCTCGACCTCGACGACCGGCTGGTCGACCGCGACGACGTCGCCGACCTCCACCAGCCAGCGGACGATCTCCGCCTCGGTCAGGCCCTCGCCGAGATCCGGCAGCCTGAACTCCAGGACCTGCGCCATCAGCTCTCCGCCTCCCACTGCAGACGCCCCACGGCGTCCAGGATCCGGTCCACACCGGGCAGGTGGTGACGCTCCAGCATCGGCGGCGGATAGGGGATGTCGAACCCGGCCACGCGCAGCACCGGCGCCTCCAGATGGTGGAAGCAGCGCTCCGTGATCCTGGCCGCGATCTCCCCGCCCGGTCCGCCGAACCCGCCCGACTCGTGCACGATGACCGCTCGTCCGGTCCGCCGTACCGAGGCCGAGACCGTGTCGTCGTCGAACGGCACCAGTGAGCGCAGGTCGACGACTTCGAGGTCCCACCCCTCCTCCCGCGCGGCCTCGGCGGCTTCGAGGCACACGGGTACGGACGGCCCGTACGTGATGAGTGTGGCGCTCCGGCCGGAGCGCCGCACCACCGCGCGGCCTATCGGTTCAACGGCCTCAGGGTCGTCCGGGTTCCAGGAGTCCTTCGACCAGTACAGCCGCTTGGGCTCCAGGACGACGACGGGGTCGTCGGAGGCGATGGCCGCGCGCAGCAGTCCGTAGGCGTCGGCGACGGTCGCGGGCGTGACGACGTGGAGTCCCGGCGTCGCCATGTAGTAGGCCTCGGAGGCGTCGCTGTGGTGCTCGACCCCGCCGATGCCGCCGCCGTAGGGGACCCGGATGGTGATCGGGAGCGGCATCGCCCCGCGGGTGCGGTTGCGCATCTTCGCCACATGGCTGATCAGTTGCTCGAACGCCGGGTAGGCGAAGGCGTCGAACTGCATCTCCACGACCGGCCGCAGCCCGTACATCGCCATGCCGACGGCCGTGCCGAGGATGCCGGCCTCGGCGAGCGGGGTGTCCGTACAGCGGTCCTCGCCGAACTCCTTGGCCAGTCCGTCGGTGACCCGGAAGACACCGCCGAGGGTGCCGACGTCCTCGCCCATGACGTGCACGGTGGGGTCGGCCGCCATGGCGTCGCGCAGCGCGCGCGTGAGGGCCTGCGCCATGGTGGCCGGCTTGAGGGCGACGGTGGTCATCGGTGCGTCCCCCCGTGAGCGTCGTGCTCGGCTTCCAGTTCCGCACGCAACTGGGCCTGCTGCTCGCGCAGTTGCGGGGTTGGCTCGGCGTAGACATGGGCGAACAGGTCCATCGGGTCGAGGACCGGGTCCTGGTTCATGCGCTCGCGCAGCCCCGCGGCGAACTCCTCCGCGTCCTCGCGTACGGCCTCGATGCCGGCCTCGTCGATCAGGCCGCGCTCGGTCAGCTCGTGCTCCAGGAGGGCGATCGGGTCGTGTCCGCGCCAGGTCTCGACCTCGGCGTCGCCGCGATAGCGGGTCGCGTCGTCGGCGTTGGTGTGGGCGTCCACGCGGTAGGTGATCGCCTCCACCAGGGTGGGGCCGCCGCCCGCGCGCGCGTGGCGTACGGCGGCGGTGAGGACCTCGTGCACGGCGGCCGCGTCGTTGCCGTCGACCAGCCGGCCGGGCATGCCGTAGCCGACGGCCTTGTGGGCCAGCGAGGGGGCCGCGGTCTGCTTGGCGAGCGGGACGGAGATCGCGAAGCCGTTGTTCTGTACCAGGAAGACGACCGGGGCCTGCCAGACGGCGGCGAAGTTCAGTGCCTCGTGGAAGTCGCCCTCGCTGGTGCCGCCGTCGCCGACCATGGCGAGGGCGACCACGTCGTCGCCCTTGAGACGGGCGGCGTGTGCGAGGCCGACGGCGTGCGGGAGCTGGGTGGCGAGCGGGGTGCACAGCGGGGCCACCCGGTGCTCGCGCGGGTCGTAGCCGGTGTGCCAGTCGCCGCGCAGGAGGGTCAGCGCCTGGACGGGGTCCACGCCGCGGGCGACGGCGGCGAGGGTGTCGCGGTAGCTGGGGAAGAGCCAGTCGTGGTCCTGAAGGGCCAGCGCGGCGGCGATCTCGCAGGCCTCCTGGCCGGTGCTGGAGGGGTAGACGGCGAGGCGGCCCTGCTTGGTGAGGGCGGTGGCCTGGGTGTTGTAGCGGCGGCCGCGCACCAGCTCAGCGTACAGCCGGCGCAGCAGGGCGGGGTCGGCCTGCGCAGCCGCGTCGGTGCCGAGGACGCGATGGGGCTGCGCGTCGGGCAGCAGGGGCGCGGGGTCCGTGCGGGGCTGCCAGGCGGGCGGCGGCGATGGCCGATACGCGCCACGCTGCTCCATGACCGTCATGACGGCACCTCCTCGTGGGAGCGGCTGGTGGCGCACCACGGGTGTGAGGCGCCTCACCTACCGATTGTTCGGTCGTCGGCACATTTTGGCTACAGGCCCCCTCAGGCTGTGGACAAACGGTTCTCCACAGCCTGAGATGGACGCAGTACGTCCATGGTAGGGAGGCGGGGGGACATGGCACCTGAACAAATGGCCGAAGGCGCGGAGGGCGGTGTCCCCCTTCCGCCCCCGCGTCCGCTCGACGCCATCGATCAGGACATCCTCCAGATGCTCCAGGCGGACGGCCGCGCGTCGATAAGGTCGGTCGCCGAACGGGTGCATGTCTCGCGCGCCAACGCCTACGCGCGGATCAACCGGCTCGTCGAGGACGGCGTCATCCGCGGCTTCGGCGCCCGGGTCAACCACGAGCGCGCGGGCCAGGGCACCTCGGCCTACATCACCCTGAAGATCGTCCAGAACTCCTGGCGCACGGTGAGCGAACAGCTCAGACAGCTGCCCGGGGCTTCGCACATCGCGCTGGTCGGCGGCGACTTCGACGTCCTGCTGCTCGTGCACACCCCGGACAACAGATCCCTGCGCGAACTGGTCCTCACCCGCCTCCAGGCCATCCCCGAGGTCCTCAGCACCCGCACTCTCCTGGTCTTCGAGGAGGAGGACCTGGAACCGCAGGGCTGAGTTCAGGAAGCCTTGCGCAGCCCACCGAAGATCAACTGGGCCACCGCGTCCGCCACTTCGCGTTCGTTCATGCCGCGGCCGTCCGGGCGGTACCACTCCACGATGGAGTTGATCATCCCGAAGACCAGGCGGGTCGCGAGGCGTACCTCCACGTCACCGCGTACGTCGCCGTCCGCGGCCGCCGCCTTGAGGAGCTCGGCGACGCGGTGGTCGAAGTCGCGGCGGCGCTCCAGGGCCCACCGCTCGGTGCCGGTGTTGCCGCGCACCCGCAGCAGCAGGGTGACGTACGGGAGTTCGGCGATCAGCACCTCCACCATGCGCCGCACGACGTACTCCAGGCGGCCGGAGGCACGGCCCACACGCGCGTGCTCCTCGTCGAGGATCCCGAAGAGACCGTCCAGCGCCCGGCTGACGGCCCGGCGCAGGAGCTCCTCCTTGCCGGAGACGTGGTGGTAGATCGACGACTTGGAGATGCCGGCCGCCTTGGAGAGGTGCTCCATGGAGGTGCCGTCGTAACCGCGCTCGATGAAGACCTGGACGGCGACGGACAGCAGCGTCTCCGGGGTGTACGTGTCACGCTTGGCGGTCGTCATGAGGTACTGCCCTCCCGCTTGTCGGAGGCGTACGCGTGCCGGTACAGCGCGAGCGAGGGCGCGTACCGTCCGGACGGGTCGCGCAGGTGCAGGTCGTCGAGGAGGGCGTAGGCCCAGTTGCGGCCCAGCCTGCGGCTCCACTCGAAGGGGCCCAGCGGATAGTTCACCCCGAGCCGCATGGCGGTGTCGATGTCCTCCCGGGTGGCGACGCCCTTGGCGACGGCGTCGTGCGCCAGGTCGATGATCCGGGCGACCGTACGGGCGACGATCATGCCGGGCACGTCACCGATGGCGCTGACGTCCTTGCCGAGCGCCTGGAAGAGCCCGACGGCCTCGCCGAGCGTCTGCTGCGAGGTGTCCTGGGAGGCGGACAGCGCGATCCGCGTGGCCCTGCGGTAGTCGAGGGCGAGATCGAAGTAGACGACGTCCCGGAACTCCACCGAGGTCTGCCCGTCGGCGAGCGCGAGCTGCCCGCCGCTGGGCAGGACCAGTCGGGTGCCGTGGTCCTCCTCGTCGTCGCGGACCTGGATGCCCGCCTCGCGGATCAGCGCGAGCAGTTCGGACGCGGGGCCCAGATCGCCCTCGGCGACGACGTACGCGGGCGCCTGGGCCCGCTCCGCGGTGTGCGGCTCGTCGCGCTCGACGCCGTCCGTGTAGTCGTACCAGCCCCGCCCGCTCTTGCGGCCGAGCCGGCCCGACTCGACCAGGCGCTGCTGGGCCAGCGAGGGCGTGAAGCGCACGTCCTGGAAGAAGGCGTGCCACACCGAGTGCGTCACGGACTCGTTGACGTCCTGTCCGATCAGGTCGGTCAGTTCGAACGCGCCCATCTTGAAGCCGCCGCACTCGCGCAGGACCGCGTCGATGGTGGCGGGCTCGGCGCCCTGGGCCTCGTAGACCGCGAACGCCTCGGCGTAGAAGGGCCGCGCGATGCGGTTGACGATGAAGCCGGGGGTGTCGGCGCAGGCGACCGGGGTCTTGCCCCACGCGCGTGCCGTCTCGTACGCGCGCGTGGCCGACGAGACCTCGGTGGCGAACCCGGAGACGACCTCGACCAGCGGCAGCAGCGGCGCGGGGTTGAAGAAGTGCAGGCCCACGAAGCGGCCCGGGTGGCGCAGGGCACCGGCGATGGCCGTCACCGACAGGGAGGAGGTGTTGGTGGCGAGCAGACAGTCCTCGCCGACGATGTCCTCCAGCTCCCGGAACAGCTCCTGCTTGACGTCCAGTCGCTCCAGGACGGCCTCGACGACCAGGGTGCAGTCCGCGAGGTCGGTGAGGTGCTCGGCGGCCACGAGACGGGTGCGCGCCGCGTCCCGGTCGGCGGCGGTGAGCCGGTCCTTCTCGACGAGCCGGTCAAGGCGGGCACCGATCGCGTCGGCCGCCTCCCGGGCACGGCCGGGGGCGGCGTCGTACAGCCGCACGGTGTGCCCGGCGACCAGCGCGACCTGGGCGATGCCCTGGCCCATGGTGCCGGTGCCGACGACGGCCACGGGGCTGCTGAGGTCGAGTCCTGTCATGTGCGCGATCCTCCCGCACGGGGTTTTCCACAGATGCGGCGGACCCCCTTGTCCCGACCGATCGTTCGGTTACTCTAACTCTGACTGTCCGTTCCTGCCCAGGTCTCTGCCCAGGTCATGAGCTCGACGAAGAGTTCTTGAGACGAGGAGTTGGTCCCGTATGGCCGCCGAACTCACCGCGCACGATCTGATCGCCGCGCACCGGCCCACCCTCGACCAGGCGCTGGAAGCGATCCGCACCCGCGCGTACTGGTCGCCGCACCCCGAGCACCCCAAGGCCTACGGCGAGAACGGCAGCCTGGACATGGCGGCGGGCAAGGCCTCCTTCGACGCCCTCCTCGGCACCCGCCTCGACCTCGGCCAGCCCGGCACCGACGACTGGGTGGGCGGCGAGGTCTCCCCGTACGGCATCGAGCTGGGCGTGACCTACCCGCACGCGGACATCGACGTGCTGCTGCCCGCCATGAAGGCGGGCCAGAAGGCGTGGCGGGACGCGGGCGCGGAGATCCGCGCGGTGGTCTGTCTGGAGATCCTCAAGCGGATCAGCGACCGGACCCACGAGTTCGCGCACGCGGTCATGCACACCAGCGGCCAGGCCTTCATGATGGCGTTCCAGGCGGGCGGCCCGCACGCGCAGGACCGCGGCCTGGAGGCGGTGGCGTACGCGTACGTGGAGCAGGTCCGCACCCCCGACACCGCGGAGTGGACCAAGCCGCAGGGCAAGCGCGACCCGCTCGCGCTCACCAAGCAGTTCACACCGGTCCCGCGCGGGATCGGCCTGGTCATCGGCTGCAACACCTTCCCCACGTGGAACGGCTATCCAGGCCTGTTCGCCTCCCTGGCCACCGGCAACGCGGTCCTGGTGAAGCCGCACCCGCGCGCGGTGCTGCCGCTGGCGCTCACGGTCCAGGTGGCGCGGGACGTCCTGAGCGAGGCCGGCTTCGACCCGAACCTGGTGGCGCTCGCCGCCGAGCGCCCCGGCGAGGGCATCGCGAAGACCCTGGCCACGCGCCCCGAGATCCGCGTCATCGACTACACCGGCTCGACGGAGTTCGGCGACTGGCTGGAGGGCAACGCCCGCCAGGCGCAGGTCTACACGGAGAAGGCCGGCGTCAACTCGGTGCTCGTGGAGTCGGCCGGCGACTACAAGGGGATGCTCTCCAACCTGGCCTTCTCGCTGTCCCTGTACAGCGGCCAGATGTGCACGACCCCGCAGAACCTGCTGATCCCCCGGGACGGCATCCGCACCGACGAGGGCCCCAAAACCTTCGACGAGGTGGTCTCGGACCTCGCCCGCTCGGTCGACGGCCTCCTCGGCGACGACGCGCGCGCGAACGCGCTGCTGGGCGCGATCGTCAACCCCGACGTGAAGGCCCGCCTGGAGGCCGCGGCGGGGCTGGGCGAAGTAGCCCTGCCCTCGCGGGAGATCACCAACCCGGAGTTCCCCGGCGCGGTCGTGCGCACACCCGTCGTCGTCAAGCTGGACGGGGCCAAGCCGGACGACGAGGCCGCCTACATGAGCGAGTGCTTCGGACCCGTCTCCTTCGCCGTCGCGGTCGACTCGGCGGCCGACGCGGTGGAACTGCTGCGGCGCACGATCCGCGAGAAGGGCGCGATGACGGTCGGCGCGTACACCACCGACGAAGAGGTCGAGCAGGCCGTCCAGGAGGTCTGCCTGGAGGAGGCCGCGCAGTTGTCGCTGAACCTCGTCGGCGGGGTGTACGTCAACCAGACGGCCGCGTTCTCCGACTTCCACGGATCGGGAGGCAACCCGGCCGCCAACTCCGCGCTGTGCGACGGGGCCTTCGTCGCCAACCGGTTCCGGGTGGTCGAGGTCCGCCGGGAGGCCTAGGACCCGCCGAGACTCCAGTGGTAGAGGGCCATCGCCACACTCGTCGCCAGGTTGTAGCTGGAGACCTGGGGACGCATGGGAAGGGCGAGCAAATGGTCGGCACGCGCGCGTAGTTCCGGCGACAGCCCACTGCGCTCCGAGCCGAAGGCGAGGACGGCGTCGTCCGGGAGCTTCACACCCCGGATGTCGTCGCCCTCCGGATCCAGGGCGAACACCGGGCCCGGCGGCAGCTCGGCGACCGTCAGCCGCTCCACCGCGGTCGCGAAATGCAGGCCCGCCCCACCGCGGACCACCGTCGGATGCCAGGGGTCGAGCGTGCCCGTGGTGACCACACCGGTCGCCCCGAAGCCCGCGGCCAGCCGGATCACGGCCCCGGCGTTGCCGAGGTTGCGCGGATGGTCCAGGACCACGACGGGGGCCGTACGGGGGACGTGCGCCAGCTTCCGGAGGTTCGCGGCTCGGGACGGTCGTACGGCCAGAGCCGCCACCGCCGTGGGATGCGGGCGCGGCACGAGGGACGCGTACGCCGACTCCGGGATCTGCGTCAGCAGCGCGTCCAGAGCGCCTCGCACGTCCGGCGCCAGCTCCTCGGCCAGGGCGAGCGCGGCGCCCCGGTCGACGGCGACCGCCACCGGGACCTCCGCCCCGAAGCGCATGGCGTGCTTGAGGGCGTGGAAGCCGTCGAGCAGCACGCAGGTGTCGGCGAGCCGGTGCCACAGGCTCACGGGATCGGGACCGGTCATGCGGGGAAGCCTACGTGCCGGTGACCGGGGTTCTCGGGGTCGCCGGGGTTGTCGCCGGCGCCGTCGGCGGGCCTCGGGGGCTTCGCGGAACCCGGGCCCCGCTCGATCGGTGGGCCTGGCTGCCTGGCGGGCCGGCGCCCCTTCGGACCGTGTTGCTCCTTCGGGCTGCGTTGCTCGTTCGGGCCGCGTTGCTCTTTCGGACCGCCCGCCAGGCGCGCCCACAACCGCGTACGCGCGTGTGCCGCCCGGTCGCCGAGTCGGCGAAGGAACGACGTCGGCAGGAAGACCGAGTCGGCCGCGATCATCGCCAGCGAGAAGAACGGCAGGCCGAGGACCACCGCGATCACCGCGTGCTCGGTGATCATCGCCGCCAGCAGGACGTTCTTGACCCGCCGGTTGAACAGCGTGAACGGGAAGGCGACCTGTACGGCGACCGTGCCGTACGTCACCAGCATCACCATGACGCCGTTCGCCGACAGCAGGTCGGCGAGGGCGGGCCAGGGAGAGAAGGACTCCAGGTGGAGGGGGTAGTAGACGGCGGTGCCGTCCTGCCAGCGGGAGCCCTGGATCTTGTACCAGCCCGCCGTCGCGTAGATCAGACACGCCTCGGCCATGATCACGAGCAGAGCGCCGTTGTGGACGATGTTGCCGACGACGTCGAGCATGATCCGCGACTGCCCGGACCGGGCGAACCGACCGACCGCCCACCACAGGGCCTGCGCCAGCCACAGGACCCACAGGAGCGCCGGGACGACCCAGTCGCCGTTCAGCCTGTCCAGGAAGGCCGCCGACACCAGCACGAGCCCGAGGACGCCCCACAGGGCCGGGCCGACACGGTCCACGACGTGCTCTCCGCGCGCGCGTGCCTCCCGCGTGCGCCGGGCCCGCCGCTCGTCAAGCGACCAGACCTGGCCGCAGCGCGTGAAGACGAGGTAGATGCACATCAGATGCAGAACGTTGTCGCCGCCGTCGCCCATGAAGATGCTGCGGTTCTGGAGCGAGAGCACGCCGACCATGAAAAGCACGGACGTCGCACGGGTGCGCCACCCGAGCAGCAGCAGCAGGCTCGACACAACGGCGAGCACATAGACCGTCTCGAACCAGAACTGACCGTCCGACCACATCAGGGCCGTGAACGCGCCGTTGAGCGAGACCAGCTGGTCGGCGAGGTTCCAGCTCCAGGGTCCGTCCGGGCCGTACAGCTCCTGGCGGTGCGGGAACTCGCGCAACAGGAACAGCAGCCAGGTCGCGCTGAAACCGATACGGATCATGGCCGTCTGGTAGGGGCCGAGGGCGGCCTCGGTGACACGGGCGATGCCGGTGGACACCGCCAGGGCGAATCGGTTCACCGGGCGCTCCCCTCGGTGTCCTCCGACGTCACGGCCCACCAGGGCAGCTCGCGGTAGACCGGCTGCACCAAGACCTTCTCCTCGCTCCACTTCGGCGGGGGCACGCTCGACGTCCTGGAGCGGGCCTGGACGCTCACCAGGATGTCGCCCCGCGCGGCCACGTGGTCGCGCTCCAGACGCAGCACCACGAGGCGGCGGAGATACGTCTGGGACAGGGTGCCGCGCAGGCCGACCGGACGGTTGTCGGCGTCGTGCGTGGAGACGAAGAGGTCCCAGGAGCGGCGCAGTTCGTTCTGCTGGGTGTGGCTGGGCAGCAGATTGCCGTCGATGGCCCGGCCGTCCTGGGCGGACAGGTCGTACCAGCCGGTCGTACGACTGTCACCGTCGGCGGTCCGTATCCGGGCTCGGACCTGCACCGCGATGTTCTGCTGGAGAGGGTTCGGGGCGAAGAGCTTCCAGTTCTGTTCGAACTCCGGGTAGACCCAGTCGTCGACCGCCCTGCCGTGCTGCTTGGTCACCGTGTTCGACGGCGCGACGTGCAGAAACACCATCCCGATGTGGACACAGACGGCGACAGCGACGACGGCGAGCGCCAGGACGACACCGATCTGATAGCGCAGCGAGAGGGCGGTCACGCCTGTACGGGGCTCGGGGTCGGATTCCGGGTTCCGGTGGGGAGCGGGTCCTGAGGCCGCCGGGAGGGCCGGGGATATCGCGGCGGGGGCGGAGGGGTGGGTGTCGGTGGACTCGGCGGAGGGATCGAACGGGGTCGACCGCACACGGCCAGGTTCGCGGTCCGGCGCCGGCGCCGACGCTCGCGACTCGGCGGTCGCGTCCGACTCGCCCAGTGCTTCCGGCTCACCGGGTGCTTCCGGCTCACCGCCAGGCGCTTCCGGCCCGTCGGGACCGTGTGGCTCCTGTGCCCCCTCGGACCCCTCTGCCCTCTCAGGTCCCTCGGTTCCCCGGGGCTCAGCGGCATCGCCCGGCTCGCTCGCGGCGCCCGGTCGTCGCCGGGCGTTCGAGCCTCCGTCGTACGCGTCCATCCCGCCCCGTTCCCGATTCCGGTCCGTGCACCGCCGCCCGGCCGCAGGAGGCGGCGGCGTCCGGCGCCGGCGCCGGACGCCGCCTCGCCGCGGTGGCTCGCACGGCACGGTACTCAGGCCCGACCGCCGCGCACACCCCCTGTCGCCGACCCCGCCGTGGCCGTTCTCACTCCCGCACCGGTTTTGAGTTTTCCACAGGCCGCCTGGGTGGGTTTTCCACAGCGGTTGACACCTTACGGCGCCCGGCACACCATGGAATCGCACGAACCGAACGATCGGTCGGGAGCGGGTTCCGGCAGAGCCCAGGTCGAGGGGGCCTCATGGCGACAGCAGCCGCGCACCAGACGGCGAGCACACGGACGTACGGCGCTCAGAGCGCCGTCGGCGACGACACCGCGGCGTACCAGAGCGTCTTCGACGCCACCGTGGCCGCCGACGAGCGCATCGAGCCGCGCGACTGGATGCCCGACGCCTATCGCGCGACCCTGGTCCGTCAGATCGCGCAGCACGCCCACTCCGAGATCATCGGCATGCAGCCGGAGGCGAACTGGATCACGCGCGCGCCCTCCCTGCGCCGCAAGGCCATCCTGATGGCCAAGGTCCAGGACGAGGCGGGGCACGGCCTCTACCTCTACAGCGCGGCGGAGACCCTCGGCACCGGCCGCGACGAGCTCCTCGACAAGCTCCACTCCGGCCGCCAGAAGTACTCCTCGATCTTCAACTACCCGACCCTGACCTGGGCGGACGTCGGCGCGATCGGCTGGCTGGTGGACGGCGCCGCGATCACCAACCAGGTCCCGCTGTGCCGCTGCTCCTACGGCCCGTACGCACGTGCGATGGTCCGCATCTGCAAGGAGGAGTCCTTCCACCAGCGCCAGGGGTACGAGCTGCTGCTGGCTCTGAGCAACGGCACGCCCGAGCAGCACGCGATGGCGCAGGACGCGGTGGACCGCTGGTGGTGGCCGTCCCTGATGATGTTCGGTCCGCCCGACGACGAGTCCGCGCACTCCGCGCAGTCGATGGCCTGGAAGATCAAGCGCCATTCCAACGACGAGCTGCGCCAGCGTTTCGTCGACATCTGCGTCCCCCAGGCCGAGTCCCTCGGCCTCACGCTCCCCGACCCGGAGCTGCGGTGGAACGAGGAGCGCGGGCACCACGACTTCGGCCCGATCGACTGGACGGAGTTCCGGGAGGTCCTCAAGGGCAACGGGCCGTGCAACGAACAGCGGATCACCCAGCGCCGACGGGCGCACGACGAAGGCGCCTGGGTGCGGGAGGCGGCCGCGGCCCACGCGGCGAAGCACACCGGCGAGACAGGAGCGACGCGCGTATGACGAACACCGACTGGCCCCTGTGGGAGGTCTTCGTGCGCTCGCGCCGCGGACTCTCCCACACCCACGCCGGCAGCCTGCACGCCCCGGACGCGGAGCTCGCCCTGCGCAACGCCCGCGACCTGTACACCCGGCGCGGCGAAGGCGTCTCCCTCTGGGTGGTGCCCTCGTCCGCGATCACGGCCTCCTCGCCCGACGAGAAGGACCCGTTCTTCGAGCCGTCCGCCGACAAGCCGTACCGGCACCCGACGTTCTACGAGATCCCGGAGGGGGTGAAGCACCTGTGACCGCACCTGAGACGACGGCCGCCCCCGCGCCGTCCCCGGCCCCCACGCCCTCCCCGATTCCCACGGCGGCTGCCCTGGCGCTCGGTGACGACGCGCTGGTGCTCTCGCACCGCCTCGGCGAGTGGGCGGGCCACGCCCCTGTCCTGGAGGAGGAGGTCGCCCTCGCCAACATCGCCCTGGACCTGCTCGGCCAGGCCCGGGTGTTGCTGTCCCTGGCCGGCGACGAGGACGAACTGGCGTATCTGCGCGAGGAGCGCGCCTTCCGCAACCTCCAACTGGTGGAGCAGCCGAACGGCGACTTCGCCCACACCATCGTCCGCCAGCTCTACTTCTCCACCTACCAGCATCTCCTCTACGCCGAACTGGCCGCGGGCGACGGCCCCTTCGCCCCACTCGCCGCGAAGGCCGTGAAGGAGGTCGCCTACCACCGCGACCACGCCGAGCAATGGACCCTGCGGCTCGGCGACGGCACCGACGAGAGCCACACGCGGATGCTGCGGGCGTGCGAGGCGCTGTGGCGGTTCACCGGTGAGATGTTCCAGCCGGTGGCGGGGGTGGAGGTCGACGCGGAGCGCTTGGAGGCCACCTGGCTCGAATCCGTGGGGGAGATCCTGCGCCGGGCCACCCTGAGCGTCCCCGAAGGGCCGCGCTCGGGTGCCTGGGCCGCAGGCGCGGGGCGGCAGGGCCTGCACACCGAGTCCTTCGGGCGGATGCTCGCCGAGATGCAGCACCTGCACCGCAGTCACCCGGGGGCGTCATGGTGACGCTCACTCCGCTGGAGACCGAGCTGTTCGCGCTCGCCGGTTCGGTGCCCGACCCCGAACTGCCCGTGCTCACCCTGCACGAGCTGGGTGTGCTGCGCGCGGTGCACGTGCGGGGCGCGGACTCGGTCGAGGTCGAACTGACCCCGACGTACACAGGCTGCCCGGCCATCGAGGCGATGTCCCTGGACATCGAGCGGGTGCTGCGCGAACACGGCGTGCGCGAGGTCACCGTCCGCACCGTGCTCGCGCCCGCCTGGTCGACCGACGACATCACGGCCGAAGGGCGCCGCAAGCTGCGGGAGTTCGGCATAGCGCCACCCCGCGCGGCAGCGGCCGGACCGGTCACGGTGGGACTGGGACCGACGCGAACGCTCGACGCGGAGGCCGAAGCCGTCCACTGCCCGCACTGCGGCTCCGCCGACACCGAGCTGCTCAGCCGGTTCTCCTCGACCGCGTGCAAGGCGCTGCGGCGATGCCTGGACTGCCGTGAACCGTTCGACCACTTCAAGGAGTTGTGATGGCCCGCTTCCACCCGCTCCCGGTGGCCGCGGTCGACCGTCTGACCGACGACTCCGTGGCCCTGACCCTCACCGTGCCGCCCGAGCTGCGCGAGGAGTTCCGGCACGCCGCGGGCCAGCATCTGGCCCTGCGCCGCACGGCCGACGGCAAGGAGATACGCCGGACCTACTCCATCTGCTCCCCGGCACCCGACGGAGAGGGGCCGCGCGAACTGCGGGTCGGTGTGCGGCTGGTGGAGGGCGGCGCGTTCTCGACGTACGCGCTCAAGGAGATCAACGTCGGCGATGTGCTGGAGGTGATGACGCCGGCGGGCCGCTTCACCCTCGACCCGGCGCCCGGTCTGTACGCGGCGATCGTCGGTGGCAGTGGCATCACCCCGGTGCTGTCGATCGTGGCGACACTGCTGGCGCGTGAGCCCGAGGCCCGGTTCTGTCTGATCCGCAGCGACCGTACGTCCGCGTCGACGATGTTCCTGGAGGAGGTCGCCGACCTGAAGGACCGCTACCCCGAGCGGTTCCAGCTGGTCACGGTCCTCTCCCGGGAGGAGCAGCAGGCGGGGCTGCCGTCCGGGCGGCTCGACCGGCAGCGGCTGACCGGACTGCTGCCGGCGCTGCTGCCGGTGGACCGGGTGGCGGGGTGGTTCCTGTGCGGACCGTTCGGACTGGTGCAGGGTGCGGAGAAGGCGTTGCGGGAGCTCGGGGTCGCCCGTACCCGGATCCACGAGGAGATCTTCCATGTGGAGGCGGGGGCTGCCCCGGCGCGGACGGTTCCCGCACCCGCGCACAGCACGGTGACCGCCCGGCTCGACGGACGTGGTGGCAGCTGGCCCGTCCAGGACGGCGAGTCGCTGCTGGAGACGGTGCTGCGCAACCGGTCCGACGCGCCCTACGCCTGCAAGGGCGGGGTGTGCGGGACCTGCCGGGCCTTCCTGGTCTCCGGTGAGGTGCGCATGGACCGCAACTTCGCCCTGGAGCCGGAGGAGACACAGGCGGGCTATGTGCTGGCGTGCCAGTCGCATCCGGTGACGGAGAAGGTGGAGCTGGACTTCGACAGGTAGGCCGGCGGGAGCCCGTTCCCTTCTTCTAGAACCTGTTCTATCTTGACGGACCGTCAGATCAGCTCACCCGATCTGCCGACCCGTCGGAAGGACAGGGACCGTGGACTTCACCTTCAGCGAGGAGCAGCAGGCGGCGGCCGAGGCGGCGCGGGGGGTGTTCGCCGATGTCGCACCGGACGCGGTGCCGTCCCCGGCGCTGACCACGGGTGCCGTGGCCGATGAGTTCGACCGCGGGCTGTGGGCCAGGCTCGCCGACGCGGACCTGCTGAGCCTGATGTCGGCCGAGGAGTACGACGGGGCGGGCCTGGACGCCGTCGCGCTGTGCCTGGTGCTGCGCGAGTCGGCGAAGGTGCTGGCGCGGGTGCCGCTGCTGGAGAGCAGCGCGGCCATGGCGGCCGTACAGGCTTATGGCGGACCGGAGTTGAAGGGTGAACTGCTGCAGCGGGCCGGGCGCGGGGAAGTCGTACTGACCGTCGCCTCCAGTGGCCGTACCGGACACGACCCTGCCGAACTCGCCGTCACCGCGCGGCAGGAAGAGGGGGAAGGGGAGGGCGCCGACTGGATCCTGGACGGGGTGCAGACGGCGGTGCCGTGGGCGTACGACGCTGACTTCGTCGTCGTACCGGCGCATACAGCCGCGGGCCGGACCGTCCTCGCACTGGTGCCCCGGGTCCATGACGGGGTCGCGCTCGGCGAGCAGTTCTCCACCAGCGGGGAACGGCTGGGCGAGCTGCGGCTGGAGTCGGTGCGGATCGGCGCACAGGACGTGATCGATGTCGAGGGCGCGTGGGAGTGGCTGCGGGATCTGCTGACCACCGGGACCTGTGCGCTGGCGCTCGGGCTGGGTGAGCGGGTGCTGCGGATGAGCAGTGAATACACCAGCAAGCGGGAGCAGTTCGGGTTTCCGGTGGCCACCTTCCAGGCCGTCGCCGTGCAGGCGGCCGACCGTTACATCGACCTGCGCGCGATGGAGGTCACGCTGTGGCAGGCCGCGTGGCGGCTCACCTCGGAAGCGCGGGGCGTGCTGCCGGTCGCGGGGGATGTCGCCGTGGCGAAGATCTGGGCATCGGAGGGGGTACGGCGGGTGGTGCAGACGGCACAGCACCTGCACGGCGGGTTCGGCGCCGACACCGACTATCCCCTGCACCGGTACCACGCCTGGGCCAAACACCTGGAGCTGTCGCTCGGTCCGGCGGCGGCGCACGAGGAGGCGCTGGGGGATCTGCTGGCAGCACATCCCCTGGGCTGACGCGGAACGCAACGGCACAAGCGACAGCAGCAGAGCGGGGCGATGGGCACGCCGGTGACGAGGACCAGGCAGCCACCACCAGGCATGGCCGCCCGACACCCACCAAACCGGGCTCCGCCGCCGGCACCCGCCCCGAAGCCCAGCCGTCCCCTCGGCTGCCGAAGGCTAGAGCACGAAACCCGGTCGGCCGTCGTCGGTCAGCACGGGGCGGCCGACCTCGGCCCACAGCTGCATCCCGCCGTCGACGTTCACCGCGTCGATGCCCTGCTGGGCCAGATACATCGTGACCTGGGCCGAACGGCCACCGGAACGGCAGATCACGTGGACCCGGCCGTCCTGCGGGGCGGCCTCGGTCAGCTCGCCGTAGCGGGCCACGAACTCACTGATGGGGATGTGCAGCGCCCCTTCGGCGTGACCCGCCTGCCACTCGTCGTCCTCACGGACGTCCAGCAGGAAATCGCCGTCCTTGAGGTCCGTGACCTGGACCGTGGGCACACCAGCACCGAAATTCATGGGACCGACGCTACCTGACGCCCCGGGGACGCGGCCGGTCACTCCTGAGTGAGCAGCTCCGCGAGCTCCGCCTCGCGCGCGGAGACGTCGGCCAGGAGCTTCTCGGCGATCTCCTCCAGGAGGCGGTCCGGGTCGTCCGGTGCCATCCGGAGCATCGAGCCGATCGCACTCTCTTCCAGCTCCCGCGCGACCACCGAGAGCAGTTCCTTGCGCCGGGAGAGCCACTCGAGGCGGGCGTAGAGCTCCTCGCTGGGCGTGGGACCCTGCTCCGGCGGCTTGGGGCCGGCGGCCCACTCCTCGGCCAGTTCCCGCAGGAGAGGCTCGTCACCGCGGGAGTAGGCCCCGTTGACCCGGGTGATGAACTCCTCGCGACGCGCCCGCTCGGTGTCTTCCTGGGCGAGGTCCGGGTGGGCCTTGCGGACGAGCTCGCGGTAGAGCTTGCGGGCCTCGTCACTGGGGCGCACCCGCTGCGGGGGCTGCACCTGCTGGTCGGTGAGCATCGCGGCGGCCTCCGGGAACAGGCCCTCCCCGTCCATCCAGCCGTGGAACAGCTCCTCGACGCCGGGCATCGGCATCACGCGGGCGCGGGCCTCCTCCGCCATGCGCAGATCCTCGGGGTCGCCGCTGCGGGCGGCCCGGATCTCCGCGATCTGCGCGTCCAGCTCATCGAGGCGGGTGTACACGGGGCCGAGCTTCTGGTGGTGCAGGCGGGAGAAGTTCTCCACCTCGATGCGGAAGGTCTCCACCGCGATCTCGTACTCGATGAGCGCCTGCTCCGCGGCCCGCACGGCCCGCTCCAACCGCTCCGTACCTGCGGCGGCTGCGCCCTGGGGGTCAGCTTCGGGGGACGTCATCCGAACAGCGTAACTGTGCCGACGGGAGCCGGACGCCATCCGGGAAACCGGGGCAGCCCGCACGTGCGCTCCCGGCCGAGGACGTACTGTTCCGGCCGCCGCGTCACACCCCCGTTTCCGCCGCCACCCTCCCCGACCGGACCCCGGCCACCAGTTCCGCGTGGTCCGCCTCCGTCCGGTCCGCGTACGTCACCGCGAACGTGGCGATCGCCTCGTCGAGTTCGTCGTTCTTGCCGCAGTAGCCGGAGATGAGGCGGGGGTCGGCGCTGTGCGAGTGGGCGCGGGCCAAGAGGGCGCCGGTCATACGGCCGTAGTCGTCTATCTGGTCGGCGGAGAGGGCGGCCGGGTCGACGCTGCCCTTGCGGTTGCGGAACTGGCGGACCTGGAAGGGACGGCCCTCGACGGTCGTCCAGCCCAGCAGGATGTCGCTCACGACCTGCATCCGCTTCTGGCCCTGGACCACCCGGCGGCCCTCGTGGTCGACCGGCGGGACGTCGAAGCCCGCGGTGACCAGGTGCGGCAGCAGGGCCGAGGCCCGCGCCTCCTTGACCTGGAGGACCAGCGGTTCGCCGCGGTGGTCCAGCAGCAGGACGACGTAGGAGCGGGTGCCCACGCTGCCCGTGCCGACGACGCGGAACGCCACGTCGTGCACCGCGTGGCGGGCCAGCAGTGGGAGACGGTCCTCGGAGATCGTGGTCAGGTAGTGCTCCAGGGACGCGGCCACCGCCGCGGCCTCCTCGTCGGGCACCCGGCGAAGCACCGGCGGGGCGTCCACGAAGCGCCGGCCGCCGTCCTCGGTGAGCTCCGTCGACCTCGCCGCGAAACGGCCGCTGGTGTTGGCCCGCGCCTTCTCCGAGACCCGCTCCAGCGTGCCGACCAGCTCATGGGCGTCGGTGTGGGAGACGAGCTCCTCGTCCGCTATCGCGTTCCACGCGTCCAGCACCGGGAGCTTGGCGAGCAGCCGCATGGTGCGCCGGTACGCGCCCACCGCCCCGTGCGCCGCCGCGCGGCAGGTGTCCTCGCCGGCGCCGATCTCCCGGCCCGCGAGGACCAGGGAGGCGGCGAGACGCTTGAGGTCCCACTCCCAGGGGCCGTAGACCGTCTCGTCGAAGTCGTTCAGGTCGATGACCAGGTCGCCGCGGGCGTCGCCGTACAGGCCGAAGTTCGCCGCGTGCGCGTCGCCGCAGATCTGGGCGCGGATCCTGGTCATGGCGGTGCCGGCCAGGTCGTACGCCATGAGGCCCGCCGAGCCGCGCAGGAAGGCGAACGGCGTGGCCGCCATCCGGCCCACCCGCAGCGGGGTCAGCTCGGGGATGCGGCCCCGGCTCGACTCCTCGACGGCCTCGACCGCGCCGGGGCGGGAGATGTCGAGGTCGAGCGCCGCATGGGCACTGCGCGGGACGCTCTCCCGCAGGGCCTTGCCCTCTTTCTTGGGCGAGCCCTCGACGGGCCACTGGGCGAAGCCGCGCACCCGGGGACGCCGCCGGGCGGGGCTCTCGCCCGCATCGGCCGTCACCGGGGCCGGCACCTCCCTCGCCTCGGCCCCCTCGCCGGCATGCGCCCCGGCCTTCGCCTCCACTCCGGCACCGACCACACCGACCGCCTCCCCCGTGACTCGCAAGAACATCAACTCGTGCCGACCGTACAACCACCAGCCGAAACGCGTCAGACCCTGTGGACAACTCCACGGCTGTGGAAAATCCGGCAACCCCGAGAACCCGAGAACCCGAGAACCCCGGGGAGGAAAGTCTCACGCCCGCAAGTACGCCAGCACCGCCAGCACCCGCCGATGTGTCTCCTCCGCCGGCGGCAGGTCCAGCTTCGTCAGGATGCCGCCGATGTGCTTGCCGACCGCGGCCTCGGACACCACCAGTTCCCGGGCGATGGCCCCGTTGGACTTCCCCTCGGCGATCAGCGCGAGGACCTCGCGCTCGCGCGGGGTGAGCCGCTCCAGCGGGTCACGGCGACGGCGCAGCAACTGCCGTACGACCTCGGGGTCCACGACCGTGCCGCCGTCCGCGACCTCGCACAGGGCGTCGACGAACTGCTCGACCTGGCCGACCCGGTCCTTGAGCAGATAGCCGACACCCGTGCCGTCTCCGGAGTCGAGGAGTTCGGAGGCGTATGCCCGCTGCACGTACTGGCTGAGGACCAGCACCGGCAGGCCGGGGCGCCGTTCCCGCAGGCGGACGGCCGCGTGCAGCCCTTCGTCCTGGAAGCCGGGCGGCATACGGACGTCCGTCACGACGATGTCGGGGCTGTGCTCCTCGGCCGCGACCAGCAGTGCCTCGGCGTCGCCGACCGCCGCGACGACCTGGTGGCCGCACCGACCGAGCAGGCCGATGAGCCCCTCGCGCAGCAGCACGCTGTCCTCGGCGAGCACTACCCGGAGCGATCGCGTTGCGCCGTCACCCCGTCCGTCCCGCGCGCCTGGGCCGACTCGGTCACCTCGCAAGGGAACTCCACACGCAACAGGGTCGGACCGCCCGGCGGACTGGACAGGGAGAGTGTGCCATCCAGGACCGACACCCGGTCGGCGAGTCCGGTCAGCCCGCTGCCCGCCGAGGGGTCCGCGCCGCCGCGGCCGTCGTCCCGCACCTCCAGCAGCAGCCGACCGCGGGAGTGGCGACCGCGCACCTCGGCCCGGCCCGCCCCGCTGTGCTTGGCGACGTTGGCCAGGGCCTCGCAGACCACGAAGTAGGCGGCCGCCTCCACGGCCCGGTCCAGCCGCCCCGGCACCGGCAGATCGACGTCGACCGGGACGACGGAACGGTCCGCGGCGTCGGCGACGGCGGCGGTCAGGCCGTAGTCCGCGAGGACCTTGGGGTGGATGCCCTGGATGAGCTCACGCAGTTCGGCCAGGGCCTTGCCCGCCTCGTCGTGGGCCTTGGCGAGCTGGTCGGCGAACGGTCCGGGCGGGGCGTCGAGGCGGGCCAGGCCGAGGGTCATCGTCAGGGCGACCAGGCGCTGTTGGGCACCGTCGTGCAGATCACGTTCGATGCGTCTGCGTTCCGCCTCGAAGGCGTCCACCAGCCGCACGCGCGAACGGCTCAGTTCGACCACCCTGGCGTCCAGTTCGCCCTCGCGCGAGGCGAGGAGCGCCCGCGTCAGCCCGGCTCGGGCACCCGCCACGACCCCCAGTGCGTACAGGCCGGCCGCCAGGAGCAGCAGCCCGAGCACGGCGACCGCGAAGGCCGTCGGCCAGGTGGTGACCGTCCACTGCTTGAGGACCTTCGCCTCCCGGCCGTCCCCGACCGTGGCCATCAGCAGCGGGGCGGCGGCCACGGAGACCGGAACGAGCAGGGCGACGGTGACCGCGAGGGCGTCGACGGGCCAGAGCAGCCCGGCGAACAGCAGGGTGTACCCGAGTTCACGCCAGGTCGACGGTTCCCTCAGCCGTGTCGTCAGCCACGCCCACAGCCCGGTGGCGGCGGGCGCCCGGTGCGGATCGGGTACCGGGTCCGCGTCGACCAGGCGCAGCCGTCGCCGTTCCACCCGGGCGACCACGACACCGGACAGCGCCGGCAGGACGAGCAGTGGCAGTCCCACGAGTACGACGGTGAGCGCCCCGCCGACCACCGCCAGCGTCCCGATCCCCACCAGCGCGACCGCACCGGCCACCACACCGCTCAGCAGGTAACCGACCGAGCGCCAGGGCCACGCCGACAGCAGGAAGCCCGGCCGGGACATGGCCTGCCACACATTCCGAGGATGCATGCGGATCACCGTAGGAGCGCGGCGCGGGACGGGGCCATGGGCCAGGACGGAGGAGTGGGGGTATGGCCTGCCCTACCCCAGGTCTCGGTCCCGCCGCACTGCGCCCGCACCCCTCCGCGCGGTTTCGTGGAGCCACCGAACACCGAAGAGACCGGACGAGTGGGGGACCCATGACCACGGACGCCATCAGCCTGCGATCCGTCAGCAAGACGTACGACAGGGCATGCGGCAGGACATACGGCAGGACGCACCACAGGGCCAGCAGACGCGCCTCACGAGACGACGCCACCCTGGCCGTCACCGCACTCCACGACGTCACCCTCGCCTTCCCCCACGGCACCTTCACCGCCGTCATGGGCCCCTCCGGCTCCGGCAAGTCGACCCTGCTGCAGTGCGCCGCCGGCCTGGACCGGCCCACCTCGGGCTCGGTCACCCTGCGCGGCACCGAGCTCACGACGCTCAGCGAGACCAAGCTGACCCTCCTGCGGCGGGAGCGCATCGGGTTCGTCTTCCAGTCCTTCAACCTGCTGCCCGCACTCACCGCCGAGCAGAACGTCGCCCTGCCGCTCAGACTGGCCGGCCGGCGCGTTCCGAGGGCCCGGATCCGCGAGGTGCTCGAGCAGGTCGGCCTCGCCGAGCGCGCCCGGCACCGGCCGACGGAGCTGTCCGGCGGTCAGCAGCAGCGCGTCGCGCTGGCCCGTGCCCTGGTCACCCGTCCCGAGGTCCTCTTCGGCGACGAACCGACCGGCGCCCTGGACTCGCGGACCGGGCGCGAGGTACTGGCCCTGCTGCGGGCCATGGTCGACCGTGAGCGCCAGACGGTCGTCATGGTCACCCACGACCCGGTGGCCGCGTCCTGCGCCGACCGCGTGGTCTTCCTCGTCGACGGCCGGGTCGACGGCGAGCTCGCCGGAGCCGGCACGACCGCCATCGCCACCCACCTGGCCACGCTGAAGACCACACCACCAGCCCGGCCGACCACCCCTCCCACACTCCACCCCGCACCCGTCACCCACCCCGAGGGCCGGCCGTGCTGACCATCGCCCTCCACACCCTCCGCACCCGCTGGTCGACGTTCCTGGGCACGTTCATCGCCCTCTCCCTCGGCGTCGCCCTGCTCACGGTGATGGGTCTGACCCTCGCCTCCTCACTGGACGCACCGGAGCGACGGCCCGAGCGATTCACCACCGCACCGGTCGTCGTCCAGGGCCGGAACACCCTGACCGTGCCGACCTCGATCGGCGCCCATGTTTCACGTGAAACACGCCAACTCGCCCACCCCCGCGCGGTTCCCGAGACAACCGTCGCCACGTTGAAGAGACTCGGCACGGTCATCCCGGACCGTTCCTTCCCGGTACGCGCCGAGGGCGGCCCCCGCCATCTCGTCGGCCACCCCTGGTCCACCGCCGCGTTCGCCCCGTACGAGATCGCAGAAGGCCGCGCACCCCGCACCGCGGACGAAGTGGTCGTCACCGGTGACTGGACGCACCCCGGCGACCGGCTGCGCACCGACCACGGCACCGTACGAGTCGTAGGCACCGTCCACTCCCGAGGCTTCGAGACCGCCGTGTTCCACACCGACGCCCGGGCCGCCGCGCTGTCCCCCGAGAGCACGCAACTCGTGGTGGAGGCGGATGCGCGAGACGTACGAGCAGCGATGAAGGGCGAATCCGTCCACGTCCTCACCGGCAGCGCCCGCCGCCTCGCCGACCCCGACCCCGACCGCGATCAAAAGGCGCTCACCGCGATGAACGCCCTGTTCGGGACCGCCGGCGGAGTCACCGCGTTCGTGTCGGTGTTCGTCGTGGCGTCCACCTTCGCCTTCGCGGTCGCACAGCGGCGCCGGGAGTTCGGACTGCTGCGCACCGCGGGAGCCACGCCCGGACAGATCCGCCGGACAGTGTGCGCGGAGGCACTGCTGGTCGGTGTCCTCGCCTCGGCCACCGGCTGTGTGCTCGGCTCGTACTGCGCTCCACGCCTCGCCGACCGGGTGGTCGACGTCGGCCTGGCCCCGGGCTGGTTCACCATCGGCGATTCCACGTGGCCGTACCACATGGCCTTCTGGACGGGTCTGCTCGTCGCGCTGCTCGGTGTGATCGCCGCATCCTGGCGGGCGGGTCGCACCGGCGCCGCCCAAGCACTGCGCGAGGCCTCCGTGGACGCCAGAGCGATGACCTGGGGCCGTCTGCTGTTCGGGGGCGGTCTGTTGGTGACCGCCGCGGTGACGCTGGCCGTGGCCCTGGTCACCGATCCGGGTGAGTTGCTGCACCGCAAGAGCTATGTCAGCCGTCCGATGCTGCTGATCACCGCGGTCGCGCTGCTCGCGCCGCTCCTGGTGGGCCCGCTGATCCGGCTGCTGGCCTGGCTGCCGGCCCGACTGCCGGGCGCGGCAGGGATGCTGGTGCGGGAGAACGCCGCCGCGGCAGTCCGCCGTACAGCAGCCGTCGCGGCGCCCGTTTTGGTCACCGTCGCCCTCACGGGCTCGCTGCTGGGCGCGACCGCCACCCTGAACGAGGCCAGGGCCACCGAGACGCGCGAGCGGATCACGGCCGACTTCGTGGTCGTCCCCGCCCCCGACGGGACCACGGGTTTCAACGCGCAGACACTCCACAAGCTCCGCACGATCCCCGGCACCACAGCCTCCGCGACCTCGTCGAGCGCCGTCTTCGTCCTGGAGGACGGCGTGGCCCTCATCAGGTCCGAGGCCCGCGCCGCCGAGGCCGCGCCGCTCACCGCGACCACCCGTCTCCCCCTGGCCGCCGGGAAGGTGAGCGACCTCGACGACGGGTCGATCATCGTCAACGAGGAGTGGCAGCGGCACACCGTGGGGCAGTCCGTGGACGTGTGGCTCGGCGACGGCACCAGGAAGCCGCTGCGGATCGCTGCGGTGATGACGACCGGCACCGGCGACAACGGCGTCTACGTCACCCCGGCCAACGCCGCCGGCGCCCCCGTCGACCGCGTGGACGTCACCCTCGCCTCCGGCGCCGACCCCGTTGCCGTGGCCGGTGAACTGCGTGCGGCGGGCGGACACGTCCTCACCCGGGACGAGTGGCTGCGGGCGAGCCGCCCCGGGACGGACCGGACCACCTGGTACGGCTTCCTGCTGGTCCTCGGCATCGCTCTGCTCTACAGCGGGATCTCCCTCGCCAACACGATGGTCATGGCGACCTCGGACCGGGTGCGTGACCTCGCCGTGCTCCGCCTCGCCGGGGCCACCCGCCGGCAGGTGCTGCGGCTGGTCGGCGCCGAGGCGTTGACGGTCGTGACGGCGGGCGCAGTGCTCGGAATCGTGGTCGCCGGGCTCAACCTGGCCGGGATGCGGGGTGCGCTGGAGCGGCTGTCGGTGCACGCGCCGATGCGGATGCCGTGGCCGGAACTGGGCGCGGTCACCGGCGCCTGCGCGGTCCTCGCCGTGGCGTTCTCGGTGGCCTCTGCCGCCTTTGCGATGCGTCGCGGGGCCGTGGAACCGGTCGGCGCGAGGGAGTGAGAGAGAGCTCACAGCGTGAGCCACGCCACCACCCGCCCCCGGGGAAGGGCAATCAGAAAGCCCCTCAGGTCCAGGACCTGAGGGGCTTCCAGTGGTGCGCGAGGGGGGAGTTGAACCCCCACGCCCTTTCGGGCACTGGAACCTGAATCCAGCGCGTCTGCCTATTCCGCCACCCGCGCATTGGGTGTGTCCTCGGGCTCCTCGCCTTGCGGTGCGGCGCCTTCCGACACGCAGAACATTAGCACGCTGAAGGGGGTGGATTCACATCCCATATCCGGGGGCAGCCGCCCACCAGCGGCTTCGGAAGCGGTCCGCCGATCCGGGGTGCGGTCGGCCCGTTTCGACCGTGCCGGTCCACGTCTCAACCTGTGCCGGTTCACGTATCAACCTCGTACCGGTAGGCCCCGTCTCCGCAGGAGCAGGCAAGGGTCCACAGTCAGGTGCGGGACACTGGTCTGCGGCCGCCTCTACGATCCTTGACCAAGGAGTGCACAGAGGAGTTCGACTGCGGAGTTCGAAGTGGAGCTCCACAGGGAACTTCGGAGGCGTCGACACCCGTCGACCGTGCCGACAGGGGGAACCAGCCGATTCACCGGCGCGTGGATACGATCAGTAAGCAGTACCAGGTAAGCAGCCGGCGCAGTACCCAGGACGGCAAGGACGGAGGAGGTGCCTCATGGGAGTCCTGAAGAAGTTCGAGCAGCGTCTCGAAGGTCTGGTCAACGGCACCTTCGCCAAGGTGTTCAAGTCCGAGGTCCAGCCCGTGGAGATCGCGGGAGCGCTCCAGCGGGAGTGCGACAACAACGCGACCATCTGGAACCGCGACCGCACGGTCGTACCCAATGACTTCATCGTGGAGCTGAGCACGCCCGACTTCGAGCGGCTCAGCCCCTACTCGGGCCAGCTCGGCGACGAGCTGGCCGGCATGGTGCAGGACTACGCCAAGCAGCAGCGCTACACCTTCATGGGCCCGATCAAGGTCAACCTGGAGAAGGCGGACGACCTCGACACCGGTCTGTACCGGGTGCGCAGCCGTACGCTCGCCTCCTCCACCAATCAGCAAGCCCCCGGAACCGCGGCCCCGGCCGGCCGGCCCGGCGCACCGGCGCCCGGTGCGGGCGGCTACGGCTACCCGCCGGCCGCTCCGGCGGGCGCCCCGCCCATGCCGGCCGCCCCGCCGCCCGGCCGTGGCGGTTACGGCTATCCGCAGCCCGCCCAGGCCCCGCGCCCGGGCGGCGGCCCGGTCGGCGCGCCCGCGCCGGGCTCCCGCACCCGCCACTGGATCGAGATCAACGGCACCCGCCATCAGATCTCCCGCGCCACGCTGGTGCTGGGCCGCAGCACCGAAGCCGACGTGCGGATCGACGACCCCGGCGTCTCGCGCCGGCACTGTGAGATCCGGACCGGAACGCCCTCGACGATCCAGGATCTCGGGTCCACCAACGGCATCGTGGTGGACGGGCAGCACACCACCCGCGCTACGCTCCGCGACGGCTCGCGGATCGTCGTGGGCAGTACCACCATCATTTACCGGCAAGCCGAAGGGTGAAGCGGGGGCAATGTCAGAGCTGACCCTGACGGTCATGCGGCTGGGTTTCCTGGCCGTACTGTGGCTGTTCGTGATCGTGGCCGTGCAGGTCATCCGCAGCGACCTGTTCGGTACGCGCGTCACCCAGCGCGGCTCGCGCCGGGAAGCAGGCCGGGCCCAGCAGGCCCAGCGGCAGGCGCCCCCGCAGCAGCGCCAGCAGCCGGCCACCGGGGGCCGCCAGCGCCGTAACGCCCCCACCAAACTCGTCGTGTCCGAGGGCACCCTCACCGGCACCACCGTCGCGCTCCAGGGCCAGACCATCACCCTGGGCCGGGCGCACGACAGCACCATCGTGCTGGACGACGACTACGCCTCCAGCCGCCATGCCAGGATCTATCCGGACCGCGACGGCCAGTGGATCGTCGAGGACCTGGGCTCCACCAACGGCACCTATCTCGACCGGACGCGGCTGACGACCCCGACACCGATTCCGCTGGGCGCGCCGATCCGCATCGGCAAGACCGTCATCGAGCTGCGGAAGTAGTGCTACATCATGAATAGGCGCGAGCGGAGCGAGCACGCGGCGTGGGCCCCCACCCCGGGCCCCGGCGCGCTCCCGACCGGAGGGTGGGCACCGTGCGGATGTACCCGGAGCCGACGGGCGAGGTGCGCATGAGTCTGTCACTGCGCTTCGCCGCCGGATCGCACAAAGGCATGATCCGGGAGGGCAACGAGGACTCCGGATACGCCGGCCCGCGCCTGCTCGCGATCGCCGACGGCATGGGCGGCGCCGCCGCCGGCGAGGTCGCCTCCTCCGAGGCCATCTCCACCATCGTCGCCCTCGACGACGACGTCCCCGGCTCCGACGTCCTCACCTCCCTCGGCGTGGCCGTCCAGCGCGCCAACGACCAGCTGCGCTCCATGGTCGAGGAGGACCCCCAGCTCGAAGGCATGGGGACCACGCTGACCGCCCTGCTGTGGACGGGCCAGCGCCTGGGCCTCGTGCACGTCGGCGACTCGCGCGCGTACCTGCTGCGCGACGGCGTCCTCACCCAGATCACCCAGGACCACACCTGGGTGCAGCGCCTGGTCGACGAGGGCCGCATCACCGAGGAAGAAGCCACCACCCACCCCCAACGCTCCCTGCTGATGCGCGCGTTGGGCAGCGGCGAACACGTCGAGCCCGACCTGTCCATCCGCGAGGTCCGCGCCGGCGACCGCTACCTGATCTGCTCCGACGGCCTCTCCGGCGTCGTCTCGCACCAGACGCTCGAGGACACCCTCGCCAGCTACCAGGGCCCCCAGGAGACCGTGCAGGAGCTCATCCAGCTCGCGCTGCGCGGCGGCGGCCCCGACAACATCACGGTCATCGTCGCCGACGTCCTCGACCTGGACACCGGCGACACCCTCGCCGGGCAGCTCTCCGACACCCCGGTCGTGGTCGGCGCGGTCGCCGAGAACCAGCACCAGCTGCACGACAACGGCATCATGCAGACCCCCGCGGGCCGCGCCTCCGGGCTCGGCCGCCAGGGCCAAGGGCAGGGCGGGGGCGGCGAGTTCGGGCCACCCGGCTCCTCCGACACCACCGGCTACATCCCCGCCGGCAGCTTCGGCGACTACTCCGACGACGACTTCGTCAAGCCCCGCAAGGGCCGCAGGTGGCTGAAGAGATCGTTCTACTCGGTCCTCGCCCTCGCCGTCATCGGCGGCGGCCTGTACGGCGGCTGGCGCTGGACCCAGACCCAGTACTACGTCGGCGTCAACGACGAGCACGTGGCGCTGTACCGCGGCATCAGCCAGGACCTGGCCTGGGTCTCGCTCTCGAAGGTGTCCAAGGACCACCCCGAGATCGAACTCAAGTACCTGCCGCCGTACCAGCAGAAGTCGGTCGAGGGCACCATCGCCGAGGGCGATCTGAAGGCGGCTCAGAAGAAGATCGACGAACTGGGCGTCCAGGCCTCCGCGTGCAAGAAGCAGGCCGCGGCACAGGCCACGGAGAGCAAGAAGAACTCCAAGACGGGCGAGGGCGAGGCCGGCGGCACCACGGGAACCACTCAGTCCTCCCTGGCGTCCAAGGCCACACCGACCCCGACGAGCACAACCTCCCCGCCCCCGAACGCTTCCGCATCCCCGACGCCCACTCCCACCCCCGGCCCCACCCTCTCGGACGAGGAGAAGCAGGTCGTCGGGAACTGCGGTACGCAGTAGGCAAGCCGTGAGAGGCCCTGGCACACGATGAGCAGCAGTACTTCGAACACGTCGACGCACCACACGTCCACGATCGGCGCGATCGGCGCGCCGAGCCGCCGCAACACCGAGCTGGCGCTGCTGGTGTTCGCCGTCCTGATCCCGGTCTTCGCCTACGCCAACGTGGGCCTGGCCATCAACGACGAGGTCCCCACCGGGCTGCTCAGCTACGGCCTGGGCCTCGGTCTGCTGGCCGGCGTCGCCCATCTCGTCGTACGCAAGTTCGCCCCGTACGCGGACCCGCTGATGCTGCCCCTGGCCACCCTGCTCAACGGCCTCGGACTCGTCGCGATCTGGCGGCTCGACCAGTCCAAGCTGCTGCAACAGATCGGCCAGGCCGGCGGCAAGGCCACCAACCAGCTGATCTACACCGCGATGGGCATCGCCCTGTTCGCCGTCGTCCTGATCTTCCTCAAGGACCACCGCGTCCTGCAGCGCTACACCTACATCTCCATGGTCGGCGCGCTGGTCCTGCTGCTCCTCCCACTGGTCCCGGGCCTGGGCGCCAACATCACCTACGGCGCCAAGATCTGGATCCAGGTCGGCAGCTTCACCATCCAGCCCGGCGAGTTCGCCAAGATCGTCCTCGCGGTGTTCTTCGCCGGCTACCTCATGGTCAAGCGCGACGCGCTCGCCCTCGCCAGCCGCCGCTTCATGGGCCTGTACCTTCCGCGCGGCCGCGACCTCGGCCCGATCATCGTCGTCTGGATGATCTCGATCCTCATCCTGGTGTTCGAGACCGACCTCGGTACCTCGCTGCTGTTCTTCGGAATGTTCATCATCATGCTGTACGTCGCCACCGAGCGGACCAGCTGGATCGTCTTCGGTCTGCTGATGTCCGCAGCCGGCGCCGTCGGCGTGGCCAGCTTCGAACCGCACGTCCAGACCCGTGTCCAGGCCTGGCTCGACCCGATGCGCGAGTACACGCTGAGCCGCACCCCGAACGGCGACGGCATGGTCCACTCCGAGCAGGCCATGCAGGCCCTGTGGGCCTTCGGCTCCGGCGGCACCCTCGGCACCGGCTGGGGACAGGGCCACTCCGAGCTGATCCGCTTCGCCGCCAACTCCGACTTCATCCTCGCCACCTTCGGCGAGGAACTGGGCCTGGCCGGCCTCATGGCGATCCTGCTGATCTACGGGCTGATCGTGGAGCGCGGTGTACGCACCGCCCTCGCCGCCCGCGACCCCTTCGGCAAGCTCCTCGCCATCGGCCTGTCGGGTGCCTTCGCACTCCAGGTCTTCGTCGTGGCCGGCGGTGTGATGGGCCTGATCCCGCTCACCGGTATGACGATGCCCTTCCTCGCGTACGGCGGTTCCTCCGTCATCGCCAACTGGGCCCTGATCGGCATCCTGATCAGAATCAGCGACACCGCACGCCGCCCGGCGCCCGCCCCCGCCCCCAGCCCCGACGCCGAGATGACCCAGGTGGTCCGCCCGTCATGAACAAGCCCCTGCGCCGGATCGCGATCTTCTGCGGCCTCCTGGTCCTGGCCCTGCTCATCCGCGACAACTGGCTCCAGTACGTCAAGGCCGACAGCCTGCGGGAGGACCCGGACAACCGCCGGGTGCTCATCGCGCGGTACGCCACGCCCCGCGGCGACATCATCGTCGACGGCAAGGCCATCACCGGGCACGCGGAGACGACCTCGGGCGACTTCAAGTACAAGCGCACCTACAAGGACGGCGCGATGTGGGCGCCGGTCACGGGCTTCGTCTCACAGTCCTACGGCGCCACCCAGCTGGAGTCCATCGAGGACGGCATCCTCACCGGCGACGACGACCGGCTCTTCTTCCGCAACACCCTCGACATGCTCACCGGCAAGCCGAAGGAGGGCGGCAACGTCGTCACCACCCTGAGCGCCGCCGCCCAGAAGGCCGCCTACGACGGCCTGAAGAAACAGGGCGGCAAGGGCGCGGTCGCCGCCATCGAGCCCTCCACCGGCAAGATCCTGGCGCTGGCCTCCTACCCGTCCTACGACCCCTCGACGATCGCCGGCGGCAGCGACGCCGACGCCGAGGCGTGGAAGAAGCTCGACAAGAAGAACAACCCCGACGACCCCTCACTCAACCGGGCGCTGCGCGAGGTCTACCCGCCCGGCTCCACCTTCAAGGTCGTCACCGCGGCCGCGGCGCTGGAGAACGGCCTGTACAAGACAGCCGACGAGAAGACCGACTCCCCGCTGCCCTGGACCATGACCGGTACCAGGACCCAGCTGAAGAACGAGGGCAACATCCCCTGCAAGAACGCCACCCTGCGGGTCGCGCTGCAGTACTCGTGCAACACCGTCTTCGGCAAGATCGGCGCCGACCTCGGCAACGACAAGATGCTCGAAGAGGCCAAGAAGTTCGGCTTCACCGAGGAGCAGTTCACGCCGGTCCGCTCCAGCGCACCGGTCTTCTCCGACGACATGAACCCCTCGCAGACCGCGCTGTCCTCCATCGGCCAGTACAACACCGCCGCGACCCCGCTCCAGATGGCCATGGTCGCCTCGGCCGTCGCCAACGACGGCACCCTGATGAAGCCGTACATGGTCGACTCCCTCCAGGCCCCCAACCTCGACCCCATCGAGCAGACCGAGCCCGAGAAGCTGAGCCAGCCGCTGTCCGCGGAGAACGCACAGATCCTCCAGTCGATGATGGAGACGGTCGTCCAGAAGGGCACCGGCACGACGGCCCAGATCCGGGGCGTCACCGTCGGCGGCAAGACCGGTACCGCCCAGCACGGCGAGAACAACAGCAAGAACCCCTACGCCTGGTTCATCTCGTACGCCAAGGTCGGCGACAGCGCCCCGATCGCGGTCGCCGTGGTCGTCCAGGACGACAACGCGGTCCGCGAGAACATCTCCGGCAGCGGTCTCGCGGCGCCCATCGCCAAGAGCGTCATGGAGGCGGTCGTCAAGTCCAAGCAGTGACCCCGATCACGTCACCTCCACATCGATGCACGTTGCGATACCGGTCCTGTATCGGGTGACGCACTTGGCCAGGTCACACAAAGCTAGCCGGGTACGGTAGGCCCGGAGTGCAGCCTCCGACGGCACACACGTGCCGGTCGGGACCGACGGAGAGGGCTGGTAGGAAGCTATGGAAGAGCCGCGTCGCCTCGGCGGCCGGTACGAGCTGGGCCAAGTGCTCGGCCGTGGTGGCATGGCGGAGGTCTACCTCGCCATGGACACGCGCCTCGGCCGCACGGTGGCGGTGAAGACGCTGCGCGCGGACCTCGCGCGTGATCCTTCCTTCCAGGCCCGGTTCCGCCGGGAGGCCCAGTCGGCCGCCTCGCTCAACCATCCCGCGATCGTGGCGGTCTACGACACGGGCGAGGACTACATCGACGGGGTCTCGATCCCGTACATCGTCATGGAGTACGTCGACGGCTCCACCCTCCGCGAGCTGCTGCACTCCGGCCGCAAGCTGCTGCCGGAGCGCTCCCTGGAGATGACCATCGGGATCCTCCAGGCGCTGGAGTACTCCCACCGCAGCGGCATCGTCCACCGCGACATCAAGCCGGCCAACGTGATGCTCACGCGCAACGGCCAGGTCAAGGTGATGGACTTCGGCATCGCCCGCGCCATGGGCGACTCCGGCATGACGATGACGCAGACCTCCGCGGTCATCGGCACCGCCCAGTACCTCTCGCCCGAGCAGGCCAAGGGCGAACAGGTCGACGCGAGGTCGGACCTCTACTCCACCGGCTGCCTCCTCTACGAGCTGCTGACGGTCCGGCCGCCCTTCGTGGGCGACTCCCCGGTGGCCGTCGCCTACCAGCACGTACGGGAAGAAGCGCAGCCCCCGTCGGTCTTCGACCCCGAGATCACGCCCGAGATGGACGCCATCGTCCTCAAGGCCCTGGTCAAGGACCCGAACTACCGCTACCAGTCGGCCGACGAGATGCGCGCCGACATCGAGGCCTGCCTCGACGGCCAGCCGGTCGCGGCCACCGCGGCCATGGGCTCCGTGGGCTACGGCGGCTACCCCAACGACCAGCCGACCACGGCCCTGCGCGCCGACGCCGGCGCCACCACCATGCTGCCGCCGATGAACGGGGACGACGGTGGCTTCGGCTACGACGACCGCCCCGACCGGCGCCGCCAGAAGAAGTCGAACACCTCGACCATCCTGCTGGTGGTAGCGGGACTCCTGGTGCTGCTCGGCGCGGTACTGATCGGCAAGTGGATCTTCGACGGCAGCGGTGCGGGCAACGACCAGGTGGCCGTGCCGAACCTCGTCAACCAGTCGCAGGGCGACGCCACGAAACAGCTGGGCAACGTCGACCTGAAGCTCGGCCAGGTCACGGAGAAGCCGTGCGAGAACACGGCCAAGAACAACATCTGCGAGCAGAACCCGACGCCCGGCACCAAGGTCGACAAGAACACCGCCGTCAGCATCGTGGTGTCCACCGGGGCGCCCAAGGTGGCCGTCCCCAGTGTCCTCGGCCTGGACGTCGACAAGGCCACGGAGACACTGCAGGACGACAAGTACCAGTTCGTCGTCAAGACCAAGAAGCAGGTGTCCACCGAGAAGGAGGGCACCGTCCTGAACCAGGACCCGAGGCTCGGCGAAGAGGTGGAGAAGGGTTCCACCATCACCCTCACCATCGCCAAGGCCGAGGCGAAGTCCACGGTCCCGGACGTCATCGACCAGTCCTGTGACGACGCCAAGGCACAGATGCAGGCGAACAACCTCGTCGGCAACTGCACCGAGGTGGACACCGACGACACCAGCAAGATCGGCAAGGTCATCTCGACCACGCCGCAGGCCGGCAGCCAGGTCGAGAAGAACTCGTCCGTGAACATCCAGATCGGCAAGCCGAAGGACAAGACCGAGGTCCCGGACGTCAGGGGCCGCACGGTCGCCCAGGCCCGGCAGATCCTCAACAACGCCGGCTTCACGAACATCCAGTTCACCAACGGCAGCGACCAGAGCGACACCGCGGTCGTGGCCCAGCAGGACCCGGGCGGCGGCAACGAGGTCGACAACCCCGGCGGCACCCAGATCAACCTCACCACGGTGGGCGTCGGCAACGGCAACAACGGCGGCAACAACGGCGGAGGCTTCTTCGGAGGCGGAACCGGCTAGCCGCACGCACAACTCCGCACATAGACAAGCCCCGCCGCCCATCACAGGGCGACGGGGCTTCGTCATGGCGACCCGCGTCCGTCCGTCGGCGTGTTCGCATACCGATCGTGTCTTCCTATATGCCGACTCGTTGACCCATTCGGGTGGGGTGCCGAAGCTCTGCCCTGGCCATGGAGCCATACGTCAACCGGAAGGGCAGAACATGATCAACGAATCAGCGCTGCTGGAATCCAAGACCCTGCGCGACGGCGTGCTGGAACGGACGGACGTACTCGACAGGGTCAAAGCACTGTCGCTGCTGCCGGACGGGATGCATGTGACCACGGCGATGGTGGCGGCGTACTTCGAAGTCACTGTGGACGCCCTCCGAGCCCTCGTCCAGGACCACCGAACAGAGCTGGAGAACAACGGGTACCACGTTTTGGCAGGTTCGCGACTGAGTGACTTCAAGTCACTCAGTGGGATTCAGTCGCGTTCCCGCTCCCTCGCCCTCTTCTCCCGCCGAGCCGTCCTCAACGTCGCCATGCTCCTCCGCGACAGCGAAGTCGCACGTCAGGTGCGTGTGTACCTCCTGGACATGGAGTACCTGGCCCGCACCCAGCCTGTGGATAACTCCGTCCACAGGGAGACCGTCTCCCTCGACGACCGCATCGACCAACGCATCACCCACATCCTCGGCAAGACCGTCGTACCGATGTTCAATGCCCTGATCGAAACATCGGGCGAGCACCGCAAGGAACTGATCGCCCTGCGCGCAGGAGTCCAGCGCATCGAACGACGCCTCCACCAGCACCACACCCGCCTTCAACGACTCGAAGGCGTACGGGACGACCGGCCCACCGTCGGAGTCATGGCCGCCATGGACGCCATGAACGGCCGCCGGTTCGAGCACCACATCGCCAAACTGCTGCGCCGGGACGGCTGCACCAACGTCGTCGTACAGGGCGGTCGCGGGGACCGGGGTGTCGACATCATCGGGCTCACTGCCGCCGGACAACGGCTCGTCGTGCAGTGCAAGAGGTTCGCGCCCTACCTCAACATCACCAGCCCGGAGGTCCAGAAGTTCGTCGGGGCGGCGAAGGTTCTCCACAACGCGGATGTGGCCCTCTACGTGGCGACCTGCCCCTTCACCCCTGAGGCCCTGAGCATCGCCGCCGAGACCGGGATCGCCGTCGTACACCGTGGGCTGCTGGAGCAGTGGAGCGCCGGGGAACCGCTGGAAGTCCTGGAGTAGGCACGGCCCGACGCAAAGAGGCCCGAAGCCGCAAGAGATAGTTGCGGCTTCGGGCCTTCGCCATGCTAGGTGACTGACCTCCTCAAAGGAGGCCAGTCACCTCACTGCAACTCCTTCGGCAACGTCCGCTCACCGTCCACCTTCTCGGTACGCACCAGCTCGCCCCACACCACATACCGATACCGAGACGTGTACACCGGCGTGCACGTCGTCAGGGTGATGTAGTGCCCGGCCTTCTTCTTGCCGGACTCCTTGGGGATCCGGCCGAGGACCTTGACGTTGTACTTCGAGGTCTCGGGAAGGACGGCATAGACCTTGTAGACGTACCACTCGTCCTTGGTCTCGAAGACGATCGGGTCGCCCTTCTTGACCTTGTCGATGTTGTGGAACTTCGCGCCGTGCCCGTCGCGGTGGGCGGCGAGGGAGAAGTTGCCGGTCTTGCCGCTGGTGGGGAGCGTGGCCTTGACGGGGTCGACGTAGTAGCCGGCGACGCCGTCATTGAGGATCTTCGTCGAGGTGCCCTTCTCGACCAGGACCTCGCCGTTCCTCATCGCGGGGACGTGCAGGAAGCCGATGCCGTTCTTGGTGTCCAGCGCGCCGGGACCGGTGTCACGGCCCTGCATCCAGCTGTCGCGCACCTTGTCGGCTTCCTTGTGCGCCGCACGGTCGGCGATGACGTTCGTCCACCACAGCGAGTAGACGACGAACAGGCCGAGCACCAGGCCCGCCGTGATGAGGAGTTCACCGAAGACGCTGACCGCCATGGCGATCCGGCCCGTGCCGCGGCGGCGCGGCGCGGGATTGCCGGTGTTCTGCTCTTGCTCGGTGGTCGCTGCCACTAGTCATCTGCCCTTACTGGACGAGCGCATCCGGCTTGCCCTTGCTGCGCGGCCGTTCCTCGACCATCTTGCCCCAGACGATCAACCGGTACTTGCTGGTGAACTCCGGCGTGCAGGTGGTGAGGGTGATGTAGCGGCCGGCCGTGGTGAAACCGGATCCCTTGGGGACGGGGTCGATCACGCTCGTGTTGCTCGGGGACGTCACCGGAAGCGTCGACGTCATCTTGTAGACGAAGTAGTCGTCCTGCGTCTCGACGACGATCGCGTCACCCGGGCTGAGCCTGTTGATGTAACGGAAGGGCTCGCCGTGTGTGTTGCGGTGCCCGGCCAGGGCGAAGTTGCCGGTCTTCGCGTCGGGCATCGCCGTCTTCAGCGCGCCCTCGCTGTAGTGCCCGACCATGCCCTTGTCGAGCACCTTCTTGTTGCTGACGCCCTCGGCTATCGGCACCACCACGTCCAGCTTGGGAATGTGCAGCAAGGCGAAGCCCTGACCCGGCTCGAAGGTGCCCGGGGCGCCCTTCCCGCTGGCCCAGTCGTTCTGGAGGCTGCTCGCCTCCTTGTCCGCCTGCGCGTGCGCCCGGACGTTGGTCCACCACAGCTGGTAGCTGACGAACAGCAGCATCAGCACACCGGTGGTGATGAACACCTCGCCGATCGCCCGGCTCGCGACCACGGCCGCACCGGGTTTGCGGGCCTTCGCCTGCTTACGGGCCTCGATGCGGGAGAGCGGCTTGCCCTCCGGCGAGTGCGGCGAGTCCGACGCGCCCTGCTCCGGCTGCGCGTCGGGGGCAGCCGTACCGCCATGACGCCCGTGACGGCGCTTGGCGGCCTTTCTGCGGGCCGCACGGCCGCCCTGCGGGGATCCAGTGGCGGATGTGACGGAAGAGGCCGCAGAGGCGGATATGGAGGGCGGCGGCGGATCGGGGATCCGCAACGCCACCGTCTCGTCGTCGGCCGGCGGGACATAGGGCACCGACGCCCCACCCGAGGACGCCTCCCCGAACGACTCCTGGGCGTAGGACTCCTGACCGTAGGACTCCTGACCGTAGGGCTCCTGGGCAGACGAACCAGACGAACCAGACGAACCACCGGCGAAGGACTCCCCGCGATAGGGATCGCCACCGTAGGACTCGTACGACGCGTCGCCGTACAAGTCCTCGCGCTCGGGGCGCAGGGCCGTCACGCCGTGGCCCTACCCACCACCGGGGCGAGCCCCACCGACCTCGCCACCGCGCCCTGGTCCCCGCACTCCACCAGCCAGTTGGCCAGCATCAGATGACCGTGTTCCGTCAGCACCGACTCCGGGTGGAACTGCACGCCCTCGACCGGGAGTTCACGGTGCCTGAGCCCCATCACGATCCCGTCGTGCGTCCGCGCGGTGACCTCCAGCTCGGCCGGGACCGTCGCCGGCTCCGCGGCCAGCGAGTGGTAACGCGTCGCCGTGAAGGGCGTGGGCAGCCCGGCGAAGACCCCACGGCCCTCGTGCTCGACCAACGACGTCTTGCCGTGCAGCAGCTCGGGCGCGCGGTCCACGACACCGCCGTACGCCACCTGCATCGACTGCATCCCGAGACAGACACCGAAGACCGGCACCCCGGTCGCGGCACAGTGACGCACCATCTCGATGCAGACCCCGGCCTCCTCCGGCGTACCGGGTCCGGGCGACAGCAGGACGCCGTCGAAGCCGTCCTGGGCGTGCGCCGTCGACACCTCGTCGTTGCGCAGCACCTCGCACTCCGCACCCAGCTGATACAGGTACTGAACGAGGTTGAAGACGAAGCTGTCGTAGTTGTCGACGACGAGAATGCGCGCGCTCACTGGTTGTCCACCGTCACATCGTTGAAGGGCAGCAGCGGTTCGGCCCACGGGAACACGTACTGGAACAGGACGTAGACCACAGCAACGACCAGCACGAGCGAGAGCAGCGCCCGCACCCATGCGTTCCCCGGCAGATGCCGCCAGATCCAGCCGTACATGCCGTCCCTTCCGTCGCACCACGGCATCCACACACACGCCGTACCGCACCAGACTAACGGCGCAGGGCAACCGGCTTGCCGTCCTCCACAGGCTGTGTGGAGTCCAGGTGTGCCCAGACGATCAGCCGGTGACTGTGTCCCCACTCCGGATCGCACGTGGTCAGCGTGAGATAGCGGCCAGGCCGCGTGTACCCGGATTTACGTGGCACAGGATCGATCACCTCAATGTCGGTGGGCACTGTTTTGTAGGGCCCTTTGTCGATCCGATACGTGAACCAGGTCGTTCCGTCCGTCAGGACCACCGCGTCACCTCGCCGCAGCCGCGGAAAGTCCTTGAAGGGATCCCCGTAGGTGCGCCGATGCCCGGCGACCGAGAAGTTGCCCTGCTGTCCGAGCTGCGCGGTGTTCGCGTAGTGCCCGAGACCCTTCTTCAGGGTGTTGACCTCGGTGCCTTCGAGCACGGGCTTGTTCCACGTGAAACCAAGCCGGGGGATGTACATGATCGCGAAGGGCTTCCCGCTCCGGTACGGCACCGGATCCGCAGGGGAGGCCGACGGCCCGGCCGTCACCTTCGGCTGCCGCACGCTCCCCTGCGACCACTGGTTCTGCAACTGGTCGATCTGGTCGTCCATGACGGTGTCGGCCTTCACACCGGTCCAGAACAGCACATAGACGACGAACAGCACGATCAGGGCGCCAACGGTGATGCACAGCTCGCTGACGGTCCTGACGACGACACGCACCGGCGGCTCCAGGGGCTCACACCGTGCTCACTCCACGGGCTTGGCGTACTGCAGATCCACTGTGCCCGAGTAGCCGGGAAGAGTCACCGTGCCGTCGTCGGCCACATTCCAGCCGAGCCCGTAGACATTGACGTAGACCATGTAGTTCTGGATCGCCTTGGAGTCCGCGAGCGCCTGCTTCAGCTTCCCGGGGTCACCGACCGCCTGGATCTTGTACGGCGGCGAGTAGACGCGGCCCTGGAGGATCAGGGTGTTGCCGACACAGCGCACGGCGCTGGTGGAGATCAGCCGCTGGTCCATGACCTTGATCCCCTGGGCGCCGCCCTTCCACAGGGCGTTGACCACGGCCTGCAGATCCTGCTGGTGGATGACCAGGTAGTCGGGCTGCGGCTCGGGGTAGCCGGGGAGCTTGGCGGTCGCGTTCGGCGGGGCGTCGTCGAGCGTGACCGTGACCGCCTTCCCCTTGAGCTTCTGGGTGCCTGCCCGCTCCTCCAGGGCGGCGAGCTTGTCGTCCTCGGCCTTGGTGCTGCCGTCGTCGCGCTCGGCGAGCGACTCGACGTCCCGGCGCAGCGAGCCGTTCGACTCGTCGAGCTCGCCGTTGTTGCGGCTCCGCTCCTGGATGAGGTCCGAGAGCTTGAGCATGGAGGCGTCCGTGCGGATGTCGGTGCCCTTGGCCGTGTTGAAACTCGTGAAGAAGATGAGTCCCGCGAGAGCGAAGACGGCCACGGTGAGCACCCGCACCGGCCGGAAATCTCGCCTGCGGACAGGACTGGATCCGGACTGGGGGGAGTCGGCAGAATTGCTCAACGTACCCTTATCTCCTTCAGCGCCGCGGAAGCACTACGCTAACGGACGCCCGGGGGAGCGCTAAGAGTCCCCTTGTACGCTGCCCGGAGCCCGACCAGTTACCTGCGCGGCCACGCAGCGCATCGACAGGAGAGACCCTCGTGCCGAAGTCACGTATCCGCAAGAAGGCCGACTACACGCCGCCCCCGGCGAAGCAGGCGACCGCCATCAAACTGAACAGCCGCGCCTGGGTCGCCCCTGTGATGCTGGCCATGTTCCTCATCGGGTTGGCCTGGATCGTCGTCTTCTATGTGACGGACGGCTCGCTCCCCATCGACGCTCTGGACAACTGGAACATCGTGGTGGGCTTCGGTTTCATCGCCGCCGGATTCGGCGTCTCCACCCAGTGGAAGTAGCTCTCCCCAGGGCTATCCGCTGAGTTATCCACAGCCTGAAGCAATATCCACAGGACCTGGGGAAAAGACGACGATCTGTGGATAACCCATCGGACGTTGACGCCGGTACGACCATCCCATCAGCGCCCGTAAGCCTGTTCGCCCCCTTCCTGACCTGCATAAACACAGGCCAGCGACAGGGGGCACAGCTGTTCCCGCACTCTATGCACAAGATCCGGTACTCGCTGTGGAAAACGGGCCGCTCAGAGGGGTCGCGCGGGCCCGTCAGGTCAGCTGGGCGGTCCTGATCACGATCATGGCCACGACGACCAGCAGAACCAGCCCACAGGTGCCGTACTGCACCAGCGTCCGCCGCTCGCGTGGGGCGTGGACCATGCCGTAGCCCGTGATGACCCCGGCGACCAGGCCACCGATGTGGGCCTGCCAGGAGATGCCGCTCCAGCTGAAGGTGAAGATCAGGTTGATCACCAGGAGCGCGATGATCGGCCGGAGGTCGTAGTTGAGCCGTCTCATCAGGATCGCGTTGGCACCGATGAGGCCGAAGATGGCACCGGAGGCGCCGAGTGTGGCCGTGCTCGGGGAGGTCAGCAGATAGGCCAGCGCGCTGCCCGCGAGACCGGAGACGAAGTAGACCGCGAGATAGCGGGCCCGGCCCAGGGCGGCTTCGAGGGGACCGCCGAACCACCACAGGCTCAGCATGTTGAAGCCGATGTGCCAGATCTCCTGGTGGGCGAACATCGAGGTCACCAGGCGGTAATACTGCCCGTCCGCGACACCTTCGGTGGGCTGGAAGGGCGCCGGCGGCCAGGCACCGACGAGGCTGAGGTCCGTCGCCAGGGGCTCCTTGGCCTGGATGGCGATGAACACCGCGACGTTGATCCCGATGAGGATCTTCGTGAACAGCCGGGGATCGGCCGTTACCGTCCCGCCGGCGAGGGTACGGGGTCGTGCCGCGGCCGGAGCCGGTCCGCTGCCGCCCCCGTCGCGGACGCACTCGGGGCACTGGAAGCCGACGGAGGCGCTGACCATGCACTCGGGGCAGATCGGGCGTTCGCAGCGGGTGCAGCGGATGCCGGTCTCACGGTCCGGGTGCCGGTAGCAGCCAGGCAGGTTCTGGGCCTCTGGCGTACTGCCCGCCTCCTGATTCATGCCATCCCCTAAGTCGCCCGAAGTTGCCCGACATCGCCCTGGGTCGTCGTGCCCACATGCACCGCCCCGCTCATCCTTACGGTTGAGCGGGGCGTTTGGTTCCCTTGGCGGAGGTTGCCGGGGCTCAGCCCTGGCGGGTCTCCACGACGACCTGCTCGATGACGACGTCGTTGACCGGGCGGTCGTTGGGGCGGGTGGTCTTGACGCCGGCGATGGCGTCGACGACCTTCTGGCTGGCCGGGTCCGTGACCTCGCCGAAGATGGTGTGCTTGCGGTTCAGCCAGGCCGTCGGGGAGACGGTGATGAAGAACTGCGAGCCGTTGGTGCCGGGGCCGGCGTTGGCCATGGCGAGCAGGTAGGGCTTGTTGAAGCCGAGGTCAGGGTGGAACTCGTCCTCGAACTCGTAACCCGGGCCGCCGATGCCGGTGCCCAGCGGGTCGCCGCCCTGGATCATGAAGCCGCTGATGACGCGGTGGAAGATCGTGCCGTCGTAGAGCCTCTTGGTGGACTTCTCCCCGGTGCCGGGGTGCGTCCACTCGCGCTCGCCCTGGGCGAGTTCGACGAAGTTCCTGACCGTCTTCGGGGCGTGGTTCGGCAGAAGCCGGACTTCGATGTCGCCGTGGTTGGTCTTCAGGGTGGCGTAAAGCTGCTCGGCCACGATCTGCCTTCCGTTGTCTGCTTGTGCCCGACCGATCCTCGCACGGATCCGGCCGAGGATCGGTCGGGCAGGGGCGCTCGGCGGCGATCCGTGGCATTGTCGTCGGCAAGCTCCTGTTGCCACCTATTCATCCGTTATTGATCCGGATGCCCGCCCTCAGGTGCCGGGCTGCACTCCGGCAGGCATGATCCGTAAAAGGGTGGAAAGTCGAAATACCATACGCCACCGAGGAGGAGGATCCCGTGACCCGCATCGACAGCGTGCGCGCCGCGACCGGCTCGGCAAAGGACAGCGTGCTGCACGCCGCGGAAGTGGTGGCGCCCTACGCCGACACGGCCAAGGACAAGGCCTCGCACTACGCGACCGAGGCACGCGTACGGCTCGCGCCGAAGGTCTCGCAGGCGGCCGAGCAGGCGCGTGTCCAGTACGGCGCTCATCTCGCGCCGCGCCTGGAGCAGGCCCGTACGCATGTTCCGCCGAAGGTCGACCAGGCCGCCGTACGCACGCGCCAGGCAGCTCGGCAGGCCGCCGACTATTCCCGCCCGAAGATCGAGCAGGCCGTCGCCGCGGCCGGCCCGGTCGCCGGGGAGGCCACAGCCCGGAGCGCGGCCGCACTGGCCGCGCTGCGTGGCCAGGTCTCTCCCAAGGAGGTCCAGAAGCTGATCCGCAAGCACGAGCGGCGGGCCCGTGCAGGACGGCTCGCCAAGGCGTTGGCGGTCGCGGGCCTCGTGACGGGAGGTGCTTACGCCGCCTGGAAGTGGTGGGACAAGCAGGCCAATCCCGACTGGCTGGTCGAGCCGCCCGCCGCGACCGAGGTGTCCGAGACGGGCCGGCTGACGTCCGTGGACGGCAGCGGTCAGTCCGTCCTGGACCCTGAGGTTCAGGCGAAGGAGGCCGAGGAGGACGCCGCGCAGCACGACGAAGGGCGCTGACGCCGGTTTTCGCCGGCGTGTACCAGTGGTGGGGCGGAGTTTCTCCGCCCCACCGTCGTGTTCACCCGACGGTGTGGCGGGAGCGGCGCGGCGGGGCCCCCATGCGTCACAGTCGCGGAGACCTGTCTTCGCACCGGACGGACCGCTGCTCCTGATGAAGCTCTTACGCCGCGGGCCGCTCGCCCTGACCGCCGTACTGCTGCTCCTGGCCTCGGCCTGCACCACGCGTGCCCCCGAGCCCGCGGCGGCTTCCGCGTACGGCGCGTACGTCGGCTATGAGCCGGCTGACGTGGGACGGCTGGGCGTGCTCGGTGCCTGGCTCGGTGGGCCCGCGCCCCGGGTGGGGCACGTGTATCTGCCGGGCGACCGCTGGAGCAACATCGAGGGAGCGCCGGGTTATCTGGAGTCGTGGGCGGCGTGGCGCCGGGCCGGTGCGCGGCGGATGTTCGTCCTGAACGTGCCGATGCTGGAACGCGCGGAGGCCCACCTGCCCGACCGTGCGGTCCGTGAGCAGCTTCGGCGTGGGGCACGCGGTGACTACGAAGGTCATTTCCGCGCGCTGGCGCGGCGGTTGACGGCTCTCGGCGTCCCGGACACGATCGTGGTCCTCGGCTGGGAGATGAACGGCACCACGTACAGCCACCGCTGCGGCCCGGACCCGGCCGCGTGGAAGAGGTACTGGGCGAGGATCGTGCGCGCGATGCGCTCGGTGCCCGGTCAGCGTTTCCGCTTCGAGTTCACGCCCAACCGTGGCCGTGACGCGATCCCGTGGCCGCGCTGCTATCCGGGCGATGAGGTCGTCGACATCATCGGGATGGATGCCTACGACGCCCCGCGCGGGCTGCGTTTCACCGAGCAGGTGAGCGAGCCGTACGGTCTGCGCGCCCATGTCCGCTTCGCCCGCGCCCACGGCAAACCCTTCTCGTACCAGGAGTGGGGTCTGTACGAGAACGGCGACGACCCGGCGTACATGCGCGGCATGCTCACCTGGTTCGCCCGGCAGCGCCCGCTCTACCAGGCCATCACCGACTACTGCCCGCACGGCGTGTGGGGCTGCCGGACGCATCCGCGGTCGTCCGCGGTGTACCGGTCGCTGATGAGGTAGGCCGGTACGGCGGCGGGGGTCGGGCGGGTGCGCGGTGTGTGACCCGGCGGCTTGCAGCACGCGTCGAAGCTGATCCGGCCGGGGTTGCCGGTGCGCACGAAAAACCCCTCCGCCCGCGTATTCGCAGGTCGGAGGGGTTTTCTGGTGTGGAGCCTAGGGGAGTCGAACCCCTGACATCTGCCATGCAAAGACAGCGCTCTACCAACTGAGCTAAGGCCCCGGGAAGAGGAACGTCCGCCGGAGGAACCACGTGCCGGTGGGCGTCGCAGACCAGAGTACCGGGTCACCCGGGGTATTCCGCAAAAAGGATTGGGGGTCCCCGCGAACGACCACTCTCCGTAGGATGCTCGGCGTGGTTCGCTGTCGCGAACCACGGTTTTTTGGGGAAGCGATGGGGAGACGCACATGGACGCCGCACAGCAGGAAGCGACCGCAAGAGCGCGGGAATTGCAGCGGAACTGGTATGGGGAGCCGCTGGGGGCGCTCTTCCGTAAGCTCATAGATGACCTTGGCCTCAACCAGGCTCGTCTCGCGGGGGTGCTGGGACTGTCGGCTCCGATGCTGTCCCAGCTGATGAGTGGTCAGCGGGCGAAGATCGGCAATCCCGCCGTGGTCCAGCGGGTGCAGTTGCTGCAGGATCTGGCGGGGCAGGTCGCGGACGGCAGCGTGAGCGCGGCCGAGGCGACCGAGCGCATGGACGAGATCAAGAAGTCGCAGGGGGGTTCGGTGCTCAGCAACACCACGGCCACGACGAGCAGTTCGGGCGCGCCGACGGTCAAGCGGGTCGTCCGCGAGATCCAGTCGTTGCTGCGCTCGGTGGCCGCCGCGGGAGACATCATCGACGCGGCTGACACTCTCGCGCCGACCCATCCGGAGCTGGCAGAGTTCCTCCGGGTCTACGGGGCCGGCCGTACGTCCGACGCGGTCACGCACTACCAGTCCCACCAGAACTGAGCCGTCCGTCCGGTGGCCGAAGGGGTTCGGCGGCCGGGCCGGGGGGGTGTGCAGGCGGCACGGAGGGGCGCGAGGGGGTCGCGCTCCTCGCCGGGGGCTGACACGCGGGGGTGTGTCAGCCGCCGAGGAGACGAGGAACACGGGGCCGTATCTCTCATCCGGGAGGCCACGAGGGGTCGTATCGCTCATCGAGGGGGAAGCAAGGGGGGTAGCCGCAGGGGGAGGAGCGACGCGCAGTCATGGGTGAGGTGTTCGCCGGCCGGTACGAGCTGGCCGATCCGATCGGACGCGGAGGCGTCGGCGCCGTCTGGCGTGCCTGGGACCACCGGCGCCGCCGTTATGTGGCCGCCAAGGTCCTGCTGCAGAGCGACGCCCACTCCTTGCTGCGCTTCGTCCGTGAACAGGCCCTGCGGATCGACCACCCCCATGTCCTGGCGCCCGCCAGCTGGGCGGCCGACGACGACAAGGTCCTGTTCACCATGGACCTGGTCGCCGGCGGCTCGCTGGTCCATCTGGTCGGGGACTACGGTCCCCTGCCACCCGCGTTCGTCTGCACCCTGCTCGACCAGCTCCTCGCCGGTCTGGCCGCGGTGCACGCGGAAGGTGTGGTGCACCGTGACATCAAGCCCGCCAACATCCTGCTGGAAGCCACCGGTACCGCTCGGCCGCGGCTGCGGCTGTCCGACTTCGGCATCGCCATGCGGCTGGGCGAACCCCGCCTGACCGAGACCAACCTCGTGGTGGGCACGCCCGGTTATCTCTCCCCCGAGCAGATGATGGGCGCGGAACCGGACTTCCCCGCCGACCTGTTCGCCGTCGGGCTGGTCGCGCTGTACCTCCTGGAGGGCGCCAAGCCCGACGCCAAGGCGCTCATCCAGTACTTCGCCGCCCACGGCACCCCCGGCGCGCCCCAGAGCGTCCCAGAACCGCTCTGGCAGGTCGTGGCCTCCCTCCTCCAACCGGACCCCCAGGCCCGTTTCCGCACGGCCACGGGGGCCCGTAAAGCCCTCGCCGCGGCCAGAGAACTCCTCCCCGACCCCGGCCCCGATGACGAGTCCATAGAAATCTTCGACCAACTGGGCCCGCTGCCGCCCGGGTTCGGCCCGGAGGGCCCGTTCGAGCGAGCACCGGGCGTCGACCCGAACCGGACACGGAACGGGGGGTCCGGGGCGGGGGGAGGAGCACGGTTCGGGACGGGTGACCGAAGCGGGGGTTCCGTTGGGGGCGGCGGGGGACATGCGGGGGCCTTCCGGCGGGGGGCCGGCGAAGGGGTGGGTGGTGCTGGGGCCGGGCCCGGTGCCAGTAGTGGGGAGGTCGGTGGTGCCGGCGAGGTGCCGTCGTGGCCCGGCCAGAGCAGTGGCGTGGCTTCCCGGCCCGGTCAGGCGGGTGGAGCGCCCTCGTGGTTCGGTGAAGGAAACGGGGTGGGATCGCGGCCCGGCGACGCGGGCGCCGCTTCCTCCCGATCCGGCGACGCAAATGGGCAGGGCGCATTCCAGCCCGGTGACCCGGGCCCGGCTCCCTCCTGGCCCGGCGAAGGTAACGGACAGCAATCCTGGCCTGGAGGAAGGGGTGGACACACACCCCCCTGGCCCGCGGAGACAAATTCCGCGCCCTGGCCCAGGGAATCGAACCCGGCGCCATGGCCCGAACAGGCGGACCCGCCGTCCTGGCCCCGCGAGGCCGACTCCCTGCCCTCCCCAGGTACCGACGTGTCGTCCTCCCCCACCACAGGCCGCGGAACCCAATGGCCCGCTCCCACCAGCCCACCCCCTGTGTCGGACACCGGCAGCTTCCATCTGCCGCCGCCCCGGCCCACGGACTCCCGCTCCCAGCAGCCCTCCACTCCACCGGAGCACCAGGCACAGCCGCACCACCCCCACCAGCAGGCGCACGCACAACCCCACTGGCCCGCCACCCCAGCGGCTCACTCCCCCTACGACCCCACACCCTCCACTCACGTCCTGCCCTTCCCCCCGCAGCCGCCGACATCGACACCGCACCGGCAGCACGCCGGCACCGCTGGCACCTCTACTGCTTCGTACACCGCTCAGAGCCCGCAGGTTCCACCTCCCGCCCCACGACTTTCGCGGGCACGCCGCACAGGCCCGCCCGCGAAGGTGGCGATCCCCCTCCTGCTCCTGGCCCTGGTCTGCTACGCCGTGGGGTTCTGGGCACTCACCCAGGTCTGAGACGGGAAGAGGCCCTACGCCCCGGCAGCCCTCCGGCGCCCCACCACGACCCACACCCCGAGAACCACCAACAGCAAGGTCCCCGCCCCGATCCCCCCGGCGGCCACCAGCTTCATCCCGGCGCCGCCACTCCCGTCCCCGTCGCCCGCGCCCGCGTACCCCGCAGCCCCCGAGCCCGGCCCGAGAAGCCCCACCCGGAAGAGCCCGGAGGGCTCGGACTGCCCCGCGTAGCCGGGCCCGGCCGTTGCCGTCCCCGTCACCTTCACTCGCAGCGTCAGTCCGAACGGCCCGTCCCCGAACTCCTCGCCCACCCGCGCGGCGAGATGCACGACGAGGTAATAGGACCCGGCGAACCGCATCCCGCCCGCCCGGTCGGAAACGGCGTACCGGTTGTCGTACCCGACCGGCGGTACGGCAGCGAGCGCGCCCGATTTCCGGCTGCCGTTGTAACTGATGCTCGTGTCGTCGACGAGTCCGCGCACGGGGTTGTACAGCGCCAGGTTCACGCCCCCCGGCACAAAGCCACCGCCGGCCCCGCCACCGCTCGCGCTGCTCAGGTCGGCGGTCGTGTACACCTGCTGTCCCCAGTCGACCGGCACCTCGTAGAACAGCGTCTGTCCGGGGCGTACCTCGTCGCGCCAGACTCCCTGCTTCAGCGCGGTCGCCGAGCCGAAGCCCCCGCCGCCCCGCAGTCGCATGCCCTCCCCGCCGAGGGGTGAGGGTGTGGCCGAGTCCCAGGCCTCGGGCGCACGGGTGGTCGAAGCGGCCTTCCGCAGCCGCGGCTCCGACACAGGCGCGAGCTCCAGGTCCCAGTCCCCCGGCGCGGACTCGGTGCGCAGTACCCGTTCGACGACGACGTAGTACGTGCCGGCGCCCCGGCACAGCGACCGGTTCGAGGGGAGCTGACGTGCGGCCCACACGGTGAGGGGGCGCGGGCTGCGGCCGGCGCCGATGCTGGCGGTGTCCGCCGCGGAGCAGGAGCGGCCGTCGGCGTCCTGCACGGACACCCGGACGCCTTCCGTGGGGGTGACCGCGGCGTCCGTCGGGGGTACGGCCGTCGCGGCGACGTACACGGTCGACGTGCCGTCGAGTACGAGGCGGTAGTAGACCTTCCCGTCGCTGGGCAGCGAACTCCGATACGTGGTGCCGGGTTCGAGGCGCTCGGCGTCCGCGGTGTCCGTCGCTCCGGTGACCGACGGGGCGTCTTCGGCGAAGGCGTACGAGGAAGCCGTACCAGAGGAGGAGGGAGAGGCAGATGTGGATGAAGAAGGAGAGGCGGATGCGGAGGGAGAGGTAACCGTGGTGGGAGAGACCGGGGCCGCGAAGCCCGGAGTTCCCGGCGCACCGGCCACCGCGCCCAGCACGGCCCCCACGAGGGCCATCCGCCACCACGCCGTACGCCGCCCCATTCCGCGCCACCCCTCCGTGCCCGCGCCCCAGCTCCTACGACCGTCAGCTGGCCGGCCGTGGCCCATCCTGCCCCGCCCGGCCACCGCCCACCCTCGTAATCGGTACGACCGTCCGAAAGCCCGGGCAACACAAAACCCCGACCGCAACGACGGCCGGGGTCTGCTCAGAATCGGATGTCGGAACTCACGAACCCGTGGGCACGGAGTCAGTCGCCTCCGTCCACAGATCCTGCTCGGCGCGATCCGCCTGGATCTGGCGGTACACAAGGAGCCCGCCGATGGCGGCCAGTGCGACCAGGAGAAGCTTCTTCACCGCGCGACCTCGTCTTTCGTTGACGTAGGGGACCTCTGGCGCCCGACTATACACACCGACCGAGACCGATCGGTGACCTGCATCCGGGCCCTCAACTCCCGTCGGGAACGGCCCAGTAGAAGCGGAACAGGGACGTCCGATCAGCGTCTGATCACATGGCGATCACACGCTCACGGACGGTCACTTCAGCCTCTATCGCCCCGGTTCTCCACTTTTTGGCCGCTCATACACCCATCCGTGTGGTGTTCATCTGAAGATCGACGCGCCACAGCCTCAGGTCCGTGATTTCGCGACGCCCATACACATCATGAGGAAAGTACGCAAATCGCCCGGACCCGAAAGTGAGGAACCATGGCCCGGAACAAGGTCATGAAGCTGTGGACCGTCGTCATCACCGCTTTCCTGGCGCTGCTCACGGCACTCGGCCTCATCACGACGACCGCCGCCGCTGCCGTACCGCAGACCCAGTCGGCCCGCAACAGCGCCGCCACCCGCCCGGAGCCCCCCGCGGTGTCCCACGGTCTCTGGTCCTACGTCAGGTCGCTGCCCCCCACGATGAAGCAGCGCATCCGGGCGGAGGCCCACGGCAAGACTCCCAGCTGCCGGCCCCGCTCCCACGGCGACACGGACACGGCCGCGGACCCGGACACGGAAGTGGACGCAGCGGAACGGGCTGGAGCGGACTGCGCCTGACGGCACGGCCACCCCGCCCGAGAAGACCGAAGACGCAGCAGAGACGCACCGAAGAAGCGCTGAAGAAGTGACGACGTCGCGCACAGCACCACACGGCACAGCAGCACACCGAACCACACCACACCACACCACACGGAACATCCGGCGCAGAACCCAAGAGGATGATCCGCCCAGACCTTCTCACTGAGGCCGTTGGCCCAGGAGACCGGGGGACAGGCGACCGACACGGCAGCGAGGACCGATGTCAGTCGTAGATGGCAAAAACCCCCAACCATGATCGGCTGAGGGTTTTGTGCTGGTGGGGCTAACAGGATTTGAACCTGTGGCCTCATCCTTATCAGGGATGCGCTCTAACCAACTGAGCTATAGCCCCGCCGCGCTTTGCGAGAGTGTGTCCCGCGCGCTGACTCCTGAAGATTAGCGCACGACGTGGGCAGTCCCAAAATCGGTTCCCCTGGGACCGCCCCCGCACGTTTGGGGCAGTGTTACTCGTCCTCGGCCAGCGTCAGCTCGACGCCGCCGACGAAGCCCGCGGAGAGGTTGTAGATGAACGCGCCGAGGGTCGCGAGCGCCGTCGCGAGGACGACGTCGATGACCGCGATGATCGACGTGAACATCAGGACGTTCGGCAGGGAGAGGAACGCCTGGAGGTCGAAGCCGTTCGACTCGTTCGAGCCGGTCGCCTCGGCGATGGTGCCGCCGACCGTCGAGAAGACGCCCATCGCGTCCATGACCATCCACAGCACGGCGGCCGCGACGATCGTGCAGATGCCGAGCGCGATGGAGAGCAGGAAGCTGACCTTCATGACGGACCACGGGTCGGCCTTGGCCACCCGCAGCCGTGCCTTGCGGGTACGGGGCATGGTGCGCGCACCGGTCCGCGGGCGGCGTACGGCGCCGGCCTGGGTGGCCTGGGCCGGGTAGGCCTGCGGCGGGTGGTACGGACCCGCCTGCTGCTGCGGCTGCCGTTCCCCCGGCAGCGGGGAGGGCGAAGGCTGGGGCTGCGGTACGGCCGACCCCTTCGGTGGGGCGGCGGGCGCCGTCGGCTGGGCCGGCGGCTGGGTGTCCGTCACAGGTCCCCCCTGGGAGCCATGAGTCTCGGGCGAGCGCGAGTCCGTCGCGGGCGGCTTGATCGCCTTGAGTTGGGTCGTGTGCGTATCTGTTGGGTGCGGCTCTGCCGACCGCGCCTCCGCAGCACGCGCGGCAGAGCCACGGCCGCCGCCGTCCGCCTCCGTGCCGGGGGTGGACCCCGTAGAGGTTCCGGTCGATCCGGCGCCCGTGGCTCCGCTCACGATGACTCACTCCTCGTGCTACTCGGCCGAGGGTGCCTCACCCTCGTCCGTGCCGATGGTCTCGGCGACACCCTCGGCGGTCTCGTCGTCGGCCACATCGCCGTCGATCTCCTCCGCCTCGCGTCCCGCCTCGGCGTTACGTGCGATGCCGACCACGGCATCGCGCTTGCCCAGGTTGATCAGTTGGACGCCCATGGTGTCACGGCCCGTCTCCCTGACTCCGCTGACTCGCGTACGAATCACACCGCCGGACAGCGTGATGGCGAGGATCTCGTCGGTCTCCTCGACCACCAGCGCTCCGACGAGCGATCCGCGGTCCTCCACGATCTTGGCAGCCTTGATGCCGAGGCCGCCGCGACCCTGGACGCGGTACTCGTCGACAGGGGTGCGCTTCGCGTACCCGCCGTCCGTAGCAGTGAACACGAACGTACCGGGTCGAACAACATTCATCGAGAGCAGCTCGTCGCCCTCGCGGAAACTCATGCCCTTGACACCCGAGGTGGCGCGGCCCATGGGACGCAGGGTGTCGTCCGAGGCGGTGAACCTGATCGACTGCGCCTTCTTGCTGATCAGAAGCAGGTCACTGTCGGCCGAGACGAGTTCGGCACCGATCAGTTCGTCGTCCGAACCGTCCTCACGCTCCCGCAGATTGATGGCGATGACGCCACCGGAACGCGGAGAGTCGTAATCCTTCAGTGACGTCTTCTTGACCAGACCCGCCTTCGTGGCGAGCACCAGGTACGGCGCGGCGTCGTAGTCGCGGATCGCGAGGATCTCGGCGATCGCCTCGTCCGGCTGGAAGGCCAGCAGGTTGGCGACGTGCTGTCCCCGAGCGTCCCGCCCGGCGTCCGGCAGTTCGTACGCCTTGGCCCGGTAGACGCGGCCCTTGTTGGTGAAGAACAGCAGCCAGTGGTGCGTGGTGGAGACGAAGAAGTGGTCGACGATGTCGTCCTGCTTCAGCTTCGCCCCGCGTACGCCCTTGCCGCCCCGCTTCTGCGAACGGTAGTCCTCGGTCTTGGTCCGCTTGATGTAGCCGCCACGCGTGATGGTGACGACGATGTCCTCCTCGGCGATGAGGTCCTCGATGGACATGTCACCGTCGTAGGGCACCAGCATGGTCTTGCGGTCGTCGCCGTACTTCTCGACGATCGCGGCGAGTTCGGCGCTGACGATGCCGCGCTGGCGGACCGGCGAGGCGAGGATCTCGTTGTACTCGGTGATCTTCGCCTGGAGTTCGTCGTGCTCCTGGACGATCTTCTGGCGCTCCAGGGCGGCGAGCCGGCGCAGCTGCATCTCGAGGATGGCGTTGGCCTGGATCTCGTCGATCTCCAGGAGCTCCATCAGGCCCGTGCGCGCGATGTCGACGGTGTCGCTGCGCCGGATCAGCGCGATGACCTCGTCGATGGCGTCCAGGGCCTTCAGCAGGCCGCGCAGGATGTGCGCCCGCTCCTCGGCCTTGCGCAGCCGGAACTTCGTACGGCGGACGATGACCTCGATCTGGTGCGCCACCCAGTGCCGGATGAACGCGTCCAGGGACAGCGTGCGCGGGACGCCGTCGACGAGCGCCAGCATGTTGGCGCCGAAGTTCGTCTGCAGTTCCGTGTGCTTGTAGAGGTTGTTCAGGACGACCTTGGCGACCGCGTCACGCTTCAAGACGATCACGAGTCGCTGTCCCGTGCGTGACGACGTCTCGTCCCGGACGTCCGCGATGCCGCCGACCTTGCCGGCCTTCACCAGGTCGGCGATCTTCTGCGCGAGGTTGTCGGGGTTGGTCTGGTACGGCAGATCCGTGACCACCAGGCACTGGCGGTTCTGGATCTCCTCGACCTCGACGATCGCGCGCATGGTGATCGAGCCACGGCCTGTGCGGTACGCCTCCTCGATGCCCTTGCGGCCGACGACCAGGGCGCCGGTCGGGAAGTCGGGGCCCTTGATGCGCTCCATGAGCGCGTCCAGCAGCTCCTCGTGCGAGGCCTCGGGGTTCTCCAGGTACCACTGGGCGCCGGCGGCGACCTCGCGCAGGTTGTGCGGCGGGATGTTGGTCGCCATGCCGACCGCGATACCGGCGGAGCCGTTGATCAGCAGGTTCGGGAAGCGGGCCGGCAGAACGGTCGGCTCCTGGGAGCGGGCGTCGTAGTTGTCCGTGAAGTCAACGGTCTCCTCATCGATGTCACGGACCATCTCCATCGACAGCGGCGCCATCTTGCACTCGGTGTAGCGCATGGCGGCCGCCGGGTCGTTGCCCGGGGAGCCGAAGTTACCGTTGGAGTCCACCAGCGGCATACGCATGGACCACGGCTGGGCAAGGCGGACCAGCGCGTCGTAGCTCGAGGAGTCGGCGTGTGGGTGGTAGTTACCCAAGACGTCGCCGACGACGCGGGCGCACTTGTAGAAGCCCTTCTCGGGCCGGTAGCCGCCGTCGTACATGGCGTACAGGACGCGACGGTGGACGGGCTTGAGGCCGTCCCGGACGTCGGGTAGCGCGCGGGACACGATGACGGACATCGCGTAGTCCAGGTACGAACGCTGCATCTCCGTCTCGAGCCCGACGAGCTCGACGCGCTGGGCGATGAAGGCGCCTGCTTCGGGGGTGGCGGGGGTGATGTCGTCGGCCATTGCTGGTGAAGATCCTTCCTGGTGCGGTCAGCTGAGACCGACTCAGATGTCGAGGAAACGGACGTCCTTGGCGTTGCGCTGGATGAACTGACGGCGGGCCTCGACGTCCTCGCCCATCAGGACGGAGAAGAGGTCGTCAGCCTGGGCGGCGTCGTCGAGGGTGACTTGTCCGAGGACGCGGTGCTCCTGGTCCATGGTCGTGATGCGCAGTTCCTCGGCGTTCATCTCGCCGAGGCCCTTGAAGCGTTGGATGGAGTCATCGCGGATGCGCTTGCCGCGCTGCCGGCCCATCTCGATCAGCGCGTCGCGCTCGCGGTCCGAGTACGCGTACTCGATGTCGTCCCGGCCCCACTTGATCTTGTACAGCGGAGGACGGGAGAGGTACACGTGCCCGGCCTCGACCAGCGGCCGCATGAAGCGGAACAGGAAGGTCAGCAGCAGGGTGGAGATGTGCTGGCCGTCGACGTCGGCGTCCGCCATCAGGATGATCTTGTGATAGCGCAGCTTCGCGATGTCGAAGTCCTCGTGGACCCCGGTACCGAAGGCCGAGATCAGCGCCTGGATCTCCTGGTTCTGCAGGATCTTGTCGATCCGCGCCTTCTCGACGTTCAGGATCTTGCCGCGGATCGGGAGGATCGCCTGGTACTCGGGGTTGCGGCCGGACTTGGCCGAACCGCCGGCGGAGTCACCCTCGACGATGAAGATCTCGCACTTGGTCGGGTCGTTCGACTGGCAGTCGGAGAGCTTGCCCGGCAGGGACGCGGTCTCCAGCAGGCCCTTGCGCCGGGTCAGGTCGCGGGCCTTGCGGGCCGCCACGCGCGCGGTGGCCGCCTGGATGCTCTTGCGGATGATGTCCGCGGCCTCGACGGGGTTGCGGTCCAGCCAGTCGGTGAGGTGCTCGTAGACGACCTTCTGGACGAAGGTCTTCACCTCGGTGTTGCCCAGCTTGGTCTTGGTCTGGCCCTCGAACTGCGGCTCACTCAGCTTCACCGAGATGATCGCGGTCAGACCCTCGCGGATATCGTCACCCGTGAGGTTGTCGTCCTTCTCGCGAAGCAGCTTCTTGTCGCGCGCGTACTTGTTGATCAGCGAGGTCAGCGCGGAACGGAAGCCCTCTTCGTGCGTGCCGCCCTCATGCGTGTGGATGATGTTGGCGAAGGAGTACACACCCTCGCTGTAACCGCCGTTCCACTGCATCGCGAGCTCGAGGGACAGACTCTTGTCCTTGTCCTCGGCCTCGAGGTCGATCACGGTCGGGTGCACCACCTCTCCCTTACGGGAGTTGAGGTACTTCACGAAGTCGACGATGCCGCCCTCGTAGTAGTACGAGACGGCCTTGACCTCGTGCTTCTCGTCCTCGCCCGCCTCGTCCGCGCCGGCGGTGGCCTTCGCCGACTCGCGCTCGTCGGTGAGGTTGATCCTCAGACCCTTGTTGAGGAACGCCATCTCCTGGAAGCGCCGCGACAGCGTCTCGAAGGAGTACTCGGTGGTCTCGAAGATGTCCGGGTCGGCCCAGAAGGTGACCGTGGTGCCGTGCTCGTCCGTGGCCTCGTGCTGGGCCAGCGGGGCCGTCGGGACACCCAGCTTGTAGTCCTGCGTCCAGCGGTAGCCGTCGGTCTTGATCTCGACGGCCACCTTGGTCGACAGCGCGTTCACGACGGAGACACCCACGCCGTGCAGACCGCCGGAGACCGCGTAGCCGCCGCCACCGAACTTGCCGCCCGCGTGCAGCACGGTCAGCACGACCTCGACGGCCGGTTTACCCTCGGAGGGGACGATGCCCACCGGGATACCGCGGCCGTTGTCGACGACGCGCACGCCGCCGTCGGCGAGGATCGTCACGTCGATGGTGTCCGCGTGGCCGGCCAGCGCCTCGTCGACGGAGTTGTCGACGACCTCCTGCACCAGGTGGTGCAGGCCGCGCTCGCCGGTCGAGCCGATGTACATACCGGGTCGCTTGCGGACCGCGTCCAGACCCTCGAGGACGGTGATGGCGCTGGCGTCGTACGAGGCGGTTACCTCGCCGTTCGACGAGGTCGCCTCGGCGTCGGTGGACGGAATGTTCTCGTTGGGGTTGCCGGAATCGGCCACGAAGCGCCCTTTCTGGCACAGCACGAGCCGGGCTCGTCGGCGGGTTGCCGGAGCGGCTGCGGCATGTTGCGTTGGTAAGCCTTGATCAGCGTTGCTCAGCTTCTCCCGGGCGGTCCCCACGTTCGGGGCGGGATCGGCTTCCATTCTACCGGTAGCGCCGACAGTGATGGGGGTTTGCCGGTACCTGAGTCCGCATGTGCCGCCCTGAACCGGCGTCTTCCGGGTCCCCATATACGGAGCGGGGCTCCAAGAGGCTCACGGAGGCACTCAGCGCTTCCGGCCGTGAACCCTTGGCTACTTGGGAGTCACGTCCGGATTCGCCACCGCGCGCAGTGCCACGACAAAGGCGTCGACGGCGCCTCGAAGGCACCGCCGACGCCCTGGATGTGATGTCTGTCACCCGTAGGTGTCACCGGGTCCCGTGCTGCCGGGAGCACGCAGCGGACCATAGCGACGAGGGGGCCCGCCGGGGCCGTTCACCTTGATCAGGTTCACGGCACCGTGCCCGAGATCCTCATTGAGGCGGGCCACCAACTGCGGGGCGAGCAGCCGCAGGTTCGTCGCCCAGGCCGTGGAATCGCAGCGCACCACCAGGACCCGCTCGTCCTCGTCGTACTTCTCCGGCACACAGTGCTTGGCCAGGTCCTCGCCCACGATCTGCGGCCAGCGCCCCATCACCCCGCCCACCGCGGCTGGCGTCTCCCAGCCGCGCTCGGTGATCAAGCGGTTGATGGCGGCACCGAAGGCCATCGGGTCGCGTCCGTCGGCGCGCGCCCCGGAGCGCAGACCGCCTCCGCGCCGCGCCTGCCGCTTCTGCTGCGCCGCGTCCCCACGCGCGCGTGCCTGTGCCTTCGCAGCCCGCAGCGCCACACGCGCGAGGTCGACGCCGGAGGGTTCGGCACTCGGCTCAGGCTTCTCGGCAGGAAGCTGTTCGTCGGTCATGCGCGCTGCACCGTCCCCTCGGACACGGTGAACCGCGTCCCCGCCAGCACATGCGGCACGTCGTCGTCGACCGCCGCCGTCACCAGGACCTGCTCACCGGGCGCGACCAGCTCGGCCAGACGCTCACGGCGACGGGTGTCCAGCTCGGCGAACACGTCGTCGAGGATCAGCACGGGCTCATTGCCCTCGGCCCGAAGCAGGTCGTACGACGCGAGGCGCAGCGCCAGCGCGTACGACCAGGACTCGCCGTGCGAGGCGTACCCCTTGGCGGGCAACTGACCCAGCTTGAGATTCACATCGTCCCGATGTGGCCCTACGAGGGTCACGCCCCGCTCGATCTCCTGCTTGCGCACCTCGGCGAGCGCCGCCATGAGCTGCTCATGGAGAGCTTCACGCGTGTGTGCCTCGCCCGGCGCGGACGGCTTGTACTCCAGGGCGACCGGACCGCCGCCGGGAGCCAGTTGCTCGTACGCCTTGTCGGCCAGCGGCTGAAGCGCGGCGATCAGGTCGAGGCGCTGGGCCAGCAACTCGGCACCCACGCGCGCGAGGTGCTGGTCCCATACGTCGAGCGTGGACAGGTCCATCGAGCGGCCGCCGTGCCGCCGCGCGAGGGCGGCCGACTTCAGCAGGGTGTTGCGCTGCTTGAGGACCCGCTCGTAGTCGGAGCGGACGCCGGCCATGCGCGGGGAGCGTGCGGTGATCAGCTCGTCCAGGAAGCGGCGCCGCTCGCCCGGGTCGCCCTTCACCAGCGCGAGATCCTCCGGCGCGAACAGCACCGTGCGCACGATCCCCAGCACATCACGCGGCCTGACCTGCGAAGACCTGTTGATCCGGGCACGGTTCGCCTTGCCGGGGTTCAGCTCCAGCTCGACCAGCTGCTGCCGCTCACCCTGCCGAACCTGCGCCCGGACGATCGCGCGGTCGGCGCCCATGCGGACCAGGGGGGCGTCGGAGGCGACCCGGTGACTGCCGAGGGTGGCGAGGTAGCCGATCGCCTCGACCAGGTTCGTCTTGCCCTGCCCGTTGGGGCCCACGAACGCGGTGACGCCCGGGTCGAGCGGCACTTCGACCCGGGCGTACGAGCGGAAGTCGGCCAGCGACAGATGCGTGACGTGCATGGTCGGTCGCCGACCTCCCCCAGCTTGTGGACTGTGGTGAACAGCCCGGTGGATTACTTCGTCTCGACCGCGTGGCCGCCGAACTGGTTGCGCAGCGCCGCGATCATCTTCATCTGCGGCGAGTCGTCCTGACGGGACGCGAACCGCGCGAACAGGGACGCGGTGATCGCCGGCAGCGGCACCGCGTGGTCGATGGCGGCCTCCACGGTCCACCGGCCCTCGCCGGAGTCCTGTGCGAAACCACGCAGCTTGTCCAGGTGCTCGTCCTCGTCGAGGGCGTTGACCGCGAGGTCGAGCAGCCAGGAACGGATGACCGTGCCCTCCTGCCAGGAGCGGAAGACCTCCCGGACGTCGGTCACGGAGTCGACCTTCTCCAGCAGCTCCCAGCCCTCGGCATAGGCCTGCATCATCGCGTACTCGATGCCGTTGTGGACCATCTTCGCGAAGTGGCCGGCGCCCACCTTGCCCGCGTGCACCGCGCCGGCGTCACCCTCGGGCTTGAGGGCGTCGAAGACCGGCTGCGCCTTGGCGACGTTCTCCGCGTCGCCGCCATACATCAGCGCATAGCCGTTCTCCAGGCCCCACACACCGCCCGAGACACCGCAGTCGACGAAGCCTATGCCCTTGGCGGCCAGCTCCCCGGCGTGCTTCTCGTCGTCCGTCCAGCGGGAGTTCCCACCGTCCACCACGACGTCACCGGGCTCCAGGAGCTCGGCCAGCTCGTCGATGGTCGCCTGGGTCGGCGCACCGGCCGGAACCATCACCCACACGACCCGCGGGCCCTGCAACGCGTCCACAAGCTCCTTCAAGCTGTGGACATCGGCGAGGTCCGGGTTGCGGTCGTATCCGATCACGGTGTGGCCTGCGCGGCGGATCCGCTCGCGCATGTTGCCGCCCATCTTGCCGAGGCCGATGAGACCGAGCTCCATCAGTGGTTCCTTAGGTTGCTGTGGCGTGTGGGGCACCTTCGTACCCACGTACGAGCCTAAACCCGGACGCTCACGCACACCTGTGGGCATACGCGCTCAAACGTATGCCCCCACCTGGGGCTTTGACTCAGCCGCCGAGGCGCTCAGCCGCTCAGCCGCTCAGCCGCACCGGCATGATCAGGTACTTGTAGGCCTCGTCCGCCTCGGCGTCCAGGGCCGGCTTGCCGCTGAGCAGCGCTGGCTTGGTGGACGTCGTGAAGGAGAGCTGGGCCACCGGGGAGTCGATGGCACTCAGGCCGTCCAGCAGGAAGGTCGGGTTGAAGGCGATCGAAACGTCGTCGCCCTCCAACTGCGCGTCCACCCTTTCCACAGCTTGTGCGTCGTCGCTGGAACCGGCCTCCAGGATCAGCACGCCCTGCTCGAAGCTGAGCCGCACCGGGGTGTTGCGCTCGGCGACCAGGGCCACACGCTTGACGGCCTCCACGAAGGGGGCGGTCTCGATCACGGCGACGGAGTTGAACTCCGTCGGGAACAGCGAGCGGTACTTCGGCAGGTCGCCCTCGAGCAGACGCGTGGTCGTACGGCGGCCCGCGCCCTCGAAACCGATCAGGCCCTCGCCCGCGCCCGAACCGGACAGCGCCAGGATCACGCTGTCGCCGCTCGTGAGCGCCTTGGCGGTGTCCAGGAGCGTCTTGGCGGGCACCAGGGCGACCGCGGACGCCTCGGGGTTCTCCGGCTTCCACAGGAACTCGCGGACGGCGAAGCGGTAGCGGTCGGTGGACGCCAGCGTGACGGTGTCGCCCTCGATCTCGATGCGCACACCGGTCAGCACGGGGAGCGTGTCGTCACGCCCCGCGGCGATGGCCACCTGGGCAGCGGCGGACGCGAAGACCTCACCGGGGACGGTGCCCGTGGCGCTCGGCATCTGCGGCAGCGCCGGGTACTCCTCCACAGGCAGGGTGTGGAGTGTGAACCGCGAGGAGCCGCAGACCACCGTGGCCCGTACACCGTCTGTGGAAATCTCCACCGGACGGTTGGGCAGGGCGCGGCAGATGTCGGCGAGCAGGCGGCCGGAGACCAGCACCGTGCCCTCCTCCTCGACCTCGGCCTCCACGGAGACCCGCGCGGAGACCTCGTAGTCGAAGCTGGACAGGCTCAGCTGGCCTTCCTCGGCCTTCAGGAGAAGGCCGGCGAGGACAGGCGCCGGCGGACGGGCCGGGAGGCTGCGCGCCGCCCAGGCCACTGCCTCCGCGAGTACGTCGCGTTCCACCCGGATCTTCACTGTTGCCGCCTCCTGCTGTTGCCGGCGCTGCTCGGCCTGCCTGGCTTCGTCGTCTGTCTCGGTGTCGTCGGTCCCTGTGCCGGGAAGGACACCGGGGAACAGTCTGACGCACCCCACTGACAGTAGGTGCCTCTCGGGGTCAAGTCGTGACGAGGGGCAGTCGGGCACCGGACAGCGAGTTGTGCACAGGCCCCACTTCGAAACGGATTCCCAGCTCTCTCTAGTTGGGAGTAGTAGTAGGGGCTGTGGATACCGTGGATAACCCTGTTTTCCCAGCTCAGAGCAGGAATTTTGTCCACCGGCCCTGTGGGCGGAGCCGGTGGACAACTGACCGTGTCTGTGGAGAACAGAAAGTTCTGCACACTCCGTGCACAGGCAGAGGCGAGTTCTCCCCAGCGCCGTCCCCAGCTTTGGCCGGCTTTCCCACAGCCCAACCCGGCACCTTCGTGTGACGCCTTTCACTCGACCCGGTGATCAGGCGCGTCACGTTGCCGAACAGTGGACAGCCATGTGGAGAAGCCGGTGATCGCTGGGGACAACCGGCCCCAGCCTGTGGGTTGCCGGTGGACAACTCGGCGCACAGCCTGTGGATCACCGCGCCGTCCACAGTCTGTGGAGATCGTTCGTCCACGAATCCACAACCACCTGACCTGGCGTGATGGTCTTTCAGCAGCCAGCCTGTGGACGGCTGTCTGGACAACTTCGCGGTCCCCAGGATGTGGACGGCAAAAAGTCACCACATCTGTGGAGGGAGGCCGTAACCCGGCGGGGAATCGAACAGCAGGCAACGGCGGCGTGACCTCGGACATGACGAAGGGCGCCCCGGGACCTCGTCCCCAGGGCGCCCTTCGACGGTGGAACCGCCGTGACTCTGCTCTGCGAGTGCTTCTGTCAGCCGTTCTTGATGCGGTTCGTCAGCTCGGTCACCTGGTTGTAGATGGAGCGCCGCTCGGCCATCAGATTGCGGATCTTGCGGTCCGCGTGCATCACGGTCGTGTGGTCGCGGCCGCCGAACAGCGCGCCGATCTTCGGCAGGGAGAGGTCCGTCAGCTCGCGGCACAGGTACATGGCGATCTGGCGGGCCGTGACGAGCGCGCGGCCGCGGGAGGTGCCGCACAGGTCCTCGACGGTCAGACCGAAGTAGTCGGCCGTGGCGCTCATGATGGCCGTGGACGTGATCTCGGGGGCCGAGTCCTCGCCGCCGGGGATCAGGTCCTTCAGCACGATCTCGGTCAGGCCCAGATCGACCGGCTGTCGGTTGAGCGATGCGAACGCCGTCACCCGGATCAGCGCGCCCTCCAGCTCGCGGATGTTGCGCGAGATGCGGGAGGCGATGAACTCCAGGACCTCCGGCGGGGCGTTGAGCTGCTCCTGCACCGCTTTCTTGCGCAGGATCGCGATCCTTGTCTCCAGCTCGGGCGGCTGGACGTCGGTGATCAGTCCCCACTCGAAACGGTTCCGCAGGCGGTCCTCCAGCGTGACCAGCTGCTTGGGCGGCCGGTCGCTGGAGAGGACGATCTGCTTGTTCGCGTTGTGGAGTGTGTTGAAGGTGTGGAAGAACTCCTCCTGCGTCGACTCCTTGTCCGCGAGGAACTGGATGTCGTCGACGAGCAGGATGTCCATCTCGCGGTAGCGCTTGCGGAAGCTGTCGCCCTTGCCGTCGCGGATGGAGTTGATGAACTCGTTGGTGAACTCCTCCGAGCTCACGTACCGCACGCGCGTGCCGGGATACAGGCTGCGCGCGTAGTGCCCGATCGCGTGCAGCAGGTGGGTCTTGCCGAGCCCCGACTCCCCGTAGATGAACAGGGGGTTGTAGGCCTTGGCCGGCGCTTCGGCGACTGCCACCGCGGCCGCGTGCGCGAAGCGGTTGGAGGCGCCGATGACGAACGTGTCGAAGAGGTACTTCGGGTTCAGCCGCGCGGTGGGCTCACCGGGTCCGGTCGCGGGCGCGGGCTGCGCGGCCAGTGGGCCGGGGGCGCCGGTGGTGGGCAGGTTGGAGCCGACCGGGCCGCCGCGGTGGACCCGCCCGGAGCCGGGCGGCGGATCGGGCAGCTCCCGGCGGGTGTCGCGCTGGTCGTAGTCGGAGCGGGGCTTGTCGTAGTCCGGCCGCTGGTCGTAGTCGGAGCGCTGGCTGTCGTAGGACGAGCGCTCCCTCGGCTGCGGACGGTAGTCCTGTGACGGAGGGCCGTACGAGTCCTGCGGGTACGGCTCCTGCGGATAGGGCTCCTGCGACGGGGACGCGTAGGGGTCGCGCTCCGGGAAGCCGAGCCGCTGTTGCTGCCAGCTGTACTGGACCTGCGTCGGCCGCGGCCAGCCGCCGGGCTCGGGGCGCTGGTACTCCGAGGGGTAGGCGGGGCGTGCGGTGGGGAGCTGGTCCGGGCGGGGTTCGCGGTCGCCCTGGTGTCCGGGGCGCTGTTCGCCGCGACCCGGGGGGGAGTCGTCCGCGCGGTGGCGGCCGTAGCCCTCGTACTGGTTGTTGTCGTACGAGCCGTCGTACTGGTTGGAGGGGAGCTCGGGCTCCTCGTAGCGGGACTGGGGTCGGGGGGCCGGAGGCGCGGGCGGGGCCTGGGGCTCGCCCGCGGAGTCGTCGACGGTGATCGCGATGCGGATCGGGCGGCCGCACTCGCGGCTCAGTGTCTCACTGACGGCCGGGGCCAGTCGGCCCTCCAGTACGCCTTTCGCAAATTCGTTCGGTACGGCGAGCAGGGCGGTGTCGGCGACCAGCGCGAGTGGCTGGCAGCGCCGGATCCAGTGCTCGTCCTTCGCCTCCACGCCCTGGACGCGGCCCTCACCGAGAAGTTGCTCGAGTACGCGTGGCCACACTGCGGCAAGATCGGCAGGTACGTCAGCCACAGGGCACGCTCTCTCACGGGTCCCACGAACGTGTGGTTCTGGGACGAGTCGGGATTCAAATGGGGTGGAGCCGAAATGCAGGGGTCAAGGGAACGAATCGGAGTTCAGCCACGGTAGTCAGGGCGACGGGTGCGGTTCAAGTTGTTGTCCCCAGCCTGTGGATAGTGTCTCCTGGTGACCACTGGTTTGACCGGATGGCGTAGCCGCGCGTACCGTAACCAGGTCGAGTTGTCGATGGCTGCTGCCGCCTGCCTCCGATGGGCACAGATCACTTCGGGTGATCGGGAAGCGGTGCACACGGGCGTAACTGCGAGCTACTCGTGGGCGCACGGTGACAGCCAGGACGGCACCCGCCACCACCGATTGATTTCTGGAGCCCCCGAGTGAGCAAGCGCACCTTCCAGCCGAACAACCGTCGTCGCGCCAAGACCCACGGCTTCCGTCTGCGGATGCGTACCCGTGCCGGCCGCGCGATTCTGGCGAACCGCCGCAGCAAGGGTCGCGCCAGCCTGTCCGCCTGATACCGGTCAGGTCATGCCGTCGTGCTGCCCACCGAGAACCGGCTGAGGCGGCGCGAGGACTTCGCGACCGCGGTACGACGAGGGCGCCGGGCCGGCCGCCCGTGTCTCGTCGTCCACTTTCGTAGCGGTGCCACGGACCCGCACGCGCCTGGGGAGAGCGCTCCCCCGACGCGTGCGGGTTTCGTCGTGAGCAAGGCCGTGGGCGGTGCTGTGGTGCGCAACAAGGTGAAGCGCAGACTTCGCCATCTGATGCGCGACAGGGTCGCCCTGTTTCCCCCCGGTAGCCTGGTAGTCGTACGAGCGCTGCCCGAGGCGGGCGACGCCGATCATGAACAGCTGGCCCGAGACCTGGATGCCGCCGTTCAGCGGCTGCTGGGAGGGGGCGCACGATGAAGTACCCGCTGCTGGCGCTGATCAAGCTGTACCAGTGGACCATCAGCCCGCTGCTGGGGCCGGTGTGCAAGTACTACCCGTCGTGCTCCCACTACGGCTACCAGGCCATCGACCGGCACGGTGCGATCAAGGGAACGGCACTCACCGCCTGGCGCATCCTGCGGTGCAATCCGTGGTCGCTGGGCGGTGTGGACCATGTCCCGCCGCGCAAGCGTCCGCGGTGGCACGAAATGCTGCGTAACGCCTGGCGTGCACGTAGGGGCGGGCCCTCCGCCGCCTCGGCCACCGAGGGACAGAATCCTTCGAGCCCGGCCGCAGAGACTCCGTCCCATGCCCAAGGAGCATGATTAGTGGACACGATTGCCAGTCTTTTCAGCTTCATCACGACACCCGTCTCCTGGGTCATCGTTCAGTTCCACACGGTGTACGGCAAGATCTTCGGCCCTGACACCGGGTGGGCCTGGGGCCTGTCGATCGTGTCCCTCGTGATCCTGATCCGTATCTGCCTGATCCCGCTCTTCGTGAAGCAGATCAAGTCGACGCGGGCCATGCAGACGCTCCAGCCCGAGATGAAGAAGATCCAGGAGCGCTACAAGAACGACAAGCAGCGTCAGTCCGAAGAGATGATGAAGCTGTACAAGGAGACGGGCACCAACCCGCTCTCCTCGTGCCTTCCCATCCTGGCGCAGTCCCCGTTCTTCTTCGCCCTGTATCACGTGCTCAACGGCATTGCGACCGGCTCGACGATCGGTGTCATCAACGACTCGCTGCTGGCCAGTGCCCGTAAGGCGCACATTTTCGGTGCCCCGCTGGCCGCGAAGTTCACGGACGGTTCGAGCAAGGTCGAGGCACTCGGCGCCTCGCTGACCGACGTCCGGGTCGTCACCGCGGTCATGATCGTCATGATGTCGGCGTCGCAGTTCTACACGCAGCGCCAGCTGATGACGAAGAACGTCGACACCACGGTGAAGACGCCGTTCATGCAGCAGCAGAAGATGCTGATGTACGTCTTCCCGGTCATGTTCGCCGTCTTCGGCATCAACTTCCCGGTCGGTGTCCTCGTCTACTGGCTGACCACCAACGTGTGGACCATGGGCCAGCAGATGTACGTCATCCGCAACAACCCGACGCCGGGTTCCAAGGCCCAGGCCGCCTACCTGGAGCGCCTCACCCACCACGTCACGAGCCACGGCAAGGCCCGCAAGCGCAGCGAGCGCACCATCATCAAGGCGATCGTCGCCAAGGGCCGCGACCGCAACGAGTTCGAGCGCAAGTTCATCAACGCTCTGAACAAGGCGGGCCTCGCGGCCCAGGCCGACGGCTCGGTCGTGCAGAGCGAGTCCCAGGCCGCGGTTCAGACCGAGGACGGTTCGACGGCGAGCGCGGCGGCTCCCAAGCGTCAGCAGCCCAAGCGGCAGAGCAAGTCCCAGCGTCAGTCGGGTGCGGCTTCGGCCGGCTCGAAGGCAGTCGAGGACAGCTCGTCGTCGGAGTCGATCTCACTGAGCAAGTCCGATGAGCCCGAGGACGCCAAGCCCGCCGCTCCCGCCAAGAAGCAGACCGGCGGCGGTACCCGCAGCAAGGCCCAGTCCGGACAGCGCAAGGGTCCGCAGCGGCCCAAGTCCCCGTCCAAGAAGTAAGAAGGAGTCCATCCCGTGACGGAAGGCACCACCTCCGCCGCTGCCGAGGGTGCAGACACCCTGACCCGCCTCGAGCAGGAGGGCGAGATCGCGGCGGACTACCTCGAGGGTCTGCTCGACATCGCTGATCTCGACGGCGACATCGACATGGACGTCGAGGCCGACCGCGCCGCTGTCTCGATCATCAGCGACGTGGCCAGCCGCGACCTGCAGAAGCTGGTCGGTCGGGACGGCGAGGTGCTGGAGGCCCTGCAGGAGCTCACCCGCCTTGCCGTGCACCGGGAGACCGGGGACCGCAGCCGGCTGATGCTGGACATCGGCGGTTACCGGGCCAAGAAGCGTGCCGAGCTCTCCGAGCTGGGTGCCAAGGCCGCCGCCGAGGTGAAGAGCACCGGCGAGTCCGTGAAGCTCAAGCCGATGACGCCGTTCGAGCGCAAGGTCGTGCACGATGCGATCAAGGCAGCCGGGCTGCGCAGCGAGTCGGAGGGCGAGGAGCCACAGCGCTTCGTCGTTGTGCTTCCCGCCTGATCGGTCCGTACGTTCCTCCGGCCCCGTCTGTAGAGCAGGCGGGGCCGAACTTTGTCAGCCTGATAGTTCTGATGATCAGCGCCCGGTGCGCTGATGCGGTACGGAAGGACGGTTCCCCGTGACGGAGGCAGCGGAGCTTCCCCCCGCGCCCGAGCAGGCGCGCGAGGTGTTCGGCGATCGCTTCGAGGACGCGGTGCGGTATGCCGAGCTGCTCGCCGAGGCGGGTGTGCAGCGTGGTCTCATCGGCCCCCGCGAAGTGCCCCGGCTGTGGGAGCGGCATCTGCTGAACTGCGCGGTGCTCTCGGAGGTCGTTCCCGAGGGCGTGACGGTGTGCGACGTCGGCTCCGGTGCCGGTCTGCCCGGCATTCCCCTGGCTCTCGTCCGCGAGGATCTGAAGATCACGCTGCTGGAGCCGCTGCTGAGGCGCACGACCTTCCTGACGGAGGTCGTGGAGCTGCTGGGCCTGGACCATGTGACGGTCGTGCGGGGCCGTGCCGAGGAGGTCATGGGCAAGCTGAACCCGGTGCATGTGGTGACGGCGCGGGCTGTGGCCCCGCTGGACCGGCTGGCGACGTGGGGGGTTCCGCTGTTGCGCCCCTACGGAGAGATGCTCGCGCTCAAGGGCGACACCGCGGAGGAGGAACTCAAGGCGGCAGGCACGGCCCTGAGCAAGCTCGGCGCCGTGGGGACCTCCATCCTGCATGTGGGTGAGGGCGTGGTCGATCCGTTGTCCACGGTGGTGAGGGTCGAGGTCGGGGAGAGTCCTGGCGGTGTGCGGTTCGCGGCCAAGCGTGCCAAGGCGGCCCGTACCGGTCGCACTCGTCGACGCCGCTGATCCGTCCCTGACGACGAGACGTACTCCACACAAGCTGTCAAACCTATGCATGCCGGAGTGTCGCGGCAGAACGGGCACTGCTGCCCTGCATCGTGTTTCACGTGAAACGTCGCTCACTGCTGCACGGCATCATCAGCCGGGGCCGCGCTGCGGCCGAACCCCGTGACCGAAAGCCTCTCGGGTCACTCGGAGAGGTAACGGAGTTGTCCACAGAGGTGGATTTCTCCACAGAACAACAGGCCTCACTGGTTCACACCCCCGAAGACATGGGAGGCTCTGTTCATTGCGAGCCTGAAGTCGAGGAGAGTGAATCCTTGCGGTCCGACGCCAACATCGCGGGACCGATGACCGATCCGGTCCCCGGTCCCCGAACCGAGTCGATGGGGGACGATGTTTCACGTGAAACACCGCCCCCGATGGACGACACTCCGATCGGTCGTGCTGCCCAACTGGCGGTAGAGGCTCTTGGCCGTGCCGGCGAGGGCCTGCCACGGCCCGAGCAGACCCGGATCATGGTCGTGGCCAACCAGAAGGGCGGAGTGGGCAAGACGACGACGACCGTCAATCTTGCCGCTTCGCTTGCTCTGCACGGTGGCCGTGTCCTGGTCATCGACCTCGACCCTCAGGGCAACGCGTCCACGGCTCTGGGTATAGACCATCACGCGGAAGTGCCGTCCATCTATGACGTCCTGGTCGAGAGCAGGCCGCTGTCCGAGGTCGTCCAGCCCGTCCCTGATGTCGAAGGTCTCTTCTGTGCCCCCGCCACCATCGATCTCGCCGGTGCGGAGATCGAGCTGGTGTCTCTGGTGGCCCGCGAGAGCCGACTGCAGCGCGCGATCCAGGCGTACGAACAGCCCCTGGACTACATCCTCATCGACTGCCCGCCCTCGCTCGGCCTGCTGACGGTCAATGCGCTCGTGGCCGGTGCGGAGGTTCTCATCCCGATCCAGTGCGAGTACTACGCGCTGGAGGGTCTGGGACAGCTGCTGCGCAACGTCGATCTGGTGCGGGGCCACCTCAACCCCACCTTGCACGTATCGACCATCCTGCTCACCATGTACGACGGCCGGACGCGCCTCGCGTCCCAGGTCGCGGATGAGGTGCGCACTCACTTCGGCGACGAGGTGCTGCGGACGAGCATTCCCCGCTCAGTCCGTATCTCCGAGGCGCCGAGCTATGGACAGACGGTGCTGACCTACGATCCAGGATCGAGTGGGGCCCTGTCCTACCTTGAAGCAGCACGAGAGATCGCGCTGAGGGGCGTCGGCGTCAACTATGACCCGACGCAGGCGCACATCGGCGCACAGAGCAATCCGAGCATGGTGGAGGGGATCCAGTGAGCGAGCGACGGAGGGGTTTGGGTCGTGGTCTGGGCGCACTGATCCCCGCTGCCCCGACGGAGAAGACGCCGACCCCGGCGGCGATGGGAGGCGCCGGTTCCGCGTCTCCGACGTCCGTCCCGGTGCTGACGACCGACCGTGGGGTGGCCGCGGCGAAGGTGGCCACGCTGCCGCCTGTTTCACATGAAACCGAGATGCCGTCGGTCAACGGCTACCCGGAGACGCCCCCGCCGCCCATCGGAGCCCACTTCGCGGAGCTCCCCCTCGACTCCATCACGGCGAACCCACGCCAGCCGCGTGAGGTCTTCGACGATGACGCGCTCCAGGAACTCGTCACTTCCATCAAGGAAGTCGGGCTTCTCCAGCCGGTCGTTGTACGGCAGGTCGGCCCCGCCCGCTACGAGCTCATCATGGGTGAGCGGCGCTGGCGGGCCAGCCGTGAGGCCGGCCTGGAGGCCATCCCCGCGATCGTGCGGGCTACTGACGACGACAAGCTTCTCCTGGACGCCCTCCTGGAGAACCTGCACCGTGCTCAGCTGAACCCGCTGGAAGAGGCAGCCGCCTACGACCAGTTGCTGAAGGACTTCAACTGCACGCATGACCAGCTGGCGGACCGCATCGGCCGGTCCCGCCCACAGGTCTCCAACACCCTGCGTCTGCTGAGGCTCTCGCCGGCAGTGCAGCGCCGGGTGGCGGCCGGAGTGCTCTCCGCCGGACACGCCCGTGCCCTGCTCTCCGTCGAGGACTCGGAGGAGCAGGACCGGCTGGCCCATCGAATCGTGGCCGAGGGACTCTCGGTGCGTGCGGTCGAGGAGATCGTGACCCTCATGGGGTCGCGGCCGCAGACCGCCCAGCGCTCCAAGGGGCCGCGTGCCGGCGCCCGTGTCTCTCCGGCGCTGAGTGACCTCGCGACCCGTCTCTCGGATCGTTTCGAGACACGGGTGAAGGTCGACCTGGGGCAGAAGAAGGGCAAGATCACCGTCGAGTTCGCCTCGATGGAGGACCTCGAGCGCATCCTCAGCTCCCTCGCCCCCGGTGAGGGACCGGTTCTGCAGAAGAGCCTGCTGGACGACGACGCCGAGGAGACAGAAGGCTGAGTCAGGGTCGCCAGGGTGACACCGCCCAGGCGAAGCGCGAAGAGCGGGTCGTGTCCGGTGTGTCCCGGAACAGGCCCGCTCTTTGCTTTCAGCCGGTATCGATGGAATCTCTGGATGGATACGATGCGACTGGGTGCGGCACATCCACCCGGCAGTACCTCTGAGGGGAGACAGGGGCCATGCGAACGATGAGCCGAAACGGACTGGTGAGCGCGGGCCTGGGACTGGGGGCGGTCGGCGGATTCGTCGGTAGCCTGCTCAGGGAACGGAGCGCTCTGACGGCTGCCCGCGACGCGGCGGGCGAGGGAAGCGAGGAACAGCCTTCATGGGGCGTCGGCTCGTACCGCTCACGCTGGACAACCTTCCGGACCTACCCCAGCGTTGCCGCTCGTGCGTCTTCTGGGAGTTGGACCCCGTCAGCGGAGAAGCCGCGGTAAAGGCCGGAACCGCCGCTCTGGAGAAAGAAGCCTGGATCTCCGCCGTACTCCTGGACTGGGGATCATGCGGCCGGGTCGTCTACGTCGACGACGTACCAGTCGGCTACGTCCTCTACGCCCCTCCGGCGTATGTTCCTCGCTCGACGGCGTTTCCCACGAGCCCCGTCTCTCCGGACGCCGTCCAGCTGATGACGTCGTTCATCATGCCGGGCTATCAGGGGCAGGGGCTGGGCCGTGTGATGGTGCAGACGGTTGCCAAGGACTTGTTGCGGCGGGGCTTCAAGGCCATCGAGGCCTTCGGCGATGCCCGGTGGAAAGAACCCGCCTGCCTGCTTCCCGCAGACCATCTCCTTGCGGTGGGCTTCAAGACGGTCAGGCCCCATCCCACGTATCCGAGACTGAGGCTGGAGCTGCGCACCACACTCTCCTGGAAAGAAGACGTGGAGATGGCACTGGACCGGCTTCTGGGGGCCGTACAGAAGGAACCAGCGCTACGCCCCCTGTAATGCGATGGGGCCGGCCCTTTCGGACCGGCCCCATCGTGTTTCACGTGAAACATCACTCGGCGATGAAGTCCTCGAGGTCGCGGACGATCGCGGCCTTCGGCTTGGCACCGACGATGGTCTTGGCGACCTCGCCACCCTGGTAGACGTTCAGCGTCGGGATGGACATGACGCCGTACTTGGCGGCCGTACCCGGGTTCTCGTCGATGTTCAGCTTGACGATCTCGATCTTGTCGCCGTACTCGGCGGCGATCGCCTCGAGGGACGGAGCGATCTGACGGCACGGTCCGCACCAGGCGGCCCAGAAGTCCACCAGGACGGGCTTGTCGCTCTTCAGGACGTCCTGCTCGAAGGAATCGTCGGTCACGTTCTTCAGGGTGCCGGCCACGGCGGGCTCCTTAACTGGGTTGGTGCGGTGGGGCGGGATGGGGGGTCAGACAGCGGTCTTCTCGGGCTCGGCCTTCTCTTCGTCCGCGAGGGCGGCGAGGAAGCGCTCGGCGTCGAGAGCGGCGGCGCAGCCGGTGCCGGCCGCGGTGATCGCCTGGCGGTAGGTGTGGTCGACCACGTCACCGGCGCCGAAGACACCGGTCAGGTTGGTGCGGGTCGAAGGCGCTTCCACCTTCAGGTAGCCCTCACCGTCCAGTTCGAGCTGGCCCTTGAAGAGCTCGGTGCGCGGGTCGTGGCCGATGGCGATGAACAGGCCGGTGACCGCCAGGTCCGAGAGTTCGCCGGTCTTGAGGTTGCGCAGCTTCAGGCCCGAGAGCTTCGGGTCGCCCTGGATCTCGGCGACCTCGCTGTCCCACACGAACTTGATCTTCGGGTCGGCGAAGGCGCGCTCCTGCATCGCCTTGGAGGCGCGCAGGGTGTCACGACGGTGGACGATCGTCACGGACTTGGCGAAGCGGGAGAGGAAGGTGGCCTCCTCCATCGCCGTGTCACCGCCGCCGATCACGGCGATGTCCTGGTCCTTGAAGAAGAAGCCGTCACAGGTGGCGCACCACGAGACACCGCGACCGGAGAGGGCGTCCTCGTTCGGCAGGCCGAGCTTGCGGTGCTGCGAACCGGTGGTGACGATCACGGCCTTCGCCCGGTGGACCGTGCCCGAGGTGTCGGTGACGGTCTTGATCTCTCCGGTCAGGTCCACGCTGACGACGTCGTCCGGAATGAGCTCGGCACCGAAACGCTCCGCCTGGGCACGCATGTTGTCCATGAGCTCGGGGCCCATGATGCCGTCCTGGAAGCCGGGGAAGTTCTCCACTTCGGTCGTGTTCATCAGCGCACCGCCGGCGGTGACGGCGCCCTCGAACACCAGCGGCTTCAGCGACGCGCGCGCGGTGTAGAGCGCCGCCGTGTAGCCGGCGGGCCCGGATCCGATGATGATCACGTTACGGACGTCGCTCACGGCTTGGTTCCTCGTCTCTGGACTGCGTCGTCGGACCGGTGGAGCCCCTCTCAGAACTCTCACCCCACCCAACGGATCCTAAGGGGCGCGCATTCCCGGTGTGTCCGGGCACACGGAGAGGCCACACCGTACGGATTACCACGCAGGACGAAGACGAAGCGCGATCGCTCAGGAACGCGCGTAGGACCGCTTCAGCAGAACCTTCGCAGTGCCGGTCGGTGCGTTCTTCACGCACGTCGCATTCACGATGTAGGCGGTGACCCGGGTGCTGTCGGAAGGGTCACGCAGCACGATGAGAACTGCGTCCGTGCCCTTGTAGACGCCGTCCTTGGTTGCGAGTGGCGAGTCGCTGGTGTGGAGGGCGTTCTGGATGCACGGGGGAACCTCGGGTGTCCTGAGGGTGCGGGGATCCCCGGAGCCGGGGATGCTCGCCGCGCCCATGCTGGTGTGCGGGGCCCGAGACCCGCCGCTCGCACTCTTCTCGGTGAGAAGGTCCGAGACCTGCTTCTCCAGGCCGCTCGCGGAGAAGGTGTCGGCTGAGGCGGTCGGCTGTCCGTGTGCCGAGCCGGTCGGCTTGCCGTCGTCCAACGACGACAGCAGAACGGAGCCGAATCCCAGTGCGGCGACGGTGAAGACCGCTCCCAGGACGGCAACCTTGCGGCGTCCGTTCTTCTTGCGGTCCTTGCGGCCCGGACCGGTGGTGGACGTACGGGCGTGTCCTGTGGGGCGGTCGATGACGGGCGATGTTTCACGTGAAACATGCGTACTCTCGACCGGTGCCGACGCGTTCACGGCCTCCGGAGCAGTTGCCTGCAGGAGAGCCTCCGCGGCGAGGGCGGCGTCGATCCTGCCGGCGACGTCAGCGGGCATGCGAGGCGGGCCCGGCAGCGTGCCGAGCAGGCCGCGGATCTCCTCCAGTGACGCGTGAACGTCCGCGCAGAGTTCGCACTCGTCCAAATGCCTGCGTACGTCCGCTGTCCTGGACGTGGACAGGATGCCTTCGGTGAGGTCGGAGATCTCCGCGACATCCGGGTGCCCGGCTGTGTCTGTCGAGGAAGTCACGCTTGCCCACCTCCGCCCTTCACTGCAGCTGAATCGCTTGATCCCGAATCTGGCGGGCCTCCTGACGGAGGTCCCGCTGCGGGTGGGACGGATGTCCCCTGCGCCCGGTTCCGTCCAGCGCCCGCTTCTCTGCCGCCTCCGGCGTTTTCCGGCCGCAGATGGGTGAGAAGCGGGAGCAGTCTGGCTCTGCCTCGGGCGCAGCGGCTCTTCACCGTCCCCGTCGGCACGTCGAGCATGCGGGCGGCTTCGGCGACGGGGTAACCCTGCATGTCCACGAGGACGAGGGCGGCGCGCTGGTCGGGCGGGAGGGTGCCGAGGGCTTCCACGAGTTGGCGGTGGAGGTCGTTGCGCTCCGCGGGCGCCGAGGCGGATTCGTGCGGCTCCAGGAGCTGCTCGAGGCGCTCGGTGTCGTCCACGGGGGATGTCTTGCGGGAGGCTGCCTTTCTGGCCCGGTCCAGGCAGGCGTTCACCGTGATCCGGTGCAGCCAGGTGGTGACCGCCGACTGCCCCCGGAAGGTGTGCGCGGCCCGGTAGGCAGACACCAGCGCGTCCTGAACGGCGTCAGCGGCTTCCTCACGGTCCCCGAGCGTGCGGAGGGCAACGGCCCACAGGCGATCCCGATGCCGCCGCACGAGCTCGGTGAAGGCGTCGGGGTCGCCCTCTACATGACGGGCCAGGAGGTCCTGATCGCTGGTGTCGCCATATGCGGTGTCATCTGCCATCGGACCCCCTCCTCAGCCTTAACTGGTGACCTTGATGTCCGCCACCCGGCCGCGGTAGGTGCCTTCCTCTGTCAGGGGCAACTTGGTCAGCCAGACCAGAAGGTAGCGGGACTTCACGGTCTTGTCCGGCTTGAGCGGGACACCCGTGCCGGAACCCTCGGCGACCTTGGTGTAGGCGTCGAAGGTGGTCGGCCGGGAACTCGCGTCGCTGGAGGCGGCGCGCAGTTCGACAGAAGTGTCGCCCATGAACGTGACGGTGACCTTGCCGATGTCCTGGACCTTGCCGAGGTCGAGAATTATCCCGAGACCCGGCTTGAGGTTCCCGAAGTCGGCGCCCTCGTAGAACTTCGTCTCCCAGTACGACGAGGTGTCGTTGTCGTAGGCCTTCTTTATGTCGTTCGGCTTCTCGGATCCGTCGCCGAACGGGTCGAAGTCGTACCCCTTGGCGATCGCGATCGGGGTGTTGACCGCCTTGGTGGGGCTCTTGTCGCCGTCGTCGGTCGTCTGGGTCTGGTTCTCGTCCGACTTGCCGCCCCGGTCCATCAGCGCGTCCGCGAGCTGCCAACTGCCCAGGCCCAGCGCGGCGATGAGGAGGGCGGAGACCGCCCACTTCAGGGCCCGGCCCGTGCGGCTCTGCAGCGGCGGTGGCGGGGTCGGTACGGGCTGGGTGACACCGGGGTGCGCTGCCGGGCGGCCGTACGTGCCCTGTTGGTACGTCGTGCGCTGGTACTCGGGCGGGGCCGTGAACGCCGGCTCCGGCGGGCGGATGCGGGGCATCTCACCGATCGCCTTGACCAGTTCCTCGGGCGTGGTGCACGCCGACTCGTGCCGTGAGGCGGTGGCGCCGTCGTTGGCGAGCGCCCGCATGGACAGCTCGGACAGCCCGCGGTGGACACCTGCCCGCACCTGGTCGGGTGCGATGAGACCGATGTCCTTGGGCAGACCGGCCAGACCGTAGGCGTCGTTCTCGTACGGCCACCGCTGGGTGAGCGCCGCGTACAGGAGCGCGCCGATCGCCTCCGTGTCCGTCCGCTGGGGGGACTCGGAAGTGACGCCTCGCAGCGCGGCGTTCACGGCGAGGCCGCGGATGCGCCACTGCCCGCTCGACGTACGCAGGACCGCGCTCGGGTTCAGCCGAAGATGCGCGAGCCCCTCACGGTGGGCCGCGGCCATGGCGGACGCCACCTGAGTGACCATCTGGTAGGCGTCGTACACCTCCAGCGGGCCCGGGGTGAGCAGGGTGGTCAGCTCGGTGGCGTCGGGCAGCCACTCGTGGACGACGTAGACGAGGTCGTTCTCCTCGACGGCGTCCAGGACCTGGACGAAGCGCGGGTCGCCCAGCAGTGCGGAGGAACGGGCCGCGGCCAGGACGGTGCGCGCCCGCGCATGGTCGGCGGGCAGGATGTGCACGCCGACGGCCCGACGGAGTTTCTCGTCGACGGCACGCCAACTGCTGAAGCCGTCCAGACGGGTGAGGCACTCCTCGAGACGGTAGCGTCTGGCCAGTTTGTGGCCGCTGTGCAACTCCGGCGGTGACGCCTTGCCAAGGCTCTCGGTCCCGCCACTCCCCTGTGCCTCGACGTCTTCCGTATCCCGCTCCCGGTTCTTGGCCACGCCGTCGGCCGTGGACTGGTCCGCCTTGGCGGTCAGCGGTTTGTCACCGCTGGTGTCTGCCACGTCGACGGCAGCCGTGCTCCGTTCCGCCACCGTCGTTCCCTGCCTCCCCAATTCATTGCGCGCCGTGCGACGCAGAATCCAATTGTGCCCACAGTCCGCCGCTATGCACGACACACGGTGGCGGACGATGGTTGTGCGCGTACCCCTGCCTTAGCGCCCCAGACGCCCCCGGACCATGCCGACCAGTGAGTTCAGCTCCTCGATCCGCATCTTGCGTGCGGCGACGAAGAAGGTCCCGAGGAGAACCGCTCCACCCGCGATCAGAGCGGCGAACGAACCGACGACTCCCTGGCCGAGCGAGTGGCCGATGCCGTAGCAGGCCGCTCCGCTCAGGGCTGTCGCCGGTACCGAGGCGATGCAGAGCCGGGCGTAGGTCCGCAGGACGCGGTTGCCGTCCAGGTCGCCGCCGAGGCGCTTGCGCAGCCGGTTCCAGGCGACGCCGACACCGATCGCGTACGCGAGACCGTAGGAGGCGGCCATGCCGACCACGGCCCAGCGGGGCGGCAACAGGGCGTAACAGGCGGCGGAGGCGGCGGCGTTGACGGCCGCCACGATGACGGTGTTGTAGAAGGGCGTCCGGGTGTCCTCGTAGGCGTAGAAGGCCCGCAGGACGACGTACTGGACCGAATAGGGGATCAGGCCGAGGCCGAAGGCCATCAGCATGTACCCCATGTTCGTGGCGGCGCCGGTACTCGAGGCACCGAAGATCAGCGTGCACATCGGGATGCCGAGGGCGAGGAAGCCGAAGGCGATGGGCACGATGGCGACCGCTGTGGTGCGCAGGCCCTGCGAGATGTCGTCGCGGACCGCGCCGGCGTCGTCCTCCGCGGCCGAGCGGGAGATGCGCGGCAGCAGGGCAGCCATCAGCGAGACGGTGATGATGGCCTGCGGGAGGCCCCAGATGAGCTGGGCGTTGGCGTAGGCACTGAAGCCGGTGCCGGGGATCTTGGTGTCGGCGACGGCCGCGGTGGCGAGCTGGATGACGACCAGGGCGCCTGCCTGGTTGGCGAGGACGAACAGGATGGTCCACTTCGCGAGCATCGCGGCCTTGCCGAGACCGTGGCCCTTCCAATCGAAGCGCAGCCGCGGCCGGAACCCGGTCTCCCGCAGATACGGGATCATCGCGAGGGCCTGCACCACAAGGCCGAGCAGGATGCCCACGCCGAGCAGCCGTTGTCCCTCCGGCGGGATGTTCGTGACGGTCATGCCGGAGTGCCTGGCGGTGCCGTACACCCACAGGAACATCGCGAGCGTCACGATGATGACGATGTTGTTGAGGACCGGAGTCCACATCATCGCGCCGAACTTGCCGCGTGCGTTGAGGACCTGTCCCATCACCACGTGGATGCCCATGAAGAAGATGGAGGGCAGGAAGTAGCGGGTGAAGGTGATGGCGACGTCGTTGGCCGCGGGGTTGGCCGCCACGGAGTCCGACAGGGCACGCACCAGGAGCGGCGCCGCGAACATCGTGAGCACGGTGAGCGCGGCGAGAGCCACCATGACGAGCGTCAGGAGCCGGTTCGCGAAGGCCTCGCCGCCGTCGTCGTCCTCCTTCATGGCGCGGACGAGCTGCGGCACGAAGACGGAGTTCAGGCCACCGCCGACGGTGAGGATGTAGATCATGGTCGGCAGCTGGTAGGCCACCTGGAAGGAGTCGCCCAGGAAGGCGGTGCCGAGCGCCGACACGATCAGCGCCGAGCGGATGAAGCCGGTGAGACGCGAGACCATCGTGCCGGCCGCCATCACGGCGCTCGACTTCAGCAGACCGCCTGCCTTGCCGCCCTGCTTCGCGGGGGCGGCGGGGGCCGCCTCCGCCACAGCCGACGCGGTACCGAGATTCATCGTCTCGTCGGCCGAGGGTGCAGGCGCCGCGGAAGCCTGGAACTGCGGTGCCGCTGACGGTCCGCCCGGCGCCGGCACCGACGGGGGATCCGTCGGGCGGCCGCCACGCTGCTGCTGGTCGCGGAAGAGATGCGCGAACGCGTCCGGCTCGTGGCGTTCCTCGCCGGCCTGGCTCACCAGGTCGTCGACTCCCACGAACTGGGTGGTGCGGGGGTCGTCGCCGTACGGCAGGTACTGCGTCGGGCCCTCCGGCTCGGGCGCCGGCGTCTGCGCCCAGACGTTCGGGTCCGGGGCGTAAGGAGACTGGGGAGGCTGGGAGTACAACGGCTGCTGGGACTGATGGGTGCCGGGGGGCGGCGGGGGATGTGCGGCACGGTCGTAGAGGGCCTCGGCGACCGGATCCTGGGCATGGAGGTCCTGTGCCCGGTAGGGGTCCTGCTCGTAGGCGTCCTGGAGATACATGTCCGCGGGAGCCTGCGGCGGCACCTGGCCATGCTCGGGCGGCGGCTCCTCGGAGTGACCCGAGCTGTCCGCGCCCTGACCGCGATCACCGTCGTACGGCGCGTTCATGGTTACCCCACCTCATCGTCCCGGGCCCACCGGCCACGACATCCTCAACGGTCCACTCTCTCACCCGTGCCGGACGGGTCGGCGCTTTCCGCTGCGGTGTCCGTTGTCAGGTCACTCGGCTGCTCGGGGTCGTCGGCCCCGGGCCCGGTGCCGGTCTCGTCCTTGAGACGGTCCTGTGGACCTTCCGGGTTCTCCGGGCCGTCCACGGCTTCGCCCGCCTCGTCGTCCGGGCCGTTCTGGTCCGCCTCCCGGGCTGCCGCGCGCTTGCGCTGGGTGTACATCCGGAATCCTGCCAGCACCAGCAGCAGGACACCGCCGCCGATGACCAGCATGACCGTGGCCGTGAACTCGGTGACCTTCACGTCGAACCTGACGGCCTCGCCGTACGGCTGACCGTCCTCCGTGTACAACTGGGCGATCACCGAGGCCTTGCCGTTGGCGTTGGCCGTCGTGGTGAACTTCACCGTCTGGCTGTGGCCGCCCGAGACCTCGACCGGCTGCTCGTAATAGGAGGAGCCGCCGATCTCGAGCCGGTTCGGGCTCAGTGAGGTCAGCCGCAGCCTCAGGTGTTCCACGCCCTGCACCAGGTTGTTCTGGACCGTCACGGGGATCGTGGCGCTGCGGCCGGAGAGCTTGGTCTCCGACTTGTCGATCAGGCTCACCTGGGAGGTCAGGTCGTCGAGGTAGGCCTTCACGTCACTGCGGAAGCTGCTCGCCCCGCTGGACCGGCCCCGCCACGACGTGGACATCTCGCGGTTCAGGGCTCGCCCGAAGGGCGTCACGACGCGGGACTGGTCGGAAAGGATCACCTTGAAGTTGTCGAGCTTGTTCTGTGTGCTCGCGATCTGCTGGAAGGCCCACTTCGGCAACTCCTGCCTGCGCAGCGAGGAGGGGTAGGCGGACGCGGCGGGCACCTTGGTGGTGGCCCCGGGGTCGGGCTTGGCCGCGGCCGCCGCCGTGAGCTTCTGCGTCTGTGACCAGTTCCCGGCCTGCAGCGCGGTGAGCGCTTCGGCCATGGCGTCGGCCTGGCTCGCCGTGGGCATGCGCTGCGGGGCGACGACGATGCTGCGCTGCTTGTCCGTCTGGAGGTCGAGGGTGAGGCTCTGGGCGAGGAACCGCTGGACGGCGAGTGTGGTGGAGGAGGCCTTCGTCAGATCGCCCTGGAACGCGGTGGACAGCCGCGCGTCCGCGACGACCGCCGTGGTGCCGCCGCCGATGGGGCGGGCCGCGGACGGCGTGTACGACAGTCCGGCGGTCTCCTGCAGGCTGTCGCTGCGGGTGATCACCTTGTCGGCTCCGGCGGAGGTGGCGACCTTGACGATCGACGGGTCCACCGCGCCGTTCACGGGCCAGGCGAAGTCGGTGCTCGGCGTCACGTGGAGCACGGTCCTCACCGTGGTGGCCGCGACGTCGGTGGCCTCGTCGAGATGACTGAGCGAGCCGGTGACGCTCGTGCCGTTGTGGGCCAGCGAGGCGAGGTCGGGATCGGCGAACGGAAGCACGACGACCTCCTTGTCCTCCACGGCGTTCTGCAGCTTGGCCAACCATTGTTTGGCGAGGGCCTGGTGAGTGCCTGCGGTGGTGGCGTCGCCCTCGCCCTGGATCCGGTAGCTGCGGGTCATCGCGTCGACGGACGCCAGCAGGTCCGGATCGATCACCCACGTGACGTCCAGGTTCTCGCCCAGCGTCAGCATCTGGTCCAGTCGGCCGCCCGCCGAGATCTCCTCGGCGAGGTCGTCGTCGAGGAAGACCGGGGTCTGTTGTGCGTTCGAGCCGGTCTCCGCCGTCATGTGCACGGTGGAGATCAGCGGCCACAGGAAGGTCGTCTTTGTCTTCGTGTCCGGCTCGTCGGGCTGCCAGGGCAGGAAGGTCCGCTGGATGCCGAGCGGCTGGTCCCACGGCTGTGCGGAGGTCTCGCCCGAGAGGGAGACGGCGAACTGATAGACGCCGGGGTCACCGAGGTCCAGCTCGTCGACCGGTACGGAGATGGAGAAGGGTTCGGCCACCCCGGGCGTCAGCTTCGCGAACTTCGCCACGTATTTGCCGCCGACCTCGGACCCCGTCGCGCCCTGGAGCGAGTCCCCGTCCTCGGTGACGGCGTCGATCGACGAGCGGGTGTTCAGCTCCGGGCCCACCTGCAGTCCGACATGGGCGGCTGTGACGGCCTGCTTTGCGTTGTTGGTCACTGTCCCCGACACAGTGATCGTGTCACCGTCCGTAGGCACGCTGGGGCTGAGTGTGTCGATCGCGACGGACACGGATCCGGAGGCGGCGGCTGCCTCGGCGGGCGCCGCGGCGGAAACCTGGCACAGGCCGGCCAGCAGAGGAGCCGCCGCGAGCAGAGCCCCGGTGCGCCGCAGCAAGCGGCGGGCAGGTGAGGGACTCGTCCCCTGGAAGTCTGCCGCCTCGGCCACGCGCTCGCCCGTCCCTCGTCGTCAGTGGTCGTCGGAATGTGCGTCCACGCATGGTAACGATGCGCGCTGAGGGGAAGTGCCGCGGACTGCTCCACAAGATCGGGCAACGCTGCCGCACTGTCCCGAATGTGCACGTATGAAGGGGAGCACCGCCGTGACTCTTCGGAGCAGAGCTTGTGCAGGTCCGGCTGGCGAGTCTGTGCACGTTTAATGGAGGCGCCCGGTAACGCCCGGGCCACGTACCCTCTTCTGTTGTGCCGAACGCCAACGAAGACAACCTCAGTGCCCCGAGTCAGGTGCAGGACCGCGCGGTGAACGAACTGCTTGAGGTCGCACCTGTCGCCGACGACCTCGCCCGCCGCTTCCAGGAGGCCGGGTTCTCACTCGCCCTGGTCGGCGGTTCGGTCAGGGACGCACTGCTCGGCCGGCTCGGCAACGACCTGGACTTCACCACCGATGCTCGCCCCCAGGACGTTCTGAAGATCATTCGGCCGTGGGCGGACGCGGTGTGGGAGGTCGGGATCGCCTTCGGCACCGTGGGGGCGCAGAAGGACGGCTATCAGATTGAGGTGACCACCTACCGGTCGGAGGCGTACGACCGCACCTCACGCAAGCCCGAGGTGTCGTACGGCGACTCCATCGAGGAGGACCTCGTCCGGCGTGACTTCACCGTGAACGCGATGGCCGTCGCTCTGCCGGAGAAGAAGTTCATCGACCCGCACGGCGGCATCGACGACCTCGCGGCACGCGTGTTGCGGACACCGGGAACCCCGGAGGCATCCTTCTCCGACGACCCGTTGCGGATGATGCGGGCCGCGCGCTTCGCGGCGCAGCTCGACTTCGAGGTGGCACCTGAGGTGGTCACCGCGATGGCGGAGATGTCCGGGCGCCTGGAGATCGTCTCCGCCGAGCGGATCAGGGACGAGCTGAACAAGATGATCCTGTCCGCCCATCCGCGCAAGGGACTGACGCTGCTGGTCGACACGGGGCTCGCCGAGCATGTGCTGCCGGAGCTCCCGGCCCTGCGCCTGGAGAGCGATGAGCACCACCGGCACAAGGACGTCTACGAGCACACGCTGATCGTCCTGGAGCAGGCCATCGCGCTGGAGAAGGAAGGGCCCGACCTGACGCTCCGCCTGTCCGCGCTGCTCCACGACATCGGCAAGCCACGCACCCGGCGCTTCGAGCAGGACGGCCGGGTTTCGTTCCACCACCACGAAGTGGTCGGAGCGAAGATGACCAAGAAGCGGATGACGGCACTCAAGTACTCCAACGAGCTGGTGAAGGACGTCTCGCGACTCGTCGAACTCCATCTGCGCTTCCACGGATACGGCACCGGGGAGTGGACGGACTCGGCGGTTCGCCGCTATGTCCGGGACGCGGGTCCGCTGCTCGACCGGCTCCACAAGCTGACCCGTTCGGACTGCACGACCAGGAACAAGCGCAAGGCGGCCGCGCTGTCGCGTGCCTACGACGGCCTGGAGGAGCGGATCTCCCAGCTTCAGGAGCAGGAGGAACTGGATTCGATCAGGCCCGATCTCGACGGCAACCAGATCATGGAGATCCTCGGGGTGGCACCCGGCCCTGCGGTGGGTCGGGCGTACAAGCACATGCTGGAGCTTCGTCTGGAGAACGGGCCGATGAAGCACGATGAGGCGGTGGCCGCGCTCAAGGAGTGGTGGGCCGCTCAGGGCTGAGGCTGTGAAACGGGGTCATGTTTCACGTGAAACATGACCCCGAACGCATCGAGGGGTGGTGTTTCACGTGAAACATCGCCCCTTCATCGTTCCGTCGCCATCTGCCGTTCTTTCGTCATCGCCACGGCGATCACCGCGTAGAGGGCGGCGACCGTGACCACAAGAGTCGCCGAGCGGCCGTCCGGTGGCAGGATCAGGGCGGCTACGGCCGCGGCGCCCACGAAGGCGATGTTGAACAGGACGTCGTACACGGAGAAGATCCGGCCCCGGAATCCGTCGTCGACGGAGGACTGCACGATGGTGTCCGTGGCGATCTTCGCGCCCTGGGTGATCAGACCCAGCACGAACGCCGCGATGAGCATGGGGGCGGTGGCGAAGGGGAGCCCGAGGGTGGGCTCCAGTACCGCGGCGGTCGCCGCACACACGACGATCCAGCGCTCCGGCCCGAGCTTCCCTGCGGCCCACGGCGTGATGATCGCGGCAACGAAGAAGCCGGCGCCGGAGATTCCCAGTGCCAGCCCCAGCAGGGCGAGTCCGTCGTCCGGATCGGACGTCAGGGCGTACCGGCAGAGCATCAGCACCATCACGAGCAGAGCGCCGTAGCAGAACCGCATGACCGACATCGCGCCGAGCGCCCGGGCGGCCGACCGGCGGGTGGGTGCGGTCAGGTGCCGTACGCCGGCGGCCAGGTCGCGGGTCGTTCCGGCGAGGGCGGCGCCGAGACGGGGCTGGACCAGTTCGCGGTCGGGGCCCAGCAGTTCCGGTGGCATGCGCAGTGCCGCGAGCGCACCGCACAGATACAACCCCGCTCCCAGCAGCACCACGGCCGTGTCGGAGTCGGCGACCAGTAGTCGCACGGCGAAAGCGAGGCCGCCGCCCGCGGTCGCGGCGAGCGTTCCGGCCGTCGGGGACAGGGAGTTGGCGACCACCAGCCGTTCTTCGTCCACGACACGGGGCAGCGCGGCGGACAGGCCGGACAGGACGAAGCGGTTGACGGCGGTGACGCACAGGGCCGAGACATAGAAGAGCCAGTCCGGGACGTGGCTGAACATCAGGACGGCCGTCGCCGATGCCAGCAGAGCGCGCACGAGGTTGCCGTAGAGGAAGACCTGGCGGCGGCGCCAGCGGTCCAGGAGGACGCCGGCGAAAGGGCCCACCAAGGAGTAGGGGAGCAGCAGGACCGCCATCGCGGAGGCGATCGCGGTGGCAGAGGTCTGCTTCTCCGGGGAGAACACGACGTAGGCGGCGAGCGCGATCTGGTAGACGCCGTCGGCGCCCTGGGAGAGCAGGCGCACCAAGAGCAGACGCCGGAAGTCCCGGAGGCGGAGAAGGACACGCAGATCGCGGACGACGGACATGGGGCACAGCCTCACATACGGCGAGGGTCCCCGGGCGATACAGCCCGGGGACCCTCTGCAGCCCTGGCAGGAGCGTTTGAGTGAGCCTTAGCGCTCGACTTCACCCTTGATGAACTTCTCGACGTTCTCGCGGGCCTCGTCGTCGAAGTACTGGACCGGCGGGGACTTCATGAAGTAGCTGGAGGCCGACAGGATCGGGCCGCCGATGCCGCGGTCCTTGGCGATCTTCGCGGCGCGCACGGCGTCGATGATGACACCGGCGGAGTTCGGGGAGTCCCAGACCTCGAGCTTGTACTCCAGGTTCAGCGGGACGTCACCGAAGGCACGGCCCTCGAGGCGGACGTACGCCCACTTGCGGTCGTCGAGCCAGGCGACATAGTCGGACGGGCCGATGTGGACGTTCTTCGCGCCCATGTCCCGGTCGGGGATTTGCGAGGTGACGGCCTGCGTCTTCGAGATCTTCTTGGACTCCAGGCGCTCACGCTCGAGCATGTTCTTGAAGTCCATGTTGCCGCCGACGTTCAGCTGCATCGTGCGGTCCAGGACGACACCGCGGTCCTCGAACAGCTTCGCCATGACGCGGTGCGTGATGGTGGCGCCGACCTGGGACTTGATGTCGTCGCCGACGATCGGGACGCCCGCCGCGGTGAACTTGTCGGCCCACTCCTTGGTGCCGGCGATGAAGACCGGGAGGGCGTTGACGAAGGCGACCTTGGCGTCGATCGCGCACTGGGCGTAGAACTTCGCCGCGTCCTCGGAACCGACGGGCAGGTAGCAGACGAGGACGTCGACCTGCTTGTCCTTGAGGATCTGGACGATGTCGACCGGGGCCTCGGCGGACTCCTCGATGGTCTCGCGGTAGTACTTGCCGAGGCCGTCGAGGGTGTGGCCGCGCTGGACGGTCACGCCGGTGTTCGGCACGTCGCAGATCTTGATGGTGTTGTTCTCGGAGGCGCCGATGGCGTCGGCGAGGTCGAGACCGACCTTCTTCGCGTCGACGTCGAACGCCGCGACGAACTCGACGTCACGCACGTGATAGTCGCCGAACTGGACATGCATCAGCCCGGGGACCTTGGCCGCCGGGTCGGCGTCCTTGTAGTACTCGACTCCCTGAACCAGCGACGCGGCGCAGTTGCCCACACCGACGACGGCTACGCGAACCGAACCCATTCCGGTTGCTCCCTGTGTGTACGAGTGAGGCCCTGGCAGGGACCTCACGTGGCGGTGTCGCCGGGCGTATCCGGCCCGGGGATGTCCCCGGGCCGGGGCAGGACGCCCGGCGCTCCCTCTGTGGTGTCGCGATTGGGTTTTTCATGGCCGGGGCCCTTCAGGTCCCGGCCGGCCCGCTCGCTCTCGATGAGCTCGTTCAGCCAGCGCACTTCGCGCTCCACGGACTCCATCCCGTGGCGCTGGAGCTCAAGTGTGTAGTCGTCGAGGCGCTCCCGGGTGCGTGCCAGCGAGGCACTCATCTTCTCCAGGCGCTCCTCCAGCCGGCTGCGGCGGCCTTCGAGGACTCGCATGCGGACGTCGCGCGAGGTCTGCCCGAAAAAGGCGAAACGAGCTGCGAAGTGCTCGTCCTCGTACGCGTCGGGACCCGTCTGCGAGAGCAGCTCCTCGAAGTGCTCCTTACCTTCCGCCGTCAACCGGTAGACGATCTTTGCGCGACGCCCTGCGAGTGGTGCGGCGAGGGCGTCCTCGGTGGTGTGCCCCGGCTCCTCGATCAACCAGCCGTTGGCGACCAGCGTCTTGAGGCAGGGGTAGAGCGTGCCGTAGCTGAACGCACGGAACACGCCCAGTGACGTATTGAGACGTTTCCGCAGCTCATAGCCGTGCATCGGGGACTCACGGAGCAGGCCGAGTACGGCGAATTCGAGGATCCCGGAACGCCGGCTCATCGTCGCCTCCTCGTCTCTATCTCGCCCCGATGTATCGACTCGATACATCAAGACGATAGAACGCCCTTCCGGAAGCGACAAGTGGGGGGACGGTGAACGGGATCACATCAATGATTCATGCGACCCAAGTTGCCTGATTTGGGGTGAACTTCGGAGCTCGGCGGGTTTTGACGGTGCGTAGTCTGTGCGGCATGCACACCACCGGGAACCGAGTGACGCCTGGGGGGCGTCGCTGTCCCGGTGCGGTACGGATGAATGAGGGACCGACCACATCCGTACTTCGGGGGGACCGGAAACCAGCCGCCGTTTCCAGGCGCGCAAAGGTGCGCCTGCCCGAGGAGTAGTCGTTCGATGAGCGAGCACCGTCGCAAACCGCCGCAGCCGCAGGGAGGCGGACGTGCCGCGGCCCGACGCGGCCAGTCCAGCTCGTCCTCCGGCCGCCGCGCGGCTCCGCGAGGCGCCACCGGGTCTCTTGCCGACTCCTATGGGACGAGTTCCCAGGAGTCGGAGTCCTACGGTCCCGGAGGCGAGGAACGTCCGTACGGCAGCCGTGCCGATGCCCGCCGTGCCGCCCAGAGAAGCACGGGCGGTGGTCGCCGCAGAGGGGCAGAGCCTGACCGAGGGGGTCGGCGCGGGGCGCCGACGGGCCGGGGACGCGCGTCCGCTCCGGGCAGGAAGCGCCTCATCGACTACCCGCGCGCGGGCAAGTACGGCGTGGCGCGCTGGGTGCCTTCCTGGAAGCTGGTGACGGGGCTGTTCATCGGCTTCATCGGAAGCCTGGTCGCGGTCGCCGGTGTCGGTTACGCGCTCGTGAGCGTTCCGAACGTCGCCGAGACCGCGACGGCGCAGAACAACGTCTACTACTGGTCCGACGACACTGAGATGGTCTCCACCGGTGGTGAGACCAACCGTCAGATCGTCAACCTCGCGCAGATCCCGAAGGCGATGCAGTACGCCGTCGTGTCGCAGGAGAACAAGACCTTCTACACCGACAGCGGTATCGACCCCAAGGGCATCGCTCGCGCCGTCTTCAACATGGCCAGGGGAGGTGACACACAGGGTGGTTCCACCATCACCCAGCAGTACGTCAAGAACGCGCTCCTGAACGACCAGTCCCAGACCGTCACGCGCAAGTTCAAGGAGATCTTCATCTCCGTCAAGGTGGGCGCCACGGTCAACAAGGACCAGATCATGGCGGAGTACCTGAACTCCGCGTACTACGGACGCAACGCCTACGGCATCCAGGCAGCCGCGCGCGCGTACTTCAACAAGGATGCCAAGGACCTGAACCCGGGCGAATGCGCCTTCCTTTCCGCCATGCTCAAGGGCGCCACCTACTACGACCCGGCGGGCGCTACGTCCATCGACGCGACGGGCGCCACGTCTCAAGCCAACCAGAGGCGGGCCCTGCGGCAGATGCAGGACACCCTCGACAAGATGGTCGAGTACGACCACCTCGACGCGACGGTGCGGGCCAGGTACACCACACTTCCCAAGTGGCAGAACCCTCGGTCCAACACCCAGCTCAAGGGACAGATCGGTTACCTGGTCGACCTCGCCAAGGCCTATCTGATCAACAACAAGATCATCAGCGCCGACCAGCTCCAGCAGGGCGGCTACTCGATCTACACGACCTTCGACAAGAAGAAGGTCGGTGAGCTCGAGGCAGCGGTCAAGAAGGTCCGCAAGGAGAACATCGATCCCAAGAAGCGCCCGGACAAGGACACGTATGTCCAGTTCGGCGGGGCGTCGGTGGAGCCGGCCACCGGAGCGATCCGGGCCTGCTATGGAGGCGAGGACGCGACTACCCACTTCACCAACAACTGCGACTCGACCGGTGCCCAGGTCGGTTCGACGTTCAAGGCGTTCGTGCTCGCGGCAGCGATGAAGTGGGGAGTGCGCGATCCGGACCTGGGTGAGAGCCAGGCGCAGGACGAGCGCACGGTCGTCAACGCCAAGAGCCTGTTCAGCGGCCAGAACAAGCTCAAAATCCTGAACTACGACGGTTCGATCTGGAAGAACGAGAAGGGTGAGGAGTGGAACCAGGAGAACGACGGCAAGCAGTCCTACGGCTCTCCGCCCAAGTACCAGATCGACCTGCGTGAGGCGATGCGGGAGTCGGTGAACTCCGCCTTCGTGCAACTCGGCATGGACGTCGGCCTGGACAAGGTGAAGGAGGCGGCCATGGACGCGGGTCTCAAGGAGAACAGCCTGGCCGGTACCAGCTTCCCGTCCTTCTCCATCGGTATCTCCGACCCCAGCGCGATCCGCATGGCGGGCGCGTACGCCACCTTCGCGGCCAGCGGCAAGCAGAACGAGCCGTACTCCGTCGAGAGGGTCACGAGCAAGGACGGCGAGGTCTTCACTCACACGGCGAAGCCCGAGCAGGCCTTCGAGAAGAAGGTCGCCGACAACGTCACCGACGTCCTAAAGACCGTCGTCGAGGATGGCACGGGTACCAACGCCCAGCTGCCCGGCCGTGACGTGGCGGGCAAGACCGGTACCACCGACGGCAACAAGTCTGCCTGGTTCGTCGGGTACACCCCGCAGTTGTCCACGTCGATCACCATGTTCCGGATGGACGACGACGAGACCAAGAAGAACCGCACCTTCCTGGAGATGTACGGAACGGGTGGCCAGGAGAAGATCCACGGTGCGTCGTTCCCGTCCGAGATCTGGCACGACTACATGGAGCAGGCACTGAAGGGCGAGAAGGCGATCGACTTCCCGACGCCGGAGCCCATCGGTCAGGTCCTCAACGAGGAACCGAGCCCGACGCCCACTCCGACGCCCAGTGAGACGGAGTCGCCCACTCCGACTCCGACCCCGACGCCCACCCCGACGCTCACCACCCCGACGCCCACAGCGACCGAGACCTGCCGGTTCGACTGGCAGTGCGACGACTCGGGCGGTACGGACAGCGGTGGCACCGACGGAGGTGTGACCTCGACACCGACGGCCACATCGACGGAGGGGAACGGCGGCAACAGCAACGGCAATGGCAATGGGGGCCTCTTCAGCGGTGGCTCAAGCGGTTAGTCGCCACATGCCCCGTTGAAGGTGTTTCACGTGAAACATGGGCCGTCGTACCTACCAGGTGCGGCGGCCCTCGGCGTACTCCTAGCCTCGTACGGCAGGATGGGCCGCATGCCCAGTGCTGAATCGACGCCAGCGAGCGTGCGCGAGTCGGACCCAGTGCGTCCGACCAAGGACGACGAGGTCTCCAGGAACGGCAGTGAGTTCATCGGCGGCCCGCTCGGACGGCGCGCCCTGCTGGGGACCTCCTGGTGGACGCCCGTCCGGGTCATCGCGCTCGTGGCCATCGGCGTGTTCGCGCTCGGCCTGGTCCAAAAGGCGCCCTGCTACAACGGCGGCTGGTTCTTCGGTGCCAGCACCCAGTACACCCACGCGTGCTACTCGGACATCCCGCATCTCTACCAGGGACGCGGATTCGCCGACGGACTCGTCCCCTACTTCGACAAGCTCCCCGGTGACATGCAGTACCTCGAATACCCGGTGCTGACCGGTGTGTTCATGGAGGTCGCGGCGTGGCTCACCCCCGGCAGCGGCAGCATCCAGCACCAGGAGCAGTGGTACTGGATGGTCAACGCAGGAATGCTGATGGTCTGCGCGGCCGTCATCGTCGTCTGCGTAAGCCGTACCCACGCCCGTCGTCCCTGGGACGGTCTGCTGGTCGCGCTGGCGCCCGCCTTCGCGTTGACCGACACCATCAACTGGGACCTGCTGGCGGTCGCTCTGACGGCCTCCGCGATGCTGATGTGGGCGCGGGGCCGCTCGCTCGCCTTCGGTGTCCTCCTGGGGCTTGCCACCGCCGCCAAGCTCTATCCGATCTTCCTGCTGGGACCGCTGTTCGTGCTGTGCTGGCGGGCGGGCAAGTGGCGGGACTTCGGCAAGGCCCTGGGCGGCGCAGTCGTCTCCTGGCTCGTGGTGAACCTGCCGGTGATGTACTTCGCCTTCGACGGCTGGTCGAAGTTCTACACGTTCAGCCAGGAACGCGGAGTGGACTTCGGCTCCTTCTGGCTGATCTGGGCCCAGAATTCGAGCGACCCGCTGAGCACGGAGACCGTCAACCTCCTCGCCACGCTGCTGGTGCTGCTGTCTTGCGCAGGCATCGCGGTGCTTGCCCTGACCGCCCCACGGCGGCCACGTTTCGCCCAGCTCGCCTTCCTGATCGTCGCCGCCTTCATCCTCACCAACAAGGTCTACTCACCGCAGTACGTCCTGTGGATGGTGCCGCTGGCCGTGCTGGCCCGGCCCAAGTGGCGGGACTTCCTGATCTGGCAGGCGTGCGAGGTCGCGTACTTCCTGGGCATCTGGATGTACCTGGCGTACACGACCAGCGGCAACGCCCACAAGGGTCTGCCGACCGACGGGTACCACTGGGCCATCGGACTGCATCTGCTGGGCACGGCCTACCTCTGTGTGATGGTCGTGCGCGACATCCTCATGCCGGAACGGGACGTGGTGCGCCGGGCCGGCGACGACGATCCCTCGGGCGGTGTGCTCGACGGAGCGGAGGACGTCTTCGTGCTGGGTCCCGCAGCCCATCCACCGCGGCACGCGGCCCACTTCGACGGGCCGGTGGAATGGGGAGGCGACCGCAGTGACCGGGAGACCACCGACGGTTCGCTCTGAGCGAACACCACCTGTATGGCGTACGCCGGTTGAGCCACTCACGTGAAAGGCCGTACACGGAAGTCTCCGTGTACGGCCTTTTCGCAAGCAGTGCTCAAGCGCTCAGCGATCGACGATCCGGTCGAACTGCGTGGTGGTGTGCCGCAGATGGGCCACCAGCTCCTCGCCGACCTTCGGCTCCGGGGCATCCGAGGGCACGAACAGGATGGAGACCTGCATGTGCGGCGGTTCGGCGAACCAGCGCTGCTTGCCGCCCCAGACGAACGGAGAAAGGTTCCGGTTGACCGTGGCCAGACCGGCCCGGGCGACGCCCTTGGCGCGCGGCATGACGCCGTGCAGCGCCTTCGGGGCCTCCAGGCCCACGCCGTGCGACGTACCACCCGCCACGACGACCAGGAAGCCGTCGGAGGCCGCCTTCTGCTGCCGGTAGCCGAAGCGGTCCCCCTTGGAGACGCGGGTGACGTCCAGGACGGCACCGCGGTACTCGGTGGCCTCGTGGTCCCCGAGCCACAGCCGCGTGCCGATGCGGGCGCGGAAGCGGGTCTGCGGGAACTGCTGCTGCAGCCGGGCGAGATCCTCGGCCTTGAGGTGGCTGACGAACACGGTGTGCAGCGGCAGCCGGGCCGCGCGCAGCCGGTCCATCCAGCCGATGACCTCCTCGACCGCGTCCGAGCCGTCGGTGCGGTCCAGCGGCAGGTGGATCGCGAAACCCTCGAGGCGGACGTTCTCTATGGCGGCGTGCAGCTGCGGCAGGTCCTGCTCACTGATGCCGTGCCGCTTCATCGAGGACATCACCTCGATGACGACACGGGCGCCCACGAGGCCGTAGACCCCGTCGATCGAGGACACCGAGCGGATGACGCGGTCGGGCAGCGGTACGGGTTCCTCGCCGCGCCGGTACGGCGTCAGCACCAGCAGGTCACCGCCGAACCAGTCCTTGATCCGCGCGGCCTCGTAGGTCGTACCGACGGCGAGGACGTCCGAGCCCAGCCGGGTCGCCTCCTCCGCCAGCCGCTCGTGCCCGAAGCCGTAGCCGTTGCCCTTGCAGACCGGGACGAGCCCCGGGAACTGCTCCTGCACGTGCTTGTGATGCGCCCGCCAGCGCGCGGTGTCGACGTAGAGCGTGAGCGCCATGGCCGGACCTGGAACCTTTCTGGTCGCTGCGGTGTATCAGAGGTATGGGAGCTATTGAAGCGAAGAACGCGAGATCAGCGGCGCGACATGTAGATGTCGAGGGCCTTGTGGAGCAGCTTGTTGAGCGGGAAGTCCCACTCGCCGAGGTACTCGGCGGCCTGGCCGCCCGTGCCCACCTTGAACTGGATCAGACCGAAGAGGTGGTCGGTCTCGTCCAGCGAGTCGGAGATGCCCCGCAGGTCGTAGACGGTCGCGCCGAGCGCGTAGGCGTCACGCAGCATCCGCCATTGCATCGCGTTCGAGGGCCGGACCTCACGGCCGATGTTGTCGGAGGCGCCGTAGGAGTACCAGACGTGGCCGCCGACGATCAGCATGGTGGCCGCCGACAGGTTCACGCCCTCGTGCCGGGCGAAGTACAGCCGCATCCGGTTGGGGTCCTCGCTGTTGAGGGCCGTCCACATGCGCTGGAAGTACGACAGCGGGCGGGGCCGGAAGTGGTCGCGCACCGCCGTGATCTCGTACAGCCGCTGCCATTCCTCGAGGTCCTGGTAACCGCCCTGGACGACCTCGACACCGGCCTTCTCGGCCTTCTTGATGTTGCGGCGCCACAGCTGGTTGAAGTTCTTGTGGACCTCTTCCAGGGAGCGGTTCGCGAGCGGCACCTGGTAGACGTAGCGGGGCTGCACGTCACCGAAGCCGGCTCCCCCGTCCTCGCCCTGCTGCCAGCCCATCCGCCGCAGCTTGTCTGCGACTTCGAAGGCGCGCGGCTCGATGAAGTCGGCCTCGATGTCGCGCAGGCGCTTCACGTCCGGGTTCTGGATGCCGGCCTTGATGGAGGTGGCCTCCCAGCGCCGGATGATCACCGGCGGACCCATCTTCACGGAGAAGGCGCCCTGGTGCTTGAGATGCGCGAGCATCGGTTCCAGCCACTCGGTCAGATTCGGCGCGAACCAGTTGATGACCGGGCCCTCGGGCAGATAGGCGAGGTAGCGCTTGATCTTGGGCAGCTGACGGTAGAGGACCAGACCCGCGCCGACCAGCTCGCCGGTCCTCTCGTCGAACCAGCCGAGGCTCTCGGAGCGCCACTCCGCCTTGACGTCTGCCCAGGCAGGAACCTGCATGTGGCTCGCCGAGGGCAGGCTCTGGATGTACGCCAGATGCTGCTCGCGACTGATCGTCCTCAGGGTCAGGCTCATTGTGGGGCGCTCCTCGGGCTGGTGTGTCCCCATGGGTACAGGGGCTCCGGCTCTCGCGCCGAAGCCTACTGCGCCTTGCGAGCGCCCAGACTGGGCGTACGGGACCTGCGCCCCGGCTCATGGGCCGCTGAGGCGTTCCGCGGTGCTTTGGGTGGTGTTGAGGGGACGGTGCCCGTGGCGTCAGTTGATGACCCCGCCGAAGAGGCCGCCGTGCGCCATGCCGAGGAAGAATCCGACCGCGGCCGCGCCGAGGCCCAGGATCAGCCCGAAGCGCTCCCGGGTCGTCTCCGAGACCCACTGGCCGTAGGCACCGGTGAGGATGCCCACCAGGCCGGTCCAGGAGCTGAGCAGGTGCAGGTTGTGGAACATCGCCGAGACGAACGCCGTGATGCCCAGCACCAGGGTCACCGCGAGCAGCGTGTCCTGGAGGGGATGGGACTTTCCGTCCGTGGCGAAAAGGCCTCCGGCGGTGTTGGGTCGCATTGCCTGTGCCATAGGGCACCTCCTGCGGAAGACGGCGCAACGTAGCGCCATACACACCCGATGTTGTACAGAGTGACCGTCCTCGGGGCCGGATTTCAACCGGAAGCCGGTGTGCGGGTAGTCTGTACCGTCTGCACGGTGTCTGCCCATGTCACGACCGGAGCTACCGCGAGGAAGCCCCGATGTCAGTGGCGGCCGATACCGTTGCGTACGCATCACAACCCTCCTGCCACGGAACGACCGTGGCCGTTGAGTCCAAAGGAGGTGGGTTTTACATGCGTCACTACGAGGTGATGGTCATCCTCGACCCCGATCTGGAGGAGCGCGCTGTCGCCCCCCTGATCGAGAACTTCCTCTCCGTCGTCCGTGAGGGCAACGGCAAGGTGGAGAAGGTCGACACCTGGGGCCGTCGTCGGCTCTCGTACGAGATCAAGAAGAAGCCCGAGGGCATCTACTCGGTCATCGACCTGCAGGCCGAGCCTGCGGTCGTCAAGGAGCTCGACCGCCAGCTGAACCTGAACGAGTCGGTCCTCCGGACCAAGGTCCTCCGCCCCGAGACCCACTGAGCTTCCGCTCAGTTGATCCCGGGATCCGAGTAGCAGCAACCAAGCAGCCAGAGCAAACCCGCCGAGAGGTTCCCCATGGCAGGCGAGACCGTCATCACGGTCGTCGGCAATCTTGTCGATGACCCCGAGCTGCGCTTCACCCCTTCCGGTGCGGCGGTCGCGAAGTTCCGTGTCGCGTCCACCCCCCGCACCTTCGACCGTCAGACGAACGAGTGGAAGGACGGCGAAAGCCTGTTCCTGACCTGCTCGGTCTGGCGTCAGGCGGCGGAGAACGTCGCCGAGTCGCTCCAGCGAGGCATGCGCGTCATCGTGCAGGGCCGGCTGAAGCAGCGGTCCTACGAGGACCGTGAGGGCGTCAAGCGCACGGTCTACGAGCTGGACGTCGAGGAAGTCGGCGCCAGCCTGCGCAGTGCCACGGCCAAGGTCACCAAGACGGCCGGCGGTGCCGGTCGTGGTGGCCAGGGCGGTTTCAGCGGCGGTGGCGCCGGTGGCCAGGGTGGCGGCGGCTGGGGCGGTGGCCCCGGCGGCGGTCAGCAGGGCGCCAGCGCTCCCGCTGACGACCCCTGGGCGACCGGCACTCCCGCCGGTGGCAACCAGGGCGGCGGCAGCGGCGGCGGCTGGGGTGGAAACTCCGGCGGCAGCGGCGGTGGCGGCGGCTACTCGGACGAGCCCCCCTTCTAGGCCTCGGGCCGAGGGGTGGGTCGTACCCACACTTCTTGATCACACAGGAGAAACACCATGGCGAAGCCGCCTGTGCGCAAGCCTAAGAAGAAGGTCTGCGCTTTCTGCAAGGACAAGGTCACGTACGTGGACTACAAGGACACGAACATGCTGCGGAAGTTCATTTCCGACCGCGGCAAGATCCGTGCCCGCCGCGTGACCGGCAACTGCACGCAGCACCAGCGTGACGTCGCCACGGCCGTCAAGAACAGCCGTGAGATGGCGCTGCTGCCCTACACGTCCACCGCGCGATAAGGGAAGGGTGACCGACTAATGAAGATCATCCTCACCCACGAGGTCTCCGGCCTCGGTGCCGCGGGCGACGTCGTCGACGTCAAGGACGGTTACGCTCGCAACTACCTGATCCCGCGGAACTTTGCGATCCGCTGGACCAAGGGCGGCGAGAAGGACGTCGAGCAGATTCGTCGTGCTCGCAAGATCCACGAGATCCAGACCATCGAGCAGGCCAACCAGGTGAAGGCGCAGCTCGAGGGCGTCAAGGTCCGCCTGGCCGTCCGCTCCGGCGACGCCGGTCGTCTCTTCGGTTCTGTCACCCCGGCCGACATCGCTTCCGCGATCAAGGCTTCCGGTGGCCCCGAGGTCGACAAGCGCCGCATCGAGCTGGGCTCGCCGATCAAGACCCTGGGCGCCCACGAGACGTCCGTGCGTCTGCACCCCGAGGTTGCCGCCAAGGTCAACATCGAGGTTGTCGCGGCCTGACGGCTGCGGTTGTTTTGAGCAGTGGTGAGAGGGGCCGTGCCCATGGGGACGGCCCCTCTTGCATGCCACAAGCCATCGTGGGTCGCGTGGTGTTTCACGTGAAACGTGACGGCCCACGATGTTTCACGTGAAACGGTCAGCGGGTCGCGCCGGTGACGATCCAGCGGCCTGAACGCGTTCGCAGCCAGAGGGTCAGCATGCGGATCACCATCATCAGTGTCATGGCTGCCCACAGTGCGGTGAGTCCGCCACCCAGTACGGGCACGAGCAGTGCTACCGGGGCGAAGACGGCCAGGGTGATCACCATGGCCCAGGCGAGGTACGGTCCGTCGCCCGCTCCCATCAGCACGCCGTCCAGGACGAAGACCACTCCGCAGATCGGCTGGGAGAGAGCCACGATCACCAGAGCCGGCAGAGCGGTGTCCTTGACCGCGGAGTCACTGGTGAACAGGGGAAGGAACAGCGGTCGGGAGAGTACGACCAGCACGCCGAGAACGACTCCGACTGCGATGCCCCACTCGACCATCCGACGGCATGCCTGGCGGGCGCCCTCGGTGTCGTCGGCGCCCAGATAGCGCCCGATGATGGCCTGGCCGGCGATCGCGATGGCGTCCAGTGCGAAGGCGAGCAGGCTCCACAGGGACAGGATGATCTGGTGGGCGGCGATGTCGGCGTCCCCCAGACGGGCTGCGACGGCAGTGGCGATCATCAGGATCGCCCTCAGGGAAAGCGTGCGAACCAGCAGAGGGACACCGGCTTGGGCGGAGGCCCTGATCCCGGCGGCGTCAGGGCGCAAAGAGGCGCCGTGCCTGCGGGCTCCGCGGACGACGACCACGAGATAGGCGGCGGCCATGCCGCACTGGGCGATGACTGTGCCCCAGGCGGAACCCGCGATGCCGAGGTCGGCGCCGTAGACGAGCCCTACGTTGAGAGCGGCGTTGGCTACGAACCCGGCGATGGCGACGTAGAGCGGAGTTCTGGTGTCCTGCAGCCCGCGGAGTACCCCGGTCGAAGCGAGGACCACCAACATGGCGGGGATGCCGAGGGCCGAGATCCGCAGATAGGTGGTCGCGTAGGGGGCCGCCGTGTCAGAGGCACCGAAAAGCTCGACGATCGACGGGGCGGCGGGCAGGACGACGGCGATGACGGCTGCGCCGAGCAGTAGTGCCAACCAGATGCCGTCCATCCCCTGGCGGATGGCTGCCTGGAGATCGCCGGCTCCCACCCGGCGGGCGACGGCGGCCGTGGTGGCGTAGGCGAGGAAGACGAAGACGCTGACGGCTGTCGTGAGGAGAGCCGAGGCGATGCCGAGCCCGGCGAGTTGGGCGGTGCCCAGATGGCCGACGATCGCGCTGTCGGCCATGACGAAGAGGGGCTCGGCTACGAGCGCGCCGAAGGCCGGAACGGCGAGTGCGACGATCTCGCGGTCGTGCTGTCTCCGGGTGGCCTTGGGGGTCGCGGACGCCTGTGTCATGTGCACCAATCTAATCGTCCACAGGTAAGAGATGCAATAGAGTTTAGACCCTTACTCGCGTTCAGAGAGTGCCCATCGCTGTGTACAGTTCGAACTGATCTTGAGCCTGTCGGGAAAGTTTTTCTCCTGCACAGCCGGTGGACGACGAAAATGCAGGTCAGTGCGGGTTTGTAAGAAGGGTGCGGAGCTTGTTCACAGGGCTGTCCACCGGGTCGTGCACAGGTTTTGCGGAGTTCTCCACAGCATCCGGGCCGTCGTCCACATGGCCTGTGGATAACCAGATTGGCTGACGGTGCCCGCGGGCCTACGGTGGACCGGCGCCCACTCCGTCCGTCGGCCTGGAAACCATCACAAAACCGACGCGCCAGAACCGGAGTTGGGCGTCTCATTTGTCAGTGCCGTGCCGTAGAACTGAGAAGCACGGCGAGGGTCCGCTCGGCGGACGGGAGGAGGTGGCTCGGTGAGTATTTCCGAGCCCTTGGACGACCCGTGGGCCGACAGCGGTCCCAGTGATCGTCTGCCTTCCTCGCGTCGCCGCGGCGACGGAGGCCGGGGGCGTGACGAGCAGCACGATCGCGGCAGGGACACCGGCGAGTGGGACGGCGGAGGTACCGCTTTCGAGCGGGTCCCGCCCCAGGACCTGGACGCGGAGCAGTCCGTCCTCGGCGGCATGCTCCTGTCCAAGGACGCCATCGCGGACGTCGTCGAGGTCATCAAGGGCCACGACTTCTACAAGCCCGCCCACGAGACGATCTTCCAGGCGATCCTGGACGTCTACGCCAAGGGCGAGCCGGCCGACCCCATCACGATTGCCGCCGAGCTCACCAAGCGCGGCGAGATCAACAAGGTCGGCGGCGCATCGTATCTGCACACCCTCGTCCAGACCGTGCCGACGGCCGCGAACGCGGAGTACTACGCGGAGATCGTCCACGAGCGGGCGGTCCTGCGGCGCCTGGTCGAGGCGGGGACGCGCATCACCCAGATGGGATACGCGGCCGACGACGACGTCGACGAGATCGTCAACCGCGCCCAGGCCGAGATCTACGCGGTCACCGAGCAGCGCACCAGTGAGGACTACCTGCCCCTCGGCGACATCATGGAGGGCGCGCTCGACGAGATCGAGGCGATCGGCTCGCGCAGCGGCGAGATGACCGGGGTACCGACCGGCTTCACCGACCTCGACTCGCTCACCAATGGTCTGCACCCGGGCCAGATGATCGTCATCGCGGCCCGCCCCGCCATGGGCAAGTCCACCCTCGCGCTGGACTTCGCCCGCGCGGCCTCGATCAAGCACAACCTGGCCAGCGTCATCTTCTCCCTCGAGATGGGGCGCAACGAGATCGCGATGCGCCTCCTGTCGGCCGAGGCGCGGGTGGCCCTGCACCACATGCGTTCGGGCACCATGACGGACGAGGACTGGACCCGGCTGGCGCGCCGGATGCCCGAGGTGTCCTCCGCGCCGCTCTACATCGACGACTCCCCGAACCTGTCGATGATGGAGATCCGGGCGAAGTGCCGCCGGCTGAAGCAGCGCAACGACATCAAGCTCGTGATCATCGACTATCTGCAGCTCATGCAGGCCGGTGGGTCCAAGCGCTCCGAGAGCCGTCAGCAGGAGGTGTCGGACATGTCCCGTAACCTCAAGCTCCTCGCCAAGGAGCTGGAGGTCCCGGTGATCGCGCTCTCGCAGCTCAACCGTGGTCCCGAGCAGCGCACGGACAAGAAGCCCATGGTGTCCGACCTGCGTGAGTCCGGCTCCATCGAGCAGGACGCGGACATGGTGATCCTGCTGCACCGCGAGGACGCGTACGAGAAGGAGTCACCACGCGCGGGCGAGGCGGACATCATCGTGGGCAAGCACCGTAACGGCCCGACAGCGACGATCACCGTCGCCTTCCAGGGGCATTACTCGCGCTTCGTGGACATGGCCCAGACGTGATGCCCGCGCCTCGTCGCATCCGTGCTCCTCACCGGGGCTTCACGGGGCCGGGAAGCACAGCCGTCAGTCGACCGTCCACCGTCTCCCCAGGGCTAAAGAAGTCGACGCCCGCCCACCCGACGGGATGGACTGAGGGCATGACGACATCTCAGGAAGAGCTGCTTCCCGGCACGCGCCGGGCGCTGCTGCACCGGATCGCCGTGGCTCAGGCAGAGGGGAGGGCACCCTCACTGGTCGCGGCGGTCGTGCGGGACGGACGGACCGTGTGGCGCGGTGCGCGCACCTCGGTGGACGGGCACGGCCCGGACGAGAACGTGCAGTACCGCATCGGCTCGATCACCAAGACCTTCACCGCCGTCCTCGTCCTGCGGCTGCGTGACGAGGGGCTGATCGACCTCGGCGACCCGCTGGAGAAGCACGTACCCGGCACCGGAGCGGGGGAGGCCACCGTTGCCGAACTCCTCGCCCACACCGGTGGGTTGGCGGCCGAGTCCCCAGCACCCTGGTGGGAGCGCACCTCAGGGGCTCTGCGTCCCGAACTCGCCGACGTACTGGGTGAGCAGCCCTTCCTGCATCCGGTCGGACGCCTCTTCCACTACTCGAACCCCGGCTACACGCTGCTGGGAGCCCTCGTCGAGAAGCTGCGCGGGGCTCCCTGGGAGGAGGTGCTCCGGTCTGAAGTACTCGCACCTCTGGGTCTCGACCGCACGAGTGTCCATCCGGAAGCACCGCATGCGGGCGGCTGGGCGGTCCATCCGTGGGCCGATGTGATGCTGCCCGAGCCCTCCGAGGACCTGGGGCGAATGGCTCCAGCCGGCCAACTCTGGTCGACCGCAGCGGACTTGGCGCGCTTCGCGGTCTTCCTGGCGAACGGCGACGACCGGGTGCTGTGCGCGGAGGCCCTGCGCGAGATGCGTACGCCCGCGGCACCGGCCGGGACGGGGGAGCTCGCCGACGGTGCCACGTACGGGCTCGGGTTGCAGATCCAGCACCGTGACGGACGCCTGCTCGTGGGTCATTCGGGCTCGCTGCCGGGGTTCCTCGCGAACCTCACGATCAGTGTGACGGACGATGTCGCCGCGGTCGTGCTGGCCAACTGCACCTCCGGCCCGTTGCTGTCCGTCGTGGGGTCCGATCTCGTACGGATCGTCGCCGAGGCGGAGCCCAGGATCCCCGAACCCTGGCGCCCGATGCGTGAAGTCGATTCGTCTGCGCTGGAGTTGGCGGGTCAGTGGTACTGGGGAACGCATGGATTCGCCCTACGACTGACGGCGGACGGACTGGTCTCGCTGGAGCCTCTGTCGGGAACGGGCCGGCGTTCGCGATTCCGGGCCAACGGTGACGGCACCTGGACGGGCCTGGAGGGCTACTTCCAGGGGGAGCTCCTGAAGGCCGTACGGCGGCCTGACGGATCCGTGGACCACCTCGACCTCGGTTCGTTCGTGTTCACTCGACAGCCGTACGACGAGGGGGCTTCCGTGCCGGGTGGAGTGGATCCGGAGGGGTGGCGAGGCATCGGCTAGGCCCCTGTGCCCGATCCGAGTGAGCGGCGCCCTGTTTCACGTGAAACAGGGCGCCCTTGCTGTGCTGAGAGGAAACGGCCATGGAGAACGATCAAAGGGCCAGCTTGAAGCCCACGTGTGAGGCAGTGAAACCGAGCCGTTCGTAGAAGCGATGGGCGTCAGTACGTGTGTTGTCGGACGTCAGCTGCACCAACTGGCAGTTCTGACGGCGGGATTCCTCGATCGCCCACTCGATGAGCCGGGACCCGAGTCCGCTGCCACGCTCATCGGCGTGGATGCGCACCCCTTCGATGATCGATCTGGTGGCACCGCGGCGGGACAGTCCCGGAACGATGGTGAGCTGAAGCGTGCCGACCACGCGGTCCTCCCGCGTCGCGACGACCACATGCTGGTTCGGGTCGGAGGAGAGGCGCTCCAGCGCTGCCAGATAGGGCTTCAGGTCGTCCGGTGACTCCCGCTGGGCACCCAAGGGGTCGTCGGCGAGCATGCCGACGATCGCGGAGACGTCGTCCGTCGTGGCGGGCCGAATATCAAGATCTCCCATGTCCGCACCCTATTCCGGGGCACTCCCGTGCGGGTATCGCAGGTGTAGGGAGAGGTCGTCGCCGTTTGCATATATAGCGCGTCTGCAATTATTGTAGTCGAGCGCAACATGTTCCTGCAATCGTCTGGGAAGGTGTCACCCCCCATGCCGCTCGCGCTCCTGGCCCTCGCGATCGGGGCCTTCGGAATCGGAACGACCGAGTTCGTGATCATGGGGTTGCTGCCCGAGGTCGCGGACGACTTCGGGGTCTCCATCCCCACCGCCGGCTTCCTGGTCACCGGCTACGCGCTCGGCGTCATGTTCGGCGCCCCGCTGATGACCGCCCTCGGTACCAAGATCTCCCGCAAGCGGATGCTGATGCTGCTGATGGGGCTGTTCGTCGTCGGCAACCTGCTCTCCGCCCTCGCCCCGGCCTTCACCGTCATGCTGATCGGCCGGGTGGTCGCCTCCCTCGCCCACGGAGCGTTCTTCGGGATCGGCTCGGTCGTCGCCGCCGACCTGGTGGCTCCGGACAAGAAGGCCGGAGCCATCTCGATGATGTTCACCGGCCTGACCGTCGCCAATGTCGTCGGCGTCCCACTGGGCACACTGATCGGGCAGGGTGCCGGCTGGCGTCTCACGTTCACGATCGTCGCGGCCCTCGGCGTCATCGGCCTGATCGGCATCGCCAGGCTCGTCCCTGACATGCCCAGGCCCGAGGGCGTACGCCTGCGTCACGAGCTGGCCGCCTTCAAGAACGCTCAGGTGCTGCTCGCCATGGCGATGACGGTCCTCGGCTTCGGCGGTGTCTTCGCCGCCATCACCTACATCGCGCCGATGATGACCCACGTGGCAGGCTTCGCCGACGGCTCGGTGACCTGGCTGCTGGTCCTCTTCGGCCTCGGCATGGTCGGCGGCAACCTCGTCGGCGGCAAGTACGCCGACCGGGCCCTGATGCCCATGCTGTACGTCTCCCTGGGCGCCCTGGCCGTCGTGCTCGCGCTCTTCACGTTCACCGCACACCACAAGGTCCTGGCCGGCGTCACGATCGCTCTCATCGGCGCCCTGGGCTTCGCCGCCGTGCCGCCGCTCCAGAAGAGGGTCCTCGACCAGGCACACGAGGCCCCGACGCTCGCCTCGGCCGTCAACATCGGTGCCTTCAACCTCGGCAACGCCCTCTCCGCCTGGCTCGGCGGGCTGGTCATCTCGGCCGGTCTCGGTTACACCGCCCCCAACTGGGTGGGCGCCGCCCTGGCCACCGGGGCCCTTCTCCTCGCGTTCCTCTCGGCCGCGCTGGAGCGCCGGGACAGTGCTCCCAGCGCCGTGGTCGCAGGGGCGACACCCGCAGAACAGCGGACCGTGGTGCACCACTGAAACTCCGGGACACCGGCGCCGTCGTACAGGCGTGCCTCAGAGCGCCGCCACCGTCAGCGGAGCGAACCGCCGGCTCCAGTCGCCCGGCAGCTCCGGGATTCCGTAGGTCATGACCGAGTTGAAGGCGACCGGCGCCAGACCGCGTTCTTTGGCCCACGCTCGTAGCTCTTCGTGCCGTACGTCGATGTCGGTGCGCAGGGGACGGTCGGTGCCGATGGCGAGCGACGTGATGAGTGCCTGGGCCGTCTCGGTGTCACGGGCGATCAGCGGGCCCACGACATGGGTGCGCATGTTGGGCCAGGCGGCCGCGTATCCGATGACTCGGCCGTTCTCCTCGGCGACGCGGAACTGGTCGGCGAAGGCAGGCAGCCGGGTGATGAGGTGGGTGCGATCCGTGCCGAGCACCTCCTCGTCGAGCCGGAGAATGGTGGTGAGGTCCTCGGCGGTGGCCGCACGCGTGTTCACCATCGGTGCCGGGCCGCCCGGAGTGAAGTGTCCGTGGAGCATCTCCGCCCGGCCGGTGACCTTGAAGCCCAGTTCCTCGTAGAGCGGGCGGCCGTAGGGCGTCGCGTGAAGAGTCAGTGGGGTGGTGCCCATCGTGGACAGGATGTGGCGCATGAGCCGACGGCCGATGCCCTGTCGGGCGTGGCGTTCGGCGACCAGCACCATTCCGATCGCTGCCAGATCGGGCTCGCTGTAGGGGCCGTACTCCGTGACCACGCAGGCGGTGACAAGGCCTCCGTCGGGGTCGTCGATGCCGTAGCCCTTTCCGGCCGCGAGGAGGAGGCCCCACTTGTGCTCCTCGCGTGGCCACCCCCGGTCCTCGGACAGGTCCGCGCAGGCCGTGAGGTCACGAAGCGTCAGACGACGGATGGGGAGAGCGGCGAGAGAAGGAGTCGGCACGCAGGTCAGGCTGTCCGCTCATGCCCTCGGCGTCCACCTGTTTCCTGGGGTGCGTACGAGCTTTTGGCCATGTCGTGGACAAGCGCACAACACGCGATCAGATGCCGGGTGTTTCACGTGAAACATCGGAGAACGGTGACCGTCCGGTGATCGAGCGGAAGCACGCGGGACGCCTCACTGATCGTATGGACCACTAGCCTCAGGAACATGGCGAGACTTCATCTCTTCGATCTCGACGGCACTTTGCTGCATGGAACCAGTGCGCCTGTGCAGATTTCCCGGCAACTCGGACTCGAGGCCGAGACCGTGGCGCTCGACCAGGCGATCGGGGCCGGACTGATAGGCCCGTCCGAATACGCGCAGCAGGTGTATGAGTTGTGGGCGTCCCTGACCGAGGCACACGTCGTCGCGGCCTTCGAAGGCGCACCGTGGCTGACCCGCATTCGTGAGGTCTGGGAGGAGATCAGGGGGCGGGGAGACTACTGCGCGGTGGTGTCACTCTCACCGTCCTTCTTCGTGGAACGGCTCATCGGTTGGGGAGCCCATGCCGCGCACGGATCCCGCTTTCCGGCCGTCCCCTTCACCGAGCCCGTGGATCCTGCGGGCGCACTCAGCGCCGCCGTCAAAGTCCTGATCGCGGACCGGCTGTGCGAGCAGTTCGGCGTGACACGGGCCGACTGCGTTGCCTACGGGGACTCATCCTCCGACAAGAATCTGTTCGCCGCGGTGCCGATCTCGGTGGCGGTCAACGCGGACCATCACCTGTCCGATATCTCGACCCACTCCTACACGGGCATGGACCTGTGGGAAGCCTATGAATTGGTGCGCCACGCCCGGTAATTGAGTCCATTCATGGTTCACCTGTATCCGGAGTGACGTCCGAGGGAGGGGCAATGCAGCCTATCGGGACGGAGAGATCGAAAACCCGCATTTGTGGTTATGCGGCCAGGGCATCCATACGCGGTGGGACGATGAATGTGGCCGCGTCGACCGTGACGCCGAGCGGGGAAAGCAAGCCGTCTGCGGGGGAAGCAGGCATCTTCCGATCGAGGAAGTCCGCAGACCGACCGAGAGATGTTCGAGGCGAGGCACACCATGGACGCTCCGACCGCCATGTCGGCCGACAACGGTACTTCCGGGGGCGGGAGCGGCTGGTTCGCTTCCGGCCATCAGCCGGCGGTGGACGACTCTCCAGGAGCCCCGGCAGCCATCGAAACGGACCCGTCGGCCCAGACCATCGCGCCGCCCGAGGCCTCGGCCCGGACCACAGCGCCGCCCGGTACGGAGACCGACCGCGAGGAAGCCACACCCACTGAGGAGACACCCGCACCGTTCGACCGGGCACAGGTCCCGGGAGGGTCGGCTTCCGCGCACCCCCTGGTCCCCGTGCAGCGCTTCTCCCCGCACCAGGACACTCTCCAGCCGTCCTCCCCGGACGCCGTCCGTATCCGCCGGACCATGGCCGAGATCGACCCCGTCGCCGGGAAGGTCACGTCGTACTTCTACGCGTTGCTCTTCGTACGCCATCCCCATCTGCGCCCGCTGTTCCCCGCCGCCATGGACGCCCAGCGGGACCGCCTGCTCAGGGCACTGTTGACGGCGGCCGAGCACATCGACAACACCCCGGTCCTGGTCGAGTACCTGCAGGGCCTGGGGCGGGGACACCGCAAGTACGGCACTCGCGCCGAGCACTACCCGGCGGTCGGGGAGTGCCTCATCGGCGCGCTGAGCAAGTACGCCTCCGACAGTTGGGACACGGAGACCGAAGCGGCCTGGGTTCGGGCGTACACGAGGATCTCGCAGATGATGATCGACGCGGCGGCCGCGGACGAACGGCGCGCTCCGGCCTGGTGGTACGCGGAGGTCGTCTCCCACGACCTGAGGACCCCGGATGTCGCCGTCGTCGCCGTCCGGCCCGACCAGCCCTATCCGTTCCTCGCCGGCCAGTACACGAGCCTGGAGACGCCGTGGTGGCCGCGCATATGGCGGCATTACTCCTTCGCCTCGGCACCCCGCTCGGACGGGCTGCTGTCGTTCCACGTGAAAGCCGTTCCCGCAGGCTGGGTCTCCAATGCCCTGGTGCGCCGAGCCCGCCCCGGCGACATCATCCGGCTCGGTCCGCCCGCCGGGTCGATGACCGTGGACCACACCACCGACAGCGGACTGCTTTGCCTGGGCGGAGGTACCGGCATAGCTCCGATCAAGGCGCTGGTCGAGGACCTGGCCGAACACGGTGCACGACGATCGGTCGAGGTGTTCTACGGAGCCCGCACCGACAACGACCTGTACGACATCGACACGATGCTCAGGCTCCAGCAGTCCCACCCCTGGCTGTCGGTCCGAGCCGTCGTCGACCAGCAGGCCGGTCTCCAGCTCCCCGACGCCGTACGCCAGTACGGTCCCTGGCACGAGTACGACGCCTACCTCTCGGGCCCGCCCGGCATGATCCGCAGCGGTGTGGACACGCTCAGGTCCATCGGGATCCCGCCGGAACGCATACGCCACGACTCCGTGGAGGAGCTCGTCCTGGCCCAGTGACCTCGCGAGGGGTCAGCCCAGGTCCGGCGCGTGCATGGCCCGTACGCCCTCGATGTTGCCGTCCAGATAGTGCCGCAGGGACAGCGGGACCAGGTGGACGGAGGCGATTCCGACGCGGGTGAACGGCACCCGGACGATCTCGTACTCCCCGATGGGCTCGTCCACTTCGGGGCCGTGCCGCAGGGACGGGTCCATCGATTCCAGGTGGCAGACGAAGAAGTGCTGCACTTTCACCCCGGTCGCGCCCCCGTCGTCGCCGATGTGCTCGACGGTGTCCACGAAGCAGGGCACCACGTCGGTGATCTTGGCGCCGAGCTCCTCGTACACCTCGCGGTGCAGGGCGTCGACGACGGTCGTGTCCGTCGGCTCGACTCCACCACCGGGAGTCAGCCAGTAAGGATCCATGCCGGGCTTGGTGCGCTTGATCAGGACCAGATCGTCGCCGTCGAGCAGGACGGCACGTGCGGTGCGCTTGACCACGGGTCGGACGGTCATGGGGGGTATGTGGCCCGGATGGTTCCACGTGAAACATCGCGTGGTGTCACCGGCCGGGCTCGCTGGGTTATGAGCGCGAAATCCCAGCTCAACACCAGTCGACAGCCGCCCGCAGCAGCCATTCGTGCGCCCGCGCGATATGTGGCATCGCCAGCGTCCCTGTGCGCACCACCAGGAAGTACGTGCGCAGCGGAGGCACGGTGGGCTCATGCAGGGCGACGACGTCCCCGCGCTCCAGCGCGGCCGCGCACAGATACCGCGGCAGCACCGCGAGCCCAGCGCCCGCGACCGCACAGGCGAGTACGGCGCGCAGATCGGGGACGACGACGGTGCCCGGTGCGGCCGGGCGGCAATCGAAGACGGAGGCCCAGTAGCGCGAGACGAAAGGCAGCGACTCGTGCACCTCGATCACGGGCACGTTCTCGAAGGCGGGGGCTCGCTTGACCGCGGGAAGCGCCCTGACCGCCTCTCCTGAGCCGAGCTGGTCGGCCCAGCTCGGAGCGGCGACCAGGACGTGCTCCTCGTCGCAGAGCGTGCTCGCGGTAAGCAGCGCACCCCGTGGACGGGCCGTGCTGATGGCCAGATCATGATGTCCGGCGGCCAGCCCCTCCAGGGTCTCCTCGGCGTTGCCGAAGGAGGCCCGCAGAGCGAAACCCTGGCCGTCCTCGCCGGTCAGCTCGGTGAGGGCGGGCAGTGCCCGCTCGGCGGTGAACTCGGGAGGCCCCGCAAGATGCAGCGTGCGCAAGGACGACTCGTCGTCGAGGCCGGTCTCGGTGATCTCCACCAGGGCATCGAGATGAGGTGCGGCCTTGTGCGCGAGTTCGTCGCCGATGGTCGTGGGGGTCACGCCGCGGGCCTGCCGTAGGAACAGGGGGCGCCCCAACTGCCGTTCCAGGGTGCGGATCTGCGAGGTGACGGCCGGCTGGGACAGTCCGAGCAGCGCGGCGGCGCGGGTGAAGGAACCGGAGCGGTGCACCGTCACGAAAGTGCGCAGCAAGGCCAGATCCATGGTGGCGTCCCCCCCGCCCCTTTCGCGGCCCCGGGGCAGGGGCCCAACTATAAATATGTCGATAGGTCTCTGTCGCTACTGTGATTGGACACTGACACAGAGTCAACTAGCCTTGTTCGCGCGGTTCTTCGCGCGCGGGAACCGGGGCGGTCCGAGCCACGAGGGGGGAGGCTCGGACCGTCCGTTGTGCGTATCCGGACATGGCCGGGCGTCGCTGAATGCCCTGCTGAAACGGTCAGTCGGCCGACTCGTCCAATGCCCGCAGCACGTCCGCCAGCAGGTCCTCGGGGTCCTCCGCCCCGACCGAGAAGCGGATGAAGCCCTCGGGCACGTCGTCCCCGCCCCAGCGTCGGCGCCGCTCGGCGGTCGAGCGCACCCCGCCGAAGCTCGTCGCGTCGTCCACGAGCCGCAGGGCGTCCAGGAAACGCTCGGCACGCGCACGCGTGGGCAGCGTGAAGGCGACCACGCATCCATAGCGCCGCATCTGCTGTGATGCGATCTTGTGCGAGGGGTCGTCGGACAGCCCCGGGTAGCGCAGCCCGCTCACCTCGGGCCGCGCCTGCAACGCCTGCGCGAGCACGAGCGCGGTCGCGTTCTGCCGGTCCACCCGCATCTGAAGGGTCGCGATCGACCGATGGGCGAGCCATGCCTCCATGGGCCCCGCGATCGCCCCGACGATCTTCCTCCAGCGACGGACGGCGTCCATGGCCTCGCCCTCGCGGCCGGTGACGTACCCGAGAAGGACGTCTCCGTGCCCCGTGAGCTGCTTGGTGCCACTGGCGACGGAGAAGTCCGCGCCGAGCTCCAGCGGGCGCTGTCCGAGCGGTGTGGCGAGCGTGTTGTCGACAGCGACGAGTGCCCCACGCGCGTGTGCCGCCTCGACGAGCCGCCGGATGTCGCACACGTCGAGTCCGGGGTTGGACGGGCTCTCGATCCACAGCAGCCGCGCGCCGTCGAGAACGTCGAGCTGGGCGTCGCCGCCGGTCGGGGCGGTGCGTACCTCGATGCCGTACGCCTCCAGCTGGGCGCGGATCAGCGGCAGCACCTGGTAGCCGTCGCTGGGCAGGACGACCGTGTCCCCGGCGCGCAGCTGCGAGAAGAGCACGGCGGCGATGGCGGCCATGCCCGAGGCGAAGACCAGCGTCTCCACCCCGTCCTGCCCCGGCGCCTCCAGCTCGCCGATGGCGTGCTCCAGCAGGCTCCAGCTCGGATTCGTGTCGCGGCCGTAGGTGTACGGGCCGTCGACCTCGCCGGGCAGGTGGAAATGGGCGGCGAAGGCCGGACCGGGCAGGGTCGGTTCGTTCTTGACCGTCTCGGGCAGTCCGGCCCGCACCGCGCGCGTGCCCTCTCCCGTGTCCGCAGTTCTGTCCCTCATGCCACCCGTCCTTCCGTCTGCTCGCGCACCTCGGCGAGCAGACCCTCGCTCGCCGCCTCCACCATCTCAAGGCACTCCTCGAAGCCGTCCGGGCCCCCGTAGTACGGGTCCGGAACGTCGAGGTCGGCGCCCGCGGCGGGGTCGTACGAACGCAGCAGCCGTACCTTTCCGGCGTCCTCCGGTGTGGGGGCGAGGCGCCGAAGGGTCCTGAGGTGGCCGGCATCGAGGGCGATGACGAGGTCGAGGCGGGAGAACCAGGAGGAGCGGAACTGCCGGGCCGTATGGACGCCGCTGTAACCGTGCTCCTCCAGGACGGACACGGTGCGTGGGTCCGCGCCGTCGCCCTCGTGCCAGCCGTCCGTACCGGCACTGTCGACCTCGACCAGGCCGTCCAGGCCGGCTTCCGCTATGCGGGCGCGGAAGACCGACTCGGCCGTCGGGGAACGGCAGATGTTGCCCGTACAGACGAAACAGACCCGGTAGGTCATTCCTCCTCAGTCCTCGTCGGGCAGGACGACGTGCAGGGCCCAGGACACGATCGAGATGATCAGACCGCCCAGGACAGCGGTCCAGAACCCCTCGACGTGGAAGCTCAGGTCGAGCTTGTCGGCGAGCCACGAGGTCAGCAGCAGCATCAGCGCGTTGACGACCAGCGTGAACAGGCCGAGCGTCAGGATGAACAGCGGGAAGGTCAGCACCTTCACGACCGGCTTGACCAGGAAGTTCACCAGGCCGAAGACCAGGGCGACGATGATCAGCGTCCAGACCTTCTTGCCGGTGCTGCCACCGGTCAGGGTGATCTTGTCGAGCAGCCAGACGGCGACCGCCAGGGCACCCGCGTTGGCGATCGTCTTGACTAGGAAATTCTTCATGTGTCTGATCGTGGCAGAAGAGATCGGTTACGAGTACGACGAGGGCGGACGAAGTCGATGAAGGCATTCCGGTTGGACGAGCTGGAGGCGGAGCGCGCCGCCAACGACGGCGCGTATCTCCAGTTCCTGCGTGAGCGGAACATGTCGGTCGGCCTGTACGCACTCGACGCGGGCGCGCAGGACCCTCAGCAGTCGCACCGCCAGGACGAGGTCTACCTCGTGGTGAGCGGACGCGCGGCGATCACCGTGGGCATGGAGACCACCCAGGTCGCGCGCGGCAGCGTGGTGTACGTACCGGCCGGCGTCGCCCACAAGTTCCACCACATCAGCGAGGACCTCAGGGTCATGGTGGTGTTCTCTCCCCCGGAGAGCTGACCTGCGACCTCGGGGTTCCCTAGGGGATCAGTCAGGGGAGGACAAGGGGTGCGAGGCCCCCGGAGCGGCATGTCCCGGCCCTAGCATCGGGTGCAGGACATTGTGGATCCGGTACCAGAGGGGCCGGACAGTGCCGGACTGCAGAGAGGTTGAGTGCGATGGGAGAGATCTTCGCGGGGTTGCCGTGGTGGGTGAAGTGGGTCGCGGTGCCGGTCATCGCACTGGTCGTGTTCGGCGGCCTGATAGCCACGGTTGTCGGCTTCGTCATCGGCCTGCTCTTCAAGCTGCTGATCTTCGTGGCCCTGGTCGGTGGACTCGTCTACGTCGTACGGAAGTTCATGTCGAGCTCCTCGTCGCGCAGCGACTGGTGAGCGTCCGGAGCGGGCGGGGCGACCGGTAACAGGAATCCCCCGTTCCCTCGGGCGAGGGAAGTTTCGCTGACGGGTCGTATACGTGCCGTGTCGGAGCGTTAAAGTCCGGACTCGACGCGGGGACGACCCCGCGAGCGGAGTACACCCCCACCCGTGTTCCCCGCACGGGCTGCCCCCTCGCGCTCCGGGAGTGCCCCTTGGCCACGGTTGACACCGCACCCGCACAGATCGACACCCGCTCGACGACGCCTCCCGCACAGCCGACGGCTTCGGACCGAACGACGGCTTCTGGAGGTCCGGCAGCTACGGGAGGTCCGGCAGCTCCCGCCCAGCCGACAGCTCCGGGACGGTCGCCGGCTTCGGTACAGCCATCTGCTCCGGCCCGACCGATGGACCCGGTACGGGCTTCGGCTTCGGTACGACCGACGGATCCTGCAGATCCGGTAGCTCCTGCCCAGCCGGCAGCTCCCGCACGGGCGCCGGTTTCGGTACAGCCCCCTGCTCCGGCCCGGCCGACGGGCCCGGTACAGCCACCTCCTCCCGCCCGGCCTATGGACCCGGTCCAGGCGTCGGCTCCCGCACAGCCGTCCGCTCCCGCGCGGCCAATGGGCCCGGTACGGGCGTCAGCCCCCGTCCAGCGGCACGCGGGGCCCTCCTCCGAACCTCCCGATCAGGCGCACTCCGCGACCCTGATCGGGTCCGTCCAGCGTGCGATGCGCCTGCTCGAATCCGTCGCGGAGCACGAGCACGGAGCCCCCGCCAAACAACTCGCGCGCGAGACCGGGCTGGCGCTCCCCACGGCGTACCACCTGCTCCGCACCCTCGTGCACGAGGGCTATCTGCGTCGCGACAAGGGCTTGTTCTTCCTTGGGGAGGCGGCCGAGCGGCTGAGCAGCAGTGGAGCCGAGCAGAAACGTCGCAGCACCGTCGTCGAGGCGCTTGCGCACTGGCGCGATCTGATCGGCGTGCCGGTGTACTACGCGCAGTACCGGGACGGAGAAATCGAGGTCCTCTGTGTCTCCGACAGCCCCGGCAGCCCGGCAGTCGAGGAGTGGGCCGACTTCCGTGAGACCGGGCATGCGCACGCCATCGGGCAGTGTCTGCTCGCCCAGCTCGATGACGAGGCCCGACGCGACCACCTCGACCGGTACCCCGTGCAGTCCATCACGCCGTACACCGTCCGCGACGGCCACAGCCTGCTCCGGCGCCTGGAACGGACCGCGCGGATGGGCCCGGTGATCGAGCGTCAGGAGTACGCGCTGGGGACGGTGTGTGCGGCGATTCCGATCACGCTGGGTAACGCAGCGTCAACAGTGGCCATTTCGCTGCCCGTCCATCAGGCGGACCGATTGCTGGCCGCCACCCAGCAATTGCAAGAGGAAATCGGTCGTCTGTCGGGCTCGCTCGCGATCTCTATCAGTATCTGAAAACTCACTCCTTGTGATCTGTTGCTCACGTTCAGCAAGATGCCTCAATGTCAGAGGGATCAGTTCCGGCCAACGAAGGCAGATGACGGGGTAGGCGATGCGCGAGTCCGTACAGGCAGAGGTCATGATGAGCTTTCTCGTGTCGGAGGAGCTCTCCTTCCGTATTCCGGTGGAGCTCGGCTACGAGGCCTGCGATCCCTACGCGGTCCGGTTGACCTTCCATCTCCCGGGCGATGCCCCAGTGACCTGGGCTTTCGGTCGCGAGCTGTTGATCGACGGGGTGGGGCGGCCCTGCGGAGAGGGTGATGTACGGGTCGCGCCCGCCGGTTCCGACCTACTGGGTGATGTCCTGATCAGGCTTCAGGTCGGCGGCGACCAGGCCCTGTTCCGCTCGTCGACGGCGCCGATCATCGCCTTCCTCGACCGCACCGACAAGCTGGTGCCGCTGGGCCAGGAGACTGCGCTGGCCGATTTCGACACGCATCTCGACGAGGCGCTGGACCGGATCCTGGCGGAGGAACAGAGCGCGGGCTGACCTCTTACGGCGGCAGGGGGGCGGCTTCCTTCGTCAAAGGGTGGGAGGGTGCAGGAACGCTTCTGCCGGGGCGGGGGCGGTCTGGTGGAGTGCAGGTCGGATCAGGCCTGCGTGGTGCTTCTGCCGAGGTGTGGACGTGGCGAATCCTGACGGCGGTGCCCGGCGAGAGGCCGGCGTGGGGGTGGAAGCGATGTGGCGTGCTCCAGTGCGCGTACACACAGGTTCCATGGCAAGTGAGTCTCCTTGGACGAGTCGAGGAGCCGAGGATCCGAGAACAGAACCTGGAAAGCCTGGAGCCGCAGCCTGAGAGCCGGGGACTCGGAGCTGGGGCCAGGGAGCTGAGACCCGTATGCGGGAGCCGGGACTGGGAGCCAGACCGGAATCGGCACCCACCCGGCAGGAGGCGCAGTCCGAGAACCTGGGCCGCAACGGGAAGTTTGCAGCCGGGAGCCGGGAGCCGGGAGCCGGGAGCCGAGAAACCTGGACCGCAGCCGTGAGCCGTGAGCCGAGAACCGGGGAGGGAAGTCCGGAACCGGAGCACCAGAGCAGGGGACTCAGAATGAGCCCGGGAGCTGGAACGCGGACCGGAAGCCGGAAGCCGGTGGCCGGTGGCCGGGATATCCGGAACACACTCCGATGGCAGGACCCGGAACCCGGATCGGAGCCGGGAGCCGGAACCCCGGACCACCCCCTCGTCCCCCTCAGTGCTTGCGTCGCCGCCCCTTCCCCCCTCGTCCCATCGCCGGGCGGCGGTCGGCCGTGCCCGCGCTTGTACTGGTGGCCGGTACGGCTGCAGACGTCCCCGGTGCCTCCGCCTCCGCCCCCGGTCGGTCGGCCGAGACCACCAGGGCCGCGAGGACCGTGGTGACCGGTACCGAGGCGACGAGGCCGATCGAGCCGACCAGCGTGCGCACGATCTCCTCCGCCACCAACTCGCTGTTGGCCACGCCCCCCACGCTGGACTGCGCGATCGAGAAGAGCAGCAGCAGCGGCAGCGCGGCGCCGGCGTAGGCGAGGACGAGGGTGTTGACGACGGACGCGATGTGGTCGCGGCCGATCCGGATACCCGCGCGGTACAACCCCCGCCAGCCCATCGTCGGGTTGGCCTCGTGCAGTTCCCAGACCGCCGAGGTCTGCGTGACCGTCACATCGTCCAGGACACCGAGCGAGCCGATGATGACGCCGGCGAGCAGCAGACCGCTCATGTCGATCGACGGGTACAGCCCGTGGATGAGCCCGGTGTTGTCGTCCGTGTTGCCCGTCAGCGCTGCCCAGCCGATGAACTGCGAGCCGAGGATACCGATCAGCACCAGCGAGATCAGCGTCCCCAGTACCGCCACGGAGGTACGGGCCGACAGGCCGTGGCACAGGTAGAGGGCGATCAGCATGATGGCGCTCGCCCCGATCACCGCCACTAGCAGTGGGTTCGAGCCCTGGAGGATCGCGGGCAGGATGAAGAAGTTCAGCACCATGAAGCTGATGGCCAGCGCGACCAGCGCCATGACTCCGCGCAGCCGCCCGACGACCACGACGGCGAGCGCGAAGATGCCGGCGAGCAGCCCCATCGGGAACCTGCGGTTCACGTCGGCGACCGAGTACTGCAAGTCCCTGGGCGCGGAGGGCTCGTACGCGACCACGACCTTCTCGCCCTCGTGCAACTGCCGTGACTGGTCCGGCTGGACGATCTCCGTGAAGGTGCGGCCCTTGTCGTCGCCGGTGTCGACCCGGATCGTCGCCTTCTTGCAGGTGCCGTTCGCCTGTTGCTCGGCGGAGGAGCCCTCGGCGGTGGAGGTGTCCCCGGTGGGGGCCTCACCCGAGGCGTTCACCGACTTACAGCTGACGCTCACGACCTTGGTGACCGTGGCCTGCTGGGTCTGCCGGTCGAAGCCGACTCCGGTGCGTTCGTGTGCCGGGGCGCCGCCGGGCCACAGCACCGCCAGCCCCACCACCACGGCTACGCCGAACGGGATGAGGATCGCCGCGATGACCTTGCGCAGGTGCTTGGAGACGGGAGTTGCCGGTCCATGGCCATGACTGTGCGAGTGGCCGTGGCCACCGCCGGAACCGGGCCCGCTCCCATGCCCGTGCGCGTCACCGGGACCTCGTCCGTCACCGGGACCATGCTCGTCACCGGAACCGTGCCCGTGTCCCTCGCCGCCATGGCCACCGTCGCCGCCATTGCCACCCCCCGGGCCGCCATCGCTGCCCAGGCCGCCGTGACTCGCGCCCTGACCGTGGCCGTAGCCGTGATCGCCGCCATACCCGCCATCGAGCTCATGCTCGCCCCGGCCGCCGGTCCCACCGGCCAGGCGGCCGCCCCCGCCGTCTCCGAAGCCACCGCGGGAGCCGCTGCCGGGGCCGGGCCCAGGGCCGTTTCCGGAGCCCGGTCGGCGCGGAGGCTCGGGAGGGGGGTACGGGGGCTGATGCGTCGTGGTCACCGACCGATCATCGCAAGAACGACAGGGGCCCTCTGTTCACCGCGCCCGAAGTGACGCTAGCGTGGAGCCACCTTTGTACACGCGGGAGCTCGGAGCACCGGGCTGAGAGGGCGCTGACCTCCGTCCCAGCGATGTTTCACGTGGAACGTCATCTCAACCGAGTGATGTTCCCCACGAAGCGTCGGCAGACGGAAACCGCTGCGTCGACCGCCGAACCTGTTACCGGGTAATGCCGGCGTAGGGAGTAGGTCTCATGGCCATCAAGGACGCGCGCACGCCTGCCTCCGACCAGCTCGACGGGGAGGCCGGGAAGTCCATCGGCTGGCACAAGGCGTACATCGAGGGCTCGCGCCCCGATCTGCGGGTGCCGGTCCGTCAGGTGCACCTCACCAACGGGCAGTCGGTCACGCTGTACGACACGTCGGGCCCGTACACCGATCCGCTGACCGAGACGGACGTCCGCCGGGGCCTCGTGCCACTGCGGGAGAACTGGATCATCGCCCGCGGGGACACCGAGGAGTACGCGGGCCGTCCCATGCGCCCCGAGGACGACGGAAACAAGCACACCTCACCGCGGGGTGGTCTCCGTAACCTCGACGCTGTCTTCCCGGGGAGGTCCCGCCAGCCGCGCCGTAGCCGTGACGGCAAGGCGGTCACACAGCTGGCCTACGCCCGCCGCGGCGAGGTCACACCGGAGATGGAGTACGTGGCCATCCGGGAGAACGTCTCTCCCGAGGTCGTGCGCGAGGAGATCGCGGCGGGGCGCGCGGTGCTGCCGGCGAACGTCAACCACCCGGAGATCGAGCCGATGATCATCGGCAAGCGGTTCCTGGTGAAGGTCAACGCCAACATCGGCAATTCCGCGGTGACCTCCTCCATCGAGGAGGAGGTCGAGAAGATGACCTGGGCGACCCGATGGGGAGCCGACACGGTCATGGACCTGTCCACCGGCCGCAACATCCACACCACCCGTGAGTGGGTGCTGCGCAACTCCCCCGTCCCCATCGGCACGGTGCCGCTCTACCAGGCCCTGGAGAAGGTCGACGGTCGCGCCGAGGAGCTGACCTGGGAGATCTACAAGGACACGGTCATCGAGCAGGCCGAGCAGGGCGTGGACTACATGACGGTCCACGCGGGCGTGCGCCTGGCGTACGTACCCCTGACCGCGAACCGCAAGACGGGCATCGTCTCGCGCGGCGGCTCGATCATGGCGGCCTGGTGCCTCGCGCACCACAAGGAGTCGTTCCTGTACGAGAACTTCGAGGAACTGTGCGAGATCCTCGCGGCCTACGACGTCACGTACTCGCTGGGCGACGGTCTCCGGCCCGGCTCGATCGCGGACGCCAACGACGAGGCGCAGTTCGCGGAGTTGCGCACGCTCGGGGAACTCAACCGGATCGCGAAGCGTTTCAACGTGCAGACCATGATCGAGGGCCCGGGACACGTCCCGATGCACAAGATCAAGGAGAACATCGACCTTCAGCAGGAGATCTGCGATGAAGCTCCGTTCTATACGCTCGGCCCGCTGACCACCGACGTCGCGCCGGCCTACGACCACATCACCTCCGGCATCGGTGCCGCGATGATCGCCTGGTGGGGCACCGCGATGCTCTGCTACGTCACGCCCAAGGAGCATCTGGGCCTGCCCAACCGTGACGACGTCAAGACAGGTGTCATCACCTACAAGATCGCCGCCCACGCGGCCGACCTCGCCAAGGGACACCCAGGCGCCCAGGAGTGGGACGACGCCCTCTCCGACGCCCGCTTCGAGTTCCGCTGGGAGGACCAGTTCAACCTGGCCCTCGACCCCGACACGGCCCGGGAGTTCCACGACGAGACCCTCCCGGCCGAACCGGCCAAGACGGCCCACTTCTGCTCCATGTGCGGGCCGAAGTTCTGCTCGATGAAGATCTCCCAGGACATCCGCCGTCGGCACGGCGGCAGTCAGGAGGAGATCGAGGAGGGGATGGCGCAGAAGTCGAAGGAGTTCGCGGCGGCGGGCAACCGGGTCTATCTGCCGATCGCCGACTGATGTAGGCGAGCCGTCGGCGGGTGGCCCGTGGCCGGGTCTTCGGCTTGCGCTCCCCGTGGTGGGGGCGCAAGCCGAGGGGCTGCCGGGAGCTACTCCGGCTGGTGTTCCGGCCCCCCGAAGTCCGGGCTGGCGTAGTCCGGGCTGCTGAAGCCCGGGCGGGCCCCGGAGGCTCCGTCGTCCGGGCTGCTGAAGCCCGGGCGGTCGTAGCCGAGGCTGGGCATCCGGCTGGGGGGTGCGGGCGGCGCCGTGTGATGCAGTGCGGCGGTGCCGGGATCGGCGAGGGCGTCTCTGAGGAAGGGGAGCAGGCCGCGTTCCAGCAGGGCCTCGCGCCAGGCGTCCTTCGCCCGTGCCACCTCCTCGCTGAGTTCGCCGTACCCCGCGTCCGGCGAGGGCCGGTTGTGGAGTGCGGTGAGCAGCAGGCCGCAGGCGGCGACCAGGATCGCGGCCGCGGTCAGGGCGCCGAACACCCATCCGATAGTGATCATGGCGTGGGCGAACGCCGGCGGTGGGCTGAGCATCTGGAGGACGTAACCCACGAGCAGGAAGATCGCCGCGGCGATTCCGGCGAGGACGGGCGTCAGAACGGCGGCGACGGCGACGGCGCCCGCACCGGCGGTCTCGGCGACCTCTCCCATGGTGGTGGCGAGCCCCATCGCACCCGTGCCCGAATCGGCGGGGCCGGGTTCGTGCACGGACGACAGGGTGGACGGCGTCGACGGGCGGCGCTGTTCCTCGCGGACCTTCACGTAGTGCTGGTACTCGGTCGCCGCGGCCGCCGTGATGAGCGCGGTGGCGTTGAGGGCCATGGTGCGCAGCTGTTCGGGATTCAGCCGCTGTCCGACCGCGGCCAGTTCGGGACGGTGTGGTGCGGAGCGCAGCGCCTCATCGAGGATCCGCTCGTACTCCTGGCGGTCCTCGCTGTGCAGGTGCTGCGGAACGCTGTTCATGTGCATCCCCCGATGCTCCGTAGGGCTTGGGGCTCGCATGCCAACGAGCCGTCGGGCAGAAACGGAGGGGAGCCTGCTACGGATAAGCAGATGGTAGAGCGGGCACGGCACAGGGTGACAGGGGGTTTCCAGAAATTGGCCTCTGGCCTGCGCGGTCGACGGTCGGTCCGTCCTGGGGGAATGTCTGCCCCGTGAAGGGTCAGATATCCAGAGGCAGTTGCTGGACCAGCAGTTTTCCGGCCATGGTCACCCCGCCGTCCATCGCGATGGCCAGTCCGTCGGCGTAGACGTGCGGTCCCTCGACCACCGGGCCGGAATCCTCCTTGTCGTCCTCGGAGCCCACTTCGCCGAGCAGATAGGGGATCGGGCTGTGGCCGTGCACGATGCGGGTGCCGCCGTATGTGTCGAGCAGGGAGCGCACATGGTCGGCGCCGCCTTCGTCGCGGAAGGAGAAGCGCTTGGTGAACTTGCGGAACAGGTCCCAGACCTCGTCCGCGTCATTGCGCGTGATGGTCTCGCGGACGGTGTCGTTGACCGCCTCGATCGAGTCGCCGTAGTCGAGGTAGGCGGTGGTGTCGGAGTGCACCAGCAGATGTCCGTCGACCTCCTCGACGGCGTCCAGGCGGGACATCCACTGCAGGTGGTGGTCCTGGAGGCGGTCCATGTCGGTCTTCTGCCCGCCGTTGAGCAGCCAGGCCGCCTGGAAGGTGGCGGTGCCCGCGCCGGAGTTGACCGGCGTGTCGCCGAACCGCTTGGCGCCGATCAGCAGCAGCTCGTGGTTGCCCATGAGGGCCTTGCAGTAGCCGCCCGCCGCCGCGGCCTCCGCGGACAGCCGCATCACGAGGTCGATGACGCCGATGCCGTCGGGCCCGCGGTCGGTGAAGTCGCCGAGGAACCAGAGCCGGGCGGTGCCCGCGCACCAGTTGCCCGCGGCGTCGACGAGGCCCTTCTCGTGGAGTGCGGCCAGCAGTTCGTCGAGGTAGCCGTGGACGTCGCCGACGACGAACAGCGGGCCGGGACCCTCCTCCGCCCGCTCAGCGGGGTCGGCGGCCGCCTGGAGCCCGTCACCGTGGTCGATGACGGGCAGGTCCTGCTCGGTCGGGGTGTATCCCTCCGGGTAGGCCTCCTGGGCCGGGACGACGTCGCCGGGGTGCGTGCTGTGGCCGTACGGACCGGTCTCGTTGACGTACGCGGGCACCCGGAAGTCGCGCAGCACCGCCGTGCGCTCCACCTCGGGTCCCTGACCGGCCCCCTGAGTCATCAGACCCCTCCACCATCGCGCCGCATCTGCACCGCTTCGGACTGCCTGGTCGCAGCGGCCCGCGGTGTCGTGGGCCCATCATAGGAATGCGGATCGCGCCATGTGATGACCCAGGGGTGGTGAATCGGAGCAAGACTCCTGTTCATCGCGGCATTCGCCCCGTTTGGACCGGGCTTCGACCCCGCCGGCCGTCTCCCGGCTACTCCTCCTCGGGCGACCGCGGCGGGCTGACCGTCGTGCGCGGGGCCCGCCGCTGGGACGAGGTGCGCACGATCAGCTCCGTCGGTATCACCTGCTCGACCGGTTGGTCCGATGCGACCCCTTCGATGGCATCGATGAGGAGCTGGATCACGGCCGTGCCGATGCGGCGGGGCTTGAGGGAGAGCGTGGTGACGGGCGGCTCGGTGCTGGCGTACACGGTGGACTCGCTGCAGCAGACGATCAGCAGGTCGTCCGGGACGCGCAGTCCGTAGCGTCGGGCCGCGGCCAGCAGGTCGGTGCCGTTCGGGTCGAACAGGCCGTAGACGGCGTCCGGTCGGTCCGGGCGGGCGAGCAGCCGGTCGGCGGCGACGGCGCCCGCGCACGGATCGTGCGCCGGGTAGGCCTCGTAGACCGGATCCTGGCCCACCCGCTCGCACCAGTGCAGATACGCGGTGGTCGACAGATGGGTGTACGTGTCCGTCGTCGTCCCGGTCAGCAGGCCGATGCGGCGGGCGCCGGCGTCTGCCAGATGGTCAAGGATGCCGAGGACGGCGGCCTCGTGGTCGTTGTCCACCCAGGCGGTGACCGGCAGCGACCCGGCCGGGCGGCCGTCCGACACGACCGGCAGACCCTGCCGGACCAGCTCGCTGACGACCGGGTCCTGGTCGGACGGGTCGATGACCACCGTGCCGTCCAGGGCGACGTTCGACCAGACGTCGTGGCGCGAGGTCGCGGGGAGGATGACGAGGGCGTAGCCGCGGGCGAGGGCGGCGGAGGTGGCGGCGCGCGCCATCTCGGCGAAGTACGCGAACTCGGTGAAGGTGAAAGGTTCATCCCCGTACGTCGTCACGGTCAGGCCGATGAGTCCCGACTTGCCGGTACGGAGGGTTCTGGCCGCGGCCGAGGGGCGGTAGCCCAGTCGGTCGGCGACCTCCCTGACATGGCGGCGGGTGGCGTCCGGGAGCCTGCCCTTTCCGTTCAGGGCATCGGAGACGGTCGTGATGGAGACTCCGGCGGCGGCGGCCACGTCTCTGATGCCCGCCCGGCCCGGCCGACTGCCTCGACGTGAGGTTTCCGCGCGGCTCACCTGGTGCTTCCCTGCTGCTGTCATGGCGAGCCGATAGTAGGGCTCATGTGGTGGGGTAGGGCGGACGCATATGCACGCGTTGACAGGCACGTTTCTGCAAGGTCATCTACTACCAACTACCTGGGAAACAAAGTCAGTTAAACGATCCAATGGCACTACGTAACTTGTCGGCACGCATGGGCCTGCCAAGTTCCCGATGTTTCGAAGAGGTCTCAACTCACCTTCACGGGTGACGCGCGCTACGGCGTGAGCCACCGGCGCATAGATATATGTGACCGCGCCCCCGGATTCGTCTGCCTTCGTACGGTGATGCCCCTGATGCCGGTGGGGCCGATGAGGTTGGTTCTCACCTGTACGCAGCGGGGCCCAATCCTCATAAAGTGAGCAGTATTGGAAGCCGGCTGCCGGAGTCGGCCGCCATGCGTCGGTGGTCATGAGGAGGACTGCGGTGAGCGAGACAAGCCCCAAGCTGCGTGCCGAGCTGGAGGGGATCCCCACGTACAAGCCGGGCAAGCCCGCCGCTGCCGGCGGTCCGGTGGCCTACAAGCTGTCCTCCAACGAGAACCCGTACCCGCCGCTGCCGGGCGTGCTGGAGACCGTGACGGCCGCGGTCTCCACCTTCAACCGCTACCCGGACATGGCCTGCACGGGTCTGATGAACGAGCTGTCCGAGCGCTTCGGTGTCCCGCTCTCCCACCTGGCCACCGGCACCGGCTCCGTCGGCGTCGCCCAGCAGCTGGTCCAGGCGACCTCGGGACCGGGCGACGAGGTGATCTACGCGTGGCGGTCCTTCGAGGCGTACCCGATCATCACGCAGATCAGCGGTGCCACCTCGGTGCGGGTACCGCTGACGGCGGGCGATGTGCACGACCTGGACGCGATGGCCGACGCGATCACCGAGCGGACCCGGCTGATCTTCGTCTGCAACCCCAACAACCCGACGGGCACGGTCGTGAGGCGGGCCGAGCTGGAACGGTTCCTCGACCGGGTGCCCAGTGACGTACTGGTGGTGCTGGACGAGGCCTACCGCGAGTTCATCCGGGACCCCGAGGTACCGGACGGCGTGGAGCTGTACCGCACGCGGCCGAACGTCTGTGTGCTGCGCACCTTCTCCAAGGCGTACGGCCTCGCCGGCCTCAGGGTCGGCTTCGCGATCGCCCACGAGCCGGTGGCCGCGGCGCTGCGCAAGACGGCGGTGCCCTTCGGGGTGAGCCAGCTCGCACAGGAGGCGGCGATCGCCTCGCTGCGCGCCGAGGACGAACTCCTGGGCCGGGTCGGATCGCTGGTCTGTGAGCGCAATCGTGTGGTGGAGGGGGTGCGGGCCCAGGGCTGGACGGTGCCGGAGACCCAGGCCAACTTCGTCTGGCTGCGGCTGGGGGAGCGCACGGTCGACTTCGCGGCGGTGTGCGAGCAGCACGGCGTGGTCGTACGGCCCTTCGCGGGCGAGGGCGTGCGCGTGACGATCGGCGAGGCCGAGGCGAACGACATCTTCCTGAAGGCGGCGGAGGGCTTCCGCAAGGAGTTCTAGCTCACACCGGCCGCGCGTCAGCGCAGGTCGGGGCAGGTCGGCAAGGGGGGTCCCCGCGGTAATCGGGACCCCCCTTCGGCTATCGAAAGCAGGTGCGGCATACTGGGCTTGTGAATGTGAACGCTTTCACAAGCGGTCGCTTCACCCGCATTTGTTCCACAAGCCTGTGAGGTAAGGAGCGGCGACGTGGACCTGGCTCTGGCGCCGGAGACCCTGGCGCGCTGGCAGTTCGGCATCACCACCGTCTACCACTTCCTGTTCGTCCCCCTGACGATCTCCCTGGCCGCCCTCACGGCAGGCCTCCAGACCGCCTGGGTGCGTACGGAGAAGGAGAAGTACCTCAGGGCCACCAAGTTCTGGGGCAAGCTCTTCCTGATCAACATCGCGATGGGGGTCGTCACCGGCATCGTGCAGGAGTTCCAGTTCGGCATGAACTGGTCCGACTACTCGCGCTTCGTCGGCGATGTCTTCGGCGCCCCGCTCGCCTTCGAGGCTCTGATCGCCTTCTTTTTCGAGTCCACCTTCATCGGCCTGTGGATCTTCGGCTGGGACAAGCTGCCCAAGAAGATCCACCTGGCCTGCATCTGGATGGTCTCGATCGGCACGATCCTGTCGGCGTACTTCATCCTCGCCGCCAACTCGTGGATGCAGCACCCGGTCGGCTACCGGATCAACAAGGCGAAGGGCCGCGCGGAACTCACCGACTTCTGGGCGGTACTGACCCAGAACACCGCGCTCGCCCAGGTCTTCCACACGATGGCCGCCTGCTTCCTGACCGGTGGCGCCTTCATGGTCGGCATCGCGGCCTGGCACCTGTTCCGCAAGAAGCACATCCCTGTGATGAAGACCTCGCTGCGCCTCGGCCTGGTCACCGTGGTCATCGCCGGCATGCTCACCGCGATCAGCGGTGACACGCTCGGCAAGGTCATGTTCAAGCAGCAGCCGATGAAGATGGCGGCCGCCGAGGCCCTGTGGGACGGTCAGGACTCCGCACCCTTCTCGATCTTCGCCTACGGCGACGTGGAGAAGGGCCACAACAGCGTGGCCATCGAGATCCCGGGCCTGTTGTCCTTCCTCGCCAACGACGACTTCACCTCGTACATCCCCGGCATCAACGACGTCAACAAGGCCGAGCAGCAGAAGTACGGGCCGGGCGACTACCGGCCCAACATCCCCGTCACCTTCTGGGCCTTCCGCTGGATGATCGGCTTCGGCATGACGTCCTTCGCCGTCGGCCTCGCCGGACTCTGGCTGACCCGCAAGAAGTTCATGCTCCCGCAGCACCTGAGGGTCGCCGAGGACGAGGTGCCGCATCTGGTCCTCTTCAGGAACAAGGCCCTCAGCCCCAAGCTCGGCAGGCTCTACTGGCTCGCGGCGATCTGGACCCTCGGCTTCCCCCTGATCGCCAACTCCTGGGGCTGGATCTTCACCGAGATGGGCCGCCAGCCATGGGTCGTCTACGGCGTCCTGCAGACCCGGCACGCGGTCTCCCCCGGCGTCTCCCAGGCCGAGGTCCTCATCTCGATGCTCGTCTTCACGGCTCTGTACGCCATCCTCGCCGTCGTCGAGGTCAAGCTGCTCGTGAAGTACGTCAAGGCCGGCCCGCCGGAGCTCTCAGAGGCCGACCTCAACCCGCCCACGAAGATCGGCGGCGACACCAGTGACGCCGACAAGCCGATGGCCTTCTCGTACTAGGCCGAGGGAGATCGAGTCATGGAACTTCACGACGTCTGGTTCGTGCTCATCGCCGTCCTGTGGACCGGCTACTTCTTCCTGGAGGGCTTCGACTTCGGAGTCGGTGTCCTCACCAAACTGCTCGCCCGCGACCGGGCCGAGAAGCGCGTTCTGATCAACACCATCGGTCCCGTCTGGGACGGCAACGAGGTGTGGCTGCTGACGGCGGGCGGCGCGACCTTCGCCGCCTTCCCCGACTGGTACGCCACCCTTTTCTCCGGCTTCTATCTGCCGCTGCTGGTCATCCTGATCTGCCTGATCGTCCGCGGTGTCGCCTTCGAGTACCGGGCCAAGCGGCCCGAGGAGAACTGGCAGCGCAACTGGGAGACCGCCATCTTCTGGACCTCCCTCATCCCGGCGTTCCTGTGGGGCGTGGCCTTCGGCAACATCGTGCACGGGGTGAAGATCGACCAGCACTTCGAGTACGTCGGCACGCTCTGGGACCTGTTCAACCCGTACGCCCTGCTCGGCGGACTGGTGACGCTGACGCTGTTCACCTTCCACGGGACGGTGTTCACGGCTCTGAAGACCGTGGGGGAGATCCGGGAGAGGGCACGGAAGCTGGCACGCTGGGTCGGCCTGTTGGCCGCCGGTTTGGCACTGCTCTTCCTGCTCTGGACTCAGGTCGACAAGGGCGACGGCAAGAGCCTGGTCGCGATGGTCGTGGCTGTCGCCGCCCTGGTTGCCGCGCTGGCGGCCAACCGGGCCGGACGGGAAGGCTGGTCGTTCGCGCTGTCCGGCCTCACCATCGTGGCCACGGTCGCGATGTTCTTCCTGACGCTGTTCCCGAACGTCATGCCGTCCTCGCTCAACGCGGACTGGAGCCTTACGGTCACCAACGCTTCGTCGAGCCCGTACACCCTGAAGATCATGACGTGGCTGGCGGCCATCGCAACTCCCCTCGTGATGCTCTACCAGGGCTGGACCTACTGGGTCTTCCGCAAGCGCATCGGCACCCAGCACATCGCCGAAGCCGCGCACTGAGCCCGATGTGGGGCATGTTTCACGTGAAACATGCCCCCTGAGAAGAGGGTGTGTTTCACGTGAAACCGATCGACCCGCGCCTGCTTCGATACACCCGGGCCACCCGCCGCTTCCTGGTGGCCGTCGTCGGCCTGGGTGGCGTCGGGGCCCTGCTGGTCATCGCTCAGGCGATGCTCGTCGCCGAGATCGTGGTCGGCGCGTTCCAGCACGGCCTGACGATCGCCGGACTCCGCACTCCCCTGCTGCTGTTGGCGGCCGTCGCCGTCGGCCGTGGAATCGTCGCCTGGCTCACCGAACTCGCCGCACACCGGGCGAGCGCGGCAGTGAAATCAGAGCTGCGGGGACGGCTGCTGGAGCGGGCCACCGCACTGGGGCCCGGGTGGCTGAGCGGGCAGCGGACGGGATCACTGGTCGCCCTCGCCACCAGGGGAGTCGACGCCCTCGACGACTACTTCTCGCGCTATCTCCCCCAGTTGGGGTTGGCGGTGGTCGTGCCGGTGGCGGTGCTGGCGCGGATCGTGACCGAGGACTGGGTCTCGGCGGCCATCATCGTCGGGACCCTGCCACTCATTCCGGTCTTCATGATGCTGATCGGCTGGGCCACGCAGTCCCGGATGGACCGTCAGTGGCGGCTGCTGTCCCGACTGTCCGGGCACTTTCTGGATGTCGTCGCGGGACTGCCGACCCTGAAGGTGTTCGGCCGGGCCAAGGCACAGGCCGAGTCGATCCGGCGCATCACCGGCGAGTACCGGCAGGCGACCATGCGGACGCTGCGCATCGCCTTCATCTCCTCCTTCGCCCTGGAGTTGCTGTCCACGCTCTCGGTGGCGCTGGTCGCCGTGACGATCGGGATGCGTCTCGTCCACGGCGAGATGCACCTGTACGACGGCCTGGTCATCCTCATCCTTGCTCCCGAGGCGTATCTGCCCCTGCGGCAGGTGGGCGCGCAGTATCACGCGGCGGCGGAGGGGCTGGCCGCCGCCGAGGAGATCTTCGCGGTGCTGGAGACACCGGTACCGGCATCGGGTACGGCTGCGGTGCCCGCCGGTGCGCTGGCCTTCGAGCAGGTCACGGTCAGGTACCCCGGCCGTTCCGGGGACGCTGTCACCAACGTCTCCTTCGAGGTCGCACCTGGGGAGACGGTCGCGCTGGTCGGGCCCAGCGGGGCGGGCAAGTCGACACTGCTGAACGTCCTGCTGGGATTCGTGCGGCCGGCCGAGGGGCGGGTGCGGATCGGGGCAACCGATCTCGCCGAGGTCGACCTGGAGGAGTGGCGGTCGCGCATCGCGTGGGTGCCGCAGCGGCCGCAGCTCTTCGCCGGGACGATCGCCGAGAACGTACGGCTGGCACGCCCCGACGCCGACGAGACCGCGGTACGGCGGGCGTTGGCGGACGCGGGGGCGCTGGAGTTCGTCGACGCCCTGCCTCTGGGGGCCGACACCGTGCTCGGCGAGGACGGGGCCGGGCTGTCCGCCGGGCAGCGGCAACGGCTCGCGCTGGCCCGGGCGTTTCTCGCGGACCGGCCAGTACTGCTCCTGGACGAGCCGACCGCGGCGCTCGATGGAGCCACCGAGGCGGAGGTCGTGGCGGCGGTACGGCGGCTGGCGGCCGGGCGGACGGTGCTGCTGGTGGTGCACCGGCCGGCGTTGCTCGGGTTGGCGGACCGGGTGGTGCGGCTGGCGGAGCCGGCGGCACCGGCACCGGCTCCGGTGGACGGAATGGCCAGGACGCCCACGGTACGCACCGTCGAGGACAGCGGCCCCGCTTCCGGCGAACCCGGGACGACCGAGCTTCCGGCACAGGCGCGCAGTGTTCTCGCCCGCGTCCGCGCCATGTCCGGCCCCCGCCGAGGCCGGCTCGCGCTCGCGTTGCTGCTCGGCAGCCTGGCACTCGGCAGCGCCGTGGGTCTGATGGCCACCTCCGGGTGGCTGATCTCGCGAGCCTCACAGCAGCCGCCCGTGCTGTATCTGATGGTGGCCGTGACGGCGACCCGCGCCTTCGGGATCGGGCGGGCCGTGTTCCGGTACGCGGAGCGCCTGGTGTCGCACGACGCCGTGCTGCGCATGCTCGCCGACACCCGGGTCGCCGTGTACCGGCGCCTGGAGCGACTGGCGCCCGCCGGTCTGCGTACGGCCCGCCGGGGGGATCTGCTCTCGCGGCTCGTGTCCGACGTGGATGCCCTCCAGGACTACTGGCTGCGCTGGCTGCTGCCCGCCGGTGCCGCCGTCGTGGTGTCGGCGGCCTCCGTGGGTTTCACGGCCTGGCTGCTGCCGGAGGCCGGTGCCGCGCTGGCCGCGGGCCTGCTGGCCGCCGGTGTCGGTGTCCCGCTTCTCACGGGAGCCGTCGCCCGCCGGGCCGAGCGCAGGCTCGCCCCCGCCCGCGGGGAACTGGCGACCCGCGTGACCGATCTCCTCACCGGGACCGCGGAGCTGACCGTCGCAGGCGCCCTACCCGCCCGTGCCGCGGAGGCACGGCGGGCCGACGGCGTCCTCACCCGGATCGCCTCCCGCGCCGCCACCGCCACCGCACTCGGGGACGGCCTCACCGCCCTGATCTGCGGCCTGACCGTCACCGCCACCGCCCTCGTCGGCGCCCAGGCGGTCGCCTCCGGGCGGCTCGGCGGGGTCGCCATGGCCGTCGTCGTGCTCACTCCGCTGGCAGCCTTCGAGGCCGTCCTCGGGCTTCCGCTCGCCGTGCAGTACCGCCAGCGGGTGCGCCGGAGCGCGGAACGCGTCCACGAAGTGCTGGACGCGCCCGAGCCGGTACGGGAGCCGGAGCACGCCCGGCAGGCACCCGCCTCGCCGTTCCCGGTCGTCCTCAAGGGGCTGACCGCGCGGCACGAGGGGCAGGACCGGGATGCGCTCGCGGGCCTCGACCTGGCCCTCGCGCAGGGCCGGAGGATCGCCGTGGTCGGCACCTCCGGCTCCGGCAAGACGACGCTCGCCCAGGTGCTGCTGCGCTTCCTGGACGCGGCGGCCGGCACCTACACCCTGGGCGGCGTGGACGCCTACGGGCTGCACAGCGACGACGTACGGCGGCTGGTGGGGCTGTGCGCCCAGGACGCCCACCTCTTCGACAGCTCGGTGCGCGAGAACCTGCTCCTCGCGAAGAAGGACGCCGGCGAGGAGGAACTGCGCGACGCACTGAGGCGTGCCCGTCTGCTCGACTGGGCCGAGAGCCTGCCCGACGGGCTCGACACCCTGGTCGGCGAGCACGGGGCGTGGCTGTCCGGCGGTCAGCGCCAGCGGCTCGCACTGGCCCGGGCGCTGCTCGCCGACTTCCCCGTCCTCGTGCTGGACGAGCCCGCCGAGCATCTCGACCTGCCCACCGCCGACGCGCTCACCGCCGATCTGCTGGCCGCCACCGAGGGCCGTACGACACTCCTCATCACGCACCGTCTGGCAGGACTGGAGTCGGTGGACGAGGTCGTCGTACTCGACCAGGGGCGGGTCGCGCAGCGGGGTGCCTACGCGGAGTTGGCGGGTGTGGAGGGGCCGTTGCGGACGATGGTCCAGCGGGAGGCGGAGTCGGAGCTCCTGGTGGCGGCACGCGGGGTGCCGGCCGGCTGAGCCGAGCGTGGGTCGTGGCTCGGCCGAGCCACGACCTCACCTACAGCTGCTCCAGCATCCGCTCGATCACGACGGCCACCCCGTCGTCGTTGTTGGCGACGGTCTGGCCCGAGGCCGCCGCGATCACGTCCGGGTGGGCGTTGCCCATCGCGTACGACTGTCCTGCCCAAGTGAGCATCTCGACGTCGTTGGGCATGTCCCCGAAGGCGACGACCTGCTCGTGCGAGATCCCGCGCTCGGCGCAGCACAGGGCGAGCGTGCTGGCCTTGGAGACGCCGGGTCCGCTGATCTCCAGCAGGGCGCTGGGGCTGGACCGGGTGACGTTGGCACGCTCGCCGATGGCCAGGCGCGAGAGGGTGAGGAAGGCGTCCGGGTCCATCGAGGGGTGGTAGGCGAGGATCTTCAGTACCGGCTCGTCGGCACCGGGACCGTCCTCGGCCAGCAGGTCCTCGGCGGGTGCGAGGTTGTCCGGGATCTCCATGTGCAGCTTGGGATAGTCCGGCTCCTGGTGGAAGCCGTACGTCTGCTCCACCGCGTACACCGTGCCGGCTGCCGCGTCCCGCAGCAGCCGTACCGCGTCCAGCGCGTTCTCCCGGGCCAGCTCGCGCACCTTCACGAACCGGTGGGCGCCGGGGCCGCCGTGCAGGTCGACCACCGCCGCGCCGTTGCCGCAGATGGCGAGGCCGTGCCCATGGACGTGGTCGCTGACGACGTCCATCCAGCGGGCCGGGCGGCCGGTGACGAAGAAGACCTCGATGCCGGCATCCTCGGCGGCGGCGAGGGCCGCGACCGTGCGGGGGGACACCGACTTGTCGTCGCGCAGCAGAGTGCCGTCCAGATCGGTGGCGATCAGGCGCGGCGGTATGCCGGCGGCCGGGGTCTGGGGCTGTCGAGTCGCTGAGGTCACCCGCCCATTCTCCCGCACATGCCCGCACGACCGACCGCGCGGGTGCCCGCACAGCTGAGACATGAATGACCCGGGGCGGGCCGCACCCGCCCCGGTACCGCCGTCTCAGCCCAGCTGTGCCGGTGCCTCCATGGCGATCTGCTCGAAGACCTTCTCCTCGGCGGCGAAGTCCGAGTCGGGGATCGGCCAGTGGATCACGAGCTCCGTGAAACCGAGCTCCCGGTGGCGGCCCGCGAAGTCGACGAACGCGTCGAGGGACTCCAGCGGGCGGCCGCGGTCCGGGGTGAAGCCGGTGAGCAGGATCTTGTCCAGTGTGTTCACGTCCCGGCCGAGAGCGGCGCAGGTGTCGGTGAGCTTGTCGACCTGGCCGCGAAGGGCCTGCAGGGACTGCGCGGGTGTGCCGTTCTCGTACAGCTTCGGGTCACCGGTGGTCACCCACGCCTGCCCGTGGCGTGCGGCGAGTTTCAGGCCGCGCGGCCCGGTGGCGGCCACGGCGAAGGGCAGCCGGGGCCGCTGGAGGCAGCCGGGGATGTTCCGGGCCTCGTGCGCCGAGTAGAAGTCGCCCTCGTAGGACACGGAGTCCTCGCTGAGCAGGCGGTCGAGCAGCGGGACGAACTCGGCGAGCCGGTCGGCACGCTCGCGCGGGCTCCAGGGGTCCTGGCCGAGTGCGGTGGCGTCGAAGCCGGTGCCGCCCGCGCCGATGCCGAGGGTGACGCGGCCGCCGGAGATGTCGTCGAGGGTGATCAGTTCCTTGGCCAGGGTCACCGGGTGCCGGAAGTTCGGCGAGGTCACCAGGGTGCCCAGGCGCAACCGGTCGGTGACGCCCGCGGCGCCGGTCAGCGTGGGAACGGCCCCGAACCAGGGCCCGTCACGGAAGGTGCGCCAGGACAGGTGGTCGTAGGTGTATCCGGTGTGGAAGCCGAGCTGTTCCGCGCGCTGCCATGTCTCGCGGCCCCCCTCGTTCCAGCGGCGGTGGGGGAGGATCACGGTACTCAGACGCAGACTCATGTGTCCGAGCGTATGCGCCGGGCCGTGTTTCACGTGAAACAGTGACACACGGTCACTGTCGGCGATCGCTGAGCCAGGGGCTGAGGCCGACCGGGATGAACTCCTTGTGCACGCGGTCGCCCGGCAGCGGCACCATCAGGAAATGGCTGGGCGGGAAGCGGCGCGCCTTCACCCAGGCGTGGCCTTCGTAGAGGGCGCGGAGGAAGGCGGGGACGTCGTCGCGGGCGACGTCGGGGCATTCGACTCCGTCGACGGTGATCAGGGCGTCGTCGTCCGGGAACAGGCGCACATCCACCCGGGGCCGTCCCCCGAGCTCGACGTAGGCCTCGTGGGGCAGGGTGCCGTCCGGGTCGGTGGTGACGCCGACGCCCGCGGCGCTGCGGCGGGAGGTCTGGTCGGCGCCGATGTCGTGGGTCACCTCGATGGAGAGCCCGTACTCGGCGGCGAGGGTACGGAGGGCGGTGACGGCGGCCTCGGTGGTGGGGAGGTGGTCCCTGCCGTTGTCCATGGTGTCGATCATCTCCCACCGGGTTCCGTGCGACGTTCAGCGCGACTTTCAGTGCGACTCGGGAAGCCGCAGGTAGCGCGGTGGCACAGCCTGGGTCAGCCACACCCCGTTCGCGCTGACGTGGAAGACGTGGCCGTCGCGGTGCATGGCTCCCGCGTCCACGGAGAGCACGACGGGACGGCCGCGGCGGGCGCCGACCCGGGTCGCGGTCTCGCGGTCGGCGGACAGATGCACGTCGTGCCGGTTCATGGGGCGCAGTCCCTCGACGCGGATCGCGTCCAGATGGCGGGCCACGGTCCCGTGGTAGAGGTAGGGCGGCGGAGTGGCCGGTGGCAGGCCGAGGTCGACGTCGATGCTGTGGCCCTGGCTGGCGCGGATGCGGGTGCCGTCGATCGCGAAGCGCTGTTTGTCGTTGGCGGCGACCACGTGGTCCAGCTCGTCCCGGGTGATGCGGAAGCCGTGCGCGCCGGCCGCGGCGATCAGCACGTCGATCTCGACCCAGCCGGCCTCGTCGAGCGTGAGCCCGATCCGTTTGGGCTGGTGGCGCAGGTGCTTCGAGAGGTACTTCGACACCTTGACGGTGCGTCTCTCGTCCCTCTCGCGTGGCTTGTTCTCGTTCATCCCGCCAGGGTGCCGGGAGAGACGTGAATCACGCGAATGATTTTGGCCCGGATGTTTGATCCACAACCAAGTGTAGTTATCCACAGGCTACTTGGCGTTTCTGTGGACAACTCCCTGTCATGTCAGCCCTCTTCGTCAAGATCGACTGGGGGATGCCCACTTGACGTGAGCGCATCCAACCTCCTTGCGCGCACCTCCCGTTCAGCCGCCAGTACAAAGAACTCCGCCACCTGCTCAGCCCCAACCAGCCCTTCCACCGCCCGCATCGTCTCCTCGGGCACGGCCACGGAACGTGACGCCCCACCCCCATCCGGCGCCTTCCCGGGGTCGAGGTGCTGCCGCAGCTGCCGTACCGCCAACAGCCGCATCGCGCGCGCGAGTTCGGCGTCCACGGTTTGCTGGGCGAGGGGCCGCAGCCGTCGTACGAGTGAGGCTGCTTCGGTGGCGTCGGCGTCGGTCGGCCGGTGCGGTCCTTGCAGGTAGCGGGCGAAGACGTGCTCGGTGGTGAACTCCAGGAAGCGGGCGGCGATGTGCTCGACCTGACCCCTCAACTCCCGTAGATGGTCCGAGATCGCGGAGAGCGGGACTCCGGCCGCGTGCAACTCGACGGCCACGGCGAGCTCTTGGGGGCTCGGCACGAGGAAGGAGTCCTCGTCGCCGGGCACCGGCTCCAGCACACCGAGCTCCACCGCCTCGGCGACGGCGGCCTCGTCGGGGATGCCGCCGAAGCGTGTGTCCAGTTCGGCGCGGGAGATCCGGACGGCCTCCTCGTCGGTCCACGGGCCGTCGACCTCGGCGACCAGTCCGAGGATCCCGCCGAGGCCGCGGCCGGAGTCGTAGGCCTCCAGGAGCTCCTTGATGGAGGCCAGGCCGTAGCCTCGGTCGAGGAGGTCGGCAATCTGCCGCAGCCGGGCGAGGTGGGTGTCGGTGTAGAGGTTGGCGCGGCCGCGGCGCTCGGGGCGGGGGAGCAGTCCGCGGTCCTGGTAGGCGCGGATGGTGCGGACGGTGGCGCCGCTGAGGTGGGCGAGGTCCTCGATCCGGTAGGCAGGGGTGTCGCTCACGAGGCCGCCCTCGCCGCCGGTGACCGCTTCAGATACTCCACCGCACGGCTCAACGACCCTTCCCGCGAGGGGTGGTAGGACCGCCGCAGATATCGCGGTACGGCCGCGCCCAGTTCCCGCCAGGCCGGCAGCAGACCCTTTCGTACGGCCTTCTCGTGCTCCTTGAGGGTGTAGCGCAGCCGCCCGGCCAGCTGTGGATCGTGGCGTATCAGGTAGGCCGTCCCCCGTACCCACAGGTGCAGCATCACCGGGGCCGTCACCGCCATGCCCGCGATCCGGCGGGCGTAGCGGGGTGTGCCGGTGCCGCCGCAGTGCTGGTACATGTCGAAGGCGACCGCGCGGTGTTCGACCTCCTCGGCGCCGTGCCAGCGCAGCAGGTCGAGCATGACCTCGTCGGCGCCGGCCCGGTCGAGGCCGTCGGCGGCCAGGACCCAGTCGCCGAGCACCGCCGTGAACTGCTCGACAGCGGCGACGACCGACAGCCGGAACCGCAGCCACTCGCGCGCGGGGACGGGCGCGTTGAAGGGTGGGCGCTCGCCGAGCAGACGCTGGAAGAGGAAGTCGACGTACTTGGTGAAGGCGGCGGTGTCGAGCCGCTGCGCCGCAAGGTGGTCCAGTACGTGCGTGTGCTGGACGCTGTGCGTGGCCTCCTGGCCCATGAACCCCTTGACGTCGGCCAGGAGTTCGGGGTCCCCGACCAGCGGCAGTGCCTCTTTGAAGACCTTCACGAACCAGCGCTCCCCCGCCGGCAGCAGCAGGTGCAGCACGTTGATGACGTGGGTGGCGGTGGGCTCGTCGGGGATCCAGTGCAGGGGAGTGCGGGACCAGTCGAAGGCCACTCGGCGCGGGGCGATCCGGTGGCTCACTGCGGCGGCTCCAGCCGTGCGATCGCCCGGAGTGCCTTCGGCGCCCACCGGGCCAGGGCGTACGCGCCGCGGGCCTCAGGGGTGACCGGTACGACGGCCTGGTTGCGCACGACCGCCTTCAGGATCGCGTCGGCGACCTTCTCGGGCGGGTAGTTCCGCAGCTTGTAGAGGCGTGCCGTGCGCTTCTGGCGGCGTTTCTCCTCCTCGGCGTCGACGCCCGCGAAGCGCGCGGTGGAGGTGATGCCGGTGTTGACGAAGCCGGGGCAGATCGCCGAGACACCGATCCCCCGGCCCGCCAGTTCCGCGCGCAGGCTCTCGCTGAGCATGAGGACGGCGGCCTTGGAGGTGCCGTAGGCGGCCAGCGCCCTGGAGGGCTGGTAGGCGGCCGCCGAGGCGGTGTTGACGATGTGGCCGCCCTGTCCGCGCTCGGCCATCTGCCTGCCGAAGAGGCGGCAACCGTGGATGACGCCCCACAGGTTGACGTCGAGGACCTTCTTCCAGTCGTCGACGGTGGTGTCGAAGAAGGAGCCGCCGAGGCCGATGCCGGCGTTGTTGACCAGGACGTCCACCACGCCGTATTCGGCGGCGACCTTGTCGGCGAGCTTCTCCATGGCCTGTTCGTCGGAGACGTCGACGGTCTCCGCCCAGGACTCGGGGGCGCCGAGCAGCCGGGACAGTTCGGCGGTGCGGGCGGCGGACTCGGCGTCCCGGTCGACGGCCACCACGCGCGCACCGGCCTCGGCGAACGCGAACGCGGTGGCCCGCCCGATGCCGCTGCCCGCGCCGGTGATCAGGACGAGCTGTCCGCCGAACCGGTCGGCGTACTTCCCGGTAGCCGAGGCAGCGGTCCGGCCGCCTTCGACGGACGTCACGAACTCCGTGATCCACGCCGCCAGCTGGTCGGGCCGGGAGCGGGGGATCCAGTGCTTGGCGGGGAGGGTGCGCCGGGTCAGCTGTGGTACCCACTGCTCCAGGCCGTCGTAGAGCTTCTCCGAGAGGAACGCGTCCCCCAGGGGCGTGATGAGCTGCACGGGCGCGTGTGCGTACGCGTCGGTGCGCGGGCGGCGCAGCCGGGAGCGGACGTTGTCCCGGTACAGCCAGGCGCCGTGGGCGGCGTCGGTGGGCAGCGAGGGGGTCGGGTAGCCATTGGCGGGGACCTTCTCGGCGCGCTCCAGCATGCGGGGCCAGGCCCTGCCGAGCGGGCCGCGCCAGGCCAGTTCGGGCAGGACGGGGGTGTACAGCGCGTACACGTACCAGGACTTGGCGCCCTGAGCGAGGAGTTGGCCGACCCGGCGGGGGGTGGGGCGCCTGAGGCGGCCGGCGATCCAGTGGCCGAAGTGGTCGAGGGAGGGTCCGGACATCGAGGTGAAGGAGGCGATGCGGCCCTCGGTGCGCCGGACGGTGACGAACTCCCAGGCCTGCACCGAGCCCCAGTCGTGTCCGACCAGGTGCACGGGCCGGTCCGGGCTGACGGCGTCCGCGACGGCCAGGAAGTCGTCCGTCAGCTTCTCCAGGGTGAACCCTCCGCGCAGCGGCTTCGGGGCCGTCGAGCGGCCATGGCCTCGGACGTCGTAGAGGACGACGTGGAAGCGGCCGGCGAGCCGGGAGGCGACCTCGGACCAGACCTCCTTGCTGTCCGGGTAGCCGTGCACCAGGACCACGGTCGGCTGCCCCGGGTCGCCGAGTTCGGCCACGCACAGGTCGACGCCGCCGGTCCGTACCCGGCGCTCGCGTGCACCTTCGAGCAAGGTCACTTCTCCTCCGCCCAGCGCCGCACGTGCGGCAGATCGTCGTCCAGCCAGAAGGCGCTCTGCTCGGGGTCCTCGGAGTCGGTGACGACCAGGATCTCCTCGAACTTGGCGCCGGTGCCCCGGAAGCCGAGGTGGGGTTCGACCGCCCACAGGCCCGGCTGCGGCGGGTGGTCGGAGAAGCGGTACGGCGACCACAGGGGCGACCAGCCCGCACGGTGACCGCGCAGCGCGTCGGCCGCCAGACCCTTGAGGGACTGGGTGCCGAACCCGAACACATGCGGTGTCCAGCGGCGCTGCTCGACCTGGTCGATCTTGTGGGCGATCACCCCGAAGGGGTACGCGCGGTGCCGGTTGGCGTAGCCCTGGCGGACCATGAGGCGGTCGACGTCCTCGTAGATCTCGCGCAGTGACCGTCGCTCGCGGACCTCGCGCAGGATCAGCTCGCGGTGGGCCTCCAGGTCGGCCATCAGCCTGTCCTGGACGGGGTTGCCGCCGAGCGAGCCGGAGTAGCCGATGTCCGCGGTGTATCCCTCGTAGATCGGGGCCATGTCCAGGATGAACGGCATCCCGGGCTCCAGGCGGCGGTCGGTGGGGAAGAACTGGAGCGGGACGCGGAAGCCCGTGAACGCCGTGCGGTCCCCGAACCAGGCGAAGGGCAGATGGAACCAGTCCCGTACGCCCCGCTCGCGCAGCCATGCGCGCTGCATCCGGGCGGCCTGCCGCTCGGTGATGCCGGGTTCCAGCCGGGCCGCGACCGCCTCCGCGCACTCGTACGCGAGCCGCTGGACCTGCCGGAATCCCCGCAACCGGGTGGAGAGTCCGCTGTTCACTGCCGTCGTCATGCCGCCTCGTCCCCGTCGACTGCGGTACGTGTCCGTAACGTGACACTGGCGAATGTGACAGTCATCAGAGGCTGCGTCAAGAGGGTGAGTGAGACCTCAGGGTGACCCTTAGGTGCCCGTACATCTGGAGTCTGATGCCGATGCAGCTCTACGGAGTGACGACCTGAGTGGTCCGCATCACTACCGTCTATGACGTGACTGTGATCGCGACCGAAAGCCTGAGCAAGCGGTTCCCCCGGGTGACCGCGCTTGACCGGCTCTCCTTGGACGTCGGACCCGGTGTTACCGGACTCGTCGGCGCCAACGGAGCCGGCAAGTCCACCATGATCAAGATCCTGCTGGGTCTGTCCCCCGCCTCCGAGGGCCGTGCCGAAGTGCTCGGGCTCGACGTCGCGACGAAGGGCGCCGCCATCCGCGAGCGGGTCGGCTACATGCCGGAGCACGACTGCCTGCCGCCCGACGTCTCGGCCACCGAGTTCGTCGTGCACATGGCCCGCATGTCCGGTCTGCCGCCCACCGCCGCCCGCGAGCGCACCGCGGACACCCTGCGCCATGTCGGTCTCTACGAGGAGCGCTACCGCCCCATCGGCGGCTACTCCACCGGCATGAAGCAGCGCGTGAAGCTCGCGCAGGCCCTGGTGCACGACCCGCAGCTGGTCCTCCTCGACGAGCCGACCAACGGCCTCGACCCGGTCGGCCGCGACGACATGCTGGGCCTGATCCGCCGCATCTACACGGACTTCGGCATCTCGGTCCTGGTCACCTCGCACCTGCTGGGCGAGCTGGAGCGCACCTGCGACCACGTCGTCGTCATCGACGGCGGCAAGCTCCTGCGCTCCAGCTCCACCACCGACTTCACCCAGATCACGACGACCCTCGCGGTCGAGGTCACCGACACCGACGAGCACCCGGACGGCACCCGCGCGGTGCGCGAGGCGCTCCACGCGCGCGGGGTGGAGGTCCTCGACTCCCGGAGCGGTCTGCCGGGCGCCGGCCACGTCCTGCTGCTGACCGCACAGGGCGAGGACACCTACGACGTCGTCCGGGACGTCGTCGCCGACCTCGGCCTCGGCCTGGTGCGCATGGAGCAGCGCAGGCACCACATCTCGGAAGTCTTCACCAACGAGGACTCGAGCGCGGGCTCGAGCGACACAGCGCACCGGAAGGAGGCCGTCGGACATGGCAATTGAGCACCCTGTCACCGCCCCCTCGGGCGACCAGACCCGCATCCACAACATCGGCTACCGCACCTACGACGGCCCTCGCCTGGGCCGCTCCTACGCCACCCGCTCGCTCTACTCGCAGTCCCTGCGCGGTGCCTACGGTCTCGGCCGCTCGGTCAAGTCCAAGGTGCTGCCGATGCTGCTGTTCGTCGTGATGTGCGTGCCCGCGGCCATCATGGTGGCCGTCGCGGTCGCCACCAAGGCGAACGACCTGCCCGTCGACTACACCCGCTACGCGATCATCATGCAGGCCGTCATCAGCCTGTACGTCGCCTCGCAGGCCCCTCAGTCCGTCTCGCGCGACCTGCGCTTCAAGACCGTGCCGCTGTACTTCTCGCGGCCCATCGAGACCGCCGACTACGTGCGCGCGAAGTACGCGGCGCTGGCCTCCGCGATGTTCATCCTCACCGCTGCCCCCCTGGTCGTGCTCTATGTGGGCGCGCTGCTGGCCAAGCTGGACTTCACCGACCAGACCAAGGGGTTCGGGCAGGGACTCGTCTCGGTGGCGCTGCTCTCGCTGCTCTTCGCCGGTATCGGCCTGGTCATCGCGTCGGTCACCCCGCGCCGCGGCTTCGGCATCGCTGCCGTCATCGCCGTCATGACCATCTCCTACGGCGCGGTCTCCACCCTCCAGGCCATCGCCGACGCCCAGGGCAGCTCCAGTGCCGTCCCGTGGATCGGCCTGTTCTCGCCGATCACGCTCATCGACGGACTGCAGTCCGCGTTCCTCGGCGCGAGCTCGGCGTTCCCGGGAGCGGTCGGCCCGTCGAACGGCGAGGGCGTGGTCTACGTCCTGGCCGTACTCGGTCTGATCGCCGCGAGCTACGGCCTCCTGATGCGCCGCTACAAGAAGGTGGGACTGTGACCACGCTCCAGATCGACCATGTCTCCCGCTGGTTCGGCAACGTGGTCGCCGTCAACGACATCACCATGACGATCGGCCCCGGCGTCACCGGCCTCCTCGGCCCCAACGGCGCCGGGAAGTCCACCCTCATCAACATGATGGGCGGCTTCCTCGCCCCGTCCACCGGCACCGTCACCCTCGACGGACAGCAGGTGTGGCGCAACGAGGCGATCTACAAGCACATCGGCATCGTCCCCGAGCGCGAGGCGATGTACGACTTCCTCACCGGCCGCGAATTCGTCGTCGCCAACGCCGAGTTGCACGGACTCGGCGCCAAGGCCGCCCAGAAGGCGCTGGCCACGGTCGAGATGGAGTACGCGCAGGACCGCAAGATCTCGACGTACTCCAAGGGCATGCGCCAGCGCGTGAAGATGGCGTCCGCCCTGGTCCACGAGCCCTCGCTGCTCCTGCTCGACGAGCCGTTCAACGGCATGGACCCGCGTCAGCGCATGCAGCTCATGGACCTGCTGCGGCGCATGGGCGACGAGGGCCGCACCGTGCTGTTCTCCTCGCACATCCTCGAAGAGGTCGAGCAGCTCGCCTGGCACATCGAGGTCGTCGTCGCGGGCCGGCACGCGGCCAGCGGCGACTTCCGCAAGATCCGCCGCCTGATGACGGACCGCCCGCACCGCTACCTGGTGCGCTCCAGCGACGACCGCGCCCTCGCGGCCGCGCTGATCGCCGACCCGTCGACGTCCGGCATCGAAGTCGACCTGGCGGAAGGCGCGTTGCGCATCCAGGCCGTCGACTTCGGCCGCTTCACCACGCTGTTGCCCAAGGTCGCGCGCGACCACGGCATCCGGCTGCTCACGGTCTCGCCGTCCGACGAGTCGCTCGAGTCCGTCTTCTCGTATCTCGTCGCGGCGTAGGAGGCCAAGATGTACGACCCCACAGTCGCCCGACTCACCTACCGGGCCCTGCTCGGCCGACGCCGGGCCCTCATCCTGGGCGCCCTGCCCCTGCTGCTGATCGTGATCTCCGTGATCGTGCGCGCGCTGGTCGGCGCCGACGACCAGACCGCCTCCGACCTGCTGGGCGGGCTCGCGCTCGCCACCATGGTGCCGATCATCGGTGTCATCGCGGGAACCGGCGCGATCGGCCCGGAGATCGACGACGGCTCGGTGGTGTACCTGCTGTCCAAGCCGGTCAAGCGGCCGACGATCATCTTCACCAAGCTGATCGTGGCGATCGCCGTGACGATGGTGTTCTCGGCCCTGCCGACGCTGATCGCGGGCTTCATCCTCAACGGCAACGGCCAGCAGATCGCCGTCGCCTACACGGTGGCCGCGCTGGTCTCCTCGATCGCCTACGCGGCGCTCTTCCTGCTGCTCGGCACGGTGTCCCGGCACGCGGTGGTCTTCGGGCTCGTCTACGCGCTGGTCTGGGAGGCCCTGTTCGGGTCCCTGGTCGCCGGGGCGAGGACCTTGAGCGTCCAGCAGTGGTCGCTGGCCGTTGCCCACAAGGTCGCCGGCGGGGACCTGGTCACCTCGGACGTCGGGCTGCCGACGGCCACGGTGCTGCTGGTCGTGGTGACCGTCCTCGCGACCTGGTACGCGGGACAGAAGCTGCGGTCGCTGACGCTGGCGGGCGAGGAGTAGGCGCCCTCAAGTAGCGCTGACATCCCGCTTATTGACAGGGACTTCATCGTTGTCCGGCCACACTGGGCACAGGGGAAGGTCCGGCTGCGAGTCGAAGGGAACGGGCATGGCAGACGACTGGGACGACCTGGTCCTGGACGAGGACTTCATACGGTCCGCGGGGACGACCGAGCCGTCTGCCCGTGCCCGGATGCTGGCGGCGCGCTGGCGTGACGAGGAGCCCGAACCGCAGCCCTGGCGCTCCGACGAGCCGCCTGCCGGGTGGTTCTTCAGCAAGCGCCGACGGCGGTGGCGGCGCCGGTAGGTTCGAACACGCGGCCGTATTTAATCGGTGGCGCCCAACTCGGCGTACCGGCAGAGTGGTTGTTGTCCACACCGCCGGACGACGGTCCGGCGCCACGTTCTGGGGAGGAGTCGGACGATGTCCATGCACGACAGTACGTCCAGCTCCCGCCAGGGCAGCCCGCGGAGAACTCCGGTGTAGTTACGCCACCGTCGAGTCCACCCGCAGGTAGCCCGGGGCGGCCGCTTCGAGCACGCGATGTCGCTCTCGCGTGAGGCCGCCCACCCGGAGGATTGGCCGAGTGGTAAGGCACCGGCTTGCTAAGCCGTGGTCGGGCCTGAAAAGCCCGCGCACGTTCGATTCGTGCATCCTCCGCGAGACGTTGTCACTGGGACTGGGCCGGGTTTATCGGCCCGAGTACGTCAAGATAGCCGGTCGTTTCGGCTCGGTGTTGCCGCGGCCGTCGATCCAGTCAGGGGGCTGAGCTTCTGCGGCCCGGGAACCTGCCCGTGCAGGCGGCCACCGTCAAGGACGTGGTCGAGGAGCGCTGCGGTGGGCGGGCCGGTTGCCGCGTGATCACCGGACCAACTCGGCCTCCGGCAGCGCGCCGCGGTGGGGCCGGCGATGGCACCGGCCTCCGTCGAACTCCCGGCTCGAGCCGGGCAACACGCGGCAGTAGGCCCCCGTACACGCGTGGGCTTCCGCCGAGGTCCTAAACCTGGGCCGGGCTACGCGCCGCAGTGGGACCGGCAAATGGTGTCGGCCTTCGACGAGCTTCGGTGCAGCACAGGCAGCGTCCCGCCGTAGGAACCCGTGCACCCGTCGGCCTTCGAGGAGCTCCTGGCCGAGCCGGGCACCACCCCGTACACACTCCGGCACAGCCAGGCCCTGCCCCTCGGCGGCCCGGCCCCGTGTTCTGGTTTGACGAGCTTCTCGGCTCGCCGGACGCCGCGTAGCCGTCAGCCGAGCAAGCGCTCCAGTACCACCGCGATCCCGTCCTCCTCGTTGGAGGACGTCACCTCGTCGGCCACTGCCTTGAGTTCCTCGTGGGCGTCCGCCATCGCCACGCCGTAGGACGCCCAGGCGAACATCGGGATGTCGTTGGGCATGTCGCCGAAGGCGATCGTGTCCGCGGCCTTCAGCCCCAGGCGGCGGGCCGCCAGGGACAGACCGGTCGCCTTCGACAGGCCCAGCGGGAGCAGTTCGACGATGCCCTCACCCGACATCGCGACCGTGACGAAGCCACCCGCGGCCCGCTGCGCCGCCTCGGCCAGTTCGTCGTCCGACAGCTCGGGATGCTGCACGTAGATCTTGTTCAGCGGGGCGGCCCACAGATCCGACGCGTCCGTGAACGGCATCGACGGCAGAGCACCCGTCACCGCGTAGCCCGGCCCGACCAGCACGTCGCCGTCGAGGCCGTCGCGGCTCGCCGCCAGGTACAGCGGACCGACCTCCGCCTCGATCTTCGCGAGGGCCACGCCCGCCAGCTGCCGGTCCAGCGTGACCGACGTCAGCAGACGGTGCTCACCGGCGTGGTACACCTGCGCGCCCTGCCCGCAGACCGCGAGACCGTCGTAACCGAGGTCGTCGAGGATGTGCCGGGTCCAGGGGACCCCGCGTCCCGTCACGACGATGTGGGCGGCGCCCGCCGCGGTGACCGCGGCGAGCGCGTCACGGGTGCGCCGGGAGACCGACTCGTCGGAGCGCAGGAGCGTGCCGTCGAGGTCGGTCGCGACCAGCCGGTACGGAAAGGACTGGCTCACTTGGCGACCGGCTCCAACAGCTCCCGGCCGCCCAGATACGGACGCAGCACCTCGGGCACCCGTACCGAACCGTCGGCCAGCTGGTGGTTCTCCAGGATCGCCACGATCGTGCGCGGTACGGCGCACAGCGTGCCGTTGAGCGTCGCCAGCGGCTGGACCTTCTTGCCGTCCCGCATCCGCACGGACAGGCGGCGGGCCTGGAAGCCGTCGCAGTTGGAGGCCGAGGTCAGCTCGCGGTACTTGCCCTGGGTCGGGATCCACGCCTCGCAGTCGAACTTGCGGGAGGCGGAGGCGCCGAGGTCGCCCGAGGCCACGTCGATGACCTGGAACGGCAGTTCAAGACCGGTCAGCCACTGCTTCTCCCAGTCCAGGAGCCGCTGGTGCTCGTTCTCCGCGTCCTCGGGGGCGACATAGGAGAACATCTCGACCTTGTCGAACTGGTGCACACGGAAGATGCCCCGAGTGTCCTTGCCGTAGGTGCCGGCCTCGCGGCGGAAGCACGGCGAAAAGCCGGCGTAGCGCAGCGGCAGCTTGTCGGCGTCCAGGATCTCGTCCATGTGGTACGCGGCGAGCGGGACCTCGGAGGTGCCGACCAGGTAGTAGTCGTCCTTCTCCAGGTGGTAGACGTTCTCCGCGGCCTGGCCGAGGAAGCCGGTGCCCTCCATGGCGCGCGGGCGGACCAGCGCGGGGGTGAGCATCGGGGTGAAGCCGGCCGCGGTGGCCTGGGCGATCGCCGCGTTGACAAGCGCGAGCTCCAGGAGCGCGCCGACGCCGGTCAGGTAGTAGAAGCGCGAGCCGGACACCTTGGCGCCGCGCTCGACGTCGATGGCGCCCAGCGCCTCGCCCAGCTCCAGGTGGTCCTTGGGCTCGAAGCCCTCGGCGCCGAAGTCGCGGATGGTGCCGTGCGTCTCCAGGACGACGAAGTCCTCCTCGCCGCCCACGGGGACGTCGGGGTGGACGAGGTTGCCGAGCTGCGACGCGAGGCGCTTGGTCTCCTCGTCGGCGTCGTTCTGCGCGGCCTCGGCGGCCTTGACGTCGGTCTTGAGCTGCTCCGCCTTCTGGAGCAGCTCGGCGCGCTCCTCCGGAGTGGCCTTGGGGATGAGCTTGCCGAGCGCCTTCTGCTCGGAACGCAGCTCGTCGAAGCGGACGCCGGACGACCTGCGCCGCTCGTCGGCAGACAGGAGGGCGTCGACGAGGGCGACGTCCTCTCCACGGGCGCGCTGGGACGCGCGCACTCGGTCGGGGTCCTCACGGAGCAGGCGAAGGTCAATCACGCGGTCAAGGCTACCGGTGCGGGGACAGGGCCTACGACTCACTATTCCCAGCCGTACCGAATCATCGCTTACGTGCCGTTATGGGTGAATTGCGGAGCGTGTCAATAAAAGGCGTCCGGGGTCCCCGGCAAGAAGCATGCGTGGAGGGCCGGGTTGACTCGACTCCCTTGTGCGGGCAGGGACTTGGCGTGCCGTTGTCCACAGGGATCCACACCCCTCGAGAAGTTATCCACAGGGTGTGCGGAGGATCTGTGGATTTCGGAATTGATCACGTCGAAACCTGAGGATCACACCGAGGATTCCCATCGCAAACCCACTTCTACCGCTACTTTCGAGTGGAAAGTGGTCACCCCAAAGGATTACCTAAAGGAAAACAGTGGACGAAGGGTGACCTGCGTGCGTGTGGACACGAGTGGGCCTTGAGGGGCGATTTGTCGACAGGGTCACCTTTTGTTGTCGACTTGTCCCCAGGTCGAGAAGCGGACCTGTGGATAACTCCTGTGGATAACTAAAATCTGCAGGTAGGACCGGTTAGAAACGGCCGTCCTGGCACCGGGCCACCCAGTCCGACGCCGCCACGAACTCCTCGTCCGAGGTGCCGACGAGCGGCGCCCGCAGCTCCGCCGGCTCTTTGTCCGCACGCGGGTACGAACCGAGGAAACGCACCTCGTGGCAGACCCGCTTCAGCCCCATCAGTGCTTCCGCCACCCGGCGGTCGGTGATGTGGCCCTCGGCGTCGATGCAGAAGCAGTAGTTGCCGATGCCGGCGCCCGTGGGCCGGGACTGGAGCAGCATCAGGTTGATGCCGCGGGTGGCGAACTCGCCGAGCAGGTCGCGCAGTCCGCCGGGGTGGTCGTCGCGCTGCCACAGCACGACGGACGTCTTGTCGGCTCCGGTGGGTGCGGCGGGCCGGGCCGGGCGGCCGACCAGCACGAACCGCGTCTGCGCGTTCTCGGCGTCGTGGATCCCGGTCTCCAGCGCCTGGAGGCCGTACCGGGCGGCCGCGAACTCGCCGGCGAAGGCCGCGTCGTACTGCCCCTCTTGGACCAGCCGGGCGGCGTCCGCGTTCGAGGCGGCCGACTCCCAGTGGACGTCCGGGAGGTGTTTCTTCAGCCAGTTGCGCACCTGCGGCTGGGCGGCGGGGTGCGCGGAGACCGTCTTGATGTCCGTGAGTTCGGTGCCCGGCCTGACCAGCAGCGCGAAGGTGATCGACAGCAGCACCTCGCGGTAGATCACCAGCGGGGCACCCGCGACCAGTTCGTCGAGGGTGGTGGTGATGCCGCCCTCGACGGAGTTCTCGATCGGCACGAACGCGGCCTCGGCCTCGCCCGCGCGCACCGCGTCCAGCGCGGACTGCACCGACACGTACGGGATCAGCTGCCGGGTCGCCGCCTCGGGAAGCGTCCGGAGCGCGACTTCGGTGAAGGTCCCCTCAGGGCCGAGATACGCATAGCTCGCTGGCATGACCTCACCCTAATGGCCCTTGCGGGACGGGAGGCACTTGTCTCACGAGTGCCCCTCCGCTGAGTGAAACCGCGTGACCGCAGGCCCTGCGCGGCCGTTCGCGCGAACGCCGCCGTCCGCCTCGTACGGCCGCCCCCGCCTCGTACGGGCCGCCCCCCGCCTCGTACGGCCGTCCCCCGCGCCGTCATCCCTCCAGCAGCCGTTGTCCCACGTACTCCCCCTCCACCGCCCCGCCCGGCACCGCGAACAGACCGCTTGCCTCGTGCCGGATGTACTGGGAGAGCGCGTCGCCGCGGTCGAGCTTGCGCTGGAGCGGGACGAAGCCGCGCAACGGGTCGGCCTGCCAGCAGACGAACAGCAGCCCGGCGTCCGGTGTCCCGTCCGCGTCGATGCCGTCGTGGTACGAGAACGGGCGGCGCAGGATGGCCGCGCCTCCGTTCTGGTCGGGCCGGGTGATCCGGGCGTGTGCGTTGATCGGCACCATCAGATCCCCCTTCGCGTCGGTCTTCTCCAGGTCCATCGCGGTCGTCTCGGTGCCGCCGGACAGGGCCGCGCCGTTCGCCTTCCGGCGCCCGATGACGGCCTCCTGAGCCGTGAGGGACAGCTTCTCCCAGTCGTCCAACAGCATCCGGATCCGTCGTACGACCGCATAGGAGCCGTTCGCCATCCACGCCGGCGTGCCGGATTCCGGGACGAAGATGCGTTGGTCGAAGTCGGGCTCGCTCGGCTTCGGATTGCGTGTGCCGTCCAGCTGGCCCATGAGATTGCGGGCCGTCATGGGGTGGGCCGTGGCCCCCGGTGTGCGGTTGAAGCCGTTCATCTGCCAGCGGACCTTCGCCGCGCTGCCGGCGTCCTTCTGGATGGCGCGCAGGGCGTGGAAGGCGACCAGGGCGTCATTGGCGCCGATCTGCACCCACAGATCGCCGTTGCTGCGGGCCTTGTCGAGCTGGTCGGAGGAGAAGTCGGGCAGCGGGTCGAGGGCGACGGGACGCTGCTTCTCCAGCCCGGTGCGGGCGAAGAAGCTGTGCCCGAAGCCGAAGGTCAGCGTCAGCGAGGAGGGCCCGGCGTCCCGGGCGACATCAGTGTCGTGGGGCCCTGCGGCCTCGCCTGCCATCAGCCGCTTCGCCGTCTCCGACCAGCGGCGCAGCAGCGCGGCGGCCTCCTTGCGGCCCGCGCCCGCCGCCAGGTCGAAGGCGACGAGGTGGCCGCGGGCCTGGAGGCCGTCGGTGATGCCGGGCTGATGTTTCACGTGAAACATCACCTCGGTGCTGCCCACGGAGGTCAGCGGAGTCGCCCCGGCGGGCGCGGCGGCGTACCCCACGGCCCCGGCGGCCGTGCCGAGGACGAGCCCGGTGGCGCCGGCGGTGCCGAGCAGGGCGCGGCGGGAGATGCCCTCCCGCGAAGAGGGGCTCTCTTGCGCGGAGGCGCCTTCGTCGACGACGGGGAGGGATTGTTCAGCCATGGTGCGGTTCAGCCGATCTGCGCGTTCTTGGAGACGGTCGTCTGGTCGATGTCGGAGGTCCGTACGGTCACGGCGACCTTCCAGTCGCCGGCCATGGGGATCTGCACGTTGCTCGCCGACCAGTGGCCCGTGGCGATGCGGTCGGGGGTGATGGCCAGCGGCCCGATCTTCTTGGCCTCCAGAGTGAGGGCGATCTTCACCTCGGGGATGTCGAAGGCGCGGCCGTTGGTCCGCTGGACGTAGACGTGCATCTCGTTGCCGCCCACGCGCGCGGGGTCGAAGTCGACCGTCACGACGCCCTTGCCGTCCGTGCCGCCGGTGTCGAAGGACATGTCCAGGGTCACGGCCCCGGATCCGGCCGACGAGGAAGAGGAAGACGAAGAGGCCGCCTTGGCCGCCTTGGCGTCCTCCTCGGTACGGCCGGGCTCGGTCTGTGTCAGCACGGTCGTGACCGCCAGCAGGACCACCGCGACCCCCGCCTCGGCGAGCACCGAGCGGCGCAGCCCGAACCGGTTCGGATCGGCGTCCCGTGTGCGCTTCTGCCGCGCGGTGTCCATCGCGGCCTGCTGCCGGGCGAGCTGCGCGGCCCGCTTGGAGCCGGCGCCCTTGGAACCCGCACCCTTGGACTTGCCGGAACCGGAGCCGGAGCCGGAACCCGAGCCGGACGCGTTCGCAGCCACCCGCTCCTTCTGAGGTGCCCGCTTGCCCTGCCGCACGGCGGTGTCGGCCAGCTGTGACGTCCACCGCCGTGAGATGAACGCGATGCCGACCAGCAGCGCCACCAGTCCGATCTTGACCAGCAGCAGCTGGCCGTACCGGGTCCCGGTGAACGCAGACCAGGAGCCGAGCTGCCGCCAGGACTGGTAGACGCCGGTCGCGACCAGCGCGACGACACTGCCGAAGGCGACCTGGGAGAACCGTCGTACGGCGGCCGACTCGACCGGCGCGTCGGAGCGGTACAGCGCGACGAGCAGCGCGGTCAGCCCGCCGAGCCAGGTGGCGACGGCCAGCAGGTGGACGACGTCGACGGGCATCGCGATGCCCGCCTGGAGCCCGACCGAGGCGTGCTCGGCCATCGCCCAGCTCGCCGCGAGTCCGGCCGCGACGACGGTCCCGCCGATCGCGAGCCCGAAGGTGAGGTCCCGCTTCTCCTCGTCCTCGCGCTTGTCGTAGGCACCGAAGAGCACGGAGATGAACAGCGCCGCCGCCGCGAGCAGCAGCAGCCGGGAGACGAGGGCCGCGCCCGCCTTGGTCTGGAGCACGTTCCCGAGCAGGTCCAGGTCGAAGATGTCCCCGACCTTCCCGGAGCCCGTGTAGGAGCCGCGCAGCAGGAGCAGCAGCAGGGTGGCCGAGGTGAGCGTGAGCCAGCCGCCGACGACGAGCCGCTGCATGGGCCGCAGTCCGGCGCCGCGCTGCCAGCAGCCGAGCACGAAGGCGGCGCCGCCCACCAGGACGATGAAACCGGCGTACGACATGTACCGCCCGAAGCCGTACAGCCAGCCGACGACTCCGCCGCCCGCCGTGTCCCCGGAGACGGAGACGGAGGTGGTCGAGGGGGCGCCGATGGAGAAGGTGTAGGCACCGGCGACGGGATGGCTATCGGCGGAGACGACCTGGTAGGTGACGGTGTAGGTGCCGTCGGGCAGCCCGCTGTGCAGTTTCACGCCGTACGTCGTGCCGCCGGCCTCGAACGGCTTGCCCTGCTGGACGGCCTTGCCCTTGGGGTCGAGGACCCGCAGCGAGTCGTTGGACAGGGCGACCTTCTCGGAGAAGGTCAGCGAGACCTGGTCGGGTGCCTTGTCGACCACCACCCCCTGCTGGGGGTCGCTGCCGGTGAGCGCGGCGTGCGCGGAGGCAGGCCCGGCCGTGGCCAGCAGCAGGCCGCACGCGGCCAGGAGCAGCAGTACCAGGGTCCGGACGCGGGGGGTGATGGGCTGCGTCAAGGTGGTCCCTCCCTCAGTGTCCGGTCTTCGGGACGTAGGTCGCCGACTTCACCGGCATCTTCACGACGACGGGGTCGGACTGGGCGAAGTGCAGTTCGACGGTGACCGTCTGACCCTGCTTCGGAGTCTGCTTCAGCTTGTCGAACATCAGATGGTTGGCGCCGCTTTTGAACACGAGTTGACCGTGGGCCGGTACGGGGAGGCGGGAGACCTCCTCCATCGCGCCGCCGGTGGTCTCGTGCATGGTGATCTCGCCGTCGGCACTGGTGACCGAGGTCAGCTCGTCGTTCGACGAGCCGGAGTTGGAGATGGTCAGGAAGCCGGCGGCCATGTCGGCGGAGACGGGCTGCGGGATGTAGGCGTCGGAGACGGTGAGGTCCGGCGAGGAGCCCCCGGAGTCCGAGCAGCCGGCCAGCAGCAGGGCCGCCCCCGTCAGTATGGCGAGCCCGGTGGACGAACGGTTCACGGGTTCTGCCCCTTGATGATCTTGGGCAGGTCCTTGGTGTAGTCGTCGACGGTGGTGTCCTCGCCGTAGAGGACGTATCCCTCGTCGGTCTTCGGGGAGAAGGCGACGACCTGGGTGCCGTGCACCGAGACGGCCTTGCCGGTCTTCTTGTCCTTGTGGGTCGGCTCGATGGAGATGCCGAGGGTACGGGCGCTCGCCTGGATGGTGGCGAAGTCGCCGGTCAGGCCCACGAACCGGGTGTCGATGCCCTTGAGCCACTTGCCGAGCTCGGCCGGGGTGTCGCGGGCCGGGTCGGTGGTGACGAACACGACGGACAGCTTGTCCTGCTCGGACTTGGGCAGCTGCTTCTTCGCGACGGCGATGTTGTTCATCGTCAGCGGGCAGATGTCGGGGCAGTGGGTGTAGCCGAAGTAGATCAGCGTCGGCTTGCCCTTGGTCTCCTTGCGGAGGTCGTACTTCTCGCCCTTGGTGTCGGTGAGGACCAGGTCCGGCTTCTCGAACGGCTGGTCGAGGACGGTGGCCGCCTTGTCGGAGCCGGCCTCCTCGGAGACCACGGAGACGGGTGAGCCGCTGTCGTCACCGCTGCCGCAGGCGGAGAGGGTCAGGGTGGCGGCGGCGACCAGCGCGGCCGCGGCGAACATCTTCTTGCGCATATCAAAATGTCCCAGATGTAAGAATTCCGGTGCGCGCCGGGGCCCTACGACCCCGGCGCGGGTCCCGCGGAACACGCCGGACGCGCGTCCCGCGGAACAGGTCAGGCAGGCGTCTCGCGAGAAGGTCAGGCGTCGCTGCGCCGGCGGCCGGCGAGCACGCCGTAGGCCACGCCCAGGGCGCCGACGACGATGCCGACCACGCCGAGGACGCGGGCAGTGGTGTCACTGCTGTCGCCCGCCGAGGCCTCGGTGGTCGCGGCGGCGTTCTCGGTCTTGGCGTCCGCGTCCTCGGCGGCCGTCGAACCGTGGTGTCCGTCCTCGGAGGCCGCGGACAGGGCGAGGACGGGAGCCGGCGTCTCGGGCTCCTCCGCGCCGTCCTCCTGGACCTCGATCCAGCGCACGACCTCCTTGTTGGAGTACGTCTGGATCGCCTTGAAGACCAGTTCGTCGGCGTCCTCGGGCAGGGCGCCGATGGAGACCGGGAACTTCTCGAAGTAGCCGGGCCGGATGCCGCTGTCCTTGCCGGCGGCGGTCCAGGTGACCTTGGAGACGGCCTCGGTGATCTGCTCGCCGTGCAGCTCGAGGGGCTTGGCGAGCTTGGACTTGGTGACCTCGATCTTCCAGCCCGGCATCGGCTCCGGCATGACCGAGGCCAGCGGGTGGTCGGTCGGGAAGTTGACCTCGAGCTTGGTGGTCGAGGCGTTGTCGCGCTCGTTGGGGACCTTGAAGTCCACGACCGCGTAACCGCCCTTGGCGGCGGTGCCCTCGGCGGCCACGCTGACGTGGGCGAACGCGGGTGAGGACAGGACGACGACGGCGGTGGCGGCGACGGCGCCGGTGGCGGCGAGACGAGAAGCCTTCATGAAGAGCACTCCGCTTCGAAAGGGTCACTGTGAGGTGTGAGGAGAGATACGCGTGCGCACACGCGCGTGCCGCACGACGGCGGCCTCTTTCTCACGACCCTCAGGAAGGTCCCTCTGGAACGTTCCTCAGGAAGTGGAGTGGTGGTCGCGTCGTGTCAGGCGGCGAGAACGAGCCCGGCGGCGGCCGGAGGCCCGCGCCTGATCACCGTGTGCTGGAGTGCCGCGGTACGCGGTCGGGGTGGTGCGAGCGACGTCCCCAGCGGGGCGCGCGGCCCGGCCTCGGGAGCCCCCGGCAGGCCCGCGTGCAGGGCACGCACCAGCGCGAGCGCCCCGCGCAGGGATCGAACGAGCGCCCCGTCCGCGACTGAATGCGCCGAGTACGCGGACAGTTCCACGAGCCGCAGCAGCGCGAGGTCCCCGCGCCGCAGCAGCCATCCGGCGGCGACGGCGGCGAGGACGTGGCCGAGGAGCATCGGCAGGGAGGGCAGTACGGAGGGCAGTACGGAGGAGCCGGCCATGGCCTCGCTCGCGTGGTGCGTGCCACCCGTCGTCCCGGGGCCGGGATAGAGCTGTGCGTCGGTCAGGATCCGCTGCGCCTGCGCCGGACTGATCGCCGCGGCGGTGGTCCCGCACAGCAGCCGCGCGGCCTGCTGGACCAGAGCGGTGTCGGACGCCGGCGGCATCGACGACATCGTCATCGTGGCCGTACCGTGCTGCCCGAGCCCGAACAGCACATGCAGCACGCTCTGTCCGACCGCGAGCAGCGTCGCGATCCCCGCCAGCGAACGCTCGCGCCCGGCGAGAGGTGCCACGACGAGAACGGCCCCGACGAACCCCGCGCCGAGCGTCCACAGCGGAACCGTGGCGCAGGAGGCGATCGAGTGACCGGCCGCGGCCAGCACGACGCAGACCGCGGCGAACACCGCGGCCCGCAGAACCCGGAGATCGACTCCGGAGCGCGCGTGGGGGGCAGTCATGGCGGGCTCATCATCGCACTGGGCTTATGAGCGCCATACGGCAGGTCCACAAGATGACGTACGGGGTGTACGACCGGAAGGTCACTTCTGGCGCGTACTGCCCCACATACACCGTTCGTTGCGCCGGGCGCATCGTCCGTATGGGCGGCATCACGGCGAGGATGTGCTTACACCCGGTCTTGCGTGGCAATACGTAACGGTATGTCGAGCCGCAGCCAGGAGGCTGGAGCATGAGCATCTGGTGGTCACTCCATTTGCGGCGCGAGGCTGCGAGCGTTCCGCTCGCCCGGCGTCTGCTGCTCGGCACCATGGAGACCGCGGGCGTCGACCCGGACGTCTCCTACGATCTCTCCCTCGCCCTCAGCGAGGCCTGTGCCAACGCCGTGGAGCACGGCGGGGAGAGCGGGCTGCAGGACTCCACGGCGGCCTACCGGGTCACCGCCTACCTCGACGGCGAGAAGTGCCGCATCGAGGTCACCGACTCCGGCCCGGGCTTCTCGCCCGTGCGGCCGGCCCGCCCCACCCCCATGGAGGCGGAGAACGGCCGCGGCCTGTGTCTCATCCACGAACTCGCCGACCACGTCCAGATCGGGAACAAGCCGGGCCGTGGCGCCGTGGTGAGCTTCGACAAGATCCTCAAGTGGCGGAAGGACGCACCGCTGATGGCGGTGTGAACTGATGGCGGCGTGAGCTGATGGCGGTGTGAACGGCGGGCTTCGGCTTTTTCAGCATCCTCAGGTCGCGCACAGCCTCCTCTCACCTTCCTGACGGACAGGATTCCTACGTTCCTGGTCATGACGGGAAGCCACAGGAACTCCAGCATCACCCGGCGCCGCGCCCTCGCGGTGGCCGGCGGGACGGTCGCGGCGGGCGGGCTCGCCGTCGCCGGGTACCAGGCGGCCTTCGCCGACACCACGGACACCACGGACGCCACAGTCAGCACGGAGTCGACGGCCACCGGTGCGTGCATGACGCTCATGTCGAGCGTCACCGAGGGGCCGTACTACCTCGACGGCGCCCTGGTCAGGAAGGACATCACCGAGGGCAAGAGCGGTGTCCGGCTGACGCTGCGGCTGACCGTCGTGGACGCCACCGACGGCTGCACGCCGGTCCAGGGCGCGGCCGTGGAGATCTGGCACTGCGACGCCTGGGGCTACTACTCCGGCTACACCACCGCCAACCCCGGCGGCTCCGCGCCCGCGGAGAGCGAGGACGGCTCGACCGCGAACGACAGCACCTACCTGCGCGGCTACCAGATCGCGAACGCCAACGGGGTCGTGAAGTTCGAGACGATCTTCCCGGGCTGGTACACCCCGCGCACCTGCCACATCCACCTGAAGGTGCACACCGGCGGCGTGCAGGAGGACGGCACCTACGAGGGCGGCAAGGTCAACTACACCGGCCAGCTGTTCTTCGACGACACGATCGCCGAGGAGATCTTCACGCTGGAGCCCTACTCCAAGCACTCCGGCAGCTACACGACCCTCGACAACGACATGGTCTACGACGGTGGCGGCGCGGCCGGCGGTCTGCTCACTCTCAAGGCCGTGCACAAGGCCGACCCGTCCAAGGGGTACAAGGGCTTCCTGAGCCTCGCCGTCGACCCGGACGCGGAGAACACGGGCGCGGGCAGCGGTGGCGGCGGGGAGGGCGGCGGTACGCCCCCGAGTGGAGCCCCGACGGGCGAGCCCCCGAGCGGCACTCCGTCCGAAAGTGCCAGTCCCTCGGCCTCCGCGTCCTCGTAAGGTACGGCCATGAGCAGCCGCGAGGACGAGGCGCTGGCCCTGGCCGCCGTGGACGCGCTGACCGGTCAGCTGGCCCTGGCACCCAAGCCGGGCCTCCCCGACCCGCGTGACCTCGGGGCCCGCGCCACGAGCAGGGACCACTGTTCCCTGCGCTGGTCGGCCAAGGCACTCGCGCCCGGTTTCGCGGCGATGGCAGCCGCCGCCCGCCGCACGGGCGAGCCCAGCCCTCAGCTGCGTGCCGAACTGGGCGCGATCGGCCGGTGCACCGAGCACTCGGTGGGCCTGGCCGGCGGTGGCCACCGCGGTGCCCTGTGGACCCTCGGTCTGCTGGTCGCCGCGGCCGCCCTCGACCCGGGGGCGCGGTCCGAGGACGTGGCCACGGCCGCCAAGAAGATCGCCGCGCACAGCGACAAGCGGGCCCCGCGCCGGCCCTCCCGGGGCTCCTCGGTGTCCGCTAAGTACGGCGCGGCTGGCGCCCGGGGTGAGGCGCGGGCCGGGTTCCCGCACGTCCGGCGGGCATTGGACGCGCTGACCAGGTCCCGCAAGGCGGGTGCCGACGAGGCCGAGGCCCGCCTGGACGCCCTGCTCACTGTCATGTCCACCCTCCAGGACACCGAACTCCTCTACACAGCGGGCCCCTTCGGTCTCCGCCACGTCCAGGCGGGTGCGCGCGGGGTCCTGGAGGCGGGCGGTACGACGACGGAGGCGGGCCGCGAGGCCCTGCTCGCCCTCGACGCCGACCTCCACACACGCGCGTGGAGCCCTCGCGGCAGCGCGGGGCTGCTCGCGGGGGCACTGTTCGTGGACGCCCTCCCGGTACCGACGGCCCCACGGCCCGCCTGACGCCGCCGGGCGTTCAGTCCCCGGGGACGGGGCGCCCGGCCGGTGCGCGAGCGCGCGCGACTGGACGCCGGTCAGCGCCCGAGCACGCCCCCAGCCCCCGTCACCGCACAAGCACCCCCCGCCCCACCGCGTCCCCCACCCCAGTCTCCGCTCCCCGTCCCGCGGCCCTCCTGGTCGCCGGGCCCATCGCGTACGACGCCGCCAGCGTCGCTCCGCCGAGCAGCAGCCAGCCCGGCGTGCCCCACTCCACGAGCAGGGTGGTCAGTACCAGCGGGCCGAGCGTCCGGGCCACCGTCACCCCGGTTCCGAAGAACCCCTGGTACTCGCCGACCCGCTCGGCCGGAGCCAGGTCGAAGGAGAGCTGCCAGGACCCCGCCGACTGCCCCATCTCGGCCACCACCTGCAGCACCGCCCCGACGACCAGCGCCCCCACCGCCACCCACGGCGAGGCCCCCGCCGACAGCGCGAACACCGCGCAGGCCGCCAGCATGACCCATCCCGACCGCCGCACCGCGCGCGTGGCCGACGCGAGCCCGGTCACCCCGCGGGCCATCCGCACCTGGAACACCATCACCGCGCCGGTGTTGAGCACGAACAGCGCGGAGACCAGCCAGGTGGGAGCCGCGGTCCGCTCGGCGATCCACAGCGGGATCCCCAGGCTCAGCAGAGGCATCCGCAGCAGCAGGACGGTGTTCAGCAGGGTGATCACGGCATATGGCCGGTCGCGCAAAACACCGGAGCCCTGACGCTTCTCCACGGACCCGCGGGGCGCCACCGACGGCAGCCGCAGCAACAGCCCCGCACACACCAGAAAGCTCACCGCGTCCACCGCGAACACCCCGAGGTACGCAGCCCGGGTCCCGGCGTGCAGCGCCAGCCCGCCAAGCCCCGCCCCGACGGCAAGACCGGCGTTGAGCGTCGCCTGGAGGTGGGCCAGCAGTCCGGTCCGCTCCCCGGCGGACACCAGCCCCGCGAGCAGCGCCTGCCGGGCCGCGGCGAGCCCCGACTGCGCGGAGGCGTAGGCGCACGCCGCCAGGACGAACGGCACGAAGTCCCGCACCACCAGGAAGGACGCCACCGCCAGCCCCGTGGCCAGGGCCAGCAGCACCGCCGTACCGCGCGCCCCGCGCCGGTCCGCGAGCCGCCCGAGCGGCACTCCCACCACCGATCCCACCGCCCACCCGACGGTCAGCCCGAGGCCCACGCGCGCGGGGTCGAGCCCGACGACGTGCGTGAAGTACAGCGCCGACGTCACGTAATAGGCGCCGTCGCCGACCGAGTTGCTCAACTGGGCGAGCGCCAGGACACGTTGGGGCCCCGCGGGCGGGACGAGTGAGTTCGTCATGACATCGACACTAGAAGCGCGGTGGGCTGCTCGGCAGACCCAATAAAGGGACCTTTCAGTGGCCCAATTCCAGCGCCCGGACCAGCGCCTCCAGTGCCTCCGGATACGCCCCCTCCCGAGGCGTCCCGTACCCCACGACAAGCCCCTCGCGACCCGGTCCCGCCGTATGCCAGTGCTCCCGGAGGGACCCCACCGCGAGCCCCTCGGCCGCGGCCCGCTCCAGCACCGCCGCCTCGTCCCCCACCTCGACCAGCGCGTGCAGCCCGGCCGCGATCCCCTGGACCCGCCACCGCGCCCCCAGCCGCTCCACGAGCCGGTCCCTGCGCCGCCGGTAACGGAGCCGGCACGCGCGCACGTGACCGTCGTAGGCGTGGGTGCGGATCAGCTCGGCGAGGGCCAGCTGCCCGATGGCCTCGGTGCTGTGGTCGCTGTGCAGCTTGGCGTCGGCGACGGGCCCGACGAGGTGCGGCGGCAGCACCATCCACCCGAGCCGGAGCGCGGGTCCGAGTGTCTTGGACGCCGTCCCCAGGTAGGCGACCTGCCCCGGCGCCATCCCCTGGAGCGCCCCGACGGGCTGCCGGTCGTAGCGGAACTCCCCGTCGTAGTCGTCCTCGACGATCAGCGCCCCACGCGCGCGTGCCCAGTCGGTCAGCGCCCGCCGCCGCGAGGGGTGCAGTGTCACGCCGGTCGGGTACTGGTGGGCGGGAGTGACGACGACGGCCGCGGGGTCGCCCAGCGCGTCGACCTCGACGCCCCGCTCGTCGACCGGCACCGGCACCACCCGTCCACCGGCCCGCCGTACGACCTCCCGGTGGAAGGGCAGCCCGGGGTCCTCCATGGCGACGGTCCCGCCCTCCAGAACCCGCGTGAGCAGCGCGAGCCCCTGCACGGCCCCGGAGGTGACGACGATCCGTTCGGGAGGGGCGACGACCCCACGGGCCCGCCCGAGATACTCCGCCAGGGCGACCCGCAGCTCGATACGGCCCAGGGGATCGCCGTAGTCGTACGCGGAGACGGGCGCGGTGGCGACGGCCCGCCGTACGGCCCTGAGCCAGGCGGCGGCGGGGAAGGCGCCGACGTCCGGACTTCCGGGCCGCAGATCGAAAAGCGGCGCACGCGTGTGTGCACCGCTTCGAGGGGGCCCGGCTTCAGCGGCGGGCAGTAGAGCGACGACCGTCCCCGACCCTTGCCGGGCGGTCAGATAGCCCTCGGCGATCAGCTGGTCGTAGGCCGCCTTCACGGTCCCCCGGGACACCCCCAGTTCCTCGGCGAGCCGCCGGGTGGCGGGCAGCCGGGCGCCCGGAGCGAGCCGCCCGTCCCGGACGGCGTCGCGCAGGGCCCGCTCGAGCCCGGCACGACGCCCGTCAGGAGAACTGATGTCGAGATGCAGGTCCACCGCGACCTACCCGGTCACTTCTTCCGCGACCTGCTCGGTCATCCCTTCAGGGAAGTCATCCAGGCCTCGACCTCGTCGGACCGCCGGGGAAGGCCGTCCGAGAGGTTCCGGTTCCCACCGTCCGTCACCAGGATGTCGTCCTCGATCCGCACCCCGATGCCCCGGTACTCCTCGGGCACGGTCAGGTCGTCGGCCTGGAAGTACAGCCCGGGCTCGACGGTCAGCACCATCCCCGCCTCGAGGACCCCGTCCACATACGACTCCACGCGCGCGGCGGCGCAGTCGTGGACGTCCATGCCCAGCATGTGCCCGGTGCCGTGCAGCGTCCAGCGCCGCTGGAGCCCCAGCTCCAGCACCCGCTCCACCGGCCCCTCGACCAGCCCCCACTCCACGAGACGCTCGGTGAGCACCCGCTGGGCCGCGTCGTGGAAGTCCCGGTACTTCGCACCGGGCTTCACGGCCTCGATCCCGGCCTCCTGGGCGTCGTACACCGCGTCGTAGATCTTCTTCTGCACAGCGCTGAAACGGCCGTTGACCGGCAGCGTCCGCGTCACGTCGGCCGTGTAGTAGGTGTGCGTCTCGACGCCCGCGTCGAGGAGCAGGAGATCACCGGAGCGCACGGGTCCGTCGTTGCGCACCCAGTGCAGGGTGCAGGCGTGCGGCCCGGCCGCGGCGATCGTGCCGTAGCCGACGTCGTTGCCCTCGACGCGCGCGCGGAGGAAGAACGTGCCCTCGATGTACCGCTCGGAGGTGGCCTCGGCCTTGTCGAGGACCTTCACCACGTCCTCGAAGCCCCGCACCGTCGAGTCGACGGCCTTCTGGAGCTCCCCGATCTCGAACGCGTCCTTGACCAGCCGCGCCTCGGACAGGAAGACCCGCAGCTCCTCGTCCCGCTCGGCGGTGACCTTGTCGGTCAGCGCGGCCTCGATGCCGGCGTCGTAGCCGCGGACGACCCGCACCGGGCCGGTGGCCTCGCGCAGCGCGTCCGACAGCTCGCGCACGTCGGAGACGGGGAGGCCGTACAGCTTCTCCGACTCGGTGAGCGAGTGCCGCCGCCCGACCCACAGCTCGCCCTGGCCGGAGAGCCAGAACTCACCGTTCTCGCGGTCGGAGCGCGGCAGGAGGTAGAGCGTGGCGGTGTGACCACCGGAGGGGGCCGGCTCCAGGACGAGCACGCCGTCCTCGGTCTGGTTGCCCGTGAGGTAGGCGTACTCGACGGAGGCCCGGAAGGGGTACTCGGTGTCGTTGGAGCGGGTCTTCAGATTGCCCGCGGGGATCACCAGCCGGTCGCCCGGGAAGCGCGCGGACAGCGCCGCACGGCGGGCCGCGGTCTCGGCGGCCTGCGGGATCGGCTCCAGGTCGTGCAGTTCCGTGTCGGCCCAGCCGGACTTCATGCTCTCGGCCAGCTCGTCGGAGACCCCCGGGTACAGGCCGTTCTTACGCTTCTTGATCGGCTCTTCCGACTCTTCCGGGTTGCTCTCCGGGGTGAGTTCGTCGGCCACGGTCATCCTCCTTGAAACGGCACTGGACCCCGTCCATCGTACGGTCGTACGGAAGGGGGCCCAGGGCCGGAAGACCTGTTACCACCTGCTACTCGAAGTGAGCCGCGAGCAGGACGACGTCCTCCTCGGAGTCCGCCCGGTCCAGCCCGTCCGGCAGCACGGCCCGCAGCACATGGTCGGCGACGGCGTCGGGGTCGGCGCGCAGCGCCCTCGGCACCCCGGCCGCCGCCGCGTGCAGGCGGGCGAAGGCGCGGTCGGTGGGGTCGCCGGTGCGGTGCAGCAGCCCGTCGGTGTACAGCAGAACCGTCTCTCCCGGTTCGGCGCACAGCTCGACGCTCGGCGCCTCCCAGCAGGTGAGCATGCCCAGCGGCGCGGACACGGAGGTCTCCACGAACTCGGTGCGCCGCTCGCCGATCAGCAACGGCGGACAGTGCCCGGCACCGGCCAGCGTGATCTTGCGCAGCGCGGGCTCGCAGTAGGCGAACAGGGCGGTGGCACTGCGGGCGGGCTCGGTCAGCCGCAGCAGCAGCTCCAGGTCGGACAGGACCGCGACCGGGTCCTCGCCCTCCATCACGGCGTACGCCCTCAGGGAGGCTCTCAGGCGTCCCATCGCGGCGATCGCGCTCGGGCCGCTGCCGGTCACCGAACCGACCGCGAGGCCCAGTGCCGCGTCCGGCAGCGGCAGCGCGTCGTACCAGTCGCCGCCGCCGCGCGGGCCGGTGCGGTGCCGGGCGGCGAGCCGGACGCCGGCGACGCGGGGGAGCCGGGACGGCAGCAGCTCCTCGGCCATCGTCGCCATGGACGCGCGCGTGCGCTCGACTTCCAGGAGCCGGGCCAGGTGCTCGGTGGCGTAGCGGACGTACAGGCCGACGAGGTGGCGGCGGCGCTCGGAGGGTTCGGCGGGTTCGTCGTAGAGCCACACGGCGGCACCGAGGCGGCCGGCGTCGTCGGTGGACAGGGGGAGCGCGTAGCAGGCCGCGTAGCCGAGGCGGGCGGCCACCTCGCGGTGGCGCGGGTCGAGGCCGTCCTCGGCGAGCAGGTCGGGCTGGGCGATCTCGCCGTCGCCGCCGGGCAGTCCGTCGAGGATGCGGCCGTACGACATCGCGCTGCGCGGCACGGTCTCGATGTGTCCCAGGTCGGCGCGGGCGAGTCCGAGGCCGATGGTGGTGTCGGGGCCCAGACGGTCGTCCGGTTCGAGGACGACGAGCCCGCGCCGGGCTCCCACCAGGGCGGCGCCGGCGCGCAGCAGTTCCTGCAGGGCTTCGGACAGGGCGTCCGTGCGGACCAGGCGTTCGGTGAGTTCGTGCAGGGTCGTCAGATCGGAGACCCAGCCGGCGAGCCGGTCCTGGAGCAGGGCACCGGGTGCGTTCGTTACGGGGGCCTCAGGGGTACCCGGGGCAGCAGGCGCGGGCGCGACAGTGTGTGCCGGTGCGGGAACCGTTGAATCGATTCCAGCCACTTTCGAAGGGTGAGGGGCGTTCATGGTGTCCGGCTTTCCGACCGGTGCGTATTGCTCAAAAGCATCGCAAACCCCCATGTCATTCTGCGCCGCTAGCAGTGTCTCCACATGTACACGCACTCGTAAGGAGATGTCCAGCATTGTCCTGCTGGGATTACTGGTGTCCGTGAGCAACTGGTGGAGAGTGGGTCGATGGGCAAAGTTGGCTTAAAACTGCTTCGGGTTACGGTGTATTGAGGTCGACTGGCCTTGCTCCACAGAGCGTCACAGCGGTCGTGATGGGTACGTACTCGGTAAGGGCCAGGGGTGGTGGACCGTCACCCGGAACCTGGTGACCGACCCGGGCGTCTTAGCCACCGACGATCGTGCCCCATCCTCCCGTGGCGGAGGCGGAGAGAAATACGCGGGACGGCAAACGCCAGACTTCGCCACCCCCCGCCACGCCCATGCTTTTGATACGCAGTATGGGGTTCCCCTTGTCTCGGACAAGGGTGTGATGCGCCAACAGGTACGCACAGTGAAGTGATCGACACATGGTGTGATGTGGTCCTCGGTGTTGCCAGCGGTGCAACGGAAAGGAACGAGCGCTCATGCGCGAGATCCTCGGAAGGCGACGCAGGCTCCTGTCCCAGCGCAGCGACGGAAGGCCTGAATTGTTCAGCGCGGCCCTGACCTTCGCCAAGGAATGGCAGTGGCCCGTACTCCCGGGTGTGGCACCGGACCCGGAGGGCCGGGCCCGCTGCGGATGTCCCGACCCGGAGTGCACGGTCCCGGGTGCCCATCCCTTCGACCCGGGCCTGCTCGCGGCCACCACGGACGAGCGCATGGTGCGCTGGTGGTGGACCAACCGCCCGGCCGCGCCGATCATCCTGGCCACCGGTGGCAGTGCCCCCTGCGCGGTCAGCCTGCCGGCCCTCCCGGCCGCCCGCGCCCTGGCCGCCCTCGACGCCCAGGGCATGCGCCTCGGTCCGGTGGTCGCGGCGCCGACCCGCTGGGCGATTTTGGTCAAGCCGTACTCCATGGAGCAGCTGGGCGAACTGCTGTACGCCCAGGACCACGTCCCGGGCTCCCTCCGCTTCCACGGCGAGGGCGGTTACCTCGCCCTGCCCCCGTCCGAGACCGGGCACGGCGACATCACCTGGGAGCGGGCTCCGCTTCCCGGCTCGGCCTCTCCCTGGGTCCCCGATGTCGAGGCCGTGGTGGACGCCGTGGTCGAGGCCCTCACTCGTACGGGTGTGAGCGCACCCGAGTTGTAGGGGTGTCGGGCGCGGGCGGAACCGGGTGCCCGTGATCGGTCGTTATCGTCCGCTCCATGCTGCGTCATTCCGGGGGACGACCCCCAGACCCCCGTTGGGTTCGTCTGCTTGCCCTGTCGGGAGTCGTGGTGTGCGCCGTCGTGCTGCCCCTGGCCGTGGCCTCCGCGGGACAGGTGGGCGACGGCGGCCGCACGGTCGTACGCGATCTCGTGCGCTCCTCCGCGGCACATCCCGCCGTACGGCCTTCCGCCGAGCCCTCCGGGGTACGGCCTTCCGCGGCCGATGACCACAAGGCGCCCCTCGCCGCCCCCGGCCGCTCCCCGCTGCTGCTCGGCGTGGGACTGGCCACCGCCGCGCGCTGCGGGCCCGAACTGACCTCCGCCGACGGCATCGAGGCGCAGACCTGTGTGCTCACGCAGGGCGAGGAGACCTGGGCGCGGACCTACTACCGCAACGCGACCGGCGCCGCGCTGGACGCCGCGCTCAGCTTCATGGGGCCCGGCGGACGCACTGTGCAGTTGCACTGCGCGATCGGCGCCGGGGACGAGCCGGACAGCTGTGAGACGCCACGGGAGCACACCCGGGGAGCGCCGGCCGACTACACGGCGGTCGCGGAGTTCGCCCGGCGGGGCAGCGGACCCCTGCTGCTGCGGGCCGGGAGCAACTCCGGGGAAAACACGGGAAGTTGACGACCGACGACGTTCCGTAAAGCGGCCCGGACACAGAAAGACCCGGTTGCTGGCGACGGGGGATGCACCAGCAACCGGGCTACTGGAACCGTAACAAGAGATCGCCCGTTCGCAAATTCGACCGCGGCGCTCCCTGGCTGATTCGGACACCGATTCACCTTCTCCTGAGGGAAGTTGTGAACGGAGTCGGTAGTTCCGTGAGGGTTCGGTGCGACTGACCGGCCGGTCAGCCGCACCGGTTCCGTCAACTCAGCGTGACCTGGCGGTTGGTGAGGCCGCCGCGGGCGCGGCGCTCGTCGGCCGTCAGCGGTGCGTCCGTGGCCAGAGCGCCTGCGAGGCGCTCGGCGAACTCGGCGGCCGGCTTCTCGATGTCCTCCGCGGTGACCCCGCTCGGCAGGTCCCAGACCGGGACGGTGAGGCCGTGGGCACGGAAGGAACCGACGAGCCGGGTGCCCTCGCCGAGGCTCGACCTCCCGGCCGCGTGCAGTCGCGCGAGCGCGTCCAGAAGTTGCTCCTCGGGATGCGGCATCACCCAACGCAGGTGGTTCTTGTCCGGGGTCTCGCACCAGTAGGCGGCGTCGACTCCGGTCAGCCGGACGGTCGGGATGGCCGCGGCGTTGGCCCGCTCCAGGGAGGCGGTCACCTCGGGCGTGGCGTTCTCCGCGTCCGGGACCCAGAACTCGAAGCCCTCGTGCACAACTGGCTCGAACACGCCTTCGGGATCGAGCAGGTCCTGCAGTCGCGGACCGTCGGCGGGAGCGCGCCGGCCCTCGACCGGGGTGCCGGGAGCCGCCGTGAGCGCGCGCTGGAGGGTGTCGGCGAGATCGCGGCTGATGTCGCCGGACGCCGTGTCGTTCTGCAGACCGAGCAGGACCGAGCCGTCGTCGCGGCGCAGGGCGGGCCAGGCCATCGGCAGGACGGTGGCCAGCGTGACCGACGGGACGCCCTCGGGCAGGCCGCCCCTGAGGGTCAGTTCGACCGTGGCGGCGGGGACCAGCTCGCGCAGGGCCACCCAGTCGCCCTCGCCGGCGAGGCCCTCGAACGGGCGGTGCACCAGCTCGGTCGCGGCCTGCGCGGCGGCCCGGCCGTGGCAGGCCTTGTAGCGGCGGCCGCTTCCGCACGGGCAGGGTTCGCGGGCGCCGACGACCGGAATCCGACCATCAGCGCCGACGGCGCGGGCGCCGTCCGTGCTCTGCGGGCGCTTGGCCTTCGTCTGGGGTCGCTTCTTGGCCATCGTGGCTGTCTCCCGGTTACGGCTCGTCTCGTACGGGCGCGAGCCTAGCCGCTCGCGACGTGGCCGACGGGAGCCTGTGGACAACCACCGGGTATCCCTCGTGGACGCTCCGTCCGGGGCGAGTCAGTCGAGATCGTCGAACGCGTCCGAGAAGTCCAGGTCGGGTATCGCGACCGACGGGGCCACGACGCGGGTCGCGAAGTCGGCGCGGCGGCACCCGGTGTCCCGATCGTGAACGTCCGAGCGGACGATCACCCAGACCGTGACCTCGCCCCGGGCGTCGTCCCTGACGCCCCAGTCGTCGGCCAGCGCGGTGATGATGTTGAGCCCGCGGCCGCCGTGCGCGGTGACCGAGGGCGTGGCCGGAGCCGGGCGGGTGGGCCCACCGCCGTCCGTCACCTCGACCGTGAGCCTGCCGGTGCCGTCCACCCGCCAGGCGGCGCGGACGTCACCGTCCCCGGCCAGGGCGTCGCCCAGTGGCCGGCCGTGCTTGCACGCGTTGCTCAAGAGTTCGGAAAGAATCAGTACGGCGTCGTCGATGACCGAATCCGCCACGCCACCCCTGCGCAGCTGCACGCGCATACGGTGTCTCGCTTCCCCCACGCCCGCAGGGCCATGGGGTACGGCCATGCTCGACGACGTCGGCACCTCCTGTGCCACCACAAACGCCACCCCCGAGACCTCCTTCGCCCCACGCCACGGTGTGGATGCCCCATTGGCCTGTACCGGAAACCGGCCAGTCACCTTCCGCCGACGCATTCGTCACGGTCGAACACGCACCGAACGCGCCGGGGCACACCCTGTGACGGAGGGGACGTCAACGGCCCAACTGGTCGAGCACCGCGCGCGGGCGGTTGGTGATGATGGCGTCGACGCCCAGCCCGACGCAGAGGTCCACGTCCTCGGGCTCGTTCACGGTCCACACGTGCACCTGGTGGCCCGCCCGCTTCAGGCGCTCGATGTACCCGGGGTGATTGCGCACGATCCGGATCGAGGGCCCCGCGATCCGTACCCCCGCCGGCAGCCGGCCGTCCCGCAGCCGCGGTGAGACGAACTGGAGCAGATAGACCGTCGGCAGGTTCGGCGAGGCGGCACGCACGCGATGCAGCGACCGGGCCGAGAAACTCATGACCCTGATCGGCGACTCGGCGGCCGAGGCGGGGGCGTCCAGGCCGAACCGCTTCAACAGCTCGAGCAGCCGCTCCTCGACCTGGCCCGCCCAGCGCGTCGGGTGCTTGGTCTCGATGGCCATCTCCACCCGCCGTCCCGCGTCGGCGACGAGTTCGAGCAGCCGCTCCAGGGTGAGCACGGAGGTGTCCTCGCGGTCCTCGGGCCGGTACACCCAGTCCGGCTCCTCGTCCCGGGTGCGCCAGAACTCCCGGGTCCTGCGCGAGCCGAAGTCGAGGGCGGCGAGGTCGGCGAGCTCCAGGGCGGAGACCGCGCCGCGGCCGTTGGACGTACGGTTGACCCGTCGGTCGTGGACGCACACGAGATGACCGTCGGCCGTGAGGCGTACATCGCATTCGAGGGCGTCCGCCCCGTCCTCGATCGCCTTCCGGTAGGCGGCGAGAGTGTGCTCGGGAGCGTCTTCCGAGGCTCCGCGATGGGCGACGACTTGAGTCAGCTGCTGCCGTGCGTGGGTCACCGCGTCATGGTGCCACCGCTCGGGGGTACGCGTGCGAACGGAGGCATATGGATTGCGCCTCATTTGTCTTGCATGGCCTATATAAAGAGCAGCCGCAGACCCACAGGCACCGCTTATGGTGCCCTGACGGCCTGTGGGAAAAGCTGACGGCATACAAAAGGACATGCACAGCTGACGCACGCCGGACACGAATGCGGCCTGGCCGGGCGTGACCGAGTGCGACCGACAATCGACAGCCGTGGACCGAGGAGAGAAGCTGTGAGCACCGAGAACGAGGGCACCGCGGTACCACCCGCCCCGTCCGCACCCCCCGTGCCGGTGGACGCTCCCGCGGCTTCGGCACACCAGGCCTCCGACGCGGGCGCCTCCACCCCCCAGGCCCCGCAGCACACCTCCGTCGGTGGCCAGGACCCGGAACTCGTGCACGCGGGAGCGGCTCCGGCGTACGCCTCGGCGGAGGGGCATCCGCACGGTGGCGCGGGCGGTCCCGAGGGCGCCTGGCCGCCCCCGCAGCCGCCGCAGGCTCCGGGCACCCCGTCGTACGCCGACGGCGGTGCGGGCGGCGCCGGTCCGACGGGTGTCTGGGGCGAGGGCTACCAGCAGCCCGCACCGAAGCCGAAGAGCGGCCGCGGTGGTCTCGTCGCCGCGATCCTGGTGGCCGCGCTGGTCGCGGGCGGCCTCGGCGGCGGTCTCGGCTACACCCTGGCCAAGAACAACGACGACGGCTCCTCCACGACCCTCTCCGCCTCCGACAGCGGCGGCAGCGTCAAGCGTGACGCCGGCACCGTCGCGGGCGTGGTGCAAAGGGCCCTGCCCAGCACGGTCACCATCGAGGCGGAGTCCACCAGCGGCGAGGGCGGCACCGGAACCGGGTTCGTCTTCGACAAGCAGGGCCACATCGTCACCAACAACCACGTGGTCGCCGACGCGGTCGACGGCGGCAAGCTGACCGCCACCTTCCCGAACGGCGAGAAGTACAACGCCGAGGTGGTCGGCCACGCGCAGGGCTACGACGTGGCGGTCATCAAGCTCAAGAACGCGCCGAGCGACCTCAAGCCGCTCACCCTGGGCAACTCCGACCAGGTGGCGGTCGGCGACTCCACGATCGCGATCGGCGCCCCCTTCGGTCTGTCGAACACCGTCACGACGGGCATCATCAGCGCGAAGAACCGCCCGGTGGCCTCCAGCGACGGCAGCGGCAGCAACGCCTCCTACATGAGCGCGCTGCAGACGGACGCGTCGATCAACCCGGGCAACTCGGGCGGCCCGCTCCTGGACGCGCACGGCAGCGTGATCGGCATCAACTCCGCGATCCAGTCCACCAGCGGCGGCGGCCTCGGCGGCACCAGCCAGTCCGGCTCGATCGGCCTCGGCTTCGCCATCCCGATCAACCAGGCCAAGTACGTCGCCCAGCAGCTGATCCAGACCGGCAAGCCGGTCTACGCCAAGATCGGCGCGTCCGTCTCCCTGGAGGACTCCTCGGGCGGCGCGAAGATCACCACCGAGGGTGCCGGCGGCTCCGCCCCGGTCGAGGCGGGCGGCCCCGCCGCGAAGGCCGGCCTCAAGCCCGGCGACGTCATCACCAAGCTGGACGACCACGTCATCGACTCCGGCCCCACCCTGATCGGCGAGATCTGGACCCACCAGCCCGGCGACAAGGTCAAGATCACCTACGAGCGCGACGGCCAGACCCACACGGTCGATCTCACCCTGGGCTCCCGCACCGGCGACAGCTGACCCCACCTGCCCGCCCTGGACCCGTTACTCTGGTCCCCGCGCCACGATCACCGACGGCGCGGGGTGGGTTGCCCGAGCGGCCTAAGGGAACGGTCTTGAAAACCGTCGTGGCGCGAGTCACCGTGGGTTCAAATCCCACACCCACCGCAGCAGGTCAGCGTCAGTGCTGGTCACAAAGGGTGCCCCTCGGTGAGGGGCACCCTTTGTTGTTCGCGGGCTACAGCTCGTAGTCCCGTGCCAGTTCCTCCCAGGCGACCTCCCGCAGTCCCGCCTGCGCGTCGCAGTCCGACGGTACGCGGGCGTGGGGCTGGAACCAGATGACGGTGAGGTGGCTGCCGTAGAGGACGGGGTCGCGGGACGGGGTCAGGGCCGTGGAGCGGAAGACGCCGACGCAGGCCACCGCCGGCAGCATCTCGACGGGGCCGAAGGCGCCCGGGTAGTGGTCCGGGTACTCGTGCGGGGGCGGGACCAGGTGTACGGGGGCGGTCGGGTAGTCGTGTTCGGCCGAGCGCAGGAGGCCTTTGATCCTCAGCTCGTTGACCGGTCTGCACGGGTAGCCGTCCAGCATCCCGCCGTACGTCGACGTCAGGCGCAGCTCCCCGAGGTCGACCCTGCGGCCGGAGGTCAGGACGAGCCGGGACAGGGTCATGATCGGCACTCTGCGGCGCTCCCATGGTGCTGGTGGTACTGGTCGTTCTGGTGGCGCTGTTCTAGGGTCGGCGCCCCGTCATCCGCGCCGCCGACGCGATCGTCGCCCTTGCCTCGCGTTCCGTGAGCCCCGTGTTGAGGGCCGCGTCCACCAGGGGTGCGACCAGTGCCGGGCCGATGCCGTTCTCGTAGGCGCGGCAGGCGGCCCAGAACAGGCGGGTGTTGCGCTGGCCCTCGTGGGCGGCGAGGACGAACTGGACCAGGCCCTGGCCCTGGTCGCCGGCCGAGGGATGGGTCGCGGGGTGGGTGGGGCGTGGTGGCGGCAGGAGCAGCCGGAGCAGGGCCGGCGGGCAGGCCGCGGGGGCGAGGTGGGCGGTGCCCGGGGCGGTCGTGTAGGTGCCGTGGTCGGTGCGGGAGCCGGGGCCGACGAGGTAGCCGCCGGCGCCCCTGATGTCGATGCCGGGGGCCAGGCGGCCGGCCGAGTTGGGGACGGCGGCGTCGGGCGGGCCGGTGAGCCAGAGGTGGCGGCCGCCGCTCGGGGTCAGGACGACGACCGTGTCGGGGATCGTGAAGAGGTGGCGCAGGGCCAGTTCGCGCAGGGCGGCCGAGGAGTCCGTGCCCGACTTGGTGTCCAGGTCGACGCCGATCAGATGGTGGGGCGGCAGGCCGCAGGCGATGCCGTAGCCCGTGGCCCAGGGGGCGGCCGCGAAGAGTTCTCGGATGCGGACCGGGTCGGTCGAGGCGTCGTGGACCCCGTGGCCGAACGTGCCGCACTCGCCATGGCACGAGGTCGCCAAAGAGTTCTCGTCGCGGTGGGGGGAGCGCAGGGCCGGGAGCTTGGTGCAGGACAGGGGGATGACGGCCAGCCCGCGTTCGGCGGCGGACAGGGCGTGGGCTAGGGCCAGCGTCGTGGCCTGCCGGTCTGTGGTGGCCATACCCCTATGTTCGTACGCGTGTTCGAAAAAGGGAAGGGGTGGCGGGTGCGACGCGCCGAGGTTCGGGGATTGGCCGGAAAAGTGCCGGAACGCTTCCCCTGTTGTCCCGCTTGGAGATTAATGATCCGTATCGCCCGACATTGGTGCCTGAAGTCGCGAAAAGGGTTTATCGACTTTTCCTCACGCTTCAGGGGGAATAACCGCTTCCGCTCTGGTTCGCCGGGGATTCGGTGGGCAACTCTGGACTCGCGACGTCGTGCACAGCACCGGGGTGGTCGGCCAACTGCCCTGGAGAACAGGCTTACTTGACGTACTGCCGGCCACAGGGCCGGGTTCTGGAGGAAACACCATGGCAAGCATCCGTACCGCCCGCGTCATCGCCGCCGTCTCCGCCCTCCCGCTCGCCGCCGCACTCTTCACCGGCGTCGCGGCGGCGGGCAACGGCGGCTTCGCGGACGACGGATCGAACGCGGGTGTCGCGAGCATCGTGGGCAGCGGTGTCGGACACGACAACAACGGCAACGCGTCCACCACACAGCAGAACGCCGTCGGCTCCGGGGCGTCGAACCAGAGCAACACGGCACAGGTCAACCGCTCCGCGTTCACGGCCGTCAACCAGGGGAACAACAACACGTCCGTCAACTTCACCCCGCTGTGGTGGTGATCCGCGAGGGCTGACCGGCCTCGACGGGGGGCGCTGCAAGGGGGGCGCTTCGAGGGGGGTGCTTCAAGGGGTGGGCTTCATGGGGTGGGACACGTCCGCGCGGCGGTGCTTCAGGCGCCGCCGCGCAGGCGTGTTCGCGTGAGCAGCGACAGCCTTGACACGCCTTGACACCGCACCGCATCTGACGGACAGTCAGGAAATCTTGCGGACAAGGAGGTTGCCGTCATGGGCGAAGATCCGGACCACCGGGCGCCCCGGCCCCAGCCCCGCCCACAGCCCCGCCCCCAGCAGCCCCAGCCCCACCCCCAGGCAGACGACTTGCCGGCCCGCCTCAAGTCCTACGAAGGACACCCCGCCGCCGTCTCCGCCACCGGCAAGGATCCCGTCAACCTGCCCATGATCCGCCACTGGTGCGAAGCCCTGGGCGACGCCCACCCCGCCTACGCCGGCCCCGACGCCGTCGCCCCGCCCACCATGCTCCAGGCCTGGACGATGGGCGGTCTGGCCGGCCACACGGGCAGATCGTCGTCGTACGACGAACTCCTCGCGCTCCTCGACGCGTCGGGCTGCACCTCGGTCGTCGCCACCGACTGTGAGCAGGAGTACCTCCAGCCGCTGCGCCCGGGCGACGAGATCACGTTCGACACGGTCATCGAGTCGGTCTCCGACCGCAAGGCCACCAAGCTCGGCACCGGCCACTTCGTCACGACCCGCACCGATGTCCGCGTGGGCGGGACCCTCGTCGGCACCCACCGCTTCCGCATCCTCAAGTACGCGCCCGTGCAGGCGAAGAAGACCCCTCCGCGGCCCCGCCCCGTCGTCAACCGCGACAACGCCGGCTTCTGGGAGGGCGTCGAACAGCGCAGGCTCCTCATCCAGCGCTGCACCGCCTGCGCCACCCTCCGCTTCCCGTGGCTGCCGGGCTGCGCCCACTGCGGCGGCGCCGACTGGGACACCGTCGAGGCGAGCGGAGAGGGGACCGTCTACTCGTACGTCGTCATGCACCACCCGCCCTTCCCGGCGTTCGACCCTCCCTACGCCGTCGTCCTCGTCGAACTCGCGGAGGGCGTGCGGATGATCAGCAACGTGGTCGGGACGCCGTACGACAAGGTGCGGATCGGGATGCCGGTGCGGCTCGCCTTCCGAACGTACGACGGTGATCTCACCCTGCCCGTCTTCCGCCCCGCCGACGAGGAGGCCGCCGTATGAGGGCGGGCGACGAGCTGCCACCCCTTGAGATCCCGGTCACCCGCACGCTGATCGTCGCGGGCGCGATCGCCTCCCGGGACTACCAGGACGTGCACCACGACCCGGAACTGGCCCGGCAGAAGGGCTCGCCGGACATCTTCATGAACATCCTCATGACGAACGGCCTGGTCGGGCGCTACATCACCGACCACTTCGGACCCCGGACCGTGCTGAAGAAGGTGGCCATCAGGCTGGGTGCACCCAACTACCCCGGCGACACCCTGGTGTTGACCGGAACCATAGAAGCTCTCGAAGGCGCCACCGCCACCGTTCGGATCGTGGGGACCAACGGCCTCGGCAACCACGTGACCGGGACGGTCACCTGCTCGATCGGGGACGCCGAATGAGCGCACGCGCGCGTGACGCGCTCGGCGGCCGGGCCGCGATCGTCGGCATCGGGGCCACCGAGTTCTCCAAGGACTCCGGCCGCAGCGAACTGCGCCTGGCCGCCGAGGCGGTCCGCGCGGCGCTCGACGACGCGGGACTCACGGCGGCCGACGTGGACGGCATGGTCACCTTCACCATGGACACCAGCCCGGAGATCACCGTCGCCCAGGCCTGCGGGATCGGCGAGCTGTCGTTCTTCTCCCGCGTCCACTACGGCGGCGGCGCGGCCTGTGCGACCGTCCAGCAGGCGGCGCTCGCGATCGCGGCGGGCGTGGCCGAGGTGGTCGTCTGCTACCGCGCCTTCAACGAACGCTCCGGCCGCCGCTTCGGCTCCGGCGTCCAGCACCGCGAACCCTCCGCCGAGGGGGCCGCCCTCGGCTGGTCCCTGCCCTTCGGCCTGCTCACCCCGGCCTCCTGGGTGGCGATGGCGGCCCAGCGCTATCTGCACACCCACGGCCTCGGTCCGGAGGCCTTCGGACAGGTGGCGGTGACCGGCCGCGCCTACGCGGCCACCAATCCGGCCGCCTGGTTCCACGGCCGCCCCATCACCCTCGCCGACCACGCGGCCTCCCGCTGGATCGTCGAGCCGCTCAGACTCCTGGACTGCTGCCAGGAGACCGACGGCGGCCAGGCGGTCGTCGTCACCTCCCTCGCACGCGCGCGTGACCTCCCCCACCGGCCCGCCGTCGTCACGGCCGCCGCCCAGGGCGCGGGCCGCGCCCAGGAGCAGATGACCAGCTACTACCGCGACGACCTCACCGGCCTGCCCGAGATGAACGTCGTCGCCCGCCAGCTGTGGCGCACCTCCGGCCTCACCCCCGAGGACATCGACGTGGCGATCCTGTACGACCATTTCACCCCGTTCGTCCTGATGCAGCTGGAGGAGTTCGGCTTCTGCGCCCGGGGCGAGGCCGCGGACTTCGTACGCCGGGCCGCGCTCCCCCTCAACACCCACGGCGGCCAGCTGGGCGAGGCCTACCTCCACGGCATGAACGGCATCGCGGAGGCCGTACGCCAGGTGCGGGGGACGGCCGTGAACCAGATACCCGGGGCGCGGCGCACGCTGGTGACGGCGGGGACGGGCGTACCCACGTCCGGGCTGGTGCTCACCGGGGACGGGTAGCCCCCAGGGGTCATCCCGCAGTAGACGTGCCCCCCTCGTCCACCTTCAGGAGGTGCAGCAGGCCCCACCTCTACAACCTGAGGGGGAGTCCCGTTCGGGACCTGTGGCCGATGAGCGGGGGACGGTCGCGAATCTAGCGTGGAGCCATGACCACACCCGTCTGCACCAGCGCTTCGAAGGCCGCCGTACCGGCGACGCAGACCCTCGCGTACCCGTCGTTCGCCTCGTACGTGAAGGCCCGCCAGCCGGTGCTGCTGCGTACCGCCCGCTCGCTCACCGCGAACCCGAGCGACGCGGAGGACCTGCTGCAGACCGCCCTGACCAAGACCTATGTCGCCTGGGAGCGCATCGAGGACCACCGGGCCCTCGACGGTTATGTGCGCCGCGCCCTGCTGAACACGCGCACCTCGCAGTGGCGCAAGCGCAAGGTCGACGAGTTCGCGACCGACGAGATCCCCGAGCCCGACCCCGTGCCCGGCGACGACGACCCCGCCGAGCAGCAGGCGCTGCACGACGCGATGTGGCGGGCGATCATGAAGCTGCCGGCGCGGCAGCGGGCGATGGTCGTCCTCAGGTACTACGAGGACCTCAGCGAGGTGCAGACGGCCGAGGCGCTCGGAGTCTCCGTCGGGACCGTCAAGTCGGCGGTGTCGCGAGCGCTGGGCAAGCTCCGCGAGGACCCCGAGCTGGTGCTCGCCCGCTAGGGAGTCCCAGGGAACCGTGGTTGGCGCTCGGCCGTTGTGAGGGCGACACGATCGGACGTCGTGAGGGCATCGTGACGTGATCGATCGCCCGGCTCTAGTGACATACCGCGTGGTATGTGCGCAGAATCGGCGCGACCCTTACTACCGCGCAGGCAATGTCGCCCCGGGAGGACGCCGTGCTGAGCACGATGCAGGACGTACCGCTGCTGATCTCCAGGATCCTGACCCACGGGTCGTCGATCCACGGCACCTCACAGGTGATCACCTGGACCGGCGAGCCGGAGCCGCACCGCCGCTCCTTCGCCGCGGTCGGCGCCCGCGCCGCCCAGCTGGCGCACGCCCTGCGCGAGGACCTCTCGGTCGCCGGGGACGAGCGGGTGGCGACCCTGATGTGGAACAACGCCGAGCACGTCGAGGCCTACTTCGCGATCCCCTCCATGGGCGCGGTGCTGCACACCCTCAACCTCCGCCTCCCCGCCGACCAGCTAACCTTCATCGTGGGCCACGCGGCCGACCGGGTCGTCATCGCCAACGGCTCGCTGCTGCCCCTGCTCGCCCCGCTGCTCCCGCACCTCAAGACGGTCGAGCACGTGGTGGTCTCCGGCCCCGGCGACCGCACGCTCCTCGAGGGCTCCCACGCGCGCGTGCACGAGTACGAGGACCTGATCGCCGGCAAGCCCACCACCTACGACTGGCCCGAGCTGGACGAGCGCCAGGCCGCGTCCATGTGCTACACCTCCGGCACCACGGGCGACCCCAAGGGCGTGCTCTACAGCCACCGTTCGATCTATCTGCACTCCATGCAGGTCAACATGGCCCAGTCGATGGGCCTGACCGACCAGGACACCTCGCTCGTGGTCGTCCCCCAGTTCCACGTCAACGCCTGGGGTCTGCCGCACGCCACCTTCATGACCGGCGTCAACATGCTGATGCCGGACCGCTTCCTGCAGCCCGCGCCCCTCGCCGAGATGATCGAGCGCGAGCGGCCGACCCACGCGGCCGCGGTCCCCACCATCTGGCAGGGCCTGCTCGGCGAGCTCGCCGCCAGGCCGCGTGACGTCTCCTCGCTCACCCAGGTCACCATCGGCGGCTCGGCCTGTCCGCCCTCCCTGATGGAGGCCTTCGACAAGCTGGGCATGCGGGTCTGCCACGCCTGGGGCATGACGGAGACCTCCCCGCTCGGCACCGTCGCGCGACCGCCGGCCCACGTGGTCGGCACGCCCGAGGAGTTCGCGTACCGCCTCACCCAGGGCCGCTTCCCGAGCGGCGTCGAGGCCCGCCTCACCGGCCCCGGCGGCGAGCGCCTCCCCTGGGACGGCGAGTCCGCGGGCGAGCTGGAGGTCCGCGGCCCCTGGATCGCCGGCGCCTACTACAACGGCCCGGACACCGAACCCCTGCGCCCGGCCGACAAGTTCAGCGAGGACGGCTGGCTGAAGACAGGTGACGTCGGCACCATCTCCGCCGACGGCTTCCTCACCCTCACCGACCGGGCCAAGGACGTCATCAAGTCCGGCGGCGAGTGGATCTCCTCGGTCGAGCTGGAGAACGCCCTGATGTCCCACCCGGACGTCATGGAGGCCGCCGTCGTCGCCGTCCCCGACGACAGGTGGGGCGAGCGTCCGCTGGCCACGGTCGTCCTCAAGGAAGGCTCCACCGCCGACTTCGAGTCCCTGCGCGCCTTCCTCGCGAGCGATGTCTGCAAGATCGCCAAGTGGCAGCTCCCGGAGCGCTGGTCGATCATCGAGGCGGTCCCGAAGACGAGCGTCGGCAAGTTCGACAAAAAGGTGATCCGCAAGCGGTACGCGGAGGGGGAGCTGGACGTCACCCAGCTCTGAGCGGCACAGAGGCACGAGGGGCATGAGGTGTAGGAGGTGTACGGCGAACAGGGCGCCCCGGGCGGGACCCGGAGCCCTGGTCGTCGTACGGCAGTCGTCACCGCCGTACCGACGTGGCAGCCCATCCCAAGGCCAGCCACACGCCCGCCACCGCGCACACCCCGCCCCAGCCCCACCATCCGAAGGCCGAGGCGGCGAGTGCGGAGGCCGTCGCGCCGCCGGCGAAACCGGCCACGACATACGCCGTGTTGGCGGTGGCCGGGGTCGAGGTCGTCGTCAGGGCGAGGGTCTGGTTGGCGACGTGGGAGGCGACCAGGGCCGCGTGCACGGCGATCGCCGCGACGAACAGGGCCCACGTGACATGTCCGCCGAGCCAGAACAGCGGCACGGACGCGGCGGCGAGCAGATACGCCGACCGTACGACCTTGGCGGCGCCGAAGCGGTCCACGAACCCGCCGGCCAGCGGCGCCACGACGCTCGCGGCCAGTCCGAAGAGGCCGAGAGCCCGGCGGTCGCGGTCGACAGACCGTAGGACGAGCCGGTCAGCAGGAGGGCCGGCGAGGTCTACAGCGCGCTCCAGTCGCCGCCCACCCCGAGTGCTGCGCCTGCTCTTCTGGGAGGGCCTGGAGTACGGCTCCAGCACCGAGCTGCCCGACGAGGCCGAACGCCAGGAGCACTACCGCCACAAGGTCGCGACGCTCGCCGACGGCCAGGCCCGCGGTGTGGTCACCGATGCCATCCCACCCCGTGACCTGCTGTTCCTGCTGATCGCCGTGGCCAACTGGGCCGCGGTGGTCCCGCAGATGAAACGGATCCTGGTGGGCGGGGAGACCGCGGACCGCGAGCGGCTGCGGGCATCGGTGCGGGAGGCGGCGCGCAGGCTCGTGGCCAAGTAGGGACAGCGCTTTTCGGGGCGCGGCGCTTTCAGGGGCGGTGAGCGCCCCCTAGTTCGTCCCGATCCGGGCCAGCAGGTCCACGATCCGCGACTGGACCTCCTCACTCGTCGAGCGCTCGGCGAGGAAGAGGACCGTCTCGCCCGAGGCCAGCCGAGGCAGATCGGCCTGGTCGACGGCGGCCGTGTAGACGACGAGCGGTGTGCGGTTCAGCTGCCCGTTGGCCCGCAGCCAGTCCACGATCCCGGCCCGCCGCCGGTGCACCTGCATGAGGTCCATCACGACGAGGTTGGGCCTGAGCTGCCCGGCCAAGGTCACCGCGTCCGCGTCACTCGCCGCGCGGGCGACCTGCATCCCTCGCCGCTCCAGCGTCGCGGTCAGCGCCAGCGCGATCTCCGCGTGCTCCTCGATCAGCAGTACGCGCGGCGGGTGCTGCTCGCTGTCCCGCGGCGCCAGCGCCTTCAGCAGAACGGCGGGATCGGCGCCGTACGCCGCTTCCCGCGAGGCCTGGCCGAGCCCGGCGGTCACCATGATCGGCACCTCGGACGCCACCGCCGCCTGCCGCAGCGACTGCAGCGCGGTCCGTGTGATCGGTCCGGTGAGCGGGTCCACGAACAGCGCGGCGGGGAACGCCGCGATCTGCGCGTCGACCTCCTCGCGCGACTGCACGATCACGGGCCGGTATCCACGGTCGCTGAGCGCCTGCTGGGTCGTCACGTCCGGCGCGGGCCACACCAGCAGCCGCCGCGGATTGTCCAGCGGCTCCGGGGGCAGCTCGTCGTCCATCGGCTGCGGCCGCGGGGTGTCCGGGATCTCGACGGCCCCACCGGGACCGTCCAACGGCTCGGGCCCCTCGGCGGCGTTCACGTCCGGCGCCCCTATGGCGTACGACCGCCCGGCCGCCTCGGTGGCGTGCGCGAGTCGCGACTGCCCGGTCGGCGTGGCCGCGGACACCGCCTGCTCGGCCGCCGGATGCGGACGCGCCCCCTGCTCCGGCGCCGCCGCGGCAGCGGGGTCGGGCCGGGTGCCCAGCTTGCGCCGCCGCCCCGAACCGCCTGGCTGCTGCGGGGGAGGCGTGGCCGCCCCCGGCTGCTGCACCTGGGCCGCCTGCCGGGTGAACGGAACACCCTGACCCAGGGTCCGCACGCTGAACGCCCGGCCCTGAGTGGAGTTCGGGTCGACGGCCGCGCCGGGCGCCGCCGCTTCGGCGGGCAACGGCTGCGCCGGAGTGGACTGACCGGCGTCGGGGGCCTGCGCGGGCTGCGCGGACTGGTTCGGGGTCGGGGGTACGGCGGTGGCGGCGCCGTTCGCCGGTACGGGGGTGCCGGCGCCGGGGGTGTCATGGCTGGTGGGCCACGGCTGGGAGGCGGGCGGGGCCTGTGCCGGGGCCGGTGCCTGGGGCTGGATCTGTGGCTGGGGCTGGGGCTGGGGTGTCTCGGCGGGGAGGGGTCCGCCGGGGGCCGGTACGGGCTGGGCCGGGGCCGCGTGGAGGGGCGAGGCCGGGGCAGGTGCGGTCTGCGGGATCAGGCCGGCCTGTCCGGTCGCGTTCTGCACGGGGACACCCGGGAACTGGGCCGCCGGCACCGCGCCGGGCACCTGCGGGGCAGGGGCCGTGGGAACTCCCACGGGCACGGGCCGGTCCGGAACGGCCGCCTGGACGCCTTGCCCGCCCTGCGCGGGGACCGCCTCCGCGGGCTGGGCCACGGCCCGTCGACGGCGGCCCGTCGGCGCGTTGGTGGGGTGCGGCTGGGGCGGGGTGTGGTCGTCGGCCTGGTCGTGCGGCACGGCGTCGTGCCGTCCGTCGTCACCGTGACCGTTGACGGGGACGGGGGCGGGGGTGGGGGCGGGAGCCGCCGGGGGAACGGGGGCCGGTGCCTGCATCTGCCCGGGAAGCTGTCCTTGACCGGGTACCTGGCCCGGACCGGCCACCGGAACCTGACCGGGGACCGGCCCCAGGCCCGCGACCTGACCAGGGACCTGCCCCTGAGCCTGGCCCGGAATCTGCCCCTGGGCCTGTACCTGTACTTCTCCCGGTCCCGTCGCCTCCGTGCCGTCGGCCGGCCTGTCCGCGTCGGCGGGCGGGAGGGCGAACACCGAACGGGGGGCCGCCTCCTGCGCCGCGACACGCTCCGACGCGGCCGCGAGGGCACGCCGCCGACGCCCGTCCTGCTGCGATGTCCCCTCACCGGCCGGCCCCTGCCCGGCGATCTGGAGCTCTCCCTGCGGCCGGCCCGGTCCCGCGGAGCCGCCCGCGGGCAACGCCGCCGGCAGCGCGTGCTGCTCGCCGTCCTCGCGCAGGGCCCGGCGTCCGGCCGGCACGGGCACACCCTGCGGCGGTACGGTCCCGCCGAGACCGGTGTTCACGGCGGGAGACCCGGCGCCGTGCTCGCCGGCCATCAAAACGGCACCCTCGGCCACACCGGCTTCGGCGCCCTCGGCACCTTCGGCGGACCGTCCACGACGCCGCCCCGTACCGCCGGAGTCGTCCCCGTCGTCACCGGAGGCCTGCGCCGGCAGGGACACGGCCTGTTCCTGCTCGTCCACCGCCCGACGCCTGCGCCGCCCGGTGGGCGCCACGGACTCGGCGGTCACGGCGGCCGGGACGTCGATCTCGAGGAAGGAGTCGGTGGAGGAGCGCCGCGCCCGCCGCCGTCCGCCGCCCTCGGCAGGGGTGGTCTCTACAGGGGCGATCTCCATGGGGGAGGCCTCCACCGGGGCCGGCTCCACCGGGGCGGCCTCCAGCGCGGCCGGACCGGGAACCGTGACGGCCCCCGCCCCACCGCCGATGGGCACCTCGAGGACGTACGCGCTGCCGCTCATGCCCGGTACTTCGTGCGTCTGGAGCACACCGCCGTGGGCGCGCACGATCCCGCGCACGATCGGCTCGTGCACCGGGTCTCCCCCGGCGTACGGCCCGCGCACCTCGATCCGTACGCCCTCGCCGCGCTGCGCGGCAGCCACCACGACCGTGTTGTCCATGTAACCGCCCGCGGACACGGGAGAGTTCCCGGTCGCGTCGACCCCGGCCACGTCCGCGATGAGATGTGCGAGCGCGGTCGCCAGGCGCTGGGCGTCGACCTCCGCCTCGATGGGCGGCGCGTGTACGGCGAACTGGACGCGCCCCGGCCCGATGAGCTCGACCGCGCCGTCCACACCGGCGGCGACGACCGCGTCGAGCATGACGTTGGTACGGACGATGTCGTCGGCGCCCGCGTCGAGGCGCTGGTAGCCGAGTACGTTGTCGATGAGGTTGGTGATGCGGGAGTAGCCGGCCGAGAGGTGGTGCAGGACCTGGTTGGCCTCGGGCCACAGCTGCCCGGCGTCGTCGGCGGCGAGCGCGGAGAGCTCGCGGCGCAGTTCGTCGAGGGGGCCGCGCAGGGAGCGCCCCAGCAGGGTGAGGAGCTGGTCGTGGCGCCCGGCGAGGGCTTCGTAGCGGTCCTTCTCACGCTCACCGAGCGAGGCGTACCGCTCCTCGCCGGCGGCGAGTTCCTCGTCGTGCCGCTCCTGGAGCTCCTCCAGCTCGGCGATGTGCTTCTGGCGCAGCGAGGTCAGCTCGGAGGCGTGCTCCTCCTCGAGCCGCTCCAGTTCCTCGGCGTGGGCCTTCTCGGCGGCGGACTTCTCGTCGGCGAGGGCGTCGTAGGGCCGCCGGTCGGTGAAGGTGAGCACGGCGCCGACGAGCTGGTCGCCGTCGCGCACGGGCGCGGTCGTCAGGTCGGCCGGGACCTTCTCGCCCTTCTTCGACCACAGCACCTGCCCGCGCACCCGGTGCTTGCGCCCGGAGCGCAGGGTGTCGGCGAGCGGGGACTCCTCGTACGGGAAGGAGGTGCCGTCGGCGCGGGAGTGCAGGATGAGGTCGTGGAGCTCGCGGCCCCCGAGGTCGCTGGCCCGGTAGCCCAGTATTTGGGCGGCGGCCGGGTTGACGAGCACGATCCGCCCGTCGGTGTCGGTCCCCACGACACCCTCCGAGGCGGCCCGCAGGATCATCTCGGTCTGCCGCTGCGACCGCGCCAGCTCCGCCTCGGTGTCGACGGTCCCGGTCAGATCCCGTACGACGAGCATGAGCAGTTCGTCACTGCTGTAGCCGGAACCGTCGTAGGCCTGCTGGCCGTTCTCCAGGTTGGCGCTGGTGACCTCGACGGGGAACTCGCTGCCGTCGGTCCGCCGCGCCATCATCCGGGCCGGCTTGGTCCGCCCGCGCGGGTCCATGTGGTCGGGCCGCCGCATGGAGCCCGGGATGAGCCGTGAGTCGAACTGCGGCAGCAGATCGAGCAGGCCGCGCCCCACCAGAGCGGTGCCCGGCGCCTCGAACGCCTCCAGGGCGATGGTGTTGGCGTTGACGACGGTCCCGTTGGCGTTGACCAGCACCAACGCGTCGGGAAGCGCGTCGAGTATGGCTGCGAGGCGAGCAGCGCCTCGGGATGGCCTGCTGCTCACGAGACGCTTCCTCCCTGTTACCGCACCTTGCCGACCGTTCGGGCCATCTTGCCAAGGGGCCCGCGACGTGTCACGCGAGGGAGTCTAAGCGCAGCGGTTGGGCGGAGGTGCCGGATGAGAGGGAGGTCGCACGACGAAGTGAGGTAGAACGTGTGACCGCCTCCCGGGGACTAGGTGTCCATGCCGGGGAGGAGCGGCACGAACCGGTCCCAGCGCGCGGTCTCGCAGCCGTTGCTCCGGTCGAACCGGGCGTCCACGGGGCGCCCGGCCCAGTTCCCCGTGACATGGGCGGTGGCGGGACCGCCGTAGAGCATCGTGCAGACGCTGCCCTCGGGGACGGGGGCGAAGGTGTCCTTTCCCCACCGCGTGTTCCGCTCCAGCGCGGCGCAGGCACCGGTGGGGTCGGGGTGGGTGCCGCGGGAGGGGTGACAGTGCAGCTCGAAGGTCTGGTCGACGCCCGCGGCGCCGGTACCCGTGTCCCGGACGGTGACGGTGAGGTGGTCGCCGGTCTCGGTGTACGCCGCTGCGTGGGCGGGGGCCAGGGCGGCGAGGAACAGGGGGAGCGGGCTCAAGCGGGCGAGCCGGGTGAGTCGGGGATGCCGGGGGGTCGTCCGGGTGGCGTATGACATGCCCTGACTAACGGTGGACGCGGCCGTACGTTGCGCGGAAGCACTTTGCCCTGCGCCCCGCCCGCCTAGTACCGTGGGAACCGATTGGTGGCACGACCTTCGACTGTGTCATCATCTGCACGCACCACTCGCGCTCGCGCGGGCGGCTGTGCTGGAGGCGTCGCCTAGTCCGGTCTATGGCGCCGCACTGCTAATGCGGTTTGGGACTTACATCCCATCGAGGGTTCAAATCCCTCCGCCTCCGCGCAAGATCACCGAAGCCCCGGTCCGAGCGACCGGGGCTTCGTCGTTCCCGGTCGTTCCCGATCTCGCTCAGATGTACGTTTCCGCAGCTCGCAAGGGGTATAGCAAACGGATTTCACATGGGAGCGGCAGTCATGTAATGTTCTTCCTGTCGCCGCGAGCGGCCCGAAAGGGCAAGGAACGGCAAGAAAACAGAACAAGCACTCGTAGCTTAACGGATAGAGCATCTGACTACGGATCAGAAGGTTGCAGGTTCGAATCCTGCCGAGTGCACAGCAGTTCAAAGCCCCCTCGGGATCATCCCGGAGGGGGCTTTGTCGTGGAGTACGGCATGACGTTGGGATCGTCATCCGCAGTGACTCCGCGACTGGGCGGTGCTTCTGGACGCCGACTCGTGATCACGTGGTGCTCGTGGCCAGGCCGTGGAAGGCCTCGGTGGTGCGGGGGTGGGCGAGTTCGTCGAGGAGGTGGCGCCAGTCGGGGTCGGTCGTGGTGGGGTGGGCCAGGTCCCAGGCGGTGAGGAGCGGGGCCAGTTCGGTCTCGGGGGAGATCTCGATCGGCGAGGTGGACGGGGAGGTCGGCAGCCGGTTCATGGGAGTTCCTTCCGGAGAGGGCGGAGCTTGCGAGGCGCGTGAACTCGGGGGCGGGGCCCGGTGGTCCCGATCCGATGGCTTCTACATGGCCCCCATCCCGGGTCCGCGACATGGCGCCGACCGCCCCATTCGGGGTGGGGGCAGCTGTACCCCCAGGGGGCTGCCAGCCCCCATCGCGGGGTTGTCGTAGCCCTCTGCGATCGTGACCGGCGGACCGGGCGGAGGCCATCGAGACGGGGAGGCTGTGCCCGGGTCGGCGGCTAGAGGGACTCTCGCGTTTCCCGGGCGGTACGGCTGGCTCGTGGGCAGGGCCGCGGAGGCCGGGGAGTCGTACCAGGATGCGGCGGGCCGTGAACTCGCCGAAGAACGGGGGGTGTTCGGGGTGCCGCGCCTCAGCCCCTACTGGAGGCGGTCGGGCGGGGGGGCAGGCTGTTCGGTGTAGTCAGCCACCGCACGACGGCTTCCCCGTAGCCCCCGTTCAGCAGGCCGTGCCCACCGCGACCCGCGGCAGGGTCGGGCGGGGCAGGGCGAGCGTCCGGGTCGGGCGGTCGCCCTTGCGGGTGCCCCCGAAGACGAACAGGCGCAGGACCAGGAAGCGGCCGATGCCGGCGAGGGCGGAGGCGCTCAGGTAGACGACCTGTTCCGTGAGCATGCTCGGGGAGGACTGGACGGCGTGCAGGAGGAACATCGCGGCGCAGGTGACCGCGTACGCGGCGGCCGCCGAGCCGGAGGACTGCAGGTGCCGGCGCCAGCCGGGGCGGCGGCCGGTGCCGAAGGTGAACAGGGCGTGGAGCTCGGTGCACAGGAGCGTGGAGGCCACGGTGATCAGCGCGTTCGCCATCGCCCACGGCATCGTCAGCGCCACCAGCGGTACGGCGAAGCTGGAGAGCACGCCGATCCCGCCGCCGCAGACGACGAAGCGCACGAAAGAGGCGAGAGGACCGGGGGCGGCCGGGGCGGTCGGAGAAGCGGGGGAGGGCTTTGACGGGGACTCGGTCCGGTCGGCCGTCTGCGGCTCCATGGGGTGTCCTCCGGCTCGGCGCTGGCTTGTCGATCCGCTTGATCCCGGGTGGATCAGCTGCGATCAACGATGCCGTCGCGGGCTCGCCGAAACGATGGAGTGGTCTCCCGGAACGAAGGTAGGGCTGGCTCCACCCCCGGGGTGGGGCGGCCCCGCTACTCGCCCTTCGCGTCCTTGGCCCGCAGCTCCTCGATATAGGCGAGCGCGAGGTTCGTCGAACGGCTGAACCAGTCGTGGAGTACGGCGATCTCGTCGGCGGAGTACTCCGCGAAGACGGCGTCGAGGCGGTCGTAGTACGGCTGGTAGAGGGCGACGACCTTGGCCACGGCGTCGGGGAGCGCGGCGACCCGGACCCGGCGGCGGTCGGCGGGGTCGGGGACGCGGGTGACGTAGCCGGCGCGTTCGAGGCGGTTGAGGATGCCGGTGACCGCGCCGGTCGTGACGTGGGCGTGCTCGGCGAGGTCTCCGGCGGTGAGGAGGTTCTCGCCGGCCTTCAGGACGCAGGCGAAGCTCAGCAGGTCGGTGACGTTCAGGCCCAGCCGCTGGGCCATCTCCTGCTGGCCGAGGTGGGCGGTGGCGATGAAGAAGTCCATCGCCTCCAGGGCCTGGGCCGGAGTGGCGGAGGGGCGGGGCTCGGCGGGCATCGGATTCCTTATTCTCTTAGTGCGTGAGAGGTTTCTGCGGTAAATTTCTTAGGAGGTGAGAGAACGGGACGAGGAGGGTCTGTGAGTGCACATCAGTATGACGAGGGGCACACGGTCGCGGGGTGGACCGGAGTCGGCATCGCCACCGTGGGGACGTCCGTGCTGGGACTGGGGGTGTGCACGGTGTCCGGCGCGCTGATCGTCGTGGGACTCGCGATCACCGTGGCGAGCGCCCTCGTGACCTGGGCCCTGCACCTGGCCGGTTGGGGCAAGCCGCCGGGACGCCGACCGCGCGAGCAGTGGGGGATGCGGGCGCGGGACACCGGCGCGCGCGAAGGGCATCCGGGGTGCGTCGGGTGCCGGATGGCGGGACGGGGAGGCCCGCGGGCCGGGGTGGCAGTGGCGGGGACCGTGGCGACGGTGGAATCGGTGCCTGTGGAACCGGTGCCCGTGGAGCAGGTGGGCTGATTGGCCCGTTCCCCGTGTTCTTGTGCGGGAGCCCGTTGCCGGTGGCAGAGCCGCGGCCGCCGGAACCGACCACCCGGCCCCGCGTCCCGGCAGCGATGTCAGTGGTGCCCCCTACTCTCGTGAGAGATGGCACAGGGATGGAAGTGCTCGGGGTTGTCGTGGTCGGCCGACGGGCCCGTGCTGCGGTGGGACGGTGGGCGGCGCAGTGCGCTGACCTGGGGGAAGCGGGTGGCGTTCGGGGTCGCGGAGGGGGGTGGGCGGACATGTGTGGGAGCGCGGGGGCACGCGTGTCCGGCGCGGGCCGCGGTGTCGGGGCGGAGTGCGGGGGCGCGGTGCGAGGAGTGTGCGCGGCTGGACCGGGCGCACTCCGTGGCCGCCGACACCCTGGCGGACGACCCCCGCCCGTACCGGGTATACCTGGCGTGGTTCGGGCCCGGCATGGTCAAGGTCGGCATCACGGCGCATGAGCGGGGCTCCGCGCGCCTGTTGGAGCAGGGCGCCGTCTGCTTCAGCTGGCTGGGCACCGGTCCGCTCATGGCCGCGCGGCGCACCGAGGAGCTGCTGCGGGCGGCGCTCTCGGTACCCGACCGCATCCTGTACGGCGCCAAGCGGGCCGTACGGTCCGCCCTGCCGGGGTCGGCCGCCGAGCGGGCCGCCGAACTCGCCGGACTGCACGCGCGGGCGGTGGCGCTGGGCGGCTGGCCGGAGTCCCTGGACCGCGCGCCGTACGAACCGGTCGACCACGTCGGGATCTTCGGCCTCGCGGGGCTGCCCGCCGCCGTGGGTGAGGTGAGCGAGCTCGTCGCGGGCGGGTCGGTGGGCGGGCGGCTCCTCGCGGCCGCCGGACCCGACCTGCACCTGGAGACCGAGGGCGGGGCAGTGGTCGTACTGGACACCCGGCTGATGACGGGGTGGGGGCTGGTCCCGGCCGACCGGTTGGAAATCACCGTGCCGATGAGAGAGTTCAAGGAGACGTCGGGGGTGCAGGACGGGTTGTTCTGACGAGGGAGGCCGGGGATGGACGTCACCGTGCAGTGGATACGCACGTCATGGACGAAGCGGTCCCGTGGCGGTGAGGCCGCGACCAGAAGGAACGCGGCTCCGGTCGGCTTCGTGCTGCCGCCGTCCGCGGTGGGGCGGGAGGGGGAGCCGTTCGTCCACGCGGTCCGGATGGACGAGCAGGACGACTTCGCACCGCACGGCCGCCAGGGCGACAGCCTCACCGGCGTCGACGTTCAACTCCAGGAGGTCGACGGTCGGTTGCGCGTCCTGCCCAGGGTGAGACCGATGTTCGGGGTGCCGCCCCGGCCGCGGCGGCGCCCGGCCGTGCGGCTCCAGCCCGGGCAGTGGGTGCGGTGGCGGCTCAACTACCGCTTCAGCAGCGCCGTGGGGATACAGGACTGGTCGTACTGGCTGGACACCTTCAACATCGCCTACGGCCCGGTCGGCGCCGAGGTGTTCCTCGGGGCGCCGACGGTCGGTGTGGACGAGCAGGGGCCGGTCCGGTAGGGGGCGAGAGATTCCCCAGGTGTTCCCTGAGAGGCGCCTGTGTGTTTCTCAGGGAAATCACAGACTGCCGAAAGGGTGTTCTCAGGGGGCCCCGACATGGTGTCCACCATGACCACGACCTCGCCCCAGGGGCGCACCGAACTGCTGAGGCCGGACGGGAGCCCCGTCCGAGTGCTTGTGGTGGACGACGAGCTGTCGATCACCGAGCTGCTGTCCATGGCCCTGCGCTACGAGGGCTGGCAGATCCGCAGCGCGGGAGACGGCACGGGCGCCGTCCAGACCGCGCGGGAGTTCCGGCCCGACGCCGTCGTCCTGGACATGATGCTCCCGGACATGGACGGCCTCACTGTCCTGGGGCGGCTGCGGCGCGAACTGCCGGACGTGCCGGTGCTGTTCCTGACGGCGAAGGACGCCGTGGAGGACCGTATCGCCGGGCTCACCGCCGGTGGCGACGACTACGTCACCAAGCCGTTCAGCCTCGAAGAGGTCGTGGCCCGGCTGCGCGGTCTCATCCGCCGCTCCGGTGCGGCCGACCGCCGCTCCGACTCCGTGCTGGTCGTCGGTGACCTCACCCTCGACGAGGACAGCCACGAGGTCTCGCGGGCCGGGCAGAACATCCACCTCACCGCGACCGAGTTCGAGCTCCTGCGGTTCCTGATGCGCAATCCCCGGCGGGTGCTCAGCAAGGCGCAGATCCTCGACCGGGTGTGGTCGTACGACTTCGGCGGCCAGGCCAACGTCGTCGAGCTCTACATCTCCTACCTGCGCCGGAAGATCGACGCGGGACGTGAACCGATGATCCACACCCGGCGCGGCGCCGGCTACCTGATCAAGCCCGCCGCCTCATGAGCGGGCGACGACGGCCGCGGGCGCAGAAGCGGGCAGGGCGAGCAGGCAAGCCGCGCACGCTGCGGACGCGGCTCGTCGTCGCGTCGGTGGTGCTGATCGCCGTGGTCTGCTCGGTGATCGGCACGGTGACCACACTCGCACTGCGGACCCATCTGTACGACCAGTTGAGCGGCAAGCTCAACGAGGCCGCGTCACGGGCGGCGCCGCGTGTTCTGCCGCCCAAGCAACTCGACAGCGGTGGCACCAACGACGACAAGAGCGCGCCCGGTGGACAGGGGAGGCGCCAGAACACTCCCTCCGACTTCGTCACCGGCCCGGGGCCGGACGGCACGATCGCGGCCAAGGTGGTCAAGGGCACCATCACCGACGCCAAGCGCGGGGTGAAGTCCGACTCCGACCAGAACTTCGGCATGACCGCCAAGAACCTCACAACCGCTCAGATCAAGGTGCTGAACGCCGTCCCCAAGGACAACAAGCAGCACAAGGTCGAGCTCCCCGGCATCGGTGACTACCTCGTCCGGTACACCAGCAACGACACCTCCGCCTACTACGTCGCCGTCCCCACCAAGGACGTCGACGCCACCATCGACACCCTGATCCTCGTAGAGATCAGCGTCACCGCCGCCGGTCTCGGCGCCGCCGTCATCGCCGGTTACGTTCTCGTCGGGCTCGCCACCCGCCCCCTTCGCAGGGTCGCCAACACCGCCACCCGGGTCTCCGAACTGCGCCTGCACACCGGCGAGGTCAATCTGAGCGAGCGGGTGCCCGAGGCGGAGTGCGATCCGCACACCGAGGTCGGGCAGGTCGGCGCCGCGCTGAACAGGATGCTGGACCACGTCCACGGCGCCCTGCACGCACGGCAGCAGAGCGAGATGCGGGTGCGGCAGTTCGTCGCCGACGCCAGCCATGAACTCAGAACACCGCTCGCCTCCATCCGCGGGTACGCCGAACTCACCAGACGCGGCAGGGAGGAGGTCGGTCCCGACACCCGGCACGCCCTGGGCCGTATCGAGTCCGAGGCGGGCCGGATGACGCTGCTCGTGGAGGACCTGCTGCTGCTCGCGCGCCTGGACGCCGGGCGGCCGCTCCAGTTCGAGCAGACCGACCTCATCCCGCTCGTCGTGGACACCATCAGTGACGCTCGCGCGGCCGGCATGGACCACAACTGGCGCCTCGACCTGCCCGACGAACCCGCCCTCGTCTCCGGCGACGCGGCCCGCCTCCAGCAGGTGCTCATCAACCTGCTGGGCAACGCCCGCAAACACACCCCGCCGGGTACGACGGTCACCGCGCGCGTGCAGCGGCGCGGACCGTGGATGTGCGTGGACGTCGAGGACAACGGCCAGGGCATCCCGCCCGACCTGCTCCCGCACGTCTTCGAGCGGTTCGCGCGCGGCGACTCGGCGCGCTCCCGCGCCACCGGATCCACCGGCCTGGGCCTCGCCATCGTGCAGGCCGTCGCGACCGCGCACGGCGGCGCGGTGACCGTGGACAGCGTTCCGGGGCGGACCGTGTTCACCGTGCACCTGCCCGCGGTCGGGCCCGTGGCGCCCAGTCCGGCACCCGAAACGAACTGGCAATCGCACTCACAGGCACAGCACAGCGCCGCCATATGGGTGCAACAGGGGGCTTGACCAGAGTCGTTCACATGCGAACCGACTCTTCTCCCGGCACCCTGCCGGCGCGGGAGCACCTCCCGGCCGGCGACGCCGGTACGCCTGTCCTGGACGTAGTGATCCCCGTCTACAACGAGGAGAAGGACCTCCAGCCGTGTGTGCTGAGACTGCACGAGCACCTCGAGCGCACGTTCCCGTACGCGTTCCGCATCACCATCGCGGACAACGCGTCGACGGACACCACTCCCCTGGTGTCGCGGCGGCTGGAGGCGGAGATCCCGGAGGTCAAGGCCTTCCGGCTGGAGGAGAAGGGCCGCGGCCGGGCCCTTCGGACCGTCTGGTCCGCCTCCGACGCACCGATCCTCGCCTACATGGACGTGGACCTGTCCACCGATCTCAACGCCCTGCTGCCGCTGGTGGCACCGCTGATCTCGGGCCACTCCGACCTGGCGATCGGCTCCCGGCTCGCCCGCAGCTCCCGGGTGGTGCGCGGCCCCAAGCGCGAGTTCATCAGCCGCGCCTACAACCTCATCCTGCGCGGCTCCCTCCAGGCCCGCTTCTCCGACGCGCAGTGCGGCTTCAAGGCCATCCGGCGGGACGTGGCGCAGGTCCTGCTGCCGCTCGTCGAGGACACCGGCTGGTTCTTCGACACCGAGATGCTGGTCATCGCCGAGCGCGCGGGACTCCGTATCCACGAAGTGCCCGTCGACTGGGTCGACGACCCGGACTCCACCGTCCACATCGTGAAGACGGCGACCGAGGACCTCAAGGGGGTGTGGCGGGTGGGCAAGGCCCTGGCGAGCGGATCGCTGCCGCTGGACCGGATCACCCGGCCGTTCGGCGACGACCCGCGCGACCGCGAGATCCAGGACGTGCCGAAGGGGCTGGCCCGCCAGCTCGTCGGGTTCTGTGTCGTCGGCGGTCTGTCGACCCTCTTCTACCTGCTGCTCTACAGCGGCTTCCGCCAGTTCGGCGGCTCCCAGATCGCCAACGCGCTGGCCCTGCTGGTCTCAGCGGTCGCCAACACCGCCGCCAACCGGCGCCTGACCTTCGGGGTGCGCGGGCGGGGCGGCGCCGTCCGGCACCAGGCGCAGGGCCTGGTCGTCTTCGGTATCGGCCTCGCGCTGACCAGCGGCTCGCTCGCCGCGCTCAACGCGGCCAGCAGCGACCCCGCGCACTCCACCGAGCTGGCGGTGCTGATCGCCGCCAACCTCGCGGCGACCGTGCTGCGCTTCCTGCTCTTCCGGGCCTGGGTCTTCCCCGACCGCGATGACGACCAGCCCCGCTCCACGGTGGTGGCCGCCCACACCCCTTCCGCGCCGGCCCACCCCGCCCAGCAGCTCTACGCGCCGCTGCCCCAGCGCCCGACGGCACACCAGTACGCCACGACGCCGTACGCCACCACGCCGTACACCCCGCCATCCCCGTACGACACGACCGAGTTCCGCGCCGGTGAGGCCGCGGAGCAGCGCTCCTGGAAGGACGCCACCGTGCGGTTGCAGCCGGTGCGCCCGACCGACACCGACCCGAGGAACTCCTGATGACCACGCAGACCGACCATCCGAACCGGCAGGGTTCCGGGTGGGGTCCGGCGGCGACGGCCCCCGAGGCGCCCCTCGCTCCCCCGGCCCCCGAGTCCGGTGAACCCCAGCAGCCCTTCGTCCGCAGACTGTGGCGCGGCCGCCCCGAGGACCCACGCTGGGCATGCCCCGCCTTCCTCGGCCTGCTGGCCGCGACCCTCCTGCTCTACCTGTACAACCTGAGCGCCTCCGGCTACGCCAACTCCTTCTACTCGGCGGCGGTCCAGGCCGGCAGCCAGTCCTGGAAGGCGTTCTTCTTCGGCTCGCTGGACGCGGGCAACGCCATCACCGTCGACAAGCCCCCGGCCTCGCTGTGGCCGATGGAGCTGTCGGTGCGGATCTTCGGCCTGAACTCCTGGGCGATCCTCGCGCCCGAGGTCCTGATGGGCGTCGGCACGGTCGCCGTCGTGTACGCCTCCGTACGCCGCCGGTTCAGCCCCGCGGCCGGTCTGATCGCGGGCGCCGTGCTCGCGCTCACCCCCGTCGCGGCGCTGATGTTCCGGTTCAACAACCCCGACGCCATGCTGGCGCTGCTGATGGCGCTCGCCTGCTACTTCGTCGTCCGCGCCCTGGAGGACGGCCGCACCAAGTGGCTGCTGTGGGCCGGTGTCGCGATCGGCTTCGCGTTCCTCGCCAAGACCCTGCAGGCCTTTTTGATCCTGCCGCCGCTGGCGATCGTCTACGCCGTCTGCGCGCCGGTCTCCGTCAGGAAGCGGCTCGGTCAACTGGCCGCTGCCACCTTCGCGTTGGTCGTCTCCGGCGGCTGGTGGGTCGCGATCGTCGAGCTGTGGCCCGCCTCCTCGCGCCCCTACATCGGCGGCTCCCAGAACAACTCCTTCCTTGAACTGACCTTCGGCTACAACGGGTTCGGCCGCCTCAGCGGCGACGAGACCGGCTCGGTCGGCGGCGGTGGTGGCGGTGGCGGCACCGGCATGTGGGGGGAGACCGGCTGGGACCGGATGTTCAACTCCGAGATCGGCGGCCAGATCTCCTGGCTGCTGCCGGCCGCGCTGATCCTCCTGGCCGCCGGTCTGGTGGCGACCCGCAAACTCACCAGGACCAGCGTCACGCGTGGTGCGTTCCTGGTATGGGGCGGCTCGCTGCTGATGACCATGGTCGTCTTCAGCTACATGGCGGGCATCTTCCACCAGTACTACACGGTGGCCCTCGCCCCCTACATCGCGGCCGTGATCGGCATGGGCGCGGGCATCCTGTGGGAGAAGCGCGCCGAGTTGTGGGCGTCGATCACCCTCGCGGCCTCGGTCGTGGCGGCGGCGGCCTGGAGCTATGTCCTGCTCAACCGCACCTCCGACTACCTGCCCTGGCTGAAGTACCTGGTCCTGATCGGCGGCCTGGTCGCCGCGCTCGGCCTGATCTTCGCGGGCCGCATCACCCGGCAACTCGCCCTCGCGGCGGCCTCCCTGGGCCTGGTGGCCTCGCTGGCCGGCCCGACGGCGTACACCCTGAGCACCCTCCAGGAGGGCCACACCGGTTCCATCGTCACGGCGGGCCCGGCGGGCGCGTCAATGATGGGCGGCGGTGGCGGTCCGGGCGGGGGCGGCGGCCGGGGCGGTTTCGGCGGTGGAACGCCCGGCCGGCAAGGCCAGCAGAACGGCAACGGCACCACGCAGGGCGGCGGCACGGGCGGCTTCCCCGGCGGGGGCATGCCCGGGCAGCAGGGCCAGAACCAGCAGAACGGCAACGGCGGCACCCAGGGCCAACAGGGCCAACAGGGCGGCCCCGGCGGACAGACGGGCGACGGCGGCGGCATGGGCGGCGGCGGTGGCGTCGGCGGCCTGCTGAACGGCGCGAGCGTCACCTCCGAGGCGAAGAAGCTGCTGGAGACAGACGCGTCGAAGTACACCTGGGCCGCGGCGGCCATCGGCGCCCAGAACGCGGCGAGTTACCAGCTCTCCACCGGTGACCCGGTGATGGCGATCGGCGGCTTCAACGGCACCGACCCGTCCCCGACGCTGGCCCAGTTCAAGAAGTACGTGGCGGACGGCAAGATCCACTACTTCATCTCCAGCGGCTCCGGCGGCGGCATGGGCGGCAGCAGCGGTACGTCCTCGCAGATCACCTCGTGGGTCGAGGCCAACTTCAAGAAGGTCACGGTCGGTTCGGCCACCTTCTACGACCTCACCCAGAAGGCGAGCGGCTGACGCCTCTCCCCGGCAGAAGGGCGGCGACCCCGGCGGTCGCCGCCCTTCTCGTCGTATGGCGGAAAACCGCGTTGTACGCCGTATAGGAACTGTTCTACGGTGTACAGCATGACCGCCCCCGCCTCCGCTCCCACCCCCGTCACCGTCGCCCAGGGCCATCCCCAGCGCTGGCTGATACTCGGTGTCATCTGTCTCGCGCAGCTGACCGTGCTGCTCGACAACACGATCCTGAACGTGGCGATCCCCTCCCTGACCAGCGAACTAGGGGCCGCCACCTCCGACATCCAGTGGATGATCAACGCGTATTCGCTGGTGCAGTCGGGCCTCCTGCTCACCGCGGGGAGCGCCGCCGACCGCTACGGCCGTAAGAAGATGCTGGCCGCGGGGCTGGTGCTGTTCGGCGTCGGGTCGCTGGTCGCGGGCCTCGCCGGCTCCACCGGCCAACTGATCGCGGCACGGGCCGGGATGGGCGTGGGCGGTGCGCTGCTGATGACCACCACGCTCGCGGTGGCGATGCAGATCTTCGCGCCCGAGGAGCAGCCGAAGGCGATCGGCATCTGGGCGGCGGTCAACTCCCTGGGCTTCGCGACCGGTCCCCTCCTCGGCGGCTTCATGCTGAACCACTTCTGGTGGGGCGCGATCTTCCTGATCAACCTGCCGGTCGCCGCGCTCGCCCTGGTCGCGGTCGTGCTCCTGGTCCCCGAATCCAAAAACCCGCAGGGCGACCGCCCCGACCTGCTCGGCGCCCTGCTGTCCACGATCGGCATGGCCTCCCTGGTCTTCGCGATCATCTCCGGCCCCGAGCACGGCTGGACCTCCGGCCGGGTGCTGGTGCCGGCGGTCGTGGCGGTGGTGGTCCTCGCCGGGTTCGCGTACTGGGAGAGCCGGATCCCCCACCCCATGCTCGACATGCACTTCTTCCGCGACCGCCGGTTCACCGGAGCGGTGGCGGGCGCGGTCCTGATCACCTTCGGCATGGGCGGCTCGCTCTTCCTGCTCACCCAGCACATGCAGTTCGTCCTCGGTTACGGCCCCCTGGAGGCGGGACTGCGGACGGCACCGCTCGCGCTGATGATCGTCGCCCTCAACTTCACCGGCCTGTCGGCGAAGTGGTCGACGAGGCTCGGGACGCCGCTCTCCATCGGCCTCGGCATGGCGGTGATGGCCGCGGGCCTCCTGGCCATCGCCACGCTCACCGGCCACGGGTATCCGGGCACGCTGCTGGGGCTGGTGCTGATCGGCGCGGGCGCGGCGGTCGCCAGTCCCGCGATGGCCCACGCGATCATGAGCGCGATCCCGCCGGAGAAGGCCGGGGTCGGCGCGGGCATCAACGGCACGGTGGCGGAGTTCGGGCAGGGGCTCGGGGTCGCCGTGCTGGGCGCGGTCCTGAACGCGCGGTTCGCGGCCGGGATCTCCGTGGCCGCGGTGTCCCTGCCGGGGGCGCTGGCGGAGGCGGGGTCGGCGTCGGAGCGGGCGCGGATCACGGAGGCGTTCGCCTCCGGCCTGGAGAGCAGTCAGTTGGTGGGGGCGGTGGCGGTGTTGCTGGGCGGGGTGGTGGCGGGGGTGTTGCTGCGGCGGGCGGAGCGGGCGCGGGACGCCTAGCGGGGTGGCGGCTTCGGCTCATCGGCGGCCGCAGTCCGATGGTGGCTGGTCGCGCCCACGGGGCGGAGCCGCATACCGGCACAGCCCCGCGCCCCTCACAGGTCGGTGCAGGCCTAGCATCTCGGCAAGTGAACGACGTCTCGGAAGGTGCGCCATGGTGAAGGCAGGCCAGGAAGCGGCCGCGCGAACCAGTGTCTGGCTGGAGGGCAAGGTGCGCCGGGGTGGGCGTGGGGGCGGGCAGCCGTCCGGGCTGGACCGCGACCGGATCACCGAGGTCACCGTCCGTCTCCTGGACGCCGAGGGGCTGGCCAAGTTCTCCATGCGGCGGCTTGCCACCGAGCTGAACGTGACCGCGATGTCCGTCTACTGGTACGTCGACACCAAGGACGACCTCCTCGAACTCGCCCTGGACGCGGCCTTCGGCGAGCTGGAGCTGCCGGACCCGGAGGCCGACGAGGACTGGCGGGACCAACTGCGCACGGTGGCACGGGAGTACCGGGGTCTGCTGGTACGGCACCCCTGGGTCTCACCGCTGGCCGGCACCTTCCTCAACATCGGCCCGCACTCCCTGGCGCTGTCCCGGACCGTGCACCGCATCGTCCGCAGGACCGGCCTGCCCGCGCACGGCATCACCGGCGCGATCTCCGCCGTCTTCCAGTTCGTCTACGGCTTCGGCACCATCGAGGGCCACTTCATCGCCCGCGCCACCCAGGCCGGCATGACCCAGGAGTCCTACTTCCGCCACGCCATGACCACCGCCACCCGGGCCCCCGCCGCAGCCGAACTCCTCAAGGAGAACGAGGAGATCATGACGGCGAGGGGCGGCGACACGGTGGAGGACATGCGGGACAGGGACTTCACGTTCGCCCTGGACCTCCTGGTCAGGGGAATCGAGGCGATGGTCGAGCGCCCTTAGGCGCGCTTGCCCACCCCGCGATCAGGCCAACCGCGCCGGGAAACCGCCGGTGGCAACCGGCCCCCACCGCACCGGAGTGACCCGGATGATCGACTTCCCCTGCTTCACCATCGCCGAGCGGTACTCGTCCCAGTCCGGATGCTCCCCGGAGATGTTCCGGTAGTACTCCACCAACGGCTCCACGGACTCCGGCGAGTCGATGACCTCCGCGGTCCCGTCGACCTGCACCCACGGGCCGTTCCAGTCGTCACTCAGCACGAGCACGCTGACCTGGGAGTCCCGCTTCGCGTTCCGCGTCTTGGCCCGCTCGGGGTACGTCGACACGACGATCCGCCCCGAGTCGTCCACCCCGCAGGTCAGCGGCGAGGCCTGCGGCGACCCGTCCGCCCGCCGCGTCAGCAGGATCGCCCGGTGCCGGGGCCGTACGAAGTCCAGCAGCTGTTCCAGGGAGACGGCCTTGTTGGTCGCAATGTTCGGTGCCATGGAATCAGCCTAGTTGGAGCGCCACGGCGTTCCAGTGAACCGCGTCCCGGCCGAGCCGGTCCGCCCCCTCCTCCACGGTCCGCAGCAGCCTCAGCCCCGCCTCCGCCCCGTGCCCGGCGACCTCCTGCGGCGGGATGTCGAACATCCGCCGGCCCACGGGCGGCTCACCGCGTCGCAGCGTGATCAGCAGGATCCCGCCGGGGCCGAGCAGCCCGGCCAGCCGCCGCATGGCGACGGGGCGCTCCTCCGGCCGCAGGTGCATCCACACCGCGGACAGCAGGACGACGTCGTACGGGCCCCGCACGCCGGGTATCTCCGGCAGCGCGCCCGCCCGCCAGTTCACCCCGCTGCCGGGGTGCAGCCGCTCGGCCACCCGGCGCAGCTCGGCCACCGGCTCCACCGCGTCGACCGTGTATCCCCGGCCGGCCAGCGCCGCCGCGTCCCGCCCGGTTCCCGCGCCGACGTCCAGCACCCGCGCGGGCGCCTCCGGCAGGAGATCCAGCAGCGCCCCGTGCACGGTCTCGAACGAGACGCTCTCGTACACCCTCCCCAGCCGCTCCGCCGACTCGGCGTAGTAGCCCTGCACCCCCGTGGTCCGCTCCATACCCCGAACCGTACGACCCGCCACTGACAACGCCCTCAGGCCTGCGGCAGCGACTCCCCCTGCACCGCCTGCACATCGAGCTCGACCTTCAGCGTCGTCCCGATCGCCGCGATGCCCGCCTGGACGACCTGGTTGTAGTTCATGGCGAAGTCCTCCCGCCGCAGCTGGGTCGTCGCCCGGAAGGCGGCCCGGGTCCCGCCCCAGGGGTCGGCTCCGGTGCCCAGGTAGGCGAGGTCCAGGTCGACGGGCCGTACGACACCGCGCATCGCCAGCTCGCCCCGGACCGTCCAGCGGTCCGTACCGGACACGACCAGCCGCGTCGACCGGTAGGTGATCTCCGGGTACCGCTCGACGTCCAGGAAGTCCGCCGACCTCAGGTGCTCGTCCCGCATCGCGTTGCCCGTGTCGATGGAGGCGGCCCGGATCACCGCCTCCACCCGGGACTTGGTCACGTCGTCCGGGGCGACCTCGATCGCCGCCGTGAAGTCGGTGAAGCGGCCGTGCACGCTGGAGATGCCCAGGTGCTGGGCGACCGCGCCCACACTGGAGTGGGCCGGATCGACGGTCCAGGGCCCCGGCGGCGGGAGTTCCGTGCCGCCGATGCGGGCCAGGGTGACCGTGCCGACCTCGGCGCGGCCGCTCGCGGTGACGATCGCGCTGGACGCGGCGGGCGCGTACCCGACGGCCGTGACGATGACGGTGTACGGCCCCGGCTCCAGCGGAGTCGCGTCCCGTACGGCCCCCTCCGGGTCCGCCTCCGCGCGCAGCACCTGGGTGCCGGTCATGTCCGTCACCGTGACGACCGCGTGCGACACGGCCCATCCGTCCCGGGTGCGGATCCTCGCGGTCAGTCCCATGTCTCGTACCTCCTCAAAGAAGACCGGCCCGTGGCGGGCGCGCGCCTCCGCTCGGAGCGCGCGCTCCCTGCCACGGGCCGGAGCGGGTGAACTACTCGCCGGGGTGGGCGAGTTCGATGTCGTGGCCGTCGACGCCGGGGCCGTTCACGGTCAGGGCCGTCGCCTGCGGCGGGTAGCCCGTCGCGATGACCGTGTACTCGCCGCCGTCCAGGTCGGTGAAGGCGTACGCCCCGTCCGACCCGGTGGTGGCGGTACCGACCACGTTGCCGGCCGCGTCCACGAGAGTGACCCGCGCGTCGGCCAGCGGACCGTGCGGCGCCCGTACGACACCCTGCAGGCGGGCGCCCGAGTCGAGGTCGACCTCGATGCGGGTGACGCCGGTGCCGCCGACCTCGACGGGCAGGGCGCGCGGCCGGAACCCGGCGGCGTTGACCGCGACGGTCACCGCACCCGGCACCAGCTCGCCGAAGGCGAACTCGCCCTGCTCACCGGTGGTTCCGGTGGCCAGCAGATCACCCCGCACATCGGTGACGATCACCATCGCGTCCTTGACCGGCTCCCCGTTCTGCGCGGCCCGCACGAGCCCGTTCAGCCCGCTGGTGCCGCTGAGGAGGATGTCGTAGGCGACCGGCTCGCCGTTCACGAGCACCGTGGACGCCTGCGGCTGGAAACCGTCCGCGGAGGCGATCAGGACGTACGACCCGACGCTCGGCGCCTCGACGGCGTAGGAACCGTCGGCCTGGGTGACCGACCGGCCCAGCTGCCGTCCCGCGAGCGAGATCAGCGTGACCGCGGCCTGCGGGACCGCAGCGCTCTCGTTGCCGCGCACGAAGCCGCGGACCGGGATGCCGCCGCCTTCACCGGACGCCTCCGGACGGGCGAGGGTGGCCACGGCGGACAGCCGCTGCGTGCCCTCGGGAGCGGTCTCGGTGTCGGAGGAGACGGTCTCGGTGGCCGCCCAGCTCGGAGTGTGCGCGGCGGCCTCGGTCTCCACCGGAGCCTCGGCAGGAGCGGGAGTCTCCTCGCCGGCGGCCTGTGCCAGCGCGCCCTTGGTCCGCAGCGGAACCTCCTTGATGAACAGGGTGATCAGGAACGCGACGGCCGCGAGGGCGCCGGCGATCAGGAACACGTCGGCGATGCCGTGGCCGTAGGAGCTCTCCATCAGGGTGCGCACCGGGGCCGGGAGCTTGCTCAGGTCCGGGATGCTGTCGGTGGAGGAGCCGGAACCGGACAGCGCTGCCTGGTACTTGGGGTCGAGGGCGGCGACGCCGTCCGACACGTAGTGCGTGATCCGGTGGGACATGACCGCGCCGAGCGCGGAGACGCCGACCGCACCGCCGAGGGAGCGGAAGAAGGTGACCGTGGAGCTGGCGGAGCCGAGGTCGCTCGGGTCGACCTGGTTCTGCGTGCACAGCACCAGGTTCTGCATCATCATGCCGATGCCGAGACCCAGCAGGGTCATGAAGATCGACATCTTCCAGTAGGCCGTGTCGTACCGGATGGTGCCGAGCAGACCGAGGCCCGCCGTCACCAGCACGCCACCGCTGACCAGCCACGCCTTCCAGCGCCCGGTGCGGGTGATGAACTGCCCGGAGACGGTGGAGGAGACGAACAGACCACCGATCATCGGGATGGTCATCACACCCGACATCGTCGGGGACTTGTCGCGGGCCAGCTGGAAGTACTGGCTGAAGAACACCGTGCCGGTGAACATCGCGACACCGACGAACAGCGAGGCCAGCGAGGCCAGGGTGATGGTGCGGTTCCTGAACAGGCGCAGCGGGATGATCGGTTCGCGCACCTTGGACTCGACCAGCACGAAGATCAGACCGAGGACGATCGAACCGCCGACCATCGCGTACGTCTGCCAGGAGATCCAGTCGTACTTGTCACCGGCGAAGGTGACCCAGACCAGCAGCAGCGAGACGGCGGCGGCCACGAAGAACGCACCCGCCCAGTCCACCTTCACGTCCCGCTTCACGACGGGCAGGTGCAGGGTCTTCTGCAGCACGATCAGCGCGATGACGGCGAAGGGGACACCGACGTAGAAGCACCAGCGCCAGCCCAGCCACGAGGTGTCGGTGATGACACCGCCGAGCAGCGGTCCGCCGACGGTGGCGACGGCGAAGGTCGCGCCGAGGTAGCCGGAGTAACGGCCGCGCTCACGCGGGGAGATCATCGCGGCCATGACGATCTGGGCGAGCGCGGACAGACCACCGACACCGATGCCCTGGACGACACGGCAGGCGATCAGCATGCCGGCGTTCTGCGAGAGACCGGCGGCCGCGGAGCCCAGGACGTAGATGACCAGGGCTATCTGGACGAGCGCCTTCTTGCTGTACAGGTCGGCGAGCTTGCCCCACAGGGGGGTGGCCGCGGTCATCGACAGCAGGGCGGAGGTGACGACCCAGGTGTAGGCGGACTGGCCGCCGCCGAGGTCGCTGATGATGTGCGGGAGCGCGTTGGTGACGATCGTGGACGACAGGATCGCCACGAACATGCCGAGCAGCAGGCCGGAGATGGCCTCCATGATCTGCCGGTGCGTCATCGGGGCGTACTCGGTGGAGCCTCCCCCGTGCTTGGCGTGAGCCCGCACACCGGCTGGTGTGGTCGTTGCCATGGGCTTCCTTCTCTTACTGGGTGATCGCGGGTGTACGGGTGGTCTGTTCGAGTACGGGGGTGACGGGCGGCCGGGGTTCGGGGCCGTGGGCGCGGGTGTCGTCGAAGCTCGCCCGGAGGCGGGCCATCAGCGCGGTCAACTGGACGACCTCGTCGTCGCTCCAGTCGCTGAGCCGCTCGGCGAGCATGAGGCAGGTCCGGCGGGACAGCTGGTCCAGGAGCGCCTGGCCGGCCGGCGTCAGACGCAGGATGCGTGAGCGCTTGTCCGCCGGGTCGGGGGAGCGCTCGATCCAGCCGCGCTCGGCGACGTGCGCCACGTGGCGGCTGGTCACCGACATGTCCACGGCGAGCAGCTCGGAGAGCTTGCTCATGCGCATGTCCCCGTAGCGCCCGAGGAGGGTCAGCACGGCGGCGGAACCGGAGGGGCACTCGGACGGCATCATCCGCCCGATCTCCCGCTTCACGGCCCCGAAGGCGCTGAACTGGCGGATCAGCTCCTCGTATCGCGCTTGCTCGGCCATCACACCTCCCGTATTCGTTGCTTAGGGCAACCATAGACGTGCTTGGTTGCTACAGGCAAATAAAAGGGGGTGGATGCGGTACAAAAAGTTGGCAAAGGCAAGTATTGCGAACGTAAACCCGCATGTGAGGGTTGCTGGTGCCGTGGTCAGCCCCGCACTTGGGCCCCGGTCCCGGATTCGCTAGGGTCTCTGGGCATGGCTGAGAACCAGGTCCCCGACGGCAACCACGACCCCGCCGGCAGTACCCAGATGTTCCGCGCGTTCGTCGACGAGGGCCCGCAGGGCCGCCGACAGCCGACTGCGCCGGCCGCCACGTCGGGCGGCCCGCGCATCGGGCTCATCATCGGGGTGGTGGTCGCGGTGGCGATCGTCGCGGCGGTGGCTTGGCTGGCGCTGAGGTAGCGCGCCGGGGTTCCTTTTCAGGTGCGGGTTGGGTGGGGGCGGGCGTCGTGCGCAGTTCCCCGCGCCCCTGAGTGCCTGCGGCGGCCTGCTTGGCTCCGGTGGGGGCGTGGGTAGCGCGTGAGGTTCGGTGGGTGGGTCGGTGCCGGGGCGGAGGCGCTGTTGCTTCATCGGTACCCGGCAACGGACGCCGGCCGCTGCGGGCGGACACCCCCCACCCCGTCCCCTGCACGCCGTACGCGGCCAACGGCCGGATCGTGGCGCGCGGCAGGGCGACGGCTCGTAGGGGTACGTGAGATGGCGAACGGTCCGTGATGGCCCGCGAGGTGACTTGCGGTCCGTCCTGGCACCGGCGACCGCAACCCCCTAGGGGCGCGGGGAACTGCGCGACCAGCCCCCACCGGCCCGCAGCCGCCCGACAACCTGACCCGGCACCCCAATGGGCGCCCGGTTCAAGCCCAGCGCAGCGGCACCGCGGGGAACTGCGCGACCAGCCCCCACCGGCCCGCAGCCGCCCGACAACCTGACCCGGTACATCCGTAGGCGCCCTCAGGTGCTTCCGGATGCCCGGTGACAGGGGAACCCTCAGTCGGAGATGAGACCCTCGCGGAGCTGGGCCAGGGTTCGGGTCAGGAGGCGGGAGACGTGCATCTGGGAGATGCCGACCTCGTCGCCGATCTGTGACTGGGTCATGTTGGCGAAGAAGCGCAGCATGATGATCTGGCGCTCCCGGGGCGGGAGTTTGGCCAGCAGCGGCTTCAGGGACTCCCGGTACTCGACGCCCTCCAGAGCCGTGTCCTCGTAGCCGAGGCGGTCCGCGAGAGAGCCCTCGCCGCCGTCGTCCTCCGGGGCCGGAGAGTCGAGCGAGGACGCGGTGTAGGCGTTGCCGACCGCGAGGCCGTCGACGACGTCCTCCTCGGACACGCCCAGCACGGTGGCGAGTTCGGCGACCGTCGGAGAGCGGTCCAGCTTCTGGGAGAGCTCGTCACTGGCCTTGGTGAGGGCCAGCCGCAGCTCCTGCAGACGGCGCGGGACACGCACCGACCACGAGGTGTCGCGGAAGAACCGCTTGATCTCCCCCACGACCGTCGGCATCGCGAACGTCGGGAACTCGACGCCCCGTTCGCAGTCGAAGCGGTCGATCGCCTTGATCAGGCCGATGGTGCCGACCTGGACGATGTCCTCCATCGGCTCGTTGCGCGAGCGGAAACGAGCCGCCGCGTAGCGCACCAGCGGGAGGTTGAGCTCGATGAGGGTGTCCCGGACGTACGCGCGCTCCGGGCTGTTCTCGTCGAGTGCGGCGAGCCGCAGGAAGAGGGAGCGGGACAGGGTGCGGGTGTCGATGGCTCCCGACACCGTCGGGGGAGCCGGGAGAGCCGGGGCCGACGCGGCCTCGACAGCCGTGACGTCGTCGAGTGCGGGCTCAGCCTCGCTCTTGGTGAGCGTGAGCACCTTCGAGCTGCCCTGATCTGCGGACATGCCACCCCCTTTGGGTCGCGGGACGGTCGTGGCGAACGCCCCGTGGTGGAACGTCAGCCTTCACCTGAATACCGGCGCCGAAGCCTCGGCAAACGCGCTTCCGGCAGAATGTCACATGTCGGCAACACGCTGTAGTGACATGTCGACATGTGAGACCCGAATCCGCCCTGGATAAAGGGGGTCTGACGGTTTTTCGGCACAGAAGTGTCGGGAACGGCGCTGGTGAGCGATTCGCTCGCGCCAGTTACCTCTCGATCCCGCTTGCGAGCTGCGGTGTTCCGGAACGTGCGACCGTGCGCCCCTTATGCATCCGCTATCCGCCGAAGATTATGCGTCGATCCGATTGGCGGACCGCAGCCGCTGGAAGCTACGCGCGAGTAGCCTCGAAACGTGCATCTGTGAGACGCCGAGTTCCGCGCTGATTTGCGACTGGGTGAGATTGCTGTAGTAGCGCAGCAGCAGGATTCGCTGTTCCCGTTCGGGGAGTTGGACCAGGAGATGGCGGACCAGGTCGCGGTGTTCCACGCCGTCCAGCGCCGGGTCCTCGTAGCCGAGCCGGTCGAGCAGGCCCGGCAGTCCGTCACCCTCCTGCGCCGCTTCGAGCGAGGTGGCGTGGTACGACCGTCCGGCCTCGATGCAGGACAGCACCTCGTCCTCGGTGATGCGCAGCCGCTCGGCGATCTCGGCGGTCGTCGGGGTGCGTCCGAAGGCGGTCGTCAGGTCCTCCGTCGCGCCGTTGACCTGCACCCACAGCTCGTGCAGCCGGCGCGGGACGTGGACCGTGCGGACGTTGTCGCGGAAGTACCGCTTGATCTCGCCGATGACGGTCGGCATCGCGAAGGTCGGGAACTGCACGCCCCGGTCCGGGTCGAAGCGGTCGATGGCGTTGATGAGCCCGATGGTGCCGACCTGGATCACGTCCTCCATCGGCTCGTTGCGGGAGCGGAAGCGGGCGGCCGCGTAGCGCACGAGCGGGAGGTTGGCCTCGATGAGCGCCGTCCGTACCCGGTTGTGCTCCGGCGTGCCCGGCTCGAGCTCCTTCAACTCGCCGAAGAGCACCTGGGTCAGCGCCCGGGTGTCGGCGCCGCGACTGCGTGGGGCGGCCTCTTGGGGGGCCTCCTGGGGAGGCGCGGTACTGGCCGCCACGGTCAACGCCACCTCTTCGTTGGTCAACTCATCCGTCAAAAGCGGTCATAGCATCACAAGACATGTGCACTGTGTGCAAGCACCGCATAACGTTGGGTACGCCGTGTTGAGGGGCAAGTGGAGCTGGAAGACGCAGAAAAGCCTCCCGCCGTTGCCGGCAGGAGGCTTCCGAGCACTCGGGCTCAGTACGCGTAGTCCGCGATCACCCAGGTGGCGAACTCCTTCCACAGCGCCACGCCCGCCTGGTGCTCCGGGTGCTCGACGTACGTCCGCAGCGCGGCCGCGTCCTCGAACCCGGAGTTGATGGCGAAGTCGTAGGCGATGGGGCGGTCGCTGAGGTTCCAGCCCAGCTCCCAGAAGCGGATCTCGGGGATCTTGCCGTCCAGCGCGCGGAAGGCCTCGACGCCCGCGACGACACGAGGGTCGTCGCGCTCGACACCCTCGTTGAGCTTGAAGAGGACGAGATGGCGGATCATGGGCGCTCCCTCGAGTCTGTTCAGTGCGCCCCGTCGGCCAGCCAGGTGAAGAAGTCGCCCACGGCCTTGGCGGCGTCCGATATGCCCTGGAACCCTATCTGCACGTAGTCGGCGGCCTTGGCCGGGTCCGTGATGATCACGTACAGCACGAAGACCACGAGCAAATAGACGGCGATCTTCTTTCCGTTCACCGCCACCGCGGCCTCCCCCGCTACTGGTGCGTCTGTTCCTTCTGGGGCGCGAGTGTAACCGGGGTGATCAGTAACCGGGGTGATCAGTACGCACGAAGGGCCCCGTCTCTCGACGGGGCCCTTCTTCAGCGGTAGCGGAGGGATTTGAACCCTCGGTGACTTGCGCCACACTCGCTTTCGAGGCGAGCTCCTTCGGCCGCTCGGACACGCTACCGAGGGAGACCTTACAGCAAGGTGGGGCATGGTTTGAAATCGGTATCGGCGGCCCGGAGGCGGTCGATCGGTGGTCGGGGGGCGGTCCGTCAGCGGTCAGGCAGGCGGTCCGTCAGCGGTCGCGGAAGAACTCCGTGAGGAGCCCGGCGCACTCTTCGGCGAACACACCCTCGATGACCTCGGGCCGGTGGTTGAGGCGCCGGTCGCGGACGACGTCCCACAGGGAGCCGGCCGCGCCCGCCTTCTCGTCCCGGGCGCCGTAGACGACCCGGTCCACCCGGGACTGCACGATCGCGCCCGCGCACATCGTGCAGGGCTCCAGCGTGACCACGAGCGTGCAGCCGGTCAGCCGCCACTCGCCGAGCTCCGCCGCCGCCCGCCTGATCGCGAGGACCTCCGCGTGCGCGGTCGGGTCACCGACCGCCTCGCGTTCGTTGTGTCCGGCCGCGAGCACCGTCGTACCGTCCGGGGACAGGACGACGGCGCCCACCGGCACGTCCGCGCCCGCCCGGCCGGCCTCGGCCAGGGCGAGCCGCATCGCGGCCCGCCAGCGGTCGCGTACCGGGTCCGGGGTGCCGTCCTTCTCGGTTCCTGCGGTCAGCGGACGGTCTCCAGGACCTCCGAGGCGCCCAGGGCCTCGGCGATCGCGGTGAGGGCGTCCTCCGACAGGGCCTTCAGCTCCTTCACGCTGACGCCCAGGTCGTCGAGAACCTGGGGGTCGCCGACCGGGCCGTGCGGCACGGCCTCCCCGGAGCCGACCGCCTCGGCGGTGACGTCGTCGTCGTCCTCGTCCTCGTCCTCACCGTCCTCGGTGCCGTCGAGGTCGAGGGCGTCGAGGTCGGGGTCGTCGTCGGGCTCTCTTCCGAGCAGTTCGTCGGTGAGCAGGATCTCGCCGTACGAGCTGCGGGCAGCGGCGGCGGCGTCCGAGACGTAGATACGAGGGTCTTCCTCGCCGTCGATGCGGACGACGCCGAACCAGGCGTCCTCCTGTTCGATCAGGACGAGCACCGTGTCGTCCTCGGCCGCGGCTTCCCGGGCGAGGTCGGCCAGATCCGACAGCGTCTCCACATTGTCGAGGAGCTCTGTGTCGCTCGCTTCCCACCCGTCTTCGGTGCGCGCGAGCAGTGCGGCGAAGTACACCGTGACTCTCCCACTGGTCATAGGTGTGCCGGTTGGCGGTCCCCCCGGCGGAGGTTCGGGCGGGGAGAGCTCGGCTCCGAGCCCCACCCACTCGGAATCGTGGCAGAAACGAGGCGTTCAGGGGACGTCTTCGGCACCCTGTGTCCGGTGGTTTTGATCGCACGCGCGTCGGCACGTCGGTGAAGGACTCACCAGCGCACTCGTCGCCGCCACGAGCGGGATCGTACGCGGCTTTCCCAACCGCCCACACACGGCCACCTGTTCCGTGCGGCTCGCGTCCAGTGATCTTTCTTACCAGCGGAAGGTCCGCATGCGCATCGCGTGCCGCAGACGGGCCACTTTCGCCCGGCGCGGCTGCACTCGGTCACGCAGTTCCCGGGCTTCCGCGAGGTCGCGCAGAAACTGCGCGCGTCGGCGCCGGCGCTCGGCGTCGGTCTCCTGTGACGACGGTTCGTGCTCTGGCAGGTCAGGCATCGGTTCACCACCCCAGTCCGTCCCTCCCACGTTCCCCCGGTCGGGGGGTTTGACGCCAGCGCGAGGGCATGGATGGACCGGGCTACTGTTGTGGCCATGCGTCTCCACGTCGTCGACCACCCTCTGGTCGCCCACAAACTCACCACGCTGCGCGACCAGCGCACCGACTCCGCGACCTTCCGTCGTCTCGCCGACGAGCTGGTCACCCTGCTCGCCTACGAGGCCACGTGCGACGTGCGCACCGAGGCGGTCGACATCCGCACCCCGGTCGCCGCCACGACCGGTGTGAAGCTGTCGTATCCGCGTCCGCTGGTGGTGCCGATCCTCCGTGCCGGGCTCGGCATGCTGGACGGCATGGTCCGGCTGCTGCCGTCCGCCGAGGTGGGGTTCCTCGGCATGATCCGCAACGAGGAGACGCTGCAGGCCACCACCTATGCCGCGCGTATGCCGGAGGACCTGTCCGGGCGGCAGGTGTACATCCTCGACCCGATGCTCGCGACGGGTGGCACGCTGGTCGCCGCGATCCGTGAGCTGATCAAGCGGGGCGCGGACGATGTGACGGCGGTGGTGCTGCTGGCCGCCCCCGAAGGCGTGGAGATCATGGAGCGCGAGCTGGCGGGTACGCCGGTCACGGTGGTCACGGCCGCGGTCGACGACCACCTCAACGAGCACGGCTACATCGTCCCGGGCCTCGGCGACGCGGGCGACCGTCTGTACGGGTCGGCCGAGTAGGGGTTCCCTGCGGGTTCGGTGGGGGCGAGCGTTGTGCGCAGTTCCCCGCGCCCCTGAATGCCTGCGGCGGCCCGCTTGGCTCCGGGGCAGGGGGTGCCCCTCCTGGCGCGGGTGACTGCAACCCCCTGGGGGCGCGGGGAACTGCGCGACCGGCACCCACCGGCCGGTAGCCGCCCGACAACCTGACTCGGCACCCCCTTAGGCGCCCCGTCCAAGCCCAGCGCAGCGGCACCGCGGGGAACTGCGCGACCAGCCCCCACCGGCCCACACTCGCCCGACTACCTGACCCGGCACCCCCATAAGCGCCCTACGACACCTCAGCAGCTCTTCTTCGACGTCGTCGCCGACGGGTCGGGATGGGCCAGTGCTGCCATCGACTTGTCCGCCGTCGCCTTCGGTGTGAGGTTCTTGAAAGCCGTCCCGATGATCAGGTCGACCTCGGCGCCCTTGCGGGTGTCCGTGCGGGTCTCGGCGGAGGCCAGCTGCGCCGCGAGGACCGGCAGCGAGGTCTTGAGGGCGGAGGAGGGACCGAGCAGTACCCCCGTGCCCTTGACCTTCTTGTCGTAGGTCGCCGTCGCGTTGCCCACCTCGCCGATCTTGAAGCCCCGCTTCTTCAGCTCGTCCGCCGTCTTCTTGGCGAGCCCGCCGCGAGCCGTGGCGTTCAGGACGTTGACGGTGATCTGGCCCGGCTTGGGGAGAGGGGCCGCGGAGGGGGAGGGGGACGCGCCGGCCTTCGTCCTGCAGTTCGTCCCGGAGCCGGCCGCGGAGGCCCGGTCCCCGCCACCCGTGAACACGTCGATGAGCTGGAGCGTGCCCCAGCCGACCAGGCTCAGCGCGGCGACGGAGGCCACCACACCGAGCACGAGCCTGCCGCGCCGCCGGGGCCGACGCATCCGGGGGTACTTGTCGCCCGTGATCCGGTACTTACCGCCCATGCCGGGGGGCGTCAGCATGCTCATGGGCGCAGCGTAGTGCGCCGGGACGGCAATGCCTACTAGATGATCATTGACCACGGCGCAGGTGAACCCGAAAGGGTCAAACCGTTACAGCGTGGTCGCTCAGTCCAGCTCGAGCACGCGCGCGTGCAGCACCTGTCGCTGCTGGAGTGCCGCCCGCACCGCGCGGTGGAGACCGTCCTCCAGGTACAGGTCGCCCTGCCACTTCACGACGTGCGCGAACAGGTCGCCGTAGAACGTCGAGTCCTCGGCGAGCAGGGTTTCCAGGTCGAGTTGGCCCTTGGTCGTCACCAGCTGATCGAGGCGGACCGGGCGCGGTGCGACGTCCGCCCACTGCCGGGTGCTTTCCCGGCCGTGGTCGGGGTACGGCCGGCCGTTTCCGATGCGCTTGAAGATCACACGGAAAGCCTACCGGTCAAGACCTTCCGGGCGCAGCCATGGCGGCCGAGTGCGACGCTGGAAAAAAGTCGCGAAAAGGGGCGTAACGGGAGCAGGGGTTTGGTATGAGCGAGCGAAAGACCCCGCCGGAGGGTGTGACGGGAGCCGCCGCGGCAACCACCGACCGGTCCATGCCAAAGGCACAGTCCGGCCCCGCCGCGCTGCCCCAGCAGGCCCTGGAGATCGCCTCCGGCTATGCCTTCGCCGGGCCCGCGCTCGACCTCGGCGCACTGCTGTGGGACGGCGTCTGCCTGCCGGACGCGCAGGTCAGGATCCCTCTGCCGATGCTCAACCGGCACGGGCTCGTCGCCGGCGCCACCGGCACCGGCAAGACCAAGACGCTCCAGCTCATCGCCGAGCAGCTGTCGGCGCAGGGAGTGCCCGTCTTCCTCGCCGACATCAAGGGCGATGTGTCGGGGATCCGCGAGCCGGGCGCACGGAACGAGAAGGTGCAGGCCAGGGCCGCCGACGTGCATCAGCGGTGGGAGCCCACCGGGTTTCCCGCGGAGTTCTACGCCCTCGGCGGCATCGGGCACGGCATTCCGGTCCGGGCGACCGTCACCAGCTTCGGGCCGCTGCTCCTGTCCAAGGTGCTCCAGCTCAACCAGACCCAGGAGCAGTCCCTCGGCCTGATCTTCCACTACGCCGACCAGAAGGGGCTGGACCTGGTCGACCTGAAGGACCTGCGGGCCGTCGTCGCCTTTCTGACCTCCGACGAGGGCAGGAGCGAGCTGAAGGGCATCGGCGGGCTGAGCACGGCCACCGCGGGAGTGATCCTGCGCTCCCTCACCGCCTTCGAGGCGGAGGGCATGGCCGACTTCTTCGGGGAGCCCGAGTTCGACACCGGTGAGCTGCTGCGGGTCGCGGACGACGGGCGTGGGCTCGTGTCCGTGCTGGAGCTGGCCGCCGTACAGGACCGGCCGCGGCTCTTCTCGACCTTCCTGATGTGGCTGCTCGCCGATCTCTTCCACGATCTGCCGGAGGTCGGGGACGTCGACAAGCCGAAGCTCGTCTTCTTCTTCGACGAGGCGCATCTGCTCTTCAACGGGGCCTCTAAGGCGTTCCTCGACTCCCTCACGCAGACCGTCCGGCTGATTCGCTCGAAAGGAGTCGGCGTCTTCTTCGTCACGCAGACCGCGAAGGACGTACCCGCCGATGTCCTCGCCCAGCTCGGCAACCGGGTCCAGCACGCGCTGCGGGCTTTCACGCCGGACGACCAGAAGGCGTTGAAGGCGACCGTGAAGACCTTCCCGGACTCCGCGTACGACCTCGAGGAGCTGCTCACCGGCCTGGGGACGGGGGAGGCCGTGGTGACGGTGCTGAGCGAGAGGGGGGCTCCTACGCCCGTCGCCGCGACCCGCCTGCGCGCCCCCGAGTCCCTGATGGGTCCCCTCGACGCGGGTGCGCTGGACTCGGCGGTCAGGGCCTCCTCGCTGTACGGGCGTTACGCACAGGCTGTGGATAGGGAGTCGGCGTACGAGAGGCTCGACTCCCGCGGCGCCAAGGGCCCGGACGAGATGGTCCCGACAAAGGCCGCGCCGAAGGCCCCGCCTTCTGCACGGGAGAAGAACGCGTCCGTCGTCGAACAGGTCGTCGGCAGTGGCGTGTTCAAGTCGCTCGCGCGGTCGCTGGGCACGCAGATCGGGCGTGAGATCACCCGCTCCGTCTTCGGTACGGCCCGGAGGAGGCGGTAGCCCCGCCTCCTCCGGAGGTTCAGCCGCGCTTCTCCTGTCTCACCGGCGGCTGTTTCGTCGTGCTCTGCGGTTTCGGCGCACTGCGGGCGGCCTCCGCGCGCAGCAGGGCGCGCAGGACCGCGTAAGGGTCGACGGGCATGGCGGTGTTCCTCGCGTGAGTGCTGAACAGACCTGTCGGAAGCGGGCTCTGTCAGCAGCGCAGGACCACGGAACGCAGGGCGGGCAGGGCGTGCGGCGGTCGCGGGGCCGCCGGGAGGGGACGGTCCGCCGGCACCCCGGGGGCCGCCTCGGGCCAGGGAACCGGCCTCAGAGGTACGACCGCACGGTGGACGATCCTGGCCGGTGGCCGCAGGGCCGTGTCGAGGACGTCGTACTCGACGAGCTCCCCGGCCGGGACGGTCGGCATCGCCTGCGCCTGCAGATGTGCGCCGGGAACCAGCAGCGCGAGCAACAGCACGAGCGCCCGCAGCCAGTCGCGGCTGCGCGGGGGGCGTCGTACGGAACTCACACACCTCGTCTCCCCCTCCGGCACGCCCCCTTCATCACTTCGGCCAGGGGATTCACCCGGGTGCAGCAAGCGAGGGGGTGCCCCTGCCGGCGGCGCGGTGGTGGCGTGCCGAGAACGGTCGGGTGGCGCCCGCAGGGTCGTCCCGCGCGCGGGACGCCGATTCAGGCAGCTGAGGCCGTCCGGTGTGCGTCGGTCATCTCAGGCTGGGATCGGCCAGGCCGTGGCAATGCGGCTGCCGGGCCGGGGTGGTGGCTGAGCAGGCGGTGGTACCACCGGCCGGTAGCCGGCCGGTGCGCCCTGCTCGGGCGTGCGATCCACCCGGTCGTGGTGATGCGCCTGCGGGTGGGGTCGTGGGGCGGGGGCGGTGGTGTGTCTAGGGCATCGGCGTGGCTCCTGCCGGTTGCGTCCGGTGTGCGGCTCGCATCACTTCGCCCGTTGGTTCCGCCCGGCGGGGGCGGTGGTGTGTCGAGGGCGTCGGCGTGGCGCCTGCCGGTCGGCGTGGCGCTTGCCGGTCGCCGTCCCGTGTGCGGCTCGCATCACTTCGTCCCTCGGTTCGGCCCAGTCGTGGTGGTGCGCTGGCGGGTGGGGCGCCGGTGTGGCGCCTGCCGGTCGCTGTCCGGTGTGCGTCGGCATCACCTCGGCCATGGGATCGGCCCGGTCGTGCCGGTGGGCCCGCCTGTGGAGTAGGTCAAGGGCCGTCCCCGCCGGTCCTCGCGGCGTGCGTGTCGGGGGCCCGGGTCCCGCCCGTCCGCGGCAGGGGCCGGCCCGGCCCGTCACAGTGTGATCGGTACCTCGCGGGTCCGGGTGCGGATGCTGAGCGCGGTGATGATCTCCACGACTCCGACGACGGCCAGCCAGATGCCGCCGACCAGGGTGAGGACGGCCACCGACTCGAAGGGGGAGTCGATCAGCACGATCCCGGCGACGAAGGTGAGCACCCCCAGGAGGATGTGCCAGCCGCGGGCCGGCATGGAACGGTCGGACGCGGCGGCCAGGGTCTGGGTGATGCCGCGGATCAGCCAGCCGATCCCGATCCACAGGGCGAGCAGCAGGATCGACCGCATCGGGCCGCGCAGACAGAACAGGCCCAGGAGGATGGAGAGGGTGCCGCTGATGAACGCCAGGACGCGCAGGGCTGTCGTCCTGTGGGTGCCGAAGGCCGCGACGAGCTGGAAGACGCCGCTGATCAGGAGGTACACGCCGAAGAGGACACCGACGGCGAGCAGCGAGGCGTCGGGCCAGACCAGGACCAGGACGCCCAGGACCAGGGAGGCGATGCCGGTCAGCAGGACGACCTGCCAGGCCGCCCGGGAGAGGGCGTGCAGGGGGGCCCTCGAAGGGCGGTTCGGGCGCGTGCGGCGAAGTGCCCGGCGAGGCGCCCGGCGGGTGGCCCGCGTGGACCTTGCGGTCGTCGGAGCGATCGTCGGAGCGGTCGTCGAACTCGGTCATGGTCCATGCTGGGACCGCCGTGCACCGCGCGGTCACCCGGGGCGGGCCACCCGGCTGACTAGGACTTCTCGGCCGCCTTCGCCGCCTTCGCCGCCGCCTTCATCTCCTGCTTGTGCGCGCGGACCTTCGTCAGCGACTCGGGACCGGTGATGTCGGCGACGGACCGGAAGGACTTCGGCTCGCCGTACGCGCCCGCGGCCTCCCGCCAGCCCGTCGGCCGGACGCCCAGCTGCTTGCCCAGCAGCGCCAGGAAGATCTGCGCCTTCTGCTTCCCGAACCCCGGCAGTTCCTCCAGGCGGCGCAGCAGCTCACGGCCGTCGGCCACGCCCTTCCACACCAGCTCGGCCCGACCGTCGTAGTGCTCGACCAGGTACTGGCACAGCTGCTGGATCCGCTTGGCCATCGAGCCCGGGTAGCGGTGCACGGCCGGCTTCTCGGAGAGCAGCGCGACGAACGCCTCCGGGTCCTGCGCGGCGATGTCGTGCGCGTCGAGGTCGCTCGCGCCGAGCCGGTCCGCGATGGTGCGGGGGCCCTTGAACGCCCACTCCATCGGAACCTGCTGGTCCAGCAGCATCCCGACCAGCGCGGCGAGCGGTGAGCGGCCGAGGAGTTCGTCGGCCTCGGGGTCCTGGGCGAGGTGAAGGGTGACGTCCATGTCCCCGATCATGCCCCCGCCGGCAGCGCGCCTCTACCGGGAGCCGGCCGGCAGCTCCCGCCAGTAGCCGAGCGCGTGCACCCGCTGCTTCGGCACGCCCAGCTCCTTGCGGACGTACGACGACAGGGTCCGGGTCGTCGCCGTGTCGCAGGCGATCCAGACGTACGCGTCCGGGTGGTTCTCCAGGAGGCTGGGCAGGTCCGCCTTCGCCTGGGAGACCAGGTGGGCCCCGGAATCGAGGCGCAGCACCCGGCGGACCTCGTGGCGGGACGGGTCGGTGCGGAAGGGGAGGCCCTCGTCGCCGCCTTCGAACCAGACGGTCGCGGGGCAGGAGTCCAGGGCGCCGAGGAGGGAGTTGAGGGCGGGCAGGGAGGCCGGGTCGCCGAAGGCGAAGACGTGCGTGGGCTCGGGGTCGGGGCGGTCGAAGCCGGTGCCGTGGACGGTGGCCTCGACGGTGTCGCCGGGCTTCGCGGCGCGGGCCCAGTCGCTGGCGACGCCGTCGTGAAGAGCGAACTCCAGCGTGAAGGTGCCCGCCGCGGGGTCCGGGTCGACCAGGGTGTAGGCGCGCTGGTGCGGCTTGCCCGCCGCGGCGAACCACAGGCGGACCCACATCGTCGGGTGGACGCCGGTGGCCGCCAGCATCCCGCCGTCGGTGAGATGCACCCGCCGGTACGCGTCGGTGACGTCCTCGGCGCCGGTCACGGTGAACACGAAGTCCTTCGCGCGCAGCAGCCGCAGGACCGCTCCCTCCCAGCCGTGCCCCTGCCCCATGGTCTTTGCACCCTTCGCGTACGATTCCCCCACCAAGACAACTTAGGTTAGCCTAACTTAAAGAGAAGCGGGTTGAGGGTGAGCATCGAGATCTACCGCGACGCCTGGGGGATCCCCCATCTCCGCGCGGGCAGCGCGCGTGAACTCGCCCGCGCCCAGGGGCAGGTCACCGCCCGCGACCGTGCCTGGCAGCTGGAGGTCGAACGGCATCGCGCGCAGGGCACCTCGGCCGCCTTCCTCGGTGCCGGGGCCCTGTCCTGGGACACCCTCGCGAGACGGGCCCGCCTGGACGACACGGCGAGACGCTGCTTCGGGGCCCTGGAGAGACGGGACCCGGAGACGGCCGACTGGGTGCGGGCGTACGTCGACGGCGTGAACGAGGAGCTGCCGGGCGCCTCCGTCCCCGAGTTCGCCCGTGTCGGCCTCGCCCCCGGGCGGTGGGAGCCGTGGACCCCGCTCGGCGTCTGGCTCGCCACCCACATCCTCTTCGCCGGCTTCCCCGCCAAGCTCTGGCGGGACCAGGCGATACGGCACCTGGGCCCGGACGCGGTCGGTCTCTTCGCCGCCGACGGCCCGGGAACCTCCGGCAGCAACGGCTGGCTGGTCGCCGGCGCCCGCACCACCACCGGGCATGCCGTCCTCGCGGGCGACCCCCACCGGTACATCGAGGACCCCGGTGTCTACCAGCAGATCCACCTGGCCTGCCCCGAGTTCGACGTCATCGGTCTCGCCGTCCCCGGCGTTCCCGGCATCGCCCACTTCGGCCACACCGGCACGGTCGCCTGGTCCATCACCAACGCCATGGCCGACTACCAGGACCTGTACCGGGAGCGACTGCGCCGCACGGGGGCCGGGGTGGAGGCCCTCGGCCCGGACGGCGTCTGGCACCGTGCCACCCGGCACACCGAGACGGTCGAGGTGGCGGGCGAGTCCCCGGTCGAGATCGAGGTGATCGAGACCGGGCGGGGACCGGTGATCGCGGGGGGCCCGGAAGGGCTGGACGGGGTAGTGCCGGAAGGGCTGGACGGGGAGGTGCCGGAGGGGGAGCTGCCGGGCTTCCCCGGCACGCCCGTGGCCCTCTCCCTCCGCTACCCGCCCCGGGTCACCGAGGATCTCGGCTTCAGCGCCCTGCTCCCCCTGCTCCGGGCCCGCCGCACCGCCGACGTGGACCGGGCGTTCGACCTGTGGGCCGAGCCCGTGAACGTCGTCCAGGCAGCCGACACCGAGGGCGGACTGCTGCACCGGGTCGCCGGAAGGGTCCCCGTGCGTGCGGAGGCCAACCGGCTGCACCCCGTCCCCGCCTGGGAGCCCGGCCACGACTGGCAGGGTTGGCACGACACCCCCCGCGCCGGTCTCACCGACGGCATCGCAGTGATGGCCAACCAGCGCGGCCCCGCCACCCCGCTCGGCGTCGAGTTCGCCCCGCCCCACCGGGCGAACCGCATCACCGCCCTGCTGGCGGAGAAGGAGCGGTGGTCGGCCGCCGACATGCCCCTGATCCACATGGACACCCATCTCGGCTCGGCACAGCCCCTGCTGGACCACATCGAGGCTCTCGACGGCCTGAGCCCCGAGGCCATGACCGCGAGGGAAACGATTCTCCGCTGGGATCGCCGCATGACCGCGAACAGCACGGAGGCCGCCCTGTACGCCGCCGTACGCGGCGCGGTCGTACGACGGCTCGCCGCGCACCCCGCGTTCGCGGCCCTGGCGGACCCGCCCGCCTACCCCGACGTCCTCCTCCCCTGGCTCGGTCTCGTCCCGCGTATCGCCTTCGCGCTCGAACACCTCCTGCGCGCCGAGGAGTTGTACGGCATCGACCGGGCCGGAATCGTGCGGGCCGCCGTGGAGGAAGTGGCCGCCGAGCCGCTGCCGGGCACTTGGGGCGACACCCATCGCCTCGCCGCCTGGCAGGCACTCCCCGAGAGCGACAGCGACAGCGACAGCCACAGTGACGGGGACGCCGCCGCGCTGGCCCCCGCCCTCTCCGGCGACCACGACTGCGTGCTGTGCACCTCGGCGGTCCCCGGGCTCACCGACCTCGCCGCGCGCGGCCCGGCCGCGCGTTACGTCTGGGACCTGGCCCGCCGCGAGGACAGCCTCTGGGTGGTCCCGCTCGGCGCGTCCGGTGTCCCCGGCTCAGCGCATCACCGTGACCAACTCCCCTTGTGGCTCAAAGGGGATCTCGTCCCGGTCGTCACCGACCGGCAGCACCTGACGAAGGAAGACTGAGGAGAGCGATGTCCGACATCCCCACCCGTGAGGCGGTCCACACCCAGCGCGTGGACGGCTTCGGCACCGTGCGCATCCTGCGGCTCGACCCGCACGCCGACGCGGCGACCGTGCACGCCTGGGTGCGCGAGGAGCGCGCCGCGTTCTGGGGCATGAACGGCCTCTCGCAAGAGCAAGTGGCCGAGGTCTACGCCCATGTGGACACCCTCGACACCCACCATGCGTATCTCCTGGAGAGGGACGGCGAACCGGTCGGGCTCCTGCAGACCTACGAGCCCGAGGCCGACCGGGTCAGCGAGTGCTACGAGGTCCGCCCGGGCGACATCGGCGTCCACCTGCTGCTCGCGCCCGCCACGTCGGGGGGCACCCGGACCGGCTGGTCGTCGGCGCTGCTGGGTGCCGTCGCCTCGTACGTGCTGCTGGGCCTGGACCGGCGGCGGGTCGTGGTCGATCCGGACGTGCGCAACGAGAAGGCGATCGCCCGTTTCCTGAAGCAGGGGTTCGTGGCCGGAGACATGGTCGTGCTGCCGGAGATCGACATCCCTGATGTGCATCTGCCGGAGAAGCACGCCCAACTGGCCTTCCTGACAAGGGAGGTAGCCTTTCCGGGTGACGCCTGACGACCTCGTCGCCCACTACAGCCTGGAACCGATCCCCCGTGAGGGCGGGCTGTTCCGGCAGACCTGGGCGGGGCAGGAGCGCGCCGACGGAAGGCCCCACGGCACGGCGATCGTCGCCCTGCTGACCTCGGACGACTACTCCGCCCTGCACCGCCTGCCCAGCGACGAGATCTGGCACCACTACCTCGGCGACCCTCTGGACCTCCTGCTCCTGGCCCCGGACGGCACGGCGACCACCGCCGTCCTGGGCCCCGACATACGCGACGGCCAGCACCCCCAGCTGACCGTGCCCGCGGGCACCTGGATGGGGGCCCGCACCCGCGGCGCGTGGACCTTCTTCGGCTGCACCATGGCCCCCGGCTTCACCTACGAGGACTACGAGCACGGCGACCCGGCCGAACTGACGGCGCGTTACCCGTCCGAGGCCGAGCGGATCGCGGGACTGTGCCGCCCATGAGACTCCTGGAGGGCCAGGTCGCCCTGGTCACGGGCGCCGGCGGTGGCATCGGGCGGGGCATCGCGCTGCGGTTCGCCGAGCAGGGCGCGGTCGCGGTCGCGGTCCATTTCCGGACGGCGGCTTCGGCGGCCCGTGAAGTGGCGGCCCGGATCGAGGACTTCGGCGCCCGGGCCGTCGTACTGGAAGCGGATCTGCGGGACGAGGACGCGTGCCACCGGCTGGTCCGGGAGGCGGCGGAATGGGGCGGGGGACTGACCGCCCTGGTCAACAACGCGGGTGTGCAGCCCACGCGGCCGCTGCCCGGGATGACGGCCGTGCAGTGGCGGGCCGTCGTGGACACCAACCTCACCGGCGTCTTCGCGTGTACGCAGGCGGCGGCCGAGGTCATGGGGCCGGGCGGATCCGTGACCCACATCGCGTCCATCGAGGCGAGCCACCCCGCTCCCGGGCACGCCCCCTACTCCGCCTCCAAGGCCGCCGTCGTGATGCACGCGCGGTCGGCGGCCCTGGAGTACGGCCCGCACGGCATCCGCGTGAACACGGTCTCGCCCGGGCTGATCGACCGGGACGGGCTGGCGGAGGCCTGGCCGGAGGGGGTGGAGCGGTGGGTGCGGAAGGCGCCCCTGGGCAGGCTCGGGCGCCCCGAGGACGTGGCCGACGCGTGCGTGTTCCTCGCCTCCCCGCTCGCGTCCTGGGTCACCGGGCACGACCTGGTGGTGGACGGCGGGGTGTCCGCCCGGCCGACGTGGTGAGCGCTCGGCGGTCCGCGTCCGTACATGTCGGGAAGACCGCGAGCCCAGGTACGGAGTAGTGACGTGAGGTGTGAGCGTGCAGGCAGCAGCGCAGGCCGGCGAAGGCGAGGACTTCAAGGGCTGGTGCTGCTGGGCGCCGTGCTGGTCCTGCTCCTCTTCGGCGGTGCCGGGGCCGCGTCGGCCCACGCGGCCCTCAGGGCCACGGACCCCGAGGACGGAAGCGTCCTCAAGTCCGCCCCCCGTGACATCACCCTGACCTTCACCGAGTCGGTCGGTCTGCTCGACGACTCCTTCCGGGTGCTGGACCCGGACGGCAAGCGCCTGAAGACCGGTGACGCCGGACACGGCGCGGGCGGCTCGGACACGGCCCGTGTCTCCCTGCCCGCGAAACTCGCCCAGGGCACCTACACGGTGGCGTGGCGGGTGGTCTCGGCCGACAGCCACCCGGTGTCCGGCGCCTTCACCTTCTCGGTCGGCAAGCCCTCCCCGGCCACCGTGTTCGTGAACACCGGCCCGACCGAGAACCCGGCCACGGAGAGCCTCTTCAACATGGGCCGCTACCTGGCCTACCTCGCCGTGGCCCTGCTCATCGGCACCGCCGTCTTCCTCACCGCCTGCCGCCCCCCGGAGCCGTCCACGCTGCGCCGGCTCCTGTGGGCGGGCTGGGGCACCCTGCTCGGCTCGACCGTGTTCCTGCTGGTGCTGCGGGCGCCGTACGAGTCCGGGGCGGGCCCGACGTCCGCGTTCTCACTGAAGGCCTTCGAACGCACCCTGACCACCCGCCCCGGCGAGGCCCTGCTCATCCGCCTGGCGCTGCTGCTCATCGGGTACTTCTTCGTCGTACGACTGCTGCGGCTCGGCGAGTCGAGGCTGCCCCGCGCATGGCAGGCGGTGGGCGGCGCGCTCGCCGTGGGTCTCGCGCTGACCTGGGCCGCCGCCGAACACGCGTCCGCCGGGATCCAGGTCCCGGTGGCGATGACGTCCGCGGTGCTGCACGTGCTGGCGATGGCCGTCTGGCTGGGCGGTCTCGCGGCCCTGCTCACCACGCTGTACCGGGCCTCGTCACACGTCCCGGCCGTCGTCGTCGCCCGTTTCTCGCGGCTGGCCTTCGCCTCCGTGACCGTCCTCGTCGGCACCGGCGTCTACCAGTCCTGGCGCGGCCTCGGCTCCTGGAGCGCGATCACCGGCACGACGTACGGCCACCTGCTCGTCCTCAAGCTCCTCGCGGTGACGCTGCTGCTGGCGGCGGCACGGCTGTCGCGACGGTGGACGGGACGGCTGATGACGATCACGACCGAGCGGGAGCGGGAGCCGGAGGCGGAGGCGTTCGTACGGGAAAGGGTGCCGGAGCGGGTGGGGGGTTCGTCGAGCACCGCGGAGGCGGTGACGGACGGGGCCCCGGCCGGCGTGGAGTCGGCGTGGGTGGACGGGCCGCCGTCGGTCTCGGCACCGGGCCCCGTCAGCCCAGGCCCGGCCACACCCGTGGCGCCGGCCGCACCGGCCTACCGGCACGGACTGCGTCGTTCCGTGCTCGCCGAAGTGGCCGTCGGGGTCGTGGTCCTGGTGCTGAGCACCGTGCTGAGCGGCACGCTGCCCGGGCGGGCGCAGGCCGAGGCGGCCGAGGCGGGACCGGCCGAGGGCGGACTGCCCGCCGCGTCCCTGACCAATGTCCCCTTCGCGGTGGGCGGCGCCACGGGCAAGGTGCAGATCACCCTCGACCCGGGCCGCACCGGCGAAAACTCGGTCCAGGCCATCGTCTACGCGGCCGACGGCGGCCTCGCCACCGTCCCCGAACTGCGGCTGTCGTTCACCCTCCCGGCCAAGGAGATCGGCCCGATCGACGCCGGCCTGAAGAACATGGGCGGCTACTGGGGCACGAACGACCTCACCCTCCCCCTCGCGGGCGACTGGCGGATGAAGGCGACGATCAGGGTCTCCGACGTCGACCAGATCAGCGTGACGAAGACGGTGAGGATCGTGCGCTGAGCAGGTCCGCCATGGTCTCGGCGGCGTGCACGGCGGCCGCTCCGCAGCAGTTGTTGAACAGGACGTGGAGCTCGTCGGACCGCTCGGCCAGTGCGCGCAACCGCGGTACCCACTCGGCGAGTTCGGCGCGCGTGTAGTCGTACCGGAAACGCTCCTCCTTGCTACCGCGGCCCCAGGAGGAGCTGCGCCCGTGGAAGCGCACCACGGACAGCCGGGGCGCGGTGACGGGGGTGACCGGCGGCAGGGAAGCGGGCAGTCCCTGGCGCATGTCCACGGCCACGGCGGCGAAGTCGTACTTGCCGAGCAGCGCGCAGGTGAAGTCCTGCTGCCCCTCCTCCCACCAGGACGGATGCCGGAACTCCACATGGACGGGCCACCCGGCGGTCCGTTCCGCGGTCTCCTCCAGGAACCGCTCCGCCCGCGCCCCTGGCCGCAGCCACGGCGGGAACTGGAACAGCACCCCGCCGAGCCGTCCGGCCTCCCGCAACGGCTCGATCCCGGCGGCGAACCGCGCCCACACCTCGTCCAGGGGGACGTCCACGAGGGCGGTCTGCTTCGCCGGATGCCCGGTGAGCGAGGCGTACGCCTTCACGTCGAACACGAACCCGGCGGGCGTACGCTCCGCCCACAGACGGCTGTTGCGCTCGCTGGGCAGGGCGTAGAACGTGCCGTCCACCTCCACCACCGGTAACCGCTCGGCGTAGTACCGCAACCGCCCCTCGGCGTCCCGCCGCCCCGGCGGGTACCAGCCGCTGCGGACGAGCGCGGGATCGGTCCAGGAGCACGTGCCGACGAGAATGCGGGTCATGGGGGACCGGGTACCGCCTTAGGGTGCGGCCATGACTTCCCAGGCGTATCTCTCCCAACTCTTCTCGCTGGACGGCCGGGTGGCACTGGTGACGGGCGGGAGCTCGGGCATCGGCAGGGCGATCGCGGGGGCGTTGGCGCGGGCGGGGGCGAGCGTGGTGATCGTCGCCCGCAGGGAGTCCGAACTGACCTCGACGGTCGAGGAGTTGCGGTCCGACGGCTGCCGGGCGGCCTGGGTGAGCGGCGACTTGAGCACGAGGGAGGGTGTCCGTACGGCGGCGGAGGCAGCGGCCGCGCTGTTCGGTGAACCGGACATCCTGGTCAACTCCGCGGGAATCAACCTGCGTCCACCGATGACCGAGCTCACCGACGACGTGTGGGACACCACCATGGCGGTCAACCTGGAGGCCCCCTACCTCCTGGGCCAGCGCTTCGGCCCCGGCATGGCCGAGCGCGGCTTCGGCCGGATCATCCACATCACGTCCCAACAGGCGCACCGCGCCTTCGTCAGCAGCGGCGCCTACGGCGTCTCCAAGGGCGGCCTGGAGTCCCTGGCCCGCTCCCAGGCCGAGGCCTGGTCCCCGCACGGCGTCACCTGCAACACCCTCGTTCCCGGCTTCGTCCTGACCCCCCTCAACTCCCGCCTCGCCGACGACCCGGAACAGGTCGCGTCCCTGGCCGCCCGCACGATGACCGGCCGCAACGGCGTCCCGGAGGACTTCGCGGGCGCGGCGGTGTTCCTGGCGAGCCGGGCCTCGGCCTATGTCACGGGTCAGTCGATCTTTGTGGACGGTGGGTTGTCGGTGCACTGAGCCGGGCGGGCCTTGGGGGCCCAGGTGTCATCCGGCGGAGCAGAGACCGTCCGTCGGGGCAGAACATGGCCCACACCGAGTTGTAGCCGGACCGCACGGTCAGGGAGGCCGGATCGGGTCCTTGGTTGAGGCCGGAGCCCGGGTCGGGCTTGGCGGTGAAGGTGACGGTCGTACCGACCGGGAAGCGCGCTTCGCACGGACCGGTCGAGTTCACCGGGGGTGGCTCCTCGCTGTACGGGTCGTAGGCCGTGGTGTGGCAGCTGATCCCGGCCGGGTTGCTGGTGACCGTGCCACCGCCCCAGCCGTCGATCCACGCGTACAGCGTGCTCTGCTGGGTCACCGTGGGGGTCAGGGCCCCGGCCGGGGCGGCGGTGGCGAGTCCGGCCGCGGCGGCGAGCGCGGCGGCGGCTAGGACGACAGGGATTTCGGCAACTGCTTATGCTCTGCGCCAGGCACTGAGCAGTTCCTCGGGGCCGTACGCCGCCTGGAGCCCTGAACAGCTCACTCCGTTGCGGGAGACCGCCACGAGCGGCACGGGCTCGTCGGTGACCGCCGCCCGGTGCTTCTGCAGCGCGGCAAGGTCGTGGCTGTCGAACGTGGAGTTCTCGAGCCACTTGACCGAGCCGAGGAAGAGCAACTCCTTGGCCACCGGCTGCCGGTCGGCACCCACCAGGTCGATTTCGACGTCGTTGCTGCGGGTCCAGTACGCGCCGATCGCCGGGGCGGCGGGCAGGACCGCGTCCGGCAGGAGGCGGGCGAGGGATTCCCGGACGAGGGGTTCGATCGCGCGCCCACGCCAGCTTGTCCACCGCTCCTTGATCCGGCTCAGTGTGAGATCCCCTCGCATTCGCTCGATCTCCGCCATGTGGGGATCGAGAAACGCGAGCCAGAAGCGCAGGTAAGGGTCGGCCACTCGGTAGCGACGTTCCTTCGACGGTCGTAGGGCAAGCGGTAGCTCGGCGGCTACCACCCGTTTCTCCGTCAGGACCTCCGTGGCTCGGGTCAGCGTGGTGTGGGCGATGCCGCCGGCCGCGCGTGCGATGTTGGTGAAGGTCCGCTCTCCGGATCCGATGGCCCGCAGGACCTCCCGGCTCATCGCCTGCGGTGGGAACTCCGCGGCCAGCGAACGCTCGGCGGAGACCAGGAGCGCCGAGATCGGATTGTCCAGCGAGTCGCGGAGGAACTCCCAGACGTCCGCTCCGGGCCGCCATTCCGCACAGATCAGCGGGAGCCCGCCTGTGACCAGGGCGGCGTCGAAGGCGGCTGCCGGCTCGAGCCCGAGCATCTCACCGATGTCGGCAGGGTTCAGCGGCCCCAGGACCATTTCCCGGCCCCGCTGGTGGAAGGGGCGGTCGTAGCTGTTCAGCCTCTCCATCATCGACAGATCGGAGCCGACCAGGAGAAGGAGTACGGGCTTGCGGCTGAGCAGGCGATCCCACGCCCGCTGGAGCATGCCCTCGAAGGCGTCGATGCGGTCCATGAGATACGGAACCTCGTCGATGACGACCACACTGGGGCTGTCGTCGGGCAGAACCTCGGCCAGCAGCCTGAACGCCGCGTTCCACTGGTCGGGGGTCTCCTCCGAGAACAACCCCCGCTCCGGCAGGGTGGATCTGAGGACGGCGTCGAGCAGTTCCGTCAGTTCGTCCTCCGCGGTACCGCCCGCCGCGGTGAAGAAGAGGTTCGGGGCCTCGGTGCGCCGGAGGAACTCCTCGATGAGACTGGACTTGCCGACCCGTCGCCGTCCGCGCAGAAGGATGCACTGCCCTGGCTTCGGCGACCCGACGGCATCCTGAACCGCCTGGAAGGCGTTTCGAAGAACCCCCAGCTCCCGGTCCCGCCCGATGAAACGACGCATATCGATGCCCCCGCAGAAGATAGTATCGATAGAGATACTATCGCTGCCGTTACCATCCTGCGACGGTTCTCTCAGGTGTCGGCAGGCTTCCAGGTAGGACGGGCCGAGTACGAGGCGGCCGATGCGTCTCGGTTTGCTCGCTCAACTTCCAAGGAAGCCAGCCCGTTCACCACTCCCGACACAGCCTGAAACGCGGCATCACCGCGGCGACCGCCGCCGCCACCCTCGCGGGCGGGCTCGCCGCCTGCGGGCGGTGACAGCGGCGCCGTCGGCTTCACGCGGTGACGCTCAGAGCGTGGGCGGCTCTTCTGCCCGCTCGGCGAGGAACTCATCGAGCAGCGCGAAGAGAACCGTGATGACACGCTCTTCCTGCTCCGGTGAGAGCTGCCAGTGATCCCACTTTTCATCGGGGAGGGCGATGTGGCGGACCAGACCCATCCAAGCGTGTTGGCATTCCCGGCCGCGCCTGGCCACCAGCCAGTCCCGCCAGCCGTCGAGTCCGGGTCCGCCGTGCCGCCGAGCGTGGGCGTCGTAGCCGATCAAGAAGCTTTCCACGCGGGCGAGTGTGGCCTGACCCACGAAGGTCTCGGGGCCCTCGGACACGAAGGCCCAGTACTCACGCTCACTCATGTCCATGAGGCTCACCCCCGCATCCTTGCGCACGAGACGGACAACGACGAAGGGCCCCACCGCGAACGGTGGGGCCCTTCGACATCGTGCCCGGTGAGGCACTGGCGGAGGATACGAGATTCGAACTCGTGAGGGGTTGCCCCCAACACGCTTTCCAAGCGTGCGCCCTAGGCCTCTAGGCGAATCCTCCGCGGCAAACAATACAAGACGTTGAGGAGTGCTCGCGAACTCGTTCCCACCCCCTGCCATCGGGTACTGTTTGGGCAGCCCCTCACGCGGCGCTATCTGACTGAACTCCCCCAGGGCCGGAAGGCAGCAAGGGTAGGTTGGCTCTGGCGGGTGCGTGGGGGGCGTTCGCGTTCCTGGACGGAGTGCCCGCGCGGGGTCGGGTTGTCAGTGGTCGCCTATAACCTCGTAAGCGTGTCGTCTCTCGCGTTGTACCGCCGCTATCGCCCGGAGTCCTTCGCCGAGGTCATCGGGCAGGAGCATGTCACCGACCCGCTGCAGCAGGCGCTGCGGAACAACCGGGTCAATCACGCGTACCTGTTCAGCGGTCCGCGCGGCTGCGGCAAGACGACCAGCGCGCGCATCCTCGCCCGGTGCCTGAACTGCGAGCAGGGGCCCACACCCACGCCCTGCGGCACGTGCCAGTCCTGCCAGGACCTGGCCAGGAACGGCCCGGGTTCCATCGACGTCATCGAGATCGACGCCGCCTCCCACGGTGGCGTGGACGACGCCCGTGAGCTGCGCGAGAAGGCCTTCTTCGGGCCCGCGAGCAGCCGGTACAAGATCTACATCATCGACGAGGCCCACATGGTCACGTCGGCCGGGTTCAACGCGCTGCTGAAGGTCGTCGAGGAGCCCCCGGAGCACCTCAAGTTCATCTTCGCCACCACCGAGCCCGAGAAGGTCATCGGGACGATCCGGTCGCGGACCCACCACTACCCCTTCCGGCTCGTACCGCCCGGCACCCTGCGGGAATACCTCGGCCAGGTGTGCGGCAAGGAGAACATCCCCGTCGAGGAAGGTGTCCTGCCCCTCGTCGTCCGGGCCGGCCAGGGCTCCGTGCGTGACTCCATGTCCGTCATGGACCAGCTGCTCGCCGGTGCGCGGGAGGAGGGTGTGACGTATGCCATGGCCACCTCCCTCCTCGGCTACACCGACGGCTCCCTCCTGGACTCCGTCGTCGAGGCCTTCGCCACCGGTGACGGCGCCGCCGCCTTCGAGGTCGTCGACCGTGTCATCGAGGGTGGCAACGACCCGCGCCGTTTCGTCGCCGACCTGCTGGAGCGGCTGCGGGACCTGGTCATCCTCGCCGCCGTCCCGGATGCCGCCGAGAAGGGGCTCATCGACGCGCCCGCCGACGTCATCGAGCGCATGCAGGCCCAGGCCGGCACCTTCGGCGCGGCGGAGCTCAGCCGCGCCGCCGACCTCGTCAACGAAGGCCTGACGGAGATGCGCGGCGCCAACTCGCCCCGCCTCCAGCTGGAACTCATCTGCGCGCGCGTGCTGCTCCCCGCGTCCTACGGGGACGAGCGCTCGGTCATGGCCCGCCTCGACCGCATCGAGCGGGGCGTGAACTTCTCGGCCGGCGGCGGCGCCCCCGCGATGGGATACGTACCGGGGCCGGGGCCGGAGGTGCACGGGGGAGCCGCCCCCGGCCACTCGGCGGCCGCCGTCCCGCCATCGGCTCCGGCTGCGACTCCGTCTGCGGTTCCGGTTCCGCCGGGTAGCGGTCCGGCCGCGGCCAGGGCGGCGGTCCGGGCTTCCGGCGCGGGTACGCCCGGCGGCCCAGGGCCCGGCAGCGGCAACGACAGCAGCGGCACCCAGGGCGGTGGCGCACAGGGCGGCGGCACTCCCGGCGCAGCCGGTGGCTCGGGCGGCTTCCCCGGCGCTACGGCCGACCCGGCGTCCTTCGCCGCAGCGGCCGCCCCCGCCGGTCCGCCCTCGGGCCCGTCCGCCGGTCAGGCGCACGGCTCACCCGCGGGCCAGGCCCCTGGTGCTCCCGCCGGTCCACCGCCCGGCCCGTCCCCCGCCGCCGCCCACCCGGACCAGCCACACTCCGACCAACCCCACTCGACCCACCAGCAACCGTCCGCCACGGCCCCCGCCCCCGGCGCCTGGCCCACCGCCGCCCCCCTCGGCGGCGGACGGCGTCCCGGCGGCTGGCCCACCCCGGCTGCGACCGGCGGCGGCCAGCCCCAGGCGCCCGCGGCACACCGGCCCGCGGCGGTCCCGGCGCCCGCCCAGCCCGCCCCCGCGGCCTCCGCACCCGGTCCGGCCTCCTACGCCCCGCCGGCCGGTGGCCTCGACCCCCGCCAGCTCTGGCCCAACATCCTGGAAGCGGTCAAGAACCGCCGCCGCTTCACCTGGATCCTGCTCAGCCAGAACGCCCAGGTGGCCGGCTTCGACGGCACCACCCTCCAGCTCGGCTTCGTCAACGTCGGCGCCCGCGACAACTTCGCGAGCAGCGGCAGCGAGGAGGTGCTGCGCCAGGCACTCTCCGAGCAGTTCAGCGTCCAGTGGAAGATCGAGGCCGTCGTCGACCCCTCGGGCGGCGGCGCGGCACCCCCGGCATCCGGCGGCTTCAACGGCAGCGGTGGCGGCGGTGGCTACGGCGGAGGCGGCAACACCGGCGGCTACGGCACCGGAAACACGGGAGGCTACGGCGCCCCGGCCCCCCAGGCCCCGCCGTCGTCCCCCCAGCCGACGTCCGGCCAGGCGGCCCAGCCCAGACAGACGCCCGCCCCCACCCAGGCCCCCTCCCCACAGCGGTCCGCGCCGGAACCCCCGCCGGTCTCCATCGAGGACGACATCCCCGAGGACGACGACCCCGACCTCAACGAGTCGGCACTCTCGGGCCGCGAACTGATCGTGCGGGAGCTCGGGGCGACCGTGGTGGAGGAGATCACGAACGAGTAGGGGGCGGCGGAGGAGCGGGCAAGAGGGCCCGCACCTTGGAGGAACCTACGGCTCCTCTCCCTCCGCCCCTTGGGAAGCCCGCACAAAAACCCCGTTAGGCTGAGCCCCGTGAAGGTCCTCGTCATCGGTAACGGCGCCCGCGAACACGCCCTGTGCCGCTCCCTGTCCCTCGACCCCGACGTCAGCGCACTGCACTGCGCACCCGGCAATGCCGGTATCGCCGAGGTCGCCGAGCTGCACCCGGTCGACGCCCTCGACGGCGGGGCGGTGGCCGCGCTCGCCCAGCGACTCGGCGCCGACCTGGTCGTCGTAGGCCCGGAGGCCCCGCTCGTCGCGGGGGTCGCCGACGCCGTGCGCGAGGTGGGCATCCCGGTCTTCGGCCCGTCCGGGGAGGCCGCGCAGCTCGAGGGCTCCAAGGCCTTCGCCAAGGACGTCATGGCCGCGGCCGGAGTCCCGACCGCCCGCTCCTACGTCTGCACGACCCCCGAGGAGGTCGCCGAGGCCCTCGACGCCTTCGGTGCCCCCTACGTCGTCAAGGACGACGGTCTCGCCGCGGGCAAGGGCGTCGTCGTGACCGGCGACATCGAGGCCGCCACGGCCCATGCGAACGCCTGCGACCGCGTCGTCATCGAGGAGTTCCTCGACGGCCCCGAGGTCTCCCTCTTCGCCATCACCGACGGCGACACCGTCCTCCCGCTGCAGCCCGCGCAGGACTTCAAGCGCGCCCTCGACGGCGACGAGGGCCCGAACACCGGCGGCATGGGCGCGTACTCCCCGCTGCCCTGGGCCGACCCGAAGCTGGTGGACGAGGTCATGCAGACGGTTCTGCAGCCGACCGTCGACGAGATGCGCCGCCGCGGCACCCCCTTCTCCGGGCTGCTGTACGCCGGTCTCGCGATCACCTCCCGGGGCGTGCGGGTCATCGAGTTCAACGCCCGCTTCGGCGACCCCGAGACCCAGGTCGTGCTGAACCGCCTCAAGACCCCGCTGGCCGGTGTCCTGCTCGCCGCCGCGAGCGGCAACCTCGAGGACCTGCCGCCCCTGCGCTGGAGCGAGGACGCCGCGGTCACCGTGGTCGTCGCCTCCCACAACTACCCGGCCACCCCGCGCACCGGCGACCCGATCACCGGCCTCGACGAGGTGGCCGAGCAGGACGCCCCGCACGCGTACGTCCTGCACGCCGGCACCAGGCGGGACGGCGACGCCGTCGTCAGCGCCGGCGGCCGCGTGCTGTCGGTCACGGCGTCCGGCAAGGACCTCACCGAGGCCCGCGAGCGCGCCTACCGGGCCGTGGGCCGTATCCGCCTCGACGGTTCCCAGCACCGGACGGACATCGCGGCGAAGGCGGCGTCCGAAGCCTGAGAAGCCCGGAGTCCGGGGCGAAACTCCCCGAAACTCCTGTCCTGAAACCCCTGTCCCGAAGCCGCTCCGAACAACCCGACCGGCCCCGGATCCGTCTAAGGATTCGGGGCCTGATCTTTGCTGTACGTCATCCACCTTTCCCCAAAGCCATTCCATCGAGTGACCGGGGCGCTATACGGCTGACGGGGGCCCGGAGCCCAACTAGGGTGCGGCGCAAGCGTTCCGGCACTTGGCCCACCGGCATTGCGATGTCAGTGGCGGGTGCCACAGTGGGGGAGTGAGCAACACCAGGAAAGCTGGGCATTCAGGACGGCAGGGAGGGGGTGAGGTCCGGTCATGACCGGTATCGGTGTGGAGGCGGGCGCGCAGGCCGCGCGCTCCTGGGCCCTTGCCGTGCTGCGGATCCGCAGCCGTGCGCTGGCCGTGGCACTGCTGCCCGCGGCGGTGGCCGTGGTGCTGCTCGCCGGAGGTTCCACCAGCCATCTCGTGGGCGGGTTCTGGGACACCGCCCGGCTGGTCATGAGCGTTCTCGGGGCCGTGGTGCTGCTCGCCGCCGGGGCCGTCGCCCTGGTCATCGCCCGCGCCCGCCCCGCGGTCAGCCCGACCGTCGCGATCGCCGAGGAGTCCGCGCCCGATCTGTACCGCATGGTGCGCGACCTCGCCGACCGCCTGGACGTCCCCGCCCCCTCCGCCATAGCGCTCACCCCGGACTGCGACAGCTGGCTCGAGGACCGCACCCACCCTGCGCACGGCCCGCCCCCGCAGGAGGGCCGGGAGGACGAGATCGCGGGCGTCCGCGGCTCCCACCGCCGGGTCCCGGCCGCACCGGTGCTGGTCATCGGCTCGCCGTTCCTGTGGTGGATGCGCGTCGGCGAACTGCGCGCGGTCCTCGCCCCGGTCGTCGCCGGTACGGGCCCCTCGGCCCACCCCGACATAGCGGCGGCCCGCCGTTTCGTACGGGGTCTGGACGCGGCGGTGGCCGTCGGCTCCGTACCCGGCCGCTGTCCGCTGACCCGGGTGATGTGCGCGGGCGTCGCCTGGGTGGCCCGCCTGCTCCTGCGCAGTTGCCGGGAGCACGCGACCCAGATGGAGCGCGGGGTCGCTGCGGCGGCCGCCGAGCGTGCACAGGCTGTGGACTACGGCCTCAGGATCGTGGCCCAGGAGCAGGTCGGCCTGGCCTACGCGGGCTGGGACCGGCTGCTGACCCGGGTCGCGCTCCCCGCCTGGCGGATGGGGCGCTGGCCCTCCCGCCTGGACGCGGGCGTGGTGGCCGCCCTCACCGAACTGTCACGCCGCGACCGCCTGGCCGAGGGTTTCGCCTCCCGCCTCGGTGAGCGTCCCGCCTGCGACCTGCTCGAAGAGCCCGGCACGATCGACGAGGCCGCCTCCCTGCTCGCCGCCCGTCTCTTCCACGGCGGCCCCGCGGAGACCGGCCCGGACTGGTCGCCGGTGGACTGGCAGGAGTACCCGGAAGAGGTGGTGGACCGAAAGTGGCGCCTCGACGCGGCCCGCCTCCACCGAGTCCTCGACGCCCAGGGTGTACGCCGCCCCGCGGGAACCCCACCGGAATCCGACGCCCCCACCCTCTCCCGAGTCCTGTCCCACCTGTCCTCCTCTCCGCCGACGGGCCCCGCAGCGCAGCCAGGTTCGGGTCCGCTGTCCGGGTCCACCGACTCGGTGTCACGGTCCGCGGCGACTGATGGGCCCGCCGGTACGGCGTCACCCTCCACGGCAGCCGACAGGCCGGCCGACCCGGCGGCACGCCCCTCGGCCGCCCACCCGGCACCCACCGACCCGCACGCCGAGGCCTCCGCCACCGCCGAGCCCGTACCGACTCCGCCGTCCGACGACACGGCGACGGACGGCGCACGGACCGCCGCGGCCGACCGCGACGCGGCACCGCCCGCGCCCACACCGCCCCAGGCGCCCGCGACCACCGATCCCGCCCCGGCCCCGCCGTACCCCTCCGCAGACGCTCCGGACACCCCGGACGCCCCCACAACTGCCGCCGGCGAGCTCACCCCCCACGCTTCACCGCCACCCCACGACGAACCCCTCGCCGAGCTCCTCGCCGCAGCCCTCACCGCCGAGCTCGCCCGTGAGGAAGCCGCCACCCCCACGGCCCGTACCGCTCCCGACGCCACCCCCTGGGACGACACCGCGCTGCCCCTGTTCCCGCTCCAGCCCCCGCGCAGCGCCCGAGAACTGCTCACCGATCACGTCACCGCGATGATCTGTTGCGCCGCGATCGACACCGCCGGTGCCACCCCGGGCCTGGACTGGCTCGACGGCCCGTCGCTCCTCATCAACGGCGAACGCGCCGCTGACCTCGCCCCCCGCGTCCTGAGCCTCGTGGAGGACGGCGACCCGGGCCCGCTGCGTGCCTGGCTGGTCAAGTCGGGGATACGCCCCGAGAAGCCCGTCCGCCTCGTCTGACGACGACGGAACAGGCGGAACCCCCGCTTCCACTTTCGGCCAATTCGCAACGAACAGTGACAGTTCAAGTGCGGAATGTGATGTGCTGGGACCGGTCGCGCACATGGCAAGGGCTCGCGCCATAGGACAGGTGCACGACACGCGTACCAAAGCACCGCGCAGGACGGACGACGGGGGCACGAGGGAGGGGAGCGACCATGGCGCCGGGACAGGAGCACATCCGCCGCTGGGAGTCGGGAGCACTCGCGCACGCCGTGACGGACCCCTTCGGCCAGGGCCCCGTCCCCTGGCTGCGCGGCAGTGAGACGTACTTCGACGACACCGGCCAGGTGGTCCCCTGGTACGTCGAGACGGACCCCGCCCACACCCCGAAACGGGGCGCCCCGCGCGTGCCCTCCCCCCGTTCGGACCCCGGCGGCGGCCCCCGCTCCGCCGACGACGTCCGTCGCCAGATCAAGGGCTTCACCTCGACCGGCGCGGTGGCCCCCGGCGAGGCCGTCGACTTCCACATCACCGTCGACCCGCCGCAGGAATTCGCCGTCGACATCTACCGCATCGGCCACTACGGCGGCGACGGCGCGGCGAAGATCACCACCAGCCCCCGTCTCTCCGGCATCGTCCAGCCCCCGCCGCTGACCGCCGACCGCACGGTCTCCTGTCACCACTGGTGGCTGTCCTGGCGGCTGCAGATCCCGTCGTACTGGAGCATCGGGGCGTATGTCGCCGTCCTCACCACCGTCGACGGCTACCGCTCCCACATCCCCTTCACGGTCCGCGACAACCACCCCGCGGACTTACTGCTCCTGCTGCCCGACGTGACGTGGCAGGCGTACAACCTCTACCCGGAGGACGGCCGCACCGGCGCCAGCCTCTACCACGCCTGGGACGAACAGGGCCGGCTCCTCGGCGAGGCCGACGCGGCGACCACGGTCTCCTTCGACCGGCCGTACGCGGGCGCGGGCCTGCCGATGCACGTGGGCCACGCCTACGACTTCATCCGCTTCGCCGAGCGCTACGGCTACGACCTCGCCTACGCCGACGCCCGCGACCTGCACGCCGGTCACCTCGACCCCACCCGCTACCGGGGTCTGGTCTTCCCCGGCCACGACGAGTACTGGTCGGCGGCCATGCGCCGCACGGTCGAGCGGGCCCGCGACAGCGGCACCTCGCTGGTCTTCCTGTCCGCCAACACCATGTACTGGCAGGTCGAGTTGGGTCCGTCGCCGTCCGGCGTCCCCGACCGCCTGCTCACCTGCCGCAAGCGCAGGGGGCCGGGAAAACCGGCGCTCTGGCGCGAAGTCGACCGCCCCGAACAGCAGTTGGTCGGCATCCAGTACGCGGGCCGGGTGCCGGAGCCGTATCCCTTGATCGTCCGCAACGCCGAGCACTGGCTGTGGGAGGCGACCGGCGCCCAGGAGGGCGACGAGCTCGCCGGCCTGGTCGCGGGCGAGGCCGACCGCTACTTCCCGCGCGCTCCGCTCCCCGAGCACGACGACCGCATCCTGCTCGCCCACTCGCCCTACGCCGACAGCGAGGGCGTCCTCCGCCACCAGGAGACGTCCCTCTACCGCGCCCCCTCCGGCGCCCTGGTCTTCGCCGCCGGCACCTTCGCCTGGTCCCCGGCGCTGGACCGCCCGGGGCATGTCGACGCCCGTGTCCAGCGCGCCACCTCCAACCTCCTGGACCGCATCTGCAAGCGTGACTGAGCCCACGCAAAACACCGGCACCCCACCGGCACAACGCCGGCGGAGCACCCGCAGCACACCCCCAGCACACCCCAAGTCCAAGGTCAGCCCGGTGTACGGGACAATCGACCCGTAGGACATACCCACGGGGAGGAACCGTGTCCGGATTCGTAGAAAAGCCCGAGCCGCTCCAGGTTCCGGGGCTGGTGCACCTGCACACCGGCAAGGTGCGCGAGCTGTACCAGAACGAGGCGGGCGACCTCGTGATGGTCGCCAGCGACCGCATCTCCGCCTTCGACTGGGTGCTGCCGACCGAGATCCCCGACAAGGGCCGCGTCCTCACCCAGCTGTCACTGTGGTGGTTCGACCAGATCGCCGACCTGCTGCCGAACCACGTCCTGAGCACGGACGTGCCGGACGGCGCCCCCGCCGACTGGGCCGGCCGCACCCTGGTCTGCAAGTCGCTCCGGATGGTCCCCGTGGAGGCCGTCGCCCGCGGCTACCTCACCGGCTCCGGACTGCTGGAGTACAACGAGTCCCGCACGGTCTGCGGCCTCGCCCTCCCGGAGGGGCTCACGGACGGCAGCGAACTCCCCGCCCCGATCTTCACCCCGGCCACCAAGGCCGCCGTCGGCGAGCACGACGAGAACGTCTCCTACGAGGAGATCGCCCGCCAGGTCGGCGCGGACACCGCCGCCCAGCTGCGCCAGGCGACCCTCGCCGTGTACTCGCGGGGCCGGGACATCGCCCGGGACCGCGGGATCATCCTCGCGGACACCAAGTTCGAGTTCGGCTTCGACGGGGACACCCTCGTCATCGCGGACGAGGTCCTCACCCCGGACTCCTCCCGCTTCTGGCCGGCCGACCAGTGGGAGCCGGGGCACGCGCAGCCGTCGTACGACAAGCAGTTCGTGCGCGACTGGCTGACCTCGGCGGAGTCCGGCTGGGACAGGAAGAGCGAGCGGCCCCCGCCGCCGCTGCCGCAGGAGGTCGTGGACCGCACCCGCGCCAAGTACATCGAGGCGTACGAGCGTCTGACGGGTACGAGCTGGTCGTAGCGCTGGTCGTAACGGAGAAGCCCCCCGGTGAAAACCGGGGGGCTTCTCGATGGAGCGAACGACGAGGTTCGAACTCGCGACCTCAACCTTGGCAAGGTTGCGCTCTACCAACTGAGCTACGTTCGCATGCGCCGTGGCGCGAGAACCACTATACCCAACCTCGCTCCCGCGCGAGCCGCACGGCCGCGTGACGGTTCTCGGCCCCCAGTTTGGAGACGGCCGAGGACAGATAGTTGCGTACGGTCCCCTGCGACAGCGCGGCCCGTTCGGCGATCTCCGCGACGGGTGCCCCGTCGGCGGCCAGTTCCAGCACCTCGGCCTCCCGCGCGGTCAGCGGCGAGTCCCCGGCGGAGATCGCGTCGGCGGCCAACTCCGGGTCGACGTAACGGTTTCCCGCGTGCACCGTGCGGATGATCTCCGCGAGCCGCTGCGCGCTCAAGGTCTTCGGGACGAACCCCCGCACACCGGCCTCCAGGGCCCGCTTGAGATGCCCCGGCCGCCCGTGACCGGTGACGATCAGCACCCTGCACGAGGGCAGTTCGGTCCGCAGGGATGTGGCGACCTTCACACCGTCCGCGCCGGGCATCTGGAGATCCAGTACGGCGACGTCGGGCTCGTGCGCCCGGGCCATCGCCAGCGCCTCGGGGCCGGTCGCCGCCTCCGCGACGACCGCCAGGTCGTCCTCCAGCGAGAGCAGCGCGGCGAGCGCACCCCGGATCAGATGCTCGTCATCGGCGAGCAGTACCCGCACGGTCATGAAGCCCCCTCCACCGCCACCAGCGGCACCTCCGCCACCAGCCGGAACACACCCTCTCGGACAGGTCCCGCCTCCAGCGTCCCGGACACCGCCGCAAGCCGTTCCCGCAGCCCGGCGATCCCGGACCCGCCGGCACCGCCCGACGATCTCAGGACCCCGTCGTTCTCCACGGTCAGCACCACCCGCTCCTGCTCCGTCCGTACGGCCACCACGCACCGCTTGGCGTCCCCGTGCCGCAGTACGTTCGTGGTGGCCTCCCGGACCACCCAGCCGAGCGCCGACTGCACCTCGGCGGGCAGCCCGCCCGGCTCACCGGTGACCTCGCAGTCGATGCCGGCGGCGGTCAACACCCCTCGCGCTCCGGCCAGTTCGATCCCCAGATCGGCCTCCCGGTATCCCCGTACGACGTCCCGCACCTCGCGCTGTGTCTCGTGCGCGATCCGCTGCACCTCGGTCATCTGGTCCACGGCCTCGTCGCGTCCCCGACGCGCCAGCTGCACGGCCAGTTCGCTCTTCAGCGCGATCACGGCCAGGTTGCGCCCCATCACGTCGTGCAGGTCCCGCCCGAACCGCAGCCGTTCCTCGGCGACGGCGAGCCGGGCGCGGGTCTCGCGGGCCGTGTCGAGTTCGTAGACGGCGTTCAGGAGCCAGACGGAGAAGACGGAGGTGAAGGCGAGGAACCCGGCGGCGATCAGCACCACGACCCCGGTGACCAGGGACTCCGGGAGGGCGTGCCCCAGGGGGAAGCCGCCGAGCACCGCGCCCGCGGCGAAGCCGCCCACGAGCGCGAGCACGCGCCGTCGCCGGCGGATGCCGAGCGCGCCGATGCCGGCGGCGAAGGTCAGCACGCCCACGAAGACCGACCCCGTGGCCATGTCGAGCCGGTCACTGTGGGGACCCCGCTCGGCGATGCCGATCACCGCGACGGAGACGGCGGCAGTGACCGCCCCGAGCAGCCACAGCGCCCGCACCGGTTGCTCGCGCCGCCCGCGCGTCCAGTCGAGCGCCCGCGACGCGGTCACCGCGCACGCCAGGGCGTGCGCGCACACCAGCAGCACCAGCCAGACCGCGAGCTGCCCCGTCACCTGCCCGAAGACCGGCAGTCCGATCGAGGCGACGTAGATCACCGCGAAGAAGTGGAACGACCAGCGCGTGTACGTCTCCACCTTCGCCGGCGTGCTCTTCCGCCGCCACCAGCCCCCTGCCTCGCGCATGTTCTCCCCGTACGTCAGCGCCTCGGCTCCCACCGGAACCACCGCTGTACAGCAAACACGGCCGGCACCGTCCAGGCCACCGCGGTGGCGAGGGAGCCCAGGGCCTCGTAGGGGGAGAGCGTGCCGGCCCAGCCGCCGCGGACCAGGATGATCACAGGCGACAGGGGCAGGAGCTCGCACACCGACGCGAACGTGTCGGGCAGCAGCTCCAGCGGCACGGCGACGCCCGAGAGGGCCATCGAGATCATCACGAACGGCAGCGTGGTGACCTGCGCGCTCTCCACGGTCCGGGTCACGGCCGCCGTCACGGCAGCGAGCGCCGCGCACATCACCAGCCCCAACAGCAACCCCAGTACGACGAGATGGGGTGCGTGCGGCGCGGGCACGTCGAGCAGGACCGTGCTCGCGGCCACGAGCACCACGGACTGGGTGAGCCCGGTCGCGCCGATCGGCAGCGCGGTCCCGCAGAGGATCTCGACGTCCCGCAGCTCACCCGTGCGCAGCCGCTTCAGCACGAGTTCCTCGCGCCGGGCGGTGTAGATCCCGACCAGAGCGCCGTAGACACCGAAGAGCAGGGTGAAGCCGACCGCGGCCGGCAGCAGCACCAGCCCGACGCTCAGCCCTGACTTCTCGACGTCCATGTCGTCCACGACGGGCCGCAGGCTGAACGGCAGCGCGAGCGGCACCAGTACGGCCGCGACGAGCGTGGCCTTGCTGCGTCCGAGCAGCGTGAACTCGGCGCGGGCGAGGGCACCCAGCCTGCTCGCGGGAGTGGTGACCATGCTCATGCCGAGACCTCCTCACGCGCCGCGATCCCCAGGAACGCCTCCTCCAGCGAGGCGGACCGCACATCGAGCCGTCGCAGCTGGATGCCGGCCCGCTCGGCCCACACCAGCAGCCGGGTGGCGGCCCGCTGCAACTCCCGCGTCCGCAGCCGTACGACGTTCCCGTCGACCTCGTGCCCGCACACCCCGAGCTCCGCGAGCGGGGGCAGGTCTCCCACGAAGTACCCGTCGGGAAGCTCGAACGAGATCCGTGCCGGCTGGGCGGCGGTCACCTCGGCCGGTGTCCCCGTGGCCGCGATCTGCCCCTCGTGGAGGATCGCCAGCCGGCCCGCGAGATCCTCGGCCTCCTCCAGGTAGTGCGTGGTGAGCAGCACGGTCGTCCCCCGGTCGCGCAGGGCCCGCACCAACTCCCAGGTGTCCCGGCGCCCTTCGGCGTCGAGTCCGGTCGTCGGCTCGTCCAGGAACAGCACCTCGGGGTCGGCGAGCAGCGCGAGCGCCAGGTCGAGGCGTCGCCGCTCGCCTCCGGACAACTGCTTGACCCGTACGCCGGTCCGCCGGGCGAGCCCGACGAGTTCCAGCACCTCCAGCGGCGGCCGGGCCCCGCTGACGCAGCCGGCCCACATCCGCGTGGTCTCCTCGACGGTCAGCTCGGAGGGGAAGCCGCCCTCCTGGAGCATCACCCCGGTCCGCGGGCGTACGGCGGCACGCTCGGTGTACGGATCGTGTCCGAGGACGCGGATGCGACCCTCGGTCGGCCGGGCGAGTCCTTCGAGGAGTTCGACGGTGGAGGTCTTGCCGGCGCCGTTGGTGCCGAGCAGGGCGAAGACCTCTCCGCGGGCCACGGAGAAGCTGATCCCGCGCACGGCCTCGAACCCGCCCCCGTACACACGCCGTAGGCCGGTGACCTCAATCACGTGTTCGTGTTCGTCGGTGTTCATGAAGCCAGCGTCCCGGCGGAGCGGAGGCGACAGCAGTGCGTGCTGTCACCACTCCGTATGACAAATGTCAGACGGTGCATCGGAGCATGAAAAAGACCCCGGTCGCGATGACCGGGGTCTTCTTCGTGGAGCGGACGACCAGGTTCGAACTGGCGACCTCAACCTTGGCAAGGTTGCGCTCTACCAACTGAGCTACGTCCGCATTGCCTCCGACCGGCTCTCACCGATCGGCGCGAGCACCATCCTACCCGATCCACCAGAGTGGTCCGGACGGCGATGCAGAGCGGGTGACAGGAATTGCACACTGCGCCTTCCCCCTGGAAGGGGGATGTTCTACTACTGAACTACACCCGCATGTACTCCGTGAGCTTGGCCTTTCGGCCTCGCCCCTCGGCGTGCTCCAGACTCTAGCTGACCAGGTGGGGTGCAACGCAAGTCGGTTGTCCCGAGGGGCGGGTGACCCGGCGTCGACCGGCCCTACCGGGCCTCGGCGAACGCCTCGTAGACCCTCTTGGGGATGCGTCCGCGGGCGGGGACATCCATCTTGTTGGCCTGGGCCCAGGCCCGGACCGCCGCCGGGTCGGGAGCGACCTCGGTCTGCTGGTACGCCTTGCCCGACCTGGACCGCTTGCGGCCGGCCTCCACGTACGGCTCGAGCGCCTTACGCAGTTTCTTGGCATTGGCTTGATTCAGGTCGATCTCGTACGACTTGCCGTCGAGTCCGAAGGCGATCGTTTCCGCCGCTTCCGAGCCGTCGATGTCGTCAAAGAGAGTGACCACGACCTTCTGCGCCACGAATATCGGTCCCTTCGTACGGCACGTTGCCAATTCATTTGTACAGTGCCCAACAATGCATTGTGAGCTCGACTAAATCCTTCCGCGTGTGCCAGCGCAATAGGTATCGGGTGTCGATCTGAGATCTTTCCGGGAAATTTTCGCGACCGGCCGCCTCCGCGATGTGTCGTGATGGCCGTCACGTAGATTCCTACAACTCAACGCGCGTAGAATTTTTGTGCGGGTAGTCTGAAGGAACCTGCTCAGCACCACACCACCGGGAGTGCCAGTGGCACGCGTCGTAGTCGACGTCATGCTCAAGCCGGAGATCCTCGACCCCCAGGGCCAGGCGGTGCAGCGCGCACTGCCGCGGCTTGGTTTCGACGGCATCTCCGACGTACGTCAGGGAAAGCGATTCGAACTGGAAGTGGACGGGCCGGTCGACGAGGCCGCGCTCGCCCGCATCCATGATCTTGCGGAATCCTTCCTCGCCAACACCGTGATCGAGGACTTCACCGTGAAGGTCGAGGACTCTGCGGAAGTCGCGGGGGCCACGAAGTGACCGCTCGTATTGGCGTCGTCACTTTCCCGGGCAGCCTCGACGACCGGGACACCCAGCGCGCGATCCGCCTCGCGGGCGCCGAACCGGTCGCTCTCTGGCACAAGGACAAGGACCTCCACCAGGTCGACGCCGTGGTGTTGTGCGGCGGCTTCTCGTACGGCGACTATCTGCGCGCGGGTGCCATCGCGCGCTTCTCGCCGGTGATGGAGCCCCTCATCGAGCAGGCGAAGGCCGGCCTCCCGGTCCTCGGCATCTGCAACGGCTTCCAGATCCTCACCGAGGCCCACCTCCTCCCGGGCGGGATGCTCGGCAACGACCACCTCCACTTCATCTGCCGCGACCAGAAGTTGCGGGTGGAGAACGCGGACACCGCCTGGACGACCGACTACTCGGCCGGCCAGGAGATCAACATTCCGCTGAAGAACATGGACGGCCGGTACGTCGCCGACGAGTACACCCTCGACAAGCTGGAGGCCGAGGGCCGGGTCGCCTTCCGGTACCTCGTCCACGGCGCAGCCGTTGATGGATACGGCAACCCCAACGGCTCGCTGCGGGACATCGCCGGCATCACCAACGAGGCGGGCAACGTCGTAGGCCTGATGCCGCACCCGGAGCACGCCGTGGAGCCGCTCATCGGCACCGGCCGCACCGACGGCCTCCCCTTCTTCACCTCGATCCTCAAGAAGCTGGTCAACGTATGAGCCGGACGCCTCTGGACACGGTCGAGCACGCGACCGCGACCCCCGACGTCGAGCTGCCCTGGGCCGAACTGGGCCTGAAGAAGGACGAGTACGAGAGGGTCGTCGAGATCCTCGGGCGTCGGCCCACCGGTGCCGAGCTCGCCATGTACTCGGTCATGTGGTCCGAGCACTGCTCCTACAAGTCGTCGAAGGTGCACCTGCGCCAGTTCGGCGAGAAGGCGCCCCAGTCGGACGCCCTCCTCGTCGGCATCGGCGAGAACGCGGGCGTCGTGGACGTCGGCCAGGGCTACGCGGTCACCTTCAAGGTCGAGTCGCACAACCACCCCTCCTACGTCGAGCCCTACCAGGGCGCAGCGACCGGTGTCGGCGGCATCGTCCGCGACATCATCGCGATGGGCGCGCGGCCGGTGGCCGTGGTCGACCCCCTGCGCTTCGGTGCCGCGGACCACCCGGACACCAAGCGCGTGCTCCCCGGTGTCGTCGCCGGCATCGGCGGCTACGGCAACTGCCTGGGCCTGCCCAACATCGGCGGCGAGGTCGTCTTCGACGCCTGCTACCAGGGCAACCCGCTGGTCAACGCCGGTGCCATCGGTGTGATGCGGCACGAGGACATCCACCTCGCGAAGGCGTCCGGCGCCGGCAACAAGGTCATCCTGTACGGGGCCCGCACGGGCGGTGACGGCATCGGCGGCGCGTCGATCCTGGCCTCCGAGACCTTCGACGACGCCAAGCCGTCGAAGCGTCCGGCCGTGCAGGTCGGCGACCCCTTCCAGGAGAAGCTCCTCATCGAGTGCACCCTGGAGGCCTTCAAGGAGAAGCTGGTCGTCGGCATCCAGGACCTCGGCGCGGCCGGTCTGTCCTGTGCCACCTCCGAGCTCGCCTCCAACGGCTCCGGCGGCATGCGCGTCACCCTGGACGACGTACCGCTGCGCGACTCCACGCTCTCGCCCGAGGAAATCCTCATGAGCGAGTCCCAGGAGCGCATGTGCGCGGTCGTGGAGCCGGGGAAGGTCGACCGGTTCCTGGAGATCTGCGACAAGTGGGACGTCATCGCCACCGTCATCGGTGAGGTCACCGACGGCGACCGGCTGGAGATCTACTGGCACGGCGGCAAGATCGTCGACGTCGACCCGCGGACCGTGGCCCACGACGGCCCGGTCTACGAGCGCCCGTACGCCCGTCCGGACTGGCAGGACGCGCTCCAGGCGGACGACGCGAACAAGCTGCCCCGGCCGCAGACGGGCGAGGAGCTCAAGGACCAGGTCCTCGCGCTGGTCTCCTCCCCGAACCAGGCCTCCAAGAAGTGGATCACCTCGCAGTACGACCACTTCGTGCAGGGCAACACGGTGCTGGCCCAGCCGGAGGACTCCGGCATGATCCGCATCGACGAGTCGACCGGCCTGGGTGTGGCGATCGCGACGGACGGCAACGGCCGTTACGCGAAGCTGGACCCGTACGCGGGCGCGCAGCTGGCGCTCTCGGAGGCCTACCGGAACGTGGCGACGACCGGTGCCAAGCCCCTCGCGGTCTCCGACTGCCTGAACTTCGGCTCGCCCGAGGACCCGGCCGTCATGTGGCAGTTCGCGGAGGCCATCCGCGGACTGGCCGACGCCTGCCAGCAGTTGGGCACCCCGGTGACCGGCGGCAACGTCTCCCTCTACAACCAGACCGGTGACGTGGCCATCCACCCCACCCCGGTCGTCGCGGTCCTGGGCGTCATCGACGACGTCGCCCGCCGCACCCCGGTCGCCTTCCGCGAGGAGGGCCAGCTGCTGTACCTCCTCGGCGACACCCGTGAGGAGTTCGGCGGCTCGGCCTGGTCCCAGGTCGTCCACGACCACCTCGGTGGTCTGCCGCCCAAGGTCGACCTGGAGCGCGAGCGGCTGCTCGCCGAGATCCTGATCTCCGCCAGCCGCGACGGCATGATCGACTCCGCGCACGACCTCTCCGACGGCGGCCTGATCCAGGCGGTCGTGGAGTCGGCGCTGCTCGGAGGCAAGGGCGCCCGCCTGATCGTCCCGGACGGTCTGGACGCGTTCACGCTGCTGTTCTCGGAGTCGGCCGGCCGCGCGGTGGTGGCCGTCCCCCGCTCCGAGGAGCTCCGCTTCAACGACATGTGCGGCGCGCGGGGCCTGCCCGTCACCCGCATCGGTGTCGTCGACGGTGACTCGGTCGAGCTCCAGGGCGAGTTCGAACTGTCCCTGGAGGAATTGCGGACGGCCCACGAGGAGACGATCCCGGCACTGCTGAAGTAGCCGGTCGTACGACTCCGAAGGCCCCGCCCGTCGCTGTGACGGGCGGGGCCTTCGTCACGTGGCCACCGGTTCGCGGACGGGCTCCGAAGCACCGCCGATTAGGCTCACCGCCATGCCCACGACCAGGAAGCGCGCCCGCACCTACGACCCCGCCAAGATCCGCGAGGCTCTGAAGAACCAGTTCGGACATGTACGGGAGGCCGTGGGCGCCCTCACCCCCGAGCAACTCGCTCTCGCCACGCGCCTGACCGGCTGGACCGTGCGGGACCTGGCCGCGCACATCACCATGGCGGTCGAGACGGTCAGCCGGAACCTCGACCGGGAGGAACCCCCGGCGCCGCGGCTCACCCTTCTCGAATGGCCCTTCGCCACGGCCGACCGGGCCGGCGACATCGCCGACGGCACCCGGGACCTGGCCTCGGCCAATCCGGACCTCGACGCGCTGTACGCCCGTACCGAGGAGCGGTTCCTGCACGCCCTGAGTGCCCCCGGCTCCCGCGTCCTCGCCGCCCGTACCGGTGCCATGACCCTGGCCGACTACCTGGTCACCCGCACCGTCGAACTCGTCGTCCAAACCGACGACCTGAACGCGGCCGTGCCCGGCCTCGACATCCCCTACGACCGTCAGGCGCTCGCCGCCTGCACCCGTCTCCTCGCCGACGCCCTGGCCGCGAAGGCGCCCGGCGGCTCGACCGAGGTGCGGATCCCGCCGTACGCCGTCGTGCAGTGCGTCGAGGGGCCGAAGCACACCCGGGGCACCCCGCCGAACGTCGTCGAGACCGACCCGCTGACCTGGATCCGGCTCGCCACCGGCAGGCTGGCCTGGCAGGACGCGCTGGAGGCGGCCAAGGTCAGCGCGAGCGGGGAGCGGGCGGACCTGGGCGGGCTGCTCCCGCTGATGAGCTGAACCCTTCACGGGGCTCGTGCGTCAAAGAGCCATGAAGCGGACGACACAGCGGACGACAAAGCGGACGACATGTGCCAAGTACGCGGCCGCGGCCCTGGCCGGGACCACCGTCCTGGCCGCCTGCGGCACGGAGCCCGCGGGGACCTCGACCCAGGACCTCTCCGCCATCGAGGACGTCTCCTGGGTGCCCAAGAAGGTCACCGTCGACGGCAAGGACTACGTCCTGCCCGTGAAGGGTGCCCGGCACAAGGCCCAGATCATCTTCGAGCCGACAACCGCCGAACCGGACGGCGACGGTGGTGAGTCCGGCGGTTCCGTGGGCTGCAACAGCATCGGCGTCGACGTGGCCATCGAGGGCGACACCGTGCGGGTCTCCGACCTCGTCATGACACTGATGGGCTGCCCAGGTGCCGTGGGGCAGTTCGAGGAGAAGTTCGTCGGTGTCTTCGACAACGACCTCGAGGCCCGCCTGGACGGGCCCTCGGGTTCCCGGACGCTCACCCTGACCAGCCCGCAGCACGACACCATCACCCTGCGCGAGGAGAAGCCGCCCGCCCTGAAGGGCACTCGCTGGTCCCTCGGCGAGAACGCCTACCTCACCCTCACCGAGAACAACACCGTCACCGGCAGCCTCGGGTGCAACACCTTCCGCGGCAAGGCGACCGTCAAGGACCGCACCATCGAGTTCGGGCCCCTCGCGACCACGCGCATGATGTGTTCCGGCCCGGTGATGAAGACCGAGCGCCAACTCGCCGAAATCCTCTCCGGCAAGGTCTCCTACCAGCAGAAACGCGATTCCCTGAAGATCACCAAGGCGCCCGGCGAGAGCGTCACGGCCCGCGCGGAGTAAGAAAGCCCACTCTCCGTGAATTCGGACCAGTGGTCGATCTCGCCTACACTCGGAAGCGTGCCACGTGGTGACGGACGACTCAACCACGACCTGCTCCCCGGTGAGAAGGGCCCCCAGGACGCTTGTGGCGTCTTCGGTGTCTGGGCTCCGGGCGAAGAGGTCGCCAAGCTCTCCTACTTCGGGCTCTACGCCCTCCAGCATCGAGGCCAGGAATCCGCGGGAATCGCGGTCAGCAACGGCTCACAGATCCTCGTCTTCAAGGACATGGGCCTCGTATCCCAGGTCTTCGACGAGACCTCTCTCGGTTCACTCCAAGGTCACATCGCGGTCGGTCACGCCCGCTACTCGACCACCGGCGCCTCCGTGTGGGAGAACGCCCAGCCGACCTTCCGTGCCACCGCGCACGGTTCCATCGCGCTCGGCCACAACGGCAACCTGGTCAACACGGCGCAGCTCGCCGAGATGGTCGCCGACCTGCCCAAGCAGGAGGGCCGCAGCCCCCGGGTGGCCGCCACCAACGACACCGACCTGCTCACCGCGCTCCTCGCGGCCCAGGTCGACGAGGACGGCAAGCCCCTGACCATCGAGGAGGCCGCCCCCGTGGTCCTCCCCCAGGTCCAGGGCGCCTTCTCGCTCGTCTTCATGAACGAGCACACCCTCTACGCCGCCCGCGACCCGCAGGGCATCCGTCCGCTGGTCCTCGGGCGCCTGGAGCGCGGCTGGGTCGTCGCCTCCGAGTCCGCCGCTCTCGACATCTGCGGTGCCGCCTACGTCCGTGAGATCGAGCCGGGCGAGTTCGTCGCCATCGACGAGAACGGACTGCGCACCTCCCGATTCGCGGAAGCGAAGCCCAAGGGCTGTGTCTTCGAGTACGTCTATCTGGCGCGCCCCGACACCGACATCGCCGGCCGGAATGTGTACCTCTCCCGCGTGGAGATGGGCCGCAGGCTCGCGAAGGAAGCGCCCGTCGAGGCCGACCTCGTCATAGCGACCCCGGAATCCGGCACCCCGGCGGCCATCGGCTACGCGGAAGCGTCCGGAATCCCCTTCGGCGCGGGCCTGGTGAAGAACGCCTACGTCGGCCGTACGTTCATCCAGCCCTCGCAGACCATTCGCCAGCTCGGCATCCGCCTGAAGCTGAACCCGCTCAAGGAAGTCATCAAGGGCAAGCGGCTGGTCGTCGTCGACGACTCGATCGTGCGCGGCAACACCCAGCGCGCCCTGGTCCGCATGCTCCGCGAGGCGGGCGCCGCCGAGGTCCACATCCGGATCTCCTCGCCCCCCGTGAAGTGGCCCTGCTTCTTCGGCATCGACTTCGCCACCCGCGCCGAGCTCATCGCCAACGGCATGACCATCGACGAGATCGGCACCTCGCTGGGCGCCGACTCGCTGGCGTACATCTCCCTCGACGGCATGATCGAGGCGACCACTATCGCCAAACCGAACCTGTGCCGTGCCTGCTTCGACGGCGAGTACCCGATGGACCTCCCGGACCCCGAGCTGCTCGGCAAGCAGCTGCTGGAGACCGAGCTGGCCGCAGGGCCCGCCGCCACGGCCGCGGCCGACGCGATCCGTCGCCCGTAGACAGCCCGCCATACCTGCCGTACGACACGAAGGTTCTCTACTGCCATGTCTGAGACAACTGGTGCCAGCTACGCAGCCGCGGGCGTCGACATCGAGGCGGGCGACCGCGCCGTAGAGCTGATGAAGGAGTGGGTGAAGAAGACGCAGCGCCCCGAGGTCCTCGGCGGCCTCGGCGGTTTCGCCGGCCTCTTCGACGCCTCCGCCCTCAAGCGCTTCGAGCGCCCGCTGCTCGCCTCCGCCACCGACGGTGTCGGCACCAAGGTGGACATCGCGCGTCAGCTGGGCGTCTACGACACCATCGGCCACGACCTGGTCGCGATGGTCATGGACGACATCGTGGTCTGCGGTGCCGAGCCGCTGTTCATGACCGACTACATCTGTGTCGGCAAGGTCCACCCCGAGCGGGTCGCCGCGATCGTCAAGGGCATCGCCGAGGGCTGTGTGCTCGCCGGCTGCGCCCTGGTGGGCGGCGAGACGGCCGAGCACCCCGGTCTGCTGGGCCCGGACGACTTCGATGTGGCCGGCGCCGGTACGGGTGTGGTGGAGGCCGACCGGCTGCTCGGCGCGGATCGCATCCGTAAGGGTGACGCCGTCATCGCCATGGCGGCCTCCGGTCTTCACTCGAACGGGTACTCGCTGGTCCGGCATGTGCTCCTGAACGAGGCGGGCCTCGCCCTGGACGCCCGGATCGACGAGCTCGGCCGCACCCTCGGCGAGGAGCTCCTGGAGCCCACCAAGATCTACTCGCTGGACTGCCTGGCGCTGATCCGCACGGCCGAGGTGCACGCCTTCTCCCACGTCACCGGCGGCGGTCTGGCGGCCAACCTGGCCCGGGTGATCCCCGACGGCCTGCATGCCGTCGTGGACCGCACCACCTGGACCCCGGACCCGATCTTCGACCTCGTCGGCAGGACGGGGCAGGTCGAGCGCCTGGAGCTGGAGAAGACGCTGAACATGGGCGTCGGCATGATCGCGATCGTCCCCGAGGAGTCGGCGGACGTGGCTGTGGAGACCCTGGCCGACCGCGGGGTCGAGGCCTGGGTCGCGGGCGAGATCACGGACCGTGGCGACCACACCACGGGTGCGGAGCTGGTCGGCGACTACGCGTAGATCCCGTACGCAGAGATCCAGCCCCTCGGCGTACGAGGAGCTGGATCCGGGGCGGTGCCCCGCGACGTCAGCACAAAACCCGGTCCGGCGCTGAGAGCTCCGGACCGGGTGAGCCAACGGCTAGGCCGCTGCAGGCATTACGCTCCGCGGCGTTGAGACGCAGGACCGGACTCGTCGTCCTCGTCCCCGTCGTCGTTGTAGAGATCCGCGTACTGGGCGTACGGGTCGTCTTCCTCGTCGTCCTCGAACGGCTCGCCATTCGGCGGCTGGCTCGAAGTCGAAGCGCCCAGCTCATTGGCCAGACGCGACAGATCAGTCCCGCCGCTGCTGTACTTCAGCTGGCGGGCGACCTTCGTCTGCTTGGCCTTTGCCCGGCCGCGCCCCATGGCTCGACCCCCTCGGATACGGGGCTCGGTGGCCCCAGAGTCTTGACACGCGTTCATGATCTGGAACGGGCTCTCCAAAGAGAGACCGGTCCGTAGGGCTTCCACGGTACCTGAGCCCACGGCCATACGGTACGTCGCCCGCACCACGTGCCCGCACCCAGGTCCCGCGAGGAGCCCCGTCCTCGCTGGTCAACCGCGATTTTAACCACTTCTTCGCGGCCGACCCGCCGACGAACGTGAGAGTTCTCTCCAAGAGTGCGCCGACGGGTACCGCTCAAACGTCAGCGCGCCGGTTTCACGGCCGCCTCGTGCATCCGCTGCTCGGCGATCCGGTCGGCCGCGGCGGCCGGCGGAATCCCGTCCTCCTTCGCACGTGCGAAGATCGCGAGAGTGGTGTCGAAGATCTTCGCGGCCTTCGCCTTGCACCGCTCGAAGTCGAACCCGTGGAGTTCGTCGGCGACCTGGATGACCCCGCCGGCGTTCACCACGTAGTCCGGCGCGTAGAGGATCCCGCGGTCGGCGAGGTCCTTCTCGACGCCCGGGTGGGCGAGCTGGTTGTTGGCGGCGCCGCAGACGATCCGCGCGGTCAGTACGGGCACGGTGTCGTCGTTCAGGGCGCCGCCGAGCGCGCAGGGCGCGTAGATGTCGAGGCCCTCGACCCGGATCAGCGCGTCGGTGTCGGCGACCACGGCGACGGAGGGGTGCCGCTCGGCGATCCGCCCCACGGCGTCCTGCCGTACGTCGGTGATCACGACCTGGGCGCCCTCCTCCAGGAGATGCTCGACCAAATGGTGGCCGACCTTGCCGACACCCGCGACGCCGACGGTACGGCCGCGCAGCGACGGGTCGCCCCACAGGTGCGCGGCGCTGGCCCGCATGCCCTGGTAGACGCCGAAGGCGGTGAGGACGGAGGAGTCGCCGGCGCCGCCGTTCTCGGGGGAGCGGCCGGTCGTCCAGCGGCATTCACGGGCGACGACGTCCATGTCGGCGACGTAGGTGCCGACATCGCACGCGGTGACGTAGCGCCCGCCGAGCGAGGCCACGAAACGGCCGTACGCGAGGAGCAGTTCCTCGCTCTTGTCGCGCTCGGGGTCGCCGATGATCACGGCCTTGCCGCCACCGTGGTCGAGCCCGGCCATGGCGTTCTTGTACGACATCCCGCGCGCGAGGTTCAGCGCGTCGGCGACGGCCTCCTGCTCGCTCGCGTACGGGTAGAAGCGCGTCCCGCCGAGGGCGGGGCCGAGCGCGGTGGAGTGGAGGGCGATGACGGCCTTGAGGCCGCTCTTGCGGTCCTGGCAGAGCACGACCTGCTCATGACCGCCCTGGTCCGAGTGGAACAGGGTGTGCAGCACGTCGGCAGCGGCGCCGGTTACGTCGGTCACTGTGGTGACTCCTGGGTCCATTGCGGCGATGGGACACAGGCGCCCGTAAGGGTGGCGGGGCCTGTGGGCACGAGATTAGGGCCTGTGGCGGCCCATGACCGTGCAGTGCTCAGGATCACCTTCCCGCGGGGGGCGGGCGTGCGACGATTTGCATAGTTTTCCCGCGCGTTTGTGTGCGGGTTTCGCAGGTTTTCCCGGCAGGCGGCGGGGGAGAGAGCAGGCGTGCCCAAGGTGTCCTCGGTGACCGTCCCGTACGCGACCTATCTGCGCGTGTACGAACCGCTGGCCGCCTTCCCCGAGCCCGAGCGCAGCCACTGGGCGCGCTACGCCCGCCGCCCGGACCGCCCCTCGTACCAGGACGAGCTGCGCCGCTCCCTGGCCGACCTGCTGCCCACCCCGCCGATCCCGGTGCCGGTGCACGAGAGCAGCGACGCCTTCGTGCTCGACGTGGACGGCGTGGTGTGCGTGTGTCCGTGGCGCACCCGGCTGCGCGGCTGGCTGGCCCTGGAGGAGCTCGGGGAGGAGCTGCCGGCGCCGGTCCTGGACGCGGTGCTGCCCGAGGTCGTACGCCGCCAGACCGCCCAGGACTACGAGCGCTGGCTCGCCCGCAATCCGGACGCCCGGCCCTGGATCCGCACCGCGACCTGGCAGGTGCCGGTGAACTGGTTCGTGCTCGTCTCCGACGAGGAGCGGCGCTTCGACAAGGGGTCCGGCGAGATCCCGCCGATGCTGCGCTACCGCACCCCCATGGTGCAGGCGCGGCGACGCGTGGCGCGGGCTCTGCGGGCCCTGAAGGACGCCGTCGACGAAGGGCCGCTCATCGACGGCCTGATCGACGTCGGGCGCTGGCTGGAGGAGTTCCACCCGCGCTCGCTGGTCGAACTCGACTACGGCGGTCTGGTGCATGTGCTCCCGCCGGGCGAGCTGGAGGACGACCACTCGGCGGCGGACGTGGCCGAGGGCATCGAGGCGCTCAGGCACGGTGACGGGGCCGCGGCGGGCGAGGCCTACGGGCGGCTCGTGGAGCGCTGGCGGGCCGTCAGGGACCGTCGCTCGGCGAACTGATGTGCGCCAGGTCACGAACAGGCGTTTGACCTGACGCCCGTTTTGGGGTTTCGTCCTGGCTCAAGGTGTTCAACTTCCCCTGAAGTCTCACCGACAGGGGACGTAGGTCCCGATCCGGGCGTACGCCTCACGGAGTGTCAAGCGTGACGGACCGCACGTACCCGGCTCTTGCATCTCTTGCCCCTCCTCATGCCAAAATAGGACAAGGGGCCCGGGGGAGGTTCCGCTTTGGGGGGTCTGATGACTCCTGATCACCCCTGTGACTGATCGTCACAGGGGTGTGACTGTCCGCTATGGCATGGTCCATCGGCTTCCGTCGCCGATGAACACCTGGGGGGCAATTCCATCGGTTTGGCCGACGCGGCTGGACAGATGGTGTAGTTGTAGTGCCGAGGACAAGCCGTTCGTCCTATAACCGACTCGACCCGCATCCGCCATTTCGGGCAACGCGGGTCAAGGTGCAGAATTTAGAGGAAAGAACCGAGAAGGTTCGGTTCTCCCGAGGAGGCCGCTCATGACCGCTCGCACCCCTGATGCCGAGCCGCTGCTGACCCCGGCTGAGGTCGCCACGATGTTCCGCGTGGACCCGAAGACGGTCACGCGGTGGGCGAAGGCCGGCAAGCTCACGTCGATCCGTACGCTCGGCGGGCACCGCCGTTACCGCGAGGCTGAGGTCCGCGCTCTGCTCGCGGGCATCCCGCAGCAGCGCAGCGAGGCCTGAACAACTGAATAACCGGACAAACCGGTCGGCCCCCCAGCCGGTCGCCACGTCCGGACACTGGCTCCAAGCGACGCGGGTCCTGCCCCAACAGGGCCCATTCTCAACCTCGTCGTCGATCGCGCTGGACTCCGCCGAGTCCAGCGCGATCTTTTTTGTGCGCGGAGTGTGGGCGTCCGGCGGGCCTGTGGGCGGGCTTGTCGGAGTCTGGGGAGGGGTGTCGGATCTCCTGTGGGGCGGTCCCTGGCCGGTGTGCGATCAGGGGTGCAATTGCACATATTAAATTGACCTGTGGTAAGTGAGCGGTAAGTTCCACGGTTTCAAAAACTCATGCGGTGACTCCCGTCACATACCAGAGTCCTTGTTGCCGTCGGGCCCGGTGAGCTAGGGGTGTTACGCCGGGGAGGGGGTTCCGTCCTCCACGGGCTCCTCCGGTGGTGAGCCTGCTGCCGGCCCGGAGTCCATCGCCAGCCGCAACAGGCGGTGGCAGATCGCGCAGTGGCGGGTCAGATGCCGATACGACGACGCGGCCGCCAGGTGTGCGCGCAGCAACGCCCGCGTCTCGTGCCTGACCGATGCCGCCATACGCCACCTCCGGGCTCCACGGGAACGGGGCCTGGTTTCTGGGTACCCGGGCCAGAAGACGCCGTCAAGATGGCGCGAGCCTCCACGGACGCCGCCCTGCCCCGCTGTCGGGCGCCGGTCGCCCGGCCCGGCGTTGCGTATACGGGCGGCTGGGCTGCGGGGGCGGCGGGAGCGATGCGAAGAAGGCCCACACCCCGATGAGCGGGATGCGGGCCGTGTTTCCGCGGCGGTTCTGACGGAAGGTGCGGCTCCGTTGCGAGCGCTGCCTCCCCCTGGGCGCGGGCGTGGTGGCTGAAGAAGGCTCGTGTCCCGGTGTGCGGGATGCGGGCCATGTTCTCGCGGCGGTTCTGACGGAAGGTGCGGCTTCGCGGCGGGCGCTGCCTCCCCCTGGGCGCGGGCGTGGTGGCTGAAGAAGGCTCGTGTCCCGGTGTGCGGGATGCGGGCCATGTTCTCGCGGCGGTTCTGACGGA